>JAGDZJ010000001.1:0-57476 GCA_049115955.1 Natronospirillum sp.
AAGTCCTACTTTGGTTACAAAGATCACATCAACGTGGACAACAAGCACAAGCTGATCCGCTGTTGGGAAGTCACACCGGCCAACCGACACGACGGCCACTTGTTGAACGACTTATTGGATGCCCGCAACAGCTCTGCGGACGTGTATGCCGACTCAGCTTACCGCAGTGTCGAGAACGAACAGAAGCTCCTTGATAGAGAGTTCCGTAGCCAAATTAACCGCACAAAACCACGACATAAGCCGATGCCCAAACACATTGAGCGAGGCAACTTGAGAAAGTCGAAAGTCCGAGCCCGTGTTGAGCATGTGTGCGGGGGCATAAAACAGGGTGCGGCAAAGCAGTTCATCAAATCCATCGGACTGCCGAGAGCGACGTTACGGGTCGGCCTAAAAAACATGGCCTACAACATAAAACGCTTCAAGCACTTGTTGAGGCATGTGACCCCAATGCATCGCACCGCTTAGCGGTGCTAGAACGTGGGGTTTTGGTGGAAAAACCACCAAAGCCCGCAACCAAACTGGGCGAAAGTCTGGTTACCAACAGCCGAAAGGCGGAGCGATACCACTAAGAACGAGCGGGATATCTGAGCGTGCTGGTCAAATGGTGGTTTTTAGATCCTCCCATTAGTCAATCCACAGCTCGGTTATTGGAATTTAATGATGCACTATACGGATCACGATGTTTTTTCCGATAGTGACTAACGTCGCCAGATGGCCATCCAATCAGCGCCATGTGCATGATGAAACGTAGGGCATTGGTTGAGTAATACCGCGAACTCTTGCCAAGGTTTTCATTTGGGTTTTTTAGGACCAAGGTGTAACCATTGTATGAAGGATCTGACTCACCCAAGCTTAGCTCTTTCCAACGATCACCTTTGGATTTTTTGACCTTGCGTGCCATTGACGTTTTTGTGGCTGTTAATTGCCATTTCGAGGGTGAAAACATGAGGAAGCCAATTTCCATAAAGAACATCAGTTCATCGGTCTGCGTGGTTCGAAATCGAAGGTAAGCTCGACTACCACTGACTTTATTGAAGTATAGGTTTAAAAAGGCGAGTAAATCAGCTCGGTGTTCATAATAGAATTTTGGTAACCAGCCAAACGCCTGCGTCACCATGCTCTCTTCTTCCTCGGTTTGGCGTTTGTCAGGACATAATCGGATAGCACCATTGTTGGTTTGACGTTTTGGGTCATTGAACTTCGGCTGGCCTCGTGCAGTTGGCAAAAAAAGTAGCACGATCCTTCCATCGTTGAACGAGAACTCTTGATATGCCAAACGTAGGCTGCCAGCGCTTCAGCGGCTTATATGCCCAAGCCTTATTGAAAAACACCCATTTGCTGCAGCACATCCGTCAACTCACTCACTTTCTGCTCTGGTACGCGCAGAGTGACCTCCACGTTGGCGGCAAACTGCTGGTTAACCACCTCCACTTTGGCGCTCTCGACCCAATTCATCACACGAGCCGCTTGTGCGTAACTCAGTGTTAGGGGTATCTCCTGCATCGGTACGACTTCTGCAACGGGTGCGGTATCTAATACGGCTTTAACGGTATCCGCATAGGCTCTGGCCAGACCGCCCTTGCCGAGCTTTATGCCGCCGAAATACCGAACAACGACGATACCCACTTCGCCCACATCGGCATGCATCAATACGTTGAGCATGGGCTGACCGGCGGTGCCGTGTGGCTCACCGTCATCACTGTGACCAACCAGCCGACTGCTGCCAGGTTCGCCGGCATTAAAAGCAAAGCAATAATGGCGG
Source organism: Natronospirillum sp. (assembly GCA_049115955.1). Lineage (GTDB taxonomy): Bacteria > Pseudomonadota > Gammaproteobacteria > Pseudomonadales > Natronospirillaceae > Salinispirillum. The sequence goes on from JAGDZJ010000001.1 coordinate 1,763, forward strand.
GCGTTGGGGTAATTCACACGGCAGTCATCTACCAGTGCTATTAATTCTTCTCGGTCACGCACGCGATCCAAAACACCGATGAATCGGCTTTTCTGGACGATGAGTTCCTGAACGTGCCGAGCAGCAGGGAGTTTCATACTGCGATTCTCTGCTAAATGAGATCGTCGATTCTGGACAGTCGACCAGCAAATGACAACTCCGAAGTCAACCACATTCAGAAAAACTAACGAACCGACCATTACCCGACACTCATCCAACTGCAGTTTGCGCGGCAAGTCCAGCCGGTAAGCGACGCGGCTCGAAAATTTCGATCCAATATCCGTCAGGGTCTTGAATGAACGCGATGTCGTTCATTTTTCCGTCTTGTGGTCGTTTAACGAAAGAGACGCCCAAAGCCTCGAAGCGTGCGCAGGACTCATCTAGCCTTGGCACTGCAAAACCAATGTGGCCAAAGCCACGCGGATCAGCATTACCGTTGTGGTAGACCACGTCAACATCATTTTCTGATCCCCAGTTATAGGTTAATTCCAACAGCGCCGGGCGGCTGAAGGTCTGTACCGTGCGTTCATCTGTATCGGTTGACCATTCGGCCAGCGACGCCGGATCAATAGCCGCCAGAAAGAACAAAGTGAAGCGCATCTCAGGGAATTCCAGTTTACGCACTAACGTCATACCCATTACGCGGGTATAGAAATCCAGCGACGCTGCTGGCGATTTAATGCGCAACATGGTTTGGTTAAATACGAAGCCTTCGGTGGCAGGATCGCGCACTTCATTCAGTCCCGGTGCGCTTTCAAAATGACGGCTCATAGCCCTCTCCTCTAACAAATTAAATCATCGGTTATGCACAGTAGCGTAAGTCCAAGGACGATCATAGTTGTGACGACTGCTGCAGGAGAATGTTCTCGTCACCGACCTCAAGGAGCTATCCGCTGACGCCTTTATCTAACGCTTGGAGCTATCGAGCAAATCAACAACCACTTCCGACACATAGTCTGCACCCCGCAATATTTCATCTATGATGCCCGACGCTTCTGCCAGTAACCGGCTGTTGTCATTGGCTTGTTCGGTGACGAGCTTCATACCCTCACGCACCTGAACCACCAGTTCGCTGTTCCTATCCACCATTTGGTTGATCTCTTTCGTCGATACAGTTGTCCGATTGGCCAACGAACGAACCTCATCCGCTACGACGGCGAACCCGCGCCCATGCTCGCCAGCACGAGCAGCTTCAATCGCAGCGTTCAATGCCAACAAATTAGTCTGGTCGGCAATGGCCTGTATCGTCGTAACAATTTTAGTGATTTCCAGGGACTGTTTGTTGAGTTCATCCACCAAGGACGACGACTGCCGGATATCCGCCGCTATTTGCTCAGTATTCTTGTGATTTTGCTGCAGAATATCAGCCCCTCGCCGCGACACCTGAGCCGTTTCAACCGAAGTGCTGTGTGCAACTTCAGCAGCATTCTGCACTGCCTGCTGACGTTGAACACGAGAAGTAATGTCACTGGCGATCTTTACTATCTTTGTTACTTTGCCACCGTCACTGTAGACAGGGTTATAGGATGCTTCAATCCAAACCTCATTACCCTGTTTGCTGCGCCGCCGAAACAGTCCGCTTTTTGTAGCACCAGCACTTAACTCTTGCCAAAATTTAGGATTTTCTGCATAGAATTCATCGTAGCAAAATATCCGATGATGCTTGCCTTTAATGTCCTTTAAATCCTTATAACCCAGCGCATTGATGAAGTTTCGGTTAGCTTTAACAATGGTGCCGTCTGGCTGAAACTCAATAACCGCATAGGTATGGTCAATGGCATCTAGGAGCGCGCCGTCAGCGTCCGTTTGGTTGCGCTTCGCCGTCACGTCGTTTGCTATCTTCATGACGCGGACAACTTGTCCGTCTTGAATAATAGGCAGGTAAGTTGCCTCTAACCAAAGAGTAGTACCATCTTTGCGCTGCCGACGAAAAGTACCTTGCTGGGAATGCCCTTTAGCGAGCGTTTTCCAAAATGCTTGGTATTCCGGCGCACGAACAACCTCTGATGGGCAAAAAATTCGATGATGCTGACCCACAATTTCATCGGCACTATAACCGACACAAGTAAGAAACAACTCACTGGCGTGTAGAATCTCACCATCCGGCGAGAAATAAATGACCGCGCTAGCATTATTTAGACTCTGGATTTCAGCTTCACATTCACGATACATGGCGGCATCGACCACGTCAGCACGGGATTTCTTAAAGAACATTTTTCTCACCTTTCCTGCAGGCTTCGACAGCTATTTTTTGGAAAAAGCTACGACAAGCCAATAAATTAGATTTGGTGGCGTCATTGATTACTCGCCACGATACTTGAGTATTAATACTCGTAAATCATTACTTCAGGTAGCCAATACGACCAAAAGCAAATGTCCGATCACCGTTCAGAATGAAATAATTCAGGTCGAAGCGCGGCTGTAAGTTTGAAAACCAGAAAAGGTAAAGTTTTACTCTTGCCCGCCGATACAAGTAGATATTTTACGAGTTTCGGGGGACCATTTTATGTCCTATGTCACACAAGGATTGTTTGCAGGCGTAACATCAACTCAGCAATCTGCGGCCACAAAGCCGTCGGTTTCACCTGAACGTGAACAAACAGAAACGCAGCCAGACCCTAGCGTTCACTTGTCGTTGCGTGTTGAGCAAGTGAGCTCGGCAACCTACGCACCGCCGCCGTCTATCCCCAAACAACCTGAAGACTGGAAGCCCGATGCTGTCAGTGAGCAGATGCAGTCCAATCTCGCCAAAGAAGTCCGTCATAAGAATGCATTCGAGCACCTCACGCACATGCTCTTCAATAAGATCGCGTCAGGTGCCGACTCGTTCGAGCAAAGCATCTCTCGTTTTCGCACGCCCCTTAAGCAGGGTGGCTACGCCGAGCAGTGGGTCGGTGGCGTACGCACTGCCAGCAGCAACACCCCTTCACAAAAGCTCAGTTTCACTCTTACGACCCGCAGTGGCGCGACTATCCGCTTTGATCTAACGGATCAGACAAGTTTTGGACGCACCACTGAAGACAGCCTCACAGCTAAAGTCAGTATCAAAGGTGATTTGAGCGACGCAGAGCGCGCGGCACTGGGTGAGATGGCCAGCTTGATGGAGCGGCTCTCCGGGGATTTCATGCGCACCGGCAAAGTATCATTAGGGCAGTTGCAAGGCTTCGACAGCAGCCTGTTCTCAGAGCTGAAATTGGATTTCTCTGGTAACAACAATAAGTATTCGTTAAAACTGCAAGAGTCGCAGAACGAACGCTCCCTTTCCATAAACTGGAATGGCAATAAAGTCGACCTCACGCTCGACTTACAGGGCAACCTCTTAATCAGTGCCGAAGCCAAAGCTCAGGCGTTGGAGCATTATCTCGACTTGATTCGGGAAAGCGTCAATAAGTCTGACGGCAGCCCGGATTTGGCAAATTTTATGGCAGACTCTTTCTTAACCCTACACAGCCTCAATGAAAAAGAGCCCACCAATGGCGGAGCAGAAAAAGACCAACTGCCAAACAATACTCTTTTGAGCGGGTTGCAAGATTTTAACGCGCAGTTCACTAGTAAAATCACCAAACCCAACGATCATTCAGAGAAGCATTTCGAGCAGCAGGGGTTCAACCTGGAACTTAGCCAAAAAACAAACTTGGTTGGTCAACTTCCAATTGAACTTTCCTTAGAGCAAGAACAACATTACAGCTTATCCGCCAGTTTCTACCGTCCGTTATGGATGCTGGAAGTGCCCGACTTTAAAACCCAGTCTTACCAGTATGTTGAAATAGAAGAACAAAGCAGTCGCCGAACACTTCAGCGCTACGAGATGGGTCAATGGATGAGTGCTGTTCATGGAGAACAAAGCAGCTACAAGCATCGAATAACGGAATATCAATTGGGTGAAATCACCCGTGATGACACCAAAGAAGATGCTTGGCAAAAACTGTCTGATTTGACGGAAGAAGTGAAACAAAAGACCGATTCAAGGCAGTATCTGAGCTTGCTAGAAAACATGCTTATTACGGCGCCCACGAAACGCTCACGTGTTTAAAATGTGTTGAGCGCTAGGGCATGATACTCGGAGCCAGAGAGCGGTAACGAAAAACTAGTCTGCAATCGCAAAGCGATTTCTGCCCTGCTCTTTGGCCTTGTACATTGCGTTGTCTGCACGATTCATAAGGGCTTCCGTATTGCCGTCCACGATGCGATCTATGGCAATGCCGATGCTGACGGACACCTGTGCAGTACCCTGTGCCAACGCAAATGGCTGGACTATGGCGTCGATGATCTTGCTTGCAATAGCCGCCACATCCTCATCCGGGTTTTGCAGATCTTCTAGCACAACCAAGAATTCATCGCCTCCTAGACGTGCGACGGTGTCGTTCGTTCGCACCAGGCCAATCAAGCGTTGGGCGGTCATTTGCAGCAGTTCATCACCAGCGGCATGACCAAGCGTGTCGTTCACTTCCTTGAAGTGGTCGAGATCGATGAAGAACAGTGCCAGCGGTTGGCTCTTCCGCATAGCACGCGCCACGGCTTGAGCTAAACGCACTTTCAAACCGGATCGATTCAGCAATCCGGTCAGTGCATCGTGATCACTTTGATGCTGCAACGTCAGTTCAGCAATTTTGCGCGCCGTAATGTCTACGGCGGTGATGTAAAAACCGGGCACGCTGCCGTCGCTCGCTAAATCAGGCGTGTAGGTCGCGTGCAGATACCTCACTTGTTCGCCAATGGTTTCCTCGCGGTCAAAGCTTACACGCTCTCCCATCAGGGCGCGTTCGATAAAAGGCATGGCGATCTGCACCGTGGGTTCCGGCAACACTTCGTGAACCGTCATGCCATCAACTTGCTCCGGCACTAGGCCATACCACTCCAAAAATGAACGGTTGAAAAACCGGAATCGGTATTCCCGGTCCATGTAGGCAATTAACGCAGGCGCGTTGTCGGTAATAAGCTGCAGGCGCCTTTCGTTTTCCTGAATGGACAGGTTTGCTGCAGCTCTTCGAGCCAGTTCTGTTCTATCAACAAACCGTCACTGGTTTCTCGGTCGCGCGCCACAACTACCATGGCGGCCAAATCGCGGAAACGATAAAACATGTCACGATCGAGACGATCGCTGAGGGTAAAGGCGAGATCTTCAAGTGACTGGCCGATATTGTTCTGCAACCGCTGCGCCGTTAAATAGCTGACGCCGGAGCCTAACAATATGGTCGCCAGCACCAAAATCACGCTGTAACTGAACGCCAGCCGAGACCGCAAAGTGCGAGGTTTCATAAAACTACTTATCGCTGTATGTGAGTATTTCTAGTTATTTATGGGTATCTTTCTATTCGCCGCATAGCGATAGAATAGCTCATTTTTCGTACGCTGGTTATTCATAATTACAACACGCGTGTTGCGCGAGCCATCCTTGGCCTTCACGCGTATTAGATCAAACCAAACGCCAGCATCGCTTCTGCAACACGACGGAACCCGGCGATATTAGCACCCACTACATAGTTGCCCGGCACTCCATAAGCTTCGGCCGCATCATGGCAGTCACGAAAAATGTTACGCATGATGGCGTGCAGGCGCTCTTCGGTGTACTCGAATGTCCATGCATCACGACTGGCGTTCTGCTGCATTTCGAGCGCAGAAGTGGCAACTCCACCTGCGTTTGCCGCCTTCCCCGGCCCATAAGCCAGATTGGCGTGTTCAATGACCTTCATGGCTTCTGGCGTGCAGGGCATATTGGCGCCTTCGCACACAGCGATACAACCCTGTGCTACCAACATCTTGGCGGCATCTTCGTCCAACTCGTTCTGCGTGGCACACGGCAAGGCAATGTGACAAGGGATATCCCAGATAGACCCACCGGCGCGGAACTCGGCGTGTGGGTGATGATTTTGGTAAGCGGAGATACGGGCGCGCTCCACTTCTTTTAATTGCTTAACAGTATCAAGGTTGAGACCTTCGGGGTCGTAAATCACGCCACTGGAATCAGAGCACGCCACTACCTTAACGCCCAGAGCCTGCAACTTTTCAATGGCGTAAATGGCCACGTTGCCGGAACCGGACACAACAGCCGTCTTGCCCGCCAACTGTTCACCGCGTGCTTTCAGCATTTCGTCCAAAAAGAACACCACGCCATAACCCGTGGCTTCTCGGCGTACCAATGAGCCACCCCACAACGGACTCTTGCCGGTGAACACGCCGGACTCGTAGCGATTGGTGATGCGTTTATACTGGCCAAACAGGTAACCGATTTCACGCGCGCCAACGCCAATATCCCCAGCCGGCACATCGGTCAGTTCGCCTATATGGCGATACAGTTCGGTCATATAGCTCTGGCAAAACCGCATGACTTCACCGTCGGACTTACCTTTAGGGTCAAAGTCCGACCCACCCTTACCACCACCAATGGGCAGTCCAGTTAAGGCGTTCTTGAAAATCTGCTCAAAACCCAAAAACTTAATGGTGTCGAGGTAGACACTTGGGTGGAACCGCAAACCGCCCTTATACGGGCCTAGTGCACTGTTAAAACCAACACGAAAGCCGCGGTTGATATGCACTTCGCCTTGGTCGTCTTGCCACGGCACACGAAAGATAATTTGCCGCTCGGGCTCACAGATACGCTCAATGATTTTGCGCTCGGCGTATTTAGGATGCTCACGCAGCACCGGAGCTAGGGTGTCCAAGACCTCTTTAACCGCTTGATGAAAGTCGGCTTCACCGGGGTTGCGTTCAACGACTTGTTGATAGATCTCGGCTATTCGCTGTGTGGCTTCGGGCATACAACTTACTCCTGTCACTGTGCTTTTTCATATGCAGCCATTGTGGCAGAATCTTTACAGAAGCTGTAGGTGATTGCGCTCTTTATACTTTGCGAGTTCGAAAGTGATGTAACCAATCCATGCTATATTTGCTCAATCTTGGTGCACTTCATGTGCGTGTTGTTTCTTTTTTAAGGATTGCTTTCATTGTCGACACACCGTTGGTTTGATTGGGCGCTACTGCTGAGCTTGTCGCTCGCGTGGGGCTTCACATTTGTCCTGATCTCGGTAGCCCTAAAAAGTTTTCCGCCTATGACCCTGGTGGCTATACGCTTGGTTACAGGCGCCCTGACACTCTACGTGATCATGCGCTGGCAAGGCTTGCGTTTACCTAGTGACCTCGCATGGTGGCGGCGTTTTGCTACCTTGGCGGCGATCGGCAACATAGTGCCTTTTACGCTGATCTCCTGGGGCGAGCTCTATATTTCCAGCAGTTTAGCGGGGATATTGATGGCCTTGATGCCCATCAGTGTGATGATTTTGGCGCACTTTTTTGTCGCCAACGAGCGCATCACGCTGCGCAAAGCCACGGGCTTTGTCTTGGGTTTGGTGGGCGTACTGGTGCTGGTTGGAGTCGAGGCACTGACGGGCTTAGGTGGCATGGCGGTGTTAGCGCAACTCGCCATCGTGGCCGCCACCCTGTGTTATGCGGTGAACAGCATCATTACCAAGCGCATTCCGGCGATTCATGTGTTGGTCGCGGCGACCGGCACCTTGGTAGCAGGCAGTGTGATCCTGACCCCGGTCGCTCTGTGGATTGACCAGCCTTGGCAAAACCCGGTGTATGCTGGGCCGCTGGCATCTGTGTTGGTATTAGGTGTCCTGTCTACCGGGCTGGCAACTTGGGTGTACTTTCTTATCGTCGCGCGTCGCGGGCCCAGCTTTTTGTCGATGATTAATTACATCATTCCAGTCGTCGCGTTCACCGCTGGTGTCTGGCTGCTGGGCGAGCCTGCCACGCTGCAGAAATTCATCGCCTTGGGCGCCATCTTCTCTGGTATCGCCATCGCCCAAACGCGGCGGCGTTAGGCGCTAATCCAGTGAAAACACAGCAGCGCTCACCTTATGCTTCGCCTTCCTTATAGAAATTCTTGTACACATAATTCGTCGCTTCTACAAAACCATCTACGCTGCCACAGTCAAATCGGGTTCCTCTGAATTTGTATGCCATTACGCAGCCGTCTTTGGCCTGCTGCAATAACGCGTCAGTCAGCTGGATCTCGTCATTCTTACCCGGTTTGGTGTTGCGGATGATGTCGAAAATATCCGGCGTCAAAATGTAACGCCCGATGATAGCAAGATTCGATGGTGCATTGCCTTTAGCGGGCTTCTCGACCATGTTGTCGACCCGGTACAGGCCGTCTTTCATCGCTTCCCCAGCAATGACGCCGTATTTGTGGATCTCATCGTCGGGGACTTCCATCACCGCCACGATGCTGCAACGAAATTGTTTGTAGATTTTCACCATCTGCGCCATCACGTTGTCTTCGCCGGGCAGTGGCAAGCACAGGTCATCTGCCAGCACGACACCAAAGGCTTCGTTACCAATCAGGGTTTCACCGGTCAGTATAGCGTGGCCTAGTCCTTTCATCTCTGCTTGGCGCGTGAAAGAAAACTGCGCGTTCGCCATAACGTGACGAATGGATTTCAGATAACTTTCTTTGCTCGACCCGGAGATTTGGTGCTCCAGCTCGTAGGAAATATCGAAATGGTCAGCAATGGCGCGCTTACCGCGCCCAGTCACGAAACCAATACGTTGCAGACCAGCCTCTATGGCTTCTTCTACACCATATTGCACCAGCGGCTTATTCACCACCGGCATCATTTCTTTCGCCAACGCCTTGGTGGCTGGCAAAAAACGCGTACCGTATCCAGCAACGGGAAATAGGCATTTATTGATCATCTTAATTCCTTCTCAATTTCTGGTATCTCTGTTACCCGAGCAATTGCCATGCCGGGGCATAAAAACTGCATAGTGTATGCCGAGGAGGCTTCACCTATGGACACTGCATTACTAGCGTCACGCCTGACCGTACTCTGCCAGAGTATCTACCCTGACGATGTGGTGCGGCGAATTGTCCCACAGATCATCAACATGGTCGATGATGGTGCTTCGCACCACAGCGGTGCAACTGTACCTGCACTGTCTGAACGCAGCGTACTGCTGATCACCTACGGCAACAGTGTGTTGCACGAAGGCGAGAAGCCACTAGCGACTTTACAGCGCTTTGTCGAACGCCACGTGCCCGAAATGACGCACGTACACATACTACCCTTTTTTCCTTACAGTTCTGATGACGGTTTTTCGGTAATCGACTATTTGATGGTCGACCCTAGACTCGGCGATTGGTCCGACATTGCGGCTTTAGGTGAACAACGGGAACTGATGTTCGATTTTGTGTTGAACCATATTTCACGCGAGAGCGTCTGGTTCGCCGACTATGTGTCCAACCACCCGCCGGGCAACCAATACTTCATTGAGATGCCGCCAGAGACCGACGTGCGTCAAGTCGTACGGCCCCGCAGCCAGGCGTTGCTGACACCTATTTATACCCGGCGTGGCATCAGTCACGTCTGGGCGACGTTCTCGCCGGATCAGATCGACCTGAACTACGAAAACCCCGACGTCTTGCTGGACATGATCGGCATATTCATTACCTACCTCAACAAGGGCGCAAGCTTAACCCGCCTTGATGCCGTGGCCTTCTTATGGAAAACGCTGGGGACTCGCTGCGTCCACTTGCCGCAAACGCACGCGGTGGTGAAATTGTTGCGCGTCATTAATGACGCCGTGCGTCCTGGCAGCCTGTTAATCACCGAAACCAATGTACCACACGAAGAAAATCTGTCGTATTTCGGTTCGGTGATCGACGACCCAAAGAATCCCGAACAAAAGGTGGGAGACGAAGCGCATCTGGTTTATCAGTTCGCGTTGCCCCCACTCATCCTGTACACCATGAACCGCGGCAACGCCGACTTGCTGACCAACTGGGCGCAGTCACTCGCCCCGCCACCACCGGGCTGTACCTTCTTGAATTTCACCGCCTCGCACGACGGCATTGGCTTGCGGGCCTTGGAAGGCATTCTGCCTGAACACGAGATCAGTAGCCTGATTGACTCCATGCAACAATTTGGTGGCTACGTCAGCATGAAAGCCAACGCCGACGGCACCGACTCACCGTATGAAATCAACATCAGCTATTTCGATGCCATGATGGGCACACGCCGTGGCCCGGACAGCCTGCAGATTGACCGTTTTCTCTGCGCTCAAAGCATCATGATGGTGTTACAAGGCCTACCTGCCTTTTACATCCACTCATTATTGGGCACACCGAATGACCAACGCGGCGTGGAAGTCACTGGCCGTTTGCGCTCCATTAACCGGAAGAAATGGCTGCTTACTGAGCTGGAAACCGAATTAGAGAAACCGCAATCGGCGCAGCACTTGGTGCACCACGAACTGCGGCGGCGTATCCAATTGCGGCAGTCACAACCCGCTTTCAGCCCGGAGGCCGCGCAGAAGGTGTACGATTTGGATTCACATTTATTTATTGTGCAGCGCGGGGCTGGATTAGATTCCGTATGCTGCCTGTTCAACACTTCGACCCAAGACGTGGATTTGCCACTGGTGAAAGTGATGCACCAAACGGACGGACAAGTGCTTGATGTGCTGACCGGGCAGCAGCATCCGCTAGAGAAATCCTTGACGTTATTGCCCTATCAAGCCATGTGGTTGCGTGTGGTGTGAGCCTAATGTGGTGACCGGTATGACTGAACGTAGTCTGGATGGCGGGTATGAATACCAGCCCTACGCTCTTCCGCCCTACGGCTAACCGCAAATGTATGGCATTGAGCGAGTGGGCGCAGGGTGTATGCCTCAAGGCGCGCCTTTCGGCCTGCCGTGAAGCGCCGGAGGCATACCCCGAAAGCCCACTCAGAGAAAATGCCCGCGATCAGCGGTTATCCAACTCCACCGCATCGTAAATCTGCTCCAGCACATCGGGTACCGCCGCCTGAATACGATTCCAACTCGGAATGAATGGCGTCGCCATCGGGTTGTCCAAAAACTCCTTACCCGCATCCATCACGTTACTGGCAAACAACTCCACCGCTTCCTCCTCGGCGTGACGGTCCACCTTCAGACCGTTGAACAGCGCCGTATCGTAATACAGGCCGACAAAATCCAACGCAATGCGATAGTACGTCGCCTTAATGGTGCGAATGTGCTCCTCCGTAAACACTTGCCCATTGGTCGCCAGCTTACGAAACACCGCCTTACTGATGTCGCGACTCATCTTCGACAAACCCGCTTCCGCATCTTCTTTCGACAAAGGCTGATGCTTGTGATCATAAACGTCCGCTATGTCGACCTGACAAATACTGCGATTGGAATAATTGCGGAACAACTCACTCAACACCCCGATCTCCAAACCCCAGTCACTCGGAATGCGCATATTGGGGATCACATCCGTGCGCAACGAAAACTCCCCCGACAGCGCATAACGGAAACTGTCCAAATAATCGAGGAATGGATCCGGCCCACAAACCTTGCGCAGGGCACGAATCAACGGCGACACCAACAACCGGCATACCCGACCATTCAGCTTATTGTCAGCCACCCGCGCGTAATACCCCTTACAGAACTGATAGCGATACGCCGGGTTAGCCACCGGGTAGATCAAACGCGCCAGCATACTGCGTGAATAGGTTTTAATGTCACAATCGTGCATCGCCACCGCTTTTGACTTACCGGAAGCCAAAATATAACCGTAGCAGTACCACACGTTGCGGCCCTTACCCATTTCACGCGGTGCCAGCTCCAAATCAGCCAGTTGCTTATCAATAGCGCGCAGACGGGGACCATCTTGCCAAAGAATTTTGACCGGCTGATTCAAGCGCCCAAAATACTCTTTGGCGTGTTCAAATTCTGCCCGGTCGGCGCGGTCTAGCCCAACGACGATTTCATTGAGGTAGTTCACGTCCTTGAGTTCCTGCACGATGTTTTCTAATGCGGGCTGTTGCAGTTCGGAATACAGTGAAGGGAGAACCAACGCCATGGGACTGATCCGCGCAAAGCTGCGCAATTCGGCTTCCAAATGCTCTACTGGGCGATCAACAATGTTGTGCAGGTTGGCAATGACGCCGTTCTGAAAGAAATCTGCCATGGAACTTACTCCTCAAGATTCAACCAATACACCAGGCCTTCAGCCCAGCCAGCCGGTCCGGCTTGTTTGGTGAAATAGGTTTGGGGTTGCTGAATCGCAACATGAGTGCCATGCGCGTTGCGCACGGCCACGGCAAAGTCTGCCGCTTCGAGCATGGGGATGTCGTTCCCTCCATCGCCCAGTGCGATGGTGACACCCTTACCCGGTAAAATGGTTTCCAGCCACGCCATGCCGGTAGCCTTGTTGGTATTGTCACTGAGGTGCAGAAAGCGACCTCCTTGTTGCAGTTGTAGCCCTTCGGCTTGCGCAGCGCGCATCAAACGCTTCAAGGCGTCTGCGTCGTCTTCCCAAAAAATAGGCTCACTGCATTGTCGTCGTTTGGCTTGCTGCGCTTCTTCGGGGGTTAGGCCGGTCCACGCCACGACCGTATCCACATCTGCATCATGGAAGCCTTGGCACTGGAATCCTTCTTTGAGACGCATGGCATCCAGCCAGGCGCAGATGTCGTCATAGGGCCGCCCAAGCAGTTTTCCGGCAACGTCACCTTCCGACCAGTCGCTGCGATGCGTGCGCCACCACTCATGCGTGCGCGGCAGCAGTACCATGCCACCGTTCTCAACTACAGCGAACGTCGGCAAACCCAAACGTGGAAACCAGTGCGCCAGTTCCGCCGGCGTTTTACTGGTATTCGGGATCACCGGAATTTCTTCCGCCTGACATTTCTTCAGCAGCGGCTTTGCGGCGTTCCAGTTGTAATCATGGTGGTCCAGCAAGGTACCGTCCATGTCGGTGTAAATACGCCACGAGTGCGTCATACCATTCGCCTACAGTTGATCACAGAACTATCACCAAGCTATTCAAGATAAGTGCCAACGCCTAACCATGGGGCCTCCCGCACCGTACGCACCACTTTAGTGCCTCGATTTGAGCATGCCGAACGAAAATAGCACCAAAAGCGTGCAAACGAAGGTGGTGGTGTCACAGCGAGCGATGAAAAGCCATTTAAATGCGAACCAATCATCAATAAAATCAATTAACAGCCGATGACATTAGGGAAGCCTTCAATACTTCGCTAGACTTCACCTAATATTTATTTACACTGCATTTAAAAAAGGCGTACACGGTTCCTATGAGCAGCATCATTCCCGTTCTCTTGGTGGTCGTAGCCGTCGTCGTAATTGGCGTCATGGGTTACATGCACTTCAAATACGGCAACAGCAAATCGAAGCGCGAGCAGTTGTTGCAAATCAGCAACGACACCAAAAAGCTGCAGAACCTGTTGCGGACCATGCCGGGCAATTATTTGTCTAAAGACCTGCGCGACTTCATGTATCGCACTATGATCAACAACTACCGTACGCTGATTAAAGAAGATAAGAAAAGTCGCTTCCTGCAATCCGACCTGAATGAAGTAACGGCTCAACGCCAAGCCTTTCTGGAAGGCAAGCTTAAACCGCCTGCAGAACCGGTTATTGAAGTAGAGCACGCCAACAACGCCCGAGCCGGCTTAAAGTCGCTGTACGGCCACATCAAGGCGGCCTACCAACAACGTCAACTCAAGGGCCAAGAAGCCCAAGCACTGATTGAAGAAGTAGAACACCGCCTGGTAATCACCGCGGCGGACTTCTTCCGTTCGCGCGCCCGTCACGCCTACAAGAAAAAGCGCTACCGTGAGGCCATGGCTTTATGGCGCAAATCCATCGAAAATATCGCGTCATCCAAGTTTGTTGGCCAATACAAACAGCGTATTCTGGAAGGGAAAACCAAGATCAAAGAAATAGAAAAAGAGTGGAAAGAGCAGAATAAAGCCGCGGCTGAAGCTCGCTCCGAAGTGCTGGCAGAAAAGTTAGATGAATGGACCAGTGCTGAGGATGAATGGAAGAAGAAACACATATACGATGACTGACCCTCTGGGCCGTTTTGCGGTTCAGACCCTATAATATTACCTTCGCTCGGACCACTCTCGATGGAATTCAAGAAGTCGCTCAAACTGGCCAACGTTTTTTATGACATACGTGGCCCCGTTTTACAGGAAGCCAAGCGCCTGGAAGAAGAAGGCCACCGCATCCTCAAACTGAACATCGGAAACCCTACCCCCTTTGGCTTCAACGCACCCGATGAAATCATCACGGACGTTATTCGTAACCTGCCCAGCGCCGAAGGCTACAGCGATTCGAAAGGCATATATTCCGCTCGCAAAGCGGTGATGCAATATTATCAGCAGAAGCGCGTCACCAACGTGGATGTGGAAGACGTCATCCTGGGCAATGGGGTCAGCGAACTGATCGTAATGACCACGCAGGCCATTCTCAACGACGGCGACCAGGTGTTGGTGCCAGCACCCGACTACCCCTTGTGGACCGGTGCTGTGACGTTGGCAGGCGGCAAAGCCGTACACTACATGTGTGACGAAGCTCAGGACTGGTACCCCGACCTCGACGACATGCGCGCCAAGATCACCGATCGCACCAAAGCCATTGTGGTGATCAACCCGAACAACCCCACTGGCTCGGTGTACCCGAAAGAAATACTGGAAGGTATTTTGCAGATCGCCCGCGAGCACCAGTTGATCGTATTGGCAGATGAGATCTACGACAAGATCACTTACGACGACGCCGTGCACTACTCTATGGCGGCTTTGGCCGATGACGTGCTGACCATCACCTATAACGGCTTGTCCAAAGTCTACCGTTTGGCAGGTTTTCGGTCTGGCTGGATCCTGGTCAGTGGCCCCAAGCATCACGCCCGCGACTTACTGGAAGGCTTGAACATGTTGGCCAGCATGCGTCTGTGTGCGAACGTGCCGGCCCAGCACGCCATCCAAACCTCGCTGGGCGGCTACCAGTCGATTTATGACCTGACCAAGCCCGGCGGTCGCATGGTTGAGCAACGCAATCTGGCGTGGGAACTGTTAAACTCGATTCCTGGCATCAGTTGTGTGAAGCCAAAAGGGGCCCTGTACCTGTTCCCTCGCATCGATATTCGCAAGTTCAATATCAGCAACGATGAACGCTTTGTGCTCGACTTTTTGCGCGAGCAGAAAATTCTCCTGGTGCATGGCCGCGCCTTCAACTGGCCTGAAGTCGACCACTTCCGCGTTGTCTTTTTACCCAACCACGAAACGCTCACCGAAGCCCTCAACAAGCTCGGCACATTCTTGGACGGTTATTCGCAATGAGTGACAGCCTGCACATCACCGACTTCTACAACGATACCGGGCGCATCCTGATCTTACTGTACCGGTCATTTCCGCGCTTGGATACATTATGGATAGACGATGTGTGCGGGCCGGATGAATTGGATGATTTTGGCCATCACTCGGTACGCTTTCGTGCCTGCGCTGCCACTGTGGTGTGGCTGGGCAACGAAGGATACTTGCGCTTTGCTGATCAAGATGGCGAGAAGGGTTTTAATCACTGCGTACTGACCGAAAAAGGCTTAGCGCTTTTATCGGGTTGGCATTTGGAAGGTCGGGAGATGGTGATTGACCAACTCGAGCGTGCGCTTGGTGACGGCTCGTCGAGTGCGATGGAACACGCGGTGAGCGGTGTGCTTAAGGCTTCAGCCCAGCAATACTATGCAACCGGTCGGTAAGCCTACCCAAAAGCGCGAGAAGGTCTTACGCAACAGAAAATCCTGCTGCCACCAATAGTGCTTTTGCTGGCGAATCATCCACCAACGCTCGACAACTCGTAATCTCACGGCGTACCGGGTAAGACTTCCGATATTCATCGAATGCGGCGCCGTGATTAGGCTCTGCCATGGCGTGCCGGAACCGTCGGTCATCAGCAACAATGTCGTACACGGCTTCTACCGTGTCGTACAGTGCCTGCCAAGGCTCGGCTTCCAACACCAAAATGCTGTGGGCCGACGGCAACAGTTCCGCGAGACTGGGGATCACCCCACTCTTACCGTTAACGAGCTGATCCAGTGCTTGTCGTAACATACGTGTACCGCGCCACTTACCTTCCAGCGAATAACCCGCAACATGGCCGGTAGCGATGCGAATCAACGGCAGCAAAGCCAAGTCGATTGACGGCTCGTTTTCCCACACATCCAAAACCACCTGTACATCGGGTCGCTGCACAAGAAAACGCTGCAATGCTGCAGCTTCTATGACCGCCCCACGGCCTGCGTTCAATAAAATGGCGTTATCCGGCAACAGAGCCAATGCGGCTGCGTCGAGTAGATGATGCGTAGGGTGTGAGCCTGATGTTGTGAGCGGCGTATGCAAGCAAACAATATCCGCTTGCATGGCGTCATAGAGCGATACGAAAGTCGCGTTATTGGACGGTAGCTCTGCCAGAGGTGGGTCGCAGACGCGCACCGTCAAGCCTAACGACCGGAAGCGTTGCACCACCCGACTGCCCACATTACCGGCGCCAATAACGCTCATTGTTTTGTTGGCCAGCAGTTTAGGGTTAGCCGCGTGCAGCGCTAACAAAGCAGCCAAAACATAGTCGCACACGGCATCGGCGTTGCAGCCGGGGGCATGAGCAAAAGGAATTCGGCGCTGGGTCAGTAAGGGAAGATCAATGTGGTCTGTGCCGATGGTGGCACTGCCGATAAACGCAGGCGAGTGATTGCCAAGCAGTGCAGCGTTCACGGGCGTGACGCTGCGTACTAGCAGCACATCGGCTGTTGCAACCTGCTGTGGTGACAGTGTGCGCCCTGCGGTGTAGACGATGTCGGTTGCTACATCAGCAAACAGACGGTCTACACCGGGCATGTTCTCATCAGCCAGTATGCGCATTCGGCAACAAATCAGCGGGCGGATGCTCTACGACCAATTTTTCCCCGATAAACGACTGCAAGTCATCCACTAGGAAAGCATCGTCTTCACATACAAAGCTGTACGATTTACCTTCTGCACCGGCGCGACCGGTACGACCGATACGGTGTACGTAGTCTTCTGGGTCTTCTGGCAAGGTGAAGTTGATGACGTGGCTCACATCGTCTACGTGCAAACCGCGACCGGCGACGTCGGTAGCCACCAACACATTAATCACGCCACTCTTAAACTGGTCGAGCGTTTTTACCCGTTTGTCCTGGCTGATCTCGCCCGACAGCAACGCCACGGTGTGCTTGGTTTTCGACAACTGCTCATGCAGTTTGCGCACGAGGTCACGGCGATTAGCAAATACGATGGCCTTGGTTACAGCCTCTTGCTCCAAAATGGCTTTCAGCAGATCGTATTTCTCGTCCGTCGTCGTTAAATACAGATGCTGCTGTACACGATCCGTGGTGGATACATCGGGCGCGATGTCGACGAAGTACGGGTTTTCTGTCCAACGTTCGGTGAGTGCCAGAATGTCTTTTGAGAATGTGGCGCTGAACAGCAACGTTTGGCGGTCACGCTTGGTGGGCATGGCACGCTCAATGTATTTGATGTCCGGAATAAACCCCATATCCAGCATGCGGTCAGCTTCATCAATGACAAAATATTCCGTCTGATCCAGAAAAACGGCTTTCTGACGCATGAAGTCCATCAAACGACCAGGGGTGGCGATCAATACGTCCACCAAGCGTCCTTCCAGACCCGCGCGCTGCTTTTGCATGTCCATCCCACCCACCAAACAATGCACTTGCAGATTGGTGTGCTTCGCCAGCAATTCGGCGTCGGCAGCGATCTGTAAGGCCAGTTCGCGAGTAGGCGCCAGAATGACGGCACGCGGCTCGCCCTGAAACTGTTCCTTAAGTGGGCAGTAAATCAGGTCTGACATGATGGACAATAAAAACGCGGCGGTTTTGCCCGTTCCGGTCTGCGCCTTGCCGATGCAATCACGGCCACGCATGGAGTAAGGCAGGATAGCTGCCTGAATGGGCGTACTGTGGGTATAACCCAGATCCGCGAGCGCTTGTTGTAGCGCGGCGGGAAGTGGCAATTCGGAGAATGCCAAAATATTTTCTGCTGTTGCTGCCATAAAACCTTTCTAACCTCGTGTGTAACAATCAGAGCATTCGGCGCGCATCTCGTCTTTTCTCAACGTGCCGTGATCTCAATCCAATAAATATAGTGTTGGTCGCTGACGTCATGTGCCAACAACTGATGTCCTAGGAAGTGACAAAACTTGGGAATATCGCGCTCAGTAGACGGATCTGTTGCGACCACCTTAACGACCTCACCAGGCGACAAGGTTCTGACTTTGGCGTGCAACATCATAACGGGCTCAGGACACTTTAAGCCGGAGGTATCCAATTCAGCATGCTGTTTAGGTGGGACAAAATCCATCTGTTATTTCGACTTCTTACGGACGCGCCATCATAGCATAAAAATTATGCAGAATTGCGCTAATTAAATGCTTGGAAGAACGCTAAAAAACGATGATCTAAATACCATTTTCCAGGCTGGCCACGGAACCCCACATGTCCACCGCTGCGTGGGGCCTCAAAATGTACAAACGCGTGCTCTTTAGCCCGTGTGAGCGGGAAACAACTCGAACTGAGAAACGGATCATTCAAGGCATTCAGCACCAATGTAGGTACTTGAATATCCCACATGAAGCGCTGTGCGCTGCAAGCTTCGTAGTAATCTTGCGCGCCACGAAAACCCTGCAGCGGGCCAGTGTAGGCATCATCGAAGTCACGTACCGACCGCACTGTTTGCAGCAACGACAGATCAAAATGTTCCGGGTATTGCCGCGCCTTGTTACGCAGCCGAGCACTCAAGTCTTTTACAAAGCGTCGGCGGTATATCACGTTCGCAGGGCGCGCCAAGGCATCGGCACAACCACTAAGGTCTACCGGCGCTGACGCCACCGCTGCGGAATGTACACCGCGAACATGAGCATTGCTGCCTTGCTCGCCCAACCATTTCAAGGTGACGTTGGCACCCATGGAATAGCCAGACAAATGCATACGTTTGTGGCCTTGGATCGCGCCCCAGCGAATCACTTCGTCGAGGTCTTCGCTACAACCCGCGTAATACACCTTGTGAGTCAGATTGTCTGCTCGTCCGCAGCCGCGAAAATTCCACGCCAGCGCCGCAAAGCCCGCGTTTTGAGCTGCGCGCGCCAAGCCCTGTACATAAGCCTGTTGCGAGTTGCCCTCTAAGCCATGAGCGATCACGACCAGTGGCGTTTCAGCCGCAGGAAAGGCTGTAGGGTAGTAATCAGCCACCAATCGATCACCGTCGGGGAGCGGTATCTCGACCGGTTCGCTGGTTAAGGACAGACGACGAAAGACACTAGGAATAATGGTTTGTAGATGGCCGCCAGGCAGCCACCAACTGGAGCGGAAGTCCGATGCTATAACCGGCATAGCAACTTCCTTAGCGCGAGACTAAATACAATAAAAACACCACTACGACCATAGCTACGGTGGTCCACCGTAGCTTCTGGCAATATGGGCAGGGAGGCTGTTTCTCTTCGTTACTCATGGGCGAAACTATACCAATTTAAAACGCTGACTGAGTGCGTCGTAAAAGGTTTCGCGCAGATCAGCGATCTCTTTACGCAGATGATCAAGACCCTGGATTTCTTCCCCACTGAACGACGGTTTGTCGGCGTAAATTTGACGGCGTAAATGAACGATCTTCGAACCATAAATACGCAAAGCGCGCTCAAGCTTCTTCTCACCCAATAGCAACAATGTAGCTTCGGCTTCCGTCAAATGACGAAAAACGTTTACCAAGTCATCGGTGATGCGGCGCAGTTCTTCTTTGCGCTGCGGAGGCCAAGACTTGCCGTGCCGAGAGAATTCCAACGCCAAGGCCAAGAATTGCTGATAAACGTGGTGCACTTCGCTGACGTTTTGCGCCACAGATTCCAACAATGCCCTGCGTGTTTGGATTGCCGCCGATTCCGAGCCGCCTTCTTTGCGTCGAGCAACCTTGAAGGCAATCAGGGCTATCAAGCCACATGTCAGAATTCCGGCACCAAAAGTACCCGCCAATACATAGATCTGTTGTAGTTCCATAGACATTCCGTTATTCCCCGCCAGTTAATTGACGAAATAGGTCACTGTGGGGTTATTAATCAAGAACTGTGCCGAAATCTGATTAATCGTACTGTATACGTTAAACGGCAGACCTGTTCGTCTGTCTTCAATTCTGTTGACACTGCACCGTCGGCCGAACATTTTTCTACAACTATTACCGTCTGTCCGAAAAACTTATAAAAAACAAAACATTAGGGTTGACACCCAAAGCCCTATCTCTATAATCCTCACCTGTTCGAGTTACTCCAGCGTAGCTCAGTTGGTAGAGCAGAGGACTGTTAATCCTTTGGTCGCAGGTTCGAGTCCTGCCGCTGGAGCCAGAATTCAAGAAACCCGACCATGTTGCCATGGTCGGGTTTTTTATTGCTTGCGAGATTTAGGCAATAAAAAAATCGGGCAAAGAGCCCGATTCACAAAACGCTTACGTCTTAAGCAGCGTATTGCAGCTTACATTATTTCTAGCAACTCCACTTCAAACACCAGAACAGAAAATGGCGGAATACTGCCTACTGCTTGATCACGGTATCCCAAGTCCGATGGTATGAAGAAACGATACTTATCGCCTTCACTCATCAACTGCACGCCTTCCGTCCAACCGGGAATAACACCATTCAGAGGAAACTCTACAGGCTCTCCACGGTCAACCGAGCTGTCGAATACCGTGCCATCGATCAGGGTGCCATGATAATGCACGCGAACCACATCAGAACTTGATGGTGAAGCACCGCCCTCTCCCGCAGCGATCACTTCATACTGCAACCCGCTCGGAGTGACGGTTACACCCTCTTTCTCTGCGTTCTCGCTCAGAAACGTTTCGCCTTCGGCACGCATGGCCATGGTCATACCTTCTTGTTCAGACTGTAATTCTTGCTGCAACGCCATAACGGCGGAGCGGATTTCTTCCAGCGACAAGCGCGGCTCGGTTTGCGATAGGCCGTCACGCAAGCCCAAAATAACCGCATCGATATCAATGCGTTCCGTACCGACCTGTTGCGCCAGACTACCGCCCAGATCCAAACCAAAATAATAACTGGTACGCTCAGTAACAGTTTCTAATTCCTGCGCGACTGCAACGCCACCCGCACTGGCCAGTACACCCGCCAAAGCGAGATTGGCTAACTTATTCATAGAGATGCCTTTATTATATTTGCACAATGTTACGACAATTGTCCCGCTCACGTTAGCAAGCCCAAGGCCTCAGCTCAAGAGCTGGCGACCTTTGGCTTCTTCGAAACCGGTTTATTTGTAGTTTGTTTACGCAACTTTCTAAGATGCCCAAGACGCGTGAGCGGCGAGCATACAACTTCGTAAGCGCCCACCCAAATCCGCTCGACCATTCGCGTCAACAAATGAATCAGTCGCACGAGCCATGTCAACAAGGTCGCCAACCAGACGGAAACAGAACCCAGAAGGACGCGAATACCGTTCAGTAACGGCTCCAGCGGCAGGATCAAAAGCGTCAGAACCCAAGGTGTCATAGCTGCTATGATCACCCGAACCAGCATGGCACCGACATTGCCATCAATACCCGCAGCCGCGACGCTGCCCACCACCGGCTCGCTGTGCGTAG
Organism: Natronospirillum sp.; assembly: GCA_049115955.1. GTDB lineage: Bacteria > Pseudomonadota > Gammaproteobacteria > Pseudomonadales > Natronospirillaceae > Salinispirillum. The sequence continues at coordinate 23,272 of JAGDZJ010000001.1, forward strand.
CAACCATGGCCAACAAAGCGTTCACTACGGACCAAACACACAAGCCAATGAACGCGGCCAGACGGACTTTAAAAGACATAGCAGAATCGACCACCCAGAAAGCCCGAAAGAGCCGAGTGATCTGCATGTTCTCCAGAAGAACCATTCCGGTTATGACTTGGCCGGCCAAGAGCGCAACAACGGCCACCACACCCCAAGCGTAAGTCGAAACGGGAATCAGCACGTCGACCGCCGGCGCAATGATCCAGTATCCAACCAACCCTAATGCCAAAATCCCGACTGCCAGTACCAAGGCCACCATGAAGTGAACCAGCACCGAGCCGACAGCAAACCGCAATGAGCGTTCTTCGCCGCCAGCTAAGCGCTCAAATTGCTCTAACAGGCCTTCAAGGCGCTCTGTGCGCTGCTCGATACGCCGCACGCCCTGACCGATATCGCCTTGCATCTGCAACAAACGCCGCCAAAAGGGTAAAAACTGGCTCAAGATGGCATGCCGATCGGCAATGGCTTGCCGGTATTCCTGACGTACCTGACGCGACTCATGCTGAATACGATCAAGTAACTGCTGCAGCAGATGCTGCAACGTACGGTTGCCAGACTGCGCCGCCTGTGACGCCGCCATGGCCTCTGTAGCCCGCAACCACTCAGGCAGCTCGGGGGTCTGCTCTTGCGTTGAAGCGTAGTCATCCTGCATTTTTTCCACGAGTTTTTGCACCTCAACACCCATGGGCGCGATTTGTGCAAGGTCGTGTTCTACGGCGTGCTTTAACTGCACAGTATGGCGTCGGATTTCGCGTTCGAGATAACTGCGTCCCAACACCATCAAGACTTGATGGTTACGTTTCGCAAGCACGGCAACTACGCCATCCAAGCGGTGTGCGATGCGCGCCAGTGTATGCCGAATGCCACGAAACAGCTGACGAGTCACCGTCAGCACAGCAGGGCGTACGACGGTAGCGAGAATGATGCCAACGACAACCCATGTCAGTAGGGATAGCCATGGGTAATCGGGCCAAATTGACCAAGTGAGAGAGTCAGCCAACGGCAGGCCTCCTGTGAATTCAAGATTCGAATAACGAGCGATACTACTACCACTGGATCATTTTTTACACTGATGAAGCCATGAAACGACTACAGACACTCATATTAGTTCTTTTTCTGGGCCTGCTGACCGCGTGCGGCGATGACGATCTCGCAAATGGCGGGACTGACGAAGGAGAACTCGACCCGCGCTTACAACGCCCGTTAGGTGACCAGTCAATCCTTGGACGAGCGATCTACCAAGATGCCTTGCCGTGGTCACCGATTTTTGTCCAAGACATTATAGAAAACGATCTCGACCTACTGTTCAGCACGGTAACGGACGCCGACGGTGGTTTCCGATTGTTGGGGGTGTTTAACCGCGCGGGCATGGTATCAACGTTTGCCACCCCAAACGCTGATGAACCGATGTACTCACTTTACAGCGCCTTACCCAACGACCCGGCTACACGAGTCAACATTACCCCCGTCACCGATGCCCTCACTCGAATCTATTTGTGGAACAATTTTAGCGATTTGACGGCTGATACCTGTTACTACGATTTGGCCTGTGCGCAGATGCTCAACGCAAATTATCAGCACACAGACGAATTTATGAACCTGTACCTGACCAATCTGCGCACTTGGCTTGAGAACTGGTGGACCGCCGACACAGCCGCGACCACTACAACCATTCAACCGTTTACGACACCCTTGAGTATTAGCGATCCTATGGACCGGATGCTAACAGCGCTCCGGTTTAGGGTATTCGAAGAAGAAGTGCCCGTAGACGCAACTGACCCGGACTCGCCATTGGTGAATGCCAAGTTTTTGAGTGTGTGTAATCGTCCGGCCAATCAAGAACTGACGATCAATGTCCGCGACCTAGGCAACCCCTCTTATGAACGCCCTGCTGACCTGCTACCGACTTCTCCGTGCGCGCCTGACCCAATTGCACCGGCAGCCTTCAACATCGCCATAGACGCCAATCCCGCGAACGGGCCAGCGCCATTAACGACCAGCATAAGCATAACCTTTCCAGCAGGGGAACCCGAGGGGCTGATGCTGCAAAGCATGCTGGTGAACCCACTTGGCCAGCCCATTGCGTTTTGGACCACGCCAACGTTCAGCACCACGCTGACGGGGGCTGGGCAGTATCGCGTGCAAACACTGGCCAGCGCCATCGACGGAGCTGTGCAAGCAGGAACAACGGTGACGGTCGACGGCCCGGTAGTTGACCCGCGCTTTGCGACATGGGGGCAAACGGGTAGTTGGCGCCGTAACTTGGAGTTTAACTCCTCTCCGATTAACAATTGCGCTGAACTGCTTGACGGCTCACCGATTAATCAGCCTTATGCCATGAGCTATCAGGACGTTTTTTATTACCCGGTAGGACTATGCAGTAGAACGGCTCAGTTCGATTACCCGCTGATTGGCTGGTGCAGCTACTTCCTTCAAGAAACGCGCCTGTACTATTATCGTCATCCACAATCGGAGTTAAACGAAAGCCTTGCAGTACAGCGAGCCAGGAATCGAAGTGTCTGTCAAAACGGCGGGGGTATTTGGAGCAACTCAGCGCTTTAACTGGAATTCAAGACTGACCCAACAGGCATTAAAAAGGCTGCAATTGCAGCCTTTTATGTAGCACTAAGAAGAACACGGTGCTTAGAAGGTCACTACGGCGCCCAAGAAAAAGCCGGAAGCATCAAACTCCAGCTTCGCATCCTCTGGAACTACTTCAGACTCGGCACCATTAATGTCGATGGTCCACTTCCGGTATCCTGCTTCTACACCCACTTTGGCCAAGATGTTCGTCGGCAAAGGTGCATAGTAGCGTGCCTTCAGATTCCAATCTGTCATGTTTAAGCCCGCGACAGGGAAGGTATTCAGGGCGCCAGACAATTGGACATCCGCCACAGGAATGGTTGTCGCCGCGGCCAAGTGTATCATTGGAATAACGGCAGGAATGCCTTCGAATTCGAAAGGTTGGTCAACACGCTCTTTACCGTCAGGAGTGTCAACCTCAGCTTCAAAACCACCCAGTAACCAACGCAGATTCACACCCACGTCTAGATAATCAACAAACGGAATGAACTTCGGCCCGAATACCAAAGCGGTATCCAGGTGCGTCATATCCAAAATTGCCTCACCGTCAACGTTGAAGGTTGTACCAAAGAAATCAAAGTTACCGTTTGCTTCGCCGCTTTCCATCCGCAGAGTCTCGTATCGTACCTTCAGATCCGGCAACACAGGCATACCTATGCGACCTTGCAGGTAGTAGCCCGCTTTGGCTTCAAGATCCAAGTCGACACTGGTATCTGCATTGGTTGTCAGAGATACATCATCACCGATGCTGCCATCATTCAGTGTATTAAATGCGCCGCCAACACCAACTTCGAAATCAAAGAAGCCTATTGCCTGTGCAGATGGAATAGACACTGCCACAGCAGCAGCCAAGAGTAATTTTTTCATAGTATTCGTCCTCACCCTTCAGGGCTACCCAGTCAGTTAAAGGTTATACCGATACGACGACCCACTTCTTCGTAAGCCTCGATCACGTTTCCGAGGTCCTGCCGGAAGCGATCTTTATCCAGCTTTTCCAACGTATTCTTGTCCCACAGACGACAGCCGTCTGGCGAAAATTCATCACCAAGCACCAGTTGTCCGTCGATGACGCCAAATTCCAGCTTATAGTCCACTAGAATCATTTCGCCACTATCAAACAGCTTAGTCAATACATCGTTAACTGCCAATGTCAGCGCCTTCATACCAGCAATTTGCTCTTCCGTTGCCCAACCAAAGCTGATGATGTGCGCATCATTGATCATGGGGTCGCCCAAGGCGTCGTTTTTCAGGAAGAACTCGAATACCGGCGGATTCAGCGCCAACCCTTCTTCGACGCCTAAACGGCGCACCAAACTGCCTGCAGCGCGGTTACGCACTACACACTCTATCGGCAGCATCTTCAGGCTCTTGACTAACGATTCGTTTGGCGACAGCAGTTTTACAAAGTGTGTTTGAATGCCCGCAGCGGCCAACTTCTCCATAATAAAGGCATTGAACTGATTGTTCACCCGACCTTTGCGCGCCAAGGCTTCCTTCTTTTTGCCATCGAAAGCTGAGGTATCGTCACGAAACTCCAATACCAACAGGGCTTCATCATCTGTGGTGTACACCGACTTGGCTTTTCCGGCGTACAGCAGTGTGTTCTTATTCATCGTAGCAAGCCCCTCAGAGCGGTTGAATCTGGCACCAGTCGAAACCAGTATCCTGTAGGTTAATCTGTAACTTGGCTTCATGCCCCGGCATTGCAGCAGCCAACACGGACTCAGCCAAGGTCACGTCGTTATTCTGCTCACTGATATGAGAAATCACCACACGCTGCAAGCGTTGTATATCTATCTGACTCAGCAGTTCGGCACTTTGGCCATTGCTTAAATGCCCCAGCGGCCCACCAACACGGCGCTTTAACGACGGAGGGTACGGCCCAACCGCAAGCATATCGGGATCATGATTGGCTTCCAAAATGAGGGCATCGACCGCTTGATACGCCTTAATCACATGCGGTGTGACATGCCCTAAATCGGTCAATATGCCCAGACGCTGCGCACCAAAACCCAATACAAATTGGCAGGCTTCGCGCGCATCATGCGGTACGGCAACCGGCTGAATCTCAATATCCCCTATCGCAAACGTCTGATGCAGATCAATCACTCGGATACGGGCTTCAGCCGTACAATCCAAAGCAATTGCCGTACCCGCTGACATATAAACAGGGACGTTTAAACGGCGACTCAATGCCATAACACCTTTGGCGTGATCACCATGCTCATGCGTCACCAAGATGGCAGACAATTGTTCAGGAGGGAAATCCAAGCGTGCCATGCGCAGTAAGGTTTCTTTAACACTGAACCCGCAATCCACCAAAACAGCCGTATTCGCCGCAGCAATCAGCGTTGCATTACCCTTACTGCCACTGCCCAGTGAGGCGAAACGCATCATTGCAGCTGTGCAAACAGCTCTTGCAACAACTCGCGTTGCGTCGCGACGGGAAACGGCATATCGCCCTCGCGCTCCATGTGTACCTGTGTACCATTGGAGAAGGAATAAAAGTAGATATTGATCTGTGGTCGCGCGGGGAAAAGCTGATCGTTACGACGCTCCAACCACGCTGAACCATCAATACTGATTCGGCTTTGTTCAATGTCGACCTGACGGACACGCCACTCTAATGTTTCAATGGCGGCCTCCAACTGTGCAGAAGCAGCAACGGGCTCATCGGGCATCTCTATCAATGGCAAACCATTGGCGTCCGTAAACAGACGCAAGGAATCGATGACCCGTGTATTAGCCGCGTCGAGCACCGCCAACTGTTTACGTGGTGCGGTGACCGAGACATCACTGCCGCTCGGCAGCGGATCGGCAATATAATAGCGGCCTGAGTCCGCTGGTAGCCCGTCGTGTTCCGAGGTGCGCTCCAAACCACCAGCTTGCGACGTCACTAATGGCGTGCTACCGCATGCTGTAACGAACACTGCGGCCAGCAATGCACAGACTCGAACGGTCCAACGCGAATGAATAATCACAGTATGCCGGACTCCATCATCGCTTGCTTTAACGTATCGTGATATTGCTTGTCGAACTGTACCAAAGGCAAACGAATCCCCGGCGGAATCAACCCCATGATATTCAGGGCCCATTTCACCGGGACGGGATTGCTCTCTAGAAACAGGTTTTTATGCAACGGCTGCAACAAGTTGTCGAGGCGCTCAGCCAGCTCCAAGTTACCACCCATGGCCGCTTCACACATATTTTGCATGGCCAAAGGAGATACGTTGGCAGTTACGGAAATCAGGCCATCACCGCCTTCCAGCAAGAAGTCTTTGCTCGTCGCGTCGTCACCGGAATAAAGCGCAAAGTCCTGACCGGCCAGCTTTTTGATCGCTTTCACGCGGGAGACATCGCCCGTCGCTTCTTTGACGCCAACGATGTTCGGAATACGCGACAGGCGCGCAATGGTTTCATTGCTCATATCCGTCACTGTGCGGCTGGGTACGTTGTAGAGAATCACCGGAATGTCCACGGCTTCGGCAATGGCTTTGAAATGACGATACAGGCCTTCCTGGCTCGGCTTGTTGTAGTAAGGCACTACCGACAAGCACATGTCGGCACCGACTTCAGCTGCGGCCCGCGTCAACTCAATGGCTTCAACGGTGTTATTGGCACCGGTACCCGCCACCACGGGGATACGCCCCGCACAGTATTCAACGGTGAATTTCACTACAGATTTGTGCTCGGCCATACTGAGAGTAGTGGACTCACCCGTTGTGCCCATGGACACAATCGCCTGTGTTTTATTCTCGATGTGAAAATCGAGCAATTGCTCAAGGCTTTCCCAGTGAATGCTGCCGTCTTCACTCATTGGGGTCACTAGAGCGACCATACTCCCAGTAATCATTCAATAACTCCCGCCTTTCGGCGTGCAATACACGTATGTTGGGTACACCTAAAAGTACAAGCTCAACACTTTTTAGGTCTGCCCTTTAAGGGCGCAATGGTAATGCGCTAGGGCGACTATCTCAACCGCCAGTACGCCACAATGACATTTTTTTATACAGCGTCGGGGTGCTTAGGCCATGCGTTATAAACCGCTTTGACCAATGTGGCCAATGGAATGGCAAAAAATACGCCCCAGAAACCCCAAACTCCACCAAAAAACAACACCGCTATGATGATAAATATCGGGTGTAAATTAACGGCCTCAGAGAACAGCAACGGCACCAAGACATTGCCGTCTAGCATCTGAATGACCAGATAGACCACCACGACGGTATAGAAGTGTGGGCCGACACCAAACTGGAACAACGCAATCAGCGCTACCGGCACCGTCGCCACGGTTGCACCGATGTATGGAATCAACACCGACAAGCCAACCATCAAGGCTAACAGCGCCGAATAGTTCAGCCCCAACAGTTCAAAAGCAACAAAACTCACTGAGCCTACAATCAAGATCTCAATAACCTTGCCGCGAATGTAGTTGGCAATTTGCTGATTCATCTCCGCGCCAATGTCGGTTAACAGACGACGCCGAGTGGGCAATAGAGTCAACCATGACTCCCACAATGTTTTACGGTCCTTCAGCATGAAGAACACCATCAAGGGCACGATGATCAGATAGATCAGTAAGGTAATTAAGTTAGGTATTGTCGACAGCGACAAGCCAACCAAGCGCGGCAAATAGTTCGCGGCCTGATTACCCAGAGCCCCAAGATTGAGTTGACGCACCCACTGCAGCGTCTCTTCATCATCAAAAATCTCGGGGAACCGGGCAGGCAACTCGCCTAACGCAAGCTGCATCTGATTCAGCATCTTCGGCAGTTCAGCGGTCAAGGTCATCACCTGGCCCCACAAGAACGGCACTAAGATCAGCACCACAAGCAGTAAAATACCTAAAAACAGTAACGACAAGATAGAGGCGGCGACCACATAAGGCACCTTGAGGCGTACCAGCCTGTCCATTATCGGCGCGAACACATAGGCCACAATCAACGCGGCAAAAACAGGCGCCATCACCCCACCAAACAGCCACACGACTAACGTAGACGCGATCAACACTAACGCGAGAATGACCGCTTCTTCGTCATGGAAATAGCGGTTATACATGCGCTCAAATACTTTAAGCATTGGTTGCTCCGGCTTGAATTAAAAAGATGCAGGTCGAATCTTGCTCATTCTGTGAAATCAGTGTGTGTGACGTAGATGCCAAATAACGAGGTATATCCCGCTGCGAGCCTGGGTCTGTCGTGATGATCTGCAAGCGTTGACCATCCTCGGCTTTTGCTAACCATTGTTTCACCTTCAACAATGGTAAAGGACACGCCAACCGACTAGCATCTATGACGGTCTCCGCTATATTTGTGCTCATGATGTCTCTCACCTTGAAGTTGCACCCCGTATTGCCCTTGGTGAGTCGTACTCGCCTTAAGACCTTTGCTGCATGTCTATTCGCTGCGTTCACCGCTGGCAATGCACAGACGGAAGCCTTAGTCAGTGACCTGCCATCGCTGGGCCAGAAAGATATACGCACTCAGACAGAGGAAGCAATATCGGGACTGCGTTACTTACGTTTTCTTAACAGAGAGAGCATCGTAACTCAGGACCCTGCTCTCACCTATTACCTGCAACAATCTACCGCCCCACTGTTACCGTTTTTTGCCAACGAACAACGACCCTCAGACCTGATGATCTTCGGCGTGAACAATCGTAACTTCAACGCCTTTGCTTTGCCTGGTGGATTGATCGGCGTGCATACGGGCATGCTGGATCAAATGACAGACACTGCTGAATTGCAGGCGATTATAGCACACGAACTGGGACACTTAGCCCTTGGACATCACGCACGCCTGGCCGGCGCTCAACGAGACTCCATGGGGTTGGTAATTGCCAGTTTATTGCTCTTGCCGTTGGCTGCCCAAGTCGATGTAAACCTGGCCGCAGGGGTATTCTATGGTGCTCAGGGCTTGGCCCTACAACAGCAACTGGCCTTCTCGCGCAGTATGGAAGAGGAAGCGGATCGTGCAGCTGTTAACGCTATGCGGTCCAGCAGCCTACCACTGCAAGGGCTTATTGACGCCTATGAGTCCATGGCGCGCTACCAACGCTCTCAAATAGGTACCGCGGGGTCGTCGTATCCCGGCACTCACCCTGATGTTATTAGTCGCCTTGCTGATCTTCGTAATCGGATGGCCGACTTACCTCCAGCTACCACGCAAACGGATTTGAGCATTCCTTTATGCTGGATACAGATGGACTTCAGTCTAACCACGCGCGCCACGACGGCGCCCTGCAACCAATATTCAGCTCGGGAGTCACTACCACGTCAAGACCAGCAGACCTTTTGGCTCGACATGCTGGCCAACTACCCGGCGAACCCCTATTTAATTTTCCGCGCTAACGAATGGTTAAGACGTCACAATACCAGTGATGAAGATAAAAGATTGCGCGCGCGCCTAACAGAGCAAAGTCGTTTGTTATCCGACAATTGGTTGGTAGCGCTGAGCGCGCTGTCATCCGAGCTGTATGATCACCCGACCGAACGTGAAAGATGGACTCGCACCCTGTATCAAGCGGCCCCACCCAATGATTTAGCTTCGTGGGGACTGTTGAGTCAGGAATTCAACTTAGCGGATCGCCGTGCGCTGGCATTTCGCGCCGAAGCGCAAAGCAGTTGGATCAAAGGGGAGGTGGGACTCGCAGTGCGTCAACTGCAGCGCGCTATTGAATTGACCGAGATTGCATCAGAGCGCAGCGCATGGCAGCCGATACTGCGACGCTGGGAGGCGTTATTGCCCAGCTAAGGGAAGCCTGTTCGGGCATAGGGCGGAAGAGCGCAGCGTCATCCGCCGTCAGGCTGACCTCCTACAGCTTCAATCCGGTTGAGAAATCCAGCATGCGCTGCAGAGGGACCAAGGCTCGAAGCCGCAAAGCATCGTCTACATACACTTCTTGATCGTCGTTTAGCAGACTGGAGCGCAAGTTATCCAGTTGGTTCATAGCCATCCAAGGGCAGTGTGCACAACTGCGGCAGGTTGCGCCAGAACCGCCAGTCGGCGCTTCGATAAAGCTTTTCTGTGGACTTGCTTGCTGCATTTTGTAAAAAATACCGCGATCGGTTGCCACGATGAATTGCTGATTCGGCAAGGTTTGCGTCGCTTTCAGCAATTGCGTAGTAGAGCCAATAACATCTGCTAGTGCCAAGACGGCCTCAGGGCTTTCTGGGTGGACCAACACGGCGGCTTCAGGGTAGACAGCCTTAAGCTTCTGCAAGCCCTGCGCCTTAAACTCTTCATGCACCACACAAGAGCCATTCCACAACAACATGTCGGCGCCAGTCTGACTGGCAACATAACGTCCGAGGTGCTGATCCGGCGCCCAAAGGATCTTCTCGCCGCGCGTCGCCAGATGATTAATTACATCAACCGCTATACTCGAAGTAACAACCCAGTCAGCTTGCGCTTTTACGGCAGCGGACGTATTCGCATAAACCACCACGGTGCGATCAGGGTGCTGGGCGCGAAATGCCGCGAACTCGTCTGGCGGACAGCCTAAGTCCAGAGAACACTCAGCTTCAAGAGTGGGCATTATCACGCGCTTTTCCGGGCTCAGAATTTTGGCCGTCTCACCCATAAAACGAACACCAGCCACTACGATGGTGTCGGCACGGGTGTTGGCGCCGAAACGGGCCATTTCAAGGGAATCGCCAATAAAGCCACCACTCACCTCAGCAAGCTCCTGCATGAGGGGGTCGGTATAGTAGTGCGCAACCAACACGGCATTGCGTGCCCGGAGCATGTCCGTCAATTCGAGCATGCGCTCTTTCTTCTCGCCATGCGACATGATCGATTGCGTGACATGGTCAGGAACACAGACCACGGGAATGGACGATATCTTAGGACCGACCGTAAAAGATGCGCTCATAAAGTGGTTCTTAGCTTGGGACTGATATAGCTATCGATTGTAGCACAACTCATAAGGCTAAAAGGCACCGATAAGTCTATGAAAGTTTTAGATAACCAACGACAGTTGGCAAAGGGAAATGGTGGGTCGTGCAGGATTCGAACCTGCGACCAATTGGTTAAAAGCCAACTGCTCTACCAACTGAGCTAACGACCCGTTACGCGGTGCGCATTGTGCTGTTTGGCAGCAAAAAAGTCAAGCTTATTAGACACTTAGGTCAGCTAGACTTCCATACTTTTACTTGCTGAGCCAATTCTACTTCGCCGGTAGAAAGTGGTGGGTCGTGCAGGATTCGAACCTGCGACCAATTGGTTAAAAGCCAACTGCTCTACCAACTGAGCTAACGACCCTCAAGCAAGGCGGCATATGATAGGGATTTTTCAGTCGAGCGCAAGTCCCTAATTTAATTAATTTTTTCTGTAAGGTGTTGGGTCGGCCACACCGGCGTCTACAAAGCCTTGGTGGCGCAGACGACAACTGTCGCATACACCACACGCCACACCTTGAGCATCAGCTTGATAACAAGACACCGTCATACCGTAGTCCACACCGGCCGCTATGCCGGACTGAATTATCTCAGCCTTAGTCATATACAACAAAGGCGCCTCCAAACGAATCGGATGACCGGTTACCGTAGCTTTAGTCGCTACGTTGACAAGATTTTGAAAAGCTTCCAGAAACTCCGGGCGGCAATCAGGATAACCCGAATAATCCACCGCGTTGATCCCTAGATGGATGCTGTCAGCACCGGTGACCTCAGCATATGCCAGTGCATAAGACAGAAATACCGTATTGCGTGCCGGAACATAGGTATTAGGAATACCTTCTTGGGCGCTTTCTGGAACAGCAATGGACGAATCCGTCAGTGATGAACCACCGAGCTGACCGAGATCGATATCGATTACCCGGTGAGATTCCAACCCAAGCGCTTCAACAACCCGCTCTGCTGCCCGCAGCTCAGACGAATGTCGCTGCCCATAACGAAAACTGATTGCATGCACACGCTTGTGGCGCTGTACCGCCAGAGCTGCAACGGTGGCCGAGTCCAGTCCACCGGACAGTAAAACAATTGCGAGGCTCATAATATCTTATTCTTGCAGGGTATTAAGTCGTTGACTGGCTAGAGAAGAAAGCTGCGTGCCGGGCGCCATTTCGAGCACCTGATTATAATATTGGACAGCCTTGTCTACGTCGCCCACTCGCTCTTCCAGAAAGCCCAACTTGAACGTTGAGTCAACCCGACGCTCAGAATCTGAAAAGTCTGTTAAGACCTTCAGGTAGACTTCGCGCGCGCTATCATATTCACGCAGCAAGGTATAAACCTCACCCAACCAAAAATAGGCGTTATCGACTAACGCACTCTCTGGATATTCTTCTGTAAAGCTGCGCAGTGCGGCGATGGCGCGCTCATATTCTCGCGCACTGATCAAATCACGCGCCGCGTTGTAATCTCGCTGCTCCGCATCAGCAACGTTTTGCGCAGGACTAACTTCTGTGGCGCGCCCTGACAATGCGGCTGGCCCAGAAGCCTGAATATTGGTCAATCGCTGGTCAAGGTCGATATAGCGATCTCGATTATCTCGTTCAGCAACCTGTAGACGGTAGGTTAATTCTTCTATCTGGCCGTTCATCAACTGCATTTCACGCTCCATACGAGCGATTCGATCCAGCAATTGGGTCAGACTGTCTTGTGTGGCAAATTGCCCATGAAGACTCGATAGGCGCTGTTGTAACAGCTCATCGGTAATCAACTCGTCGGCCATAATACTGCGGCCGGACTGATTGATCAGAGTAGGACGCCCCTGTTCAATAGGGGGGGCTGCAAAAAGAAAGGAGCTGCCGAAAACGGCAACTCCTCCTACAGCACTTAATAAGTAGCGCTTCATTAGAACCTTTTAACTTACTGGTACTGAATCTCTACACGACGATTCAGTGCCCAAGCACTTTCATTAGAACCGCGTGCTGCAGGCTTCATTTCACCGAAAGAAGTGACATACATTTGTGCGCCATCAACACCACGCAGACGGAGGTAGTCCTGTACGGCTTTAGCACGGTTTTCACCCAGTGCTAAGTTGTACTCGGCACTGCCGCGCTCATCGGTGTGACCTTCCAATACAACAACCAGGTTAGGGTTGTTACGCAGATAATCCGCGTGGGCATCCAATACGCTACGGCTAGTGGCGTCGACCGTATAACTATCGAAAGCAAAGAATACGACGGAAATATCCGGCGCGCCCATTTCGCTCATAGTCTCAGTTTCAACGGGTGGCTCGATAACCATTACATCAGACTCAGGTGCCACTTGAGCATCTGTTGTAGTCGTAGTATCAGTAGTTGTACTAGCACCGGCAGCATCATCAACTTGCGCAGAGCTACAGCCCACTACGCCAAGAATCCCTGAAACCAACAGAACCTGCAGCAGTTTAATCTTAGACATTGTTCAATCCCATGTTATTAAGGTTGTTCTTATTTCATTGCCAGCATAATAGCACGGCGCAGAAAATTCATTACTACTAGTAGGTATAGGGTGACCAAGCTGGTTCACGCACATCACCGAACCGACTTGGCATTGCACTCTCTACCTTACCATCAATTGACACCCACGCAAGCTCTGAGTTATTCCCGCGTTTTGTCGCATAGATTACCATACTTCCATTTGGGGCGAGACTTGGAGACTCGTCCGATCCATTTCCTGTCAGAACCTGTACCAATCGAGTATCCAGTTCCATTGTGGCGATATGATAACCGCCACCATCGCTGTATACCATGGTTATGCGCTCACCATCCGAGCCCACACGTCCCCGTGCATTATAGCGCCCTTCAAAAGTCAAACGCTCTACCGCTTGAGTCCGCAAATCTATGCGGTATATCTGCGGCCCACCACTGCGGTCAGACGTGAATATCAACGTATTCTCATCTACCCAATCGGGCTCAGTATCAATAGCCCAATGCGTCGTGACTTGTTGCAACCGATTAGTTTGCAAGTCCAGCACATAAATACTGGGACTACCTGCACGACTCGATGTTAAGGCTAAACGCCTTCCATCGGGTGAAAAAGCCGGAGCACTGTTTATAGTACCTCGGCGCTCAACCAGTGTACGTATATTGCGCGATGTCAGATCAAGCATTTTGACCGACGAGCTACCATCGGGCTGAAAATCAACAAAAGCCAATTGCCGACCATCTGGCGACCAAGCGGGTGACATAATCGGCTGTGCTGAACGATACCATATCTGCTCGTTCCAACCATCCGCATCCGCTATTTGCAGACGGTATTGCATACCTGTGTCCGACTCTTGAGCAACAACATAGGCTATTTTCGTAGAAAAAACGCCTCTTACACCGGTAATTTCTTCGTAAATCGCGTCACTGACGCGGTGCGCGAGCTGTCGCCATTGAGCCAAAGTACCCTGTAGAGTGCCTGCCAACAGCCGTTGTTCGCGATAAGGATCATAGAGTTCATAGGTCACTTCTACCCGCCCCTCAGCTACCGGACGCAACCGACCAATAACGAGGAAGTCCTGGTCTAGCAATCGCCACTCGGCGAACGTGATGCTTTCGCGACGACTTGGCCAACTCCGCATTGTCGCCTGATCCAAAGCCTCAAACTGCCCTGTCCGCTCCAAATTAGCGACCACAATGTCGGTCATTTCAGAGGGTGCAGCGCCGTCTCCATCCCATAGAAACGGCACAACGGCGATATTCGTCTTTTCGTCATATCCTTTGGTAACGGTAATGGTTAACTGAGCCATGGCGGGTTGGACCAAGGCCCAACTCAATAAAACAAACAGTAACCTGCGCATAATCTAGACCTCTGGTACAAATGTCATATTGAAACGACGAAACGAACGCTCAAACACACGGATATCTTCCGGCACGCGAAAGCGCCCGGCTCGCTCAATGGCCTGAATAACGGAACGATCCAGAGACGCATTGCCGCTGGAGCTTACGATGGTTGCAGCTACCAATTCGCCGGTGGGTAGCAACTGTATCTGCACTGTTGGCTGCATTGAACTATCAACATTCAGTGGCAGGTTCCACAGTCGACGCACCGTATCGCCAATCAGTTGCTCATAGGTCGCAATTGCTTCTTGCTCTCGCTCAGCTTGCTCTGCGGCCGCTTCGGCGCGCTGTTGGTCAGCCTCAAGCGTACTCAGCATCGTGCTTTCGAACATCGCCAGCTCTTCGTCAGTAAAATCTCTGGGCGCTGGTGGTGCCGGCGGCGCTGGCGGCGTAGGCGCTGGTTCTGGTTCCGGGGCCGGAGCGGGCGGCGGCGGTGCAGGCGCTGGCTCCGGCGTTGGGACTGGCGCCGGTGGCGGAGGAGCGGGTGCTGGCTCAGGGGCCGGTGGGGGCTCCGGAGCAGGCGGTGGCGGTGCAGGAGGCGGTGGAGCGGGTGCTGGCTCAGGCTCCGGTGCAGGCGGAGGCGGCGTGACACGCGCAGTCTCTACCGGTGGCCGAGGAGCCGGAGGCGGTGGTGTTGGCGCAGTCGCTGGCTGACTCCGACTGAGCGTTACCAGCTCCGCCTGAATCACGGTAGGAAGATTCACTTCTCTCGGACTACTGAAGCTCGGCAAACCAACAATCAATACCGCACCGATAAAAGCATGCAGTAAAACCGCGTAGATAAAGGGAAAGAGTTGATCAACATCACGCATGATCAAACGGGGTCCGTAACCAATCCTACACTGCCCACCCCGGCAGACTGCAGCATCACCATGAGTTCAACCACTTTTCCATAAGGTACCGCCCGGTCACCGCGCACGAGAACCGCCGTATTGGGATTGCGACGGATAACCTCTGATACGAAGTTACGTACCTCTCCCAGCTCGATGGCCTGAGGTGAGGACTCGCCTAGCTCTAAGAAATATTGTTCTTGAGCATTCACCGAAACAATCAAATTCTCCCGATTGTCATCCACTGGCAGTGGTTCGGTTGACGCTCGGGGCAAGTTGACATCAACCCCCTGAGTGAGCATGGGCGCAGTCACCATAAAAATGATGAGCAGTACCAGCATAACGTCGATATAAGGCACGACGTTAATTTCGGCGACAGGCTTACGCTTACCGCTCTTTTTCATACTAACCCCGCATCACCCAATGGCTTAGGCGCACGCTCCGTTGGAGACTCTGTACGGGCCTTAGGTGCAGATGTGGCTGCCTTACGTGACAAGGCGTGCACCTGACGGTGCAAAATACTGGAGAATTCTTCAGAAAACGTTTCGTACAGTCCAATCAGGCTTTCTGCACGATTAGAAAAACGGTTGTACGCAACGACGGCAGGAATGGCCGCAAACAGACCCATGGCAGTGGCTATTAGCGCCTCAGCTATCCCGGGCGCTACGGTGGCCAGCGTGGCCTGCGCTGTATTACCCAGCCCGCGAAAGGAGTTCATAATACCCCACACAGTGCCAAACAAACCGATGTACGGCGATATTGATCCCACCGTAGCGAGGAATGACAAGTGATTATCGAGCTTGTCTTCTTCTTTATTGGTGGCAACTCGCATGGCACGTTGAATTGCCGTCATGGTGGCTTCAGGATCCATATCTGCCTGCTGACGAGCACGCGTGAATTCTTTAAAGCCAGCGCGGAAAATTGCTTCGGAACCACTGTCCGGGTCCGGGTTCGCGTTTACTTGGCGAAACAATTGAGTGAGATCCATGCCGGACCAAAAACGCTCCTCGAAGTTTTCGTTGCTGCGGGCAGCACGTGACAGAAACTGCACCCTTTCAAAGATAAAAAACCAGGAAAAAACAGACAGCAGCAGCAGCGTCAGCATGACCAACTGCACCAACAAACTCGCACTCGCGATCAGTGACCAATACGACATCTCATCGTGCACGCTGCATTACTCCTTATTATTTCAAACAGACATACGAATACTCAGTGCCGACAATGTACCGAAAAAGAAATAGCCTAACCAGCGGTTAAATAAGAATTTGAGACCCCCATTCAAAACTTATACACAGGCAATCGGATGTTTTACGATTATTGGCGGGGTGTCGGTTATTTCGCGCAGAGGGCTGCGCTCCTACGATCACCGGCGGCGGACGACGGGCAACTGCGTCCTCGGCAATTGCTCCTGCATTGCTCTACCTCCGGCATCCATGCCGTTGAGCGCTAGCGGCATACCCCAAGCGCACGTGCCGACAACACGGAATAAGCCTAGGTCGGGTTATTGCGTAACAGGCCAAAATGCTGGTAGGCCAAATCGGTCACGAGCCGCCCCCGAGCAGTGCGTACAATGTAGCCTTTTTGAATAAGATAGGGTTCGACAACGTCTTCCAAGGTATCGCGCTCTTCACTCAGCGTTGCCGCCAAACTGTCGATACCGACCGGTCCACCATCGAACCGCTCGATCATGGCCGTCAGCATCCGCCGATCCAGTAAATCAAACCCTGCAGGATCAATGTCGAGCATGGTCAGTGCGGCGTGCGCGACGTCGTACGTCACCACGCCATCCGCTTTCACTTCCGCGTAATCCCGTACACGGCGCAGCAGACGATTGGCGATACGCGGCGTACCGCGCGATCGTGTAGCGATTTCCAACGCGCCGTCATCGGTCATGTCCATCTGCATCAACCGTGACGACCGGTGCACGATGTGCGTCAGATCAGCAATGCTGTAGAACTCCAAACGCTGCACAATGCCGAAGCGGTCGCGCAATGGCGAAGTCAGCAAACCCGCACGAGTCGTTGCGCCAACGAGCGTAAAGGGCGGTAACTCAAGCTTAATTGAGCGCGCCGCAGGCCCTTCGCCAATCATGATATCAAGCTGGTAGTCTTCCATGGCGGGATAAAGAATTTCTTCGATATGCGGGCTTAAGCGGTGTATTTCGTCGATAAATAGCACATCACCGGCTTCAAGATTGGTCAGCATGGCCGCTAGATCACCGGCTTTTTCCAGCACCGGGCCAGAGGTGGTTTTGATCTGCGCGTTCATTTCATTGGCCACGATGTTGGCGAGGGTCGTTTTCCCCAAGCCCGGCGGGCCAAATACCAGCATGTGATCCAGTGCTTCTTCGCGCTTCAAGGCGGCCGCGATGAAAATCTCCAACTGCTCGCGCACCACCGGCTGCCCAACGTAGTCGGTCAGTCGAGTCGGGCGAATAGCACGATCGAGCTGCTCTTCTTTGGGTGTTTTGGGCTCGGGGGCAATAAAGCGGTCTGTTTCTATCATGCGCAAAATAATCTCACAGTGCGGACTTCAAGGCCAGACGGATCAGTTCGTCGCTGGCCAACCCAGGTGCCTGCACCTGTTTGATCATTTTGGCGGCCACAACGGGCTTGTAACCCAGAGAAACCAACGCGCTTTCGGCGTCTTCGACGGGGTCAACCGCCGCAACAGCGGGCGATGCCGCAGTGAACAATGGTCCGTCAGCGTTACCACCATGCACTTTGCCTTTCAGTTCCAATGCCAGACGTTCGGCCATTTTCTTGCCTACGCCAGGAATCTTCATCAACTGGTTGATGTCATCCATTTCAATAAAGCGGGCAAAGTCATCCGGCTCAATAGCAGACAATATGGCCAGAGCGAGTTTAGGGCCGATGCCGTTCACTTTAATCAGCGTACGAAACAAGGTGCGTTCACTTTCCTGTGCAAAGCCAAACAACACATGAGCATCTTCCCGAACGCTCAGGTGCGTCCACAATCGAACCTGCTCACCCAGTCCGGGCAGCACATAATAGGTGGTCATCGGCACGAGAATTTCGTACCCGACGCCCTGCACATCCACCACCACTTCCGGCGGCTGCTTCACCACTAACTCACCACGTATATGTCCGATCATTCTCGCTCCATTCCCATACTATTGTCTGCATTAATCCGCCGTCTGATCTCGGGGGAGTTGAGCTCCCAGTGCCTTTGTTGGGACGCCGTAAACCCGGTCCATGGGGGCTCGTTGCGCACGTCCTGTGCGCAAACGCCCCAACAAAGGCACTGGGAGCTCAATTCCCCCTTTACCTCACCACCAAGGCCTGACAAAACTCTGGATCACTAGGTATATCCATCGATTGAGGACTATAGGTTTGGTGAAGGGTGCTTAGAGGGTTCGTAGGGGCGTCTGCGGCCACGGAGGGCCGCGGCGAGCCCCCATGGATGGGTTTACGGCGTCCCCAAGAACCCTCTAAGCACCCTAAGCCAAACCGGTGCAACCCAATCCCACCCGACTAAGGTCGGCATACAGAGAATGAAGCTAGACTGTCCGCCCGCGCCGACTCCCCACGGCGCCAGCGATACGCCCCATGGAGGCACTGAAATGCGCATGGCAAAGCGCGATGGCTAAGGCATCGGCCGCGTCTTCCTGCGGTATGCCGGGCAAATCCAACAGCACCTTTACCATGTGCTGCACCTGCTCCTTGGTCGCACTGCCCTTCCCCACGACGGACTGCTTCACCTGCCGCGCCGCGTACTCATGCACCGGCAAGCCCGCTTGCATGGCCGCCACAATGGCCGCACCGCGCGCATGGCCAAGTTTTAATGCCGAGTCCACGTTACGCCCCAAAAACACCTGTTCTATTGCAAATTCGGTTGGACTGACTTGCGCACAGATTTCCTGCACGTGCGAAAAAATAGAATCTAAGCGTGAAGGGATATCCACCAGCTTGGTCAAATTAATGCAGCCACTGGTGATGTATCGGGGCTTGCGCCCCGAGGTGTCGATCACGCCAAAACCCGTGCGACGAGAGCCGGGGTCGATGCCTAAGATGATGCTCATCGCCCGGCGGCCTGCATGCTATTCTGCTTCCATAATAGCGGCGTCCGGAAAGGCGGCGTTGGTGTGCACGCCTTGCACGTCATCAGATTCTTCCAGCATATCGATCAAACGATACACCTTGTCGGCCAGTTCTGGATCGACATCAACGTACAAATCAGGCACATAAGACACCTCCCCTTCTGGCGTAAAACCGGCATTGACTAACGCGGTTTTAACATCCAAAAAAGTACCGATGGTGGTGCGTACTTCGAAAGAACCGTCGTCGTCGACGATGACATCGTCGGCACCGGCTTCCAAAGCCACTTCCAGCACCGCGTCTTCGTCACCCGACTCGATGAACAACTGACCCACTTGATTAAACAAGTAAGCCACCGAACCGTCAGTGCCCAAGTTGCCACCGCTCTTTGTGAATGCGTGGCGCACTTCACTGACGGTGCGATTGCGGTTGTCGGACAGACACTTCACCAAAACAGCGATACCACCCGGAGCATAACCTTCGTAGGTCAGCTCTTCGTAGTTGTCGCCGTCTTGCGTGCCGGCACCACGCGCAATGGCTTTGTCTATGGTGTCGCGTTTCATGTTGTTGGTCAGGGCTTTGTCCACCACTGACCGCAACGTCGGATTGTCTTCCGGGTTTGGCCCGCCCGCTTTGGCCGCCACCACCAACTCGCGAATGATTTTGGTGAACACCTTACCCCGCTTGGCGTCTTGTGCGGCCTTGCGGTGCTTGATGTTCGCCCATTTGGAATGGCCTGCCATCTAACTCAGCTCCCGTTATTCCGTGACCGATTTGCGCACACGAATGTTCAACTCGCGCAATTGCTCGTTGCTGACCTCACCCGGTGCTTGCGTCAGGACACAGGCCGCAGACTGCGTTTTCGGGAACGCAATGACGTCACGAATGCTGTCGGCACCGGTCATCAACATGATCAAACGGTCGAAGCCGAACGCCAAGCCACCGTGCGGCGGGGCGCCATATTGCAGGGCGTCTAACAAGAAGCCGAACTTTTCACGCTGCTCTTCTGGCGAGATATCCAGCAGATCAAAGACTGCGGCCTGCATCGACTGGTCATGGATACGGATAGAACCGCCGCCCAACTCTGTGCCGTTCAGCACGAGGTCATAGGCACGACTCAATGCCGTTTCAGGCGCAGCACGCAGCTCTTCCGGAGAGCACGAAGGCGCCGTGAACGGGTGGTGCAAGGCATGCAAGCGACCGTCGTCATCCTGCTCAAACATTGGGAAGTCGACCACCCACAGCGGTGCCCATTCGGCGGTGTAGAGGTTTAAGTCTTCACCCAATTTAACGCGCAACGCACCCAAGGCATCGTTGACGATGCGGGCTTTGTCAGCACCGAAGAAAATCAGGTCGCCGTTTTCAGCGCCCAAACGCTCCAACAATGCTTGGCGCACCGGTACAGGCAAGAATTTAACGATGGGTGACTGCAAGCCTTCTTCCAGGTCAGACTTGTCATTGACTTTAATGTATGCCAAGCCTTTGGCGCCGAAAATTCCGACATACTTGGTGTAGTCGTCAATCTGCTTACGCGTCAGCTCGCTACCGTTAGGGACGCGCAATGCCGCTACGCGACCCTTAGGGTCAGTCGCTGGGCCAGAAAACACTTTAAATTCTACTTCGGCCATCAGGTCACTGACTGTCACGATTTCCAATGGAATACGCAGGTCAGGCTTGTCACTGCCGTAACGCTCCATGGCTTCAGAGAACGGCATGTGCGGAATAGTACCGAACTCTACGCCCAAGCTGCTTTTGAAAATGTGGCGGATCATACCTTCGGCCACGCCCATGATGTCTTTTTCATCAACAAAAGACGCTTCCATGTCGATCTGGGTGAATTCTGGCTGGCGGTCAGCGCGCAAGTCTTCATCGCGGAAGCATTTAGCGATTTGGTAGTAACGATCAAACCCCGCCACCATCAACAACTGCTTAAACAACTGTGGCGATTGCGGCAAGGCGAAGAACTTACCGTCGTGCGTGCGGCTTGGCACCAGATAGTCACGCGCCCCTTCGGGGGTAGCACGGGTCAGGATCGGCGTTTCGATTTCCAAGAAGCCTTGGTCATCCAAGTAGCGGCGCAATGCGGTCGAAATGCGGCTGCGCAGAATAAGCTTGCTTTGCATTTCCGGGCGACGTAAGTCCATGTAGCGGTATTTCAGACGGACGTCTTCTCCCACACCGGAATGGCTGTCCAATGGGAACGGCGGCGTTTCGGCTGCATTTAACACTTCAATCTGCTTGCCCAGCACTTCAATTTCGCCCGTTGGCAAATCTTTGTTCACGGTGCCGTCGGGGCGCGCACGTACGCGGCCCGTCACTTTTACAACGTATTCGCTGCGTACTTTGTCTGCGGTATTGAAGTTGACTTCGTCATCGGGATCAAAGACCACCTGCACCAGACCTTCACGGTCACGTAAGTCCAGAAAAATGACGCCGCCATGGTCACGCCGACGGTGTACCCAACCGCATAGTGTGACGGTTTCTTCGTTATTGGAACTTCTGAGTTCCCCGCAGTAATGAGTTCGCATAGTATTGTCCAAGAGTACTCGCTGTGTTTGACAGGTCGCTTGGAAGCATCCAATGCGGCAACCTGAGAGAATTTTTAAGAACGGCGATTATAACGAGTTTTGCCGCTATATTAAGCGGTAGACGCAAAACAGAATAAAAAATCTTACGGAATGCTACCGATGTCTCGACAAAAGGGCCAACCTTGGGCACCTATATGCAGATGGATGGCGTTTGCACTGCTGTCCATTGGCAGTGTAACAGCGACAGCGAATCAAGACATCGATCCAAGCCTACTAGCGTCATTAAGCCATGCTGTGGCAGCAGAATCAGGTTTTGCCGACCGTTTTGACGCACAAGTCTGGCTAGTTGATATGTCAGGCCGTTTAGCGCGCCGCATGCCGGATGAACAGGAACGCCTAGAGTTCCTTCGCTTGGTTCACCGGGAGTCGACGCGTGCCGGGCTTAACCCAGAGCTGGTCTTGGCCTTGATCCAAGTCGAAAGCAACTTTGAACGCTATGCGTTGTCGTGGGCTGGGGCACGCGGATACATGCAAGTCATGCCATTTTGGACCAATGAAATCGGACGACCGGATGACAACCTGTTCGATATGGAAACCAATCTGCGCTACGGCACCACCATTTTGGCGCACTATCTCGAACGCGAGCGCGGCAATCTGACCCCGGCGCTGGCGCGCTACAATGGCAGCTACGGTCAGACATGGTACCCGGAGCGGGTGTTCAACGCTTGGCAAAGCCGCTGGTTGCTCGAGCGTCGCTGATTTCTGTTCAGTTGAATACAACAATCATTGCATAACGACTTACTGCGTCAATTTGTCGCACCCACCTCGACTTCGATTACATTAGACTACGTTTTAAAGCATTACTTGATCCAAGTCATTTGCAACAACCCCTACCGCTTACCATACTTCTTGCACCTGAATGGCACACTCAGGAAAGAAGGTTTTGGTAAGCGTAAAGTAAGACTGGTGACTGCTTTTACGTCTTTCATGCCGACATAACAACTCAGGAACGATTCTGGAACCTAAGATGAGCATTGCAACCCCCGCTCAGTTTGAGCACCCAACGTATAATTATCAGGTGGTTCGCCAATTCTCCATTGTCACTGTCCTATGGGGCATTATTGGCATGGCGGTTGGCGTCATACTCGCGGCACAGATGATGTGGCCTGAGCTGAACCTTGGCATCTTCCATTTTGGACGGTTGCGTCCGCTGCACACCAATGCCGTAATCTTTGCCTTTGGTGGCTCGGCATTGTTTGCCACATCTTACTATGTGGTGCAGCGCGTCTGTCAGGTGCGTCTCGCGTTTGAGCCCTTGGTGAAATTCACTTTTTGGGGGTGGCAGGCGGTCATCGTTTCAGCCGTTATTACTTTGCCTTTGGGCTTAACCTCGACAAAGGAATACGCCGAGCTGGAATGGCCCATTGATATTCTGATCACGCTGGTCTGGGTGTCGTACTTGCTCGTTTTTGTCGAAACCATTCGACGCCGTAAGATGCCGCACATCTATGTCGGCCTCTGGTTCTACTTGGCCTTCATCATCACGGTTGCCGTGCTGCACGTGGTCAACAGCGCGGCCATGCCGGTATCGATGTGGAAGTCATATTCGGCCTACGCCGGCACGACCGACGCCATGATTCAGTGGTGGTACGGCCATAACGCGGTAGGTTTCTTCCTGACTGCGGGCTTCTTGGGCATGATGTACTACTTCGTACCTAAGCAAGCTGAACGCCCCATCTATTCGTACCGCCTTTCCATTGTGCATTTCTGGGCCTTAATCAGCGTGTACATGTGGGCGGGTGGTCACCACCTGCACTATTCAGCCTTGCCGGATTGGGCGCAGAACTTGGGTATGGCGATGTCATTGATTCTGCTCGCGCCGTCTTGGGGTGGCATGATCAACGGCATGATGACCCTCAGTGGCGCCTGGCATAAGTTGCGTACCGACCCTATCTTGCGCTTCCTGGTAGTGTCCTTGTCGTTCTATGGCATGGCGACCTTCGAAGGCCCGATGATGTCCATCAAAACGGTGAATGCACTGTCACACAACACTGACTGGACCATCGGCCACGTGCATTCCGGTGCCTTAGGCTGGGTTGCTATGATCTCCATCGGCTCGCTCTATCACATGATTCCTCGCCTGTACGGCCGTACTGAAATGTACAGCGTCGGCTGGATCAACGTGCATTTCTGGTTGTCTACTATAGGTACTGTGCTCTATGTGGTCGCCCTGTGGGTCAACGGCATCATGCAAGGTTTGATGTGGCGTGCTGTGCACCAAGACGGCACGCTGATGTACAGCTTTGTGCAGTCTGTTGAGCGCAGCTACCCCGGTTATCTGATCCGTGTGATCGGTGGCGCAATCTTCCTCGCCGGCATGTTCTTGATGGCGTGGAACGTTTACAAAACCATTCAAGCTGCTAAGAGCGATGCTCCAGCGCAGGATGACGCCAAACCTGCATTGTCTGCGGCTAACTGAGAGCATCGGGAGTTAACACATGCAACACGAAAAGATTGAAAAGAATCTTGGCCTGATGGTCGTGCTGGTGGTGATCGCCATCAGCTTTGGTGGTCTGGTAGAAATCGTTCCGCTGATCGCCTCAGACCGTGATCGCCAACCAGCGCAAGGCTTGGAACCCTTCACCGCTTTGCAGCTTGAAGGCCGTGACATTTACATCCGCGAGGGCTGCCACGTTTGCCATACGCAAATGGTTCGTCCTTTGCGTGCGGAAGTTGAGCGCTACGGCAGCGGTCAGCACTTTTCTACCACCGAAGACTTTGTTTACGACCACCCGTTCTTGTGGGGCTCTAAGCGTACCGGTCCAGACTTGGCCATGGTCGGCGGCCGCTACAGTGACGAATGGCACCGCGCGCACTTCTACAACCCACGTGACGTGGTTCCTGAGTCCAACATGCCGTCTTACGAGTGGTTGTTCGAGCGCGAACTGGACGGCCGTCACACGGCACAGAAAATGACCGCATTGCGTCGCTTGGGTGTTCCGTACAGTGACGAAGAGATCGCCAATGCCGCTGCTGAAGTGAGCGGCGTGCGCGAGGTCGATGCGCTCATCGCCTACATACAAAACCTGGGCTCTTGGAAAACAAGCACTGGCCGGGCCAATTAATAGCGAGGCGAGAACATGATCGACATTAACGACTTGCGCGGTCTGGCTACTGTTTTCGCCATGGCAGCCTTTATCGGCGTTGCTATTTGGGCCTACAGCAGCAAACAAAAGGCTCGTTTTGATGAAGCGGCTAACCTGCCCTTCGCCGACGAGGACGAAGACGTGCTGAATAACGAAAAAGAGCGTGCAGCCAGTGCGAAGCGCCCTAAGGAGAAATCTGACAATGAGTAGCTTCTGGTCCGCCTATATCATCATAATTACTTTCGGCTTCATTGCCGGTATCTCGGCGCTGATTTATTTCACCAGCACCATGAAACTGCCGCAAAAACCGGATGAAACCATGGGGCATGAGTTTGATGGCATAGAAGAGTACAACAAGCCCATGCCCAAATGGTGGATACAGATGTTTGCCATCACCATCGTGTTTGGTGTGGCCTATCTGATCTACTACCCAACGGGTTGGTCTGGTTTAAGTGGCTGGACTTCTGAACAGCAACTGCGTGACGAGCAAATTTCCCACGCGCAGCGCTACGGTGCGGTGTTTTCTGAATTCGCGCGTACGCCGATCACCGACTTGCAAGACAACACGCAAGCGCTACGCATGGGTCAGCGCATTTATGAGAACAACTGCTCCGTGTGCCATGGCGTATCTGCTGCGGGTGCCTATGGGTTCCCCAACCTGACCAATGGCGATTGGCAATGGGGTGGCACACCAGAAGCCATCACCACCACATTGTTGTCGGGTCGTCAGGCCATGATGCCAAGCTTCCGGAACGTGCTGTCATCGAATGAAATTGATCAAGTGACGCAGTATGTCATGGGTCTGGCAGAGCAACCGCACAACGCTTCTGCAGCGGGTCGAGGTGCCGCCATATACGCCAACAGTTGTGCGGCCTGCCATGGTAGTGAAGGCCTGGGGAACCAAGCCGTAGGCGCGCCCAACCTGACCAATAACAATTGGCTGTACGACAACCCTAACTTGTCACTGGAAGATGACATCAAGCTGACGCTGCGCAGCGGTCGCCAAGGCGTCATGCCGGGCTGGCAAGCCATCTTAGGCAATGACCAAGTGCATCTGGTCGCAGCCTACATCTACAGTTTGGGCGGTGAATAGCCTTATCCTGAGCACCGGCGGGCCCGGCAAGGCCCGCCTTAACCACCCGCCGCCTTCCTGACCATCGTATTAATCGAGAGATGACATGTCCGAAAAGA
The DNA here is from genome assembly GCA_049115955.1 of Natronospirillum sp. Classification (GTDB taxonomy): domain Bacteria; phylum Pseudomonadota; class Gammaproteobacteria; order Pseudomonadales; family Natronospirillaceae; genus Salinispirillum. Next base: position 49,404 of record JAGDZJ010000001.1, read on the forward strand.
TTGATGTCAAAGACATTACGCCAACTGACAACAGCGCTGTGCAGCAGTACAGCATGTATGTTGCGCCGGACAAGATCTACATACGACGCATCAAAGGGTTATTCCGCAACCTGCGGTTCTTTGGCGTGCTGTTTTTGTTCACCCTGTATTTCGGCACCGTGTGGCTAGAAGTGGGTGGGCAACAAGCGGTCTGGTTTGATCTCGGATCGCGCCAATTTCATATTTTTAGCGTGACCTTTTGGCCACAAGATTTCTTTCTGCTCAGTTTTGCTCTGATCATCTGTGCCTTTGGTTTGTTTTTTATCACCGTATTCGCAGGGCGTGTGTGGTGCGGCTATACCTGCCCGCAATCAGTATGGACGTGGATCTTTGTCTTCATTGAAGAAAAAACCGAAGGCAAGCGTAATGCCCGCATTAAGCTCGATGCACAACGTTGGAGCGCGCAGAAAATACTGCGCAAAGCCGCCAAGCACACCGGCTGGATATTGGTGGCCGTCGCCACTGCTGTTACCTTTGTGGGTTATTTTGTCCCAATTCGAGAGCTTGTCAGTGAGTTACTCACCTTCAGTACCAGTGGTTGGGTCATTTTCTGGGTCTGTTTTTTTACCCTAGCGACGTACGGCAACGCCGGTTGGATGCGCGAACAAGTGTGCATCTACATGTGCCCGTACGCCCGTTTTCAAGCGGCTATGTTTGATCAGGATACGTTGATTGTGTCGTACGATGCAGCGCGCGGTGAGCCGCGCGGTTCACGTAAGAAAAGTGCCGACCCACGTGCAGAGGGCTTGGGTGACTGCATCGATTGCGATCTCTGTGTCCAAGTCTGCCCCGTTGGCATCGATATCCGCGACGGGCTGCAATATGAGTGCATATCGTGTGCAGCCTGTGTTGATGCGTGCGACTCCGTAATGGAACAAATGAACTACCCGAAAGGTCTGGTTCGCTATACCACGGAGCACAATTTATCGGGCCAGAAGACACGCATTCTGCGCCCACGACTGCTCGGTTACGGGCTGGTTTTGCTCGCTATGTTTGTCCTTATGGCGGTGTTTTTAACCAGCCGTATACCGGCGCAGCTAGACGTCATTCGCGACCGCGGCGCGCTGCACCGAGTCACCCCCTATGGTATGGTAGAAAACAGTTACACCTTGCGTTTGATGAATATGGATCAACAGGCTCGCATCTTCCGCCTCGAAGTGTCAGGCGTCGACGGTTTGCGGTTGATTAGCCCGGCAGAGATCAACGTGGCGGCCGGTGAAAGTGTGAATATCCCGATACGGGTAGAGACCGACCCCGAACGACTGGACAGGCCGTCCGTTGACATCTTTTTTTACGCCATTGCGCTGGACGACTCGGGCATCCGTGTCGAGAAAGAATCACGTTTTTTTGGACCGAGTAGTTTCCGATGACCAACCGTAACGACACCGACACCTTTGTCCCTTGGTATAAAGTAGGCTTTTTCTGGGTGGCCATGGCCCCGCTGGCAGCGGCGATCATAGGTACATTAGTCTTTCTAATTCCTGCGGCGCTGAACGACCGTGACGGCAATGTCGCCGAAGATGTGTATCGCAGCTATCGCGGCTACGACGTGCGTCGCGACCACGATGAGTTAGCCCGTGACATGGGCCTGAGCGCCGTTATACAACGCGATGGTGAGGCCCTAGTGATCAACGTTGACGGGCTTGACGATCGTTGGCCCGCGCAATTGCGTCTAGAGCTGATATTCCCCACTCGTGAAGCCATGGATCGTGAATTTGCGTTGGTTCATGTGAGCAACGGCCAGTACCGTTCAGGCCCTATCTTGGAGATGACCGGTCGGCGTTATGCCTACTTGGAGCCGGTAGCAGAAGAAAATCCTTGGCGCTTGCGTGGTGAGATAACTCTGCCCTTCGACGGTGAAGCAGAACTGCACCCGCGCACAAACTGATGACCACGAAAGCACCCTGTTACCACTGCGCGTTGCCGGTATTGGACCAGCGTTTTCAAGCGACGCTGCCCGATGGCACAGAGGCACAGTTCTGTTGTGGCGGCTGCCAAGCCGCTGCGCAAGCTATCATGGCCTGTGGGCTGGGTGATTATTATCAGTGGCGCTCAACCGGTGAGCCAGTCGTTGCATTGACCTCGCAAGACGAGCGATTGATCGAGCAGCTCGATCACCCTGAAGTTCAAGCTCGGTTCGTTACGACCGCTGAAGGTCACCGCTCCGCCACGCTGCAGGTGGAAGGCATTCACTGCGCCGCCTGCGTGTGGATGATTGAACAGCACTTGCAGCAACAGGACGGTGTTTTGGCCGCGCACTTAAACCAAAGCAACCAACGCCTGTGGCTGGAATGGCAGTCCGATGTCTCTCTGACGGATTTAGCACGCCGATTGGCACAGCTTGGCTATCGACTGCGCCCCTATCGGGCCGACGCTGCGCAACAAGCGCATGAGCGCACGCAGAAACAATACATTTTGCGTTTGATAGCGGCGGGCGTTGGGTCAATGCAGGTGATGATGAATGCCGTGGCGCTGTACACCGGCAACATCGACGCCACCAGCGAGCACATCATTCGTTGGGCCAGCATGTTGCTGACACTCCCCGTCATTGTGTACGCCGCATGGCCGTTTTATCACAACGCGTGGCGAGACATTCGGCATGGCCGCCTAGGTATGGATGTACCCGTGGCCATCGCGATCATTCTGACCTTCTTCGCCAGTGCCCTTGCCACGTTGACGCGCAGCGGCGAAGTGTATTTTGAATCGCTGTGCATGTTCACATTCTTCCTGCTGCTCGGGCGTTTCTTAGAATTTCGCTCACGGCGTGCCTTGGTCGACAGCGGTAACGCACTGGACGACCTGATTCCGCCCTTTGTCCAACGTGAATCAAACAACAACACGGGCACAGAGACCGTCGCCGTCAGTGACGTTGCCATCGGTGATATCTTGCACATTCTGCCCGGCGAGCGGGTGCCACTTGACGGCGTTCTGCACAGTGCGGCTGGGGAGCTGGATGAATCCAGTACTACAGGAGAGTACCTGCCACGCACCCTACAACGTGGCGATGTCGTTCGGGCCGGCAGCATTAATCTGGGCCAGCCCATGACGTTACAAGTAACGCATCTTGCCGGTGACTCGTCGTTATCCACCTTGCAGCGTCTGTTAGCGCGCGCGCAAAAGGAGAAGCCGCGCTTAATCGCAGTGACCGACCGTCTCGCCCAACAGTTTGTCGCCATCATCTTACTATTGGCAGCAGGCAGTTATACGATATGGTTGTTCATTGATCCGGATCGAGCATTCTGGATCGCTATCAGCGTCTTGGTGGTCACCTGCCCTTGCGCCTTGTCGCTGGCCGCGCCCACCGTACTGACCGTCGCCAACGACCGCCTCCGGCGCTCCGGGTTTCTGGTTACTCGAGGTCATGTGCTGGATACGCTCGGTAAAGTCAGCCAAGTGTGGTTGGATAAAACCGGCACCTTGACCGAAGGCCAATATCAGCGTGGAAAATTGCACCGCTTCCCCGGCGCCCCAACCGAGGCCGAGTGCTTAGGCATCGCGGCTGCCTTAGAACTGAACAGCGAACATCCTATAGCCGCTGCTTTCAAAGACCTTATGCCCGCGTGGTACGACTGGGATGAATGGCAATGGGTACCCAGCGCGGGGGTAATGGGCCGCAAAAAGGACACAACCTACAGACTGACCGCACGACCGGACGTTGAGCACACCCAAGGCGAGCAAACCCAAGGAGAGCAAAACACCGACACGTCACAATGGGTACGATTGTCTGCGGGTGCTGAACCTTGGCTGGACATAGAGTTGATTGACGCGCTGCGCGCGGATGCCCCACAAACCATAGACCAATTACACAGTTTGCACCTGCAGACGGGAATTGTCTCTGGCGATCCGTCCGTACACGTCGACTGGGTAGCCAGTACAGTGGGCATAGTGGACGTCGTTAAGGCAGCCACGCCGGACACCAAGCTGGCACTGTTGCAGTCGCTGCAACACACTGGAGAATGCGTCGTCATGGTCGGTGACGGACTGAACGATGCCGCCGCGCTAAAAGGCGCCGACGTCAGCATCGCCATGGCCAACGGTACAGACTGGTCGAAGCATCAAGCGGACGCATTGATTCTGAACGGGCGACTGACTACCCTGCCTTTAGCGGTGCGCGTGGCCCGACGCGCAGCGCAGTTAACGCGTCAAAACGTCCAGTGGGCAACGGCCTACAATCTGATCGCCATTCCTTTGGCTGGCATTGGACTCGTTACGCCGTGGATGGCCGCCATCGGGATGTCAGCCAGCTCACTGATCGTGGTGTTTAATGCTCTTCGCGTGAGGCGTGTCGTATGACCATTTTGTTGTTATTGATACCCATCAGCCTTCTGCTGCTCTGCGTGGCGGTGTGGTTTCTGGTGTGGGGAGTGCGCTCGGGCCAATACGACGACCTCGACAGCCCCGGCCACCGCATTTTATTTGAAGACGATGCCCACATGATCCCGAAAGATGCCCGCACCCCGGAACAAGAAAAGAAGATCCAAACTCAAGCCATGAACAAAGCTGCAAAACAGAAGAAAGCCGATGAATGAGCTGTATTACTTGCTGCTTCCCGCGCTGCTGAGCGGACTGTTGGGCAGCGGCCACTGCATTGCCATGTGTGGTGGCATTGTTTCCGCTCTGGGCTTGAGCACTCACAATCGCTGGCTCGGCGTGGGTTACAATGTTGGGCGAGTGGGCACTTACATGCTGGTCGGCGCCTTGGCCGGTGGCGCGGCCAGTTTTCTGACGCCACACGCCTTAATGCCGCTGCGTATCTTCGCGGCATTATTGGTGATTGCTGTCGGTTTTTACATTACCGGCTGGTGGCGCATCCTAGTGCGTCTTGAAAGGCTGGGCCAAGGCATTTGGCGCCGTATTCAACCCTTAACGAAGAAGGTTCTACCTATCAATACCGTGCCACGCGCCTTGCTGGCGGGTGCACTGTGGGGCTGGTTACCCTGCGGCTTGGTCTACAGCATGCTGGGCTTATCCATCGCAACGCAATCGGCGGGCATGGGCGCCTTGGTCATGCTGTTTTTTGGGTTAGGCACGCTGCCCAGCATGTTGGGCGCTACACTCTTTCTGAGCCTGCTACAGGGCGTGTTACGGAGTCGCTGGTTCCCGACTGTGGCCGGGGTGTCGGTAATCATCTTGGGCCTCTGGATGTTGTTAAGTCTAATAGGTGTCGCTGGGCACAGTAGTCACTGATGGGTGGGAACTGGCAAAGCCCCCTGAGGATGTGGCAGAATCAAAGCTCACTGATAATCTGTGATTTCCTATGAAGCACTGGATCTTCGGCTACGGCAGCCTCATTTGCGCCGACAGTCGTGCGCGCACGGGTGTTACCGGTGAAGCACTACCGGTAGTATTGCAGGGGTTTGAACGCAGTTGGAGCGTACCCATTGCCAGCGCCGACCTGAGTGTCGTCGGCATTCAACGCCAAGCGGATCAACGCACAGGTGGCGTGATATTTCCGCTCAGCGACAGCGAACTCAAACACTTTGATGCCCGCGAAGTAGAATACGAGCGTGTGCCCCTGGCGCGCGACCATCTGCAACTGTTGCGTGAGCAGCCTATGCCGGACGGCGACTTTTGGGTTTATCTGCCGCAACCGTCAACCAGTGAGCACCCCATAGCGCAAAGCTATCTCGATGTTATTTTGCACGGCTGTATCCAAGAAAGCATGGATTTCGCCCGGCACTTTTTACAGCACACCAGTGGCTGGAAGCTGCGTCTCAATGACCGTGAGGCACCGCTTTACCCACGCCCGCTTAACCCTAAACAACAGGTAGTATTACCACTGATTGATCACCTGCTAGAAGAAGCCGGACCACTGATCACGCCTAATTGATTAGCCAGCATCGCCTAGCTAACGGGTAACCTGCAAAGCGGGTTACAAAGGGCTACTTTACTCGCCCTACCGATGGTGTTAAAACACGCGCCCTCAAGTCACACAACTGAACGTACCGTCTACTATGACCGCATCACCGACTACGAACGCATCCATTGTCGACCCGACGCTGCAAAGCTATGACGCAGTAGCGAGCAAAAAAAGTCGCACTGAACTCAATAAGTTGCAGAAGCGGTTACGCCGTGAAACAGGCCGCGCCATTGCTGATTTTAATATGATTGAAGACGGCGATAAGGTCATGGTGTGCTTGTCGGGGGGTAAGGACTCTTACACGCTCTTGGAGATTCTGCGCAACCTCCAAAAAAGTGCGCCTATCCAATTCGAAATAGTGGCGGTGAATCTTGATCAGAAACAGCCGGGTTTTCCCGAGCATATTTTGCCGCAATACCTAGAAAGCATTGGCGTGGCGTATCACATTCTGGAACGCGACACCTATTCGGTCGTCCAGGAAATGGTACCCGAAGGTAAAACCACTTGTGGTATCTGCTCACGCCTGCGCCGAGGCACGCTGTACGCGTTCGCCGATCAAATCGGTGCAACCAAAATCGCCCTGGGCCATCATCGCGATGACATCTTGGAAACTTTCTTCTTGAACCTGTTCTACGGTGGCAAATTGAAAGCTATGCCGCCGAAACTGCTGTCTGACAGTCAGAGCAATATTCTGATACGCCCGCTGGCTTACTGCAAAGAGCACGATATACAGGCGTTTGCGGATCATATGGCTTTTCCTATCATTCCTTGTAATCTGTGCGGCTCGCAGGAAAACCTGCAACGACAGAACATCAAGCAAATGATTCGCCAGTGGGATAAACAACACCCGGGGCGGTCGGAGATCATGTTCAAAGCGTTGCAAAATGTTGCACCTTCACAACTTGCTGACCGTTCGTTGTTTGACTTTTCCGGTCTGACCAGCAACAGTATACCCTTATTACCGATTGGTAATTCGGAACACGAAGGCCCAATGGCGCAAACTCGCGTGCGCAGTTTCGTACCCTCTGAACAAGATGGGTACAAGGGGGTCAGCGTGAGCGACGGGACAGACATTTTGTCCTTTTAAGGGCCTCCAAACACGGAACAAATCGCCATGTCATTGAACTCAGCCGCTTGTAAAACCTGCTCACTCAACCCCTTGTGCTTGCCGGTTTCATTGACCCTCGACGATATCGATAAACTCGATGACATCATCAAACGTGGGCGCCCTATTCAAAAAGGCGAGCACCTGTTCTATCAAGGCGACCCCTTTACGTCGGTATTTGCCGTACGCACGGGTACCTTGAAGACCTATACACTGACCAAAGATGGCGAAGAACAGATCACCGGGTTCCATCTGGCCAGCGAAATGATCGGTCTATCCAGCTACGATGTGGCGACCTATCAGGCCTCCGCCAAGGCTCTGGAAACAACCAACGTCTGCGAGATTCCAATCGAACTGCTTGATGAGCTGAGCAATCAGTTACCCGAGCTACGCCGACAAATCATGCGTATCATGGGGCGTGAGATTCGTGAAGACCAACAAATGATGATGCTGCTGAGCAAGAAAAGCGCGGAAGAGCGTGTCGCCTCTTTCCTGCTCAGCCTCGCCCACCGATTCAAGCGACGCGGCTATTCTGAACGCATGTTCCGACTAACGATGTCGCGCGCCGACATGGCGAACTTTTTAGGGCTCGCGGTTGAAACGGTCAGTCGGGTGTTCACGCGCTTTCAAAATCAAGAATTGATCAGCTTCGGCGGCAACGCCAAAGAAATACACGTTCTGCAGCACCACGAGCTGTGCAACATCGCCTCATTGAGTGATTCCGAGCGCCTTGAGCTGGGCTTGCTGGATGTGACCACCAACTGACGCAGATCAACGTCGGATAAGGCCTCTTTTCCTACAATGGGTTCAATCATTGTAGGAGGGTAGCAGCATGTATATCGATACCATTGTAGTCGCCGGCGTTCTCGCCGTACTGGGTACTATTGCCTTTGCGGGCGGCTTTTTCTGGTTCATCTACAAAGACGCACACAAAGACGACAAACCCTAAAGGGAGCATCTAAAAACCTCTGAGGCGAAAGTCTGGCTAGGCAAAAATGACCGAGAACGCGCAGTTTACTATGAGTAAATGAGCATTTGAGGACTTTTTTAACACCGCCAGATTGAGAAA
>JAGDZJ010000001.1:57521-145587 GCA_049115955.1 Natronospirillum sp.
GTATTCGTATGGATGCGGTGGCCCTCGGGGTGATGGTGATCTTGGCAATGTCAGGAATCGTATCACCGACAGAGGCCATTTCTGGTTTCGGTGAACCCGTGGTCATTATGATTGCCGGTCTGTTCGTAGTGGGTGAAGGGCTGGCACGAACCGGTGTCGCCGCCAGTGTTGGCCGGCGAATCATGCGCTTGGGCGGGCACAGTGAAACCCGCCTGATGCTGATCATTCTTCCTGTCGTCGCCGTGCTCTCGGCGTTCATGAGCTCTACCGGCGCGGTTGCCTTGTTGATACCCGTTGTTCTGAGCATGACTCGCGATTCCGATATTCACGTCTCTCGCGTACTGATGCCCATGGCGTTTGCCGCTTTAATCGGGGGCATGCTCACACTGATCGGCACACCGCCCAACATTATCGTGACCGACGCACTTCATAACGCCGGATTGGAATCCTTTGGTTTCTTTGCGTTCACCCCGCTTGGTATCGCTGTTCTGGTGGTCGGCTCACTTTACCTGGTCTTCATCGCGCGGTTTATATTGCCCACCCACAATGCCTCAAACGACGCCCGTGGTGCCGACCCGCTACAGGTGCTCTTTGAGCGCTATGAGCTGCAAGACCAGTTGTTTCGCCTCACGGTACCCACTAACAGCGCGCTCATTGGCAAAACCGTTGTCGACGCCGGCTTGCGCAGTCGCTACGAGACCACGGTGTTTGCCAGCCGTCACCGTGGTCAAGCCATCGCCACTATTGATGCCGTACTGATCAACAGCCAGGTTCAGGCTGGTGATACGCTGTATATATACGGTATCCGCGAAAACGTTCAGTCGCTGTGTGCCGACTTGGGCCTGCAGATGTCGAGCTTAAACGTCGATGAGCGGCGGCGTGTGCAGAAATTTTTTGGTGCCATGGAAGTATTGTTAACCCCTCAAACGCCACTGGAAGGGCGCACCATCAGTGACCTGCAATTTCGGGAAAAATACGGTGCCAGCGTGATCGGTGTGCGCCGACAAAATGAGGCACTGAGTACCGATTTTAGCAGTACCACGCTCGCCGTGGGCGATGCCCTTCTGCTAACTGCCAGTTGGGAAGTATTACGCAACCTGCACGGCGGGAGAGACTTTGTGGTGCTGAACCAGCCAGCAGAAATGCAAGACGCACCAAGCCACGCCGACAAGGCACTGCACGCGACCGCCATCATTCTCGGCATGATCGTTTTAATGACCACCGGCTGGTTAGACAATCTCACCGCCATCTTATTGGCCGCATTGTTAATGGTAGCCACCGGCTGTCTAAACATCGCAGAGGCTTACCGCTCTTTGAACGGCCGCAGCTTGGTACTGATTGCAGGCATGATTCCACTGGCGCTAGCGATGCAAACCAGTGGTGCCGCCGAACTGCTGGTCAGCCAAGCGCTGGGGCGCTTTGGCGCCGCGCCACCCGTGATGATTTGCGGCGGCATCTTCCTGTTAACGGCGACCCTCAGTCAGTTTATCTCTAACACGGCGACGACTGTGTTAATGGCCCCTATTACGCTGGGGATCGCCCAAGGCTTAGGCCTGAACCCCATGCCTTTTATGATGGCCGTAGCCATTGCCGCCTCAACGGCTTTTGCGACGCCCATCGCCTCGCCGGTAAACACCCTAGTCGTCACACCGGGCAACTATCATTTCATGGACTTCGTGAAGGTCGGCGTCCCGCTCCAACTGCTGTCTATGGCCGTGACCTTACTGATGTTGCCGCGCCTGTTTCCCTTCTAGGCGCAACGATTAAGACTGGTATCTTTCCTTCTTGTAAGTATCGACCAACCACCCGCTAATGGACGCACTGGGCGGACGCTTCGGTAGTTGATTGAGTGACCACCAACGGGCGTCGACGATTTCCTTCGGATCAATATTAATCTCTCCCGAATCGTATTCTGCAATAAAACCCAGCATCAGTTGACTCGGAAACGGCCACGTCTGACTGCTCATGTAACGCAAGTTCTTCAAGTGCAACCCGACTTCCTCAAACACTTCCCGATGCACAGCTTGTTCTACCGACTCTCCTACCTCCATAAAGCCCGCCAATGTACTGTAATAACCGGAATTTTGTTGACGCACACCTTGCGCCAACAATACTTCGTCACCACGTACCACCAACACAATAATGCAGGGCTGAATGCGCGGATAAAACCGCAAACGGCACGGTTCGCACGCCAGATAGTGTTCTTCATAGGCGCGCGTCGTCGGTTTTCCGCATTGCCCGCAATACTGATGCTGGCGCAGCCATGTCACCAATTGCGACGCCCGACTGGCGACGGCAAAAGCACTCTCAGACTCCACCAGTAGGTCACGCAGCGGGACTATACGAGTCGTTTCGGTTAACCAATGATCGCGGCACTCTGTCGCGTAATATGAAATACCACCCACTTGGCCCAGCCAAATAGGATCGGTTACATCAGGCACTTCGTGCAACATAGGAGGTTGCCATCGATCAACCTGCACCGACAATACTTCATGCCCCCGTATTTGTATCAGTCGTGCCTTGGCGGGCACCGTTTCCGGCGGGGCATTGAGCGCCCAGTCCAGTTGTTCAATCTCGTAAAGCATGTGCCGTGCTCTCCATACCATCTAGGGGTGGCGTTGAATACATTGCCCTAATCAGTAACAGCCGTAAAACTGGTTGCCAAGGGCTTCTCGATGGTGACCATGTCGTCGTCTTGATGCGTTACCTTGTAGCCACTGTTCAAACCCAATTTCCGCATGCCATGGTTCTCTGGCAGCATTTCTGCACGCATCAGGGTAACCGCACGACTCTGCGCAAAGGCTTCCAATTGAGCAAGCATATCGATCGCCAAGCCTTGCTTCTGTACCGAGCGATCCAGCAGAATCGCAAACTCCATACTTTTTACCTTGCCGAGTCGCGTCCAACCGCGCACCTCACCCAGTAAATGCCCTTGGTCATCTTCCAGCACCATGGCCATTTCACGTCGGTAATCGACTTGGCACATAGCCGCCAGTTCTCGGTGCTCAAAGTTCAACCGACTGCCGAAAAATCGTAACCGCAGAGCCTCTGGTGTTTGTTGCTCAAACAATACCTTCATGGCCGGTTCATCTTCGGCGCGAATCGGTCGTAATCGGTACGTTGCCTGTTTACGCCGTAACGCGGTAATCCATTCGCTGGGGTAAACAGGAATGGCCGGAGAGACTGGCACGCCCCTTTGCGCCGCCGACCCCAGCACCACTAAACGATCGTCACGCTCTAAGACCAGATTCATCTCCAAGCCTTCCAGCCACGGGCACTGCTCGGCCATGGCTGAAAGCCGCATAATGGCTTGCAACAGCACATCTTCAGCAATCACCGGTTGCCGACAACGCTCTTGCAGCAGTTCGTAAACGTGCGTTTCGCGCAGCATGACGCGCGCCAGTGTGCGGTTCAACGGCGGCAACGCCATGTTACGGTCAGACCGAACATTCGCGGACGTCCCACCCAAGCCAAACAACAACACCGGGCCATACACTTGGTCGCGCGTGATGCCCATGCTGAACTGCAAAGAATCCAGCCGCCGTCGCATCGGTTGCACGGCAAAACCATGAAACTGGCTATCAGGAAAATGCTGCGCCAATTCTTCCAGCAACCGATCAGCCTCTTGCAGCAGTTGCTCGGTGCTGGTGATATCGATAGCGACACCGCGCCACCGACGCTGCGGGTCAGCGCTGTAAGCGAAGGGGTACAAATAGCGTTCGTGTAACAGGCGCAGAGACACCGGTTGCTCGGTAGCAATCGCCACCTCAGTCAACGCTGCCCGGTCAGCACGGTAATCGGCGCCATTTAATTCAAAGCCAAACTCAGCCAACACGGCCCGAGTATCGTCCCAAGACAAGCAAGCGGGCTGATCTTTGGTGCGCGGTTCGCTGTACGCATCCAGATGATCCTGCGGCGGTAAGGCTAGCGTGGTTTTTTCGGGTGTGCCGCGCAAATACGACTGCAACTTCTCGTGCTGCACAATGGTGGAGAACGCCACCACGGCATCCATCGGCATGTCAAAATTCAACACGCCAGCGTCATCAAGCTCTTGTCGAGCGGCGCCGACAGTGGCCTCGCCCATCCACACCACCATCAGAGTACGTCTGCTGCGACGATGGTGAGCGAGCAATTCTCGGGTTACACCTGCGACGTCTAAACGCACACTCGGCACCAAAATCACCAACTTGGCGCCAATGTCCGGCAACTTGTCTAAGGCGTCCAAGCAATCGCGCAACAGCTCCGGGCTGACGCTGGCGGGCAATATCAAGGGGTTGTTGCGCGTACGTAGGCCGTGCAGTGCCTGATTCTTAATATCGTCTGGCAAGCCATCGAGATGTGCCAGCAAGCCGCCTTGTCGCTGCAACTCTTGCTCGGCAAGAAACGCCGGACCCAGACCATTACCCAGTAAAGCAATACGATAAGAATACAGCGTCCGCGAGCGCACCAAGGTTTCTACGCCGCCCAGAAGCGTCTGAATGTTGTCGACCTGCAACACGCCCGCGCGATCGAAATAGGCCTGATCCAATTTCAACCGGTTCGCTAGGCCCGCTGGCACCGGCGTATCCATATCTGTTTTAAGGATCAGTACTTTCTTCGACTTAGAGGCCGCCCGCAACACGGTCATAAAACGCTGCGCGTTCCTGATGTTCTCTACGTGCAGCAAAATGGCTTTTACCCGACGATCTTCGGCCAAATAATCCACCACATCGCTGATGCTGACGTCCGCCCGCGCACCCACAGTCACAAAGTGTGAAAAGCCATAGCCTCGTCCGGTCGCCCAATCCAGCAGCGCGGAACCCAGCGCCGAGGACATACCGACATAAGCGATATTTCCGGAACGTGCTTGAATGTGCGAATAGGATACGTTCATGTTGAACGAAGGCACGATGACACCCAAGCTGTTCGGGCCCATCAAACGAATCCCCCAACGACGTGCCAACTGCGTCATACGGCGCATGGTATTGGCACTGAGTTGGTCACGTGCCATGCCGCCAGACAACACCAAGGCGGCTTTAACACCGGCCTCGGCCGCGCTCTTGATGGCCCGCAACAACGCTTTTGCAGGTAAACAGATTACTGCTAAGTCGATGTGGTCTTCCGGCCGAATTTGATAGATGCATTTGACGCCGAAAACCGTTTCGTAGCGCTTCAAATTCACTGCTACGATGCGATGCGGGTAGCCAGAGCCTTGCAGGTTCTGCAAGACCAGGCCGCCCATGCTGCCTTCGCGCTCTGACGCTCCCAGTACGGCGATGGATTTAGGCTGAAAAAATGCGTCAAGGTCGGCCATGGCTCACTTCAATGTTGGCTGCTTTGGGTATGCCTAACAGTAAAGCGGAAACAGCATGGCGGTGCAATGCGTATACGCCCCTGAACCCTTTGCCCAATTTCTAAAATCGGTAATACTCTATATACTGTCTGACGCACTCTGGAGCATCTATGCTCCTTGTCGTCCGTTTTCGGAGTCTTCTATGACCACAGGTTTCATCTATCATCCAGCGTGCCTAACGCATGACATGGGGCCTGAGCATCCTGAGAGCCCGGCCCGCCTGTCGGCCATCATCGAACAATTAGAACGCAGCCCGCTGTGGCAAGAGCTCGATATTTATACCGCCCACCGCGCGGAAGACCGGCATTTACTGGCCATTCATCACCCGCGCTACCTTGAACAAATTAAGCTGTTAGCGCCCCAACATGGCTTGATCCACGCGGGCCCTGACACCGCGATGAGCCCCGGCAGTATAGAAGCGGCCTATCGCGCTGCGGGTTCCGGCGTGCAGGCAGTCGATGGCATCATGAATCATTTTTATCAAAACGCCTTTTGCGCCACTCGGCCACCCGGTCACCATGCCGAACCCGCCACCACCATGGGGTTTTGCTTCTTTCATAACTTAGGGGTCGCCGCACGTTATCTGCGCCAGACGTACCACATTAAGCGCATCTGCGTGATCGACTTCGACGTTCACCAAGGTAACGGCACGGTAGAGATATTCCGCGACGACCCGGATGTGCTTTTTCTGTCGAGCTTTCAGCATCCGTTTTACCCGAACTCGCACTGGCAGGCGCAACACCCTCATATGAAGTTTGCCCCGTTAGAGGCCGACACCGACGGGACAGAGATTCGACGCATTTGGCAGGACGAGTGGCGACACGCTATTCGAGAACACCAGCCGGAGTTTTTCTTTATCTCCGCCGGTTTCGACGCCCATACGGATGATCCTTTGGGCGAACTGAACTGGACCACAGAAGACTTCCGCTGGTTAACCGAATCGATTAAAGCGGAAGCCGATAAATTGGCACAAGGGCGCATCATCAGTTTTCTGGAAGGCGGCTACGACGTTCATGCCTTGGCCGACTGCGTTGAGGCGCATATCGGCGCCTTGATGGGGCGCTAGGCAACGGTCACCACTTACATCTACATCCATTCAGCAACCAAACAAGGTAAAGCATGTCTGTAACCACTTGGGATCCGACACAACCATCAGGCGAATCCGCCAGTCAACCTGACTTAGCACGCGTGCGCGCTTGGGCAGCCACCGCATGGACTAACGAGCAGGCGTTAACCGCCCTCACGGATGACGACCGCAATAGTCTCAAAGCGTGGATTACGCTGGATTGGACTATCTGGGAACCTGTCATCACGCAGCTCACAGCCAACGAGCTGTGTCACCTGATGCAATTGATGACGCTGGCCGAAAGCCACATCGGCGGTTGCGATGCGGGCGCGAAATCTACGGTGATTCATGCGTTTCGTCAGCACAAGTCGAAGTTTGGTGCGCCCGACAAAGAGCTGGTTCGCTGGATCAAAGCCAATACGCAAAACCGCTTTTTGCCTTACGGGCCCGTACTCTAGCCCGAACCGAGTCTGCTATGACCGCCTCATTGGCCGATTTACCTCTGTATGCGCACCGTGCGGACTTTACTGCCGATGCGGGCAACCCACTGTTGGTGGAGGCCGAACCGGGCGCCGGTAAATCGACCCTGATTCCGTTGTGGGCGCTGGAAGATTGCCCGGCTGATCGTCAAGTCTGGTTGATTCAACCGCGCATTCTGGCCACCCGTGCCGTCGCCAACAGGCTGGCTAGCCTGCATCCGCAAGCTGACGCCATTGGCTATCAGGTGCCCTACGAGCGGCGTATCAACGACAGTACACGTTTAATGGTGCTGACGCCGGGCATATTCTTACAGCGTCTGTTGCATGATCCTGCACTGACCGACGTGCACACCATCATCCTGGACGAAGTGCACGAGCGCTCCATGCAGCAGGATATTGCGTGGGTTTGGTTGCAAGAGCTACTGGTGTTGCGCGACGATTTGCGGGTGATCTTAATGACCGCCACGCCGGACCCCGCTTTACGACAGCAAGTGCCGCAGCGCTTGCACGCACCCGGTCGTCAGTTCCCCGTGCACACGCAGTGGGTGCCGCCTAATCCGCAGGAACGTTTGTCGAACGCCGTGGTGCGCGCCCTACACCACGCCAAGCCAGAGGCCAATGCGACCATACTGGTGTTTCTGCCCGGCTGGCATGACATCGAAGCCACACACCGCGCCATCACACAGCAGTTTCCAGAGCGCCTAGTCGTGCGTTTGCACAGTGCGGTCAGCAGTACCGAACAACAGCAAGCCATTGACCCCACCACGGGTCCGCGCATCATTTTGTCCACCAATATTGCGGAAACGTCACTTACCGTGCCGGATGTCACCTGGGTGATTGACAGCGGCCAAGCGCGCTTTCAACAGTTTGAACAGAGCACTGGCATCGCGCGCTTGGTCACACGGCAAATAAGCCAAGCCTCGGCCGACCAACGACGCGGCCGCGCCGGGCGCGTCCAAACCGGACACTGCCTTCGTTTGTGGCCGGAAAGCCTACCGCTGGCACCTGCCGACCGTCCTGACATTCTGCAGACCGATGCATTGCCGCTAGCTTTGCTGTTGGCCCACTGGGGCACGGATACAGCACAACTGAATTGGCCCGACCGACCATCCGCCATGGCGCTGCAACAAGCGCAGGATCGCCTGACCCAATGGGGGCATTTGGATGAGCTTGGGCGAATCACCCCTCGCGGGCGGCAAGTCTCCGACCTTGGCACCCACCCACGCATAGCTGCCTGGTTGCAGCAGTATCATCGAACCATACCAAAAGAGGCCTTAACATTAGCCCTCGCGCTGCATTTCACTCCCGAAACCGGTGATGACCCTGAAGCGTGGCGTAACCAAGCCGATACACAGGCCGCCCGTCATCCGCACTGGCGCCAGCAAGCCAAACGGTGGCTCAGTGTACTGGCACTGACCGTCGATCAGCACGCTGAATGGAAGCCCGAGGATGTGGCAGCGGTATTACGCGACCGCATTGGTGTTCGGCAACCCTCGGGGCTGTATCGACTGGACTCGGGCATCAGTGTACAAGGCAGTCAAACCATAGAAAGTAGCGACTGGGCGTTGTTTCTTTCGCTGCAACGCCGTGGCGACGCGCACCACGGCTACGCGGTGCCACTGACGGTAGCGGCTGAACAACAACGCGCATGGAGTACGCCGCACCATCAACTGTTGCATACACGCCAAGGCTGGGTACAAGAAACACAATGGTTGTTGGGTGGACGGTTGGTTGACACCCAACACATGCCCTTATCCGATGCCGACGTGCCGGATGCACTGTTGGGACTGATTACTGCCTCACCACTCACGCCAGAAAATTGGGATGCTCGCGCTCAGGCGCTGTTAGCAAAGGCTCGATTGGCGGCAGAAAAAGACTTGTTAGCGCTGCCTGCGGTAGACACAGACACCCTGTTCCATCGTCTGTCGGATTGGTTGCTACCATTTCTGAGCGCTCACAGTCAGTTAGACAAGCTGCCGTGGTATGAAGGGCTCATTTACTATCTGGGCTCAGACGTCGTGCGCGTGCTCGGCGATCTATTGCCAGAGCAGATCACGCTGCCCAGTGGGCGTGAAGCCAAGGTAGATTACTCTGCTGGACAACCGATGGTTGCGGGTAAACTGCAGGAGTTTTTTGGCGCATCCAGCATGGCATTGGCTGACGGCAGACTACCGTTGACGCTGCACCTGCTGTCTCCAGCTGGCAGGCCACTGGCCATTACCGCCGACCTGGCGTCGTTCTGGCGCAACAGCTACTCCGGCGTGAGAAAAGAAATGCGCGGGCGCTATCCACGTCACCCGTGGCCGGAAAACCCCGAGCAGCACGAACCGACGCACAAAACGAAGCGCGCGCTGCAGAGGGATTAATCCGCTAGGAAACCTAGAGAGATTCTAGTCGCGCAAAGGCCACTGCTCAACCGGCCGATTTTCAATCAACTGAATCGGACCGTACTGACGCTCAATAGCACGCAACACCGTGAAGGCTTGCTCCAAAGTCGTTTCATCATCGATATTCTCCGACGTGACGGACAAGGCCAAACGCTGCACGGTACGAAGCTTCGCTCGGAAAACGCAGCGATCATCGTTGAACTGAGCGACGAATTTATTGAGGGTATCTGGAGCCCGCAAGGGATTGAGCATTTGGATAGACCAAACAACCTCCCACGCACGAGCGGATAGACGACGTTTTGATGGAATTAACGGGAGATCGTCCATGACCATATGACTGCTGTCCGACATCGCTGGACTGGGCATATTGTCCCTCCGGTTATTGACAGGTTAGTGAACAAATTTTAATCAGACATTAGAGAGAGTTTCGGCACTTGTCAAATTACCAATTGGCACAAACACGCTTAAACGTCCGCAACGTGATTCACTTCACTTACTTTTCACCACGAATGAACAGCTCAACCGCTTCGACGAGATAAGAAATGTATCTACTTACAATACATATCGTGCAACAAACCAATGACCCGCTCAACCTTCTCGCTCTTTAAGCGATAGTGAACCATCTGTGCTTCCTTCCGAATGGACACTAGATCTTCGTTGCGCAGGCGTGCCAAATGCTGCGACAACGCAGATTGGCTTAATGGTACTTGCTGATTGAGCTCGGTAACGGTTTTTTCGCCGTCGAGCAGGTTACACATAATCAATAGACGGCATTCATGGCCCAGCGTTTTGAGCAACGCAGCCGCGTCTGCGGCGTTATCTGCCATTGCCTTCATATCGTCTGCTGTCAAAGACAGAGACTCATCCTTCATCTGTTTCACGTTAATGTTTTCCCTTTTTCCATGATGCTTTGTTCTCCATACCGGTGACGAGCTCCATGAAATTCGCATTGATTTTATAGCAGCAGTACATTTTGCACCCAAAGCAGGACAGCAGGCAAGAGTCGACACGTTATTTTCTCGACGCCTAGAGCGCTTGCACGCCCCTCTGAGCGGTTTACAGGATCATCGAAGTTAGGCACTATCAGCGTCCTATTCGTTCAGACACAACCCGTACATAACCATGAAAAACCGCCAAACAACCCTTCTGGTATTGCAACTGAAACGTCTCGTCGCTTTTTTTTACGACGTAATGGTATTAGCTGGCCTGCTCATTGTTGCCGGATTCTTGTATCTCGGCATTCAAACGTTATTGCAGGGATCTGACGTCGTAGAGCCCGGTAGCCTATTGTTTCAGCTCTATCTAGCGCTCATCATTTTCGGCTATGTATACATCAGTTGGCGTCGCGCTGGCCAAACCATTGGCATGAAAGCATGGCGACTCAGAGCCATCGGCACGGATGGTCAACCGTTAACGTTCGGCCAGATTTTGATTCGATTTTTGGTAGGCCTACTGTCCTTTGGCTTAGCAGGCGCAGGCTACTGGTGGTCATTTTTCGATGCCTCTGGCCGTTCAGTGCCGGAAATCTTATCCGGTACTGAGACACAATTGGTCACAAAAATTAGTAATCCGTGACAATTATAATGCTTTGACTTAACCACCGGCAGCCAATATAACTGTGTTCTTTTTAACCAATTGACTTGGGTAAGATTCCGGCATATTGGCTTCAATAACAATGAGCAACGGATTGTCCGGGTAGGCTCGGGGACACGAACCGCCCACGAAAGAAAAAAGAGCCATCAACTGGCCAACGTCAAAACGAACAGGCATTTGAGCACAGGCGCCTTAATCGGCCGAAGGGACAATGTCTGTGGGGGTTCAGCAGCCTCCAATAACCTAAACATGGGAGCAAACAAAGCATGTCTTTAACCATTGCCATCCCCAGGGAAACCAGCAAGCAAGAGAATCGGGTGGCAGCAACACCTGACTCAGTGTCAAAACTGATCAAGCTTGGCTACTCTGTGGTCATTGAACGCAACGCGGGTGCCGCGGCAAACTTCACTGATGCCGCGTATGAAGCTGTTGGGGCGGAAATTGTCACGCCCGCCAAAGTCTATTCGCGTGCTGATATCCTTTTGAAGGTGAACGGCCCGCAAGTTCGCACCGACCTGAAAAACGGTGACGAAGTGGCGTTACTGAAGGCAGGCGCATATTTTGTCAGCTTTCTGCAACCTGCCTTAAACCCCGACACACTGAAAAGGCTGGCCGAGCAGAAAGTCACCGCGCTCGCCATTGATGCCGTGCCACGTATTTCGCGGGCGCAGAAAATGGACGCTTTGAGCTCCATGGCAAACATCGCGGGCTATCGCGCAGTGGTGGAAGCCGCCAACGTATTTGGTCGTTTCTTCACGGGCCAAATCACTGCCGCCGGTAAGGTACCTCCGGCTAAAGTCATGGTGATCGGCGCGGGCGTTGCCGGTCTGGCTGCCATCGGTGCAGCTAAATCCATGGGCGCCATTGTGCGTGCCTTCGACACGCGTCCCGCAGTAAAAGACCAAGTCGAGAGTATGGGTGCAGAGTTCCTGGAGCTGGACTTCAACGAAGACGGCACCGGTGCGGGTGGTTACGCCAAAGAAATGAGCAAGGAGTTCATTGAAGCAGAAATGGCCTTGTTCCGGGCGCAAGCCAAAGAAGTGGACATCATCATCACCACCGCTTTGATTCCCGGCAAGCCAGCCCCGAAATTGATTCTGAAAGACATGGTCGAGTCGATGAAAGACGGCAGCGTCGTGGTCGATCTGGCTTCCGCCAACGGTGGTAACTGCGAACTCACCACACCGGACGAAGTGGTGGTTAAGCACGGTGTTACTATTATCGGCTACAGCAACCTACCCAGCCGCTTAGCAGCTCAATCATCGCAGCTGTACGCAACGAACTTGGTCCACCTATTGTCCGATCTGACGCCAGAAAAGAACGGTGAGATTGTTCTTAACATGGAAGACGAAGTGCAACGCGGCGCGACGGTCGTACACGCTGGTGAAATCACTTGGCCACCACCGCCACCCAAAGGCGGCCAGGACGGCGGTGCAAAACCCGCCGCCGCTGCCGAGCCAATAGCGGTGAAGAAAGAAAAGAAACCCATGACAGGCCGCACCATCGCCATCTACTGGGCCATTGCAGGTGCACTGTTGCTCGGTTTGGGTTCGGTGGCGCCCGCGGATTTTGTGGGCCATTTCTTCATCTTCATACTGTCGATCTTTGTCGGCTGGCAGGTCATCTGGAACGTCAAACACAGCTTGCACACACCGCTGATGAGCGTCACCAACGCGATCAGTAGCATCGTGATCGTCGGTGCCCTGCTGCAGGTGTCCGTTGAGGGCAGCGTTGTGGTGCCCATCATGGCCACCATCGCCGTGTTCGTCACCAGTATCAACATTGCGGGTGGCTTCTACGTCACGCACCGCATGTTGAACATGTTCCGGAAATAAGGAGAGCGACTCATGATAGGCACTATCTCAATGGCGTACCTTTTTTCCGCCGTTATGTTCATTCTCAGCCTCGGTGGCTTGAGTTCACAGGAAACCGCTAAGCGCGGCGTCTGGTACGGCATCACCGGCATGATCATCGCGGTCATTGCGACCGTGATGAGCGCGTCAGTGCAGGCGTACGGCATCATTGCGACGGTCATGATCATTGGCGCCGTCATTGGCTTGGCCTTGGCGCGCCGGGTGGAAATGACCGCTATGCCGCAGTTGGTGGCCATGCTGCATAGCTTTGTCGGCTTGGCGGCTGTATTAATCGGTTGGGGCAGCTATCTAGACCCAGCGTTTAACTACTCTGGCGCCGACATGATCATCCACAATACGGAGATCTATCTGGGTATTTTTATCGGTGCCATTACGCTGACCGGTTCGTTAGTGGCCTTTGGTAAGCTGCAAGGCTTTATCTCCGGTAAGCCGCTGACGCTTCCGGCCCGCCACTGGCTAAACCTCGTTGCCTTGATCGCCACCGTGATCATTTTGGTCGCCGTGGTGCCCCATCAGCCTAACCCACAAAGTGCGGCATTGATTTTCGTCATGACGGTCATTGCTCTGCTACTGGGTATTCACCTGATCGCAGCTATCGGTGGCGCGGATATGCCGGTCGTCGTGTCGATGTTGAACAGCTACTCTGGCTGGGCCGCAGCGGCTACCGGATTCATGCTGTCCAATGACTTGCTGATCGTGGTGGGTGCTTTGGTCGGCTCCAGCGGTGCGATTCTGTCTTACATCATGTGTAAAGGCATGAACCGCTCGTTTGTTAGCGTCATCATGGGTGGCTTTGGCACCGACTCGTCAACGGCGGGTGGTGACGAAGATCACGGTGATGTCATTGCTACGTCAGCCGAAGACCTCGCTGAAGCGCTCGACAACGCTGACAATGTGATCATCGTGCCCGGTTTTGGTATGGCCGTAGCGACCGCACAAACGGCGGTCAGTGACCTGACCGATGTATTGCGTAAGAAGGGCAAAAATGTGCGCTTTGCGATTCATCCCGTGGCGGGACGTCTGCCTGGCCACATGAACGTCTTGCTGGCCGAGGCCAATGTGCCCTACGACATCGTGATGGAGATGGACGAAATCAACGAAGATTTCGCCACCACCGACGTGGTACTGGTGATTGGCGCCAATGACATCGTTAACCCCGATGCCATTGAAAAGCCCAACAGCCCCATCGCTGGCATGCCGGTACTGGAAGTCTGGAAGGCGCGTCAATGCGTGGTCTTGAAGCGCAGTATGGCGACGGGTTATGCCGGGGTACAGAACCCGCTGTTCTATAAAGAAAATACCCGCATGCTGTTTGGTGATGCGAAAGACAGTGTGCAGAAAATCGCCCACGCCCTAAAGTAACGCGAAGTACAAAAATGGCTGCGCTTTCGGTTCATTCTGATGCAGCATAAACGAACCCGCACTGTGGTAACACAGCGCGGGTTTTTTTGTACCCACCGTGGCATCCCAGAGACGCTAAACGAGAAGGTGCAATGCCTACTGTTTCGCAGCGCAGAGCCGTGTTATCTTGACGCTTAACTGACCCGATATTCACCCCCTCAGTTTAAGTGCCCAACAACGCGTAAAGGACAAAAAGGTTATGGCTAAAGTGGGATTTGTTCGCATACTGCTGAGTTTCGTGCTGTCTGTTGCAGTCACGGCCGCAGTGGGTGCCATTGTGCAAACGCAGTTCAATCTAGCCGCACTGCAAGGCTTAGATGTAGAGATTCCTTGGTCACTCCGGCTCGAGGCAACCGTGCACGACCTCGTTAACTTTACCCCGGTGTTTGCTATTTTAGTGTTTGCTGGTTTTCTCTGCGCCTTCCCGGTTGCCGCTTTACTGTCTACTATCTTGACCCCAATACGTGCGTTTACATACTCATTGGCTGGCGTTGCGGCGCTCTATAGTGCTTTTTTGATCATCAACACACTGTTACCTATGCCGACATTGATCGCCGCCACAAGGACCCTGGAAGGAGCAGTGGCAATGAGCCTCCCCGGTGCTTTAGGCGGTTATCTGCACGCTCGGTTAACGCGGCGTAGGCGCCGTGGTTGGGACAGTGACATAGGAATGAGGTTTCGATAATGCGGATGTCTATACAACGGCCGTTTCAGCGCGCATTGCGTTATGGTTTCATGGCGGGAGCCTTCTGCGTCGCGACGGCAGTCAACGCACAAATTCTGTCGGGCGAAGGTGATTTTCGCACGGAGACACTGACGTCAGGATTTCAATTTCCTTGGTCCATGGCATTCTTACCCGATGGCCGCATGCTGGTCACCGAACGCATTGGACAACTGCGTATCGTGAACGCCGATGGAATTTTGGTCGACCAAACGGTGACGGGGCTACCCAACGATATTTTCGTGAGCGGTCAGGCGGGCTTAAAGGACGTGGCGCTGTCCCCCGACTTCGAAAGCAGTCACCGGCTGTTTCTCAGCTACGCTTGCGGTACGGTAGAAGCCAACAGCTTGTGTCTAAGCTCAGCCACGTTCAGTCAGAACGTTCTATCGGACGTCACCGAAATATTCCGTACAAATCCAGCAAAAACCGGTGCCGCGCACTACGGCGGTCGTATTGCTTTCTTACCGGATGAGACGCTGGTGCTGACCACGGGAGACGGCTTTGATTACCGGGAACAGGCGCAAAACCCCGCCAGCCACCTCGGCAAGTTGGTACGCCTAAACCAAGATGGTTCGGTGCCCGACGACAACCCGTTTTTGAACGACGTGGATACCGCACCGGAAGTGTATTCAATGGGGCATCGCAACCCGCAAGGGATAGTCTATGACAGCGTGCGCCAGCGCTTGATAAGCCACGAGCACGGCCCACGCGGCGGCGACGAATTGAACCTGATTACCGCTGGCAATAACTATGGCTGGCCGATCACGTCACACGGCATAGATTACACCGGCGCACAAATAACCCCGTTTCGTTCGCGGCCCGGAATGACCATGCCAATCATGACGTGGACACCGTCTATTGCGCCATCTGGCATGACGTTGTACGACGGTGATTTATTTCCACAATGGCGTGGCGATTTGTTCATCACTGCCTTGGCTGGCAAAGCCCTGCACCGGGTGCGCTTAGTGAATGACCAAGTACGCACCGAAGAGAAGCTGTTAACAGAATTGGATGAGCGTCTGCGCGATGTGCGCACCGGTCCCGATGGTGCGATTTACATCCTTACCGACAATGCGGTGGGTCGCTTACTGCGTTTGACGCCGTCGCAAGACTAAGAAGCGGCGGCGAGGTGGGCTGCGGCAACGAGCGATTGCGCCACGAATCGGTGCAGGTCGCGCACGTAGCGCCCACCGGGCGACGGTGGATTCGGATCAGAGGTAATCACCACCGTCATTTCCAACTCGGGAATCACATACAGCAATTGCCCGCCGTAGCCTCGTCCATAGTAAGCTCGTTCTCCGGCCAATTCAGTGATAAACCAGCCGTAGCCGTAATCGTCGTTGCTCCACGGCGATGTACCGCGCCCTAACCAAGAATCGGAAATCCATTCTTCTGATAAGACCCGTTGACCGTTGTACATGCCGCCTTGTCGGTACATCTCACCGAACCGCAACAGATCATTCGGTGACATCACCATATCGTTGCCACCAAAGTAGACACCTTGCGGATCGCGTAGCCACGGGTTGAATTCAATACCTAAAGGACCGCCCAACCAATCTCTAGCCAATGCCAGAGTGCTGCGCCCTGTGGTTTCCGTTAACGCGACAGATGCTAAATGGGTACTGCCAGTGGAATACAGCATCCGGCCACCAGGCTCATCCACGAACGGTCGACTGAGCGCAAAAGCCACCCAATCGCTACTGACCACCCAGCGACCATAGTTACCGCCAGAAGTACGCTCCAGGCCTGCACGCATCGACACCAAATGCCCTAACGTAATCCGATCGACACCAGCACTGGCGTTAGACGGCACCCGACGCGGCATCAACTCAGTCACCGTTTGATCCATCTGCACGATGTCTCGATCGACCGCAGCCCCTACTATTCCGGACAAGATGGTTTTGGACAACGACTTTATGTTTGCAGGTCGGTCCAGCCCGGGCCCACCAAAGACTTCTGCGATCTCAACCCGACCCTGATAAGCGACCACTAGAGAATGAAGACGAGAAAACTGTCCAGCCTGCTCCACAGCGCGTGCCTTGAGCTCGGGATGCAGCCCTTCGGCTCCGGTATTTTGGGCCACAGCCCCCACCACTAACCCTAAGCACATCGCCATTCGTTTCATACACTGCCTCAATTTGCTGCTACATAAGATACGCCTTGAACGACGCTTATACCTGAATAGGGATACACCAGTCTCCGGGGCGCAGATCATGTACTCAAGTTACCGTTTAGATAGAAATTCTTTCTAGAGACCGCTAATGCATCAAAATCTACCGAAAGACTCTGTGCCTTTATAGCATTTTCGACTTTCAGACGGCTTCTATACGCCCAGATAGTCTTATAGCTTGAGCGTCGTTGTATAAACTTTAGGCAGACGCACAAACAGCGGAGCTCGCCAATGAAACGTTTTTTTTACCTAACCAAGTCTTTAGACAATGTCGAAACAATATCTCATACCATGGAAAACAACGGTGTCGATTACTGGCATTTTCATGTGCTCAGTAAAGACGAAGACGGCGTGATACGTCGGCGATTACATACGGCCAATATTTTTCAGCGGTTAGACATTGTTCACAGCATGCAGCGTGGCATGGTTTGGGGATTATCCGCTGGCTTGATCATCGTGCTTGCCGTGGTTTTGATTTTTAGCGATCTCCGCCAAGAAGTGCACCCTCTGTTTTGGATGGCTATGACGGCATTTTTCGCGATGTTTGGCACTTGGGTGGGCGGCCTTTCAGGCGTTCACTTCGAGAATTACAAGATTCGTCGGTTTCATGATCAGATTGAAGCAGGCATGCACCTCATCATGATTGATGTGCCTCGTAGCCAAGAGCCGGAAGTGCGCAGTCTGATGGCCGAATTTCATCCCGAAGCAAAATGGCAAGGTGCCGAAAGCACATGGGACAATCCGTTTAAAGGTGACGATGGCAAGGCCCATTTCATCAAATAGTCCTTTTTAACTAGCGCCAAATACAAACAGCCAGCCCACCTTTAAGTGGCGCTGGCTGCGTCCGTTTGTCATGGCTGCCTAGAAACAGGCCGCCCCGAAAACGTCGTACTTTACTAGTTTCAGTTCAACATGCTCTGTACACGTTCCAACAATTCAGGATCGTTCTGAATGGCAAACGCAATGTTGTTGTAGGTAGCGACCTCAAGACCAATATCTTCAACCGCTTCAACCATCAGTTGACCTGCTTCTTCTTGCAATGCTGCAGCGTCTTCCGGATCTTCCACAGTAGCCAGCCGAGCTGAATATTCGGTACGGATTTCTTCAATATCCGACTGCACATCAACAAAAAGCTCCAACTGCTGGTCATTGAACTCAGCATCCATTTCCTGCGCCGAAACGGCCGCTGCGCCACCCATACCAATCAGCAAGGCAAACATTAGGGCGATTAGTTTTTGCATAAGTCTTTCCTCTCTTGTTACTTCACTTTGGATTCCCTTTACTCTTTGCACGGGCTATGCCATTCCCCACGAATTAGTTTCAAATCATTGATTTTAAAGGATTTATGCTAATTTCCCTATAGCATTGCGAGTATCCCATCGGTTTGACAAAAACCGTTGCAGTGTGTCACTTTGACACATGAGCCATAATTGACACTCAAACACTTAACTTAGCACTTAACATAGGAGCACCATGCATACACCATCTGCTTGGCGGAGTTTACGTGCTGTATTGCTGTGGCAAGTAGCGCTACCCATGCTGGCCCTACTGGCGTTGATTCTGGTGGGCGCGTTAACCGTCATCAGCGAACTGAGCGAACAAAGACTGCAGCGCGACTTAAGGCAGGTCGCGCGCGCCATACACCTTCCTGTTTCTCAAGCATTGGAGCGCAGTGATTTTGCGCAGTTGCAAACCAGTTTAGAGTCGGTGTTTGACATCAGCGAAGTGTACGGAGCGTATCTTTTCGACGAAAGCGGTCGTCGGTTGGTCAGTTTTGGCGCCGTCAACCCGACGCAAGAACAAGCAGACGAAGCATTACAACTGACAGAACGGGGCGAATTCGCCCAATACGAGCGCATACGTGGTCGCAACGTATACTCGTTCTTCCTGCCGCTGTTTGACACCTCAGGGCAACCCAGTGGCTTGCTGCAAGTCACTCGTTTACGTGCTGACATCGAGCGAGAATTGACGCAACTCAAAGTGTGGTCTTGGCTTGGCTTTCTAGTCGTTGCGCTAATGATTTTGGGTACTTTGGCGCTTACCCACCAACGCAGCGTAGGTCGTCCACTGAATGCCTTGCTCACCAGCATGCGCCAGGTCAGCGCTGGGCAACTGGCGCACCGTGCCCAACCTATTGACCCACATGAAATACAGGAACTGGCCTCCACATTGAATAGCATGCTGGACGCCATCGCCAAGGCCGAACAACAAGCTGCCGTGCAACGACAAGCCGGTGAATTACTGACAGAAAAACTCCGCCAAACCGAAACCTTAGCGGCACTAGGGCAACTCTCTGGTGGCGTCGCGCATGAGCTGGGCGCACCACTGACGGTCGTCGATGGTCGTGCGCGCCGATTGCTGCGCCATATCACTGACCATCAAGATGTAGCTGAGCTGGAGGACATCAGAGAGCAGACTCGTCGTATGACGGCCATCGTGGAACAGTTGCTCAGTTATGGGCGTAGCTCCCGCCATCAACACCACCCCATCACACTGACCGACTGGCTAGCGCGAACCCTACAACACGATCGAGAGACGTTTCATGCGACGCAGATTTATCCTGGCCCTAATGTATCTGTTTTTGGCGACCCGTTGAGCCTTGAGCAAGTGCTCAGCAATTTGCTGCGTAATGCCTGGCAGGCACACGAAGTGTCTCAGGTCGCAATTCGCTGGGCTATTAACGATACGACACTGTCGTTGTCTGTCGAAGACAACGGACATGGCATCAGAGTCGATCACCGTGAACGTATCTTTGAGCCATTTTTTACTACCAAACAGCCCGGCGAAGGCACCGGCCTGGGCTTGGCCATCGCCCAACGGGTTATGCGCGAGCACAACGGTAGCCTGACTGTTACCCAATCAGAACTGGGTGGCGCCTGCTTTACCCTAACAATGCCTATCCACCCAACAACGGAAGACGCTGACTCAGACATCAAAGAGAGTATCCGCCATGACTGAACACATTCTCCCGTTGCTGTTGGTAGAAGACGATGAAGCTTTGGCTCGCCTGATCAGCGATGAGCTGGATACCGAAGGCTGGGATCTAACCATCCGCCACACATTGC
Source organism: Natronospirillum sp. (assembly GCA_049115955.1). Lineage (GTDB taxonomy): Bacteria > Pseudomonadota > Gammaproteobacteria > Pseudomonadales > Natronospirillaceae > Salinispirillum. The sequence continues at coordinate 77,610 of JAGDZJ010000001.1, forward strand.
AAGAGGCCAGAGATTGGCTAAAGAACAATCGGCCTAGCTTAGTCATTACTGACTTGCGCTTACCCGATGGCAATGGCATGGAACTGGTGCAGCAACTCACGGCGGACGACCGTGCAGATCGTCCCAACATCATCGTTATAACGGCCTTTGGCAGCGTGCGCCAAGCGGTATCAGCGCTGCAGGCCGGTGCAGATGATTTCTTGACCAAACCATTAGACCTCGACCACTTCATGCTGTGTGTTCAACGGGTACTACAGAATCGAAGCCTGCATGATGAGCTGAACCGTTATCGGGCGCTCTCTCAAGACAAGGGTTTCCACGGTTTGTATGGTGAGAGCCCGGCGATGCGACAGTTGTATGAACAAATTCGCGTTGTTGGGCGGGCCCATGGGCCCGTACTGATCAACGGCGAAAGTGGAACGGGCAAAGAGCTAGTGGCTCGCGCACTGGTGGCTGAAAGTGATCGAGCCAATAAGCCCTTCTTGGCCGTAAACTGCGCCGGCATTCCCCAAGAGCTGCTGGAAAGCGAATTTTTCGGTCATGCAGCAGGCGCTTTCACCGGGGCGCGCAAAGCACGCAAGGGCCTATTGCAAGAAGCTAATGGCGGCACACTCTTATTGGATGAAATTGGTGAGATGCCCCTGTCGTTGCAAGCCAAATTGCTGCGCGCCCTGCAGGACGGCTCCATACGCCCGGTCGGGCAAGATACCGAAGAGCACGTCGATGTGCGTATCATTGCCGCAACCCACCGCAACCTCGCAGAGCAAGCAGCGTCAGGGGAATTCCGCGAAGACCTTTATTATCGGCTTGAAACCTTTGCCTTAACCGTTCCGCCACTGCGTGACCGTGGCGATGACCGTGAGCTGCTGGCCCAGCGCTTTCTGAACCAACTGACCGTGGCGCAGAATAAACCGCAACATGGATTTTCTCTTGCTGCACGCCAACTTATCAATGAATACCCGTTCCCCGGTAATGTACGAGAGCTGCAGAACGCCGTAGAGCGCGCGCTGGCGTTCTGTCGTGATCAGGAGATCAGCCCTGAGCACTTGCCCAGCCGAATGCTGCAGACGCCTCGGGACAGTGTAGCCATGCAGACATCAAGCAAATCGGAACGCGATGCCTCTGGCTTACTGCACGGCGCTGTTTTGCCCACGCTGGATGAACTGCAACAGCGCTATGTACACATGGTTCTGCAGGAAGTTCAGGGCAATAAGCGTCGCGCCGCAGCCCTTCTGGGCATTGGTCGGCGCACGCTCTATCGTTGGTTAGGCACTGCCGAAGAAAATGAGTAGCACATTAGGCCTTTTGCTGAGCGATTTCCCGCAGCGCATTCACAAACACCGACGCGGGTTGCCCACCGGTGATGGCGTATTGGTCATTGATGATGAAAGTCGGAACGGAGCTCACGCCCATACGACGCAATTGTTCCTCTTCTTCGCGCACGTCCTGTACATAGCGATCCGAGCTCAGTACCGCTACCGCTTCATCACCATTCAACCCAACGGCCTCAACGGCCTGACGCAATACTGAAACATCACCGGGGTTTTCATTGCGTTGGAAATAGGCGGCGAACAAAGCCTGTTTGAGCGCCGTCTGTTTTTCCGTCCCAGAGGTATCCAGAGCCCAACGTAAGAGTCGATGCGCGTCGAACGTGCCAAAGATGCGCATATCCGGTGAAAACTTGAAGGCAAATCCTGCCTGATCACCGATCTCTGTAATGCGTTGACGGTTCGCCGCGCTATCGGCTTCGGTACTGCCGTATTTCTTCGCTAAATGCTCGCTGAGGTGTTCTCCCTCAGGTACGATATCCGGGTTCAGCTCGAACGGCAGCCAAGAGATATCGGCCTGTACTTCTCCGTCCAGCTCCTGCATGGCCTGCTTCAGGTGAGCGTATCCAATCGCGCACCACGGGCAAACAACGTCAGATGCAATCTTAATATTCAATGTAGCAGGCATGGTATTTACTCCAAAATATGTCAGCACATTATACAAGTTTACACGCCATCTGGATGTTTCCTTATGTTGCAGTCCCGATGAAGCAAAGACATCGACTATAATCGCCACTCGGACAACTATACGACTCCAATGGACGCTCTTAATGACACGCCAACAACAAGTTCTTCAGGATGATATCGGTACCTTAATTCGGCGTTTATCAGCGCCCATGGCACTGGGCATTATGGGCATCATGCTGTTTACCTTGGTGGATACGTGGTTTATTGCGCTGCTGGGCACCACCGAGTTGGCGGCGGTCAGTTTTACCTTTCCTGTTACCTTCGCAGTGATGAGCCTCGCCATGGGCTTTTCGGTCGGCATGGCGGCAGTATTAGGGCGTATTCTGGGCGCTGGCCAGCAACGCCGCGCAGCACGAGTCACCACTGACGGCCTCTTGCTCTCTACCCTGCTGATCAGTTTGTTGGCCTTGCTCGGGTTATTTACCATTCAACCCCTGTTTACCCACATGGGCGCAGATGCTGAGACACTGGTGCACATTGAAGCCTACATGAGTGTCTGGTACCTCGCGGTACCCTTGCTGGTAATCCCTATGGTTGGCAACTCGGCGATTCGCGCCACAGGCGACACCAAAACACCCAGTGTGGTCATGCTGTTATCCGGCGTTTTGAATGGTGTACTGGATCCGCTGTTGATATTTGGGCCAGGGCCATTCCCCGCCTTAGGCGTGCAAGGCGCGGCATTGGCAACCGCCATCAGTTGGTCAGTGACGCTACTGGCCGCTTATTATGTATTGCGCTACCGCGAGAAGTTACTGATATTCACGTTACCCGGCTGGGCCACACTTTGGAGTAATTGGCGCGCCTTGCTGCGCATCGGCGTACCTGCGGCGCTGTCGCAAATGATGATCCCTATCATCAACGGGTTCATCGTCAGCCTGTTAGCGGTTTACGGCACCACTGCAGTGGCAGCTTACGGTGTCGGTACGCGGCTGGAAGCCCTCTTCATCGTGTTGATGATGGCCGTCAGTTCGGTAGTGCCTATCGTCGTGGGGCAAAATTTAGGTGCCGGGCAGTTTGAACGAGCTCGTACCGCCTTACTTTACTCGACGCACTACGCTCTCAGGGTACAGGCGCTGTTGTATGGCGTTATTTTTCTGCTGGCGCCTTGGGTAGCCGGTTTCTTCTCGCGCGATCCCGCCGTTATTGAGCTGGCCACTTTTTATCTGCGCGTGATGCCGCTGTGTTATGGCTTGTTGGGTGTGACCTTTATGTTCACGCAGACGTTGAATGCCCTGCACCTACCTCTGGCCAGCATGGGGATTAACCTCGGCCGCTTGTTTTTGGTAAATCTGCCACTGGTGTTGTTGGGGAGTTGGCTGTTCGGTGCCAAGGGCATTTTCATTGGCGTTTGTGTAGCGCACTGCTTGATGGGCATCGGCCTGTACGTTTATGTTCGCTGGTTTCTGGTCAACAGTGTATTAATGGGCAGCACAAAAGGCCCGCAATTGGACATCCAGCCGACAGAAGATGAAGTCGCCGTACACATTCAAGCGTGGTCAACCAGTGCCTTCGAGTTGCTGCTGCCCGCACTGGGTCGCCTACCCGATGCCCACCCTAACCGCACCCTGCGCTTGGAACTGCATGCACCGGCCACATTGCTCGACACCTTGGAACGACGCATTAACGCGCTAAAATTACCGCACAGCAAAGTGAACCGCACGGCGCTAACGCCCGGTTAGCGGCTCTGAGCGATCCAACCACCAGCACGCCAACCGACCATCATTGCAATGGCGTTGGTGTTGCCAGAAGGAATGGTTGGAAACACTGATGCGTCTGCTACCCACACACCCGGCACATCGCGCAACCGCAATTGCGGATCAACCGGGCTAGTTACAGACACACCCATGGCACAAGTGCTGACCGGGTGGTAAATGGTATCCGCGTTGTCGCGCAGCCAGTCTTCAATGTCTTCAGCACGTTCAGAGCGTGGCAAGTTCATGGGTGATATGCCGTAATCTGGCCAGTGCTCGGGACTGAACAAGGGCAACGTCTGCTGCACCGCTTTAATCATACCGGTCAGATCATTCGGTGCGGTCAGAAAGCCGGGATCAATGAGCGGCATGGCCTTGGGGTCGCTCGAGGCCAAACGCACTTCACCACGGCTCTCTGGCCGCAGCAAACAGACGTGGCAACTAATACCCTTACCCCAACGCCAACGGCGCGCGTGATTCAACAGAGGCCCAGCCACCAGATGCCATTGGGCATCCGGCCGCTCTTCACCATTGATACTGAAGAACCCACCTGCTTCAGCAAAGTTGGTGCTCAGTACGCCACGACGACGGCGCAAATACGGCAGTATGCCTGCCGTAACACGGGTCGCTACGGAGGGTGAGACACCCAAGGTCTCGCCACGTTTCACTTTCCACACCAAGGATGCGTCCAGATGATCACGCAGGCCACGCCCTACTTGTGGCAAATCACGTTCAACAGCTACACCAGCGCCCTTGAGCCATTCGCCAGGGCCAAAGCCGGAACGTTGCAACAAAGCCGGCGTCGCCAACGCACCGAGACAGACCGCAACACCGTGCCGCGCCATCACCTCGAATGTTTTGCCACCACGTATCAGCCGTGCACCCACTACGCGCTGACCGTCCCACAACAACCGGTCAACATAGGTACGCGTGAACAGATTGAGACGCGACTCGGGAATCTTGTGCAAAAACGTCGCCGCATGACAGCGCTCACCATGACGCTGCGTGACTTGATACAAACCGACGCCAGCCTGTGTTGGGCCATTGAAATCGTTGTTTGCGGGGTACCCCGCCGCGATGGCTTGGCGCACAAAGTGCCGACTGACTTCATGCGGGTCACGCAGGTCACTGACGCCCAATAAACCACCACTGCCATGCCACTCACTGGCACCGCGGCTGTTGTCTTCCAGTCGTTTATACACGGGCAATACGGCATCCCACGCCCAGTCGCTACCAGCCAGAGTGGCCCAATCAGCGTAATCGTCGATCTGGCCGCGACTATAAATCATGGCGTTGATGGCACTGCTGCCACCCAACACCTTACCGCGCGGTTGATAACCACGACGCCCGCGTAACTCTGTCTGCGGCACCGTTTCGTAGCGCCAGTTCAAATGAGGCGTAGGCACAGTAAAAAGCCCGCCGAAAGGCACCTTCATCGCAGGGCTTTTGTCCTTGCCGCCTGCTTCAACAAGGCCAATGTGCCAAGCAGTATCGGCCGCTAAACGCGCGACCAGACTGCAACCAGCGGAGCCGCCGCCAAGCACCAAAAAGTCGACAATATGATTCGAAGAATTCGCATGACTCAGTGGCTTGTTCATTTTTCCTGACACCCCGAATTTCCCGTTTGCGACAGGCTTTCTTATTTTGCGACTCAGTGTAGCACGTGAATTTTAAACGCTTACACTGTGCCAAATAGTTTCTTTCATTCACTACAATTAAAAGGAAAGACTCATGCAGGCGCACGCGTTCTTCGATGCTTTATGGCATCAATATACCGATTTAACCCCACAAGCCGCTACCATCCAAGCAGCCTTGACGGCGCGCGGCGAAACTGTGCTGAACGACCATGTGGCCTTCCGCACATTCAACATTGCCCCTGTGCGTCTCAGCGATCTTGAGCCGCAGTTGCTGGCCATGGGCTACACGCCGCTGGAACCCTACGAGTTCCCGAATAAACACCTGGACGCCTTTGGTTATGTCCATGCAGACGACAGTCTGCCAAAAGTGTTCCTCAGTGAATTGCGCGTTGAAGCCTTGCCGGAAGATTGCCAAGCCATCATTCGCCGTTTGGTCAGCCAAGTGCCCGTAGATGCCAACCAAAGTGCCGACGTTTTCTTCCATGGCGTACTGTGGGAACTGCCCACCAGCGCTGAATATCAGCGTCTGGCCGAAGTGAGTGAATACGCAGCTTGGACGTCGGTGATGGGTATGCGCGCTAACCACTTCACTATCGCCGTGCACAAGCTGAAAAGCTTCGCTCATTTGGAAGCCGTCAACGCCTTTGTGAAAGACGACTTGCAACTGCCGCTGAATCAATCCGGCGGTGAAATTAAAGGTGGTCCGCAGGTGTATCTAGCGCAATCCAGCACCATGGCTGACCGAACCGACATAACCTTCAGCGATAGCGTTACCTTAAGTGTACCGACGTGCTTTTATGAGTTCGCAGAGCGCTTCGAGACCCCAGAGGGGGGGCTGTACAAGGGTTTTGTGGCGGCCAGTGCTGACCGGATTTTCGAGTCGACCAACCGCTAAACACCGGCCTTCGTCTGACGTCACGGCGGCGTCAGACGGACGTCATGCAACACCCAGCGCTCGCCGTCAGGCGTGGTGCGTTGTGACAGGCGGGCATGCCCCGCCAGAGTACTGTCTAATCCTGCCGCAGCCACATCCAATCCGGGTAAACTGATGAACTCGGGCGCTAGCACCCAATCCCATACGTGCTCCGCCCGCCACTGAAAACGCAATTCAAGCGTATTACAGTCCGTACTGGCACAGAACACACCCTGCAGGTTTTCCAATCGCACCTGTGCGACCGGCCAGCCGTCATCTACCATGTCATCCAATCCTTGCTGTGACAGGTAGAACGCCCACGCGCGCTCTTGCCGCTGCACCAGTGCGCCTTTGATAAGCTCATTTCGTGTAATCGTAGTGGGCTCCGTGCGCACCCAACCGTGGGTTTCTAGTCGCAGTAGTTGAGACACCACCGGCTCATCCGTTTCCCCCGCTATTTGCGGCAGTCTCGGCAGCGCAACTGTAACCGGCTGTGCAAAATGCCCCCGCAATTCCTGCTGCCCCAGCAACCACAGCGCCTGGCGCTGTGGCGTCGACAGTTCCTGCGCCAGCGCATAGCTTGCCAGCATCAGACTGCCTATCAAGCAAATGACTGAAGGTCGTTTGATCATGCGGTACGCCACCCTCTCCTGACAGTATCTTCGGCCACGCGCACTGGTACTCATAGTCGCGCCGTGCGGCTTATCGTCAGTGTAACGATCTTTGTGCCAAATGCACCAGTAAGCAATCTTTCATCAATGAAACAGGTGTTTGAGGCGTGGCATCAAACGGCACTGCCGTTTACAATGCGCTCCTTATTTTCTAAAGCCCCGAGAGAGTGTATGTCGCCATTCAGTGAAGTTCTGTTACGTTGGTTCAATCCTCAGGCAGCACCGCGTTGCCTGCTGTTGAACATGGCCGACACGGAACTGGCAGCACATTGTCTTGCCCAAGGCATGGCCGTGCAACACACACACTTCGCGCGCGAACAACACGTAGCACACGCCGAACTCAAAGTGCCAACGCTGGCGTTCCCTGAACAATCGACCGAGCTGACCGACGTTTGTTGGCAGTGGCCGAAGGCCAAAGAAGAAGCGACCATGTTGCTGGACTGGCTCGCCCCGCAGTTGGCGGATAACGGCAGTGTCTGGATCGTCGGACACAACAAAGGTGGCATCAAGTCTGCCGCCAAGTTGTTGGAAGCGCGCGGCTGGCACGTACAGAAGAAAGGCAGTGCCCGCCATTGTGCGCTGTTGCGCGCCACTCGCGCCTTACCCGCACAAGACTTTGTGCTCGAGCGTTACTGGACAGCGGCTGCATTGCCCGAGGGCAATGGCACCCTGTGGACGCTGCCCGGCGTGTTCAGTCACGGGCGCATTGACCGCGGCAGCCAAGTGTTACTGCCTTTTCTGAAGGATTTGCGCAGCCCTGTATTGGATTTCGGTTGTGGCGGCGGACTGTTATCGCTGGTGAGTAAGTTGAATGCGCCCGAGTTGGCCGTAACGGCGCTCGACCATCACTGGTTGGCCATACTGAGCACGCAAAAGACCGCTACCGAAAATGGTGTCGTCATTGATACGCTGTGGAGCCATGGTTTCAATGAAGTAACGGGGCGCTACGGCGCACTGATCACCAACCCGCCTTTTCACACGGGTATTGAAACCGACTACGACATTGCCAGTCGATTGATCACCGGCTCGCGTGCTGTATTGAAGCCGCGCAGTCGTTGGTTAGCCGTAGTGAACGTGCACCTGCCCTATGAGCCTTGGATAACAGAGCATTTGGCGGCACCGAGCAAGCTGATTCAGCAAAACGGCTTTGTTGTCTGGGAAGCGAACACGCCGCACTGATTGATGAGGAACGCTCTGAAGTTGCTCTAGTAGTCGGAGTTAAAAGCGTCTTCGACAAATAGATAGCCCTTGCTACGCACTGTTTTAATGCGTCGAGGGTGATCCGGGTCGTCACCCACCTTAGGCCGGATGCGAGATACCCGAACATCTACCGAGCGATCCTGTCCGTCGTATTCAATACCCCGCAAGCGGGTGAATATCTCCTCTCGGGTTAAAATGGTCCCCGCATGACTACACAGCAGCCAGAGCAGGTCGAACTCTGCACTGGTCAGCTCAATGGTGACACCGTTGAGCCAGGCTTCCCGCATGGTGTTATCGACCACCAAGTCGCCAAAATCAAGGCGCTCATGCTGATGAGCGGCCCGTTTCGTATCGCCGTTTAGGCGTCGCATCACCGCAGCCAAGCGCGCTGCCATTAATCGTGCGGACACAGGCTTGGCCAGAAAATCGTCCGCCCCCATGTCCAAACCGAGTACTTGATCTAATTCGTCAGCGCGCACGGACATCAGCATGAAGGCACCCTGATAGTTTTGCCGCGACAGTTTGCACAGAGTTAATCCGTTTTCACCGGGCAGGTCCACTTCGGCAATCACCGCATCGGGCTGCTGCTCGGCAATACGACGCAACGCCACCTTGCCGTCGCGCTCTTCATCAACATGATACCCTTGCGCCGAAAAATATTCGACCAAACGGCGCCGACTGACGTCGTCTCCATCAACGATAAGCAATGTCTTGTTTTTCACTTTTACCGAATCTTCTCTCACAGCCATACCCATTGTGAACTTCTCCCGGATTCAGGCCATCGGCGACGTTCTTAGCGAACCGCCACCCCGCCCTGATACGCCAAGACAGAGTCACCCTTCTCTTACTTTAGTCTGAACCGTGAAAAATGCTTAATTCATTGCCATTTTTTGCGTCTTTGTTTTTATATCGCACCGATGCGTTAAGGCCGTTGCCATTCACTGGCTTCCGTCGCCACCCCAACCATCAGAGAACCTACACTGCCATAAATGCCGCCAGACAGGCTCGCCACATTACTAATAAATTGCACGCCTTCACGCGCGCAGGCGGCTTTTAACTCCTCGAACCCCGTCAAGGCACGCAGCTCTTCCAGCTTCCCGGAATAGTTTGTAGTTACAATAGGTGCCTGCAACCGTCCCTTAGCCACCAAGGTGGCAACATGGGCAAATACGGCCTGTGCGGCTTTTTCAAAACCGCGAATCTTGTCCGCTTGATGCGAGCTGTCGTTCACCACACACAAAATAGGATGGATACCCAGTGTGTTAGCCACCAGTGCCTGGCTCCACTTAACGCCGCGCTCGCCGCGTGTTTTGGAACGTTCCAACGCGATCAACGGACTGCGCGGCACAACATAGGTGTGTACATGGTTCGACAACTTGTCGAGCTCGCGGCGCATTGCAACTGGATCTTCATTGGTTTGCATACGACGCACGGTTTCAGCGGCCAACAAGGCCTGCCCGGCGAACACCGTCCGGCTGTCCATCACCCGAATCACGGCTTTGCGTTGTCCGGTCATGCGCCTGGTAACCGACGCGGCCGCCTCGTTAGCATGGTCATAGGTTAATCCTTGCATCCGATTAACCGTTTGTATCCAAATGTATTGATAACCTTCGTCAATCAACTGCCACAACAAGCGCTGAAACGTCTCTACACTCGGCGCATCGGTCGACACCTGATTCTTGCGCGTCAACACGCCGGACTCAAAATGTTCCAGCGCGATGCGATCATCACAGGGGTCTGGAAATCGACTGCCGTTGATATCAATAGTGATGGGTACATGGTGGATGTGAAAATCACGCATGAACTGGGGTGGTAAGGCACATACCGAATCCACGACAACGGCGACGTTCGGCATAGCTTTTCCTCCTTTGTTGATGAGTGACGGGGCGACGTGCAAAGAGTGGCGCTCCGCACGAAGGATTAATGTAACGTTTTATTAAGAATACCGACAAAACCTATCCTTTGGTATAGGCTGACCCGGAATGAACACTGATCAGCACTCATTCAAGCACAAAACTGAACGCCTATAAAAGCGTAAGCAGTCTGTCTGCAACAAAGCCGCTATGCCATAATTACCCCTATTACTGTTACCTTTTTACCTCGGAGCCGCTGACGTACCCATGAAAAAATCCATATTCATTCTTCCTGCTGTACTGCTCTTGATTGCCTTTGTCGTTACTCTGACTGTATTACAATTCCGACCCTCGGCGCCGACCCCAACAGCGAGCAATCCAACGTATAGCCATTTAGGTGGCGACTTTGAACTCAACAGTTTGCAAGGCCCCGTCAGCCTCTCGGATTTCGAAGGCAAGGCCGTAATGCTCTTCTTCGGTTTCACCAACTGCCCTGATGTGTGTCCAACGTCCATGGCCGTCATGCGACAAGTCTTCGCGGCCTTACCTGAGCAGCAGCAGAACCGGGTGCAAGGCATCTTCATCAGCGTTGACCCGGACCGAGACGATCTAGAGCGCCTCGACGACTACACTCAGTTCTTTCATCCTAACATCGTGGGCATTACCGGCAGTAAAGAGCAGATTGATGCTGTTACACGCCAATACGCTGCGAGCTATTTCTTCGAAGAAAGTGATTCGGCGATGGGGTATATGGTGCAACACACGGCGCGTACGTATGTGATAGACCCGCAAGGGGTCATTGTGGATCTGGTGGGTGAGGATGAGCCCTACACGACACTGTTGACCAAAGTTCGCGCCCTGCTGTAGACCGTCAACAAATTTATTAAAACTGTGAACCGGTGTATGGTGCCGGGAACAATGCTGAGGCAGAATGCCAAGCTACACCAATAATGATAAGGAAGTTTCTTATGCGTTTTACTACCGCTCTGCGCAACATCGCAACGCCCTTGAGTGTCACCCTGCTCGCCAATGCAGCATTGGCGTTCGAACCCACTGCCGAACCTAATTACGGGCAGCATGCACTGCCCAACGACGCTGCAGCCAGCATCGCGCTCAACGTGCGTGCAGGCGGCAACTACGATGTCAGCAACGTCGGTGGTGCGACCATGTATTGCACTGGCTTTATCTCTGAAGCACCGGACGCCGTTTTCGTAGTACCCAACAACGTCAGTGCCAGTACATTGTTTCTCAGCACCCACGCTTCCAGCGATACAACGCTCATCGTCGTTGATCCTGCCGGCGAAACACATTGCAACGATGATGCAACCGGACGCGGCTTGAACGCCGGTTTGGATTTAGCCCCTATGGCGGGCGAATATAAGGTGTGGGTGGGTATCTATTACCCTGATGATTTTCCAGAAGCCATGCTGCGGGCGGCGTTTACCAGCCCGGTTTTAGGCCCAAAACCGGGTGTGCGGTTTGGTCTCGACTGGGACCAAGCGCCAACCTTTGAACACCTGACCTTGGCGGCAGGATTCGGCCCGGCCCCCATAGAATTCGAGATGATTGCGGGTGGTAGTGATACCGTGCCATCGTCACTTGGATATGATTGCTACGGGTATGTATACGGTGCGGCACCAGACTATACAGTGGCTTATTCCGGTGGTGGCGATCTGCATATTTCAGCCTGGGCTGACGCTGATTTAACCTTGGTTGTACGTGGCCCAGACGACATCTGGCATTGTAATGACGACTTCGAGGGCCTCAATCCTGGCCTCTCCATCAATGGGGCCATTGATGGTACCTACGCTGTTTGGGTAGGCACATACGGCATGGACGAGCCGGACGCTATGCTGCAATTCAGCGAAGTCCGCCCGTTCCAAGAAAACAATAGCCGCACGCCAAGCCGCAAAGGCAACTGAATTTTCTGATTAATGGATAAAGCGGCTTCGGCCGCTTTTTTTGTGCTGTGCGTGCAGCATCACGACCCGGCCTGCAAAACAGCGTAAACTGTAACAATCGAATTCAGAACGGCAATCCCATGACCCACAGCGCTACCCTTGATACACAGTTTACCTGCACCAAGGGCACCTACAGATTGCACCGTTTGCCAGAGCGTCACCATCCGTCTCTACGCGCATGGGATGCGGCAGATGAATACCTATTGCAACGCCTGAATGAAGAACGGCCACAAACGCCCTTGCTGTTGATCAATGATGCTTTCGGCGCCTTAGGCGTCGCGCTTCACGAGCATAACCCAACATTGTGGTACGACAACGTTGTCGAGGCCGATGCGCTTGAACTCAATTTGGCGCGCAATCACCTCGCTTCGTTAGAACAACGTCCACAGTCGGCGCTGCCGCCTACCGATGCACGGCAGGTAGTAGTGAAACTGCTGCGCAGCAGTGCCCTGTTGGACTGGCAACTGGCCATGCTGAATACATACTTGCCTACCGGAACGCCAGTTCTGCTGGGGGGTATGTTAAAACATGTGACGCCTGCTGATATCGCGGTATTGGAGGCTCGATTAGACGGGATTAACACCTCGCGTATTGTTAAGAAAGCCCGTGTCTGGCACGCCGTCACGTCTTCTCGTGGTCAACTGCCCGGCATTCAGCAGATCCCGCTGCTGCAACCCAACGTCGTATTGCACAACCGGCAAGGCGTATTCTCACCAAAACGCTTAGACCCTGGTGCCGAGTGTTTGTTGCGCCATTTGGCGGACTTTGATCGAGCAGCAGTGCCCGATGATGCGCACATCGTCGACCTTTGTTGCGGCAGTGGGGTACTCGGCTTAGCTTGGCTGTTGCACCACCCGACCCATCATCTACTCGCCACAGATGCTTCGGTGGCCGCTGTGACCAGCGCAGAGCTGACCCTGAAAGCCAACTTACCCGCTGCTGCTCACTGGGCCGTTACGTTAGCCGACGGGCTAAAAAACCACACTATGCGCAGTGCAGACGTAATTTTGTGCAATCCGCCCTTTCATCAAGCTGATACCGTCACTACTGACGTAGCGCGCCAATTGTTCGCTCAAGCCAGCTCTGCGATAAAACAGGATGGCCAATTCGTGGTGGTGGGAAATCGTCACTTAGGCTACCACCAGCTACTCAAAAACCATTTCAAACAGGTGAGCACCATCAGCCAAGACAAACGCTTTGTTGTTCTGGTAGCGACTCAACCTAAATAGAAGCGTTTCCTGATTGCCAACGACTCCGGCTTAAAACCGCGAGCGTTTGAACAGTCGCGTGCGTTCGTAAAGGGCTTCTAGGCGGCGCAGACGCTCAAGGGTTTCATCCCAACGACGCTCCTGCACACCGGCCAGCAAGGCCTCGACCAGCGCCAACAATGGAGTGAGCGAATCCAAAGCGGATGGGGCTTCTATGTGACATGGCATGGTAAAGCGGGCATGAGCGGCGGCTGGAGACACCCAACGATCCGTGATTAAGACGATATCCACACCCTGTTCACTCGCCAGCTCCACCAGTTGAACCACCGAAGGTTCGTATCGCCGCACATCGAAGGCCAACAGCACATCCCCTTTGCGCATATCCAACAAAGCCGGAGGCCATGTATTGGGCATGGACGACAAGACCACCACTTCACCACGCATGACTTTCAGCGCGGTAGCAAAATAGTCCGCCACCGAATGCGTCAAACGCCCACCGAGGGTGTAGATACGCCGCTCTGAATCGGACAGCAACTGGGTTATTTCATCGAAGCTCGCTTGACCAATCTGGCCGAGCGTGGCGTTCAAGTTCTCCACCAGCTTGCCGGCAAAGCTGTTCAGGATGTGTTCAGTAGCAGTGGAGCCTGCCCATTTATCGTGCTTGGCGATCGGCGAGGCCAGTTTCTCGCTCAGTTCATCGTGCAAGCTGCTCTGAAAATCCGGATAGCCCATGTACCCGAGCTTTTGCACCAGTCGGACGACTGTTGGGTTGGACACCCCGGCTGCTCGGGCGACCGACGCAACCGTGCCCAGTGCAGTGACCGGAAAATTGCTGAGCATGTGCGCGGACAACTGCCGCTCTGCTCTGGTCAGTTCTGGCAACGCTTCGCGCAGTTGGGTTTCAATGGTTTGCTGTCTTTGGTTCATGCATCCTCAGCCATTAAGAACTGTTCGTATTTTAATCATTTTGTTCATTTTGTAACAGAAAAATTTACCTTGAATATTTATTGACATTTTAACAAACGCGTCAGAAACTGAATCCGACCTGTAAAACACTGGGACCAATACGTTGGATGCGTTCTGGCAATAGCAAAGCGAACTCAAAGGATCAGCCCAAGAATGGAGCTGATAAGGATTTCCCGATGCAAGCGGCAAATAATAACGAACCCATAAACAGCTCCGACCAGCCTGCGCAGTGGCATGGCGTTGTCAGTTACTGGGACCAATACGGCCATCCGGTAGAAGCACTCGACAAACACTCTTCCAGCGGTCTGGTTCTAATTTGTGAGCATGCTTCCAATCAATTTTCTGCCCCTTGGAATGATCTCGGACTGGATGAAGAAGCTACCTCCAGTCACATTGCTTGGGATCTCGGCGCTCTTCGCCTCGCCAGAAAGCTTGCGGCCAAACTGGCACCCGTAACCTCTGGCACTGTATTGATTCATGCGCCGCTGTCCCGGCTAATCTATGACCTCAATCGTTCGCCCGATCAGCCGGATGCTATGCCAGAGCAGTCGGAAACCTATAGCATTCCAGGTAATCGCGCCCTCAACTTAGAGCAGCGTTTGGCGCGCACTCATTCATTGTACTTACCCTTCCACGCCAGTGTGCGCGAAGAAATCACACGCATTCTGGCGCAAGGCAAACGGCCTCTTCTGTTAACCATTCATTCCTTTACCCCCGTTTATCACGGCCAGCCACGCCAAGTCGAGCTCGGAGTGATTCACGATGCCGACGATACCCTGGCTAAAGCCATCGTTGCTGCCGCTGAAGGCGCCCGTTTAGATACTCGACTGAATGAGCCTTACTCAGCCAAAGACCACGTTACCCATACTTTGAAACTCCACGCCACGCCTTACGACTTGGCACATGCGATGCTAGAGATTCGTAACGATCTACTGGCTGACCCACGATCCGAGATAGAGTTGACCGAACAACTGTCTGAGATTCTAACGGCCGCTTTCCAATCCCCGGAGGTCGCATCATGCCTCGCTTCCTGATTCTGTATGTTCGTTGGGTGGAGCGCCTGAACTACGGCGTTGGTCAGCTAGCCATGTTTTCGTTGTTTGCCTTGATGGGTGTGCTGCTCTGGGGCGCTATTGCCCGAGCAGGATGGCAACCGCAGATATGGACGGACGAAGTGGCGCAGTTTTTGTTGGTGGGCTACTTCATGCTGGGTGGTGCCTATGCCCTGCAATTGGGCTCCGCTGTGCGCATGGATTTGCTCTACAGTCGCTGGTCCGATCGCACCAAAGCCGCGGTAGACGCTGTCACCATTTTGATGCTGTTGGTCTATCTCGGTGTACTTCTTTGGGGCGGTATTGAGAGCACCCAATACGCCCTGGAGTACGGCGAACGTCGACGCGGCTTGTGGCGACCTTATATGGCACCAATCAAAATCGTCATGTGCATCGGCATTGTCCTGATGATTCTGCAATGCACCGCGTTCTTTATCCGCGATATTGCCAAGCTGAGAAAGGTGGATATCTGATGTCTTATGAAATGATCGCCGCTTTGATGTTTGGCTCCATGCTGGCCATGATGTTGACGGGTCAACGCATGTTCGGGGTCATCGGCTTTGTGGCCGTGGTATCAGCAGTGTTTTTGTGGGGTGATCGCGGTGGCTATGACCTGGCCTTTGCGCAAACCATCAAATTGATGAACTGGTACCCCTTGCTGACTTTACCCATGTTCATCTTCATGGGCTACGTGATGTCCGAGTCACGCTTGGCAGACGACCTCTACCGCATGTTTCACGTCTGGTTTGGGCCTGTGCCGGGCGGACTCGCCATAGGCACCATTTTATTGATGGTACTGATCTCTGCCATGAACGGTCTTTCTGTTGCGGGCATGGCCATCGGAGCCACCATCGCCCTACCCGAACTGCTGCGCCGTTCCTACGACAAACGCATGGTCACCGGCGTCATACAGGCCGGTGCCAGTCTGGGCATACTGGTGCCTCCTTCCGTGGTCATGGTGCTGTACGCCATGATCGCTCGCCAGCCCGTCGGACAACTCTGGTTGGCGGGCGTGTTGCCCGGGCTCTTACTCGCCACTCTGTTCATTGCCTACATCTGGCTACGTTGCAAATTCAACCCCTCTCTGGGTCCACCGATCTCTGACGAAGAGCGGCTGAAGATCACCCAAGCAGAAAAGTATCGCTTACTGTTGGCCGGGCTGATGCCCGTGGGTATTTTTCTGGTGATGATGGTGCCTTTCGTTACGGGCTACACCCGTTTAGTAGAGAGCTCGGTGATCGGTGCCCTCGCCGCTACAGGCGCAGCCCTTTTCAAAGGACGCCTGACGTGGAAAACATTGGAGACCTGCACCCGCAACACCTTGGCAATCAGCTGTATGTTTCTGTGGATCATTCTCGCCGCCCTCGCCTTTGGTGCAGTGTTTGACGGACTGCGGGCGGTGGATTTCGTCCGCGGCTTGTTTATGGACAACCTAGGCCTCGGACGCTGGGAAATACTCATTCTCATGCAACTGAGTTTTATCCTGATGGGCACCTTTCTTGACGATACCGCCATGCTGGTCATCGTCGCCCCACTCTATGTGCCCATCGTGCGTATGCTCGAATTCGACCTGATCTGGTACGGCGTCTTGTACACCATTACCTGTCAGATCGCCTACATGACACCACCATTTGGCTACAACCTGTTTTTGATGCGTGCCATGGCCCCGAATGACGTGACGTTGAGCGATATCTACCGCTCCATCGTCCCTTTTGTGGGTGTAATGATCATCGGGCTCGCTATCGTGATGGCATTTCCGCAAATCGCGCTCTGGCTACCCGAGAAGATTTATAACCCTTGACTAGGGCTGCAATGGTGCAGCTCCTATCTTAACGAGAAAGAGGGAAATACCATGACATCAAGACGCAAGTTCTTGACGGCCAGTGCTCTGGCAGGCGTAGCCGCTATGACTACCTCTACCAAAACGCTAGCTCAGTCGTCGTCGACCATACGCTGGCGATTGCAAACCTACGCTGGCTCGTCGCTCGGCGCGCAAGTGGTCAAGCCGGCCGTTGATATGTTCAACGCCATCGCTGGCGACCAAATGCAGATCGATCTTTACTACGCCGATCAGTTGGTTCCCACTTCGGAACTGTTCCAAGCAATGCAACGTGGCACTATTGACGCGGTGCAGTCGGACGACGACTCTATGATGTCGCCTACGGACGTGACCGTATTCGGCGGTTATTTCCCCTTCGCCAGCCGTTATTCACTCGACGTACCGGCGCTGTTTAACGATTGGGGCCTCAATGAAATTTGGGCCGAGCAGTACGCCAGAGTCGGAGTTAAGCATATCTCCGCTGGCGCTTGGGATCCTTGCCACTTCATCACCACCTCACCCATCACCAGTCTGGCGCAGTTGCGCGGTAAGCGGGTATTTACCTTCCCCACTGCCGGTCGCTTCTTAAATCAGTTTGGTGTCGTGCCGGTGACGGTACCTTGGGAAGATGTAGAGATCGCCTTACAAACCCGAGAAATTGACGGCGTTGCCTGGTGTGGTATCACCGAGGCCTACGAGGTTGGTTGGGCTGACATTTGTTCGCATTTTCTAACCAACAATATTTCCGGGGCGTGGATTGGCCATTTCTTTGCCAACATGGACCGCTGGAATGCTATACCCGCCCACTTACAAACGCTGATGGCCGCCTGTTTCGAGCAGTCTCACTACTATCGTCAGCACTGGTACTGGGCAGGTGAAGCGCGGTTGCGCACTGAGGGTACTAAACTTCAACTGACGTCCATTCCTGATGCCGAGTGGGCGCAGGTCGAAGGTGCCGCTCGCGTGTTCTGGGATGACATCGCTAAAGAATCGGATACCGCCGCGAAAGTGGTGCAGATTTTCAAGGACTACAATGCAGCAATGGACAGATCCGGCCGTCCGTACCGCTACAGTTAAATTACAAAAGCAACATGCTGAGTAACGTACCAAAGGAAAAGGCTCGCGCTGGCTACCGAGGACACCTCTTCGGGGTCGGCGTGAATCCGTCCATGGAGCCTAGGCCGCAGCTTCCATGCTGCGGACTCCCCCTCAAAGGCATCCTCGGTAGCCAGCGCGAGCCCTTTCCTCTTACACAAACCAGACTCTGCTGTGTGATTGAGTCATTGAACCATTAGAGAACGCATTATGCCTGGAAACCTGACCCTGGAAACCTTGTCACAAGCCGTCGAAACAGGCGAAATTGATACCGTCATTGTTGCTGCCGTTGACATGCAAGGGCGGTTGGTTGGCAAACGCTTTCATGCGGCGCACTTTCTAAGTGAAGGCTGGCACGAAACGCATTGTTGTAATTACCTGCTGACGGTCGATATGGAAATGTTCACCGTGCCCGGTTACAAAACCGCCAGCTGGGAGAAAGGCTACGGTGACTACATCATGAAGCCTGATCTCGATACCATGCGGCGCATACCCTGGTTGGAAGGTACGGCCATGGTGTTGTGTGACCTGCTGGATCACGACAGCCACGAGGATGTACCCGAATCACCGCGTGCTATTTTGAAAAAGCAGGTAGCCCGCGCCCGCGCCATGGGCTTTGAACCGATGATGGCGACGGAGTTGGAATTCTATGTGTTCGAGAACAGCTACGAAGCCATTCGCGACCAAGGTACCAGCAATTTAGCGCCGATTTCAGCCTACAATGAAGATTACCACATCTTCCAGACCACGAAGGAAGAGCCCCTGATGCGCGCTCTGCGCAACGGGCTCTACGGTGCCGGCATTCCGGTGGAAAACACCAAGGGCGAGGCCGATGCTGGTCAAGCGGAAATTAATGTGCGATATCTGGATGCGCTGAGCACGGCGGACAACCACGTCATTGTGAAGAACGCCACCAAGGAGATCGCTCACGCCATGGGCAAATCGGTCACCTTTATGGCCAAGTACAATACCGCCAAAGGGGGCTCTTCCTCCCATGTGCATCAGTCGCTGTGGACGTTAGATGGCAAGCCCGCGTTTCGTGATGAAAAAGACGCCCGCGGCATGTCGGATTTAATGAAACACTACCTCGCCGGACAACTCGCTTACGCTCGTGAGACCACGCTGTTCTTGGCACCTTACGTGAACAGCTACAAGCGGTTCTGCGTCGGTATGTTTGCCCCGACCAAGGCAGTATGGTCGTGCGATAACCGCACGGCGGGCTACCGAATTTGCGGTGAAGGCACCAAGGCTGTGCGCATTGAATGCCGCATCGGCGGCGCTGACCTGAACCCTTATATCGCTATGGCGGCGTTGCTGGCAGCCGGTTTGAATGGCATTGAAAACAAACTGGAGCTCGAACCCGAGCTGACGGGTGATATGTACCAACGTGAAGGCATTCGAGAAATCCCCAAAACGCTGCGCGAGGCGGCCGATTTAACGGAGTCGTCAGAGGCCATGAGAGCGGCTTTTGGTGATGATGTCATCGATCACTACGTTCGAGCCGGGCGCTGGGAAATCGACGAGGCTGATCGCATCGTCACCGATTTCGAACTGCACCGTGGGTTGGAGAGGGCGTAAATATTCAAGTTTCTGGTTTCATATGGTGACCGATTAATGAGAGCGCGGGATACCGGGGTGGTTACTTCAGGGGGGTCTGCAGCATGGATGCTGCAGACCAGGCCCCATGGACGGGTTCACGCCGACCCTGAAGGGACCACCCCGGTATCCTGTGCGGGTTGTGTCGAGAAATCATGACACGCTGGGGTGTTGCTTTACGCCCTGCAATGGAGGTAAAGATTTCAATGAGTAAAATGATTCAATGCATCTCGCCAGTTGATGGCAGCGTCTACGCCGAACGACCTGCCATGAGTTTTGACGCAGCCAATCAGGCGGCGCTGGATGCCAAAGCGGCACAAAAAGATTGGGCCGCTTTGCCGCTTTCCGAGCGCGTGAAAAAAGTATTGGCTGGGGTAGAAAAGCTGAAAGCTATGAACCCCACGTTAGTGGAAGAACTGGCTTGGCAGATGGGCCGTCCCACGCGCTATGGCGGTGAAATGGGGGGTATCGTTGAGCGTGCCGAGTACATGGCGAAGATCGCCGAAGAAGCACTGGCTCCGACGGTGGTTGAACAAAGCCCGCAGTTCAAGCGACGTATTGCGCGTGAGCCGGTCGGGGTGGTGTTTATCATCGCGCCGTGGAATTACCCCTTCATGACGGCCATTAATACACTGGTGCCGTCGTTGATTGCGGGTAATGCCGTGCTGCTCAAACACGCCAGCCAAACGTTGTTGGTGGGTGAGCGTTTGGCCGAAGCCTTTCATGCGGGCGGTGTGCCTGAAGCGGTTTTTCAGAATGTCTTTCTGGACCATGCTACGACCGAGGCTTTGATCAAAGAGCGCCATTTTGGCTTTGTGAACTTCACTGGCTCGGTAAACGGCGGCGCTGCCATTGAGCGGGCGGCGGCGGGCACCTTCACGGCGACGGGCCTTGAATTGGGGGGCAAAGACCCCGGCTATGTTCGGGCCGATGCCGATATTGAAGCAGCGGTGCCCGGATTAATGGATGGCGCGTTGTTCAATGCCGGCCAGTGCTGTTGTGGGATCGAGCGCATCTACGTGCACGCCAGTTTGTACGATGCCTTCGTTGAAAAAGCCGTTGCATGGACTAAGGAGCTGAAGCTGGGCAACCCCTTCGACGACACCACCACGCTGGGCCCTATGGCCAATCAGCGCTTCGCCAAGGTCGTCCGAGAGCAAGTCGCTGAAGCGATCAGCAGCGGTGCTAAGGCGCTGATTGATCCGGCACTGTTTCCTGCAGACGATGGCGGGGCTTATCTTGCGCCTCAGATTCTAGTGAACGTGAATCACACCATGAGGGTCATGCGTGAAGAAAGTTTTGGCCCGGTGGTGGGCATCATGCCTGTGCACTCTGATGATGAAGCCATCGAGTTAATGAACGATTCCCCTTATGGTTTGACGGCGTCCATCTGGACCGCTGATTCAGACAAAGCGGCAGAGATCGGCGCTCAATTGCAAACCGGCACGGTGTTTATGAACCGCTGCGACTACCTCGACCCGGCTTTATGCTGGACGGGCTGTAAAGACACTGGCCGTGGCGCCGCATTGTCGTCGCTCGGTTATATGGCCGTGACCCGAGCCAAATCCTACCATCTGAAGGAGGCCACCCAATGAGCGTGCCGAACACCAACTGGTCGTACCCGACCAACATCAAATTCGGCTGTGGCCGCATTCAGGAATTAGCTGAGCATTGCAAGGCTGTCGGCATGTCGCGTCCGCTGTTGCTGACCGACAAGGCGCTGGCCAAATTGCCGATTACTCAAACCGCCTTAGATGTTTTGGAAAAAGCCGGTTTAGGGCGCGCGCTTTTTGGCGAGGTTGATCCCAATCCGACGGAGCAGAACCTTGAGGCTGGGTTGAAAGTATACCGAGACGGCGGTCACGACGGCGTGGTCGCCTTTGGTGGTGGCTCGGCACAGGACTTAAGCAAACTGGTGGCATTGATGGTCGACCAGCCCGTATCTATCTGGGAGTTGGAAGACGTTGGTGACTGGTGGACGCGGGCCAATCCAAAGACCATCGCGCCTATTGTAGCGGTGCCAACCACGGCGGGCACCGGCTCGGAAGTGGGCCGCGCGGGCGTGTTGACCAATTCAGTTACGCACCGCAAAAAAATCATCTTTCATCCGAAACTCTTACCTTCCATCACCCTCTGCGACCCGGAGTTGACCGTCGGCATGCCCGCAGCCATCACGGCGGGTACAGGTATGGATGCACTGGCCCATTGCCTCGAAGCCTACTGCTCACCGCACTACCACCCGATGAGTCAGGGCATCGCTCTTGAAGGTATGCGCTTGGTCTTTGAGAATCTGCAACGCGCTTACCATACGCCGAATGACCTCGAAGCCCGCGCCCACATGATGAGTGCCGCCGCCATGGGGGCGGTGGCTTTTCAAAAAGGACTGGGCGCCATGCACGCCCTTAGCCATCCTGTCGGTGCCGTGTATAACGCGCACCATGGCACTACCAACGCCACCGTGATGCCCATGGTGCTGGACTTCAACCGGTCCGCCATTGAGGAGAAAATTGAACGAGCCGCCGCTTATCTGGGCATAGCGGGTGGCTTCGACGGCTTCAAAACCAGAATTCTGGAATTTCGGTCTGAGTTTGGCATTCCTCAGTCCTTGTCTGAACTGGGCGTCGAGGCAGACCGTCTGGATGAGCTGACCGACATGGCACTGGAAGATCCGTCGTGCGGTGGCAACCCGATAGAAATGACGCGAGAAAATACCCGCGCCTTGTTCGAGGCGTGTCTGTAACACAACTCTGCGCTTAGGGTGGCTAGCTGACTCCGCTTACAGAATAAGCTCGCCACGCGCTGGGTAGTCTTTCTCGACCACAAAGTCGATGGTCTTCAGCAGTGCAGCGAAATCAGGGCGGACAAAGGGCATCGACTGTATTGTACTAAAGTACAGGGTGCCGTCGGGACGCACTAAGAACAGTGCAGGCTCGGAAAACTGCGCAGGCTCTTCAATGCCAATGGACGTTTTGCCTTTTCCAGCCGACAGAAACAAACCCCACTCCTGTGCCTGACTTAGCGCTAACCCGTAGCCCAACCTTAGGCCATCGAGCTTAATTTTTTCATGCGTCGCCTGGGCCCGTTCGGCACTGTCACTGCTCAATGCCACTACGGAGACTCCGCGCGCTTCAAATTCACTGCGCACTTCTTTCAATGAGCGCAGATAAGACATGCAGATCGGACAGTGATGGCCACGATAAAAAACCAACAGGGTGAAGTGCTCGGGCTGCTCGTTCGACAGATCAAACTGCCCGCCACCGATCAATGGAACCTGTAACCTAGGTACGGGTTGGCGTGGAATTAAACTCATCGGTAAATCCTCATGCAGCATCAGTAGTGTGAGTGCATAGCTCAGCACTCGTATTTCAATACTATAATGAACTTTTTGATCTATTATGTTCTTATTATCTAACTATTTGTTTAAATCGAGGCTGTCTATGGACCGTCTGACCACGCTCTTACGCTTATCACTGCCATACATTTCAGAGGACCCTGCGAACGCTGCAGGCTTTCTGGTGTTGGATCATGAAACAAGATCGGTGCGTTGGCGCCTTCGTGCCCAGCCCTCTCTACCTATGCTGGCTATAAGTTTCCGACAGCGTCATGCGCCTCTAGCCTATGCGCTGCACGACAACCTAGTTATGTCGTGGGCAGAAAATCCCGAGCTGTCAGCGCTGGTGAGTCTTTTATCCGCCGAATTAGCGAGCTCGCGTTGCGGTGGCGGCATGATGCGACAGCATCTGGCAGAGGTCATACTGATCCAGTTACTGCGCACGGTATTAGAACAGCAACAAGCGCCTGCTGGCCTGCTGGCCGGTTTGGCTCATCCACAGATCGCGCGAGCGCTGGTGGCATTGCACGATCACCCGGAACAAGGTTGGACTGTAGAGCGACTGGCCGAACACGCTGCCATGTCTCGCTCTGCCTTCATAGAGCATTTTCGGCGTATTACAGGTGAGCCACCCGGCAGTTATATAGCGCGTTGGAAATTACTCACGGCCCAACGTCACCTGGTGCAGGGCAACACAGTGGCTCAAGCCGCTCGCCAGGCGGGCTACTCGGGGCCTACAGCGCTGACTCGCGCCTATCGCCACCATTTTGGATGCTCGCCAAAACATCACAAGACCATCTTAGGTGATGCTGGAATGCCGGTACCCCCGCCGGAGGCAGTCGCATGAAGCTCTACCGTAACTGCATGCGTGGTGTATCCAACCTCGGCTTGTTAATGACACTGCTCGCATGGCTTTCCATCGCCGGTTTGCTGGCCCTGCTGTTTCAAGACCAGCTGGAACGTTTTTGGAACCCCAATGCGCAAGTGCGCTCAATTCAACAAGGGCCTACGGTAGAGGTTATTCTGCAACCCAATCGGCAAGGGCACTATGTAGCAACCGGACGCATCAACGGGGAACGGGTTGAGTTCCTACTCGACACTGGCGCTACGCAGGTGGCTATTCCGCCTCAAGTCGCAGAACGACTTCAATTGCAACGCGGACAAGCGTTTCAAGTACAGACCGCGAATGGTATCGCTACGGCCTACGCCACCGAAATCCGGACGTTACAACTGGGGGATATTGAACTTGAACGCGTGGGCGCTCATATTTCACCGGGGCTGGAAGGTGAGACTATTTTGTTGGGTATGAGTGCACTGGAACAGTTGGATTGGAGCAGACAAGGCGGTGAGCTGCGCTTGCGTTACAATAATTAAAAACCTCCTTTGCTCAATCTGGCGTTGTTAAAAAAGCTCTCAAATCGCTCGTTTACGTGCAGTAAACTCGACTCTTTTCGACCTTTTTTGCCTAGCCAGCTTGTCGCCTCTGAGGTTTTTAGGTGTTACCTGAAATCAGATATCCCCGAAAAAAAAAAGGCCACCCCAAGGGGGTGGCAAGAGGGATGAATCTTAAAGTACTAAAACGGATGTTACATATCCCCTTCGGGGCGACCGTGACCATCGCCCATACGTCCACCACGCATATGCCCGCGTGCGTCGTGCGATGGCATGTGCGCGTTCATGTAAGTCAGCAGCCCGTCGATTTGCTCTGGGCGAAGAACAGTACCTAGTTCATCAGACAACAAGGTATTCATCTGTGCGCGACGTTCCGCAATGTCTTCTGCGCTCGGGCGCGACCGCTCGGAGCGTGGCGTATCCTTCATCTCTGCACGCATGGCATCACGCTGTTCAGTCATGACTCGGCGCATAATTTCATGAACTTGCGTTTGCTGTTCTTCGGTAATGTCCAACTGATCAGCAATGTAGTTCATCGACATAGCACCACGCATGCCTTGGCGCTGGCCTTCATGAGCCACGGCTTGCGTTGAACCAATGGCGATGAACAAGCCAAGGGTGGCAGCCAGTAGAGTTTTCGAATAACTGGAAGTTTTCATGATGACGCTCCTAATGAATGAAGTGCCGCCAGAGCTCATGCCCTTATAAGGTTCTCTCTGGCGATGTGGTCATCATCTCCCCCAAAAGCGCAGAAAATATGGAGACAGTGTGCATTACAAAGGGTTTACGTGACCTGTTACATGATTGGCAAAATAGGCTCGTATTTATACCCAGCGCCATACACCGAGCGCACAAACTGATGTTCAGCATGCAGCGCATTCAGTTTCCGGCGCAGGTTTTTAATGTGGCTGTCGATGGTGCGGTCATTGACCAAGCGCCGGTCGGGATAGGCCTGATCCATCAGTTGCTCGCGGGTGAAAATACGTCCGGGGGAACCCACCATCACTTGCAGTAAACGCATTTCCACAGCCGTTAACTCCACGCTCCGCTCACCTACCCGCAACAGATTATGATTCGGTTCAACCACCAAGCTAATCGAAGTCAGCTCATCGGGAACCGCCATACGGCGCAGCACGGCTTTAACGCGTGCCACAACTTCTCGAGGGCTGTAAGGCTTGCACACGTAGTCGTCGGCTCCCAGTTCCAAGCCCAGCAAGCGGTCTATTTCTTCCACCCGTGCCGTGGTCATGATGATGGGTGTTTGGCTTGGTTGTTGGTTCTTTTGGCGAATCTGTCGACACAGCGTTAAACCATCTACGTTGGGTAACATCAGATCCAAGATGATCAGATCTGGAGAATTCCCGGCCAGCCACGGCATGACATCAGCTCCGTCACCGCACACGTGAGTGTCAAAGCCTTCGCGCGCTAAATAGTCACTCAACACCTGCGCCAGCTTGGGCTCGTCTTCTACGACCAGTATCTGCGCCATATTTATGCTCCTTTATCCAGCACCGAAACGGCGCCAGCACTTGTGCGTGGTAGCCGAATACACACGCTCAAGCCGCCCAATTCCGATGCCCTGGCTTCCACCGTGCCACCATGCGCCTGCACCACACTCTGCACAATGGCCAAGCCCAAGCCTGAACCGCCGGACTCCCGGTTGCGGGAAGCATCTACGCGATACAGTCGGTCGAACACTTTGGATAATTCACCCGCTGGCACGCCGGGAGAGGAGTCGCTCCATTCGAGCAATATCGCATCGGGCTCTTCGGTCAGGCGCAGGCGCAAGCGTCCGGGCTGTTCAGCATTGGCGGCGGTGTATTTCACGCTATTGGAGAGCAGATTAGTCCAAAGCTGCGTCAGCCGTTGCGCGTCCCCATTAATGACCACGGAGGTCGCCGGCAATTCATCCATTAGCTGTAAATGGTGCCGGGTCAATGTGATGGCCTGCTGTGCTAGCATGGCGCGTAAATGCGCTACCACGTCCATGGGCGCGAAGCGGTAGCTTAATGCGCCTGCGTCCGACAATGACAACTGGTGCAGGTCATTCACCAAACCGTTTAAGCGGGCAATTTCCTGCTGCAAAGATGTAATGGCGTTGGCATCCAGCGGCCGAATACCATCCTGCAAGGCTTCAAGCTCGCTTTTTAGGACTGCAATAGGGGTTCGCAGTTCGTGCGAAATATCCGCAATCCACTGCTGACGGGCTTGTTGGTTATGCTGCAATACCTTTGCTAGGCGATTGAAGTCTTGTGCCAGATCGGCGAGTTCATCCGAGCCCTGAACGGGTAACTGAACGTCGTAATCGCCTTGGGTCAGCGCATGAGTAGCTTTCTTTAAGCGCGTGACCGGGCGCAATAGAATAGCCGCTGCAGGAATACTGATAGCCGCCGCCAGCACCAAAGCCACCAGCCCCACCCAGCGGGTTTGTCGACGATGTTGATCGGCGAACACGCCATCCAGCTCGGACATCACGCGTACTTGATTGGGAAAGCCCAAACTCCCTACCAACACACCGTCACTAATGACGGGTATCCAGCTCATTGAACTGGCGGGTGAAGGGCTGCCGAGCAGGCGTTGACCTTGGGCATCACGGACTTGCAGTACAACAATAGCGCCGCGCGATGAGTGCGATGGTCTGCTGTCGCGGCGAGAGACCATGAGCGACTGCTGCCAACGCAGCCATTGACGCACATCTGTCGAATTAAGCCAGTCCCAGTTGCCCTGTTGGGCATATTCCTCAGCCAACAGCTCTGCTAACGGCTCTAACCGCTGGCGTTGAGATTCCTCTACATAACGCGAAAACCCGACATTAAATACGCGCGTATTGGCCCCAACAATGGCCAAGCTCAATAGCGCATTAGCCAATAGGATGACGGCAAATAGTTTGTATCGGAGGCGAATTTTCATACCGAGGGCCTGCGTATCAAATGCGCCATTCTAACGCGACAATGTGCAGGCAATATGCAGAATACTTGTACGTGGTGCAAGCAGCGCCGTGTTATCTCATATAGCGCTGGTACTTGGTGGCTTTCAACTGAGTAATGTCTAGCCATAGCAAGCCGTCTAAGCAACCACCAAAATCTTCGTCAACATTATAGGCACAGAACCACAGTCCACCGGGCTCACACAGCTCGCTGTATTGCTTGTACAGTGTCGGAATGGCTACCCCCATTGTTTTCAGTTCTGCTTTGAGCTGACGAAATTCAGTCGCATAGTCGGTTGCTAATTTAGTACCGCCAAACTCAATGCTGCGTTGATACTTGCGGGGTATATGATAAGGGTTGCGCGCTTCAGCGAGCGGGGCTCCCTGCCAGCCAAAATGCGCGGTGTAAAAAGCCACCAGCAAAGCGCGCGCGCGTTCCGGTAAGTCGGCACTCACTGACACTGGCCCAAAGAGGTAACGGACTTCTGGATGCACGCGTAAAAAAGCGCCAATACCCTGCCAAAGATAATGCAGGCTACGCGACCCCCAGTACTTGGGCTGAACGAAGCTTCGTCCAAGTTCCAAGGCCTGCGATAATTGGCCAGTCATGGCGCTACTGAAATGAAACAATGTGCTGCTGTAGAAAGCCGTCTCGTCGCGGCTGGCCATAATACGACTGCCCAGCCCAAAACGGTAAGCGCCGACTATTTCCTGAGTTTGTGCATCCCACAGAATCAAATGCTGGTAATACAAGTCGTAAGTATCGGTATCCAGTGGCTGACCCGTACCCTCACCGACAGCACGAAACGACAACTCACGTAAACGCCCTATTTCCCGCAGCAGCGGCGTCTCGCGCGATGTGGACCACAACAAAATCTCTTTGCCGTCTTGTGTTTTACCGAGCGAACGCGCCAGAGCCAGCTCATACAAAATATCGTCGACCGCAATGGGTTCAATCAACGGCTTAACAAAGCGCAACCGCGTCAGGGTGCGACTGATGCGCTGTGTTTGATGCCGCAACCAACGGACGGGATTGGACGAGGGTAACTTTGAAGTATGCGTTGTGCGGGACGATGGCAAAGCGGTCATCTGTTCAACACCGAATCAAAAGATGCGTCCAGCTTAGTATCAGCGAATGACCAATTGATGTCGGCACGATGAACAGATTGTGGCAGTTGAACAGATTGTGGCAGTTGAACAGGGCCCTGAGGATTTCTAGGGCCGAATGTCGTTCATGGTGCTTTTTAAGCCCGCCAATTGAACGGTAAACAAATGCTCCAGAATGCGCGCTTGCTGCTCTGTATTTGCAGAGAAAAACTCGCTGGGCCAGTTTTCGCAGTACGCAACCGCGTCAACCACACCGGTACGCAACAATAAGGTAACGCCGTGCACCAAAGACCAGGCACTGAAAGACGCTACCGCCAGTTGGTAAGGCGTAAGTTCATACCCTTCAGACAAAAACAGTTCCGCCATACTGTTTTGCAGATACTGTTCCGTGCAACCCGCTGCTGCGGTGAGTTCAGCAGTCAAGTATTCAGGCTCAGGCGTCCAGAAAAAGATCAAATTAAAGATTCCGGTGTGCTCAAAACCAAACTGAATATACGCCCGCGCCATAGCGCGGACTTTTCCTTCAGCCGTGGTTGCCTCGGCTACAGATAGACTTTCTTGCAAAACCGCGTCGAAGACTTTGAAGCCCTCTGTTTTCATCTCCACCATTAAGGCGGTTTTATCTGCAAAATGGTTGTATGCCGCAGTGGGCGTTACGCCCACCGTTTTAGCAATACTGCGCAGACTCAGGTCGTCCAGTGAACCGGTTTCCAAGGCTTGGAAACCCGCGTCAATCAAGGCAGCTTTCAGGTTCCCATGATGGTAGGCAGATTTTTTTCGTTGGCTCATACGGCAACTCACGACGGATAACCTGCCCAGTTTAACAGAGTGTGCGTCTCACTGGCGACCAACACGCGCTAAAAGCCAAAGCGGAGATTTAAGGTGATGGCGTCGTTATGCCGCACGGCATAAAGCGCCTGCTCATCGCGCCACGCATGGTACTCCACCACACTTAAACTCAGGCTCAAAGGATCATTGGGTTTCCATTCAGCCTCAGCCCGCGTCAGCCAACCCTCGTCGCCCGGCAACCCGACGGCTTGCAGCGTCAGCGCTAGTCGATCATTCCAACCGGTCCAGCGGGTGCGCACCGACTGTGACCAACGCCACTCGTCGGCATCAACCGTGTCAGCGTTACGCAACAAGTAAAGCGCGCCTACTTCGGCAGACAAGGTCAGATTCGACCAACCCGAGTACTCCACACCCATCATACTGCGCCATTCATCCACATCTACCCAAGGTTCCAGGGCCTGTGATGTAGGCAACTGCCCCCCCCGGTGCCAAGCTTGTTCCGTACGCCACAACCAAGCACCGCGCACCCACTGCACACCGCCGCCCAGCACCTGCACCGGCTCTTGCCGTAACTCTATGCGCTCTGGGCCCATGCCACCCATAGTGACGGCGCGCAACGATGGCGTGTAGCTGTTCAGTTGTGCGGCCATTACTTGCACATCCACCCCCGACCAGCGTTGTTGCCAACGCAGCGCATAACCTAAGTGGTTTGCTGGCGTTTGCTCGACGATCTCACTGCCTGTGGCGCGCAGCTCTGCCAAGGTATCAAACTCATCAAAGGGTGCCGCCAGTCGATCGCTTTGGGTGCCGTCCAACACCACCAAATCCAACTGACCACGCCAATTGAGCGTGAGTGCAGGAACCGGTAGGCGCATCTGTTCCAAGTCCACCTGACCGGGCCAACGCTGGTCACGAGGGGCCAAAACATCGAGCACCGCGATCGATTCCGCCTGCCCCCAGGCAAGAGTTTGGTAACCGCCCTGCAACCACCAGTCACCCGACTGCCAACTCAGATAGCTGTCGGCCCATAGCCACTGCCATTGCCGCGCTTCTGCTTGCTCGCCGGTAAATGCATAGCCGGACCACAGCCCGGCGTTTTCGGCATCCGGCAGCCAATCATGCTCCAGAGAGCCAGCCAACCGAGCCGACCAGTCTCCGAAACGTACACTGCCCTGCCCATACAGAGAGGACTCGAAACGGGTTATGTCAGCCGCCGCGCGACTGAAACCCGGTTCCGGGTCTCGGTACCCGTAGGCTGTTTTATGTTGCGCCCAACCCAGTAAGCGCCATGGGCTTTGTGTGGCGGCGGGTGCAGCCGCCGTCGTGTTAAGGTCGCCAAAAAAGTCGTTCGCTACGGCAGGGCTGCCAACGGCTATCGCCACCGATAGACCCATTAGCAGTGCGGACCAGTCGGACCGTCGTGCTATCCATCTCATCAATTCACTCCTTGCTGCATGGCTTGCGTGGTGAACAAACTGGCATCGTTGTGCTCGTTGTAGCGAATGTTGTGGGTCTGGAACACGCTGGCGTGTTCGCGCTGACCGTTACGTGTGGTGATCATCTGGATGCGCTTGGCGGTCCAGATACCATCAATTTCTTCCAGTTCGCGAGCAGAAAAATATTTGATGCGGCCACCGCGCTCGACCCAGATCTGCGCCTGCACTTGCACGAAGTTGTCTTGCCGTATCCACAGGTGTGAACGTTCGTAGCCGGTCTCACGCAGTACACGATCACGAAACTCCGGTTTTGGCGTAGATTCAATCAACCACGTTGAGGCACCGTCGACCACTTCTTGGTCACTGAGCAGTTCGTAGTCGTACCAATCGATGGTGGTGCCGTTGAGGTCAGAATAGGTGAAGTCGCTGCCCATGAAAGAGTCGGAGCGATCACCCGCTGCAACCCGCCGCACTTGCTTGAGGGCAGGCAAATACAGCCAAGCTTCGTCATCCTGCGTGTCGTAGTCATAGCTCAGGTAGGCAGTCCCCGCGACGTCGGTGGGTGCCATAAAGAAGGTTACACCCTTGGTTACCCCTTCCTCTTCTAAGGTATACAGCCGCAGGTCGCGCACTCGCTCGCGGTTGTTGCGATCAATCAGTATGAGCTGGGCGTCTGCAACCGAAGAGTCACCGGTATAGCGGTCATCCACCCGCTCCATAATTTCACGCGCCGTCAGCGTTTCAGCCTGTACCAGTCCATGCCAGCCTACCAGACCGACCAGTGCCAGCCCGAGAAAGAAACGACGACGCACCGAAACAGAAACAGTATTAGAAAAAGACATTAGAGATTACCTCCTGATGGGGTTGCGGAAATAAGTTGTGGGGTTGCTTGATGGTTGGATTCGCCGTCACCGACGGCCTGCTCGGCACGGCCATCCACCATATACAAAATGGCGGGTAGGAATATCAGGTCACCCAACAGCGCCAACGTCATGATGCTGGCGGCAAACAGTCCTACATAGATGTAAGGGATAAAGGAGCCCAGCAGCATAACGCTGAAGCCCAATACCAATATGATGGAAGTGAACACCACGGCACGACCGGCCTGATTCACCGCTTGCGTGATAGCATCTGCGGTGTTCAAACCCGCGCGCCGACCGCGCAAGTAGCGATTCATCATGTGAATGGCGTCGTCCACGGCAATGCCCATGGTCATCGCGCCCACCACCATGGTGCCCAAGTTCAATGGAATACCCAGTACCACCAGTAGAGCACCCGTAATGAGGATGGGCACGATGCTTGGCACCAAGGCGATCAAACCGTATTTAAACGACCGGAACAGCACCATAAAGCTCAGCCCGATGATGCCCAACGCGACCAGAAACGACTGGAACATGCCTTGGTTGATGTACATATCCTGCGCGTTGTACATCACCAAACTGCCGCTGTTCTCTACCACAAGATCGCCGAAGTAGCGGGCTCGATGCTCGTTCATGCGCGCCAGAAACGCCGTGGTTTCGGTTGCCGCCATATTGCGAATGGGCACACTGAGGCGTAACCAACGTTCGTCAAAGTCTTTAAGGTCGGTCAGGTCTTCGTCGCTGCCGCTGTTGTCGTACAACAATAGAAACTGCGCCGCCATCTCTCGACTGTCGGGCAGGCGCAAGAACGCAGGGTCATCAAAGTTCAGCGCTTGATTAATGCGTTTGTGAAAGTCGATCAGGGAGTTGGTGCTGCCGGTTTCCGGTTGGCTCTCTAACCAGTCTTGGAACAGCGCCACGCGGAGCAGAAACTGCGGCTCATGAATGCCCCCAGCCGTACCGCTGTCGATCATCAAATCGATGTTCTGAATGCCGTTGTAGTGTTCGTCGAAATAAACCAAATCCGCTCGGGTGGGGTTACTCTGCTTGAAGTAGGTGATGAAGTTGGAGTCGACTTCAATGCGTGGTACCAGACTCACACTGACCACCAACACCGCAACCCCAAGCATCACCAGTGGTCGCCGAAAGCGGTAGGTAAACCCAGGCACTGCTGTGGTAATACGGGCGACAATGCCGGTGTTGACACTGTGTCGAGTGCGGTCAGAAAAGGCCGAAATAAAGCTCAGAACAGCGGGCAGCAACGTCATCGCCAGCACAAACAAGGTCATTGCACCAATGGCACCTAACCACGCGAATTGTTTAACCGGCAACAGTTGCGTGACGCTCAATGCCATAAAACCTGCTGCCGTGGTGAAGGCGGTATAAAAGGCCGGTACCCATAGGTGCTCAATGGTGGCTTGGGCCGCCGCTTTAGGCGTCTGGCCTTCCGCCCGAAACCGGTAGAACTCGACCAACACATGTACTGACACGCCCACGCCTATGATGATCAATGCCGGTATCAAAGCTGACTCCACCACCGAATGCGGCCAGCGCATCAGGCCTTGAATGCCCGTCACCACCGTGATCGCGCTACCGATCAACAACCACGGTACCAAGGTACCCGTTAAGGAACGGAAGCTGATAAACAAGATAATGATCATGACCACCGCCATGGTCGGATTCAGCCATGCCTGATCCCGTTTCGAGAGCACTTCAAATTGCTCGGTAAACACCGGTTGCCCACTGAGATGTAAGGGGTATCCGCGCTCCGCGTATTGCTGTTCGTCTATGAACGTATGCAAGGCCGACATCAGTGACATTTTGAGCGTGCTCTCGCCCACTTCGTATTGCGTCCGTGCGGCAATGCGAGTGTGACGAAAATCGTCAGTGATCAGGCTTCCGATGGCCATTTCTTCGCCAAGCATGATTTTGCGGGCTTCGGCGATCAACCAAGGGTCGGTTAGGTCTTCAAACACCTCGTCTGTCGCCATCATACCGCCACCCGAGTGGGTGTATTGGTACTTGGTCAGCGAACGCACTTGCGTCACTTCGGGGCGGTTTTCTAGAAATTCTGTCAGTTCAGCGATGACCTGCAGGCTTTCCGGCGTGAACAGATCAGCATCACTCTCAGGCGCAACCACGCCCACCGAGAGATATTCCACATCACCAAAGCGTTCCAGCAAGTCGTTGAAAGTCGCTAAATTGGGATCGCCATCAAGAAAAAAACGTTCGTTCGAATTGTCGTAATACAAGTTACTCATGGGTGGTATGGCGAGCGCCATAGCCACGGCGACGGCTGCCAGCACCAGCCAGCGGCCGTTCACCACCGACCTTGCCCACAGTTTAATAAATGATTTCACAGCCTCTCTCCTCAGCAGTTCCGTATTTTGGGGTCATCAATGTTTACAGCAATTACATATACAGTACGCGTAGTTAACACCGTAAACTTTATGATGTAAAGATAACGCTGTAAATATTTTGATGAAACGCCAGTGTGTGGCTTGCCGTAGGGGGAAGGTCAAGTAAAAATGAGAATCATTCTTATAACTAATTTTCTAGAGAGCAGAACGAAAAAAGCCCACCGGTCACAACGACAGGCAGTGATGGTGTTTTCTCGAAGGGTTATTGCGGAGCTTGCTCTTTAAGCCAGGTGGGGGAAAGTTGGTGCCAATCTAACGCCCAGCAAGATAAGGGTTCGGCCTTACCTTTTAGTGCCAGTTCACCAACAAAATGGCACGGCAAGCGGTCTTTCACCTGTTCGTAAGTAGCTGCACAGAGCAGAATATCGACCGGCTGGCCGTGTTCCGTCTGCGCGTCTTTGGTCGCGCTTTCCAAGCGTGCAGCCGTGTTCACCACATCGCCGATGGCAGTGTAATTGAACCGCTTGGGCCCGCCGATGTTACCCACCACGCCCATGCCGGTGCTGATGCCGACACCCATGGCCAGACGGTGCAGATCACCTTCTGGAAACTGTTGATTGAAAGCCTGTAATTCGTGTTGCATGGCTGCCGCGGCCAGGCAAGCATGATAGACGTGGTCGGGGTCTTCCAGCGGCGCGTTAAACAACCCCATGACGGCATCGCCCATCAACTTGTCGAGTGTGCCCCGATAACGCTGCAGCGCCGAGATCATCACACCAAAATAGGCGTTCAGGTGCGCCACCAAGTCCTCGGTGGCTAAGCGCTCGGTCAATGGGGTGAAATTGCGTAAGTCCGTGAACAGCAGCGTTAAGGGTTGATGCTTACCACCTAACTGCAAGTTAGCGCGCTGCCCGATAATTTCTTCCACTAATGCCGGTGCAACATAGTTGCTGAACGCTTGACGCAAGGCCGCTGTTTCAGCACGCTGCTGTAAGAAACGCCAGAGCTCTCCGGTAACGGCTAAGATCAACAGCAGCAACATGGGGTAAAACACCGCTAGCCACAGATGCCACTGCACATACAACCAAACACCCAGCGCATAGAGGCCGCACAGCAACACAGCATAACTTAGTAAGCGAAAGCGCATGGCAGACATTCGCATCGCCAGCCCCCAAGCCGCCAACACCAAAACGAGCGTCAGTAACCATTGGCTCCCATCGATGTCTTGCAACAGATTGCCGTCTATGACGTTGGCGACGAAGGTTAAGTGCATCAAAGGGCCGGGGAATTGCCCCTTCGGCGTGGCACGAAGATCACTGATGCCCGCCTCGCTAACCCCCACAATCACATAATGGTCACGCAACCGCTCGGCATCCCAATCCGGGCTCAGCAATTCAATGAAGTTAATGCGCTGATAGCTGTCCGATGCGTAATAATTCAACCGCACCGTGCCACGGGTATCAACCGGTAGAGATTGCGCCCCGAAACGGGCTGAACTGGCACTGAGTTCGAGGTCTTGCAGCGTGCCGAGACGCCACATCTGCACACCCAAGTTGGGTAGCACGATGTCACTGACATGAAAGGCGAGCGGATAGCGCCGAATGAGCTGGTCACTGTCTTCTCGGGTATTCAGCGCGGCCAACAGCATGTAGGACTCCAGCACCGGAGATACCGGCAACTCAATCAGTTCACTGCTGAACAAGCGTGCGCCGCTGCTTTGCAACAGCGCCGAGTCCAACAGCAGATCATAAGCGTTAGCATCCAGTTCGCGGGCTAACGGCCCATTCAGGAAGCTCCCGCCGACGCTGGGTAAAGCTGCCAAGGCATCTGCCAGACGTCGATCCTGCTCGACAGTCGTCGCTTCCGAAAACAGAATATCCACACCCACGACGTGCGCGGCGTGTAATTGAGCCAAGCCGTCGGCAATGACGTCACGCGGCCATGGCCAACGCCCCATTGCGCGCACGCTGGCGTTGTCGACTTCTACAAACACCACGGATTCAGGCGGTGCATGGTTATGCCACTGATAAAAGTTGTCGCTCACGGCGTTAGACAGCGCCACGACCATCAGCGGCGGACGCCACACCAGTAGCAACCAAAGGCCACACAACACCGTAATAGCCAGCGCCAACTGATACGGCGCCGACCAACGCTGCTGAAACGCGCGCCAGACTGGCGTCATCAGCGCCGCTGCCACGACGAGAGATCGCGTTCTAGGCGCACCAGCGTGGAGCCGATGTCGGCTTCGACGGCATCGGGCACATCGCCCAGTGCCAGCGTTAGTTGCCGTCCCGGCGCCAATTCAACTTGCTGCACAAAGGCTTGGAACTGTGCATTCTGTTGCGCTTTGTAATCATCGAAAGACTGCTGAAACGCTTCTCGATAGCTGCGAAAAGCTTGTCGCTGTTGCTGCAAAAAGTTCTGGAACGACGCGGGCTCAGAGTCTTCAGCAGCGTAATAGGCCAT
Organism: Natronospirillum sp.; assembly: GCA_049115955.1. Classification (GTDB taxonomy): domain Bacteria; phylum Pseudomonadota; class Gammaproteobacteria; order Pseudomonadales; family Natronospirillaceae; genus Salinispirillum. The sequence goes on from JAGDZJ010000001.1 coordinate 113,954, forward strand.
CTCCGCGCCGTCTTGACGCGCCACATCTACGTCACCCTGAAACAGTGCAATGTCATGACGCTGTTCACCTGCGCTGACTAAAAACCGCGTGCCTTTCACACCAATCACCATCAAGGGCGTAGTCGCTTGCAAGCGTTGCCCGACGCGCGGCGTTACTTCGAACAAGGCGACACCGGACAGCAGCTCCGCCTCGGTCGCATCGCGCACACTCAATATGGCCAGCTCTGCCAACACCACGTGGTCGTCCATGAATTCAATCTGGGCTCGCCCACCCGCCAAGGTATGCACTTGATCACCCGCACATAGAGCCACCGGCAAAGCGGACACCCGTGCCGGAAACGGCGAGTCAGGCGTCATTAAGCGCACATTTCCTTGCGTCCGCGTCAGTTCGGCCAATGCCGGTTCGCAGCGCTCGGTGGCACTAGCGATTAACGGGCACAGCGCACACGCCCCACACAGCAGAGTCGCCACACCGACTCGGGCTTGGGATATCATTCAACATCTCCTTATGATGCTCAGTTGTCGCTTCCTATAATAGCTAGCGTGTCGGCACGGCGCACGCTACTCTAGAGATTATGCTAAAAAACCTGATTTATTCGATAATGGGCATTACAGGCGCGCTGCTGATTTCGGCGGCGCTGGTCATATGTTCGCCTGTTTTATTGAACCACTATGGCAACGCCTTGATCGCCAGCAGCAGTGCACGTGTTGATGCAGAAACACAATTCTCGACCTTGCGCCCACAAGACGTAAAACGGCGCCTAGAATTAGACCAGCTTATGGGGTTGGATGACATTAAAGCCTGGGCCGAGCGCATCGGTATTCGATACTACGAGCGCGCCTCTTTATTCTTCAATACGTTAGACTTATTCGACTACCCGGAAGACTGCTTTAACACGCTGTTGGGTGAGCATCGTTTAGGCCACTTTTACGTATATAAATCACGTCGCGTCTGTCCTGCCGACGCTGCCAACGACACGGGAGTCCCATCATGAACCGTCGAGTCGTTGTAGCATTGTGGGGCGTGCTCATTGTAACGGGCTTATCGCTCTATTGGGTTTATCTGGCCGACAATTTGGACACCACTCTTACTGCGCTGCAAGATTTGGCTGCAGAGCACTACTTGTGGGTAGCCATCACCTACGCGCTGTTCTTAGCGGTACGCGGACTGACGTTGATGCCCAGTACGCCGCTGCTTTTTGCGGGTATATTGCTGTTCCCCGATTGGCTGGCGTACGTACTGAACATGGCCGGCATTCTTGTGTCGTCGTGGCTGGTTATTCTTGCTATTCAGTACACTGGCTTTGGCTCACGTTTTGACCGCTTGCGCACACCGCGCGTAGCACGCATGGAAGAACGCTTACAAGCGCACGGTGCGCCAATCATCGTAACCTGGAGTTTCTTCCCGCTGGTGCCGACGGATCTCATCGTCTATATCGCCACTTTGTTGCGTTTTTCCAAGCGCACGATTTTGGCTGCGGTTATGGCTGGCGAAGCAACCTTGAACGCCATCTATGTCTTCGGCGGTTCGGCCGTGGTACGCAACCTGCTCACGTGATTTAACCCAAGGCAACACTGCGTTTCATTTCTGCTGCGAAGTAACTGGTCTATACTGCGGGCTTTAAAAGTCATCTTTAAAGGGTCACGACTATGAAAGCCATGCGCAGTCACGAACACGGTGATGTCGAAGTACTGAAACTGGAAACCGTTGAGCAACCCAGTATCAACGATGACCAGTTACTGGTCGCAGTAAAAGCGGCGGGTGTGAACCCTGTGGATACCTACATCCGCGCAGGCATCAATAACTACACCGCCAACTTCCCGCACACCCCTGGCATGGATGGGGCTGGCGAAATCGCCGCTGTGGGTAAGAACGTGCACGGCTTTACCGTTGGCGACCGCGTTTATTTCAACCGTAACCTCACCGGTTCAGCGGCTGAATTCACCATCTGTGACCCCAACAACTGCTTTCCTCTTGCCGACGCCGTCAGCTTTGAAGAAGGTGCCGGAATTGGCGTACCCTACACCACCGCCCACCGCGCCCTGTTTGGCCGCGCCCAAGCCAAGGCCGGTGAAAAGATACTGATTCATGGCGCGACCGGTGCCGTTGGAATCGCTTGTGTGCAACTGGCGAAAGCCGCTGGCTTGACAGTGATCGCCAGTGCGGGCACGGAAGAAGGTGCGAAGTTGTTAGCTGCACAAGGTGCTGACGCGGTGATTCGTCATGACGCTGATGGTCATCTGGCGCCCTACTCCAATATGGATGACGGCTTCAACATCATCATCGAAATGTTGGCCAACGTGAATTTGGACATGGATTTGAAAGCGCTGACCCGTCAAGGCCGTGTGGTGGTAGTGGGAAATCGCGGTACGGTAGAGATCAATCCGCGTGATCTGATGGCGCGTGACGCGCAAGTGATGGGTATGGCGGTAATGAACATGACGCCTGCCGAGCACCAGCAAACCGCCAAGGCCATGTACCCGTTGTTCGCCGCAGGCTTGCTAAAGCCCGTTGTACGCAAGGTGTATGCGCTGGAAGAACTGCCGCAAGCGCACCTGGACGTACTGAAATCCGGTGCGCTGGGGAATTTGGTGGTTAAGGTGGTCGGCTAGGCTGTAGTCGCGGGCTCTCGGGTATGTACCTCCGGTGCTCCACGGCAGGCCGTGGAGCGCTGGAGGCATACCCCCGAAAGCCCATTCGAGAGTCTAGCCGAAGCGAAAGCTGGATGCGGTAATCCCACCTCGCCAGTCTTTCTCGTGGTAAACGCATTCGGCGGCGTCATCTTCTGCGGCTCCGACGGCCACGAACAACGGCACCAAATGGTCCTCCCGAGCGTGGGCAATACGCGCCGCTGGAGCTTGCTCCCACTGGTTAAGCCGCGCTGTCCGCTCTGCTGTTGAGCTCTGAATCAACGTTTTTTGCAACCATGCGTCAAAAGCTTCTGATGGCTCTTTGCCCGCGGGGCCCATTAAGCGCAAATTGTGGTAGCTGAACCCGCTGCCAATGATCAACACGCCTTCGTCCCGCAAAGGCGCTAATGCCCTACCGATGGCTAGATGCGTTTCCGGATCGTAGTCGCTGCGCATGGTCAGCATCACAACCGGCATATCCGCTTCGGGATACATCACGGACAAGGGTACAAAGGTGCCGTGATCATAGCCTTGCTCATCATCCAGTGCCGTTGGCTGCCCTGCGGCGTCCAACAGAGTTTTAACACGCTTTGCCAGCTCGGGTGAGCCGGGCGCAGGGTAAACGATGTCGTAGGTGTAATCCGGAAAGCCGAAATAGTCATACACCATGCCCGGCTGTTCAGCCGCGCTGACCCGTAACTGGTCGGCCTCCCAATGCCCGGTAATCACCAGTACCGCTTTGGGGCGTTCAGGTAATTCGTCGGGCAGGGCTTTCAGTTGTGCTTCAAGCACAGCAAAACTTTCGCGCATGGGGCCGTCCATGTACGACCATGGACCACCGCCATGGGATAAAAAATAGGTAGGGAATCGAACAGTAGACATGACCAATCTCCAATGATGCAGTTAAAAGCATTATAGGAGATTGGCCCCTGAACAATATCGAAGGTCTTTCAACGCTTCGTTCAGTTTATTTGATGGCGCGCCTTGGAGAGTCGATAAACCACAGAGGCGATAAGCTGGATTAGCCCAACCACACTTGCTGGTGATTCACAAACTCCCGTATCCCATGAGGCCCCAACTCACGCCCCAAACCAGAACGCTTAATGCCGCCACTGGGTAAACGCGGGTCGGTTTTCACAATGCCATTCACCGCCACTTGACCGACTTGCAGTTGATGCGCGATGCGCTCACCACGGCTGCGCTCGGTCCAAACGCCGGCCGCCAGACCGTATTTGCTGTCGTTGGCGATACGAATGGCTTCCGTTTCGTCTCTGGCTTTTTGCACCACGGCTACTGGGCCGAAGGTTTCTTCTTGGGCGCAGGTCATGTCGTTGGTGACATTGGTCAGCAAGGTCACGGGATAGAAGAAACCGGGGCCGTCGGGCAGTTCACCACCTAAAAGGCAATGCGCCCCTTCCGCCATGGAACGCTTCACTTGGCGATGCAGGTTTTGTCGTAAGTCTTCACGCGCCAGCGGACCCACGTCGGTACTCTCCTCTTTGGGGTCGCCCAGTTTGAGTTTCGCCAACAATGGTTCAAGCAGCGCAACAAACTCGTCGTGCACGCTGGCTTCCACGATGATGCGCTTGGCGGCAATACAGGATTGCCCGGCATTGATCATGCGCGACAAGGCCAATGTTTCTGCAGCTTTTTGCAAATTGGCGTCAGCCAGTACGATGGCCGGGTCGGACCCACCCAGTTCAAGCACCACCGGCTTAATTTCACTGCCCGCGATGGCTGCCACCGCAGCACCAGCGCGTTCAGAACCGGTAAGTGACACCGCATGAATACGTGGATCACGAATCACGGACTCCACGTCGACCGTCGCCATTGGCATGTTTTGCATGATGCCTACAGGAGCGCCAACCAGACTGAACAGCTCCGCAATAGCCTTGGCGCAGGCAGGTACGTGAGGATCGTGCTTCATCACACAGGTGTTGCCAGCCATTAACGCCGGAGCACAAAAACGAAAGGCCAACCAAAACGGCGCGTTCCAGGGCAGAATGCCTAATACGGTGCCCAAGGGTAAATGCTGCACGTAGGAGTGACTGGCGTCCGAACGTAGAGTTTCGGCTTTCAAATAGGCTTCAGCATGCTCTGCGTAATGGTCAGCACAGAGTGCAGCTTTCAGTACCTCCGCTCGCGCTTCCTTAATGGGCTTTCCCATTTCCAGCGTCATCAGCGGTGCTAAGGTCTCCACATCATCACGCATGCGTTGTGCGACAGCGCGCAGTACGTCACCGCGTTCCGCAAACGACAGAGCTTTCCAGCCCGGGAATGCCTCTTTGGCATCATTTAATACGGCTTCGCGCGCACCGGCACTGAGTTCAGGGCTGGTACCCAGCACTTCACCACTGACCGGACTGATCACAGATACAGACATGATCACTTACCTCCTTTTTGAGCCTGTTTGGTGGGTTGAGCATCACCGCTGTCGATATCACTGACCACCCCTAATTCAGGCCCTTTATGCTCGGCTGCGGTGGCCTTCTTCTCGGTCTTGGCCGCGCGCTTTACGCTGAATTCGGGTTTGACGACAAAGTCTTCGTCCATGGTGAAAAACGACTTACAACCATCGGCGGTAACGTACAGCGTGTCGGAAATCCCCATGGTTTTGTCGCCCTCCACACCCCACATCCAAGGAATGATGTGAAAGGTCATGCCTTCTTCCAGCACCGTGGAGTCACCCTGCTTCAAACTGACGATATAACCTTCGTCCCAGCTCGGCGGAAAGGCAATGCCGATGGAATAACCCGAACGCGTAATCAAACTGCCGCCGATGTCGTTTTCAGTAATGATAGCGCGCACCAAGTTGTCGGCGTCCGATACGGTCAATCCGGGCCGCATAATGGTCTTCAACTGCGTCAGCGCTGTCTTCATTTTTTCTTGCGCTTTGTAGAAGGTGTCCGTCATGTCACCCAAAATGACGGTGCGCATCATTGCCGTGTGATAACGCCGATAACAGCCGCCAACTTCCAGGAACACGTGTTCGCCCGGCTGCACAATTCGGCCCTCCCACGTAGCATGGCCAATCATGGTACGTGGCCCACTGGTGACATAGGGCATAACAGCGGGCGGCTCACCACCCGCATGGAACATACCGGCGCTAATCGCTGCACCGATGTCGTTCTCTGTCGCACCCGCCACAGTGGCTTCAAAGCCTGCCTTCATGCCCGCTTCGGTGGCACGCGCGGCTTTGTGCATGATATCGATTTCGACCGCCGACTTGGTGATACGCCCCTGTTCCACAATACCGAAGCAGTCGAGCAGGCGACCGTCGGTAAAGGTGGTATGAATGGCATCCTGATGGTAGGCCGGGAAGAAGTAGCTGTTACGCTCATACCCGACGTGCTTACCGTTGAGACCAAATTCCCGCAACGACTGCACCAGCATCTGAATGGCGTCGCCGGTATCCGGATAAGGCCGTGTCAACTCTACCCAAGTGCGAGCATGGACGTTGGACTCTTCCAGCTTACGGGTGATCATGAAGGGCTCGCCTTCCAGCGGCACCACTAAGGCCTGAAAGAACGAATACCCCGTCGTTTGGTAGTCGGTCAAATACATCAGGTTTTCAGGGTCGGTGATCACCACCGCGTCCAGTAGCCGTTTGGCCATGCGGTCACGCAAGCCATCGATGCGTCTTTTGTATTCCGCGAACGGAAAGGTCATATCATCGCGTTCGAGCATCAGGCCTCCAAAGCGCTGTGCAGCGCGTCTGTGAACAAAGACAGACCTTCGGTCAGGTCAGCGTCGGGAATGGTCAGTGGGGGAATCATTTTGATCACCTTGCCGCCAGTACCACAGGCACCTAACAATAGGCCACGTTCAAAGCAGTTGGCGGCGACTTTTTTTGCCAAGACGCCGTCACCCAGATCAAGCGCCTGCATCATGCCTTTACCACGCACCTGAAACGCACCTTTGCCATAACGCTCGGCCAAGCCTTCAAGATGCTCCTGCATTTGCGCGCCTTTGCGTTTGACGTCTTTCATCAGGTCGTCGTTGTCGAAATACGACAAACCGACTTTACCGGCGACGAACGACAGGCCTTGCCCACGGAAAGTTCCCGTGTGTTCGCCGGGCGACCAGTGTTTATCGTGCTCTGGCTTCACCAAATTCATCGCTAGCGGCGTACCGAAACCACCAATGCCTTTGGCGAGCGTGACGATGTCGGGGTCGAGTCCCATGCCGTCGAAGCTGAAATATTGCCCGGTACGACCGCAACCGGCTTGAATGTCATCGAGAATCAACAGAGCACCGAGGTCATGCGCTAAGGTTTGGATGGCCAACAACCATTCTTTGCTGGCCACATTCACCCCGCCTTCGGCCTGAATAGGCTCAACGAGGAAAGCCGCCGGTGGCTCCAGACCACTGGATGAATCGGCGTACAGAGCACGCAGACGGTCAACCGCTTCAACGCCACACCCTTGGGTACAACCTTGGCAGAGTTTTTCACAACCAAAAGGCTCATGGCGCACGTATTCCAGCGGTACGCCCGCGGCGTTACGGAAATAGCTGTTGGTGGTGGCCGCCAATGCGCCCAGCGTCATACCGTGAAAGCCGTGCGTGAAGGCAACGACGGTGCGACGCCCGGTGACTTTGCGCGCCAGCTTCAGTGCGGTTTCTACCGCGTTAGTACCAGTGGGGCCCATGAACTGCATTTTGTGGTTCATACCACGCGGTTGCAGCACGGTTTTATGGAAGGCTTCAAGGAAATCGCGCTTGGCGGTGGTGTAAGTGTCCAAACTGTGGGCGACACCGTCCGCTTCGATGAATTCGATAATCGCTTTCTTCATCAACGGGTTGTTGTGGCCAAAATTGAGCACACCCGCGCCCGCAAAGAAGTCGATGTAGCTTTTGCCCGCCTCATCCACTTGTCGGGCGTTCGACGCTGATTTAAACACCGTTGGGTATAAACGGCAGTAGCCACGAATTTCTGATTCCAATTGTTCAAAGACTTTCATTGAAGTCCCTCCTCGACATTGACAGGTGGTGTTCCACCTTTTTGACAGCGCAATACAACATTTGGATGGTTGCATGGCCAATTAGGTGGCAGCCTGACTGAGTCTGGCCGCCATAAGCGATACCAATCACGTGTAGGGACGTAATCAGCTCGATCCGCCGGGCAGGGGTGCACCCACCAAGCGAGAGTAAAGCCGCGTCACCTGAGCGATGAGCGCGTCGTTAAAATCGTATTCAGGGCTATGGCACGGCCGCTGATGTTCGTGCAACCCGTCGTCGGCGCCGATCAGGGCAAAAGCACCAGGAATGTGTTGCAGGTAGTAGCTGAAATCTTCCGACGCCATGATAGGAATGGGCGTGGTTTGGCTGAGGCCGTTGTCACCCAGTTCGTCTTGTAATGCAGTGCGAAAGAGCTCGGCTTCGGCGGCGTGGTTCACCGTCGCGCCGTAACGCGGATGTACCTGCACACGACAGGTCAGGCCATAGGCCGCCGCAGTAGCCGTGCCTATGTCGTGTATCAAGTGTTCGAGCTGAGCACGGGTGTGGGTTTGCGCAATGCGAAAGCTGCCACCGATGCGCGCAGTGTCTGGGATAACTGTAGCGGCGCTGGGCGCGTCAATAGAGGTGACACTCAGAACCGTCGCGTCTTGTGGTGGCAAGCGGCGCGCGACAATTTGCTGTAACGCGACGACGATAGCAGCAGCCCCTAAAACGGGGTCGCGGCACGCTTCTGGCTGGCTGGCATGACCACCCTGCCCTTGCACGTCTATCTCAAAGGTGCCATTCCCGGCCATGACGGTACCGTCTGGACAAACCGCTTGGCCTAGGGGTATGGCAGGCCAATTGTGCCAACCAAAGACCGCATCAACGCCTTCCAGCGCGCCGTCTTCAATCATCCGTCTTGCGCCGTGACCGCCTTCTTCAGCAGGCTGGAACAGCAGGGTCACCGGGCCGGGCAACTGCTCTTCGTGGGCTTTCAGCCACTGCGCGGTGGCCATCAAGGTAGCAGCATGTCCATCGTGACCACAGGCGTGCATGCAGCCGTCAGATGTTGACGCCCAGTCTTTTCCAGTCGTTTCTTGAATGGGTAACGCATCGATGTCGGCACGGAGGGCAATATGGCGGCCGGGCTTATCCTGAGCGAGCCAACCCACGGTGCCCGTATAGGCACAGGGACGCCACGCTATGCCCAAGCGCGTCAACGCGTCACGAATTCTGGTTGCGGTATCTTGCTCCTGCCAACTGAGCTCAGGATGCTGATGCAAAGTACGCCGAAACGTCACCGCATCGCTGATGAGCTGATCCCACTGAACTGTCACCTATCACTTCCCCCTCTTGTTTCAGATTGCCTGAAACCCATAACTACGATACTGCAGCCGAAGCTGCGGCATTGACGTGTTCTCGTCGAATTAACAATGAAGAACACAAAAAACAGCAGTCCACCGGCGTGGCTGCTGCCATCTGACTGTTTTGCACGGCGCTGTTTTAGTAGGCGCACGTTAATAGAAGCTAGCAGAGGAATGCACGTCGTGCCTAGTTTTTGGCATTACTTACAGGGCTTTTACTGAACTACACCCTAGTACGCCGGTGTTGGTTTGTCATAAATACTTAACTTCATTGTCATATTCTGAGATTGCCGCCGTGTTAATTTGTGGCAAATAGAGGAGAACGCGCGTGAAAGTGGTAGCCAGTTACAGCATCAAAGGTGGCGTAGGGAAAACCACTACGGCCGTAAACATAGCGTGGCTAGCCCATCGAGCGGGCATCAGTACACTCTTGCTGGACTTAGACGCTCAAGGCGCCAGCTCATTCTACTTGCGGCAGGACGACCAAGGCTCTTTGCATACTAAGCAGTGGTTAGCGGGCAAAGCAGAACTTGCACAACACGTTCTTTCGACCGATTACGACTGGTTGGACTTGATTGCCGCACACGACTCATTCCGTGAGTTCGACAACGAGCTAGCAGGTCTAGACGACAAAATGCTGCGCCAACTGATCCGAGCAATGAAAAAAAAGTATCAGCTTATCGTGGTCGACTGCCCACCCACCGACAATCACTTATCCGCGCAAATATTCCGCGCCGCCCATCGCATCTTAGTGCCCGTTCAGCCCACCACTTTGTCAGAGCGTACGTATGAACAACTCAATGTTCGCTTAGCGAAGCTTGGCATAAAGAGCGATAAGTTATTGCCGTTCTTCAGTATGGTGGAGGGCCGTAAACGCCTGCACCGTGACGTGATGCAGGCCTTTCGTGCACGCCACCCAACCACCCTAGATGTCAGCATTCCTTACAGCGCCGAGATCGAGCGCATGGGGTTGGAGCGTGCGCCGCTCGGTACTTTCGGTGGCAAACGTATACCGGCTCGCGCTTACGAAGAACTATGGCGACGGCTGTTAACGGAAACTCGGATACCGGTCAAATAAATGGCCCCCAGTCTGCTGCCCAAGGCTGCTAAACGATTGAAAACAGCCGTCTTTTTACCAGCCAGCGGAAAGTTCTACCGACCCGCTATATCTTGCACAGGCCATTTTCCTCCGCTATTCTCCCCCTAGCTCGGCCTAATCGTCGCTGATCCAAACGCTATCATTGGAAGCCGTAAACGCGCTGTATGCGCGGCACTCATGTAAACGTGAGTGGCCAGTCAACTTGCGATCATAGAATGGAGTTGCCAGACAACATGCTATTTGCCGTCCTCTCAGGCTTTTTATTGGCCGCCCTGGCCCCGTCCATCAAAGGCATCGCCAAAGACCGTATTGGTTGGGTACTCGCTCTTTTACCCGCTGGTCTGACAGTCTATTTTGCCAGCTACATTCCCGCCGTCAGTAGTGGTGCCGTGATCCTCCAAGAATGGGCATGGTTTCCCGGCATAGACATCAATTTAAGCTTTATGCTTGATGGCCTCTCATTGATGTTTGCCTTGTTGATCAGCTTCATCGGCACCTTCATTCTTATTTATGCCGGCAGTTACCTACACGGACATAAAGACCTCAGTCGTTTTTACGTCATCATGCTGTCCTTTATGGCCTCCATGCTGGGGGTAGTATTATCGGACAATTTGGTCAGTCTGTTCGTGTTCTGGGAACTGACCAGCATCACTTCGTATATGTTGATCGGCTTTAATCACGAAGACGCCGACGCGCGTAAATCAGCACTGCAAGGGCTCTTTGTGACGGTAGGCGGCGGCCTTGCTTTGATGGCCGGTTTGATCATGCTGGGCACCTTAGGCGGTAGCTACCAGATTTCTGAAATTCTGAATAACGGCGACGCACTGGTGAACAGTGCGCTGTCGGTTGGCATGATCCTGTGCATACTAGGTGGCACGTTCACCAAATCTGCCCAATTTCCGTTTCACTTCTGGCTCCCTAATGCCATGGCTGCGCCGACGCCGGTGTCTGCCTACCTGCACTCCGCCACCATGGTTAAGGCGGGCGTGTACTTGATGGCGCGTTTGAACCCAGCTTTAGGCGACCACATGCTATGGACGACCATGCTTTGCCTGTTCGGGGCAACGACCATGTTTGTCGGCGCTTACTTGGCCTATGGTGCCACCGGCATTAAAAAGGTACTGGCTTATTCAACCGTAATGGCGCTGGGTACATTGACCATGCTGATTGGCATCGGTACGCGCTACGCGATGATTGCGTTCGCTACCTTTCTGCTGGGACACTCGCTGTATAAGGGCGCGCTGTTCATGATCGCCGGTATCCTGGACCATGAAACCGGCACCAAAGACCTCAGTAAAATGGGTGGACTGCGGAAGAAGATGCCCGTCACTGCGGTGGTTGCGGCACTGGCGGCGCTTTCGTTGGCGGGGCTGCCGCCCTTGTTCGGTTTCGTCGGCAAAGAGCTGATGTTCGAAGCCGTATTGTCCGCCTCCACGCTGAACATTATGCTGCTGGGCTTGGCAATTTTATCCGCGATGATGGTGACCGCCATCGCGTTGGTTATTGCGATTAAGCCATTCTTTGGCACGTTGCAAGAAACACCCAAACATCCGCACGAAGCACCCATAGGGATGTTGGCTGGCCCTATTGCTTTAACGTTCGTTTCGTTGCTGTTTGGCTTGATGCCATTTTTGGCCAGTGACTGGCTCGTGATGGCGGCTGTGCAGTCTGTCAGCCCAACCCCAATCGACTACCGATTAGCGTTATGGCATGGGATTAACCTACCGTTGGGCCTCTCTGCTTTGAGCCTAGCCGGAGGCTTAGCACTGTTTTCCGTGTGGCAGCGCAATCGCGGTGGCGTCATGGCCTTTAATGATCGTTTGGCGCGTGTGGGGCCGGAAGCGGGCTACTTTAAATTTATGGACGGAGTCACCGGTTTTGCCGCTTGGCAAACGCGGGTGTTGCAAAACGGTGTGTTGGGCAAGTACATGATCGTCTTGATCATGGTATTGGTGGTATTAACGGGTTATCCGTTGGTAACGCAAGTCGGTCTTTCCTTTACACTGCGCACGGCCGAGGTGCAATTCTTTGAATGGACGCTGGTCGCGGTCATGATCATTGCCGCCGTCTTTGCGGTGTTTACGCGCTCTCGTCTCGGTTCCGTGGCGACGCTCGGGGTACTGGGTTTCATGGTATCGCTGACATTCATTCTGTTCAGTGCACCCGACTTAGGGATCACGCAAGTGTTGGTGGAAACCTTAACCGTGATTTTGCTGGTGCTGGTGCTGTTTAAGCTGCCCGGGTTCAAACGCTATTCTACCCGCTACGAAGTGTGGCGCGATGGTTCGGTAGCGGTTGCCATGGGTCTACTGATGATGTTCTTGGTGATGGTAACCATAGACGTACAATTGTTCGAAACCATCTCCGGTTACTACCTCGACACCAGCTACCCCGTGGCGAAAGGTCGCAACGTGGTGAACGTCATCTTGGTGGACTATCGGGCGCTGGATACTTTGGGGGAAATCTTCGTGCTGGCCATTGCTGCAATGGGCGTATTTTCCATGTTGAAACTGCGTGCGGAGTCTAACGATGAAGCCAAATAACCCTAAAACACAGAAAGACAACACAGTCATTCTGCACACGGCGGCACTGATTATTCTGCCCATGCAGTTATTGCTATCAATTTTCCTACTACTGCGCGGCCATGATGAGCCGGGTGGCGGTTTTATTGGAGGATTAGTGGCGGCCAGTGCCATCGTGTTGTACCTCTTTGCGCACGGTGTGGAAGCAACTCGACGGCTCATGCGCGTTGATCCGCATGATCTACTGGGTTTCGGTTTGTTGCTGGGCGTTCTAGCGGTTATCCCCGGCCTGCTCGTCGGCGAAGCCTTTTTTACCGCCTTATGGTGGGAGTTTTATTTAGGGCCTGACACTCTGGTTAAACTCTCAACCGTCTTAGTGTTCGATATTGGCGTGTACTTTGCGGTTATCGGGACCATTTTGACCATTGTGGTATCGCTGGCGGAGGCTGAACATTCATGAACAATAGAAGAAACAACGGGGAGAGCCGATAATGGAAACCCTAATGGCCGTAGTCATCGGCGTTCTGTTTGCATGCGCCATCTACATGATGCTGCGTCGCTCCATCGTTAAACTGGTGATTGGCCTCATCATATTAAGTAACGCTGCCAACCTGCTGATTTTCACCGTGGCAGGTATGACACGCGGTGCACCGCCACTGATTCCCGAAGGGCTGTACGCGCCTTCTGGCATTGTGGCTGACCCTTTGCCGCAGGCATTGATTCTGACCGCCATCGTCATCTCGTTTGGGGTACTGGCGTTTTCCGTTGTCCTGATTCACCGGGCCTATGAAGTTGTAGGTACGGATGACCTTGACCAGATGAAGGATACTGACACTTGAGCCCAGAAGTTGTTTTACCCATCCTGATTCCTTTGCTTTCCGCCGCTCTGTCGGTGATGTGCTGGCGTTCCACCAAGGCACAGCGAGTGATTGCCGTCATCGGCACGGGCGCGTTATTGCTGGCGAGTATCTGGCTGCTTAACACCACGCGTGCGGAAGGCTATGTCGTGATGTACATGGGCAATTGGGTAGCGCCCTTCGGGATCACCATTGTGGCGGATCTGCTCAGCGCTATCATGGTGGTGTTGACGGGTATCATTGCCGTGTCCATAGCCCTTTATTCGTTAGCCAGCACACCCGAACGCCATGAGAAATTCGGCTATTACCCGCTCATGCACTTATTGCTGGCCGGGGTTGCGGGCTCGTTTTTAACCGGTGACATTTTCAACCTGTTTGTGTGGTTTGAAGTCATGTTGCTGGCGTCTTTTGCCCTGCTGACCCTTGGCGGTGAGCGGGCGCAAATGGAAGGCGCAATCAAATACGTGACGCTGAACCTTTTCTCGTCGGCGGTTTTCCTATCCGCCGTGGGCTTGTTATATGGCACCGTGGGCACACTGAATATGGCCGACATCGGCTATAAACTCAGTCAGGTTGAGCATCAGGGCATTGTGAACGTGCTGGCCATGATGTTCATGGTGTCGTTTGGCATTAAAGCCGCTGCGTTCCCGTTGTTTTTCTGGCTCCCAGCCTCCTACCATACGCCCTTAGTTGCTGTATCGGCGCTGTTTGCTGGGTTGCTGACCAAGGTCGGGGTGTATGCACTCTATCGTGTGTTCACCCTAATCTTCATCGGTGACGTTGAGTTCACCCACAATATTTTGCTGTGGGCCGCCGCGCTGACGATGATAACCGGGGTGCTCGGAGCAGCGGCGCAATTCGAATTCCGTCGCATCCTCTCGTTTCACATTGTCAGTCAGATCGGTTACATGATGTTGGGTCTGGCGCTGTTTACCCCGCTCGCCCTCGTTGGCGGGGTGTTTTACATCATGCACCACATCATTGTTAAAACGAACCTGTTCCTGGTCAGCGGCTTGGTCTATCGCTTATTGGGCAGCTATGACTTGAAAAAGCTCGGTGGCGTCTACCGCGAGCGCCCGATGATCGCTCTATTGTTCCTGGTGCCAGCGCTTTCACTCGCCGGTTTACCGCCGTTGTCCGGGTTCTTCGCCAAATTTATTGTGATTCGTGCCGGTGTAGAAGCTGGCTCGTGGGTGGTCACCGCCGTCGCCTTGTTTGTGGGCTTGCTGACACTGTACTCGATGATCAAAATCTGGGCTGAAGTGTTCTGGAAAGCCACGCCTGAAGGCGTCAACACCGATAAGCTCACCGGAAAAACCACAGACTCGGGACTCTGGTTAATGTTGGTGCCCATCATCGGTTTGGCCGTGTGCACGCTCTTTATCGGCCTGAACGGCCAGCCCATCTATGAATTAGCCATCGCCTCGGCCGACCAACTGTTGAACCCGATGGGCTACATTGAAGCAGTGCTGGGAGAACGCCCATGATTGCCTTCTTCTTTAACATCTTATTAGCATTGGCGTGGATAGCCCTCTCCGGCAGCTTCACGGCGTGGAACTTTGTGTTCGGCTTTACGCTGGGCTATGCCGCCATTGCCCTGATGCAAGGGCAGGTGAAGATTCTGGGCGGGTACTCAAAACGAATTCCACGGTTTATTCTGTTTCTATGCTTTTTCGTGAAAGAGCTGATCAGTGCCAATTTAAAGGTAGCCTTTGATATCGTGACGCCCCCGCTGTACATGCAGCCTGGGGTTATTGCCTTTCCACTGGAAGCGAAAACGGATTTAGAAATCACCATGGTGGCGAACTTCATTTCCTTGACCCCTGGCACCCTAAGCTTGGACGTTTCCAACGACCGGCGCGTGTTATACATTCATGCCATGTTTGCGCAGGACGAAAAAAGCCTCCGCGAAGAGTTGCGTGAGATAGAGCGCCGAATTTTAGACATCATGCGTTAAGGAGCTCGCCCTGTGTTGAGTCCACTGATCATTAATTCGATCTACCTGTTGCTGACCCTAGCACTATTATTTTCGTTTATTCGGTTAGCCAAAGGCCCTTCTCTGCCTGACCGTGTGGTGGCACTGGAGCTGATTACCGCTATCGTGACGGGTATCGTCGGCGTACATGCCATCGACAGCGGCGTGACCGCTTATTTGGACATCGCCATTGTTCTGGCCCTAACGGCTTTCTTGGGCGCCATTGGATTCGCCCGATTCCTGGAACGTGGAGGCCCGCGTGATGATTAATACGATCATTTATATCTTGTTACTGGCCGGTGCTTTGTTCATGTTGCTGGCATCCATCGGCGTGCTCCGCTTCCCGGATTTGCCGACCCGCATGCACGCCACCACAAAGGCGGGTGCACTGGGTACCAGCTTGATCATGGTGGCTTTGGCGGTGTATTTTGCCGAAGTGGCCGTGACCGCGCGCGTCATCGCCATTATCGGTTTTATTCTGCTCACGTCTCCCGTAGCAGGCCATGTAATTGGTCGCGCGGGGTATTTTGTTGGGGTGCCATTATGGGAAGGCACCCTTAAAGACATGTTGAAAGAAAATTATGACCCGGAAACGCATTACCTGCGCAGTGGTTTTGAAGACATAGACCAACAAGAGAAAAAAGAAAAAGATACCGACTAGCGCGCCAAGACCGGGGGTTAACAGCCCCCTGTAACCGAAGCTACTAGGGGCGTTTAAGACGAGACCCTACCTTGTTCTTGGTCACCGTAACGGCTCTTCATACCCATCCGCAACATACGATACAGCAGTGGCCTAGGCGTAAAACGTATCAGCCAACTGAGAAAACGATAGTGCACGCCCGGTGAACAAATCACTTTTTGACGCGCTAAATCTCGCAACGATCGTTCAACCACCCACGAAGCAGGAAACGCCTTAGCCGGACCGCGACGATGATAAAACGCATCAGGGTCTATGCCCATTCGGCTATGAAAGTCTGTTACAACGAAGCCTGGACACAAAGCCTGAAAGGCAATACCAGTACCATGGTAGGTTAACGCCATGGTTTCCGTGAACAAGCGCACGAAGCCTTTCGTAGGGCCGTACAATGGGCTGCCTGGCGTGGGCATCCAAGACGCCAGAGAAGCGACGTTTATTAGAAAACCCTGCGTCCGCTCTAACGCCGGCAGCGCGGCTTGAGTCAACATGACGGTGGCATCAATGTGAACGCGCATCTGCGCTCGATGCTGGTGTGGGGTCATTAGATGAAAAATACCATCGTCCGCATACCCCGCGTTATTAATCACGCCACCAAGCTGGCCATCCAGTCCGACGCGCTGTACAAGACTGTCAAGCTGCGCTTCGTCAGCCAAATCGACAAATTCACAGTCAACAGTGACACCGTGGTCACGACGCAACTCTTCGGCGAAGGCTTCCAGCACACTCATGCGCCGACCCGTTAGCCACAAAGCGCAGCCTCGATCAGCCAAGGCCCTTGCATAGGCGGCACCAATCCCGCTGGTTGCACCTGTGATCAATACCTTTGTGCCAGCTTTAATCGTCATGCATTCCTACCTGTTCGACCGTTGTACCACCTTAGCATAAGTGCATTCTGCATGGCATAAATGAACGTTGACAAAACGCTCCCCTAAGTGGTTTTGGCGATTCGGACACACTCACTCATAGATCCATCACGGTATAATTTTTTGCTTTCGTGCGCCATGTCTCCTTTATTACCCCTCGTGCTCTGCTATAGTTTACCTATAAAAATAACAATAACAGTGGACTCTCTCTTGAACGACCTGACCCATTATCAGGTGTTGCTGCATCGAATGCTGCACCAGAAATTACAGTGGCTCGACTACTACGGCGATGAACATCGTGTTGAAGCCTCGGAAGCTTGCCGAGAATTTGCCGAGCTCGTGGTTTACAACACCCAGTCTGCCCCCTCTCAATTCCTGATCTACTTGCACGACGAGAGCTTACGCCTCGCTAACCAGACTGGATTCCGAGCACAACAGCAGGTGCGCCGTGACACCTTAGGCACATTGTTTAGCCGTGCCAGAGATATTTACGTTGCCCTTTATCACAGTGATCCCATACGTACGCTGCCAACGGATCATCCACGCTTCCCATGGGAGTGTTATGCTGAACCGCCTCAGGACCCGACGGCCATAGACATTGATGCCTTGACGGCACCGTTAACACCGCCATCTAATCAGTCCGGCTCCAATTTCAGCAGCACCATCAGCGCAACGCATTACGTTATTCCTAGCATGGTAGCGGTGACCTTGGTCGTTCTCCTGTTGATCTTCATCACACTTTGACATTGGTTTTGTCGTCCAGTTCAATGGCGAGCTGCCGTACTCAAGGCCTACCCTATTGCTAATGAAAGCAGCGAGATTGTTGCAACAGGGTATGGCCCAGATACTAGTGATCACATAACATAGAAGTGATTCACGCCTTCACAATTGGCGCGCCGTTTGATCCGGCACTGAGTTCTTAATCAACCAATACAGAGAGTTGGCGGCTTAACCTCCGTCATTGAACACTGACATCATGGCTTTCACACAACACCATAATCACAGCGCACTGCTCATTCTGGAGTTTCGTCTTCGCATGGACGGCAGTACTTCAGTGGTGGAGCGTACGCAACGCTTGGCTCCCCTGATGCGCCATTGGGGCAAGGTACCTCATATCGCGGTGAGCGAAACATCAACAGAGCTTGATACGGAACGCGCACACTGTACTATCGTGATCCTAGGCAATGATGCCGGCGTCGCCCGCAGACAAGCAGACGACATCCTGGCATGGAGTGAGCGCAATCTGAACGCATGGGTTGAGGATTTTCAAATCGTCGCTCATTAAACAACCGCATGGACTCTGAACATGGACTTCAAAACACTCGAAAATCAACCGTTACACACAGAACTCCCTTTGGGTGAGTTACTGGCACGAGTGAAGTGGAACGACGCAGGGTTGATACCCGCCATCGCGCAACAAGCGACAACAGGCGAAGTCCTGATGCTGGCGTGGATGAATGAACAATCTTTACGCGAATCCCTTGAAACGCAGCAAGTATGCTACTGGAGTCGCTCGCGTCAGTCTTACTGGCGTAAAGGCGAGAGCTCTGGGCATCGACAGCGCCTTGTTGAGGCTTTTCTGGATTGCGATGGCGATGCCATCTTGCTTAAGGTTGATCAGTCCGGTCCAGCTTGTCACACCAACCGCCCCGGCTGCTTCTACATCGCCTTGTCCCGCAACACCGGTCGCATCGTCACCGAGCCAGAAGAGTAAATCCGAACAGGCTAACGTGCCGTAATCTGAGTACCCCTTAACTTACAGGAAGCGTGGCATGCGTTGGCACATCTATTTATGCACCGCAGCGGCATTATCGCTCAGTGCTTCCGTGAGCGTCGCCGCTTCATGGACGCTTGATGACATCCGCACAAAGATAGCGGAACAGTACGAAGCGGTAGACGGCAATATGTTGCAATACCGCTATCAAACGCACGCTACCGTGGAACGGCCGGGTGAAGATACAGTGCAACAGGTTACGGACTTTGATCCGAGCCGCGAGCCTGGCACAAAAGAACAGCTCATACTGGTAGATGGTGAAGCGCCGGATGCTGATTCGCTGCAAGAGTTCGCTCGGCGGCCACAGCCCGACGAGCGCGAAGAGCAACGCATTCGTCTGACCATCCAATACGATACCCTCGAACTCGTTGAAGAACGGGCTGAACACTTAGTTTTTCGCTTTCAGCCAGAACTGCTGGTTAATGGGAGCCCTGACAGTGACGGAGCGAACTTTACCGGTCAACTGACGTTTGATCGGCAAAACAATTATTTAACGCGCGTGGAAATATCGGCCACCGAAGAGTTCAGCAAGTTGTTTTTTCGTATTCGAAAGTTCGATGTCTTAGAGGAGTTCTACTGGGCAGACAATCGGTTATTGCGGCAGACCTATTATCACGACCTGAATCTGCGCAATGCGCTGGTTAATGCGTCAAACGAGATTACCATGTCGTTTGATTACCCTGAGTTAGAACTGGCACAGCGCTGACGTCATTTTTCTTGTTATAACGGGCGCCAATAAAAAGCCCCCAAGTGCATTGAACACACCTAGGGAAGCTCTGAGAGGCACTCAAGCTGCGTGCTTAGTGGTCGGCGTTGTCATCTTCGTGTACGTGACCGTGCTCCAGCTCTTCAGCGGTTGCATCACGCACGACTTCTACCGAGCCAGAGAAGGACAAAGACTTGCCCGCTAACGGGTGGTTGCCGTCTACAACAACCACGTCTTCTTCCACAGCAGTAACTTCAACTTGAACCGGGCCGCCATCTGTTTGAGCGTTGAATACCATACCCACTTCAATTTTCTCTACACCTTGGAAAGCAGCCATGGGGACACGCTGAACCAGTGCGTCATTGTGGTCGCCGTAAGCGTCTGCGGGTGCGATTTCTGCAGCAAAGGTATCGCCTTCTTTTAGGCCAACCAACGCATTTTCCAGACCTGGGATGATGTTGCTATGGCCGTGCAGATACCACAAAGGACCGCGACCCTCGGAGGAATCCACCTGCGTTCCGGTTTCGTCTTTGACCGAATACTGAATGGCCACGGCTTTGTCTTGTGCGATCATGAAATAATCCTACTTTGGATATGGATTTCCGCCAAAAATGGCTAATTGATCGCCCATACTAACATATCGAGCAAGAGTGATAAAACGCCGCCCCTGATGTTGATTCTTTGGCTTAATTTTAATAGGCGCATCAAAAAGCCTAACAACAAAGGCTAACGCTGTCAGGCGTCCGTTAACGGGTTGTCGGCGTACGGATAATCATCCGACTCCAAACTCTCCTGATAACTCTCCACGCGGCCTACCGCGATGTCGGTACGATAGAATTGCGCAATGTGGTACACCGCATCACCTTCATTCACCAGTGGCAGCTTAAGTTGACCGATCACGATGCCACTGTGTGGGGACCAAATCTCTTCTTCCGACTCCCCGAAGGGGTCTGACACCACTCCCAGCAAAGTCTGGTCGCGGGTTACCCGCTCCCCTTCTTTGACAAAAGCACGAAAGATACCGCTCTGTGGTGCACGTACCCACGCACTTGAACGCGCCATCATGGGCTCTGGTGGGGCAGCTTTGCGCGATGCAGGCAACATACCCAACGCCCGCATGACACGAATAATGCCCTCAACGCCCCCACGAATAGACAGCTCGTCAAACCGCAACGCTTCGCCCGCTTCATACAATAAGATGGGAATCTGCTGCTGGTTTGCGGCTTCACGCAACGAGCCGTCGCGCAGAGCGGAGTTCAAAATAACCGGCGCGCCAAAGGCTTTTGCCAGTTCTAAGTTTTCGGGGTCGTCCAGGTTGGCGCGAATCTGCGGTAAGTTGTAGCGATTGATGGCGCCGGTATGCAGGTCAATACCGTGCGTCGACTGGTTGACTATTTCGGTCATAAATAACCGCGCTAGACGTCCAGCCAGAGAACCTTTCTGCGAACCTGGAAAGCTGCGATTGAGGTCGCGCCGATCCGGCAAATATCGACTGTGGTTGATAAAACCGTGCAAGTTGACCACCGGCACCGCCAACAAGGTTCCTTTCAGACGCTTCAGAGCCGGCACCTTGAGCAAACGGCGAATGATTTCCACGCCGTTGATTTCATCACCGTGGATGGCGGCACTGATGAACAGCACCGGTCCTTTTTGCCGACCACATAACACTTGAATCGGCAGTGTGATGGGGGTGTGGGTGTAAAGCTTTCCACCCTCCACCTCTATGGTTTTTCGTTCTCCGGGGAATACTTCCACCCCACCGACCGTAATACTTTGATTTCGCCCATTGCGCGTCGGTACTGCTTCTGACATTTAACCACTACCCTTGGTCTGCGTGCGGTTTGGCTTCGCATTCTTTTCAATAAAATCGATGATCAAATCAGCGACGTCCTTACCAGACGCATTCTCGATACCTTCTAAGCCCGGTGAGGAATTCACTTCCATCACCACTGAGCCGTGATTTGAGCGCAGCAAATCCACACCACAAACATTCAACCCCATGACTTTTGCCGCCCGAATCGCCGTCGCCCGCTCTTCCGGCGTAATACGGCACAAGGCAGCGGTACCACCCCGGTGCAGGTTAGAGCGGAACTCACCCTCTTTGGCCTGCCGCTTCATCGCTGCAACGACCTTGCCACCGACCACAAAGGCGCGAATATCGGCACCCTTGGCTTCTTTGATAAATTCTTGCACCAGAATGTGCTGTTTCAACCCCATGAAGGCCTGTATAACGCTTTCTGCGGCTTGGTTAGTCTCAGCCAATACCACGCCAACACCTTGCGTGCCTTCGAGCAGCTTGATGACCGCAGGCGCACCACCCACAATACTCAAAAGATCTTCAATGTCATCCGGCGAGTGGGCGAAACTGGTCACTGGTAAGCCGATACCACGGCGTGACAGCAGTTGCAGGCTACGCAGCTTGTCACGCGAGCGAGATATCGCGACCGACTCGTTCAGCGGGTACACGCTCATCATCTCAAACTGACGCAAAACCGCTGTGCCGTAGAAGGTAATCGACGCGCCGATACGCGGAATCACCGCATCAAATCCATCCAGCTTCTCGCCTTTATAGTGGATTTCCGGATTATGCGACGTGATGTTCATGTAGCAACGCAACGCATCGATCACCCGGACCTCATGACCTCGATTCTCCGCCGCTTCAACCAAACGGCGGGTAGAATAGAGTTTAGAGTTACGCGATAGAATACCGATCTTCATTCAGAAGCTCCCAAGATGGCGGTGCGTGTGGATTGTTGTTCAGGCATTTGCAGATAGGATGCTTCGGAATTGACATAAAAGCGCCCACGCAACGCTTCTCGACCCAAGAGCATACGAAACATCATGGTATCACGACTGGTCAGCGAGAGTTCAATAGCATACCGAGCGGCGCCAACCACCACATCCGTCTTTATAAAGTAACGCTCGGTGGTGTTACCGCCAGAGTCTGTTACTTCACGACGATCAATCACTGGCGCTTCACACCATACTTCAGTTTCAACGTCATGTTGGTGCGGATGCACACCGAAGCGTACCCACTCTGCACCGTCACGCATAAATGGCTCGACGGAAAATGCATGTAATGCCGACGTTCTAGCACCCGTATCAACTTTACACTTCAGTGACTCTACACCGAGATCGGGCAAGCCAACCCACTCGCGCCAGCCCACCATTGCAAGTTCTTTATCGTGCTTCATTGGTCTATCAACCATCTATCTGCCTTTTCTAAATAGGGCGCTATGCCTTGTCGCGTAGCATACCCCACATCCACACCTACTTCCGTTGTCCGGGGCATACCTACAGCTCGCCCCTTTTTACGCATTTAGAACAATCATGGGAACAGTATGGATGAGGAGTATCGGGTTAACAAAGATTCAGCCAAAAACGGCGGCCGACAAAGGCGGCCGACAAAGGCGGAGTAGAGCAGATAGCCTGCACTAAGACAATTATTTTCTTTGCAGTAGATACGCCGAGCAGAACACTGCTCGGCGTATCAATCAGTTAGCTGCTGAAGGGCGTCGCAGCAAGCGTCGATAGAGGCGGTGGCGACCGGATGCCGCGCTTTGGACATAACTCAAAAAGCAGGGCACTACCAACAGCACGAGAATCGAGCCGTAAGCCAAGCCGAAGGCCAACGATGTTGCCATACTGCGCACCAATTGAGCCTGAACTGAGCTCTCAAACAATATCGGTACCAAACCGGCGACGGTCGTCATCGTGGTCAGAACAACCGGACGAAAACGCTGGCAGCAGGCTTCAACGATGGCTTCGTGCCGATCAAGACCTTCCATCAACATTTCTCGATACCGGACAATCAACACAATAGAACCATTGATCACTATGCCGGCCAGGCCAAAGAGGCCAAATATAGATAAGAAGGTGAGATCTAACCCCATAATCCAATGACCCGCAATCGCCCCTGTCATGCCGAACGGAATCGATAGCATTACAGCGATGGGCCAGCTGTAAGACTGAAACATCCAAGCCAGAATCAGATAAATGAGCGCCGCAGCCACCCAGCCGGCAAACACTAGATTGTCCAACAGTTCAGCGGCATCTTGGCCCGTCTCATAGCTCGCTGATAACCCATACTGCGCCAATATGTTAGGCATAATTTGCGCCTGAATCTCTGCCTGCAGAGCTTGCGCACTGGCATCGTCACTGATGGGGTCTGCCGTAACCGTTACCGATTGCTGCCCGTTGACCTGATAGATGGAGCTCAATTCTTCGCGCTCGCGGAAGGACGCCAGTTCCCGCAGTGGCAACTGCTGCCCGCCAGGAAGACTAATCAACATCCAATCCACGACATCAAGACGCTCACGCGTGGCACGATCCAAACGTAGGCGCAGATCAACTTCTTGCCCGTACCGAGTGAAAGACTGCACCACCACGCCGTCCATTGTCGTGGCAACTTGATGCGCCAAATCCTGCTCAGAAACACCCAGAGCGCGAGCCCGCGGCGTAAGATTTAAGACCAGTTGGCGATTGGTATCCGGCAAACTGTCGTCGATGTTGCGCAAATCACCGCGTTGCTCCAGAGCACGCTTTAACACTTGCGTAGCAGCAACAAGGTCATCCGGGTTGTCACCTACAAGGCGCAAATTGAGCTGGCTCGACGACGCGCCACCGCCACTCTCGCTGTTGATACGCAAACGCTCTAATGTTTGCGGACGTGCAACGTCATCTTCCCAGAAAGCCAGAAACTCACGATTGGAAAAATCCCGATCGTCTCGCATAGGCAAACGCGCCATGAAAAAGGCATAGCGCGAATCAAGGTCGTATTCGTAATAAAGATCCTGTACGACAGGTGCACCGTGTTCGGCACTGAAGTGAGCGTCGGTGGCATCCAGACTGCGCTTCATTTCAGCGACAAAGGCTTCTATGTCGGCTGAACTGGTACCCTCGATGAATCGAGCCTCGGCCTGAACTCGGTCATCCTCCACTTCTAAGTCCATGGAGAACGGCACCACGCCTCCACCGACCAGACCCAGCGACAAGATAAACAGCGCAAAAGCAGCGCAGACAGTAAATAATCGGTGGCGCAGTATTTTGCTGACGAACGGGCGATACCACCCTTCTCGCAGCCGCAGAACCCAACTATCGACGCCTTTCCGCCATCGGCTAGGCTGCCGATCGCTGCGTCGCGCGAAGCTGTGGTGCAAATGCCCAGGCAAGATGAGAAAGCATTCAATCAGCGAGGCTACGATGACGGCGATGATGACAACCGGAATAGGCCGCAGCAGCTCACCAAAAATACCGGGTAAAAACAACAATGGAGAGAAGGCAGCGATGGTCGTCAAAGATGACGCCAATATAGGGGGAAACATATGCGTTGCCGCGACGCTTGCGGCATCATGATGATCTGCACCTTGCTCAATCAGCGACTGCGTCTCCTCCCCCACCACGATGGCATCATCCACAATGATACCCAGGGCCATCAATAACGCGAAAATCGAGAAGAAATTGAGGCTGCCACCCGTAAAATAAAGCAAGGCCATAGTACCCATGATGGCTACAGGGATTCCCATGGCAGTCCAGAATGCAACGCGAATGTTCAAGAACACAAACAGGGTCAGCAATACAAAGATGAGACCGAAAATACCATTACTGACCAGCAGGTTGATGTTATCGACCACAAACTCAGAGGTGTCATAAAATAGGTGTACACCAATGCTATCAGGTAACGTAGAGGCGACTTCGGCCTCCCACGTATGGTAGATCTCAGCGGTCTGCAAAGAGTCCATGCGCGATGACCGAGACAATTGCAGCATGACGGCAGGGCGGTCCTCGAAGTACATGCGCAAGGCCGGGTTCTGACTGCCGTCTTGAACCGTGGCGATATCACCCAGAGTGCGATTCGTGCTGACCGGCAGACGTGACAACTCGGCTGCGGTGATGACCTGGTCACCCGTGACCAAATTGCGGCGGGTACTTTGCTCGCCTGCAACGCCCGCCGAATAACGGTCGTTCATTGCACGCAGCTCACGCGCTAAGCCATCCAAAGACCAACCGTGGCGGGCCAGTACTTCCGGCGTAATTTCGATGTTCAGCTCTGGCTCTTCAAGGCCATACACCAGTACTTCAGGTATCCCACGTTGTTTGAGGTCTCTCTCAATGTCGTAGACCAAGGGCCGCAAATCTTCCAGCGCACCATCGTACGTCAGCATCATAAAGATGACTGGTTCGGAAAAGCTGTATTCCCGCACAGAAGCCTCGTCGCTACCGGGCGGCAGTGCAACGCTATCGATGGCTTTTCGCAAATCGGATACCGCTCGATCAAAGTCCACGCCGGCACGAAAATAGACACTGATACCGGAGCTGCCGTCGCGGCTATTGGAGGTGATTCTATCCACCGCGTCGAGATCCAGAATGGCTTTCTCAAGCGGCACTGTTACGCGGTCTAATACCGCCTCGGCGCCAGCGGCGGACCATGATACAACCACACCTGCAGCACCCGGTGTTACATCAGGAAAAATCTGCGTATTCAAGCGCGACATACCCAGCACGCCGAGCAATATGATGAACAGCATCATCAAGTTGGCGGCTACACGGTGACGTGAGAAATAAGACAGGAACACCGAAGGCGACGCCGGTTGGCCGTATTGCGTTGTCGCTTGCTCAGAGTTTAAATCAGAGGAGGACATCGGCGTCGCCCTCCTGCACAGGCAATGTCTCAACCACCTCGACGCGCATCCCCGGTACTATGTTCGCTAGGCGCGACACCAGAATTCTGCCATCGTCAGGCAGCGAGCGCGCATCAATCAGCCATTGCTCCTGTCCATCAACCTCATTTACGCCTAGAACGTTAACAACGGCTGACGACAGACGCTGTTCGTCATCTACTAGGAATACCCGATTCCCCGAATAAAGCGCCGACGTGGGTATGGACATACTGCCTTCTATGCCAGGCCAATATACTTTAGCACTGCGCGTTTCGCCGGGTGCCCAAGTAGTATCCGGAGGCAACGCAAACCAAGCGTAGCGGCCCACTTCGCCCTCTGCGATGATGTCTGATGACTGAACAATGGACATTCGCTGTTCACCGATCAATGCGGTCAGTGCATCGGTTACGCCGTCAGGCAATATGACACGCCAGGCAAGGCTGTTGGGGGAGTATAACGAAACCAAGGGCTGACCGGCCTGAATCACCTGTCCTTCGACCGCATTCACATGCCCCACGCGCGCTGCGAATGGGGCTTGCGGCGCTGCACGTTCCAGTAGATCTTGCTGGCGCTCTAGCGTGATGCTCAGGCGCGCTCGCTGGGCTTCCAGAGAAGCCAGTGCTGCCGGGTGATTGTCGATGGCCAATTGTCGCTGCCGGAATGCTTGGCGCGCTTGGGTTAAGCTCATACGCGCTTGCTCAACCGCGGCTTCCGTGGTCACACCGCGCTGCAAGAGACCTTCCTCGCGTGCCAACACCGCTTCTGCTTGAGCAACGACATCGGCATCATATTCCAACATATCGCGATCCGCTGCATGCTGATTGCGCGCTATACGAATGCTGGCTTCGAAGTCCTGCATGTCCGCTTCAATCTGGGCCAGATCCCAACGCGGGGACTGCGTATCGAGCTCTACCAAAGGGGCTTCTGCAGCCACCCATCCGCCTTCCTGCACCAGTACGCGTTGCACTTCTGCAGTAACCGGTGCAGTCAATTGCACGGTCTGGCGAGCCACGACTCGCCCGGTCCACTCAGCGCGCGGCGCATTGACGCCTTCGGACACAGGCAGCACCACAACAGGCAATAAGCGCTCGGCTTCTTCCTCTGTAGCGGTTCCGTTGTTGTTGCCAATCAATAAAACGGTGATGACGATGGCGCTTACGGGCAGTAACAACGCCACGCCAATACGTATCAGTCGACTTTTCATGCTTACTCCTTGTCTTGCGGTAATCGAACCAACCCTATGACGTCATTGTCATCGAACTGCGCAGAGCCGATGCAGTGACAATTGTCTTCCTTACACGGTATTTACGGTACTGGCTCGCTAGAACATGTGCCATTGTACTGCGTCACCAGAGCCGCAAGGGCGGCTCGTCTTGCGCCTGCAATTGCTCACGCAACACCTGGATATGCTCTCCCCAATAACGTTCAGTACCAAACCAAGGGAAGTGCATCGGAAAGCTGGGGTCTTGCCAACGCCTCGCCAACCAGGCGGCATAATGTAGGCTGCGTAAGGCTCGCAACGGCTCTATCAGCGCCAATTCACGAAAGTCAAAATCACGAAACTGAGCATAGCCATCCATAACGGCGCCTAAGCTGCCCGTCTGCTGTTGCCGATCACCGGCCAACAGCATCCATAAATCTTGAATGGCCGGGCCATTTCGAGCATCGTCGAGATCAACAAAGTGCGCTGCTTCATCACGCCACAGAATGTTGCCAGGGTGGCAGTCACCATGAAGACGAATGACACCATAGTCCACTGCCTCCATGCGCTCTTTCACCCGAGCTAATAAAGGTCGCGCTACCGCCTCATAAGAAGCACGTACGGCTGACGGAATAGCATCTCCAGCCAGCAGGTACTCAATGCTCTCTTCGCCAAAAGACGCCACTGTTAACTCTGGACGATGCTGAAATCTGGACTGCTCTCCCACTGCATGCAAGCGACCCATCAGTCGCCCCAGTACTTCGAGATCATCATCATTCTCTAAGTCCGGTGCTCGTCCGCCGCGCCGAGGATAAAGAGCGAACATAAAGCCGTCATGTTCAAATAAGGTGTCGCCCTGTGTGTTACGCAACGGCGCCACTACCGGTATATCCAACGCGGTAAGCTCCAACGAGAAGTTATGCTCTTCGACGATTTGTTCTGCCGTCCAGCGCTGCGGGCGATAGAATTTGGCGATCAACGGCTCATCGTCTTCAATACCCACCTGATATACCCGGTTCTCGTAGCTATTCAATGGCGCTATACGCGCATCACTGAGGTACCCCTGTGACTCCACTGCGTCCAACACGGTGTCCGGCGTAAGGCGGCCATAGGGATGATGTTCAGTCATAGATATTCCGTAAACTCTGCATGGTTGCGGCGGAGCCTAACGCAGCAGCGGCAATTTGTCTGCACTTCCCCAACTTATGGTTTGTTGCTGTGCGTCAATGCGCAGCCACAGCCCGACGGATAAGGTGGCATAGTGTCTCTCCGGTCACTATAGTAGGCTTTAAGAGCCCTAAAATAATTGGCGCAAATACTGCGATGCTCTGTGTGGCACGTTAGATCATTGGACGGTTCGTCGAACCCTATCCGATCCACATTTTACATCCTCAGGGAGTCCATTATGACAAGCTACAGCACCGCCAGCCAAGACTGGCTTTGGGATGATAAAAAAGCACAGCCGCATGTGCGCCATTGGCCTGCCATCACCAAAGGCACGGTACACATTCACGATGTCACTCCCTTAGGCGAGCTCAAAAAGTTAGCGGCAGCACAGCAGAATAGAGAGAGCTGGGTTGAACAATATCGCACCACGGTCACTGCGGAAAAGATCGAAGTTGCGGTCGACACACTCGCCGATATGATTGACCACAACCGTGGCAACTGCTTAGGTGACTCCGAGAGCGTTAAGGGTCACAGCGCCACCCTGTTCGCCCTAGCGCGTGGCGAAGTATTGACTGAGGCTTCATTGGCTGCTCGTCTGGCCATGCTCACCAACGGACTGGCAACGCTTGAACATCGCCCAGAAGGTAAGGTTCGCGAGGAAGAACTCGGCCTTTTTACCGTAGCAGACCTGCAATTGTTAGCTGCACAGGCTCAGGGCATCAAAAAGAATCAAAAGAAAGCCGACTTAATTAAGGACATCCTCGCAGCGGAAGAATTGGGAGAACTCGAGTTGCCCTTGGGCGAACTCGTTGCCGCGCCGTCTGCCAGTGAGTGGCTTGACGAGCTGGTCGCACTATACGTGCAAGCCCTGCATGACTCGCTTGCCGACCCAGTGTACCCCACGGTATTCAGAGAAGCGGTATGGCGCCAAGCCAAGGCACAGGCAAATGTAGATAACTTGAAACGAGCGCTTGAAGTTGAATACTGGGACGTTCTGGAAGAAGGCATCGCCGACACTAAGGTAGACCCCAGTGAACCGGAGCCCGAACTCACTGAGCAAACGTCGGACTGGCGACCCAAGACAGCAGAAAAACGTAACGACGCGCCAGTTGTCTGGCTGGCAGTGGCTATTTTGTTTATTGCTTGGTTGCTTATCTAACCACCATGAATCTAGCTGATTTGATCTATGTGCTTGAGTTCGTTGGCATCATGGCCTTCGCCATTTCGGGCATGCTAGAAGCACAGAATAGAGACATGGATCCTGTGGGGGTATTTGCTATTGCGTGTATCACCGCGTTTGGTGGTGGTACATTACGGGACGTAATACTCGACCACCAACCGGTGTATTGGATATCCCACCAAGAGTTCCCCATCATCATACTGTTACTGACCATCGCCTTCAGTTACGTACCCCGGCTGCGTGCCATTCCGACGCGGTTCATGATTCTGCCAGACGCGATAGGCCTGGGCATATTCACCGTTTTAGGCACACAACTCGCGTTATCGATGGGTGCGCCGGCTTTCAGTGCCTGTTTACTGGGTGTTATTACGGGAACCTTTGGCGGACTCGCACGCGACATCATTTGTAACGAAGTGCCTTTTATCTTTCGTAAAGAGCACCTGTATGCCTCCTGCGCACTAGCAGGAGCGCTGACGTTCTATGGTTTGACCTTTGTTGTGGCTGGCGACGGCATACCCATTCTGGTTGCGGTAACCGTGACCGCCGTCATGCGATTATTGTCGGTGCATTTTGATCTACGCCTGCAGCGACATTAATGCTTAGCAAACAGGTCACACCGCTGTGCCAGCCGCATGCCCGGACGACCATGCCCATTGGAAGTTATAGCCACCCAAGTGCCCCGTGACATCCAGTACTTCACCAATAAAATACAGGCCGGGGTGTAGGGTGCTTTCCATCGTACGTGACGAGATTTTGTCTGTACTGACGCCGCCGAGTGTCACTTCTGCCGTCCGATAGCCTTCCGTGCCACTGGGCTGAAAACGAAACGCATGAACGCGTTGCGCCAGCTCCAACACAACATCTTGGCTCAAGTCCGCCATTGCTGTCCCCTCTCCCGACCATCCAGAGACCAACCATGCAACCACGCGCTTGGGCAATTGATCACTCAACCAACTCTTGAGCAATTGTCGACCGTGTGTTTGTCGCACGTTCAGCCACTCGGCGACCAAATCGTGGCCCGGCCACCAATCAATGGTGACCGCTTCACCTTCACGCCAATAGTTGGTTATCTGTAAAACGGCGGGGCCGCTAAGCCCACGATGAGTAAACAGGATATCCCCTGACCAACTGCGCGCATTTACGGTCAGCTCAACGGGCAAAGAAACACCGGGCAACTCCGACCAAGCTTGCTTTGCTGCCGGATCCGCAGTGTAAGGCACTAAAGAAGCGCGATAAGGCACTATGTTGTGTCCTACGCTCGCCGCGAACTTCTGTCCCCAGTCTGTTGCGCCCATAGTAGGGATAGGTGGTCCACCCGTAGCAACAACGACAGATTCAGCGCTGAAGTTACCCGCCGACGTCTTAATTTCCCAATGACCGTCCTGATACCGAGGGTGTTTTACTGACGTATTGAGCGACAACACCACGCCAGCTTGCTGCGCTTCGTGCAACAGCATATCCAATATGTCTTTACTGCTACGGTCACAAAAAAGCTGACCCGAGTCTTTCTCGTGGTATGGGATGCCATGTGCCGCAACGAGGCTGATGAAGTCCCATTGTGTATAGCGGCTAAGCGCGGATTTACAAAAATGCGGGTTTTGCGATAGGAAGTTATCCGGTTCAATCACCAGATTGGTAAAATTGCAGCGCCCGCCGCCCGACATCAGGATTTTCTTACCAGGCTTGTTGGCGTGGTCAAGCACCACAACAGAGCGCCCTCTTTGTCCGGCAGTAATGGCGCACATTAGACCAGCTGCACCGGCGCCTATTATGAGCACATCGACTTCTTGCACGTAGCTACCTCTGATAACCATAACGGATGACGCTGCGCTTTTCCGCCCTATGAACGACGACGGTTTGTCGACGTGGGTTTTAACGGTTGGCTTTAAGGCGCGACTCCCCGGCCTGCCGTGGAGCGCCGAAAGCCAACCGTTAAAGCTCATGACGCACAAAGCAAAAACCCCGAGCCATTACTGACCCGGGGTTTGCCGTATTTAA
>JAGDZJ010000002.1:0-147369 GCA_049115955.1 Natronospirillum sp.
CCATGCCTGGCGCACGCATAAAAAAAGGCTGCCGAGGCAGCCTTTTGCATAACGCGGTTGTCTTACAGAGACGTACGGTTACGAATGTTGCGCAAGATGGCTTCACGCTCGTCATCAGCCAAAGGAATCAAACCAGCGGCTTCCAGAGGACTACCAAAACCGGCATTGCCTTCAGAGATAAAGAAGCTCGCGTATTCTTCCAGACCTGGAATCACACCGATGTGATCGCCTTTCACGTAGAAGAACAAAGGACGTGATACTGGGTATACACCGTCAATAATCGCATCAACTGTTGGCACAACACCTGAAACTGTAGCTACTTTGATACGGTCACGGTTGCTTTCGTAGAAGCTCAAACCGAATACACCAACGGCATCACGGTTAGCATCCAAACGTGCCAGAGTTTCAGTATAGTCACCAGCAATTTCAATTACCCGACCGTCAGTACGCATAGCTAAACAGAAAGCACCCCGATCAGAGCTTGGCATGGCCTGAACTTCTGCAAACGAGTTGCAACCATCTAAGATCACTTTTTCTTCATACACTTCACGTGTACCGTGGTTAGAACCGGGAATTGCCAAAGTGATTGTTTGGTTTGGCAATGCTGGGTCAATTTGGTTCCAACGCGTATAAGGGTTTGGCACCATACGGCCATTTTGTGGAACCTGCGCAGCTTGCGCCAGGAACACGTGGCGTGGCTCTAAAGCGAAGTCGTTAGCGTCGATACGTGAAGCAAACACGATGCCGTCATAACCGATACGCACTTCGATGATGCTGCTTACGCCAGCCGCTTTACAGGCTTCAACTTCGCCAGGGCGAATTTCACGTGAAGAGTTGGCGATATCGATAGTGTTAACACCAACACCTTGACAGAACTGACGCAGACCGCCAGAAGAACCGCCTGAACCTACAACAGGAGTAGGGAAACGTGCAAAGTTGTTACCGAATTCTTCAGCAGCCACAGATGCGAAAGGCAACACGGTTGAAGAACCGGCAATTTGAATTACGTCACGCGCTTGTACAGAAGCTGCCAAAGTGAAGGCAGCAGCAGCGGTAAGCGCTACTTTGGTCAATTGGTTAAGTTTCATCTCTAAAGCCTCTTATTGAATGTGTTGTCTTTCAACGCCGCCTAGTCTGCCGAAGATTTATGACATCCATGTGACAAGCACACGAAGCATAAATATCTTTTGTAACAAAATGTAATAATCCCACTAAGAGCCCTATGCCGCAAAAGCCTGCACCGCCGCGGCCATGCTGCTGGCTTTGAGGCTTACTGTTTGGCTACCGGTAGCAGAGCGCACCGCAATACGTGACACTTCGGTGACATCATCGCTGAGCCGATGTACGTTTTGGGTAATACTGGCGGCCACGTCGTGCTGTTCGTGTGTTGCCTCTGAAATGTGCCGCGACGCCTGAACAACTTCCTGCATTTCCAGAGCGATGCGCGCGAAAGCCTGCTCGCTATGTCGGGCGAGCTGCACACACTCTTGTGATTTGGCCTGCCCTTCCGTCATGGCGTGCGCGACGGTATCGGCTTGCGACTGCAAGCCCTGCGTTAACTCTTTAATGGAGTCCGTTGCGGCATGAGTCTCCGCCGACAGCGCACGAACCTGGTCTGCCACCACCGCGAAACCACGCCCGGCATCGCCCGCCCGCGCCGCCTCTATGGCCGCATTCAGCGCCAGCAAGTTTGTCTGTTCGGAAATATTGCGAATCACCGTGAGCACTTGGCCAATCTTCTGCGCATCGGCTTGCAACAGCCCGACTTCGCGATTGGTGTGCTCTAACATCGCAGAAAGCGATTCAATATCGCGCATGGTTTGCCTTGCGGTCGCTTCACCTTGCGCACAGGCCTCACCGGTTTGCTGGCTCCGCTGCGCAGCTTTAGAGGCGTGCTCTGCCACGTGCTGAATGGCCGTACTCATTTGCTCAACGGCGGTAGCGATCTGGTCGATTTGATCGGCTTGCCGCGTCGTACCACCACTGACCTGTTGCGACAGCGCATTCAACTCGTCCGACTCACCTTGTTGCAACGCCGCGGACTGCGCCAGTTCAGCTATGGTGTCTTGCAAGTGAGCGATGAGATGATTGAACGCCTGCGCCGCCTCGACAAACTCGTTGCGCCCGGCGATCTGCATACGCAGCCTCAAGTCCGACGTGCCTTCCATATGCCGTAAGAGATCACGCAGGGCACGCAATGGGCGTATGACCGAGCGCTGAATGGCGTATATAAGCACACAGATGATCAGCACCAGAGCCGAACCACCAAACAGATAAACCGCCAATACCTGTTGTGTTAGGGCTTCGGCACCCGCTTTTACGTCCGTCGCTGCCAATAATTGCTGTGCAATAAAGGCATCAATGGTTTGTGCAAAGGCATTGATCACAGCATCCGTCTGCTGAGTCACTGTTGATTCATTCAGTATTCGTACTTCCAGCGCGTCGCTGCCGGCTGGAGTCATCCAGCGCTCATACTGCATCAGAGTGTTGGCATAGGCTTCGTCGAGCTGGGCGTAATCTGCCGTGGTAGGTCGCAACTCAACAAAGGCATCCCAATGCTGCTGTGTTTCTTCGAGCAACAAGGCCATGCGTTCTTGTGTGGAGGCCATGGTCGCCCAGCCCGTTCGATACTGCCGAAGATGAAACACACCTTCTTGTTGTACTTTACGCTGTACCGTCATTATGTCAGTTAGAAAGGCAAGATGGTCATCGTACAGACGATCAAAATAAGAGTCCTTTTGATTCACCACGACGAAAGACGCCAGTAATACCAAAAGCACACACAACAAAGGTATAAGCCCCAGCCACATCACACGAGTACTGATTCGGAAGTTCGACAACATAGATGATCTCCAAGAGTGTACTGCACGTCGCTGCAGCCTCATGGTCGAGTTTATGGCTCTTCTCTTACAGACTTATGACAACCGTCCTTCCCTCCTATTAAACAACACGTAATCGTCACCAAACGGTCATTCAACGGACATCAATCGTTCATGATTCTGCAATACCGTGAGTTGGACCCACTCCGGACAAACGCCATGAGGCAGAACATGAATTCGTCAGCGCTGACTGTTAAAGGTCTGAAGAAATCTTTTCAACACGTGTCTGCGCTGTCAGATATCTCCCTGACGCTCGAACCGGGGCAGGTGTTGGCTTTGTTGGGCCCGTCCGGTTGCGGCAAGACCACGCTGTTGCGCTGCATTGCCGGCTTGCTCGAACCGGATTCAGGTAGCATTCACATTGGTGACCTACACACTAATGGCGCAGGTAAGGCACTACCACCGGAAGCCCGCCACCTTGGTATGGTGTTTCAAGACTACGCACTGTGGCCGCACATGACCGTTGCCGAGAACGTGGCGTTTCCCCTTGAAATGCGCAATGTAGCGAAGGCGGAGCGGCGCGAGCGTGTGGAATGGGCTCTGCAGACCGTCGGCTTGTTAGCCTTTGCCGACCGCTCACCCGATACGCTGTCTGGCGGCCAGCAACAGCGCGTTGCCTTAGCGCGTGCCATTGTCGGTCAACCCAAGCTGTTGTTGATGGATGAGCCTCTGTCGAACCTCGACAAAGGTCTACGCGAATCCTTAGCCATGGATATTCGGCGCTTAATCAACGATCTGAATCTCGCCGCCGTGTTCGTCACCCACGATCAGCACGAAGCCTTTGCGCTGGCCGATCAGATCGCCGTAATGCAGCAAGGCCAATTACAACAAATTACCACGCCACAGGAACTCTACGATGCCCCGGCCAATCCCGGCATCGCCCGCTTCCTTGATGCAGGCACCCTGCTTAACGGCATTGCCGATAAAGACGGCATCGTACTCGACGACGACCAAACCCGTTTGCCATTAGTCGCGGAAAACGGCTACGCCGGGCCCGTCACTCTGCTGCTGCCACGTAAGGCACTGACACTGAACGAGCACCACGATTATCTAGCACTGGAAGCGACACTCAGCAGCATCATCTTTCAGGGTGAGCATTACAGCTTGCGCGCCGAGTTGAGCCCCGAGGTCGAAGTGCTGTTGCACAGTCGCCAACCTCGTGCCATCGGCCAAGCCATCACTTTATACCTGGATCCCGGCGCCTTATTGGCGTGGACCGGCGAGCAGGCACCACTGGCGCTGAGCAGTCCACGTCCGGTCAGTGCGAGCGCGCCTTTGCGCACAGTGGCTCATTCCTAATAACAAATTTAACAACCTTCACAGACAGAACGCAGGAGCATACCCATGAAGAAACACTTACAGACAGTAGCCATTGTTGGCACGCTGACCGCCTCTTTCACAGCGTCCGCACAAACACTCACCGTTTACAGCGCCGGACCAGGCAACCTGATCAACGCTTTGGCGGCCGACTTTCAGGCCGAAACAGGCGTCCGCGTGAACGTATTTCAAGGCACAACGGGCCAGGTTATGGCGCGCTTGGAAGCCGAGCGCGGCAACCCCTTGGCCGATGTGGTGGTTTCTGCGTCGTGGCAGTCTGCCGTTGACCTGAAAGCCCAGGGGTGATTTGCTGGCCTACACCTCACCGAATGCGGCCTCCGTGCCGGGTTTTCTGAAAGACACCCACTATGTAGCACAGGGCGTATCGGCTTTGGCCATGGTATGGAATCGCAACAGCAGCACTCCGATGCCCAGCGAGTGGACTGATTTGACCGACCCCGCTTACCGCAATGAAGTCACCATGCCTAACCCAGCAGAATCCGGCACAGCTTTTGAGCTGGTTACCGGTTTGATCACCGCCAATGGGGAAGAAGATACCTGGGGCCTACTGGGTGCTCTGAACGAAAACGGGATGATCGTACCCGGTCCTAACGCACGCGCGTTGAACCCGGTCTTGCAGGGTGCAAAGTCTGTGGTTTTCTGCGCGGTGGATTACATTGCCCTTGGCCAACAGAACAATGGTGAAGCCATTGAGGTGATCTTCCCCGCCAGTGGCACCGTCGCCGCGCCGCGCCCGATGATGATCATGAGCTACAGCAGCCAGCCGGACGCCGCCAAGCAGTTCATCGATTTTGTGCTGTCGGAACAAGGCCAAAAACGTGTTGCCGATGTGTACTTGATGCCTGCCCGTACGGACATTCCTGCTTTGCGTCCTGACCTGAACGAGCTGAAACTGATTGATGTAGACGCTTTCGCCATGAACGAACGCCGGGAAGATATCCTGGTGCGTTTCCGTCGCGTAATGGGGCAGTAAAACAGCATGTCGACCTTCCGTTCACGCCTGTCCTTTTCCTTCACGGACACTCATCGGCTGAAGGTCGACGCACGGCAGCTGGTACTGTGGTTAACAACCGCAGCGCTGTTGCTCTTGGTGGCTTTACCCCTGGCTTATGTACTGCTTCAGGCCATATTCCCGCACGTTGCACGGGGTCGTTTCGACAGTGCCTTCAGCCTGTTTTTGCCCACCTTGAATGACCCCGAACTGTTGGGCTTACTGCGCAATACGTTGCAGCTCGGTGTCGCCGTTGTTATTGGTTGTGCGGCGCTTGCTGTTCCACTGGGAGCTTTACGCGCCTTAACGCGCGTGCCCGGTGGCGCGCTGTGGGATGTGATCTTTCTGGTACCTTTCCTTATCCCACCCTACATCGCTGCATTGGCGTGGATGATGACGTTGCAGCCGCGTGGCTACATGCAACAACTGACCGGCTTACAAGCCGACAGTTTCCTTTTCTCGTTCTGGGGCATCACCTTTGTGATGATTCTGAACGTCTTTCCGGTTGTGTATTTCGCCGTCTCGCGCACGCTGCAAGCGGTGGGTGGGCGCTACGCTGCGGTGGGTCGTGTGAGTGGCGCTGGCCCATGGAGTGCTTTTTTTCGCCTCACGCTGCCGCTTTCCATTCCCGGCATTGCCGCCAGCTTGTTGCTGGTTTTTGCTCTGTCTATCGAGGAGTTTGGCACACCCGCTACGCTCGGTGCCCAAGCCAACTACTATGTTTTGGTAACCGGTATTCATCAACGCTTTTCGGACTGGCCGATCGACATGCCCGGCGCGGCGATTTTGTCTCTGCTGCTGGTGATGCTCGCCATGGGTGCGTTTTACCTACAACACTGGTTAGTCACTCGACGCTCGTACGTTTCTGTAACTGGCAAACCCATGGCATTTGAACCTGCAGAGTTGGGCGTCTGGCGTTGGCCGGTGATTATTCTCTTCGTGTTGGTTGGAGTCATCTCGGTCGGAGTACCTATACTGTCAGCTCTGGCCACCGCCTCAACCGGCACTATTAGCGGTGGACTGGCGTGGGACAACTTCTCTACCCGCCATTTCGAAACGCTGTTCAATGACCGTTTCGGTGCACTGCGAGCACTGTCCACCAGCCTGGGCTTAGCCACCGGTGCAGCACTTGCCACCGGCGTGCTCGGCGCTTTGATTGGCTACTTGGTGGTACGAGCTAAAACGCGTGGGCATCAAATGTTGGATTTCCTGTCACTGCTGCCCAACACCATGCCGGCAATTGTGGTCGCCGTGGGCTTGATTCTGGCGTGGAACCAAACGTTTTGGCCCATCCCCATTTACAACACAGCGGCTATTTTGTTGATTGCGTACACCTGTTTGCTGTTGCCCTACCCGGTGCGGTACGCCAGCGCCAGTTTTCGGCAAATGAGTGAGAACTTGGAAGCCGCAGCGCGTGTCAGCGGCGCCGGGTTCGTGCGCATGTTTTGGCGAGTGCTCTTGCCCGCACTCGCACCCAGCTTGCTGGTGTCGATGCTGCTGGTGTTCGCCATTGCCTCGCGTGAACTGGTAGCATCGCTGATGGTTGCCCCTGCGGGAATGGTGACGGTGGCGACCTTTGTGTTTGGTCAATTCGAGCAAGGTTCGCCGGGGGTCGGCATGGCCATGAGCGTGGTGGCGATTTTCTCAACCACGGCGTTGTTGCTGGCAGTGACACTATTTAGCCGCAAGAAGCTGCCTTTTGCGGCGTAAATCCTCGCCAGCTTAAGACACGAAGCCATGGACGGCATGCCCTGAAAGCGGCACCATAACGACCATCATTAGAGCACACGATGGCCGCACTTCATGTTGGTAACCACAATCCCTGCTTTGCAACGCACACGGCTGATAGCCAGTGCGGCATTGTGTCTTCTTACACTGGTGTTCTTAGCCACGCAGCCCGCTGTAGCGGGTATTGCAGCCGGTATCGGCCTGTTTTTGCT
The DNA here is from genome assembly GCA_049115955.1 of Natronospirillum sp. GTDB lineage: Bacteria > Pseudomonadota > Gammaproteobacteria > Pseudomonadales > Natronospirillaceae > Salinispirillum. The sequence continues at coordinate 7,149 of JAGDZJ010000002.1, forward strand.
GGGTATGCAGCAACTGGAGAACGGGTTGCAGACGCTCAGTGGTGGGCTGCTTGAACGAACGCTGCGCAACAGCACGGCCTCCACCACGCGCAGTGTGTTATTTGGCGCGGGTGCTACCGCACTTTTGCAGTCGAGCTCTCTGGTTACCTTGTTGACGATGTCGTTCGTCGGTAGCGATCTGATCACCCTGCCTGCCGCCATTGCTATGCTGTTTGGTGCAAATGTAGGCACCACAACCGGCGCCTGGTTGATTGCCGTGTTCGGCCTGCGCATTGATATGGCCACTCTGAGTATGCCCATACTGGCGCTCGGGTTGTTTCTGTTGCGCAGCAAGCGGCGCGAGTGGTTGGCTACTGGTCAGCTACTGTCCGGCGTTGGCCTGCTGTTTCTCGGCATTCATTTCATAAAGTTGGGGTTCGAGGGTCTGCAAGGCCTGTTGCTGTTAACGACGGTGCCGGTGCACGGTTTCGTTGCCGTCTTGCTGTACACCTTCATCGGTATTTTCGCCACAGTGGTTATGCAGTCCAGTCACGCCAGCATGTTGATTACCCTCACGGCTCTGGCCAGTGGGCAGATTACCTACGATCAAGGACTGGCCATGGCAATCGGTGCCAATATTGGTACCACTGTGACAGCGCTCTTAGGTGCGCTCGGCAGCAATGCGGCAGCGCGGCGCTTAGCGGCCTCACACGTTATCTTCAACGTTGGCACCGGCATTGTCGCCCTGATACTGCTAACGCCTTTGCGCCTATTGGTCGAAGGCGGTGCTTTCATCTTCCGCTGGGACGCGCAAGAGCTCACCCTGCGCTTAGCCTTATTCCACACGCTGTTTAACACCTTGGGCTTAGCATTAACGTTGCCACTTTTACCTCGCTTGAGCAAAACGCTGGAGCGCTATTTCACTGACCCGACGCCCGACGCTGCAAACGCAACGGAAGTAAGGCCGCTGTATCTCACGCCCGATGCTCGTTTATTCAGCGACACCGCCATTACAGCCTTGGAACGTGAATACGTGCATCTGTCGCAACTGAGTTTGGCGACGATTCAGAGAGCGCTTGGACTACCGGCTGTGCAGGAAATCGACCAAGCTGATTGGGCAAGCTATTTGGCCACGCCCAGTAGCCTCAACGATCCGGTTGACGCGCAGGTGATGTATGAGCAGAGCATCAAACCACTGTACAGCGACATGGTGAGCTTTGCTTACGGACTGGAAGTGACCCGAACACCGGAGCAAGAGAAACGGGAACGAGAGTTACTCAGTGCGGCGCAATATTTAGTGGAGGCCATCAAGCACACTAAGCATTTGCAAAAGAATGTACACCGTTTGTCGCGTTTGAATCACCCGGACATCAGCACCTTTTATCTCCAACTACGGCTACTGATGAGCAGAGTCTGTGCGGTCAGTCATGAATTGGTGAACAATGAAGAAGGCCCCAACAACATCACCGACTTAGCCCTGCTGAGCCAATGGCAGCAGGCCTTTGCTGCCGACCGCGTCAGTGATTGGCAAAACGCGGTGCGCAGTAGGCGACTAGAGAGTCGCATCGCTACATCTTTATTGAACGATATGACTTATGTGCATGACCTCGTAGAAGCTCTGCAGGAAGCGTTAACCCACTACTACTCTGGCCGAGTGAAAGCTAAGGCTGCGTCGTAATCGAAGCCAATGCGGCTTAACAAGCGTCGCGCTTCTTTGGCGTCATCGTCAATCACCATCACGGTCGCGATGCGCATAATGATGCGGTCTACCTTCACGGTTCCAGGTGGCAGTTTGTACAAGGCTCCCACACGAACGCGCAAGTTTAGTGGCAATCGCCATTGCATCTTCAGAGCGTTACCCGCTTCTGCGGCGTATATTTCGCACATGTTCTGATACAGCGTCTCGTCGCCTTTGCCGCCGTGCTCTATCCAGCGCTGGATCAATTGCAACACGACGAGTTCGCCAACGCGGAACAACATGCCTGCGGTGAAACAGATTTCTTTACTGAAGCGCACTTGCTGAGCCAAGCGCATGCTCATGGTGGCAACCTGCACGGATTCGTTGGCGAAGCGTTTGGCTAAGGACTGCAAAATAGGGTCAATCAGATCGCTACCCGGTTGCATGGAAAGCCCCAGCGCTAGATTGCGTGCTGTTTCAAAGCCTACTAAGGCTAAAGCTTCCGACAATGTCTCTATCGACTTACCGTCGGAATTGTAGGTGCCACTGTTCGCGGCGCCTATGAGGCGCGCCAGCAAAGCCGGGTGTTGCCGCCACACCTGCGCAACGGACTCTGAGCTACCGTCCAGCCCTTCCAGGCTCAGGCGAATACTGTGCGGCAACGGCATGCTGAGCTTGCCCGCGTTGACGCGACGCCGCACAAAGTCATCCAACGGCTCAGGAGCCATAACGTACTGTTGCGGGTCATGCTTCGGCGCGCTCATCAGGCTCGCCAAGCGCTCCATGACCTCGTTTATTTTGAAAGGTTTGGCAATGAACGCATCCACTCCAAAGCGTCGCGCTTCCATGACCACCTGCTTACCCGCATGACCACTGATCATAACGCGCCGGGTTTGTGGTGAATCGGCATGAATGGTTTCCAGTAACTTCATACCACTGACACCGGGTAAGCCCCAATCGACCAGCACCAAATCCGCTTGATGAGCGCGCCAATGTTTCATCGCCGACGGCACGTCGCCAAACACATGCACCCGAGCGCCAGTCCATAGTTGCTCCACCAGTTACGCCGGCAACTCGGCGATAGAAGGATCATCCTCTAGGATAATGACTCGGTATTTAGCGGCCTTTTCCATGTGATGACTTACGCTCCATTTAAAATTAGTTCTAACATGCGAGGGCTTCTCAAGAATGAGTTACGAGGCCTATAAGCACTCTAGTTCATAATCTTTCACCCCACCACTGTAGGGCAAAAGCATCGACCTGCCAGCGAAAACTGAACACAGATAGAAACCCTTTAATCGCTTCTGGCGCTGAACGTATAGATACTCTAATATACATGGATTACACAATAATATTTGCCCGCGTTCTATAGCCACCGACAATCTGGGCTCCATTTTCACCCTTCATGGGAGCTATACATGCGTGCTCTTGCACGAGGTTTAACTGCACTGCTGCTCAGTCTGACGCTCACTGCGCACGCACAAGAGCCACTGCGCATTGTCCAAGACCACGCCTGGCCCCCTTTTTCGTATCTAAACCAAAACAACGAACCCGAAGGGTTGTTGATCGATTTATGGCGCGATGTTGCGCAGGCGTTAGACCGCGAGGTCGAATTCACTTTAGTAGACTGGGGCGATACCTTGTCGCTGGTGCGTGACAGCGAAGAATTGATACACGGTGGCTTGATTCATTCCTCACAACGCGCGCAATATCTGGATTTTTCTTCCACCTTGTTGCCGCTGCGCACCACAGCATTCATTGCCAACAGCGAGGCCAACCAGTACACCTTGAGCATGGCGGATTTGTCGGGACACACCGTTGGCGTTACCCGGGGTGGTTTTGAAGAAGAATTCATGCGCGAGCAACACCCCAACGTTTTCTTGGCGCTGTACGCCAACAACGATCTGCTGGTAGAAGCGGCCATCAGAGGAGACATACAGTCCTTTGTTGCCGACTATCCGGTTGGCATGTACCTATTGGCGCAGAAGACATCGCCCGAGCGCTTTCGGGTGCTCACAGTACTCTACGAAATGCCGTTGCAGGCCGCAGTGTCGGCCAATAACCTCGCATTATTACAAGAGATCGAAGCGGGTTTGGCTTTGTTAGGCCCAGACCAGATCGCCCGCATTACGCAAAAATGGATGCGCACAGAGCAAGTCGCGGTGTGGCCCAAATATCTCTTACCTTTGTTCCTTACCTTGATCGTAGCCGTCTTGATTCCTTCGCTGTGGTTTTACAATCGTCGCCTACAAGCAAAGGTGGCTCGACAGACCAACGAGTTGCGCGAGCGCGAACAACGCCTCAGCCTGCTGAACGAAAACATGGCCGATGTGGTCTGGAGCGCTGACGCCGACAGTTGCCTCAACTACTTAAGTCCGTCCATTGAAAAACTGCTGGGCTATACCCCTGCTGAATTGCTGGGCAAGCCCATTATCGTGACCTTAACGGAAGAGTCGGTGCACGATGCGTTAAAGCAGTTGGGCGAAGCCATTACCACAGCCAGAGAACAGCCGGGCGTCCGCTACATCGATCGTATGGCAGAGCTAGCACAGGTGCGAAAGGATCGTTCTGTGGTGTGGACGGAAGTGGCCATGCGGGCGTTCTTTGATGTGAATGGCAATATGCAGGGTGCTCAGGGCGTGTCGCGCGACATCACGGAACGTAAACTGGCCCAAGACGCTATTCGTGAACTGGCTTATTACGACCCGCTGACCCAATTGCCCAATCGACGTTTATTGTCTGATCGTCTTGAACAGACAATAGCCGCCACCGTGCGTCGGCGCGAGCACGGAGCCTTGCTGTTTCTGGATCTCGACAATTTCAAAGAGATAAACGACACCTATGGACATGACACAGGCGATCTTCTGCTGCAACAAGTCGCCCGCTTGATTACGGCGCAACTGCGCGAAAGCGACACGGTAGCGCGCTTGGGTGGCGACGAATTTATTGTCTTACTGAATCACTTACCCAAAGACTTAACCGAGGCCACCGCTGAAGCGCATCGCCTGGCGCACAAGGTATTGGCTGCCTTGCATGGACAATTGGAGCTGCACGGTAAGGGTTTTGCAATAACAGCGAGCATAGGTTTAACACTTTTCGGCAACGATACCGATGAAACCAAAGCACTGTTGCGCGAAGCCGACAACGCCATGTACCAAGCGAAGAAAGCCGGCGGTCAGCGCGTCGTCGCCTACGATCGATCGCGCCGTACACCAACGGACTCTTCAACCGAGTAATAAATGCCTTAAGGCAGAGCTAAGGCTTCTACAGAAACCAGCAACCCGTTACTGTCGGCGTACAGGTACTCGCCAGGATTAAAGGTCACACCACCAAAGGTCACCGGCACATTCAACTCACCCACGCCCTTGCGGTTAGTTTTTAATGGAATAGAGCCCAACGCCTGAACCCCGAGGTCCAGAGCGCTGATGGCGTTCACATCACGAATGCAACCGTAAATCACCACCCCTGCCCAGCCTTGCTTAACCGCCGATTCAGCAATCATATCGCCCAGCATGGCACGCCGCATGGAGCCAGCACCATCAACGACCAATACTCGACCATTGCCGGCGAACGACAACTGCTCTTTAACCAGCGAGTTGTCTTCACAAGCTTTTACGGTGACAATTTCGCCGCCGAAGGCTTCGCGGCCACCGTAGTTGATGAACATCGGCTCGCACACCCGGACCTTGTCCGGGTAGGCATCGCACAGTTCGGGCAGTAAGTCGATGTAGTCATCCATTAGAGACGTCTCCAATTAAGAGGCTCGACGCTTGGCTTCCAAACGCCACTGGTGCAATAAGGGCTCGGTGTAACCGCTCGGCTGCTCACAACCCTTGAATACTAAGTCTGACGCGGCTTGAAAGGCGACGGACTCGGCAAAACGGCCTGCCATGGGCTGATACAGTGGGTCACCCGCGTTCTGCTGATCAACCACGCCCGCCATGCGCTGCAGGGTTTCCGTTACTTGTTCCTTGGTCACCACGCCGTGGCGCAACCAGTTAGCAATGTGCTGGCTTGAAATACGCAACGTAGCCCGGTCTTCCATTAAACCGACGTTGTTGATGTCGGGCACTTTTGAACAACCGATGCCTTGATCAATCCAGCGTACAACGTAACCCAAAATACCCTGTGCGTTGTTGTCCAGCTCTTGTTGAATCTCGCTCGCTGACCAATTCGCTTCGGCCGCGACCGGTACAGTCAGCAAGCCGTCCAACAACCGCGCACGCTCCTCGCGGAAACCAATGCGCTCCATTTCCATCTGAATGGCCGGCACGTCCACTTGGTGATAGTGCATGGCGTGTAGCACTGCCGCAGTCGGCGAAGGCACCCACGCGGTGGTGGCACCGGCTTTCGGGTGACCTATTTTTTGTTCCAACATGGCGGCCATTAAATCGGGCATGGCCCACATGCCCTTGCCAATTTGTGCTTTACCGCGTAGCCCGCACGACAACCCCGCCAAGACATTATTGCGCTCGTAAGATTGGATCCATGCGGTGGTTTTCATGTCACCTTTGCGCAGCATCGGCCCGGCTTCCATGGCGGTATGCATTTCATCGCCGGTGCGGTCGAGAAAGCCGGTGTTAATGAAGGCAACCCGAGAGGCCGCGGCACTAATGCAGGCGCGTAAGTTCACCGAGGTACGGCGTTCTTCGTCCATAATGCCCATTTTCAAAGTATCTCGGGCCAAGCCCAACGCATCCTCCACCCGCGCAAATAGCGTGCCGGCAAAGGCCACTTCTTCAGGACCATGCATCTTGGGCTTAACAATATAAACACTGCCGGTGCGCGAATTGCCACGACGCTTCAGGTCGTGCATGGCAACCAAACTGGTCACCACCGCATCCATAATACCTTCAGGGATTTCCGTGCCATCGGCCAACAAAATGGCCGGATTGCTCATCAAGTGACCCACGTTGCGCACGAATAACAGTGAACGGCCATGTAGACGTAAGGACGAGCCGTCGGCGACGCGGTAATCGCGGTCGGCGTTCAGACGGCGAGTAATGGTTTTACCACCCTTCTCCATCACCTCGGTCAGGTCACCTTTCATCAGGCCTAACCAGTTCTTGTACACCACGACCTTGTCGGCAGCATCAACGGCGGCCACGGAGTCTTCACAATCCATGATGGTCGACAGCGCCGCTTCCATCAGGACATCTTTCACACCCGCCAGATCGGTTTTGCCAATCGGATGCTCGCGGTCAATCTGAATTTCAAAATGTAGGCCGTTGTGTTTCAACAACAAAGCCACGGGATTGTCTGGTGCGCCTTGATAGCCACGGAACTGATGCACGCTTTTCAGGCCGGTTTCACGGCCTCCTTGCAGGGTCACTAAAAGGTGTGGGCCTGACACTCGGTAGGCGGTCGCTTGAGCGTGTGAACCCTCCGCCAGAGGCGCGGCTTGATCGAGGAAGTTGCGCGCGAAATTGATGACCTTTTGCCCGCGCACGGGATTATAGGCTCCCGTTTTTTCGGCCCCGTCGTCTTCTGAAATGGCGTCCGTACCGTACAGCGCATCGTATAAGCTGCCCCAGCGTGCATTGGCAGCGTTCAGCGCGTAGCGCGCGTTCATCACCGGCACCACCAACTGCGGGCCGCACTGTTCGGTAATTTCGGTATCTACGTTTTGTGTAGTGGCCGTTACCGTTTCAGGTGAAGGCACCAAGTAACCAATAGATTCCAAAAAAGCCCTATACGCGGCCGGATCCTGGATCGGCCCAGGGTTAGCGCGATGCCATTCGTCCAACTGCTTTTGCAAGGTTTCGCGCTTTTCCAGCAGTGCCCGATTTACTGGTGCCAGTTCGTTGGCGAGATCGCTGAACGCTTGCCAAAACGCGGCGCTGTCTAAGCCAGTGCCCGGCAGGACATCCTGTTCAATGAAGGTGTGCAATGCGGCATCTACCTGAAGCTGCTGGCATGTTACTCGCTGGGTCATGGTCGGGTTCCTCATTTCTTATAATCTGTCTAGGCTGGGTTCAGCCTCTGGGGTCCAGCACGATGCGCACATCCTCTGGAAAAAAGTGTTCGTCGCAATTCGGCAAGCTGCCTGTTCGGTCGACCACCAGAAAGTCATCCACCGGCATCAACGGCAACACCGGATGGTGCCAAACACCGGCATGGTAATTCACCCCTTGCGCACCATTGGTGACAAACGCCCGAATCGCTTCCGGTGCCGGTACGTCTGCGGCCGGAGCAACCACCACTAAAAATGGCTTCCCCAACAAAGGGATAAACGCCTGACTGCCATGCGGGTGGCGTTCCAGCATGGTGATGTCTAACGGCATTTTGGATGACTTCGCCCGGAACACACTGATGATGGCGTGGCCGTCGTCAGGTCCGGTAGAGACATCGGCCAAGCGGTGAAAACGCTCGGTGGTGCCATTGTTGATCGGAAAGGAATCTCGCCCTTCCGTCTCTATCACATCGCCGAAGAGTGCAAACGCCTCTTTCGTCAGGTAATCCGGTTTTAGAATGTATTCCATGCGTTTGCCTTTTCAGGTTCTTCTCAGCAAGCGTAGCGTATCGCAGCGGCCGCTGGGAAAAGTTTCGTAGGTTTCGACAAAACCGGACTAGCCATGGCTTGTCATCGTAAAGCATCATCCGGAGGATGGCGACAGTTGGCGCCATACACAGGACTTATAGCTGCTATTTACAGCAGGTTATTGTCACTCTGTATAATCTGTGTTTTTTTGCATAATGTCAGTGTATCCAGCTTTTTGCTGTCTCGCCAACACCATGACCACTTGGTCAGGTTTTGTGGAAAATATCTCTTTTTGCGTCTATGATGAAGTCATTAATAGGCGGGTCAAAATATGAACAAGCAACTCCCTTGGTTCGAAGCCTTGCAGCTGTGCAAACATCGCGGCGATGCCTTTGTGATGGCCACGGTTTTGTCTGCTGGCGGCTCTACACCACGCGACCAAGATGCCAAGATGGTGATCACCCAAGACCAACAGTTCGACACCATTGGCGGTGGCCGACTGGAATTTGAGGTAATCAACCTTGCTCGCAACGCTCTGAATAAAGGCGAGGCGGGTTACCGCATCGAAAAATTCGCCCTGGGCTCGCAACTGGGTCAATGCTGCGGTGGCAGCGTCAGCGTCTTGCTGGAATCCTTCACCGCGACGCAATTCCAAGTTGCGGTGTTTGGCGCAGGTCATGTGGCGCACGCCCTTATTCCGATTCTTGGCGGCCTGCCCTGTCAAGTACATTGGATTGACCAACGTGCGGAGCTGTTTCCCGAGCAGCGCCCACCCAACGTAAAACTCTTGCCTGCACAAGACCCGGCAGCGTGGGTCGCGAAGCTGCCTGCGGGTACAGATTTGGTGATCATGACGCACAATCATGACCTTGATTTCGCCATCACGGCCGCGGCGTTGCAACGCCCAGAGCTGCGCAGCATTGGGCTGATCGGCTCACGCACTAAGGCGCGGCGCTTTCAGCATCGGCTGAGTCAGCTCGGTTTTTCGGTGGCGGATCTGGAACGGGTAATCTGCCCGATTGGGCTGTCGGATGTGCCCGGCAAGTTGCCGATGGAGGTCGCGGTGTCTATCGCGGGGCAACTGATTGCCCGCGAACATCAGGATCACCCGAAGCCAGCTTGGCGTGGTATGGGCAAAAAAGACATCAAAGAGCTTTTGCATTCCGGCCCCGAGACTGTGCACAATGACGAGTAGAGTGCGATGTCCACGTTGGACCGGTCGCCATGAGGTGTGAACCATCATGACTTTAGATGAGTTAAACCAGTTAGACAGCACCGATGCGCATCAGAAGTTTCAGGGATGCTGCGCGTCAACCTACTGGGTAAAGGGTATGTCTCGTGCGCGCCCGTTTGAAGATTGGGCAGAATTGCTGAGTACAGCGGCGGAACTCGAAGAAGAAATGACGGATGAGGATTGGCTGGAGGCCTTTGAGGGCCATCCGCAGATTGGTGATGTGTCTACATTGCGTGAGAAGTACGCGAGCACGAAGGCGTTGGCGGCCGGTGAGCAGTCGGGTGTCGACAGTGCGGATGAGGCTACGTTGCAGGGGTTGGCGGACGGTAATAAGGCTTACTTCGATAAGTTCGGGTTTATTTTTATCGTTTGTGCGACGGGTAAGACTGCAGCGGAGATGCTGGCTTTGTTGGAGCAGCGTTTACCGAATGATCGCAAGACGGAGTTGCGAATTGCAGCGACGGAGCAGGCGAAGATTACGCGTATTCGGTTAGAGAAGTTGCGGGCGGCCTGATTCGTCCAATCGACCTTTCGGCGTAGGCTTTCGGGGTGTGCCTCCGGCGCTCCACGGCAGGCCGGGAGTCGCGCCTTGAGGCACACCCCTACGCCCACGCGATAGCTCATTAGTTAGCAAGAACAAAAGCAGCAACTACTCAGTGCTATGGGGAGAAGTGGAAGAGCGGTGGCGTTCGCCGTAGTAGAGCGCAATTAGCAGGCCTAGCAAAATCACCCCACCCACTGCATAAAATCCCGCTGCGCTTTGCCATGCAATCAGTGCACTGGCGAGCAGTGCGCCCACGGCGGCAGCTAAGTCGCGCCAAAAGGTGAAGGTGTTTAGGGTTTGTTGACGTTCGAGCACGGTACCCGCTCGGTCGGACAGCAGTTTGGGCACGAGAATCATAAAAGCCCCATGACCCAAAATACCCAGCACACTCGCCAGCAACACCACGTGCAAACCCATCAACCCGCAGGCCACTAGCATCAGGCCGAGCGCGATCACTAGCCAGAATCGGTCGTGTTGCCAAATATCGAAACGCACGGTAAGCATACCAAGCGTGGTGTTATAGATTCGTTTAAACACCAGCAGTGCAGAGGTGATGGTCAGCGCCATGGGGATAGACCATCCAGTAGCGACCAACAGCGGTGCTAGGATCACGGTCCACACTCCATCAAACAGCAGGCACAGTAGGAAGGTTAGGCGATGCCACGCATCGGGCCAGGGCCATTGCGCGCCGGTGGAAACACCACGATCGGTGTGCGGTACGGGCAACGCCAGCGCGGGAATCAGGGCGAGCAAACACAGCACAAAAGCCAGCAGCAGCACCGCTTGCGCGGAAATGTGCACCACCAATAATGGCGTCAGTAGAATCACCAGCAACGGCCCCATTTCCTGAATGCTGGTGTACCAGCCTAGGTTGATCATCCGCCGCTCCGGCTCTTCCGTGGCGTAATGCAAACAGGCCAGACGCATCAGAGCGTAGGCACAACCCCAGAGTAAACGCGCGAACAACAACGTCCATGGGCTGAACAGAAACACAAAGCTCAAACTGGCAGCACTGGCTAACACCACGGCCTGAATCAACGCGGTACGCGCGCCAAAATACTGAAACCACGGCACCAGCCACGGGTTTACAAACAAGCGCACAAAGCGGTTGGCGGACAATAAAATGCCCACCCATAACACGGTCAAACCGAAGCTGTCGAAGAACAACGGCAGCAGTAAATACAGCACTGCGTCCGACACCAGCGTGAGCGTCAGTACGAAGCTGGCGAGCACCGTTGAACGGCTACCCTGATGAATCAGGCGCAACATCTTTTCGGTTCTAGTTGTTTGGCAAACTTTTCTAACACGGCATAATTGGGAATATATAAAAGCCTCAAGGGCGACGAACTGGCTAGGCAAAAGTGGCCAAGAAAGCGCAGTTTACTGATAGTAAATGAGCATTTAGAGGACATTTTTAACAACGCCAGATCGAGAAAAGGAGGCTTTAATATGCTCCCAAGCGTCTTTGTGTTCAGAAAACCGATAGGTCAGCCCTTCAACTTGGTCACGCAACAATATGGTAAACCGAAACAGCTCTTCCATCACATCCACCACCCGATCTCTGAACGCGGAGTCCTTCATTGTCCCATCGGGATGAAATTCTTGCCACGCTTTCGCGACGGACGACTGATTAGGAATGGTGAACATGCGCATCCATCGCCCTAAAATGCGCAGGGCATTCACCGCATTAAACGACTGCGAACCACCACTCACCTGCATTACCGCCAAGGTTTTCCCTTGCGTCGGGCGAATCGCTCCCATGCTCAGCGGAATCCAATCAATCTGGTTCTTGAACACTCCCGTGACGTTGCCATGCATTTCCGGCGAGCTCCACACCATGCCTTCGCACCACTGTACCGCATCACGCAGTTCCTGCACTTTCGGGTGGTCGACCGACACATGGTCAAATACCGGCAGGCCTGCAGGGCCGAACACCTTCACCTCGGCGCCAAAGTGCATCAATATGCCCGCAGCTTCTAACGCCAGCTTTCGGCTAAAAGATTCAGGCCGCAACGAGCCATACAGCACCAAAATACGTGGCGGGTGTGTTTTACGATGCGCTGTGTTTTCCGCTTGCAGCGCCAGCACATCGGCCATTGAGTGGTTGGGTACTAAAGACATAAAAACTCCTATATTTCTAGATAGATCGAAGTATTTGGGCAAAAAAATCAACAACGTTGGTTCACACAGCACTCTTCTTGCAGGAAACCGATCAACAAATTCAGTCGGTCATATTGCGCAAAGCAGCGCAATACCCGCCCTTCGCGTACCTGCCGCACTAACCCCACGCGCATCAAGCGGCTGATATGGTGCGACAACGTAGAGCCGGGCACGGCCAACGTATTCTGCAAGTCAGCGACCGGCATACCGGTTTTTCCCGCTTTCACCAGTTCACGATAGATGCCCAACCGAGTGGGATGCCCTAACTCCGCTAGTTGTTCGGCCGCTTGTTCTAAGTTCAGTGTGTTCATGGCCAGTGTTCATTGACAGAAGTTCGTTGGGTTTCAGAGCCTGTGTCAGGCTCTAGTACAAGGCGCGCTTCGCCGGAAATAGTGGTTCTATTTTCAAGAAGTGCAACGCTGTAATAGTGCCTGACAAAGGCTCCCGAAGGGCGAGCCATACAAGACTTTTGGCGGCGTTACAGATCTTGAAAAGGGCTACGGCCATTCCCTGCGAGCTGTGCCTTGCCAGAAGCCTTGTATGACTCGCTGAAACACGACGAACTTCTGCCAAGGGACACTAACAATTATCGACAGATTGAATTGCCTGTAAATATATTTCTAGTAATATCGAAACATATTCTGCAGCCACACAAGAAATCGCAGAGACTGAAACTCACATTGCTAATAGAGAAGACCGCACACCATGCCAATTTTCGAACGATACCTCTCTGTCTGGGTCGCGCTGGCGATCGTCTTCGGTTTGGTGTTAGGGCAAGTAGCCCCCGCACTCGTCGGCACGCTGGCCTCCTTGGAATACGGCTCAGTCAATTTCGTTATTGCCGTACTGATCTGGCTTATGGTGTACCCCATGATGGTATCGGTGGATTTCAGCTCACTGGCGCGCGTGCACGAACGCCCCAAAGGCATCATCATCACGCTGGCCGTCAATTGGCTGATCAAACCCTTCACCATGGCGGCTCTCGGCGTACTCTTCTTCGACTGGATTTTTGCCCCGCTGATCGAACCCGGCACTTCCGGACAATACATTGCTGGCATGATCTTACTGGGCGCGGCCCCCTGCACCGCCATGGTGTTCGTTTGGTCGCAGCTCACCAAAGGCGACCCCAACTACACGCTGGCGCAGGTGTCGTTGAATGACGCCATCATGATCTTTGCTTATGCACCCATCGTTGCGCTGCTGCTGGGCGTAACCGACATCACCGTACCGTGGGAAACCTTGGTGCTGTCGGTCGTGTTGTACATCGTCATTCCGTTAACGGCGGGTATTCTGACACGCGTCTACATGACCAAAAAAGCCACTAGCGCCGTCGATGTTGCAGCCATGGTGAGCGCGTTCACCGCCAAGGTTAAGCCGCTATCCGTTATTGGTCTGCTCGTGACCGTTACTTTGTTGTTCGGCTTCCAAGGCGACATCATGCTGAATCAACCTCTGGTGATTGTGTTAATCGCCATCCCGCTGCTGATCCAATCTTACGGCATGTTTGCGGTGGCTTACTGGTCAGCCAAAGCATGGCGCGTGCCGCACAAAGTCGCTGCGCCCTGCGCTCTGATCGGCACGTCGAACTTCTTTGAAATGGCTGTAGCGGTCGCCATCGGCCTGTTTGGCCTCAACTCCATTGCCGCACTCGTCACCGTTGTCGGGGTGCTGGTGGAAGTGCCGGTGATGCTGTCATTGGTGTGGTTTGCCAATAAGACGCAGCATTGGTTTCCGGAAGAAGAGTCGGCTATTCGGTCGACGAAATCAGGCGTATAGAGCGCCTTCTTCAGACGCCGTCATAGGCCCGTTGCAGCGCCGCCAGATCAAACTTCTTCATCTGCAGAAAAGCCTGCGTCACTCGGTCAACTTTCTTAGCGTCTTTGTCCTTCATCATACTGTTCATCACGGCGGGGACGATTTGCCACGAAAGACCATAAGCATCTTTAAGCCAGCCACACTGTTCGGCCTCTGGCACCGCTGACAGCTTTTCCCAGTAGTGGTCGATCTCCTGCTGGTCGGCGCAGTTGACCATAAACGAAATGGCTTCGTTGAAAGCGAAGTTATGCTCACGGGCGCTGTCCATGGCCACAAACCACTGACCTTCCAGAGTGAAGTCGGTGAACATCACCGTGCCTTCTTTGTCTGGTTCCATACCCGCAGGGTAGCGCGCTAGTTCACCGCGCTTCGCATGCTCGAACGTGGATACATAGAAATCACTGGCGGCCTCTGCCTTGCCGCACACATCGCCAACAAACATAAGCGATGGCATGATAAACGGCCGCGGTTCGCCCGCCGGGTCAGTGAGTATGAGTTGCCATGACAGCCCGTATTTGTCCTGAATCCAGCCATAGCGTTCGCTGAACGGGTATGCGTCGAGCGGCATCAACACCTGCCCGCCATCAGACAGCTTCGCCCACACTTCATCGATCTTCGCTTTCGCGTTCTTGTCCTGCGCAGGGTCAAAGTTGACCATAAAAGACACCGACGGATTGAACGAGAACAGAGGCCCGGCGCTTATCGCCATAAAGTCTTGGCCCCACAGCGTGAACGACACGATGTCGCAGTCACCCGATGGCGTATCGCGAATGGTCGTAAGGTTCGTCACCGCTGAATCAGGAAAGACCGAGCAATAAAATTCAGCCGCGTCTTTTGCTTCTTTTTCGAACCACAGATGCGGAACGATCTTTTGTGGGTTTGAAGTCGCCATGTTGCAATCTCCTCTTTGTGATTATCACACCGGTTCTCGTCGCTTTACGTAGAGAGCCTTAACCGCAGCGGCTTGGTATTCTCTCGTTGAATAACGCCCTTGGCTTCAAGATCAAGTTGGACAGCTTTCAACCACCAGCCCGCTTTCGAACCTCCCGGAAACAGCGTTTGGGGTAAGTACGGAAGCAAGGCATCCTTGGCTTCGGAGACCGTTAGTCCCGGCGATGCATTGGGCAGTACCGAGACCAGAGCTTCTTTCATGGCGGTATACTTGGCTCGATCCACTCGTCTAACGTGTTCCGGAGAGATCACGTTCTCAATTTCAATCTTGTCGTTGTTAGTTGGCATTTATATCTCCATTCACAAAGTCAACTTTGGGCGTACGAAAACGCATGGCAGCCCAAGCTTGAAAGAGCTTCCAATAGAAAGACAATGTATGTGTGCTGGGATTGGGCACATCGGCCGGAAGAACAACACCCTCTGGCCGACTGCGGGTCATCGTTCTGATTTCGAGCGTCGGCAGATCCGCCACGGGCCAAAGGCCGCCATAAATACTCAACCAATGACCATTAGTGAATTCCAAGAACATTGGCGTGTTGCAACAGGTAGCGACGACCCGGCGCGTTGGGGAGTCTTCCGACAACCGATGCTCGCGCAAAGCGTTCTGCCCTTGCAAGCACTGAACCCTGTCCTTTCTATAAAGCACAAACCGGGTGGCACCGTTATGATCCAGTGTAGGCGGGGCGCTGGGTAATGACTGTAAAAAAGCCCCGGCATTCTGGCAATCCGCACAGAGGCACTCGGCACTGATAATTGGCTTCCCTTGAACGGCTAGGACCACCTGTCCGCAGGTACAGTTTAATGTTGTTGTCTGGTTAGTAATGGGTAAAGCCTCCGTGTTGTTTGTTGCGTTCATGATGTGGGTATCCATCAATGATTCTTGATATGGATAACAATTACATACTAGTCGACTCAGGCGCCTGTAAATCGACAGCGGCAGACACATTTACGAAAATAAAAACCCAGAAACACAGAGGAACGCTATTCAGCCGCTTTGAGTTTTTCGATGCAGGCAACCAGAAACGCCCGCTCTTGCTGCTGTTGCGCACAATCAAGTGCGCGCTGATAGGCTGCTATTGCAGAGTCTTTATTACCCAGTTGCTCGTGAAAGTGCGCGTGCGTGGCATGCAGCAAATGGTAGTCAGCAAGCTCGTTTTCGGACAAAAGCTGCTCCACCTCGACCAAAGCGGTTTCAGGCCCGGCCACATGGCCTAGGGCTACCGCACGGTTCAGGCGCACCACCGGGGAGCCTTGAATTCGCACCAGCAAATTGTAAAGTGCCAGTATCTCGCGCCAGTCCGTGGCGTCCGCACTGTGTGACGTGGCATGAATACCGGCAATGGCGGCTTGGAGCGCATAAGGCCCAATACGACCCCGACTCAGCGCTCTGCGTACCAAATCATCCGCTTCCGTTATCATGGCCTGATCCCACAGGCGCCTGTCCTGCTCGTGTAAGCGCAACAAATCCCCATCGTCGCTGAGCCGTGCCTGCTGTCTAGAAGCTTGAAACAACATAAGTGACAGCAAGCCAGTGACCTCGGAGTCGTCAATCAGCGAGCGTAACAGCCGTCCCAACCGAATAGCCTCTTCCATCAACTCGCTACGCTGCAACTGCTCCCCCGCCGACGTGGAATAACCCTCGTTGAAAACCAGATAGATGACCTGCAACACCGTCTGCAACCGTTGCGGCAAGGCTTCACCTAGGGGAATTTCATAGGGTATGTGCGCGCCTTTGATTTTCCGCTTGGCACGCACAATGCGCTGAGCGAGCGTAGCCGGCTTGGTCAAAAAAGCGCTGGCCACCTGCTCTGTTGTCAGGCCACAGACTTCACGCAAGGTAAGCGCCACACGCGCCTCGGCAGATAACGCCGGGTGACAACAGAGGAATATAAGGCGCAAGCTATCGTCTTCGATGTAGTCGTCTGTCGGCCTCTCGTCCCGCACTTCCCATTCCAGCTCAGCGTGTTGCTCTGCCAACTGTTTGAAGCGTTCCTGCCGACGCAACTTGTCGATGGCTTTAAAACGCCCTGTAGAAATGAGCCAGGCGCGCGGGTTCTCGGGAATACCCTCCGTCGGCCATTGTTTTAGCGCAATAGAAAAAGCCTCCTGCAGGGCGTCTTCTGCCAGCTCAAAGCTACCCAGCAGGCGAATCAGAGTCGCCAGAACCTGCCGCGACTGGTCACGGAATAACCGGTCGACATAAGCAGATACATCTGGTCTCGGCGGTACGGGCATGCGTTAGACGTCGAGATCCCGTATCGGTCGCACCTCAATCGACCCTACCCTAGCCGGAGGGATTTTTGCGGCAAAGGCGATCGCTTCGTTCAAATCACGGGCGTCTATCATGTAAAAGCCAGCCAATTGCTCTTTGGTTTCGGCAAAGGGTCCGTCAGTCACCGAGACCTCCTCACCCCGCACGCGCACCGTGGTCGCCGTGGCTACCGGCTGCAACGCCTGTCCCGCCAGCAACGTACCGCGCTCGGCGGCTTGCGAGGCGTAAGCATGACACTCCGAGTCTTTCGGGCTTTCCGGCAGGGAATGCAGGTAGTCTTCATTGGCGTATACCAAACACAGGTATTTCATGGTCTTTTCTCTCCGTTTGTCGGGGGTCACCAGGTGACGACGTCATCGCTTCCACCAAAATCAGCAGGCAGAGAACGATAGTGTGGTAAATCATCAACAATGGGAAGAACCGCATGCTGACAGTGAATATGGAACGCCGGCGTGAACATCCGAGGTGGAAGCAGGTTCGCTTTGACTCCCGTCAGGTCTGAATCGGGCACCTCTGCAATGAGGAATGTCCCACAGGTCGGGCAGCGTTCTCGAGGTAACGTCTTGTAAGTCCATGTGACCGTCGCACCCTGTAGCACCTCGACGGCATGTGATGGAAAAACCGCCAGACCCACATAGGATGCGCCATGCGTGGCTTGGCAGTCATCGCAGTGGCAGTAGAACTGCGCCACGGGCTGATCGTTAAGTCGCAGGTGCGTGGCTCCGCAGAGGCAACTGATATCAGTGGTGCTCATGCCTACCCCTCCGCCATATCTCTAATGGTGTCCAGTTCCCCGCTGGCGCTGTAGGCGTCGAACCATTGCTGGCCTTCGGGATCAACGGACAGATCCCCCAGCATGAACTCAAGATCCGTGCCGTTTTCAGCGTCTGAAAGTGTGAAGCTGGAGGTCACCTCTCCTGTCTCAGCCTTGCGTGTCCAACTGATGTCTTCCAGCGCGAGAACGAGCCTTTGGAGCGGCTCAAGTGTTACCACCGTCCCGGTAAGGTAGGTTTGGCCACTTTCGTCATTCCAGAGAATTTTACTCCCCAATTGCAGTGGGCTATCGCTGGAATCCGCCGGCACAGCCAGCATCCAGTGCTTAAAGGTCTCTGGCGACGTGATGATGTTCCAAACCTTTTCGGGTGACGCCTTTATAGTGGTGGACTTTTCAACGATCAGTTTTCTCATGATGCTTTCCTTTCGTTCGACTTTGGGCGGGCGATGTATGGCCTCATTAACTCGTCGAACGAGCGTCATCAATTTCGACACCTAGCTAAAAATTTTGGACAGATATTCAGTATCAATACTAAATACTAGTTGCTGGCCCTCTTGCCTGCCCCTTCGAAAGTTCAACCACCAACACCGCCAGCGAAAAAGGAACGATGCCGAGCGCAACGAGTTGCAGCAACTCAACCCCCTCTACGAGAAAATGCGAACGCTCAGAGCTGAGCACGAGTTGGGCGACCGTTTGAAACCCAACATGCAAACCAATAGAGGTCCAAACCGACCCTGTTGCGCTGCGCACCATACCCAGCACAATCGAGACAAAAAAGAACATCACCAACCGGTCTACCGCTAGCGCCCCAGTGGTAAAGGTCCACAACGTCGCACCCCATAATGCGAACAACACCGCCTGCGCGATGATGGCGCCCCTATAGCCTAAAGGCCGTTCAAGATTACTCTGAATATAACCGCGAAATGCCAGCTCCTCGGGCAACGCCTCAAGCAGAAACACCAGAATGATCAGCACCGGTACGAACAACACGATATCAATGATGGGCGCAACCGCCGTCAGACTGGCCCACCCTAATCCCAGTACGATGGCAAAGCCCAGCGTGGCTGGCAGCAAGAACGCCAGAGCGCCAATTACGAAGAACCGGATGGACGATGGCGAAAAATCGAGACCAAGGCTTTCAATCGACCCACCGTCGATCATCCGACGCGCCAGCACCACGACCGGAACCGCCAGAGCGGTGGCCAAAAAAGCGCTCATGACGTGCCCGCCGAAGCTGTAACCGCCATGCCCCGTACCCCAGAACACATTACGTAGAAACGAGAGGAGCATCCATATAGCAAGCATCATTAACCAGACGATGCCAACCCTTAAATAGGGTGAGGCGATTTTAGACATTGGGTTTCTCCCTTTGAATTGGCATTAGAAGATAACCAATGCCAGTAGAATCCCCACTTCGGGAGCAGTATGGGCAAGATAGGCGGGCCACAAGCTACCGGTCAGCGCCCTAATCCAGCCAAACAGAAGTCCGGCGACAAAGGTCATAATGAAATAGAATGGATCGAAAGAAAGCGCTCCATCAGGACTGAGAGCGATCCCATGAGCAAGTCCAAACAGCCACGCTGTTAGCACTACTCCCCAACCGATCTGAGCACCGGAAAACCACCATCGCGTCCCGAACGCACGGTCGAGCAGAGCCAGCATGAATCCACGAAAGACGATTTCCTCGACCAGGTTGGCGTAACTGGCGTCGTACAGTAGGCGTTCAAGCGTGGCACCCTGAGCGTCGCTGTTGAATGCATCTGCACCCAGCACGAAGAACCCTACAACCACTAAAATGGCGATATTGATGAAGGCGACTGGCAAGGTCCCTGGGTAGGTAGCCCAGGTCCAGCCGATCTCCCGCCGAACCCGAGGACTCAGCAAGCCGATTAGCAGTAGGCACCAGATAAGATCAAGCGTCTTGCCCTGCCAGTTCCAATCCAGTTCGGCAAAAAAACCAATACGGGGCAGGCTGAGACTCACAAGATTAACCGTGAATAACCAGATGACAGCTACCAGTGCCAGCCCGCCACTCCAGCGATGTTGCGCGAGCACCAGAATAGCCAACGGCATCAAACACACGAGAATGAGACCAAGAAGCTGCAGCGTAGCCCGCATCTGGCCAAGAAAAACGTTAGGGCCGACAATCCCGATTACTATGGCTGAAGCGAGCCCTACAATGCCTGCGGGTGCCACCGCGTGGCGCCAGCGCAAACCGGAGAATTGCCCGCCTGAACCATAAGAATCAGTCATCGTTACGCCTCTCCATCCCTCTGAGGAACAGCGCGACCAGCTCCTCACCATAAGCATCGAGATCCGTTTCGGGCTGCCACGCCCATTCAGTCAGCGCACTCTCAATGGCTTTGGAAATCGCCGCCGCCATCACTCTCCGATCGAAGTCCCGGAAAATGCCCCGCTTTTGGCCCGTTGCCATCAGGGCGTCAAGGAGGGTAATTTCTTCGCGTGCGGACGCCGCAATGTATTCCGGACCATTCTCCCCACCATGGCTCATAGCCAAATGCCCAATCGCCAGCAATTCATCCCGATGATCCTTCATGTATCCGATCTGGTTACGGATATAGGCGGCAATCATGCCACTAGGATCAGCCTCCACTTCCATATGCGGAGTGATGTAGGCACCGGCAGAGTTTTCGACGTGCCGGTAAACCGCCTCGAACATCTCATCCTTACCCGAAAAATGGTAAGTAATGATCGACTTGGAAATCCCCGCTTCCTTTGCAATACGCGACAACGTGGCGCGCGCATAGCCTTCGCGTGCCAGAACGGCGATGGCGGCGCCGACGATCTGCTTGTGGCGCGCCTCTTCGATAAAACTTTTCATCCACTCAGCCTAAAATCAGTCCAATTGGACTAACAATAGACCGAACGAACTGAAAATACCAACCAATACGGTGAGAACGGTGGGCCTTTACACCCTCAAGCCATGGCCTCTTGCGGCGTACCGCGCAAGGTCAGCATCGACAAGACCGCGGCCAGCAGTGAGCACAGTGCAATGGCCGCCGTCAGCATCAGCGGTGTACCATCGAACACCACACTGACCACCGCAATGGCGAACGCGCCCAACATCATTTGCAGGGTGCCGCCCAAGGCTGCCGCTGTGCCTGCAATCGGGCCGTGTTCTTCCAATGACAACACCATGGACGTAGGAACCACCAAGCCGAGAAAAGCAAAGGTAATAATCAGCAGGGCCACCAGCAGCGGAAAGCTGTCGTTGCCAAGAGCCACCAGCGTAAACATCAAGCAGGCCGAGACGGCGTAACCGGCCACCGCCCACTTCACTACAGTGATGGAGCCAAAGCGGACGCCGAGGTTGGAGGCAAGCTGGCTGGTGGTAAAGAAACCCATCGCATTCAATGCGAACGCAAGACTGAACTGGAACGGCGTCAGTCCGTAGTAGCCGGTATACAGAAACGAGGCGGTGGCCAAAAAGGCGAAGAAACTGGCCATGCCCATACCGCCAATCAACGTCAGACCCATATACCCTGAATCCCTGAACAACACGCCGAAGGCTTTCATCATGGCGTTGAAACGAAAAGGCGCGCGGTCAGCCGGGGCCAACGTTTCCTTCAAAGCGAAGCCGGTCAGCAACAGGCCCAACACCGTCGCAATGGCGACCGCAAGAAAGACCGCGCGCCAGCCGAAAGGCACAATGATCGCGGTGCCCATCAGGGGTGCCAGCATCGGTGAAACAGCAATCACCAGCATGATGGTAGACATCAGGCGAGTTGCCTCAGTGCCAGTGTAGCGGTCACGGATCACGGCGCGCGGAATGGACATAACCGCAGCGGCCCCTACACCCTGCAAAAAGCGCAGCGCGATCAGCCATTCAATGGTAGGCGCGAAGGCACAACCAATCGAGGCCACACCGAAAATACCCAGACCAAAATAAAGCGGTGGCTTGCGACCGAACACATCGGAGGCCGGACCGTAAAAAAGCTGGCAAATACCAAAGGCGATGAAGAACGACATCAACGTCCACTGCGCAGCCGATACCGACGCGCCCAAGTCTTCGCTGATGGTCGGCATGGCGGGCAGGTACATATCAATGGCAAAAGGGCCAATCCAACTTAACAGGCCAAGCACCAAGGCCATCTTGATCATATCGGTTTTCACTGATTCTTCCTCATGAAAGTCATACTGTATGTATCCTTGTTACTACAATCGAGCTGCCGTTTCCGGACATATCGACAAACTTGTGCACCGGTGCTGGCTGACACAGCCAACACACAGCTTTGTTACTGCGTTTCAACAAACTCCGCAAGCTTCTCCAGAGACGAGTTCAACCCTGCACTATGATCTTCGGGCCGAATGCCCTCCGGAACGTTCATAGCCTGAACCGTCACTAATGTCCGTTCGCCTTGCGGTTGAAACGTCCAAATCATGATCATAGTGCCAGAGAATGAAGGGTCTTCACTCTCGAAATTAACTTCTTGCTCAATCGACTTTCCATCTTCGAGTCTCGTGAGTTTCACCTCAACCTCATCCGAGTCTTCTGAGGTCTTGCCTCCGCCTTCTTGCGGTTCCGCATAGGAAAGGCGCATCCGATACGATCCCCCTTCACGGAAGTCGAAATGCAACATTTTGCCGGTCATGCTATCCGGTGGCAGCCAGCGCTCCATAGAGCCGGGCTCTGAAAAGGCTCGATAAACGGCCCTTGGCGACGCGGTAATCAGCCGAGACGCTGAATCGATTCTTGGCGACATAGATGTTCAACTCCTTGTTGGAATAAGGGCTAACGCGCAACAGAGTGGCCTGTTGCAGGCTATCGTCCGTCACGTTCCCTCTCTAGTCGATCAACGAAACCCGTTTTCGACAATAGAGCGAAAGATAGTCGATATTTTTGCTATGCAGCTCAAATTCGAAGCCAAGTGGCTATGACTTTACGAGAAGTATGCGAGATGCACACCGAAGAGGTGGCGCGAAGGATTAGAACAGAATTGCGCCATTTCTATAAGTGCACTGGTCTAATGGAGCCGGACACTTTAATTAGCCACACTACGGCTTACTTCTTAAAGCCGCTAAAGCCATTTCCGCACTGGCCGCTCGTGCAGCAGCAACGACTTCTTTTGTGACAATGGTTTTGCCAATCGGAAATATGGCTAAACCGGCCAGCTTAATGTGCTGAATCCCGAAAGGGATGCCAATGATCGTCACAAAGCATACAAACGCAGAAATGAGATGGCCGATGGTGAGCCATAGACCAGCAAAAACGAACCAAATGATATTACCCAACAGCCCAAAGCCACCAGTACCAATGTCATTGCGTTGCGTGAGTTCACTTCGACTGATGGCCTCTTTTCCAAACGGGAAAAATGAGAAGCTGCCAATAACAAAGCAAGCCCTTCCCCAAGGGATACCGACAATACTAATGAACGCAATGATGCCAATACACCACCAGGCCAACCCCATAATGGCGCCACCCAGAATAAACCACAGCACGTTGCCGATTGTTCTCATCAGTCTCTCTCAATTTCAATTTAGTGCCGGAGTGTACGGTGTTCAGGCATGGCCTATCGTATTGGCTATACTTGCGAACCACTGTACAGACTAAAATTACAGCCTATGCCCCGCCTCTGACAATGAGTTCCATGGACGAATAGTTTTCAGCTGGTCTGCCAAGGCATCCTCCGCTATCTCCGTGTCATACATTGCCTGAGCGCGCAACCAATAGCCTTTAGACAAGCCAAAGAATCGACAGAGACGTAGATCTGTATCGGCAGTTATTGAACGTTTTCCCGCTATTATCTGGCCTATTCGTTGGGCCGGCACTCCAATTTCTTTCGCCAGGCGATATTGGGAAATGCCCATTGGCTCAAGAAACTCTTCTTTGAGTAACTCGCCTGGCGTTACTGCATCAATGTTACGCATGATTCACCTCTTAATGGTAATCAACAATTTCGACATCCTCAGCACCCGCATCTGTCCAGCGGAAACACACTCGAAATTGCCGATTAATACGGATACTATGCTGCCCCTGACGATCACCGTATAGAGGCTCCAGCATATTGCCGGGTGGCACTTTAAGATCATCCAAGCAACTTGCCGCTTGGAGTTGCCGTAGCTTCCTTAAAGCAACACGCTCAAAATTGACAAAGCGTCGCACTCTGCGACCATTTGCCAACGTTTGGGTATCCTTACATTTGAATGAAATGATCATGGCTCAATGATCACGCATTGCGTTAATAACGTCAAGCGTTACTACCCACTCGAAGTATAACTGCAAGACTCTACGCTCTCCGTCCCTATCGCCCTCCTGCCACATCAATAAAGGTCGCCGTAGCATAACTGGCTTCATCCGACAGCAGCCACAATATCGCACTGGCGACTTCCTCCGGCTGGCCGCCACGTTGCATCGGCACGCCGACTTTTACGCGGTCTACTCTATTGGGTTCGCCGCCTTGGGCGTGTATGTCAGTGTAGATAATCCCCGGTCTGACGCCGTTCACGCGGATGCCTTCGGTAGCGACTTCACGTGCTACACCGAGGGTGAAGGTGTCCACTGCGCCTTTAGATGCAGCGTAGTCCACGTATTCATTGGGTGAACCGATGAGCGCAGCGACGGACGACACATTCACAATGGCGCCGCCCGTGCCACCGTGCTTGGTGGACATGCGCTTGATGGCTTCGCGGGTACACAGCATGGTGCCGGTGACATTGGTAGTGAATATGCGGTTGATGCGTTCGGCAGTCATGTCTTCTACACGCATTTGGGTTTCCAGCGTGCCGACGTTATTCACCAGTGCCACCAAGGTGCCATCTTCTGCATCAATATGTGCGAACAGGCGCAGTACATCTTCTTCACGCGATACATCGGCTTGTACCGCAAAGGCTTGCCCACCGGCTTGCTGAATCTGAGCCACCACGGCCTCTGCGGCGGCGGCATTTTCCCGATAGTTCACTGCCACACGGTAGCCACGTTGCGCTGCCAGAATTGCGGTCGCCGCTCCGATGCCTCGGCTACCACCCGTTACCAAGAGTATTTTGTTCATAGAGTCACCTTTGAAATAAAAGGTGCCGACGCCAGCCAATCAACCGGCTACCTTTCTTGCTAAACCTCTAATACACCAGTTCATTCCATCTATAGCACAGCAATTAATAAACCAAACGAGCACCCCTAGTGCCAAAAAAAAGGCATAAATAAAAGGGATAAGGCACAAGCTAAGAATGATTTGAAAACCGTTCGGGTAAACAGTTACTCTACCCAATTCAATTGGTTTCATGAACCCCTTCCAAGGTATAGGAAGAATTGTACTAAGCCGCCAATCAAGATGCGACACAATGTGTTGGAGCTGTCTAGGTGATGAAATTGAATTGTTGTAAGCGCCTCGTTCAAGAGCTTCTGTGGCGAACGCCCTAGGCAGCAGTTGAGCGACCAATCCTACGAATAGGGCACACAGCATGTATTGGGAGATAGACGACATTGGAAAGGCGGCGATAGCCTCCATCCAGTTGCCACCAAGCCTCAAGATCAAAAAGGCGAAACTAAATGTTAACTCGACAGTAGAGCCAAACAACGAGGACAGTAATGCCGCTGGAAATTTAGGCAAATGGCGTAACCGAAACGCCATGTAGCCAGTGGCAAAGGCGACAACAGGAAAAGTCAAAAGATGTCCATACCGGCCTGTACCAAAGCCCATAAAACCGAAATCACCATTCCAAAAAGGCACAAAATATGCCTCCCAAATGATGAGCAGAAGCATAGAAGCAGCGCCACGCCAAGGCCCTAGCATCGCCCCAGCCAACATAGAACCAGCGAGCAAAAAATCCAAATTATAAGGCAAGTAGGAAGTAAATACAGAATCTATTCCCACCATCAATGCGGCATAGATGTGTATTAGCACAAAAGTTTTATCGTTCATCAATCTACTCTTTAGAACTATGTTCGTTATTTGATTGGTTTAAAGAATCCATATAGAGAAATAGCGGCTAGGCTAATACCACCTCTAGAGAACACGTGCATTATCCATTATAGTTCTAACTGAAATCAAATAATAAGCGCCACACGCACCTCGTAATCACGTAACTGACCTAGGGCATCTCTATTTGGGGAGTTTCAATATTGATCAGAAAACGACGAATTGAATTTGCAACTCCAGCCGAAAATCTTATAACTTTATTTTTTGCGCACAAAAACCTATCTTTAATGCTAGTTTCCCGGTAGTTCACCGCCACACGATAGCCACGTTGCGCTGCCAAAATGGCCGTGGCCGCGCCGATGCCTCGGCTAGCACCGGTGATCAAGCAGGTCGGCTTGTTGATGGCAGTCATGGCAATTCACCCTTTGGGTCAGTTGTGTGTTTGCTGAACATACACTACAGTTTTCTCTGCTTTTTAGCATGATCATAGCATCGTTGTACCTAGGCATATTGCACACCAAGCAACCGCTAAATTACGGATAATTGATGACAGGCCAACCCACGCGCACAGGAAAGCTGTTTCTACTGATGGCGTGCAGTTGGCTTACGCTTGCCTCCGGACTACTCAGTTATGAGTCCATCAATTCATATGCAAACGGAATAAAGATAGACGCTGCCACTCTTCATGCGTATGTCGGCCTTGTGTTTTCCCTTCTCATAATTAGCATGACGTTGAGTCTGTTCGGCAAACAAGTATTGTTGGGTGAGCCCATCGGCAAAAGGCAATCAGCGATCTACTGCTTATACGGCATCCCGTTCATGGCATTAGCCATAGCGATCATCTATCTGGTATATCTGCCGCTTGAACCGTACCTACCAAACTGGACACTAGGCTTTTTAGCCGATTCTTCTTTCGATGTATTCAAAGACAGCACCTCTACCCACACGACGTTCCTGCTCGTACTGGAGTCGTCTGTATTGGCACCGATATGGGAAGAGCTGGTGTTTCGCGGCGCTCTGCTGTTGACACTTGCGCAGTGGCGTTACATAGGCAAAGCCGGAGCTGCCGTTATCAGTTCATTGTTGTTTGCCAGTTTGCACGCAGACATTATTACGACCTTCATATTTGGCATTCTGCTGTGCGCTATCACCTTTAAAACTCGCTCGCTGTGGCCTGCAATTTTGATCCACATTAGCTACAACTCACTCGTTGGGCTTTATGAATGGTGGGATCCGGCTTTCCCTATATTCATCGTGTATTTGCCCTTCGAGTCCTCCATCTGGGATGCCATTCTCGATATTCTGGTTGTACCCGTATCGTGGGGGTTGGCAAACGCACTTGTCGCCAGCATCTCTTTACTATGGCTGTTCCTTTGGCATATACCACACTGCACCAAACGTAGAGATGCTATCGTTCGGCTAAACTCTGCGATAGACAATTCTTAACCATAATCTTTTATATGCGCCCCGCCACCGCGAGGCGAATCTTGTCTGTTATGTGTTGAATATGCTCGTCGTCGGCGCGTTCCGCCAACACATACAGCCCGACGGTGTGCGGGCCTTGCGGCTCATCTATCGGCAAGGGTAGTACGCCCTGTTGGGCAAAATAGTCGGCCAGTACGTTGGTGTAAGTCATTACGGCGTCGCTGTCACGCAGGATGTCGAGCCCGGCGGTCATGGAGTTGGTGGCCCACACTACGCGCTCGGGCACGTAATAGCGTTCACGTTGCGCTTGTTTCAGCGCTAAGTTGTCGAGCACTTGAGTGTAACGCGCTTCGTCGGGCGTAACATCCAAATGCGGGTAGGCGAGCAAGTCCACCAAACTGCAACTGGGTTGCGCGAGCAAGGGGTGCCCGGCGCGCACGTAGCAGCCGTCGAAGGCTTGAAATAGCGGGTTGAAAACCGCGCCTACCCGTTCGTTAAGTCCAACAATTTCATGGCCAATGAACAGGTCGATGTCGCCACACAACAGTTGGTCCATGGAGCGCAAGTGGTTGCCGATATCGACGTGCACGGGGGCGGTGGGGTTCTCGCGCCGGTAGTCTTGCAGTAAGTCACGGAAGAACAGGTGCCACCACGCCATACCGACCCCGATGCGCAAGCCGCGTTCTCGCTTCACTTTAAGCTGAGCGAGCTTTTCCATGGCGTTGTCGTGTACGCGCTGCATGATGCGCGTTTGTTCCATCAACAGTTCGCCGTAGGGCGTGAGTGCCATGCCTTTGGATGAGCGCACGAAGAGTTCGACTCCGAGGTTGTCTTCCAGTTTTTTGATGTTATGCGTCAGCGTGGGCTGGCTGATGAACAGGCGCGTGGCGGCGTGGCTGAGGCTGTTCAGTTCGGCGACGGTGAGAAATTGTTTTAAGAGTTTATCCATTAGCCAACTATAGATTCTATCTATAGTGTGCACAATAAAATGCATTATTTTTTGTGTTTGGGGTGCTGTAGGCTTCACGACATCGGGCAAGACCCACAGATCAGAGGCATGGGTAAGCCTTTTGGGGGACGCCGTGAATACATCCATGTAGGCTCGGAAGCGCCCGTCCGGGGCGCTTACGCCCACCAAAACACTTACCCATGCCCCTGATCGATGCCCAGAACACACGTCTAACTGAATTAGGAATATGAGATGACCCAGCCTTGGTGGAAAGACGCCGTGGTGTACCAGATTTACCCACGCAGCTTTAAAGACAGCAATGGCGATGGCATGGGCGATATTCCCGGCATCATCAGCAAGCTCGACTACTTAGCCACGCTGGGGATCAACGTTATCTGGTTGTCTCCGGTGTTCGCGTCGCCCATGGACGACAACGGCTACGACATTTCAGACTATCAGGAAATCGCCGCAGAATTCGGCACGCTGGCCGATATGGACCGTCTGATCGCCGAAGCCGACGCACGCGGCATCAAGATCATCATGGACCTGGTCATTAACCACAGCTCCGACGAGCACCCGTGGTTTGTGGCCGCCAAGTCCGCCAAAGACAACCCCTACCGCGACTACTATATCTGGCGGCAGCCAAAAGCCGATGGTTCGCCACCGAGCGACATGCACTCCTATTTTGGTGGCTCTATGTGGGAGTTCGACGAAGCGTCCGGCGAATACTACTTCCACCAATTCAGCAAAAAACAGCCCGACCTGAATTGGGACAACCCCGCCGTACAAACCGCCGTACACGACATGATGAACTGGTGGCTCGACCGGGGCGTGGCGGGCTTCCGCATGGACGTGATTGATCTCGTTGGTAAAGACGTGGACGCGTGCATCATGGCCAACGGCCCGCGCTTGCATGAACTGATTCAAGCCATGAATAAAGCCACCTTCGGCCCGCGCGATGCGCTCACCGTCGGCGAAGCGTGGAGCGCCACACCGGAAATAGCCAAGCTCTATTCGCACCCCGAGCGCCAAGAGCTGTCGATGGTGTTTCAGTTCGAACACATCACGCTGTCGTTCGATCCCGTACACGGCAAATGGAAACCGCGGCCCTTCAACTTGGTTGAACTGAAAGCCGTGTTCAACAAATGGCAAACCGAGCTGGCCGGGCAAGGCTGGAACTCGCTGTTCTGGAACAACCACGACCTGCCACGCGTGGTGTCCAAGTACGGTAACGACGGCGAGTACCGCGTGCGCTCCGCCAAATGCTTGGCCACGGCGCTGCACTTGATGCAGGGCACGCCGTACATCTATCAGGGCGAAGAACTGGGCATGACCAACGTGCAGTTCCCGCGTATTGAAGACTACCAAGACATCGAGACGCGCAACCTGTACACCGAGCGCTTGGCCGCCGGACACAGCGAAGCCGAAATGATGGCAGCTATTTACGCCAACAGCCGCGACAACGCGCGCACCCCGATGCAGTGGGACGACTCCGCGTACGGCGGCTTCAGTACGGCACAGCCTTGGCTGGGTGTGAACCCGAATTACCCCGAGATCAATGCGGCGCAGAATGTCGCCGACGAAGGGTCGATCTTCCATCACTACCGCCACTTGATCGCTCTGCGCAAAGCGCATACGGTCATTATTGATGGCCAGTTTGAATTGCTTTTGCCAGAGCACGAACAGATCTTCGCGTACCTGCGTCAGCTCGACGGCAAAACGCTATTGGTGGTAAGCAATTTCTCCAATGAAGCAGCGCACGCCGAGTTGCCTGAGGCCCTGTGTCAGCGTTCCGGCACCTGTTTAATCCACAATCATCAAGCCCACACAGGCACTAGCGAGCAGTTGTCGTTAGCACCGTGGGAAAGTTTTGTTTTATCGCTTGAGGAGTTAGTTTGATGTCAGCTCAACACACCCCCACAGATACCCAAAGCCCAAGCCGCGCGTGGTGGAAAGAAGCCGTGGTGTACCAGATTTACCCGCGCAGCTTTATGGACAGCAATGGCGACGGCATTGGTGACCTCAAGGGCATCACCAGCAAGTTGGACTACTTGCATGACCTAGGCGTTAACGTCCTGTGGCTGTGCCCGATTTTCCCGTCACCGAACGACGACAACGGCTACGACATCAGCGACTACCAAGGCATCATGGCCGAGTTCGGCACCATGGCGGATTTCGACGAACTGTTAGCGCAGGCGCACGCGCGCGGCATCAAAATCCTGCTTGATTTGGTGATCAACCACAGCAGCGACGAACACGCGTGGTTTCAGGAATCGCGCAGCTCGAAAGACAACCCGAAACGGGATTGGTACATCTGGCGGCCGGGCAAAAACGGCGGCCCACCAAACAACTGGGAAAGCATTTTCACCGAACCGGCGTGGGAATATGACCCGCAAACCGACGAGTATTTCCTGCACGTGTTCTCGCGCAAACAGCCCGACCTGAACTGGGACAACCTCGACATGCGTGCCGCCGTGTACGACATGATTCGTTGGTGGTTGGATAAAGGCGTGGACGGTTTCCGCATTGACGCCATTACCCACATCAAAAAAACGCCCGGCATGCCTGACCTGCCAAACCCCGATGGGTTGATCGCCGTGCCATCGCACGACCACCACCGCAATATCGAGGGTATTCAGGAATACATTACCGACCTGTGCGACAACACCTTTGCGCACTACGACATCATGACCGTGGGTGAAGCGAACGGCGTTACCGTCGATGAAGCGCCGCTGTGGGTGGGCGAAGATCAGAAGA
The DNA here is from genome assembly GCA_049115955.1 of Natronospirillum sp. GTDB lineage: Bacteria > Pseudomonadota > Gammaproteobacteria > Pseudomonadales > Natronospirillaceae > Salinispirillum. The sequence continues at coordinate 38,046 of JAGDZJ010000002.1, forward strand.
AATTCAACATGTTGTTTCAGTTCGAGCAATTGAAACTCTGGGGCTCTGACATAGACGCTGGCCTGAACTTGCCAGAACTGAAAAGCACCCTGACGCGCTGGCAGAAAGGCCTGGAAGGCAAGGGCTGGAACGCGCTGTTTGTGGAAAACCACGACATTGCCCGCATCGTGTCGACTTGGGGCGACGACCAGAACTACCGCCGCGAAAGCAGCACCGCAATCGCCACCCTGTACTTCTTGATGCAGGGCACGCCGTTCATCTACCAAGGCCAAGAACTGGGGATGACCAACTACCCATTCCAGCAGTTGGACGAATTCAATGACGTGGCAGTGAAGAACCTAACGGCTAAACAGCGCGCACATGGCTGGACCGACCTCGACATTCTGCACAGCATCAAAGACAGCGCGCGTGATAATTCGCGCACGCCGATGCATTGGGACGACAGCGCGCATGGCGGTTTTACCACCGGCACCCCTTGGCTGGCGGTGAACCCGAATCACACCACCATCAATGCCGCACAGCAAACCAATGACCCGCAGTCGGTATTGAGCTACTACAAGCAGATGATTCAACTGCGCAAAGAACACGACGTGCTGATTTATGGCACCTACGACTTGATTCTGGACGACCACCCGCAGGTGTACGCTTACACGCGCACGCTAAACGGCAATACGGTTTGGGTGTTGTGCAACCTGAGCGGTGAGTCTGCCGATTTGATTGATGCAGACAATCTAGATTGGGCGAGTCGTTCACTGGTGTTGGGTAACTATCATACAGGCGGACAGCAAGGCGTTTTGCGCCCATGGGAAGCACGCGTGCTGGCCTAGCACTTTTGTGGCAGAATCAGGCTCTAACTCGTTAGAGCCTTTTTCATGCCGTTACTGCGTCTGTTAAAACGTCTACCCCAACACTTAAACCCTGTGCTGTTCGCGCTGACGGTCTTGGTGTTTGCTTTATCATCGCACGCCAGTGCCTCGGTGCGCATCGCAGCCGCTTCCGACCTGCGTTATGCCCTAGACGACATCATTGCGCTGTATCGTGCCGCACACCCCAACGCCAACATTGAGGTGGTGTACGGCTCGTCCGGCCGCATGTCCACGCAGATCCTCAACGGAGCGCCCTACGATATCTTTTTCTCCGCCGACATTGCCTTTCCCAAGCGCCTGCACGCCGCTGGCATGACAGCCAGCGAACCCGCGGTCTATGCACTGGGTCAAATCGTCCTGTGGAGCAATATGCTGGATGCCGCCAGCCTGACCTTAGAAGACCTATCGTCTGATAGCATTCGGCGCATCGCCATCGCCCAACCCGCGCATGCACCCTACGGTTTGCGTGCGCAAGAAGCCTTGCAAGCCACCGGTGTATGGGAAGCCGTGCAAAGCAAGCTGGTGTTTGGCGAAAACATTGCGCACGCGGCGCAGATGACCGAATCTGGGGCTGCTCAAGTGGGTATTATTGCGTTGTCGTTGGCCAAGTTTCCGACGCTTGCTGAGCACGGATACCATTTGATTGATGAGGCGCTGCATAATCCCCTGACGCAAGGCTATGTGGTGACGCGGCGCGGTGGCAGCAAGCCAGAAGCACTGGCGTTTGCCGATTTTATGACAACCGATGCCGCCCACGGGATCATGATGGAATACGGATTTGTAATGCCATAGGGCGGAAGAGCGCAGAGTTATCCGCCGCACCAATATTCGGCCAGAGGGCTGGCCTCCTACACAACCCAGGACAACGCTATGCTCACGCTCGGACCCGCAGAGTGGCAAGCCTTTCAGGTCACCTTTAAGCTCTGCTTTTACACCACTCTGATCTTGCTGATCATCGCCACACCGCTGGCGTGGTGGTTGGCGCAAGGGCGGTCGCTGGCACGTACCGTGGTGCAAGCCATTGTCGCCTTGCCTTTAGTATTGCCCCCAACGGTACTGGGGTTCTATTTACTGATCGTGCTTGGCCCGCGTGGCTTTATTGGCAGCACCTTAGAAAGCCTTGGGCTGCACCATCTGGCCTTCACCTTTGAGGGCATTCTTATCGCCTCGGTTATTTATTCCATGCCCTTTGCTGTGCAACCACTCACTCAGGCTTTTAACAATTTAGGGCGTCGCCCCGTGGAAGTCGCCAGCAGCTTGGGCGCGGGTGCGGTTGACCGCTTTTTTAGTGTGATCTTTCCTCTGACGCGCGGCGGCTTTATCGTTGCCGCCACCCTAACCTTCGCCCACACACTGGGGGAATTCGGCGTAATTCTGATGCTTGGCGGCAGCATTCCCGGTGAAACCAAGGTGTTGTCGGTGCTCATTTACGATCACACCGAAGGCATGAACTACGCCGCCGCGCACAGCCTGTCGCTGATGCTGTTGCTGTTTGCCTTCATCACCCTCTTTGTGGTGTACAGCATCAACCGCCGCTTTGAAGTGGTGAAGCTATGACGAGTGAAGCTATGACAAGCCAAGCGATGACCCTGCGCATCAAAGCTCATTTGCGCTACGGTGACGAATTCGAGCTGCACGTCGACGACGAACTACCCCTACAAGGCGTTACGGCTTTGTTTGGTCGTTCCGGTTGTGGCAAAACCACGCTGTTGCGCATCATCGCCGGACTGGAGCGCGTGTCCGGTGCGGCGGTGCGTTTTGGTGACCGACCCTGGCAACAAGAACACGCCTTTGTACCCTTGCACAAGCGACGCATCGGCCTCGTCTTCCAAGAACACAGCCTACTGCCGCATCTGACCGTGCGCGACAATCTGCTGTATGGCTACCGCCGCACCCCTGAGCATCTGCGCCGCTTGCAGCCACCCGAAGTGATCACCATGTTGGATATTGATGACCTACTCGACCGCCGTATTGACCAATTATCCGGTGGCCAGCGGCAACGCGTTTCACTCGGCCGGGCTCTGTTGATTAGCCCGCAACTGCTGCTGTTGGATGAACCCTTAGCAGCGCTGGACACGCAAACCAAGCGCGAGATCATGCCGTTTCTATCACGCATGGCCGAGGAATCTGGCGTGCCCATCGTCATGGTCAGCCATGCACCGGACGAAGTTGAACGATTGGCCGACCGCATTGCCTTTATGCAGCAGGGCCGGATTCAGCGCATTGAAACGTTGCAACAGGCGTTGGCTCGGCCGGACTCACCGTTGTTCGACGATACCGGCGCGGTGTCGGTGTTAGAAGGCACGTTAGGAGAAGCGGGTATTGATGGCGTAAGCCCTTTTGGTCCTGACGACGCGCGGCTGTGGGTACCTAATGCCACCCATCTTTCTCGCCAGCGCACCACGCGACTGCGCGTACTGGCGCGCGATGTCAGTTTGTCGCTCGACTTTCCACGCCGCATCAGCATTCAGAACCACTTACCCGTGGTCATCGAACGGATTGACACAATGCACAACAACCGCGTCGTTATTGCCTGCCGCACCGCCGACCAACAACTGTTGCTAGCAGAAGTCACTCCTCGGGCGGTCAGCCAACTGGCGTTAGCCGTGGGGCAACCGGTCTATGCGCTGATCAAGTCGGTGGCCTTGTTGGAATAAGGCGAGCACTGAGTAGTACGTGTCGTTTTGGAACTAGAAGATACTATCGATAAGCCGAGTGCTGTGCACTCGGCTAAGCCTATTATTAGACTTTGGTTAAGCGTAAATAAGAGCGAACTTCGTTCCAACCTTGCGGGAAGATGTCTTTCGCTTCTTCATTGCTTATCGATGGTGGAATGATTACGTCGTCTCCAGGGCGCCAGTCAGCAGGCGTCGCTATTCGTTTGGCATCTCCCAGTTGCAACGCATCAATAACGCGCAAAATCTCGTCAAAATTACGGCCTACCGACATTGGATAAGTCATGGTCAGGCGAATTTTCTTATTTGAGTCAATAATGAAAACACTGCGCACGGCGGCCGTCTCACTTTCACCGGGGTGGATCATATCGTACAGCTCAGCGATACTTCGATCAGCATCAGCCACAATAGGGAAGTCCAGCGTGGTGTTCTGTGTATCATTCACATCAGAAATCCATTTATTGTGCTCTTCGACGGTATCCGTCGACAAACCCAAAGGCTTAACATTGCGCGCTGTAAATTGCTCAGCGAGCTGCGCAGTCCGGCCCATCTCTGTTGTACATACTGGCGTAAAGTCAGCTGGGTGACTGAAGAAGAACGCCCAAGAATTTCCTAGCCAGTCATGGAAATTAATTCCTCCTTTGGTCGTTGCAATGGTGAAGTTGGGTGCGGTATCACCTAAACGTAATGACATAGTACTTTCCTCTCATCTTCTGATGGTGCTGCACTGCAGCGATGGACACACTATATTAGAATTTTTATTATTAGATTATATTAATATATCTATTCGTTCAGTAGTGAAAGGCTATTGCTATTGAGAAATTCATAGTTAGTTTTGAATGCAGGGCTTACCGAAAGTACTCGCCCGCACGCTCGGGCTGGTACAGCACCTCTTCAATACGCACATTGAGAACCTTACCGCCAGACTTTGGCCATTCAATCTGGTCGCCTTGCGACAAGCCCAATAAAGCACTGCCTATGGGTGCCAGTATGGAAATCTTGTCACCGTTCGAGTCCATATCTTTGGGATAAACCAAGGTCCGGCTAAATTCCTCGTTCGAGGACTCAACACGGAAACGTACTGTTGAGTTCATGGACACCACCGTTGGCGGCACGTCTTGAGGTGCAACAAAGGATGCTCGATCCAGCTCTGCTTCAAGTTCATCCTTACCCGGAAACGCGTTGTCGGGTAAGGACTCCAGCAGGGCATAAAGCCGATCTGCGTCCAGCGTTGATACGATAACTTGCGGTCTAGCGCTCATATGGGCTCCCCCTTACTGTATTGATGCAAAACCATCACGCCTGGCAGGCGAATGTCGACCCGCCCACCTTTGGGCATAAAAAAAGGCCTCTTCTGCAGAGGCCTTAGTAAGATCATATACCGACAAAAATAAAGCGCAAGGTATGTCGCTGCTATCGCAGGTTTCAGGCTCTAGCAACGCCCGTGCATAACCCTCCCTACCACTCTTTTACCGTCGGCAGCAAAACGCCGTCAGTTTCTGCAAGGCGGTTTGAATTTCCGCAAGCCGATAACCACGATTTTGCTGCTCCGCAACTCGATAAACAAACGAAATCGCGTGTTAGACAGAGAGTAACTATAGGAAACCTTGATGACCATCACGCTGCAGTAGCAGTCACTGGCGCAACATAGCCCAACATGCGCACATGATACCAGAAAAATACGCAACTATATGGTCAAACAAGGCTTGATTGCTTCACTTTGCAGACCTAGTTCATGGAAAACGTTCCGTAGATCAATACTAAGTTCTCAGCATGTAGACATCTTCGTAATAATTCCGTATATGTACCAACCGCTCGATTCCGAATATTTTCGAACACAACAAACACAATAACGAACAACAGGTGCATAACATGTCTTTCAACTCTCGCCTCCTAGTGATCGGCATCGCTCTGATCCTTCTAGGTGGATTCCTTGCTAATCGCATTCAAACCGCCTCCGGTGAAGTCAACATCAGCTCTGTTCGCTTCGCCGGCAATGACGGCATTATCACGCACGCGCGCTTGTACGTACCTAAAGGGGTCAGCAATAACAATCCAGCTCCAGGTATCGTTGCCACCCATGGCTACATTAACTCAAACGAAACACAATCCGGCTTTGCTATTGAATTTGCGCGACGCGGTTACGTTGTCCTTGCTCCCGACCAAACTGGTCATGGCTACTCCGACGCACCTGCTTTTGCCAATGGCTTCGGAGGAATAGATGCGCTGGCTTACATGCGAACCTTACCCTTTGTTGATTCTGACAACATTGGCCTGGAAGGACACTCAATGGGGGGCTGGTCGTCATTAATTGCGGCTGCTGTGCACCCTGATGGCTATCGCTCTGTTGTCATTCAAGGCTCTTCAACTGGCACTTTTGGTGCGCCAGACGGCACTGCGACATGGCCGCGTAACGTAGCGGTAGTGTTCTCCAAGTTCGATGAGTTTTCCGAGCTCATGTGGGGCGTTCAAGTGCCTACGGACATTGCAGGCACTGATAAACTGAAGGCACTTTTCAATACAGCAGATGATGTTGAACCTGGCCGACTTTATGGTGATATTGACGCCGGTACGGCGCGGATTCTTTACCAACCGGCAGTGACACACCCCGGCAATCACTTTTCAAGCGAGGCCATCGGCTACGCCATCGACTGGTTTGAGCGCACCCTAGAGGGGGGCAATGCGCTACCAGCGTCGAACCAAATTTGGATATGGAAAGAAGTCGGAACGCTGCTGTCGTTGATTGGTATGGTATTGCTGATCCCTGCGGTTGTTCCTGCCGTCGCTAACATTTCCCTGTTCCGCCCGGCCGTAGGTTCGCCTAGCGACTCCAAGCCTATCTTGGGCGGTGGCTGGTGGATCGGTGCAGTTATATTTATGGCCTTGCCTGCACTCACTTTGTTTCCTTTCAAAGGTCTCAGCGAAGCCTGGGGGTGGACTGCCAGCGCATGGCTACCGCAAAACATTACGACTCAAATCTTAGTTTGGGCGACCGGCGTAGGGGTCATTTCAGCGGCTTTATTCAGCGCTTGGCATTTTCTGCTCAATAAAAAAGAAGGCGCTACTGCACAACACTATGGCTTGGTAGGCAGCTCTGGCTTTACACCCGCCACCATACTACACCCTCTCGGCATTGCGTTGGGTGTTGTAGGCTTACTCTATCTTTCGTTGCTGGTGACCGCTTACCTGTTTAACACGGACTATCGATTCTGGGTCTTTGCAATTAAACCATTAAGCTCGCTGCAGTTCCGAATTGCGCTGCGCTACGTAATTCCGTTCTGCCTGTTCTTCACCGTGGTAGCCGTCTTGTTGCATGGTCAGTTGCGCCAAAGCCACTGGAGCTTCGGTCGCGAGTTTCTGATTAACTGGGCTCTGCTAATGACTGGCTATGTCGTGCTGTTATTGGTGCAGTACATCCCCCTGTTTCTCGGCGGTTCACTCACCATTGCCAGCGAACCACTGTGGACAATCATTGCGATTCAATTCCTGCCACTGATGACCATTGCAGCACTCGTATTCACAGTCTCGTATCGCACTACCGGCACGGTCTACACAGGCGCGTTTATCAACGGAATGTTAGTCACTGGCATTGTGGTCGCCAGTCAGGCTACTCATTATCCGTTTTAATAAGAGACTGGTGCACTGACGCGAGTGATTAACGATTATTTTCGTGGCTGAGCCTATAGGTAAAAGCAGAGAGGTTTTTTAACTTTCTGCTTTTACCGCGACACAAAATATGACTCTTCACATCCTACCGCGAGAATACTCACCCTTTCCCCAACTACAACCACCTCGGTACTGCTAGAAGCGATAATTACCGCCTATACCTAGGTTATTGATCTTCGTCTTTCCTAGGATCTTCAGCAACAGATTACGGCAAGCACGCAGTACCGGATAGAGCACTTTGGCTAGGGTTCGGGAGCGAAACGACCAATAGGCCAAGCGGTTGAAGAGCCCTTTGTTGGTCCCCATCAGGGCCAGCACGTTGATGGCATCCGACCCGTAGTAAAGCTCGCTGCCGACCTTCACTACCATACCCTGATCGATATCCAAACCCCGCGCCGTAATTTCATCCATCACCGGCCCGCCTTCGCGTGCATCGACGAGCACAACGCGGCCCACCGACTCTTTAATACGCACCATGTTGCAGTAGTAGTCACAAGCTGGACACTGCTTGTCATACACCACCAGTACTTCACCGACGTTATTCATGGCAGGCCCGCGAAAAAAGACATTACTTGATTAAACATATTCCAGACATTCCCGTGGCACCCAGCCGGAGCCCTTGGTTTTATGCTCCACCCAGCACCATTGGCAGTGCTCATGGTTAACACTGAGGTGCTCACCTGAGTCGACATCCAATTCAATCGCTGAGTAGCACTTCACCGCGACACCACGAGTACCATCGTTGTTTAGCTTAATGTATTCGAGCGGAGCCCAACCGACAACGCCTCGTTGAGCTACGGTTTCGCATCAGCCTTGGGGCTCTTCGTTCTACAGCAAAACCACCCCGCCCACAGCGGCTAAGATCACCACGCCCCATGCCGGTACTTTGCCCACCGTAAGCAACACAAATCCCGTCAGCGCTAACGCAAAAGCCATCGGATCGGTAACGGTACTGGTCCATACAGGGGTGTAGAGCGCAGCGCCGAGTATGCCGACCACGGCGGCATTAGCACCGCGCAGAGCGGCTTGTACGGGCTGCCATTGGCGGGCTTGGTGCCAGAACGGCAACACGCCGATCAACAGCAAAAAGCCGGGAACGAACACAGCCAACAGGGCAACGGTTGCGCCGATAAGCGGGTTAAATCCGGTGGGAATTACGGTGCCCAGGTAGGCAGCGAACGTGAATAATGGGCCAGGCACGGCTTGCGCGGCACCGTAGCCAGCCAGAAAGGCGTCGGCGGACACCCAGCCGGGGGCGACGATTTCCGTTTGCAGCAACGGCAGCACGACGTGGCCGCCGCCAAACACCAGTGCACCAGCGCGATAAAAGGCGTCTGCAACGGCCAGCAATGCACTGTCGTTCACTAGCACCAGTACCGGCAACCCCACCAGCAATAAAGCAAACAGACTCAGACTGGCAATGCCGACCCACTTGGAGACGGGCTGCGCAGCGTTGTCCGCTTGCGTTACGTCGGCGCTAACTGGCTGGTCGACCGATGCGGTCAACCACAGGCCCAAGGCAGCTCCCACAACGATCGCCGCGATGGGACCCAGTGGACCGCTCATGGCGAGCATGATCCATACCGTGACCAAGGCAATACCGGCTCGCGCGCGGTCGGGGCACAGGTTACGAGCCATACCCCAAACAGCGTGCGCGACGATGGAAACGGCCACGACTTTCAAGCCCATGATAATGCCGCCGCCGATAGGCCCCGCCATCCAGGCCGCCCCCAAGGCAAAGAGCACCAAGGCCAGTGCGGAAGGTAAAGTGAAGGCCACAAACGCTGCCAGGGCACCCAAGTATCCGGCCCGCATCAAACCCAAGGCAAAGCCCACTTGGCTGCTGGCCGGGCCGGGCAGAAACTGACACAGCGTAACGAGTTCGGCGTAGCGGGTTTCGCTCAACCAACGGCGGCGTTCCACGAATTCCGTACGGAAGTAGCCCAAGTGGGCGATGGGGCCACCGAAGGACGTTAAGCCAAGCCACAAGAAAGCCAGAAAGACTTCGCGGACACTGCCAGCGGGTTGTGGGGGGTTATGGTCAGTCACGGCGCGCCTGTGTTCGTTGATTCCTGTTATGGCGTCCAACATACCACAAACCAGTGTGAATTTTATGTCACACCTAAATCTTCAAAACAGGGTGCGTTTCCTCCCCCTGCCATGCCAACCAAAGTGCAGAAAACAACATCGACACCGCCACGAACCAGAAGGCGGCGGTCATGCTGTTGAACAGCACCGCGACGATGCCAATACCGGCGGCACCGATGGCGTAACCCAGGTCGCGCCAAAAGCGATAGATGCCGATGGCCGAGCCGCGCCAGTTCGGCGGGGTAATGTCGGCTACAGCGGCCGACAGATTTGGGTACAGCAACGCCATGCCGAAGCCCGTTATGGCAGCAGAAAAACTCCACCACAGCATACCGTCACCCAGCACCATCAAGGCGACACCGGCACCCGTAAGCAACATGCCGGTGACGTTGGGCTTTTGTCGACCGATGCGGTCGGACAAGGGGCCGGTGATCAACTGCGAAGCACCCCAAACCACACCGTAAATACCGATTACCCAACCCACTTGCGGCAAAGTGAGCCCTTGCTGATACAGAAATACGGGGTAGATGATCCACACCAAGGCATCGACAAACTTCTCCACCAGACCGGCTTGGCTAATGGCGGCAAGGCGGCGGTCGCGCCAACTCATGATGGCGAACACTTCCCACGTGCTCGGTTGGGTGCTGACGTCTTTAGGGTAACGCGGCATTGGCCCTTGGTTTTCTCCGGCCGCGTGTTGGCGTGTCGCTTCGTGCGCCCACGGCAAGGATTCGACCACAGCAAAGGTCGCAACCAGTGCGAGCACCATGACCACCAAACCGAACACCAGCAGGCCCATGCGCGCGCCTAACAAGGTCGCTAAATAGGCGGTGGCAATGCCAGCGAGGGCAACACCGGCGTAACCGGCGAATTCATTCAATCCAATGGTCAGGCCACGCTGGTTGCCGTGGGTAATATCTAGCTTGATGGTTTGGGTCATCGACCAGGTTAAGCCCTGATTCACCCCCAGTAAGACCGTAGCGAACACCACCCAGCCCCAGCTCGGTGCCCAGAACACCAACAAAGGAATCGGCAGGCCGATCATCCACCCCAACAGCAACACCGGCTTACGGCCAATGCGCTCAGACAACCGCCCGGCGATGAAGTTCATCGCGCCTTTGACCACACCGAAGGCCAGCACAAAGGTACTGAGCAGCATGAAGGAGTCGGCGGGGACGCCGTATTCCGATTCAGCCAAAGCAGGAACAACCGTGCGCAGCAGACCAATGGTTAAACCCACCAGCAGTACTTGCGCCAGTTGCAGGATGAACTGTGCTCTATTGGCGTTGATCCCAAAGGTGTGAGTAGCGGATGTGGTCATGGTGCTGATTCCGGTAATGAACATGCCAAACGTATATTAGAGTATTCTTATTTTTGATATAAGGCAAACGGGTGTAGTTTATGCCGTCAACCACCCGCCCCACCCAGAAACAATAAAACCTGTTATTCGGCTCACATAATGAGCGGAATACAGATAATATGGCCGTTAAACAACTTCACGAACCTAAGCCGAGACCTCCCCTCATGAGCTTTGCCCGCGAAAAATCCAACGTCGGCTTACTGGTCGGCAGCCAAATTTTGTTTTTGATCACCTCCATTACCGTTATGACCCTCAGCGGTGTGGTCGGTTTACATCTGGCGCCAACCCCTGCGCTGGCGACCTTGCCCGTCACTGGCATGATGCTGGGTGCATTGGTCTTTACTTTGCCGGCTTCCCTATTGATGAAACATATTGGGCGCCGTGTAGGTTTTCTAATCGGCGCCAGTGTTGGCGGTATTGGCGGTGGTGTGGTGAGCGTTGCGGGCGTGGTCACCGGGTCTTTTTGGTTATTCTTCGCCGGTAGCCTGTTGTTTGGTTTGTACCAAGGGTTTGCCACCTACTATCGCTTTGCTGCGGCCGAAGTCGCCAGTGATACTTTTAAGCCACGTGCCTTGTCGTTAGTGATGGCTGGCGGCGTATTTGCCGCCTTTTTGGGCCCTTGGAATGCCAGCCATTCACACGGTCTGGTCAGCCACGCGATGCATGACGCAGGCGATATGGGGATGGCACACCGACTGGCGGAAGCGACCAACGCCGGGCCTTACTTGATGTTGGCATTATTGGCCGGTTTGGCGGTGGCTCTGCTGTCGTTTCTGCGCGTACCACAAGTCATCGAAGATGCCGCACACGGTGCCGCGCGGTCCTTCCGCGAAATTTCTCAACAAGGCGTATTTCGCGTCGCCTTGTTGTGCAGTGTCGTCGGTTACAGCGTCATGGTATTGGTGATGACGGCGACACCGTTGGCGATGACCGCGCAAGGGTTTGCCATGAGTCACATCGCCACCGTGATGCAATGGCATGTGCTGGGTATGTTTGCGCCATCGTTTTTTACCGGCTCGTTAATCGTGCGCTTTGGTGTGTACCGTATTTTGCTAGCGGGCAGCCTAGCCCTGTTGTTGGCGTTCGCAACGGCGTTAACCGGCACGGCGTTCGGTCACTTTTTAGTGGCCTTGATACTGCTCGGCATCGGCTGGAACTTCTTGTTCATCGGCGGCAGCAATCTGCTGACCCAAGCGCATGCCCCGGCCGAACGCGGTACTGTGCAAGGCGTAAATGACTTTCTGATTTTCGCCTTAGTGGCACTGAGTTCGTTGCTGTCTGGTGTGTTGTTCTATGCCGTTGGCTGGAGTGGCATTCAGTGGTTGATGCTGCCATTGGCAGGAGTTACGGGTGTGCTTGTGTGGTGGTACCCGCGCGCGCAGCAAGCTGAACGTGTGGCTGCTTGATCCAATACTGGTATGATCGGGAAGTAGGGTCTTGGAGGCTAGGACGTGTGCCTACAGCGCTCCACGGCAGGCCGAGAGTCGCGCTTTAAGCACACGTCCTAGCCTCCAAGACAAGCCGATGAAATGGGGCTGCAGCTATACCGCGGCCACCTGCTCATGCCAGCGCAGCATGCCGCCGCGCACATTAGCGACGCGCTCATGCCCGGCTTCTTTCAGGATGCTCACGGCCATGGCGGAACGCCGCCCGGAACGGCACAAGGCAACCACGGGCTTGTCGGTCGGCACTTCCGCAATGCGCTCACGCAAATGCCCCAGCGGAATGGTCAGCGCACCGTCCACCGAACTCTCCCCTACCCATTCATCCGGTTCGCGGACATCCAACAAGGTGACGTCTTGGCGATGGGCGACCACCCATTCAGGTTCGACTTCGGGTACACCGCTGAACGTAATGCGCAGTTCGGCCCAATCTTGCTCGGCTGGCAATTGACCATCTTCCGGCATGCCAGAGCGCAAGTTCGCCGGTAAGGCTTCGGCTATTTTCTTCGGGTGCGGCAGCCTCATGGCGTCCATGTAGCCAACAAAGTCGGCCTCGACGGCTCCGCCACCAGCGCGTGCATTAAAGGCTTTTTCTTCGGCTACCGTAGAAACCGTACGGCCTTGGTAATCGTGCGCAGGGTAGATTTTGCAGTCGTCCGGCAATGTGAAAATTTGCTCGGTAATGGACTTGAACAGCGTGGCGGCATTGCCTTGCTGGAAGTCGCTGCGGCCACAGCCACGAATGAGTACCGCATCGCCGGTGAACACCATGCTTTGATCGGCCAGCACAAAGCTGAGACAACCCGCCGTATGACCGGGCGTAGCCCGCACATCCAGCACCACGCCGGAAACGTCCACCCGGTCGCCATCGTGCAAAGGAATGTCGACATGCTCGGCATTGTTCACTGCGGCGTTGGCGATTTGCGCACCTGTTTTCTGCTTCAGCAGCCAGGCAGCAGTAACGTGATCAGCGTGCACATGAGTATCGAGAATCAACTTCAATGTCAGCCCCAATTCATCCAACAACGCCAAGTCGCGCTGCGCTTGCTCAAATACGGGGTCGATAATGATGGCTTCGTGGCTCTTTTCGTCGGCCAGAAGATAGGTATAAGTAGACGATGTGGCGTCATAGAGCTGGCGAAAGATCATGGCGTAGCCCTTTGTATATTTTAGATTAATCTAATGTAGCACCAATACTGTGAATTGCAAGTGACTCTCATGGCAAAGCACTTGATGAAACTTCCCACACACTGCACACACAACGGAGCAATCTGTGTTTACAACTGTCCTGACGCCATGCGTGCAACTGGTTATAATCGCTGTCCTTCTTCATTGCCATTTGCCGGATCGATTTATCCCATGCCGACCAACATGTCCAGTAACACCGATACGGCCACAACGGATTCGGCGCACGCTCTGTCTTCCGGTGTGTCGTTAACCGGCGTGACGCTGCAGCGTGAAGGCAAAACCGTTTTACACGACATCAGTATAACCCTAACCGAGTCGCGCATCGGTTTGGTAGGCCACAATGGCTCCGGTAAAAGCTCATTGGTACGTTTGCTTAACGGTCTTTTGCAAGCAGATGCTGGTACGTTAAGCGTGCACGGTGCCGACCCGTGCCAAGGGCCAGAGCGCATGTCGGCGCACGTTGGGTTTATTTTTCAAAACCCTGACCATCAATTGATCTTCCCCACAGTGCTGGAAGAATTGGCCTTTGGCTTACGCAACCAAGGCCACAAGCAGGCACAAGCCGAGTTGCTGAGCACTGACCTGCTGGACCGCTACGGCCGTGGTGAGTGGGCGCAACGCCCGGTGCATTCGTTGTCGGATGGGCAAAAGCAATTGGTGTGTATTTTCGCCGTGCTGTTGTTACAGCCCAAATTGTTGATTTTAGATGAACCGTTTTCAGCGTTGGATTTACCTACGCGCTATCAACTGCTCGACCTGCTGGCGACCTTGCCACAGCAAGTCATTATGATCAGCCATGAACTGGATACGCTGGCCGAGTTCGACCGCGTATTATGGCTGGATCAAGGCCAAGTCCGCCAAGACGGCACGCCTGACATGGTGTTGGCAGACTACCAAGCCCACGCACGAGCCGTGCGTAACCCATGATCAGTCTGTACCTAGCGCAGCGCAGTTGGCTGCACCGTACCCCCGCCGGCATTAAGTTGCTGGCGTTGGCCGTGGTCAGTATCAGCCTGTTCCCGGTCTCGCATCTCGGTTTGATGGGCTCGGCATTGGGCATCACCCTTGCGCTGTACGCCAGCATCGGTCGTGAAGCGGTCAAACAGCTGCGCCTATTGAAGCCACTGCTGCCGCTGTTCCTGCTGATATTCTTACTGCAATGGTGGTCGATCGGCTGGGCCGACGGATTGCTACTGGTCTTGCGCATGGCGACGCTGGTGTTACTGGCTAACTTGGTGACTTTGACGACTCGCATGGACGACATGATGGCGGCACTCCGCCCGCTGTTTTGGCCCTTGCAGGTGTTCGGAGTGAACCCGGCGCGTATCGCCTTTGCGGTGGCCTTATTGATCCGTTTTGTACCGGTTTTGATGGCCGTGGTATTGAATCTTTTGGATGCCTGGCGTGCGCGCGGCGGCGGTAAACAGGTTTGGAAGCTCGCTGTGCCCTTAACCATTCAAGCCATTCGGATGTCTGATCACGTGGCGGAAGCCATTGCGGCACGCGGCGGTATCAGCCCGCCTTTACCCACACACTCACCCTCTTCAACCGCCTTAATTACCTCCACAGGAGACGCTCATGAAAGATAAGTCCTTGGTGCAAATTGCCCTGTACGCGGCATTGATCGCGGCACTCGGTTTTATTCCCCCCGTACCCTTTGTTACCGGCATTCCCATCACCGCGCAAACGCTGGGTGTGATGCTCGCCGGGGTGATGTTGGGGCCTTGGCGCGGTGCGGCGTCTATGCTGCTGTTCATCTTTGTGGTGGCGCTGGGTGCGCCCTTGTTGTCCGGCGGTCGTGGTGGTTTGGGCGTGTTTGTCAGCCCGACTGCTGGCTTCGCCATTGGTTTTCCGTTCGCGGCCTTTGCCACCGGCTACATGGCATTGTGGTTACGCCGCCTGCCGACCTTCCCAGCGGCGCTGATCGCCTCGCTGTTTGGTGGCATCGTCATACTCTACGTGTTCGGCATTGTGGGTTTCAAACTGGTGTCGGGACGTGAATGGTGGAACGCCACCACGGTAATGGCGGTGTTTATTCCCGGTGATTTGGTGAAAGCCATGATCACCGGTTTGGTGGCGCAAGCGGTGGTGCGTGGCCTGCCCGGTGCGGTAGCGACACGCCAAGCAGACGTCAGGTAACTCTTAAAAACCGGCAATCTACGATGTAGAAGCCGAGCCGTTACCAGTGGCGATGGGTCGCGCGTCGTCGTTGATCCATTCGCTCCATGAGCCGGCGTAGAGCAAAGGCTGCGGCAAGTCAGCAAGCTGCATGGCCAAGATGTTGTGGCAGGCGGTCACACCAGAACCGCAATAGCTGACCGTTGTGGGCGCTTCCGTGTAACAGGTAGGACTGGCCGCAGGCACCGGCGGCACCAACCCCAAAGCGGCAAAACGCGCGCGCAGTTCTGTGGCGCTGCGAAAACGTCCGTCCGGTTGCAGGTTCTGCGCAAAGTCGGCACAGACTGCGCCAGGAATGTGGCCCGCTTTATGATCAAGCGGTTCGGTTTCACCGCTGAAGCGCGGCAAAGCTCGAGCATCAAACAATTGATATTGCTCCGCTTGCTGCAGCAAGTCATCAGCCGACACCAACCAGTCGTCGGGACACGTCACTGTCAGCTCGGTCGGTGCACGTACGGTAATTTCTGTATCCACCGGTAAACCAGCCCCTTCCCATGCGGCCAAACCACCGTCCAGCACCTGCACACGGCTTAGGCCAGCCCAGCGCAGCATCCACCACGCACGCGCTGCAAACATACTGTTCGCGCCGTCGTACAACACAATATGGGTGTTGGGCGTTATGCCCCAGCGGCGCAGAGTCTCTTGCCACGCCGACGGGCTGGGTAGCGGATGCCGTCCCGTTTTCCCGGGCACAATGGGCGCAGATAGGTCTTGATCTAGGTCGGCATAACCAGCACCGGGGATATGACCATTGCTCCATTGATTGACGCCCAAGGTCGGGTCCGTCAGATCAAACCGGCAATCGAGCACCAGCAAGTCTTGCTCGGTGTCGTTCATGTGTTCCGCTAACGCCAGCGGTGTCAGTAACCACGTCATCGTACCGTCTCCCATGGAAAGCGCTGTTGGTTGAAGCGCATCTAGTCGAGGCGCTCTTGTTTTAGCGCAAAGAGTGCTGCGCCCGAATTGTCCGGTGTGAAGCACAGATTCCGCCGGATCAGTGCGGGGCTTTCGTCGGCGCGATGACTGACAAACAGCAGGGTCGTCGGGCCATTGGCCAGTATACGCTCTACGGCGGCCAGCACCAGAAAGCGGTTCATGTCATCCAAGCCTTGCGTCGGCTCGTCGAGGATCAACAACGGAGGCTGTTTGATCAGCGCCCGAGCGATCAGCACCAGACGTTGCTCGCCGGTCGACAAATCGCGAAAGGTGTCTTTGGCGCGCGCTTCCAAGCCCAATAACGCCAACCACTGGTACGCCAGCTCGGCTTCATGCTGCCCGGTGGCGCTGTAGACACCAATGGAATCGGTCAGGCCCGACACCACGGCGGTAATGACATTGCCAGGTACTCGGTAGTCGCGGTGCAGATGGCCGGACACATAGCCTAGATGCTTCTTGATGTCCCAAATGGTTTCCCCGCGCCCTCGGCGATAGCCAAACACGGTCAGGTTATTGGCGTAGCATTGTGGGTGGTCACCGTTGATCAGGCTTAACAAGGTCGACTTACCGCTGCCGTTGGGACCGCTGATTTGCGTGTGTTCACCGGGTAGCAACTCCCAGTCTACACCCTGAAACTGCACCTGATCGCCGTAGGCAACACGCCCTTTTTGTAGGCTAACCAAGGGTTTGTTAGCAGGCCACTGTGCCAGTTGAAACTCCGACTGGCGCTCAGGTAAGGTCAGTTCATCCACCTGCGTAAAGCGCAGAGCGGCTTGAAAATCAGGGTGCTCACGCAGTTCATTGTACGGGCCCTGCAAGGCCAGTCGGCCGTGATCGAGCCACGCCAAGTGCGTGGTCCAATCCGGGATGTCCTGTTTCTGATTCACCATCAACATGACCCACTGCCCGGCGTCGGCCAAACTTTTTACTGCGGTGCTGAGTTGACGCACCGAGTCGACATCCAGTCCTTCATAGGGCTCGTCGAGAATCAACAAGTCAGGTGCGTCCAGGACCGCACGCGCCAACATCACCTTACGCCCTTCACCGCTGCTGAGCAGTCGATAGCCGCGTGCCAAAAGATGAGGCATGGACAGCTGCCGCACCAAGGTATCGTGTTGGTCGGACCACGGCGCACAGACTTCCAAGAGCAAATCACGCACGCTGGTGCCAGGGTCAAGCTGATCGCTGAAATCGGTGTCGTCGTTGTACAGTTCGCGTTCGTACAGACTTTGCTGGTGTTCTAAAGACAACCAATGCACCCGCGGAGGCAGACTCTCTATGTTGCCGGATTCCGGTTCTAATTCACCACAGAGCAAGCGGGCCAGCACGCCTTTTCCGCTGCCATTGCCACCCAGTACCGTCCAGACATCACCCGGTGCAAGATGCCATTGACCGATGCTAACCACACCCGATTTAATCTCAGAAAACTGCATAGTTTGTTCCGCAAGCGTCAGGGCAGGCCATCATACCGTATTGTTTTATCAGTGCTAGGGCGTCAGTTGACTGCGAGCGGGACGAAGTGACGGAAAAAAAACGAGAAGAAGTCGCAGGAAGGCCAAGCCTGACCTTCCTGTTATTGCTGCTAAATGGAGATGTGCTCAACGCTTTGGCTCAGCTGCTCGGCTACCTGCTGCAGTTCTGCAACGGCTTTATCTTGTTGCCCCACGCGTTCGCCTACGGTGTCGGCTGAATGAGCGATATCGACCACAAGTGCGTTCACGCCTTGCGCCACAGAGCGTTGCTCGGCGGCGCCTTCGGCAATTTGTGCAGCGGCGCCTAATACGCCCGTCAGTTGTTCGTTCATGTCTCGTAACGAGTCCGATGTATTGTCTGCCTCTTGCACCACCACCTGGGCATTCTGTCCATTGTCCTGCATGTTCGTTACGACCGTCCGCGTACGTTGTTGTAGACGTTGCACCACGCCTTCTATCGTTATGGTGGTATTGCCTGTGCGCAGTGACAACTGGCGGACTTCATCCGCTACCACGGCGAACCCGCGTCCGTGCTCCCCCGCTCGTGCCGCCTCAATGGCCGCATTCAGAGCCAGCAAGTTCGTCTGCTCGGAGATTTCTTGGATATGACTGACCGCCGTACCTATTTCTTCCGCTTCGCGCGCCAATTGCTCCACCGACGTACTGGATTCGAGCAAGCTCTGCTGCAGGTGGTTAATCGCTGTGACCGCCCGCGCCATGCTGCTCACATTGCCCGACGCGGCTTGCGTGGTGTGTTCTACTTTTTCGCGTGAGACCCGCGCTTGGTCTGCCATGACCTCGTTGACCTGCGCCATTTCTTCCACGGAGGTCGCGGCCGACTGCGTGAGGGTTTGTTGATGCTGCAGTACGTCGCGCGTTTCACGCCCGGCTTGCAAAAGATTCGCCATGGAAGCTTGCATAGCGTCACTGCATTGGCGAATGCGCTCAACGGTGGTTCGGAAGCTCTGACTCAGATCTCTGATGCCTTGCTCCAGTTGACCGAACTCGTCGCGCCGCACCGGGCCACTGGTGAGCGCTCTGAAGTCACCGGACTGTAATTGGGCCATCCGACTCAGGAGCGCTTTTAAGGGACGTTGAATCGACCACGAGACGCTCATACTGATCAAGACAGCGACGACCAAAGCCGACAACGCCAGGCCCAGCGCTATCCTTTGGCTGTGTGTCTGCCGTTGCACAACGTCGATGCGCGCCTGCTCCGAAAGACCACTGAGCGTGGTTTGCGCCTGTTCGTAGGTCGTCAGCGCTTCGTCGACAGCACTTTCCATCGCCGCCAAATGGCTGCGTCGAATCTGGTCATTTTCAAGCTGGTCTCGCTGTAAGGCATACAGCCCGGTTTCCGGCTCAATGGCGTGCGCAACAGCGGCAATAAAATATTCTATCCGGTCCGCGAACGAGGGGACGTCCTGCGCCAGTTGTTGCAGCCCAAGAATCAATTGTTCAGCAAGGCCTTCTTGCCTGGGTTGCACGATGCTCAAGTCGCCGACGTTTCTGAGCTGCGACACAGTATTTAAGTTAGCACCTAACTCAATACCCATAATGCGCATGAAGTCTGCATTGCTCGCGCTGTCGGTTCGACCCATCAGGCCTGCTTCATAACCCGCGTCGCCCATGTCGGCGGAGAAGAATTCCCACTCGTCGTTAAAGTCTCGTAATACTTGTGATATTTGCTGCTCACGGCTCAGATAGGCACGCCACAACGGCAACAACACTGTGGCTTCGGCCGCAGCGCGCTCAACTTGCTCCGTGGCTTGCTGATAAGATTCTGGTGCCAAGAAACCGGCGAAATCATCCACCGACAGGGCGCGATTCAGTTCGCGCCATTGGCCATCGGCATGAGTATAGCGTTCAGCCAACCGATCCAGGGTTTCTGGTTCTCGACTGGCAAGGAATTGGGTAGCAAAACGATTCAATTGCAGCAGATGACTGGACTGTTGCGTCAAAGAGTCGGTGATCGGCACAATGCGTTCATTCAAATACGCAAAGGCTGCTTTACTGTCTGAGTTACTCTGCCAACCATAAAATGCGTTAACAAGTCCCATAACAGCCATCAGGGTAAAACCAATAATCACACGCTGAACGACAGACACTGCCATAGGAATGCCTCCCAAGAGCATCAAAAGAGAATAAGGGGGAGAGAAAAGCAGGAAGGCCAAGGCTGGCCTTCCACAAACAACCAATATAGGCACAAAGATAGTGCCCACATCAGTCTAGGCGCCGTCTTTAGTCGCGATAGATGCGAGCGCGGGTACGTTCCAGGCGATCCAAGATGGCGTCCAGACGATCCGGGTTAACCATGAACTCTTGGAAACCTTGCATACCGACTGATGCCATTTCAGGCAAAGTGTCGCGGTCGTAGAACTGTGCCGTACCATCGGCAGCGGCCAACATCCGTGCGCCTTCTTGCAGGAACATGTCGTCGTTAGTCGCTGCACCAGAATGCGGTGGCAACTGGTTCAATTGCTGATTCAACAACGCTTGGTTGTCAGCACGGGCTACGAACTCCAAGAACAGACGTGCTTCGTCTTTGTTCTTAGCGCCCGTTGGCATGTGGATAGTATCCAGAGGTGCATCTTCGTACATGCCGATTTCTGGATTGATCTGTGGGAACTGGAAGAAACCAAAGTTCACGTCATCCGGGAAGTTAGGCGTCAAAAAGTTACCCATCAAGTACATGGCAGCCTGTCCGTTGAACAAGAAAGGCTGTGCTTCCTGCCACGAATACGCGGCGTGGTTGTCAATGAAGTAGCCGTTGTTGACCAACTCACCCCAGTACTTAAAGACTTCACGTACGCCATCATCGTTGTACGCAATTTTACCTTCCATCAAATCGATGTGGTAATCCAGACCGTTCACGCGCAAGTTCAAATAATCGAACCAGCCGCCTGCAGTCCATAAGAAACGAGTGCCGATGGTGATCGGTGCAACGCCATTTTCTTTCAACGTGGCGTTGATGGCCATGAACTCTTCCCAAGTAGATGGCTCACTCAGACCGTAACGGTCAAATACGTCTTTGTTGTAGTAGATGCCCCACTGGTAGTACGAAAAGGGTACACCGTACTGTTTGCCGTCGACCGACATAGCCGGAACAACGGACGCAAAATCTTCGTGCATGTTGTTGTCGACCCAGATATCAGATACGTCTGCAAACAAACCTCGGTCGACGAAGAACTTCATGCGTTCACCGGCGTACCAGAAGGCGATATCCGGCGGAGAACTGGCCAACCAACCGCGAATGGCGGTTTTGTAGCCTTCTTTTTCAAAGTCGTTCCAGCGCACATCAATGTCTGGATTTTCCGCTTGGAAACGACTCAGTAGCTCAGCAAAGGCCGCTTTAGGCGCCGGGTCTACTTGGTCTGAGTTAACGATCAATGTGCGGGCCATGCTGCCGGTTGCGAGCAACGCGGACATAGCGCCGGCGAGGGCGATAGTCTTTATTGTTTTTTTCATGTCACTGCCTTTCGTTTGTTGTGTTGTTGTGTTTTCTTGCGCTTGCGTATACGAACCTCAGTTCGGTTTTCCACCGTCAAACGGACTGCTCTAAACGTTTGACGACACCCGCCATACAGACAACTCTGCTGGCAGTATTTCTTCTTTACCCAGTAGACACTGGCCCGACGGTGCGTAACGCACGGTGTCTTGCCCGTAGTTAAATGCAAAAACCCAATCGCCCAAGCGGCGCAGACGCAGCCCGACAGGCAACGACTGCACGGCAATACCGGCATTGGTTAAAAAGTCATTCATCTGTTGCTTTAAGGTGTCGGCGTCCACACAGGCCGCCAAGTACCGAGCGTGGCCGTGTTCGAACAAGGCGCCGTCGCCGTTCTCAAACCGCAGCAGCGGCTGCAATGTTGTCTCGACGCGCTCGCGCCAACGCACCACAGAGCCTGATACTTTGTCACCCACGAGTAAGGGTTCTTTGATTTGGTCCGGCAAGGATTCGACCTGAATCACCCGCAACGGCAACAGTTGCTGCAATGGACCGGGTGCCAACTCGGCGGGCGTGCGTAAGCTGATCGTTTTGGAGCCGGAGCGCGCGCTGATAAAGACAGGCGTTTTTGTTTGCGCCAGTTCCGCCACCAAGGTATCTGGCACGTGCGCTTGCGCTGCCATCACCACGGCCCGGTAGCCATTGATGGAATCTTGTGGTGCCACGATGTCGACCGACACACCCAGCTCACGCAACGCGGTGTAGTATTCCAATACCGTGTCGAAGTAGCTGAAGTTGCGACCTTGCGGTTGCGCTTCAAACACCCACTGCGCGTGATAGTCGAACAATAGGGCGACTTCAGCCTGAGCGGTTGCTGGCTGGCCCTCCGCCTTCAGTCGGGCGATTTCCTCAGACACCTGACGGACTTCGGCCTGCACGGGTGCGGGGGTTGCGTCGGGCAGGTCCAAGCCAGCGTGCATTTGTTCCTGCGCAAACGGGGCTTGGCGCCAGCGGAAATAATTCATTGCCTCCGCGCCATGGGCAAAGCCTTCCCATGTCCATAAACGCACCATGCCAGGCTTGGGCGCCGGGTTATGACCAGCCCAGTTGACCGGGCCAGGCTGCTGTTCTTGCACCCACATACGGCCTTTGCCGACACGCCGATACAGGTCGTGATGGAAACCGGCGAAATCGGGATGTCCCGTGCGCAGGTAATAGGCTTTGGTTTCCAGGCTGTAGCGACTTTGGTCAAGAAACCCTAGGGGGTAGCTGTCCCATGTAGCGATGTCGAGGTCGTCGCCCACCGGATAATGGTCAAATTCGGTAAAGCAGCCCATGTAGTTGTGGTGGATATCACGACCGGGCGACAAGCGACGAATAATGTCGACGTGCAGGCGGTTGTATTCCACGACCATGTCCGAGCTGAAGCGACGGAAATCCAAACGATGACTTGGGTTGGTTTCCGTTACAGCCTGCATAGGCGGATCTATTTCTGCAAAACTGCGGTATTCCATACTCCAAAACACGTTGCCCCACGCGACGTTCAAAGCCTCTACCGTTTGATAGCGCTTTTCCAGCCATTCTTGAAAACGTTTTCTTGCGTCGGCAGAAAAAGACAGAATAGTGTTGTGACACCCGTATTCGTTGTCTGTTTGCCAAACCGCAATGGCCGGATGCTGGCCATAACGTTCCAGCATCGCGGTGACGATACGTTGTGTTTCAGTACGGTAAGTGGTCGAGGAAAAGCAATAGTGCCGACGCGAGCCAAAACGACGTGGCTGGTTGTGCTCATCCACGGCCAGAATATCGGGGTACTGGTCGATCAACCATTTAGGCGGTGTTGCCGTGGGTGTACCCATCACCACGCGTAGACCCTGTGCATGCAGCACGTCCAACGCGCGGTCCAGCCATGCCCAGTTAAACTGACCCGGCTCCGGCTCAATGCGGCTCCACGCGAACTCACCGACGCGCACATAGGTTAAGCCGAGCTCTGCCATACGGCGAGCGTCGTCTTGCCATTGCGCTTCTGGCCAATGTTCGGGGTAATAACAGGTACCAAGTAACATAATTCTTATTATTCCTCTGTCGCAGACAACTCAATCAAACAGGCGCTGGCAGGGTCTAAAACAGGTAACGCCAGACCGTGTCGTGCCAGTTGTCGTCCAGTTAATACAATAGACCCTTCACACCAGCTTGGCAACGTTTTCATACGATGATTTGTAACCGTTGGTGAAAAGGGCATCGACACGCGATAGCCCTGATCCGGCAGCAATCCGGTGATCTTTAACGGAGCAGGAACAGCGCGTTCCGGCATACCTTGCTGTGCCACGACAATGGAGGCGCGGCGCTGGTCTGCGGCGATGATGCCCGTTACGCGCAATTCGTTATCCGAGTAGTCCCACACACACAGTTGTCCAGTGTGCCACCAGTCGCGCTGCCGTTGATGCCAAGCTATGATGGCGGCTACGTCAGCGCGCTCTTCGGAGCTGAGCAAACGTACATCGGCCTCTAAGCCAAAATGGCCAAACAAGGCGGTCAATGATCGATACAGCAATGACGTGTCCCGAGATGTGGTATGGCTGTGTGCCGGCCCAATGTGTGCACCCATAACTTCCGGTGGCAGGAACAAACCAAAACCCCATTGAATCATCTGGCGCTCTACGGGGTCGTTGCAGTCGCTGGCCCAAAAGCGATGCGCGTGCTGCAATATGGCGAAATCGATACGCCCGCCGCCACTTGCACAGCTCTCGATTTCCACCAATGGGTGCGCGGCACGCACGCGCGCCAAGAGGGCATACACCCCCAGCACCTGCTGATGATAAGCCGCACTGCCCTGCGCATCGCCCGCCTGCACCAAATCACGATTCATATCCCACTTGATGTATCGTACGGGTACTTCGCGCAGCACGGCATCGATGTGGCTGAACAAATAGTCCTGCACCTCTTTACGGGCCAGATCCAACACCATCTGATAGCGCCCCAGAGGCTGTTCGCGCTCCGGCAGTTGCAACACCCATTCAGGGTGCGTGCGGTACAGGTCACTGTCGGGGTTTACCATTTCCGGTTCAAACCAGATGCCAAACTCCATACCTAAGTCGACGACATGCTGCGCCAGGGGGTTTAGACCATTAGGGTACAGAGTTTTATCAATGGTCCAGTCACCCAGCCCAGCGCGGTCGTTACGACGCCCTTTGAACCAGCCGTCATCTAAAATGAAGCGCTCTACGCCGATGGAGTGTGCCGCCGTGGCAAGTTCTTTTAGATCGTCGGTATCGTGATTGAAGTAAACCGCTTCCCAGGTATTCAAATGCACAGGGCGCGGTTTATTTGGTTCTGGAAAGCTCAGAATGTGATCACGCACATGGCTATGAAACGCGCGCCGTATGCCGTTTAAGCCGTCATCAGAAAAGGCCACATATAGGGTTGCGCTGTCGTGCACACCGCCCGGAGCCAGCTCACATTCGTGCGGCATAAAGCCAATGCCTGCCTGGTAGCGCGTCGGCTGGAAGGTATCCACCACCAAGTGCTGTTGATGATTCCCGCTCCACGCCAAATGCATGGCCATGACGTCGCCTTTAGCCTCGCTAAAACCCGGCGTACCCAGGACTAAGCCGGGGAAATGATCGTGTGACGTGCGGCCTTTGCGATTTTCCCAACTGTAATTATTGATCTGTACGCGCTGGCGCTGCGGCCGGAATTCCTGACACCAACGCCCGGTAAAGTGCAGCATTTCTTGCAGTTCGGCAGCCACCGGCACAGCGGCCTCAAGCGCCCGGACTTCAAGCGCCGTCGTACCCATGTTGGTCAAATGGTGTTGCAGCGTTAACACTGGCCGCTTTGGGTCAAGCGTCAACACGGTCGCCACTTCTAATGCCGGTTGCGTGGCGCGCTGAACTACCCGGCATTGCGTGGCACTGATGCGCTCAATAAGCACCAACTGCAGATGCGGCAGCCAGTGACGACCGTCGCTGACGCTGAGCGCCGGACGTGACAACACACCTTCGCTGCCGGTCGGTAACAACGGTGTATTGATGCGTGGGTCCAAAAAAGCCTGAGGCACTGCACTGCTCACCGCCGCTTCCGTCGCGGCAAGGTCGTCATCGACCCCCAATGCAGGCCCCAGGTAAGCCCAGGACAACCCCGTTTGTTCATCACCCGCCAATACGGCGCTGATGAATCCGTTGTTCAAATGTATGCGTTGCATACGCCGCTACCCCTTGGTCGCGCCCAGCGTTAAGCCGGCGATAAAGTGTTTTTGCATGATAAAGAACAAGGCCACCGGTGGCAGCGCCGCGACAATACTGCCCGCCGAAATAAGCTGCCACGAGGCCAACCACTGACCTTTCAGCGCACTGATACCGGCA
Source organism: Natronospirillum sp. (assembly GCA_049115955.1). Taxonomy (GTDB): domain Bacteria; phylum Pseudomonadota; class Gammaproteobacteria; order Pseudomonadales; family Natronospirillaceae; genus Salinispirillum. The sequence goes on from JAGDZJ010000002.1 coordinate 63,729, forward strand.
GTTACAGGGCGTACTTCATCACTTTGCATCAGCACCAGCGCCCAGAAATAGTCGTTCCAGACGAAGGTGAAGATCAACACCACCAGAGCCGCCAACGCCGGACGCACCAGTGGCAACACGATGGTGAAGAAAATGCGGAATTCGCTCGCGCCTTCCAAACGTGCCGACTCAATCAGCTCTTCCGGAATGTCGACCATGAAGTTACGCATAAACAGCGTACAGAAGCCCGTTTGAAAGGCGATGTGGAAAATCACCAAACCCTGAATGCTGTCGTACATACCCAAGCTCAATGTCAGGTCACGTACCGGGATCATCAAAATCTGGAAAGGTACAAAGTTCCCGCCGATGAACAGTGCCAACAGCAAAACATTGCCACGAAAGTGGTATTTCGCCAGGGCGTACCCGGCCAAGGCAGACAGCGCAACGGCGCCGAACGCCGCCGGTAAAGTGATCAACAAGGAGTTCACGATGTAGCGCGACATGTTTGTGCGCCGGAACACCTCGGTGTAGTTCTCAATCAACATAATCTCACTGGGCATTCCCCAGTAGTTACCGGCGTTGATGTCGGCAATCGAGCGCACCGACGTCAGAAAAACCGCCAACAGAGGCAATAGCCACATGACCAACGCAATGATGAGGGCCGACTTATAGGTCAACTGGGCCAACGGCGACGTGGTACGAATGTCTGTAGGAAACATAATTATTTCTCCGTCCGCAGCATGCGCCACAAAAAGAAGCTGATGTAGATCAGCATGATCAGGAAGAGGACGGTCGCAATCGCCGCACCGTAGCCCACGCGGTAATTACCAATGGCCTGCTCGTACATATAAAACGCCAACACGTTGGAGCTGCCATAAGGGCCACCCGACGTCATGGTCGCCACCAGATCAAAGCTGCGCAACGCACCGATTACCGTGACCACCACGGCAATAAAGGTCGCGGGGCGCAATTGCGGTAATACGACGTACCACAGCATTTTCCAGCCTTTGGCCCCTTCCATACGGGCCGCTTCCAGTTGCTCAGGGTTTAAATTGTTGAGACCCGTCAGATACAGAATCATGCAGTAAGCGATCTGTGGCCAGAGCCCCGCCGCGATGATGCCGTAGGTAACGTATTGGTCGTTGGCGAGAATAGCGACCTTGTTGAAGCCAAAGGCTTCCAAGGCGACGTTCAGCAAACCGAAACTTGGGTCGTAGAACCATGTAAACACCAAGCCGACGACCACTTGCGAGATAACAAAGGGGAAGAAAAACAGCGACTTCACCAAGCGAATGCCGAACACCTGCTGGTTCAAAAACAGCGCAATGGCCAGCCCGGCAACGGGGGCGAGCATGAACAACACCAACCAGATCACGTTGTTTTTCAGTGATGTCCAAAAGCGGTCGTCGTAGATCAACTCGCGGTAGTTTTCGAGCCCTATCCATTCTTTCGGACTGAGACCATCCCAGTCATAAAAACTCAGCCAGATGCTCTGTGCCACCGGCGATATCACGTAGATGATGAATAATATCAACGCCGGTGCCAGAAACAGCGCGGGCACCCACAGAGATTGTTGTCGATGTGCGGACATAATCAGTCCCTCGTTATTGTTATTTGGAAATCAACCACACGGCTGATGCCATTGTTCAATTTCTGCCGGGCTCAGTGCGGACAATCCACCGTTTTCAAATCAAAAGGCGTCAAACTAAAGGCGCCAGCACTGGCTTGCGCCGGTATCAATGTCGGATGATTGCCCGTGCTTCGTTCATAGTCGCGCTCTACAACCGCAGCCAGTTCAGGCAAGCAGGCCTTTTCGCCCAAGGCAACGACACAACCGCCAAACCCGCCGCCGGTCATACGCACACCGGCACGCCCTGCCGCCGCTGTTTGCATCAAGCTCACCAACTGATCGATGGCGGGCGTGGTAATAGCAAAGTCGTCGCGCATGGAGTCGTGCGATTCCGCCATTACCCGAACCAACGTCTGAAGGTCACCTGACTGCAGTGCTGTCGCTGCGGTGAGTGTGCGCGCATTCTCGGTCAAGACATGCCGGGCGCGTTGAAACTGATTGCTGGGCAGAATGCCTTCGGCGGCTAAGAGCTGATCCAGTGTCACGTCACGCAGGCTGCGCCGACCAAAGTACGTTGCCACCGTTTCACATTCTTGGCGGCGCTGGTTGTAGGCGCTCTCCACCAAACCGCGCCGCACGCCGCTGTGCACAATCAGCAGCCCCCAATCGTCTGGCATAACCACGGGCTTGGCACTCAAGTCCGCACAGTCAATAAGGAGTGCACTGTTGTGTTGTCCCAAAGCAGACACCATCTGATCCATGATGCCGCAGGCGATACCGACAAATTCGTTTTCTGCTGCCTGCCCTACCTTGGCTGCCATTTCAGGGCTTATTGGCTCCCCGCTGATGGCCAGCAAGGCTCTTATCAATGCTATTTCAAAGCTGGCCGAACTGCTGAGCCCGGCACCCGAAGGCACATTTCCCGTCACCAATAGCTGCGCACCCGCCAACTGAAAACCCCGTTTACGCAGTTGCGCGACAACGCCGCGCACATAATCAGCCCACGGTGCTTCCGTATCACGTTGCGGCTTGTCGTCGAGCATTACGCTGACACGCTGCCCACCGAAATCGTATGCAACGACTTCCAGGCTGCGCCCTGAATCAGCACGCGTGGCAATCCACGTCCCGTAGTCAATGGCCGCTGGTAACACGAAGCCCAAATTATAATCGGTATGCTCGCCAATCAGATTCACCCGCCCCGGTGCCTGCACAATGAACTCGGCGCTTACACCAAAAGCATGCTGAAACCGCTCCGCCACAGTTTGGTTACTCAATAAAGTCATACAGGGGCGCTCGCTGGTTCGGTCATCGTAAAATGGATAGTGGATTGCGCGCGCAGCCGTTCGGCGGCTTGCTCGGGGGTAATATCGCGCTGCGTTTCCGCCATCAGTTCGTAACCCACCATAAACTTGCGCACCGTGGCGCTGCGTAATAACGGTGGGTAGAAATGCGCATGCAGTTGCCAATGAGCGTTGTCCGCATCATTGAAAGGCGCACCGTGCCAGCCCATAGAATATGGGAACGAGCACTGAAAGAGGTTGTCGTAACGTGCCGTCAGACGACGCAAAATATCACTCAAACCGACCTGCTCGGCGTCGGACAATTCTGTGATGCAAGTACGATGCGCGCGCGGTATCACCAGAGTTTCAAAGGGCCACGCAGCCCAGTAAGGCACCACCACCACCCAATGGTCATTGGCGTCGACCAAACGCTCAGCCCGTTCAAGCTCTTTCTCTGCGTAGTCCTGCAGCATGGGTTTGCCGTGAGTTTGCACGTAAGCACGCTGGCTCTCATCTTCTTTCGCCGCCAGCGTAGGCAACCCGGCTTGGGCCCATATCTGACCGTGGGGATGAGGGTTAGAGCACCCCATGGCTTGGCCCTTGTTCTCGAACACTTGCACCCACTGATAGGTCTCGCCTAGTTCGGCGGTCTGCTCCATCCACAATTGCACTACCGCCCGCATTTCGTCGTCAGACAACAAGGGCAAGGTTTTGCTGTGGTCGGGTGAGAAACAAATAACGCGACTGGTACCGGACTCGGCCTGCAATTGAAACAAGGGGTCGTCAGATTCCTGCGCGACAGGCACGTCGTCTTGCAGCGCAGGGAAGTCATTGGTGAACACGAAGGTCGTGTTGTAGTTAGGATTCTGCTGCCCACCGGAGCGCGCATTATCGGGGCACAGATAGCATTCAGAGTCGTGCTTTGGCCGCACTTCCCATGCGTTATCCTCCTGCTGGCCCTGCCACGGACGCTTGGTGCGGTGTGGCGACACCAACACCCAATCACCGGTCAGCGCGTTATGGCGACGGTGCGCGTGTTCGGTGCGTTGAAACTCGGGTTTGGACATACTGACCTCAACAATGCGCCATACTGAACAGCGCGTTATTTATTCTTGTTGAGGGAAGTATGCGAAAGAGTGAAAACGTTTTCAAGGATTTCCCGTAATTTTTTGTTGCGCGCTGCCGTGTTCCCGATATCTTTACCTCTGTGAATGCACCGCAGACGAGTTAGATCAGTATAAATGATCGATTAATGAGGTTTTTTGCAGAGCACAACGAACAAAATCTGCTATTTTGTCGTTCCTTGTCTCACACATTTCACTCCTTAGACAAATGCCTGCTAAGATAACGTTTGCAAGTAAACCAACCGACGGAGGCAGTAGTGGCGAACATCAAAGACGTAGCACGCATAGCAGGCGTGTCGGTATCCACTGTGTCTCGTGTGGTGAACGATTCCGCCTCGGTCGCACCGGAGAAACGCGCCGTAGTCGAAGCGGCCATGAAAAAGCTGCAGTACCGCCCTAACAGCCTAGCGCGCGCGTTGGTCAGCCGGCAGTCGAACTGCATTGGCTTAATGGTCGGTGAACTCGATTCACCGTTTTTCTCGCAACTGATGCGCGGCGTTGACGACGTCGTGGTCGACGGTGGCCGCTACTTGATGATCACCTCCGGGTACCACGACAAGCAGCGCGAAGAAAGGGCACTCGACCTGCTGCAACAGCGCCAATGCGATGCTTTGATCGTGCATTCCAAAGCACTCAGCGACGAACGCTTGCAAGCACTGGCCGCCACCGGCACACCCGTGGTCTTCATTAACCGTCTCGTACCGGGCTACGAAGACCGCAGCATTTACCTCGACAACCAGCAAGGCGCTTACCTCGCCACGCGCCACTTGCTGAGCAAAGGGCACCGAGCCATTGCCTTTATTGGCACCAGTTTGGCCGAAGTGTCAGACGGCGCCGAACGCTTGCATGGCTACCAGCAGGCGTTATCTGAATTCAATGTCCCCTTCAATGAAGATCTCTGCGTGACCGCTCAACCGACCGAAGACGGCGGTGGAGATGCCATGAGCAAGTTGCTGGCCCACCAGCGTAAGTTCTCGGCCGTGATGTGTTACAACGACCCGATGGCTGCGGGCGCGATGGGTTTCTTGCTCGACAGCGGGTTTGAAGTGCCGCACGATGTGTCGGTGGTGGGGTTCGACGATGTAGTCATCACACGCTATTTGCGGCCTAAGCTGACCACCGTCCATTACCCTATCGAGCTGATGGGCCGCACGGCAGCAAAGCTCGCCCTACAGATGCTGAATAAGGTACCGCGCTTGGCGGAGAGTGAGCTGCGCTTTGCACCTCGCTTGGTGGTGCGGCAATCAGTGAAGACTTTCCGCGAGTCTTAGTCTATCTCGGCATGGGCTTTCGGGGGTTGCCTCCGGCGCTCCACGGCAGAACCCCTCTAAGGGTGTAGGTGTTTGCCTCCGGCGCTCCACGGCAGGCCGGGGAGTCGCGCCTTGAGGCAAACACCTACACCTCCGCCAACGCCTGTCGGCAATTAAGGAAAAGCACTTCACAATAATCTTTGTCATCACACTTCTATACCTACGGAAGGGTCAAGGCAGTGCGCGCAGGGATATGCCTAAAGGCGCGACTTCTCGGCCTGCCGTGGAGCGCCGTAGGCATATCCCGAGAGCTCACTGGCGGAACGCAAACCGGAAAGCCCATAGCTGGAATGTGTAGGATCAAAAGCCGTTGGGATTTGCCGACTGCCATGCCCAAGAGTCACGCACCATATCGTCCAAGGTGAGTTGGGCTGTCCAGCCTAATTCACGCGCCGCCTTGGTCGAATCAGCATAGCAAGAGGCCACATCACCCGCCCGACGCGGTGCAACTTCATACGGAATGGCAACACTATTAACCCGCTCGAAACTGCGTATCACATCCATCACGCTACAACCGATGCCCGTGCCTAAGTTGAACGCGTCGGTGCCACTTTGCCGCGCCAGATGTTCAACCGCCTTGATGTGTCCGGCAGCCAGATCCATTACATGAATGTAGTCGCGCACGCCAGTGCCGTCTGGCGTGCTGTAGTCGTTGCCATACACCGACAAATGCGGACGTTTACCCACGGCAACCTGAGTAACGTAAGGCATTAAATTGTTCGGAATGCCATTCGGGTTTTCACCGATACGGCCGGAAGGATGCGCACCGATGGGATTGAAATAACGCAGTAAGGACACCCGCCATTCTGGGTCGGCATTGGCAATTTCGCGCAACATCTGCTCAATCACCAGCTTGGTTTGCCCGTAGGGATTGGTAGTGCGCAACGCCGCGGTTTCGGGAATGGGTACAACATCCGGGTCGCCGTAGACCGTCGCCGAGCTACTGAATACGATGCGTTTGCAGCCCACTTCGGCCATCACTTCGCACAGCCGCAACGTGCCAACCACGTTGTTGTCATAATAAGCCATCGGCTGTGCGACGGACTCCCCCACCGCTTTTAAGCCGGCGAAGTGAATGACGCTATCGATGTCGTGCTGGCTAAAGACCTGACGCACGGCCGCTGTGTCACGAATATCGCCTATCACGAGTTCCAGTGTTTTACCGGTCATCGCCTGCACACGCTGCAAGGCCTCTGCACTGGCGTTACTCAGGTTGTCGTAGACGACGACCTCATAACCCGACTCCAACAACAGCAGACAGGTATGACTGCCGATATAGCCCGCGCCGCCCGTCACCAATATCTTTGCCATGCCACACCCCCTTAGTGTCACTGATTCTTTGAAAACGTTTTCAAGATACAATCAATGCCCAGCAAAAGCAACATCCTAGGGAAGCGCTGAAACATTCCCTAGCCCTCAGTTTGGCTGCGACACTTTGCCACATACCGCCGAAAATATTTGTGGGTATACTCTGTGCGTACTCCCTAATGAATAGGCTATTACTCGGCATGTCGCCCTCGACCCTACTGTCGCTATCGTTGCCCAATGACTTACTGCTGTTGCGCGTGCTGTATGTGCTGCGCGGCTTGGCAGTGATCGGTCAGACGATCGCTATTCTGGTGGCGACTTATTTCTTCAATATGACACTGCCGTTACCTGCCTTATGGTTTGGTGTGGGGGCACTGCTGCTGTTCAACGTAGTGTTGTTCTGGTGGGTGTTCAATACGCCACGGGTGACGAAATGGCAGTGGATCGGCCACATCGGCATCGATTTATTGGTGCTGACGTGGCAACTGTTTTGGACCGGTGGATCAACCAACCCTTTTGTATCGCTGTATTTGCTGCCCGTGGCCTTGGTGGCGTTGGCCTTGCCGGTGCGTGCGGTTATCGCAGTGGGGGTTGCCACGTCAATCAGCTACTCCCTGCTCATGCTGTTCCATAAACCCTTGTTAATGAGCGGTTCTATGCTGTCGCCCGGCATGCAACTGCACATACTCGGCATGTGGGTTAATTTTCTGCTCACCGTGGCCCTGCTGACCGCGTTCGGCAGTTGGATGTCGCACAACGTGCAGCAACAGCGTTTGAAACTGCAACAAGCCCGTGCGCGTGCCATGCGCAACCAAGGCATTCTCAGTCTTGCTTCACACGCCGCGCAGGCAGCACATGAACTCAATACACCTTTGTCGACGTTGAAGATGATTGCCGAAGAGCTGCGCGGACGAACGGAAGAGCTGCCCGCTGATGTGCGCGACGACATCGACACTCTGGACCAGCAATTAGACTTCTGCCGCGACAGCGTGCAACGCATGGTGAAGGGCGCGCGCGCCGCCACCGAACACAACACGCGCAAAGTCAGCAGTCTGTTTCGTGAGACCTTAGCCCGCTTTCGCCTGCTACGCCCTGAAATCGAACTGGAAACTAGCCTCCCGGAACTTTCAGGTGCCACGGTGCAAGACGCTCTGGCCTGGCAACACTTGTTATTAACCCTGCTCGACAACGCCGCCGACGCCAGTTTGGCGCAAGGCCATAAACACATTGCTTTGCAGGTTGCTCGGCACGAACACCATCTCACCATCGCCGTGACCGATCACGGACAGGGCGATCCGGCACCCACCGGCGTGGCCCTGCACAGCACCAAAGCGCATGGCTTCGGCATTGGCCTCGCGCTGGCCGACCTGACGTTGGAAGCCACCGGCAACCCGTTAACCATTGAGACTCTACCGCAAGGGCATGTGGCCTACGTTGAGATGCCGCTGCGGGAGGAGACGTTATGACGCAGCCTGTGTCACACGGCACCGTCCTGATCATCGACGACGACGCGGCTTTCCGACGCTTGTTGGGGCGTGGGCTAACACGACTGGGTTGGCACACCCTAGAAGCCGACTCCACTGCGACCGCTCTGGAAGCGCTAAAAGAGCAGCCAACTCATGCATTACTCGACTTACGCTTGGGTGAAGAAAACGGCATGACCTTGCTTGAACCCATCCGAGCGCAACACCCAGACATCCGGATTATCTTGTTAACAGGCTTTGCTAGCATCGCGTCTGCCGTCGCCGCCATCAAACGCGGGGCGGATGACTACTTAAGCAAGCCGGTGGACATTCAAGCCGTTGACCAAGCGCTGCGCGGTGACCGCTCCGAGCCTCTGGCCGACATACAAGAGCAACCGCCAGCCCTACGGCGAGTCGAATGGGAACACATTCAACGCGTACTAAACGATTGTGGCGGTAACATTTCAGAAGCTGCACGGGTATTGGGCATGCATCGACGCAGCCTGCAACGTAAGCTGGCTAAAAAACCCGGCCCCGAACGCCCCTAAACGCTTTACCTACCCTCACCGAAGAGGAGCAACACGATGGAGTTAGACCCGCTTTTTCTATCCCGACTACAGTTTGCTTTCGTGGTGTCGTTCCACGCCATCTTTCCGGTGTTTACCATCGGGTTGGCGTCGTTCATCGCCACATTAGAAGGTATCTATTTTAAAACTCAAAACCCCATTTGGATGAGGCTCTCGCAGTTCTGGATTAAGGTCTTCGCCGTGGTATTCGGCATGGGCGTGGTGTCCGGCATTGTTATGGCCTTCCAGTTCGGCACCAATTGGTCTAATTTCTCCTACATCAGCGCCAACTTCTTGGGGCCAATTCTCAGCTATGAGGTGGTCACCGCCTTTTTCCTTGAAGCGGCGTTTCTGGGAATTTTGCTGTTTGGTCGCGGTAAGGTGCCGCCGGGCATCTATTTTATGTCAGCAGTGATGGTTGCCGTGGGCACCTTCATTTCGTCGTTCTGGATTCTGTCCGCCAACAGCTGGATGCACACCCCGGCAGGCGTTGAATTCCGTGGCGAGTTGCTCTACGTCACCTCGTGGACCGAAGCGATTTTTAACGCCTCGCTGCCCTACCGTTTCGCGCACATGGGGTTAGCATCATTTCTAACCGGCGGTTTCGTTGTTGCAGGCGTCAGTGCGTGGTATTTGCTGCGCGGCCGCGAGGTTGAAGCGAACCGCCGCGCCCTGTCGATGTCTTTGTGGTTGTTGCTTGTCTTAACGCCACTGCAAGCTTGGGTCGGCGACTTACATGGTCTGAACACCTTGGAGCACCAACCGGCCAAGGTCGCTGCAATGGAAGGCAACTGGGAAACGCGCAGCAACGTGCCATTGTTACTGTTTGCGTGGCCCGATCAAGCCAACCAGACCAATCACTTTGAGATTGGCATTCCCAATCTCGCCAGCATCATCCTGAAACACAGCGCCGACGGCGTGGTGCCGGGGCTCGACATCGTACCAGTAGAAGAGCAGCCGCCCGTGTGGTGGGTGTTCTGGTCTTTCCGCGTCATGGTGGGCATCGGTTTGTTGATGATCGCCGTATCCGTAGCCGGTTTGGTGTTGCGCCTGCGTGGCAAGTTATGGTCCACACACTGGTACTTCCGCGTGTTGCAAGTAATGAGTATTACACCCTTTATCGCCGTGCTCGCCGGTTGGTTCACCACGGAAATCGGCCGAGGGCCTTGGTTGATCTACGGCATCATGACCTTTGCCGAAGGCGTCACCCCATCGTTGCAAGGCTGGATGGCCCTGACCACACTGATCGGGTACATCGTGGTGTACGCCATGGTGTTCAGCGGCGGGCTGTATTATTTGATGCGCATCCTGCGCGACGGTATGGAATTCCAACAGCCGGCACACGACGACGAGCTTTCCCCACATCGCGCCAAGCGCCCATTCTCGGCGGCGGATGTTCCTCTTGAAGAAGGAGCACACTAATGGAACCTGTATTTGATTTAGTGCCCATCTGGGCCGGCATTATCGGTTTTGGCATCATCATGTATGTGTTGATGGACGGCTTCGACCTCGGCCAGGGCATCCTGTTTCCCTTCGCACCGTCGGAAGAAGCGCGCGACGTCATGATGAACTCGGTGGCTCCCGTATGGGATGGCAATGAAACCTGGCTGGTGCTGGGCGGCGCAGGCTTGCTCGCGGCCTTCCCCTTGGTTTACAGCGTGTTCCTACCGGCCTTGTATTTGGGTGTATTCCTGATGCTGGCGGGGCTTATTTTCCGCGGCGTGGCCTTCGAGTTTCGCTTCAAAGCCAGAACCTCGCGCTACCTGTGGAATTGGTCATTCGCCGGCGGCTCGATGCTCGCTACCTTTGCGCAAGGTGCGGTAGTGGGTGCTTACATTCAGGGCTTTGAAACGGAGAACTTCCGCTACGTCGGCGGCGCGTTCGACTGGTTGACGCCGTTCACGGTATTAACGGGTCTGGGCATGTTAGCCGGTTACGCCCTGCTGGGCAGTACGTGGTTGATTTTGAAGTCGGAGGGATACATTCAGCAATGGGCGTACAAGATCACGCCGTATCTGCTCGCCGCTGTGGTCGCGGTGTTTGGTATCATCAGTATTTGGACGCCGATGATCAGCGAGCTGGTGCGCGCCCGTTGGTTTGATCAAGTCAGTTTGATTTGGCTGCTGCCACTGGGGGCGTTGCTGTCTGTTGTGGTGTTAATGCGCGCGGTGATTAAACGACAAGATGGCATGCCGTTCGTGGCGACCATGGCGTTATTTGTGTTCACCTATTTAGGTTTAGCGGTCAGTAAACTGCCCTATATCGTGCCGCCCAATTACACGCTGTGGGATGCTTCTTCGGCGCATGAGTCGCAATTGTTCTTGCTGATTGGCTTGCTGTTCGTGATCCCCTTTGTGCTGATGTACACGGCATGGACGTACTGGGTGTTTCGCGGCAAGGTGAAGGCAGGAGTCGGTTATCACTGATTCTTTTCGTCGGCCTTTTTGTGTGCCTGTTGCATAGGGCTCTCGGCGTATGCCTCCGGCGCTCCACGGCAGGCCGGGGAGTCGCGCCTTGAGGCATACGCCTGCGCCCTCCCCACACTCACTAGGCAAGTCAAAAAGACACGAGCGAAAAGCGCACGAAGTGCGATGGTAGGAGATCATTAGCTAGCGCCATTACTTCGGACTTTTTGACGCACTATCAGTTGGCTGATCCGTAAGACTGGCGGGCGGCGTTTGCGCACAGGACGTGCGCAACTGAGCCTACAGGGACGTATTCACGGCGTCCGCCCAAAAGTCTTGCGGATCGGCCAACTAGAAATGGGCGTAGGTAACCGCCGAGAGCCCTCGCTTCCGGCACGGGCCAAAAACAAGGGGAAAACAGATTTGCCAAACCTAACCGCCAAGCAGTGGCTGCGTTCGATCATCAAGCCGGCGCGAAATGCTGTGCGTTTGGCGGCTATGGCGGGTTCCGTGGCGGGGCTGGCGACGGTGGGTTTGTTGTGGGCGTTGGCGGTGATTGTGAGTGGCCTGTTGGTTGAAGGCCTCTTGCTTGCAGAGCTGATGACTCCACTTGCTGTGTTGCTGCTGTGCATAGTACTGCGCGCCGCTGCGCAATACGCACAGGAAACCTGTGGCGCGCACGCCAGCACACAGGTGCGCTGTACGGTACGTGAGCGCTTGCTGACTCAGTGGGCCGCCAATGGCCCACTACGCAATGCCGTGCTTTCTCCTGCTGAGCGCGCCAGTCAATACGTGGAGCAGGTTGAAGCATTGGATGGCTACGTGGCGCGTTACTTACCGCAACAGACCATCACTGTTGCAGTTCCTTTAGTTATTTTGGTTATCGTATTCGGTATGGACTGGTTAGCCGGTGTTTTGCTGTTCTTCTCTGCGCCGCTGATTCCGCTGTTTATGGCCTTGGTGGGCATGGGTGCAGAGAAGCTAAACCAGCAACATTTCGCCAGCTTAAGTCGGCTGTCCGGGCAATTTCTCGACCGCTTGCACGGCATCACGACGTTGCAGATTTTCGGCCACACACAGGCAACACAAGCCGTCGTCGCGACAACCAGTCATGACTTCCGTCGCCTGACCATGAAAACGTTGCGATTAGCGTTTTTGTCGTCAACCGTATTGGAATTCTTTGCCTCGGTCGCCATCGCCATGCTGGCTATTTATATTGGCTTTGGCTTGCTCGGCTATATCGACTGGGGCCCAAGTACGGAGCTGACTTTGTTTAGCGGCTTGCTGATTTTATTACTGGCTCCAGAATTTTTTCAGCCCTTGCGTACTTTGGCGCAGCACTACCATGACCGAGCGGCGGCCATCGGTGCCGCTGAAACCTTGATGTCGGCGACGAACGATTCAACAGTTGCTCAATCGCCAGAGTCAGATCCATATACGGAAGGCGTAATAAGAGACGCCGACAACACCATCGTCTTTAACCAAGTCACCTTGACGTTTCCCGAACGCGGCACGCTGTTTCATCGTCTCAGTCTGCGCTTTGAGCAGGGTGAAATCGTTGGTCTGTCGGGGCCTACGGGCAGCGGGAAAAGCAGCATCTTGAATCTGATCGCCGGTTTTATTCAGCCGACCGACGGCCAAGTGCGGGTGAATGATCAACCGGCCGGTCGCACGCCCGTGGCGTGGATGAGCCAGAGGCCCTTTCTACTGTTCGGCAGTTGGGCCGACAATCTGCTTTGGATGGCCCCGCAGGCCTCCGAACAAGACATGTTGGACGCCGCCGCTCAGGTCGGCTTAACAGCATTATTGAACAGCCTGCCACAAGGACTTAACAGCCCCGTCGGTGAAGACGGACGCTTCTTGTCGGGCGGTGAGGCCCAGCGTTTAGCGCTTGCGCGCATCTGGTTGTCGGACGCCCAATGGGTGCTGCTGGACGAACCCACCGCTGCGCTCGATACCGACAGTACGCAAGTGATCGCTGACTGCTTAGACGGGCTCGCCGCGCAAGGGCGTGGCATCATCGTCAGCGCGCACGATGCCGACCTGTTGCAGCGGGCGCACCGTGTGATGCGAGTTACGGATCAGGAGGCCGTGCTATGAGGAATCTTTGGGCGCCTTTGTGGCCTTGGGTCCGTCTGATTCTGCAACGTCGCCGTCGGCTGCTTGTCGGTAGTTTGCTCATGGCACTGACCCTTACCGCTGGCATTGCGTTGCTGGGTTTGTCTGGGTGGTTTATTACCTCGGCCGGGTTGGCGTCGCTGCTATTGTCCGTCGGCATTGCGGTGTATTTGGACGTCTATGTACCCGGCGCTGGCATCCGCGGCTTTGCCCTTACGCGCACCATTGCCCGCTACCTCGAACGGCTGTACAACCACGATACCGTGCTGCGCCTGCTGGCGGACTTGCGTGTCCGGCTGTTCGCGCAGATCAGTCGTTTACCGCTGCCAGAACTGAACCGGCAGCGCAGCAGTCAATGGCTGAACCGACTGACCAGCGACTTAGATACCCTCGACAATCTCTATCTGCGCCTGCTCGCCCCGCCCATGGTGGCCCTGCTGATCATCATAGGGGTCAGCGGCGTGATGTGGTGGGTCTTGCCGAACGCGGCGCTGCTCATCTTTTTGGGGCTAATGGTCTTGCTGAGTCTGTCTACTGCGCTGCCTGCCACACTGGGTATGCGCCACAGTGGCGAACTAACCGTACTGACCGAACAGCTACGCATTCACAGTGTTGATCATCTGCGCGGCAACGCCGAATTAACGGCGGCAGGCTACGCCAGCGAGCACGCGGTAAGGCTGTCGGGGACCAGCGACGCCCTGCACGCACGACAACAGTCATTAGCGCGCGCCATTGGTTTTACACAAAGCTTAGTAAATGCTGGCTTGGCGCTGCTGATGGCCGGCGTTCTGCTTTTGGGTGTGCAGGCCTATATCGCCGACCAGTTAAGCGGGCCAGTATTGGTGATGTTGTTGCTGGGCCTGTTAGCACTCAATGAAGCCTTCGCCAATTTGCCGCGTTCGTTTGCGCATTTTGGTCAGACATTGGCAGCGGCAAAACGCTTGAACGATATGGCACCGGACATTGAACAGGCACCCGATCACGCAAAAAGCCTCGCTGACGCCCCAACCCTACGCCCGACCCTCCGCATTGTGGTTGGAGATACTTCTGTAAAATTACAGCAAGGCGAATGCTGCGTCATTACGGGAACGTCAGGCAGCGGAAAGTCGACCTTCGCCACCCAACTTGCTCTGCCTCACTTGGCGCATACCGCGTGGCTAACACAAGATACCAAATTATTTAACGACACCCTCGCCAACAACCTGTTGCTGGGCAACCCAAAGGCCACCGACGAACAACTCTGGCAAGTGCTGGAATGGGTAGCGCTGGCAGACCGCGTGGAGCAATCTGCGCAGGGTTTAGATACATGGGTGGGTGAGAACGGCTTGGCGCTGTCGGGCGGTGAACAACGTCGTGTGGCCTTAGCGCGGGTAATATTGCGCTGGCTACAATCTGAAGTGCGCTGGGTAATTTTGGATGAACCATTTCGCGGCGTCGATGACGAAACCGCTGCTAAGATCATGCAACAGCTAACACCGCAACTCGCCAACAAAGGCATGGTGTGGCTGAGCCATGAAGCGCCTGAATTCCTGACGCCACACTGCATCTTGAAACTTGGTGCATAGCTATCGCGTGGTTTGTGCGGTATGCCTCAAGGCGCGCCTTTCGGCCTGCCGTGAAGCGCCGGAGGCATACCGCAAAACCACGCCGATAAGAGTTAAGCCGCTGGCACCACCGGAATCTTCGGTCCGCGCCGCCAGCGATACAGGGTATCCACGGAAAGCATAATCAGCGCAAACCAGATCATGCCGAAGGTGACCAGCTTCTCGGGCACCAGCACTTCGCCGTAGACAAACACGGCAAGTAGAAAGACACCGCTGGGCGCGATGTACTGAAAGAAACCCAGCGCCGTCATGCTGATGCGGTTAGCCGCCGCGGCAAAGCACATCAGCGGCACCATGGTCACTGGCCCAGCGGCGAACAACAGGTAGTTCGTCCAGCCGGTATTCGCGAACAGGTCTGTCGTCGGGCTGGTACTGAACCACAAATAGCCAATGGCTAAGGGCAGCAACAAGCCGGTTTCCATCGCCATGCCGGTGAAGCTGTCGACCGCCAGTTTTTTGCGCACTAAGCCATAGAGTGCAAAGCTGACACCCAACGCCAAGGCAATCCAAGGTAAGCGTCCGAACTGGATGACTTCATAAGCCACCGCCGCTAAGCAAATCAAGGCGGCAGCGGTTTTCACCTTGCCCAAGCGCTCGCCAAAAAACAGCATGCCAAACAGAATGTTCACCAACGGATTGATGTAATAACCCAAGCTGGTACTGAGCATAAAGCCGCTTTGTACGGCCCAGATAAACAAACCCCAGTTGAACCCGATGATGGTGGTTGAGCACAGCAATAACCAGCGCGCGCGTGGCGACTTCATGGTGGCCCACAGCACACTGCGCTTACGCAATATGATGATGAGGCCAAGTGTCAGCAAGAACGACCACAACACACGGTGGGCCAATATTTCTGGCGCGGCCACGTTTTGCATCAGCTTGAAGTACATGGGCGCAACCGCCCACAAGCCATAGGCTGTGAGCGCGTAAAACACCCCACTTTTAACTGTCTTATCCATTAACCGTTTTATCCATGGTTATTTTCCTTGTCGAATATTTGAGGGGCGAACCCCTTTCACCTGACGAAACCGATGCGCCAAATGACTGGATGAGCTGAACCCACAAGCGAGCGCAATATCTACCAGGGGCATTGTGGTGTTTTGCAGCAAGCGTTCTGCCTCCTGCAAGCGGGCCAGCAACACATATTGGTGGGGCGCCAACCCTTGGCTTTGTTTGAACATACGCGCAAAGTGAAACTCGCTCAGGTCGGCTTGTGCGGCGAGATCTTTCAACAATAACGGCTGGTCCAAATTGGCCTGAATAAACTCGATCACGCGGCGCAGTTTGTGCGCCGCCAAGCCGCCCTTGGGCGCCGGTAGTCGCCAGTCCACCTGCGTGTACCGGCTCAGCACATGCACCAATAAGAGGGTAATAGCACTGCTGAGAGCCAGACGGTCACTCGACTCCGACCAGCTTAACTGCAATAGAAACTCACGATACAAAGCAGATATCTGTGGATCATCCGCGAACGTGCGTTCATCTAACATCACTTTACCGGGCTTGCGTTCCCATGTTTGTTCTGCCAAAGCCGATAGGTGGGCGTCGGTAAAATACAGGTGCACAAATTCCAGTGGCCCGCGCACATCCCACGTTGATTCGTGCGCGGCGGGCATCAAGCAGAAGCGATTCGGCGCCCCGCCGTTGCGCCATTGGGTGCCTTGTTTGTGGTAGCACTGGTAACCGTCTGCGACGTATAAACTGAGGGTGTGATGTTCGGCTTTGTCGAGGTCAATGAAGTCCTGCTCGTTGTACCAGCGCGCTAAGCCTGTGCCATTGCCGAGCGCGGCAGCGCCACGCAGGGTCGCGTTGTGTTGGCTGAGGCTGTCAAACACCTGATACTGGGGATGCACGCGGACTTTCTCTCAATAGTAACCACTTGGGTGTGAATACCGATACTACGCAGGCGGCCGCAAGCTGCCAAGCATCGCAGCGTTCCATCAGAAATAAAGCGCAAGAATATGCAATTACAGAGCAAGTCTCCGACGGCACATTGCTCATATCTACATTATGCTCTGGCCCTCGAATCAGGCAGCGAGATGGTGGAGGGATCTTTCCTCGACACGCGTAAGCCCATCCATGGGGCTCCATTGCGTGTTTATCAGGCGCATCCCTGTGCCTGACCCTCCGGACTCCCTGCGGTCGTGCAAATTCGTTCCTGACGAATTTGTCCTGCCGCAAAGGGTCTCGTACAGATCCCTCCACCATCTCACTGCCTGAGCCAACGTTCACCGGTAAACATAGAATCTCATTCGCTGTCAGGTACAATCCACAGGAAAATTATGAACTTTGCACTGTATGCCGTAACCGTTTTGATCTGGGGCACCACATGGATCGCCATTGCCTTGCAGTTGGGCGATGTACCCATTCCGGTGTCGGTGTTCTACCGCTTCGCGCTGGCAGCAGGCACGTTGATGCTGTTTTTGCTGGTCATTCGTCGCCTGCGTCGTATCGGCTTGCATGACCACCTGTTCTGCTTACTGCAAGGCATGTGCGTGTTCTGCTTTAATTTTTTGCTGTTTTACACCGCCACGCAAACCATCACCAGCGGTTTGAATTCGGTGATTTTCTCTATGGCAGTGATCTTCAACGCGCTGAACGGCGTGCTGTTCTTCCGTTCGCCCATTACCGGCCGCTTAATGGTTGCGGCGACCATTGGCTTGGTGGGCATGGTCTTTCTATTTTGGCCCGACCTGCGTGCGGGTGGCTTTGATCGCGGCGTGTTGTTTGGCATGGGCTGCGCCTTGTTGGGCACCTACGGTTTCTCACTCGGTAATATGATCAGCTTGCGTCACCAACGACGCGGCCTCGATTTGCTGTCGACCAACGCTTACGCCATGACCTACGGCGCGCTGACTATGCTGTTGGTGATTGTGCTTACCGGCACACCGTTTTCTATAGATACCTCGCCCACCTACATCAGCGCGCTGGTCTATTTGGCCGTCTTCGGCTCGGTGATCGGGTTCGGTACGTATTTTGCGCTGATCGGCCGTATCGGCGCAGGGCCAGCCGCCTACGCCACCGTGTTGTTTCCCTTGGTCGCGCTGGCGGTGTCGACGGTGTTCGAAGGCTATGTGTGGACTCTGCCTTCGGTGCTCGGGTTGGTGATGATTTTGGGCGGTAATGTGGTGATGTTTGTTAAGCCTCGGCAAAAAGTTAAGGTGAAACAGGTCGTTGCTTGATAAAACGCCGGCCGCTCGCTACCGTTATTCATCATCGACTCATGAGTGATGCAGTATGATCGACAATCGCATCAAGTTTCGGCACCTGCAATGCTTCATTGAGGTTGTTCGGCAAGGTGGCGTGGTTAAAGCGGCGTCTCATTTATCGATAACGCAGCCTTCGGTGTCGAAGAAGATTCGCGAGTTGGAAGAAATGCTGAATGTGGCATTACTTGATCGGCAAAAGCGTGGCGTTGTGCTGACTCGTCATGGTGAGATATTCCTGCGCCATGCGCTCAACAGTACCAGCGCCTTACATGAAGGTATTCTGAGTGTAGAGCGCGCTAACAATGAGGTGCATCCGCCCGTTTCCATAGGCGCACTGCCGACGGTCGCCGCCCGCATCATGCCCGCCGCCATTGCCCGCTTTAAGGTACGTATGCCCAACACTAAGGTGAACATCATCACTGGCCCAACGCCAGTGTTGCTTGACCGGCTGCGCGTATCCGAACTGGATGTCATCATCGGTCGCCTTGCGGAGCCGGATCAGATGCAAGGACTGCTGTTCGAGCAACTGTATCTTGAACGCATTACCATCGCCGTGCGACCAGGCCACTCGGCCTTGGTGAATGGTCTGGATCCGTTCCGGTTGCTGGCCGACTACCCCGTTATTCTTCCTGCGGGTGATTCCATCATTCACAACAGTGTCGAACGCTTCCTCATTGCGCACGGCATTACGTTGAACAAAAACCAAGTAGAAACCAATTCACACGCGTTCGGTCGTGCCTATGTAATGGACACGGATGCTGCGTGGCTGATTTCGCGCGGTGCGGTGATGCGAGACTTTGACGAAGGGGCGTTGATTGAGGTGCCGGTCGATACACGGGACATTTTAGGGCCGGTTGGCTTTTCGCGCCGCGTGGGTGCGGACATATCGGAAGCTCTGGCGTTCTTGTCGGAGTGCGTACGCTCGGTGTCCTGTACAGTCACTGATGACCAAATAGGCGGGATTTGAAAAAGAGTAGAGAGGAATCGCTTCCTCTCTACAAGTGCCTGATCCTTGGCAGCACACAAAACTACTTTTTCGCGCTCTTCTCAGGGCGCACGGCATCCAGGCTGGTATCCACACTCAGCCCGAGCTCTTCACCAATCTTTTTCAGCGCCGGTAACTGCACAGCCATACCCAATATGCTGTCCAACGCTTGATTAACCACTGGCTTTTCAGCGCTGCCGACAGGCCCTTGCTCGCGCTGCCCAAGACCGGTGATTTGATGGATTTTGATGGAGTCGATCTTCTCCGCAGGCTTAACCATTTCGGCGACGATTTTTGGCAACGCCTCTAAACGCGCTTGCTCAAGCTTCATGGCGACGATGCGTTCATTGATGTTGTTTTCTGCGGCCACCATGGCCGCCCGGCCTTCGGCATCCGCCAACATTTCGGCTTTGGTCGCCTCGGTGCGCAAGGCGCGGCTTTCTTTCTCGGCATTGGCCTCGGCCACACGCGATTTAGCGCGATCCGTTGAGGCCACTCGTTCGGATTCAGCAGCCATGCGCACGCGAATACCCGCTACTGCGGCTTCTTGCTCTGCTTTGACTTCGGCAATGCGTTTCGCGCGGTCCGCCTCGGCCAACGCTTTTTCGGTAGTCACCAACTCGGCAGCACGCACGGCTAGGGCACGGGCCTCATCGGCTAGGGCGTGCGCCTTACTTTCTTCCTGCGACTTGGCAGACAGTTGAATATCGCGCTCCTGTTGCAGCAGTTCCAGCGCCAGTTGGCGTTTCACTTCGGCTTCTTCCAGCAAACGATCGCGCTCTATCTCTGCTTGACGCAAACGCTGATCACGCTCGATATCGGCGGATCGAATGGCGCTTTCCATATCGATCCGTGCTTGCGCCACAGAGCGTTCACTGTCCGCTTTGCGCGCCGCCACTTCGGCCAGTTGCGCGGCCTTTAAGGTTTCGATTTGCTGCACCTGAGCAATCCGTGCGTGCTCTTCTTCGAGGTCGAGATCCAGTTTGCGTTTGGCGACTTCCAACGCGGAACGACGCACCGAGACATCAGCGTCGGCATCAATGTTGGCGCGGTCTTTCTTGGACTTGGCGATCACCTCGGCCAGTTTACGCATACCTTCGGCGTTGAAGGCGTTGTTTTCGTCCAAGGCGTGAAAAGGCGTTTGGTCCATCTCCGTCAGCGACACGGAATCCAAGGCCAAGCCGTTGCGCTCCAGTGACTCCAACAAACCGGCCCGCACCTTGCTGACGAACTCGCCGCGTTTTTCGTGCAGTTCGTCCATAGTGAAAGTCGCCGCCACCGAACGCAGTGCGTCGACCAGCTTACCTTCGATCAGTTCGCGCAGCTTTTCAGCCTGAAAAGTCCGACTACCCAGCGTTTGCGCGGCCTGTGCCACACCTTCGACGGTTGAGATGACGGACACATAGAATTCCACGCCGACATCGACACGCAAGCGATCCTGCGTAATCAAGGAGCCGTTGCCTTGGCGCTTCACTTCCAAGCGCAAGGTTTGCATGTTCACGCGCGACACGTCGTGGAAATACGGGATGGCGAGCACACCGCCGTCCAGCACCACTTTGCGGCCGCCAACGCCGGTTCGCACCAAGCTGACTTCGCGGGTGCCGCGTTCATAAAATTTCGCCAGAATGGCGATCACAATGGCCAGAACGATGAGGCCAATAATTATCCAAACAACTGCGTTAGCCATGTTGCGTCTCCAGCGTTGTATTGTTCTTAGTAAATGCTGTTAAGTTCATAGTCCGTGCGCCTCACAGGCGAGATGAGAAGCCATGCCGCCATCGACCGGAATGTTGGTGCCGCGAATCCAGCTAGTCATGTCCGATAACAAGAAAACCACGACCGGGGCAATGTCATCGGGGTGACCGGGGCGGTCCATGGTGGCCATGTCCTTCTCGGCGCGCGCGCCCAAGGTTTCAATGAAGTCACCCAGAATGGGGGTGTCCACCGGGCCGGGGCTCACCGCATTCATGCGAATGCCACGCTCGCGCCATGTCCAACGGTGTTGCATGGTCCACACGATCAGCGCTTCTTTGGAAAAGAAGTACGACCGCCCACCGGCGCTACTGACATTGTGTTGGCGCACGAAGTCCGCTACACCTTCGAACGTCAGGTCTTCACTGGCCTTGATGGTGCTGATGGCATCCGCCCAGCCCCCACCCGCCAAGGAAGCCAAATTGACGATGGACGCGCCGTTGTTCATCTTCGGCACCAGTTGCTCGGTCAGATATTTCAAGCCCACCAAATTCACTTGTAAGACTTTTTCGGCCGGCGCGGTCGGTGGTAACCCGGCGATATTGGCCAAGCCATCAATGCCCTGTGGCAAGGCGAACACCAAAGCATCGACCATCGCGCGCTGCGACAAATCGGCTTTATAGAATTCATCAACCGCTTCGGCGGCTTCGCCCTGTGGCGTGTGTACGTCCACACCCAGCACCCTGCCACCTAGACGTTTTACCAAGGCCGCCGTGGCCAGCCCGATACCCGACGAACTGCCCGTGACCACGATGGTTTTATTTTTGAGGATCTTTTTCGTTTTACTCATGGTTGTCATGGTCCTCAGAAAACGGGCGGGAATGGACGCCCGCCGCGATCCAACGTGATCCAGCGCGTTTGTGAGAAGGTCTCAACCGACCAGCGCCCACCGTGATTACCCAAGCCGGACGCCTTGGAGCCGCCAAAGGGTATGTGCGGCTCGTCGTTCACCGAGGAACAGTTCACATGGCAACTGCCGGTGTCGAGTTGTGCCGACATTGCCAACGCTCGATGTTCGTCGGCGGTGATGATGCCCGACGACAGGCCGTATTCGGTGTCGTTGGCAATGGCAACCGCTTCGGCGTCGCTGCTGAACGGGATGCACACCGCCACCGGGCCGAAGGTTTCATCCGCATACACTTTCATGTCGGGTGTAACGTTGGTGATGATGGTCGGCTCCACAAATCGGCCGTGTACACCACCGCCCAATAAAATGGTGGCGCCTTTGGCCCGCGCGTCTTCAATTTGGTCTTTCACCCGCGCCGCTTGGCGGTCGTTGATGAGCGGCCCAATCACTGCATCGGGGTCTGCCGACGTATCGCCCATTTTGAGCTTGCTCGCCCGTTCGACGAACTTGCTCATGAATTCGTCCCAAATGTTCTCGTGCACCAGCACCTTCTCGACCGCCATACAGATCTGCCCTTGGTGCATAAAGCTGCCAAAGTTCGCGGCCTTTACGGCGCGGTCCATATCGGCGTCTTCCAACACGATCAGCGAGTCTTTGCCGCCCAGCTCGACACAGGCTTTCTTCAGGTGCGCACCTGCTGTAGCGGCAATGTGCCGCCCGACCGGCGTAGAACCGGTGAATGAAATGCCTTTAACAATGGGGTTCTCGACCAGCTCAGCACCTACAGCCTGCACGCTCTCACGCGAGCACGACACCACATTCAAAACGCCCGGCGGGATACCGGCTTCTTCAAAGATTTCAGCGAACAGCATGCCACCCAAATACGGTGTGTCTTCCGACGGTTTCAGCACAATGGTGTTGCCGATGGCACAGGGAAACGCCAAACCACGGCTGGTCAGAATAAGGGGCATGTTCCATGGGCTGATGACCGTGACCACGCCGAGAGGTCGGCGCACCGCCATGGAAATCTTATCGTGCTCCGAGGGCAGAATCTCACCCACATTACTGTACGCAGCCGCAGCCGCCGCACGGAACACGCCGGCGGTATAACCGGTTTCGAACATGCCCTTACCAAACCAACCGCCGCCTTCAGCGCGACTGGCCTTAACGATGTCGTCGCGGCGTTGTTCGAAGAGGTCAGCGACCTTGTTCATGTATCGCGCCCGCACCGTGTGCGGTAAAGCGGCCCATGCGGGTTGTGCCTTCGCCGCAGCCTTAATAGCAGCCCGCGTCTCGGCAACGCCAGCATCGGGCGCTTTGCCCCACACCTCGCCGTTGGAGGGGTTCATGTCATCAAACGTACGGTCAGTAGGTACCCACTGGCCGCCAATGTATAGCCCTTTGAAATTGTGCATCGTTACACCTTTCTTTTGTCGACCAATGCCAGCTCACTGCGTCCATGGTCATCAACGACCCGACGATAAACTTCCAGCACTGGAGTAGAGGATGAGGGTTCAGTTGCAGCCGTGTCCGTAGCTGCTTCAGAGGACTGCTCTTCGTCAACACGGCTTGCGCGTACGTCAGTAGACCGTGCCGCTGACCGCTGCGCTTGGGACGCCGATTGCTCGAACCGTCGCAGCATGTCCGCCAGCGCGCCGCCGCCAGAAACAGACTCCGAGCTCGCCTGCAACGGTGCCTGATTGGCCCGCGCCCAAGCGGCTTTTTGACGCGCTTCGGCTGAGCGTATAGCCTCGTTCACCGACACACCCAAGACCTGCGCTACATTGACGCGCGGCATCTCGAAGCGGTCTGGGATGGTCCGACTGCAGCTTGACTGCTTAGCGGTTTCTGCTGCAAGAGACTCTTTAACGGTGGCGGGCGCAGACGCGGGTTTTGCCGCTGTTGTCGCTGTGCCCGAACCGCCGAGGTAAGCCTTCTGCACAGCGGGATCTTTCAACAGATTCTGCGCGCTGTTTTCCGCGACGATCTGGCCGTTTTCCAGCAAATACCCCCGGTCGGCAATGGAAAGACTTTGCTTGGCGTTCTGTTCCACCAGCAAGATACCCACGCCGGTCTCGCGCACGGCCTTACAGGTTTTGAATACATCGCTGGAAAGCAAGGGCGACAAACCTAATGACGGTTCGTCCAGCATCAGAATACTGGGTGACGACATCATGGCCCGCCCAATGGCCACCATCTGCTGCTCACCCCCGCTCATGGTGCGCGCAATTTGGCGGCGACGCTCCACTAAACGGGGAAACAAACTGTAGATGCGCTCCAAATTTTGCTGTTCGTCGGCGCGCGCCCGTTTGGCATAAGCACCCAACAGCAGGTTTTCCTCTACCGTCAGATCACCAAAAATGCCTCGCCCTTCTGGCACCAACGCCAGACCGGTTTCGACAATTTGATGCGCCTTTAAGGTCGTTAACGGGTGACCATTCATCTGCAAGCTGCCGCCGGTGCGCGTGGTTAAGCCACCAATGGTGCGCAACAGCGTGCTCTTGCCCGCACCGTTGGCACCAAGAATGACGACGATCTCACCCGGTTTGATGTTCAACGACACTTGATTCAGCGCCTGATGCTGGCCGTAATGCACAGACAGCCCGTTGACGATGAGTCCTGAATTATCAGACATGATCATCCCCCAAATAGGCTTGTATAACGCCTTTGTCAGACAGCACTTCGGTTGGTGTGCCTTCAGCGATTTTGACGCCGCTGCTCATGACGACGCAGCGATCGCACAGGCTGCGAATGGCGTCCATGACGTGCTCCACCAAGATGATAGTCCGACCCTCGTTGCGCAGGCTGGCAATCAATTCGATACCAACTTGCAGCTCGGTGGGATTTAGCCCCGCCAACCACTCATCTAACAGCAGCACACTGGGGTCGGCCGCCAGTGCCCGCGCCAATTCGACCCGTTTCTGGTCTATGTAGGTCAGCGCCGACGTCGGGCGTTGCGCCACATCGGCCATGCCGACGCGCTCCAACTGACGCATGGCGTGTACGTGCAAACCACGCCCCCACAATTTCTTATGCCCAAACACGGCGCCCGCCATGACGTTTTCCAAGGCGGTCATCGACGGCAACATGCGCACCAACTGAAAGGTACGCGCCACCCCCGCCCGGGCGCGTTTGCGCGGCGGTAAATCGGAGATCAGTAAGTCATTCATCATGATGTCACCGCCACTGACCGGCAGTGCGCCCGAGATCAGGTTCATCATGGTGGTCTTGCCAGAGCCATTGGGGCCAATCAACCCCAATACTTCATGTTGGTGCACATCGAAACTCAAATTATTCACTGCGACCAGTCCGCCAAAGCGCTTTGTAACGTCGCGGACTTCGAGCACCACAGGCAACTTATCCATGGTTGTTCCCTCCTTGTTCGCGCATTTTTCGGTAGCCTTTTTCGATGATGCCCGACACACCGTTGGGGATGTAAAACACCACCACAAGGAAGGCCAACCCCATCACCAACACGGTTTGATTGGGGAAGTTCGAGGCGATCAGTTCCCACACCAGTGCAAATGGCACCGCGCCCATCAAAGGCCCCCAGAGCCGATGCACACCGCCGAGCAACGCCATGATCACCACCAAAAACGATACCTGAGGGTTAAAGGCCATGGCAGGCTCGATGTAGACAAAGCGCGGTGCCATAACGGCACCGACCACGGCGGCAAAGGCGCCGGACACCATAAAGAGCAGTATTTTCGAGCCGGCCGTGTTAATGCCACTGTGTTTCGCCACCAGCTCATCGTTACCGATGATGCGAATGGCAAAGCCTAAACGCGAGCACCCGATCAGCCAGCCAACCACATACACCAGTGCGGCCAGCCCTAACAGTTGCCAGTAGATCTGCGCTTCGGTGATGTCGGTGAACACGTACTTGCCTCGGCTACCGCCGAAGTTGCTCTGCCACCAGGTCACCAACTGGCGCGTCAATTCGGCCAAGCCTAGGGTGAAAATAACGAAGTACACGCCCGACAGACGCAACGTGGCCGCACCCACCGCGGCGGCCATAATGGCGCCTGCCACGGCCGCGATGACCAGCAATAACGGATAGGGCAATACATCAATGCCGGTGGCGAGAATGTACGTCCCGATGCCATAGAAGGCGGCCGTTGCCAGTGAGATATAATGCGTCGGGCCGGAAAACAATGCCCACGACGTCGCCAATACCGTGTACATGGCAATCGGCACCATCAACGACAAGAGAGACGCACTGTTCGACAGACTGGGCACGAACGCCAGCAGGGCAAAGGCAATCAGCGCCAGCAGACCGATGGTGATTTCACGACGAGTCATGTGGTACGTCTCCCAAACAGACCCTGAGGTCGGAACAACAGGATGAGAATAAACAGCAGATAGGCTGATGCCAGCGTTAAGCCGGGATCAATCAAGCGCGCCACGATGGTTTCGGTGATACCCAATACCAAGGCCGCCACGATGGCACCGCGAATGTCACCCACGCCGCCCATAATCACGATAATCAACGCCTTCATGGTGAAGACGATACCAATGGAAGCTTCAAAGGTTAGAAAGGTACTGAGCAGCACCCCTCCGGCCGCCGCTACCGCGCCGCCCAAGGCAAACGCAAAGGTCGACACGCGTTGCACGTCAATGGCGACCAGCCCGGCTGCTGTGGGGTCGACGGACACGGCGCGGATGGCCATGCCGGTGCGTGTATAGTTCACCCAATACCAAAGCGCGCCACAGATAACGACGGCAATCAGGAACGCGGTGACCCGGTTCAGACCATAACGGCTACCAAAAATTTCAATCGCCGTGGACTGAAAGGAATAGTTGAAATAGGTGCCACCAAAGACGGCGAGGAAAATACCGACAAAGACAAAGCTCAAGCCGAAGGTGGTCAAAATGCTGTCCACTTCCAACTGGCCTCGGTTCTTGGCCCGCTTAACCAGTGGCAGCAAAAGATATCGGTAGATCACCCAATTGACGATGAATGCACCCGGCACCACCAACACCAACGATACATAGGGGTTCAGGCTGTGCGCCGTGACCACCCAAAACGCGACGAAGGCACCCGCAACCAACATTTCACCGCTGGCAAGGTTCATTATCCGAGCAACGCCATACTGCAAGGACAGCCCCATGGCCACAATGGCATAGACACCACCGAGGAGCAGCCCCGTGATAAGAATTTGCATAATGTTCACACCGAGAAGTTTTAGAGAGTCCTGAGCCCCACGGTGAGTGGGACTCAGGCCTTAACAACGACTTACCAACTCGGGCTAGCGATAGGCGTGGCCGCACCCGGCATCTCAGCAGTACCGCCGATACCGTAGAACTGACCGTTCTGCCACTGACCGACTGTCCAGTAGTTACTGATCTGCTGATTGTCGAAAGACCAAGTGCCCATGACGGTGTCAAAGCTGTGGTCTTTGATGTACTGCGTGACTGCCGCACGATCAAGCGACCCGACTCCTTCGATGGCTTGCTCTAAAACCTCAAAGGATGCATAGGTTACCGCGCTGGCCCAGTAGTCAGGCGCAGTATTGGTCAACGAACGGTGTGCTTCAGCGTAGGCTTGGAACTTTGGATCAGCAGGATTCACCCCGCCCACGCCAAATACGCCATTAATGGAGTCGCCAAAGCGCGCTTGATACGACGGGAAGGGTGTTGCAACTGCCGTATAGAAGGCATCAACTTCCATGCCCTGAATCTGCGCTTGCTCGGTCAACGCGAAGGTATCGCCGGGGTAGGAGAAGGCAATGAAGATATCAGGATTCGCCGCCATCGCGGAGTTGATGATGGGCGAGACGTCCTGAATCGTGGGTGGATAAGAGGTGGTATACACCAGTTCAAAGCCTTCGGCTTCAAACACGCGGCGGGCTGCTTGCGCCAGCTCGATACCAAACGCATCACCCACGTTAACCAAGGCCACACGGTTACCGGCTTTGCCTTCGCTGCGCAAATCCGCCATCAATTTGGCCACACCTTCCGCGAGTGGGGTGGTTTTACCTAAGGTAAAAAACACGCCCGGGTAGCGCGCTACCAAGGTGTCGGTTTGGTCGGTAATGGCACTGACGTTGATCATGGGGTAACCCAAGCGATCAAACAACGGTGCGGCGGCCAATGCCAATCCGGTGCTGTAAGGCGCTAGAATGAAGTCCGCCCGGTCGTTGGTGGCCAAACGCTGCACCGAGCGAATGGTCTCAGATGGATCGGTGCGGTCGTCGTATTCAATGATTTCAATCGGGCGGCGTGAGCCATCGCTCATCTGCAAACCGCCGCGCGCGTTCACTTCCTCTTCCCACAACGCTACGTTGGGCCAAAAGGTTACGGCGGCACCGCCGGCTAATGCACCCGTTTTAGGTGCCACAGCACCGATGCGGATAGGGTTGGTATTTTGTGCCAGAGCGCTGGTGGCGCCCAGAGTCATGATCCCAGCCAGGGCCAAAGCGCCTAGAGACTTGGCATTCAATCGGGTTTTCATCTTGACGTCCTCATATTATTTTTTTTGTATACAGAGTGCTGCCATTAGAATGCAAACAAGCACTCTAACAGCCAAAACAATCCGCTTTTGGATCCAAGATGTAAAATGAGTTTTATGATTTCTAATATATCGTTTTCAGTATATTATCGCCCATCAACGGTATCTTAATGCACCACCGTCACTGGGCAATGAGCGTGGTGCACCAAGCGCTGGCTCACACTGCCAAGCAGCAATTCACGTACCCGTGACAAACCACGACGGCCTACAATGATCATCGGGTTGCGGCAAGCTTCCGCGTGCTTAAGCACTGCTTCTGCCGGATCCCCAGGCAGCAATACTTCTTTTACCTGCGCATGCTGTTCAGGCGGAATTTGGCTCTTGGCGGCATCAAACACTTTACGCGCACTGTCGTGCCGAAGTTTTTCAAAGGTTTCGGTGTTCAGGTATTTCAGTTGCTCAGCAGAGACCGCGTCGCCCAAAGGCCCCAACAGCTCCAATGCGTTCGCTGGAAAAGCATACAGCAGCTCCAACTCAACCCCCTGTGCTTGCGCCATTCCGGCGGCCAAACGCACCGCTTTTTGTGAGCCCTTCGACCCGTCCACGGGCACCAATAAGACTTCAATTTGTTCAATCTGTAAGCTGGTCATGGAAATTCCTCTTTATTGAGCGTGCTATTCAACAGCAGCACCGTACACCTCCATAATAGTCAACCGAGAACGGAGGTGTTTGATCCAGATCAGCTTTTACATACCCCAAGGGATACCTCGTTTGAAAACCACGTTGCTCATTCAAAGAGAGTGGGTTTCAGCGTCCATGGCACAAGAACTCGACGATCCTGACCACCACTTCATCGCTTTGTAGAATGCGTCCATGCCCAAAACCTTGGGTCGCATATAAGGTACCTATCGGCACGCGTTGGGCGATGCGCTCTGCATCTAGAAAGCTCACTTGCCGATCACCTTCGTCATGAACGACCAATACTGGCACGTCAACTTCGGGCAACAAATGGTCGCCATTCAATGATTGAAACGAATAGCCAGCACGTTTTTCCATGCGTGCCATGAAGCGCGCTTTGGCTCGACCACTTAAACCAAGACGCTCAGCCGTACGAAGCGCCACGCTGCTGAAGCTGTAAGGCGCAGATATAATCACCGCTTGTCTCACTGGCACACCAGCAGCCATTGCCATCATTGCCGTTCCACCGCCCATTGAATGGCCGATTACTGCCTGCACGCCGCCTAGTTCAGCCACCACGTCTTCGATGTACTCAGCAATCAGTCCGGGATGCACTGGCCCATTGAGATCGCCGCCGTGCCCAGGGCCATTCAGTGCAAACACCTGATAGCCCTGCCCAACCAAAGCGCAAGCAATCGCGCGAAACTGATCAGGGTGGCCCTGCCAACCGTGTACTGCCAATACTGGAATACCTTGCGTGCCCCAGCGCAACGCACGCTGCCCAAAACGAAAGGTCACCCATTCTCCCTCTGGTAAAGGGTGTCGTTATTCTGGCATCCGAAACTGACGTGGCCGTGTAGCGAGATATTCCGCCGCCGCAACAGTAGCCATGGGCGACAGGCGTGACAGTATGTTCATCATAATGGGTAGCGTGCTGCTCATCGGGCGCCCCTCCAATAGGTTGTTTTTTGAAACCATTGTCATCCTAGAAGTATAGGTTTTCTTTTGCAACTGTTATTAGTTTTTATTGGCAACCTATTTAATTACCCAGCGACGCCGTATACTCTGCGCATGAAACCCAATGAAGTTATCAACAGTAATTGCCCTCTGGTCCGAACGGCCAACGTCATTGGCGATGGCTGGACTCTCTTGGTGCTGCGAGAAGCTTTTCTCGGCACGCGCCGTTTCAACGACTTCGAGCGTCGCTTAGGCGTAGCACGCAATATCTTGAGCCAACGTCTGAAGCGGCTGGTGGAGGAAGGTATCCTGGAGCGTCGGCCGTTACCTGAAGACCGCCGTGTGGTTGAGTATCGGTTAACAGCGGCAGGTCATGCCTTGGTGCCGGTTTTGGTGACTATGACTCAATGGGCAACCGAATGGCTCGGCGACGAAGGCCAAGCGGTGCGGATTATCGACCGAGCAACGGGTGAGGATGTGGATCCCTTGTTGGTTCGCAACGCCGATGGGCAGGTATTAACGGCACGCGACCTGCGCATTGTGGCAGGGCCTGCGGCGGATGATGTGGTGCGCCGCCAGTATCAGAGGATCGGTGAATGACCGAGAAAAATTCCGTTTGTACACACGAGAGTGAGCAACAACGCTTTGTCATCCGCACCGAGGCGGGCGACGCTGTGTTGGAATATCAACGCACCGGTGAGGCGGTCGATTTCGTGCGCACCTTTGTGCCGGACAGCTTGCGCGGCCGGGGCTTGGCTGAACAATTGGTGCGTGCAGGATTAGCGTGGGCGCGGGCTGAGCAGCTTACGATGACGGCCAGTTGCTGGTACGTCGATAAGTGGTTGCAGCGTGGGGTTTGACACTGCAGCGCCTTTCTGCAATGGGTGCAGGGTGTATGCCTCCGGCGCTCCACGGCAGGCCGAAAGTTGCGCCTTGAGGCATACGCCCTGCGCCCGTGCGCCATGTCTAATCACCGCGTCAAACGTTTCTTACTTTTAACTTCTGTGTTGCCAGCCAATGCTCCGCCAACCATTGATGCCCTAAAACTTCCGGGTGTACACCATCGTAGGCCCACAACTCAGGGTGCTGCTTACTTTGTTCACCGAACGCTGCCTGCACAGGTAGCCAAGTAAGTTGATGCTGCGCAACCCGCTCGGCCATACCTTGTTGTAATTCTCGCAATGGCGCCCACCATTCGTCGGTCGTCGCCGTACCAGGAATGGCAAAGGGTTCCATGACCACCAAGTGCTCGGCCAATGATTCCAACGTCGTCAATAAACGGTCGAAATCCACCAATATGTTCGCTATTTGGGGCGTCTCGCCATTCGCCATCGGGCTCCAAATATCATTAATGCCCAGCATCAAGGTAATGCATGTAAAGTCACCACCTCGGGTCTGCTTGAGCGGACACCAGTCCTGCTGTAACAGTTCATTCATCCGGCACCCGCCAAAGCCCCGGTTCCAAATCTGCGCCATTGGCTGTTGTGCTAAAAGTTCCGTAGCAACTCGATTCACCCAACCGTAACCTAAGGCTTCTGCACGATTAGGCTGTTTAACGCTGCGTTGGCGATCGCAGTCGGTGACCGAATCGCCGAGAAATAAATACCGCTCGCTCATGTTCGCTCCCTATGTGTGAAATAAAGTCCAACCAATACCAACCCTGCAATCACATACACCAAATGGTTCACCACTACGGCCAATGCCAGTGGGGCGTATTGCGCATGCAACACCACCATGGGCTGCCAGATCAGCAAGAACAGCGCCAGTGTAAAAGCCACGTAGCCCCATCCGCTGGGTCGCTTACCGTTGCGCCGCTGCCAGACAAAAAGTGCCGCCGCACTCAACAACAGGGCTATGCTGCTCAGCACAAAGAAAACCGGAAAGCCGTAGAACACTGCCAGCACATAGGCGGGTGCAACGGCAGCGACCACCAACAACAGCAAACGCCGGGCAAACAATTGGACACGCTGCCCTAGAGAGTCTTTTTGTTGTACATCATCCATAGAGCTCAATCCTGATAGTCGGTGTACTTGCGCGAGCTGCCGCGCACGAGGTCAGCCGGATACTTGGCGCTATTCTTTTGCATTTTATCCCAACAGGCTTGTTCGATGTCGACACCGACCTTGCCCGCCAAGCGAATCAAATACAGTTGTACGTCGGCAATTTCATCGCGCACAGCCGACAGTTGTTCCGGGGTTAAAGCTTGTGATTGCGCTTCCGTCAGCCATTGGAAACACTCTTGCAGCTCGGCGGCTTCTACGGTCAGCGCCATGGCAAGGTTTTTGGGTGAGTGGAATTGGTCCCAGTCGCGCTCGGCGGCGAACTCATTCATGGCGGCATGAAGCTTGTGCAGAGGGTCAGACATTGCGCTCTCTCGTTCCGATTCAATGCCCCGTAGAGTGCCCTTTTTTCGCTGCGTCGACCAGTGCCTCTGTTAACGCTTGGGCCTGTGCTAGCGCTAGCGCTAGTGCAAACGCGCAATAACGACTAAAATCGCCGCAGTTTCGTATCAAGAATGGTGTATCACAATGGGCAGAGCCTACCAAAACCGCAAAGAATCGATGGCCAAAACTTCTGACATGAAGGCCAAGATCTACAGCCGCTACAGCCGTGAGATCTACATGTGCGCCAAGTCCGGCGGCACCGAGCCCTCTGGCAACCTGGCCTTAGCGTCGCTGTTGGAGCGCGCCAAGAAAGAACAGGTACCGGCGCACGTCATCGAAAAAGCCATCACCAAAGCAGCCGGTGGTGGCGGTGAAGATTTTGCGGTAGCCCGTTACGAAGGTTTTGGCCCTGGCAATACCATGATCATTGTGGACTGCCTGACCGACAACCCGAACCGCACCTACGGCGACGTCCGCACCTGCTTCAACAAAGTGAAAGCCAAGTTAGGCGCCGCTGGTGCCGTGAGTCACTTGTTCGACCACGACGCCATTTTTGTGTTCGCCGGTGACGACGAAGAGCCTGTGTTGGAAGCCTTAATGGAAGCCGATGTCGATGTCAGCGATATTGAAGTGGCCGACGGCAAAATCACCGTGTTTGCGCCCAACACCGAATTCGGCAACACGCGCAACGCGCTGAAAGCCGCCTTCCCCAGCATCGATTTTGAAGTGGAAGAGATTCAATTCATTCCGCAGATGATGACTGCCATTGAAGGTGTGGACATCGAGCAGTTTGAGAAGTTGGTGGATATGTTGAACTTCTGTGATGACGTGCAGAACGTGTACCACAACGCCGAGTACTGAGTTTCAAAGGGTTTAACAATTCGTTACTCAAGTCACAGGTAACGCCGCCGACACCCTTTATTCACCCACCAGAATGGAGGTTGTATGGACGTCGGTTCACTCAGCTCGGTGGCGTCTTACGCCAGTAGCAAAGCAACTGTCGACGCCAAAGAAGGCGCGGCACTGAAAACCTTTAAAATGGCGGTAGACCAGCAGGCCGATATGGCTCTGCAACTGGTACAGAGCGTAGACCCCAGCAATGCCACGAGCAGTGTTGGTAACTTGGGCCAGAATATCAATGTAAGCGTCTGACGTTGCGTTGATCACAGAGCAGCCTGCGCGGCTGCTCTTTTTTTACCCCCCCCTCCTCTACAGTCCCCTCTACCGCGCGATACCCACCAACGCCACCATGGTCAAACCAAACATCATCAAGGCGTACAGCATATTCTGGCGCATGATAAAATACCCACTTACACCATAGCGCCCCTGCAACGACAAATTAATACCCGACAACGGGCCAACACTGGTGCCTATGGCCCAGCCGCTCAGTGCCGTAAACGCAAACAACGTTTGTTCTTTGCCTTCCAGACTGAGCATCGACGCCAAAACGGAAATGCCAATAATGGGGTGCAGCCCCAATGTCGCCGTCACCACAATAATGGCCAGACACAGAATGGCCTGCGGCGCTTGAAACTGCGCAAACAGCGTCCATTCGGCACCCATAAACGCCTCGATAAAGGTCGACAGACCAATAGTCAGCAAGCCCGCGGCCAAGAACAAACTGACCTCGCCGCGCATCAATGGCATGCGCACCAATACATGCTGTTTGACCTCACGCACACCGCTGCGCGCACTCCACCAAAGGCGACTCACCACTGCGGCTAACGGCATAAGGAAGGTGATGATGCTGACAATGGTCAACGAGGGCGTCAACACCCAATGGAAGATCAACACCCACACCGCCATGATGACGGGCATCAACACACTGCGCGGTGCCAGCGAAAAGCCAATCACCTCCGTTAATTCAAAGCGACGACGTAAATCCAGCGACGAAATCAGCCCCGCTAACATGGCCAACGGAAAACCCCACAACAACACTTGTTGGTAGGCCATGTCTGGCACCAAAGTCATCACTACGGCCATGGAGGCAAAAAATGGCGACCACCAAGCCGCGCTCGACAAGCCTCGGTTAATGGCTAACAACTGCGGCGTTTTCAATTCACCTTGGCGGGCTAATCGATCGCCGACCAAAAACATGGTGGACAGATTCAGCACAATGCCCAAAAAATGCACCCCTGCCCACGTTTGCCACATGCCCATCCAACCGGTACGTCCGTTCGCCAAGGGGCGCCCCACGCCTTCTCGGCCAATCAGCCCAATGAAACTCACGCCTAATAGCATGGCGACCACGTAGAGGTTGCCTGTGAGAATACGCGACCAATCCACGTTGGCACCTAACCCTAAAGCCGCCCATAACGTTAGGCCCAAGCCCACACCCGCCAAGGCGCCCGCCTGCCAACGCGTGCGCGCTGGAATATCCAGCCATAAGAGCAACACACTGCCCCACAACACATAACTCGCCAATGCAGTAAGGTTAAACCACGGCGAAAAGCTGAGAATTTGGAACAGTAAGCCCACCAGCAGCAATATGCCTGCAATGCGGTGGCGCAGCGGTGAAGTAGTGAGCGGGAGGGTCATGATGCCCTTAATCTCTTCATGGTTTGAACGATATGGGCAGTGTAGCACTGCCCTTATGGGAAGCGTCAGGACGGTGTGTTCAGAGCGGTTAAGACACTGCGAAAACTGGCAAGGCCAGCTTCCAAGTTTTCTATGATTTCTTCGGCTAAGTCATCCGGTTCCGGCAAGTTGTCTAAATCTGTCAGGCTTTTATCTTTCAGCCAAAACACATCCAAACTGGTCTTGTCGCGCGCCATTAACTCTTCATAGCGATACTTACGCCACCGGCCATCTGGGTTGTTTTCAGCGTGCCACGTTTCCGTGCGAATTTCGGGGTTCTCTGGATTGTAACAGCGCACAAACTCCGCCAAATCGTCATAACGCAATGGCTTTTTCTTCAGCGTGTGATGAACATTCGTGCGGTAGTCGTAATACCACACGTCGCGCGTCCACGGGTTTGGGCTAGCTGGATAGTTATCGAAAAACAACACATTAGCCTTCACGCCGTGCGCGTAAAAGATACCAGTGGGCAAGCGCAAAATAGTGTGCAGGTTGGTGTTTTCCAACAGTTTCTTGCGTATGGTTTCCCCCGCGCCACCTTCAAACAATACGTTATCCGGCACCACGACCGCCGCTTTCCCGGTGGTTTTTAACATGCTACGAATGTGCTGCACAAAATTGAGCTGCTTGTTCGAGGTGGTGGCCCAGAAATCCTGCCGGTTGTAGGTTAGGTCATCGGTTTCTTGTTCGCCGTCTTCATTGGTAAAGCTCATGGAGCTCTTTTTACCGAAGGGCGGGTTTGCCAACACATAGTCAAAACTTTGCGGGCTCGCCGCCACCAACGCATCGTTCGGCGATACCAAGCTGTCGCCATCAATTTCACCGATATTGTGCAAAAACATATTCATCAAACACATGCGACGGGTGCCTGCCACGATCTCGTTGCCGAAGAAGGTATCGTGCTTCATGAAGCTCTTTTGCGCTTTATCCAACGCATAGCGCTTGGTGTCGGTTAGGTAGTCATACGCCGCCAAGAAAAACCCTCCCGTGCCACAGGCTGGGTCGGCAATGGTTTTACCCGGCTCTGGCCGAATGCACTCTACCATCGCACGGATCAGCGCCCGCGGGGTAAAGTATTGCCCAGCGCCAGATTTGGTATCTTCGGCGTTTTTCTCCAGCAACCCCTCGTAGATATCGCCTTTGACATCGGCCCCCATCATCACCCACTGCGTACTGTCGACCATATCAATTAGGCGATAAAGCTTGGCTGGGTCTTGGATTTTATTTTAGGCCTTGGTGAATATCTGCCCCAGCATGCCCTTTTGGGTGCCTAAGGCACGTAGCAGTTCCACATAGAGCACTTCCAACTCTGCGCCTTTCTTGCTTTTCAGCGTCTGCCAACGGTATTGCTCTGGTATGCCGACATCACGGTTATAAGGCGGCTTGGCGTATTCATCCGCCATTTTCAGGAAGATTAGATAGGTGAGCTGTTCCAGATAGTCACCATAGCCCACACCGTCGTCACGCAGGGTGGTACAGAAACTCCATACTTTGGAGATAATAGGGGCACTACTCATCAGTCAATATCCTTGGTCATTTATGAAGCCAACAAATTCATCACCAGCCGGACCATTAAGTCTTTAGCTTTCGGGTCGCTTTCCGCGATCAGCAGAGTAAGCGCCGTTAAACCCAGTTCATCCAATGGCAGGCGCATACCTTCTCGGCGAACTACTAAGCAATTCTTAGTTGTTGCCACATAGTCCAACTCATTGCAGCCAAAGATTTTCTCCCTCCAGTCGAATTTCTACACTTCAATGGCCACGCCTATTTGCGTAGCAACCGCCGAATAAAGGTCGACATCCACCTCCGGCGCTTTGATTGAAATGATCAATGCGTAACGAACAGGCCGATTGTAACGCTCCAGAGCAGGTCGTGTTTTCCACCAGCCTAATGCAGGATAGACACCAATTACGCCTCTGCTACCCAAGTCAGCAGCAGTTCCTTGCCAAATATCTGCATGTAATGAGCCTTTATGACGATTCAGCTTGCCAATCAACCAGCCAGAATCATCACCGCTTGTTTGCGTTTGTTCTTCTTCATCACGTGCCGCAGCGTTTATCCGAGATCGAAAATCTGACTCAGATTCAAGCGCGCGCTTCACGTCAAAACGCAACCCATGTGACTCGTATCGATAACGCGAAGTTACCCCACGTGCGGAAGGGTTAGGCTCAATAAAATAGGAAAGTGTCACCCTCATTTCGACCGGCGTTTCCCCAAGAGCTTCCAGCTCCGCCTTTGGCCAAGGCAACTGATGCAAGTTCATATCTCTTAGTTTAGGTGGTTCACCTTTTTCACGTTTAAACGGGTGTAATTGACTCTCGCACACCATGGTCAGAGAGTTTTCTACACTCCACAATGCCGTATCGAGGTCAGGCATACCAAAGCCACAATGACGTACTAAATTCATCACCTGCTTTTTTGTGGGCCGACCG
This sequence comes from Natronospirillum sp., assembly GCA_049115955.1. Lineage (GTDB taxonomy): Bacteria > Pseudomonadota > Gammaproteobacteria > Pseudomonadales > Natronospirillaceae > Salinispirillum. Next base: position 100,725 of record JAGDZJ010000002.1, read on the forward strand.
CTAGTGGGTAAAAACAATTGCCGCATAGCGGGAGTCCATTGGGCAGAATGAACCATCAACGCTCGAATTGTTTCCGGCAAGAACTCGGGATATTGCGCCATTAACTGCGCAGCCATTCGCGCCGCAAGGGCTGATGCCGCGCTGGTCGCGTTAGTCGTCGTGAACAACCGCTGGCTAGGCTCAGAATTGGCCGTAAGTAGGCTCAAACTTGCCTTCGTTTCAGCATATGGTTTCTCAAAGAGATGTGTTATCGCGGCATTGCCACCTTCAAACACCACATCCGGTTTGAGTGGCCAATGGGCCTGCCACGTTGCAGACGTCGTACTGAAAGGGCTTAGACCACCCTCAGGTGCAATGGGTTGATAGTGATCCGTATCTGGCTCTGTGATGTTAACCAAATCAGTAGCGGCGCCAACGGTAAGTGCATTCCAGGCCTGTGCCGGATCATGGACAGCATCGGTTGTATTGCTTTCGGGGTATTCAGTCCATGCGTTGGGATCTGATACATTGCCAGCGCAAAGTATGAATAGACGAGGAGATGCTGCTTGCCCTTCTGCATCAAAAGCCAGCCGATCAATAGTGGCCGACCAAGCCGAAGGGCGACCACGATCACGGTTATCCTTGGCGGTGATGGCCATACTGAATACCCGATGACGGTGCGGAGCCGTAATCTCGGGTCGAGCTACAGCTTCAGTGGTTAGATATCCGTGGTGCTGGGCATCACCGCCGTTTGCGCCGTTTTGGGGAATAAGTTTCACTGACTCCAACCGATGCCCAATAGTAATTGGGGCAGCAGTGGCAAGTGCTGAGGTCAGGTCACCAACTAATGCCAGCCCTGCCATTCCCGTCCCATGGCCGTCGGCGTCGTCAAGCCCCCAACCCGGCTCCACACTGTGCCTATCAGTATCGGCAAGTGCGCGTGCAAGCAAGGGATGGCCGTGATTAACACCCGTATCGAATATGCATACGTGCGGCACGTCCTCCGCGCTCCCCGGTATGGTCAACCGAGTGAGCAGTTCATCCATCCACTCTGGCTGTTCGTTGGGGGCTAAAGCATCAAAAAAGTTAGCTGTTTCTTTGGCACGCCGCAGTTCTGCAATTGAATTGAGTGCCATTACTGATCGCTTCATTTGCCCGGCAGAACCATAAACCAATAGGACCGTGCGCTCTGGGAATTGCAGTTCACCAGCCGCTAGCCGAAAGTTAAGGCCTTCAGCAATCTCTCTGAATGTGTTGGCTACCGCAGCCCTTTCACCACGAACCGGCAGCCAAACTTCCCACCACAACATTTCGTTGTCTGATTTTGGAAACGCAGCAACATCATCTGTCCACAATGCTTCCAGCGAAGCGGCGCGGATTTCCGAAATGGTATTCAGCAGCGTGCGGTTTTTGGGGCCTTTCTTGGAGTCTTTTGTTTCATCCAGATAGGCAGTCACCAGCTTTTCAAAGAAGACCAGCTTGCCATCCGGCACAAATACAGTGGCATAGGTGGCGTCATTGTTATGGCGGACATTGCGCAACTCAATACCCATGTTGTCACGGGCTAGGCGTTCAAACTCCAGTTCAACGTCCGGGAAGCTTTGAAACTCAATTTGCAGGCCGAAACCTTCCTCTAATCCAGCATGTTGTTGCTCGGCTTTCGCAGCTTCCATTTGCGGTGCCAATTGCTGAATATTTTGTAGTAGAGCGCCACCATGGGAGTGCCGATCTCGCTCCGGAATGCCAGCGCCGGTCATACCCCGTGGTGGTGAGCGGAAGGGCTCTGTTTGTGCGTTTCTTTGAAGGAAAAAATGTCGCTTACGTTGTCTATCTCGCTCTACCATGAGACGTCCTTTTCATTACTTATTTTTGTCGTCCAACCGTGCCGAAAGCCCATGCCGCTCTTCCAAGGTGAAGCGAATGTCTTTTTCTGAAATGCTGTCCTTGCGGTCTATCAAAGCAGATTTCAGCGCCTCGTCAGCAGCACGGGTTATTTCGGCATAACTAAGCCCAACGGCTTTGCTGGCCAGGCGCTTCCAAGAAACGCCCTTTTGGGCGATGCGTTCAAGCCGGGTTTTTAACACGCTGGTGATATGCGCTTCATCCGGTAATTCGTAATGCAACAGGTCATCAAAGCGCCGATATAAAGCTTTATCTAAAATCTCCGCGTGGTTGGTGGCACCGATGATCAAACTGTGGGAGTCATCCTGTTCAATCATTTGTAAGAAGCTGTTGAGAATACGCCTGACTTCACCCACATCATTGGCGAGACCACGTTGCGAACCAATGGCATCGAACTCATCAAAAAAATAAACACCGCGCGCTTGCTGCGTTGACTCAAAGATTTGCCGCAGTTTACTCGCCGCCTCACCCATGAACTTAGTGAGCAAACCGTCCAAACGTACTTGAAACAGCGGCAAGCCCAGTTCACCCGCCAATACTGAAGCTGTCATGGTTTTACCTGTGCCTGGCGGCCCCATCAACAGCAGCTTGCGCCGTGGTTGTAGCCCATGCGAAAGAATCTCTGCAGCGTGGCGCTGCTCACGAATGATACGATCCAACTGCTGAGCCAGTTCGGCGTTCAATACCATGTCGCTCAGGCGTGCTTTGGGATAGCTGACGGAAAGCAAATTGGCCAGCTCGCCGCGTGGGCGGCTGATGGCTACCAACTTATCAGCCGATTGTTTGGACTGGCGTGGCGCTTTGGCCTTATCTACCAAAGCGCGTAACTCTTCGGCCAATTTACCATGGCCAACCTTTGCTTCATGGGCGGCCAACTGCATCGCTACCGAATAGAACCGGTCATCGTCGCCGTCTAAATGCGACTTCAACAGTGCTTTTAACTGATCCGCGCTGGCCATAATGCCCCCTACTTAAGATGGACAGATTGTAGTCCAATAGGGTTGTCAGTACGATGCATTCACCGAATAATTTGGGGTAAGGCCACACCGCATCTGTTTCCTCTCAAGCTTACGATCATGTCCGGCCCGCGTTGCCGGTCTAATTGCAAACTCATTCCGCTGGCATGTAACTGGCCCAATTTTGAATCAAAAACCCGCGAATACCCATGGCCATATTGCACGAGGGATAAAGCGCCTTGAACTGCTGTTCAGCGTCAACAAAGCTGGATTGAGCTATGGTAATCCTCCCACCTCGCACAGAGGTGCAAGAATACCGAAGACAGTCGACAGTTCAGCTTTCATTATTTTCGTTCACAATTTCTAGAAACCCTCGGATTCGCAGTCCCTTGTGAGTTGCATCTTCCCGTGGTGCTGGCCCGCCTTTAAGTACTGCACGTGACAGTAGCTGGTTCTGCGCAACGCACGAGGTCTCGGGAATCATAATGCAGTCTGGACATGCCCCACCGGCATTATCACAAAGCCTTCCTGAGTTGCAGCGGTGTGTAGAGGTCTCAAGTAATCGCGACAGGAAACGGTTATTCTCGTTTCGCCACAGGGAGGACAGGTTTCCAAGGTCCATTGTCGTACCATTTCGGTATACGACAAACGCTAAGTCCAGTGGAAAAATGTACTCACACATTGAGCCAAGGTCTAGACCAGAGAGTTCCGCGACATTCTTCATAAGCACGTGCGCATATGTGTGCAACAATGTGTAGACATATCGATAGGTAGATGCTTCACCCTCTTTGAGCAAGGAGAAGTACCGTCCGAATGGCTGCGCTACTTGTATCAGTCGTGCACCCAACAGTAGCGACTCGTCACCATCCCACTCTGGTAGATCACATACACCAACATCCTGCAACCACGCGTATACCGCTTTAGGATCCAAACGGACGTACAGAGCCTCATTGGCCTGGGTCACAACGTAAATCGGCCGCTTTCCATTGCTCAGCGGATCAAATAGTCGCAGCCGAACTGGCATATTCTGCCCGCGCTTTTCAAACGTGGGCGTTGCCGATACGCGAGTATAGCCGTGCGTAAAGCGACACAAGTCAAACTCCCGAATCAGTCCAAGCTCCTCCATCCCGAGCTTATTCATCAAGAGTTGTGTTTCAGCTTCCTGGGCTGCCTTGACAGTAGCGTCCTTCGGCGCCAAGTCGTTATCGAGATGGTTAAAGCGCACAAATGGAGATCGCCCCCCCTCTGGCGCAGCAGAGAGTTTTCCTCGGTTAAGCGCTTCATGCTCCACAGTCAACACAAACGGGTCGAACCGACTGGTATATTCACTGCGAATAGCAAGCTGGGCCATCACAGCGGGTGGAAGATCGGCGCTTGGCCGAATCAATGGCGGCTCACTCGTAGTCCAACGCTTTACGAGTTTCTTGAGTTCTCTATCCCATAAATTCACGCCTTCGGCATCAGAGCTAGACTCTGCGACACCACGCATACGCATAAAGCTTTCATAAGACTGCCACTCATCAAGCTTACCTGCCGCCAACACCATGGTTTTCATCTCATCAGCCGCGGGCTCCGCACCACCAAAATGGAACTTGGCTGCAATAAACGCAGCCAGCTCAGCATGCATCTGTGGTTCAAGAAGAGTTATGAGTCGATGCTCTGTCTCAGGGAAAAGCACAAACTGCTCGGACTGGGAATAATATGCTGATGACGCACGGTACGAGATTGGTTCCATGCGGCGCTCTCCGATTCGCACGCCAGCACGGTCACGGAAGACTCCTGTAGTAAATCGATCATTCTGGCGCCATTCGCTGCTACCTCTATGACCGCAAGTCGGATTGGCACAGTAGAAGTGCCATTGACCAATTCTTGGCGAATCGGTATTAAGTTTAAAGGCTTTGCCCCCACATACTGTGCATTCCTCTCCATACAACCATGGGTTGTCGTTGCGATTGTTCCATTCCCATCGCCCGGGGGTGGCGGGCATCCATTCACCTGACCAGTGCACAAAAATCACGTCAAGCTGGCGCCATTGGCATGGACTCGCTGCCCCCGCTACAGTGCATTGAGTATTGCGGAGCACACCTATATTTTTGGCCAGATCAGAGGCCGACTCGAACCTCTTAAACAGATGACACTTGTTACATACAAAAGTCAGCGGAGCGGGAGCATAGCCCATACGAAGCGGACTTAGGAACGCAAGACGGTCACCAGCAAGAGGCACCACAGAAGTACCGCTGAGCAGCGCCTCATCAAGACATTGACGCGGATCGATTGGTCGATCAGAAGTATCCATTGAATAAGCGCGAGCGAACCAACTCTGCCAGACCTCCTGCAGACGAAGAATGATTTGCGCCTTGGTCTCCGGCCGTATAGGCGCTTCGTCGGTTGACGCAGAGAGATCGGGAATTGATATGCATGCGCCAAGGCCTCCTTCGAATGTGAAGAATGCGCCAGGGGCGTACGCGGATCCCAACTGATTACGCGAACGCCCCATCGTAGGAGCGCCAATTGTCTTCTCGTCTTCCTCCGATGCGAGAAATGTTCTTTTTGTTGCCATATCAGTCTCCTGCCTGTGAATTATCCGCACCATCATTGTTGGCAACACCGTGACGAATAAGGTCCATCACCGTCTGAACCTCACCTGACAACTGCTTACGCCCTCCTGTGTCACGGGAAGAAGCCTGAATAATACCTCCTTCATCAACATCTCGTAATGACGTCATCGGTTTCAGTAACAAGTCTGTTTGTTGCTTGAAATAGCCGTCCATTGGTCCGCTGCCCCAGAGAGGGCTGCTCCATGCATCGACGATAAGGCTCCGTGTACGCTTGTCGATTCGTCGGCGATAGTGATCTTCACCTTCTGGAGAAAAGCCCCCCTGCAGACCTACGGCAAGCTCTATAAATCGGTTGATTTCTTCAATAAAAGCATCTCCTTTGGCAGAGAGCTCACTTCGCACATTCGGAATGAAACTGAAATCTGGTGTCTTTTTCTTCTCGTTCTCGGGCAGGCGTATCAGCTCACAGCTCGGTAGCACGCCAAGTAAATACGCTTGAAATATACTCGGGAACACGCGTTCAATAGCACGTTCAGCCCAACGATCGATGGCCGCTGGCTGAACCATACGCTCGAGAAAACGGTGGAAGATATCAAAGACATGAACAATATGGCGGTCGCGACGGCGCTGCGGCGTTGGCAGAAGTACAACGAAGCCAATATGCATACGCCCGACACGAGACGAGGCCTGGATGTACTCGGCAATATCTGACGGCATACCGGCGAAGAACATCGAATTGAATTCATCAACATCAACACCGTGCGAAATGGCAGATGTGGCAATGACGGAACGCAATTGCTCGCGGATGGGCGAGAGAGGTTGCCCTGGATTCACGCGCAGCTGAGCTGTGTCCACTACTGCCTGTATTTCACCTTGCTCCACTGATCCTGTAATGAGCCGAGTGTCAATCCCAGCCAGTTCGATGCCTTCGTTCAGATGACGTTTGCGTGTTTCCTCTGCCTCGGCGGCCATGATTTGGTCGCCACCTTTTTTATTAGTTACGTAAGTCAGTGCGATCCGGTGTAAATCGACGAGTGTTACGAGCTCCGAAGCGCTTGCCGCTAGAAGAGATTTTTTGTGTAGCTCTTGATTTGGCCCTGATGATATGTGGTCGGCCAGTTGTTGCTGCACAACTTTGAGCTGCTGTTTATCGCCACTCACGAGACTGTCGAAAAGACGAGTGATGGTCAAATGAAAACCTGAAAGAACCGCCACACTTGTAGAAGTGTGAGGCTTTCCATTCGTCATGAACGCCGTATACACCCGAGCTTGCTGGCTGGCCACCTCTATATTTGGGTTGGCTCGCCGAGCGACTTCTTCCACGGCGGCCTTTGCAGGCTCTGAGTAGAAAGACTTGTACAGCGAAGGCCCTGGCTCAGGAAACTGCGTCGCTGGAATCGAACGCTGGTACAAATGCTCAAGCTGACGTTCTGGATCAGAAACTGTCGCTGATGCGGCGATAATCTTGGCACGTCGACGTCGTCCTTGAGGATCAACTGCAACAAACTCACGCAGCGGTTTTCCTAGGTGCTCGAATACAGCATCTAGCGTCGACTCGAATAACCCCGCGAAAGTACCCAATGATTCATCAAGTAGGTGCGCCTCATCCTGAATAGTGAGACTAGGAAAAGGATCATGAAATATCCGCTGCCCCGACCTATAAGCGGGATATACACCCTCCATACCTTTGGTCTCTGGACCTAAGGCAAGCTCCTTACTATCAGGAACATAGAGACGTCCATTAACAGGTTTGACCCACGGCGCGGCTCCAAACATGCCATAAATGCGCCGAATAGTCCGACTAGAATGTCCAATAAGTGCCAGCTTATCGACCGTACCGAGCAGCACAGATGGCGCTAAATCATAGATATCTTCATCAACGATGTAGAACGGAAGAGGCTGCCATTGCCCCTGATTAGAATCGCATTGAATATCAGTACAGACGTGGCCGAGCGTCTGATCACCCCGCTCGACAAAAAGGCGTAGCGCAGTTTCTTTCTGACAAAACGGGCACTTAGGCAGCTTTCTCCAAGCACGCAGTGCCGCTAAATACTTCGCGTCGCGTTCCCTAAGATCCTCCTCATCCGGCAGCCATGGTGGAGCAGTTGTGATTTGAGGAATGCTTTTGACGCCTTTTGCACTATGGCGATTCGGCGAACCTCCACCACCTACCCAAAACCCGATGGATAACCTATCACCAGCGTATTCATAACGTCGACGCACACGCTCTGCCCAGGCTAGCACGCGAGCACAACGTTGGGCCTGCTGAATCGTGAGCAACCGCAATGGATAACGAATCAAAGCTGTAACACCACGGTGCTTTCCACGCAGTCTATCAAGCATCAGGTTGAAGACGAGCAGACCGAAAAAGGCCTCGGACTTTCCTCCACCCGTGGCGAAGTATAGGAGAGTGACAGCGTCGTCGCGTCGCTCGTCGTAGAAATGGTTAAACTCTTCGATACGGGATGCTAGCGAGGGGATATTCGCAATGATGAAGGCCAGCTGAAACAGTCGCCACTCGTTATTGTCGTGCCTGAATCGCGATTGCATGAAGTCAGCCATCGCTTCGTTCATTGCAAGCCAAGCTTCGTAGACGATAGCTTTTGGATCAGATTGTTGCCCTCGTTCTTGCCATACCGACTTGGACTCTCGTAAACATTCAAGCCCCGCCGCAATCGAATTCATCTCTGCTTCCCACTTGACGATATCCGACCGCAAAGCCTCCGTTTCTCGTGCAGCACCTTCGCTATCAGATGAATCAAGCCCTTCATTTGGATTCACCTCACTAGGCAACGTATCCAGCCATGCCTGCATGGCTGACACGAGTGGCTCTATTCCTTCGAGGCCTTCAGGCTTCGAAAGCAGTCGTACTTTCCGTTGTACTCCATTGGTGCTAGTCGGCACGATACGCGGCTGTACATAGCGTGGAGTCCAAGTAGTTTCTAGCACTGAAAGTTCAGGCTCTGATTCAACGCGAACAACCCCGCAGTTATGCCCCATTGCCGGATAGGTAAGGTATTTGTTGAATCGGTATGAAGGCTTGATGCGCTCCAGCCTTAACGGGTGGTGATGCACCGCCGGCAGCTGAGCGCGCAGAGATACGAGGAACACAGCCTCTTCGGTCTCGTCGACATTCTGGCGAGGGACCTGGCTAACATTCTCCAGTGCTACAAACAGATTGCACCTCGAATTATCGAGCCAATCAGTACTAAATTGAATATCCCAGTTAAGTTGAATATTTGGAACAGCTACTGGCAAGTCAGACTTTCGGACTCTATCGAGAAAGTCCAACCAGTTGGTGTACTGGCTAGCTGGAATGGTGAGCTGGCGACGATATCCCCACTCTTTTCCTCCTGTGTCTGGATCACTGCTATGAACCCATTCATCCAACCGCTTGACAATGGCATTATTCATACGCTCAGCATGCTCATCGGCCTCACGTTGAAGTTGAACACTGGGTTTGGATTTATCCAGTTCAAGTACAGGAAGATCAACTTCCAACCGCAACCACTTGTGTGGAACTGCTAGGGGTTCAAAATGTTCATCCTTGATTGGAGGCATGACAGACGTGGTAACAGGAAATGCTTCTTTCACCGTATCACCTGATGCATCTCCTTCAGTATCGCCACCTGCTTCAGTTTCAGCTACGTCCTGTGGTAAGTCAGAAGTCAGCAAATGCCTTGGGATACCCTTGGCAGCATATACTTCATCAACAACTTTTTTGCGAATCTCGACCCACCCCGGATGCTTCTGCTTGGAAACGTATGTGCCTTTGGCCTTCTCCCATTCTTGATCTAAGCGCTTGTTACGCTCGGCTTTGAGTTCATCAATTACAGCTTGCCGCAACATGAAGACTGGCCTGCAGTTGGGACGTTTAAGATCATCTTCATGAGGTAAAACACGCACATACAGGGCAAGCTCTGGTTGAATTGTTATCACTGAAGGAGACGTCGCGTTGAGCTGCATCTGCAAGCCATGTGATGAAATCCAGATCGGTGAAGTCACCTCGTCGTCGCCAGAAGGATTGCGTTGCGGCAGGAGAAAGCCAGAATTCAAAAGCGCCCTTGGGCGGGCTCCGAACAGATACTGGCCTGTAGGGCCTTGGCCACTCACTTGGGCATAGGTCAGGTTGAGAATGCTATCGACCACGGCTTCCTTCAATGTGGAAGAGATCTTTGATGGGTCTTCACGGACTACAGTTTGATTCATAGTTTCTGATCCTTGATAGGGCCGATACATTCAACGGCGGACACGCTCTCACGAGCAGTATCGAATAATAGTGTAAGCGTCTGCCGCTTAACATTGGAGTTGGTCATGACGGACTCTGGCTGCAACAGCATATAGGAGTAGATATCTGAGATATGTCGTCCATCCAGTCGGCGTGAGGTTCGAACAGCCATAATAACGCGCTGCCATTGATATGCTGCTTCCAATGGAGAAAACCCTAGAACATCTGCAAAAGCTTTGAACGCTGCTTCACTTTGTGGGGCTTGTGGTCTAAGCTCCTCGAAAGGTGTATTTTGCGACTCTCCCAAGTCTATCCAATGGCGCATTGACATCTCCTTCGGTAAATCATCTTCCAACTTAGGATCAATCTCGAGTATTCGCTTACGAAGCTCCCTGACGTTATCGGCAAGCGTTCCTTTCGAGAATTTTTCAGAGAAGCGCTTTTGTACTTGTTCATGATAGCTGCGCAATGCCGCTTCAAATGTCTTATCTGTATGAATGGGAACACCAGCCTCACGTAGCACTTGCTCAACCATTTCACGCAGTTCAGCCGACATGACAAACAGTTTGTCACCCACTTCTAATGACTTGATTTGGCAGACTCTGAACCCCCGGTTTGATGAGTGCAGTGATGTAGGATCATAAACATAGACCTCAGAGCTATCTCGTCGATACTGAGTAGTGCCATTATCCAGTCGAACGATCCATGCATCAGGATCGATACCGTTGTGTTGAGCGGATACTTCCCCGGAAAGATCTATACGAAATGTAGGCAAAGTATAGTCACTGGTAGACAAAACTGATGCATCGTTTGGGAGGTCCTTTAATTGACGAAGAATTGATTCAATTCGCGGCTTAAAAGATCTAAATTCTGAGAAATTTTCGATAATGGGCTTAAGGGACGCACGTAAAAATTGCCCTGCTCGTTGCGTGAGAAGAATCACTGAATGCGCAGGCACTCGATCATCGGTAAGAATTAATCTCAAACAGACTTCATTCAGACCTGCAAAGACAAGTGTAGACCTCTCACTTTGTGCCAGATGTTCTTCAAAATGCGTTGCTGAAATGAGATGAACTCGATTGTTGAAAGCCTCGAATAAAATACCCCCTGGATATTGATGATACTCTGCTAAAAATCGCTCGGCCAGTCTACGATAAAGAGCACTGGTAAACACGACGGTGACCTCATGCTTTTTTCCTTTAATTGCATTTGCTACGAGCTCAGCCAATTTGTGAGCAAAAGGTGTTGCTTCTTGATAGCTGGCGAACAGCTCAGAGCCTTTTTCTATACATTCCATCAATGCGGAACGGCTTTCTCCAACTCCCACGTCACGATCAAATTGGTTTAGCGCACTAATTTGAGTAAGCCAATCAAAAGCCACACGGGTGTGCGCGGTCACATCAGGCCCTGACAAATACTCAGATAAGTGCTTTATACCGCATGGAAGAGCAGCAATACGTGATACATACGCCGCTGCATCCACTAAGGGTTTGGCTCCTTCTTTTCCCCCAGGAACGCCTCCAGCAATCCGTATCAATTTATTGGCAACTTTAGCGACATCCGAGTCGACAATGTAGACTTCAAATTCCTTCGGCAATGGATGTAAACACTCAGATTCCCCCTTTGACAATAACCCGTCAGACCCAACTGTGCTCGGGAAAGCATGAATTGTGTACTCATAAGGCGATTTCCAACGTAGAGCTAACTCACGCTTGTTGTTACGTTTCCAGAGTTCATCTTTCAGCTTATATGCCGAATGAGGTTCATCCGTGACAACAATCACGCCGGGAGGTTTTTCATGAAAAACTTCTTCCAGTGCCATGCAGAAACGTGCAATCCGTCCCTTCCAACCTGGAGCCTCGAATCGAACAGCACGTGTTGCAGAAATTAGTACCACCTCAGGCGGAGAGAGATTAGAAAGTTCTTTGAGTGCCTTATTCAACTCCTCATCCGACATTCGGCCATCGAGCGCAAATAAAGCATCTGGGGCCGACCTGGGGGCCCCTATGACTTTGCACTGCAACTCCTTCAAGGACTTAGCATGTGCTCGCTTCACCAACTTAGTACGTATAAGTGCAAGCAGCTTGTCAGTGCAGGGTTTCCATTTTTCAAACTCAGGCGCAGCAAGAAAGCTAGGCAATAACTCTCCTATGGTTGGATTGAAATGCTTCCCCTCAACATTTGGTAAACTAGCGTCACTGAAGGAGTAGAAGTAAGCATCTTTATCAGGCAAAGAGCGTTTGACCAAACTGTTAGGGGACACCTCGGCCAGCCTATTTGCTATTTCTAGTACTGCACTTCGATCGAATTGAATATGATTAAGGGGATAGAATACATTCGTCTTTACAGGAAAAAGAACCCCTCTAATGCCTTGTTTATCTCCCTCTTGCCAACGTGCCAAAGTTGCCAACGCATGCACTAATGTTAATGTCTTAAACGTAGCCGGCCATACAAACGCAATGTTTCGTGAGCGATGTTCGGCCGCATGTAGATACAAATCCGCCAATTCTACTAATGTGCTAGATGGAGCACTTGGGTATTCATCTTCGTCAACAAATAAATCTATCAACGAACTTTGGACTCGTCGAGTAACCGGAGGCAAAGGCTTCTGTCTTTCCTCTTCCTTTTCATGCTTCTTCTCCATTTTTTTACGAGATTGGCTTTTTTTTGGCTCAAGATCAGGATTACGCTGCTTCTTTTTGGCGAGTAAATTTAGCGCATTTTGTTTCGCCTCTTGACGCTCCTTCTCCGCCTCCATTAGATTTTTGAACTTGTCTTTACGCGCCATAGGACCTGTCCTGATATAGGGAGTAGCTTATAAGTGACTAATTTTCAAAAGCACTCTGCGTTGCTTCTTCGAAATCACGTCCCTCCGATAAAAATTTCTTCAGTTTATCGGGGTTTGGCAGAGGCAACTGCTTAAGCTCAAAAATAGACACATTTGTTGCCCCAGATATACACCTAAAACACCTATCGATTACTGACAAACCGAGCAAAAGGGACAGTTGCGCAGGCGCTAATACTGGCTCTGGTACAGCCTGCTCTAGGATGACCGTATGGTTTTCACCAACAAATCCACCATAGTTCTCTAGAATTTCATTTGGAACAGTAGCTGCAATTAAACGTCTCGACTGATCATTCGAGGTTACGCGTTGCAAGATGACGCTAGGATGTCGAACTATTGACCGGTGTGACTTCGAGCCTAGGTCCACAAAGCAAGGTTCATTATTGAGCTTAGAAGACCCGTCGAACCGCAAACGCCCATCAGAAGCTATGTCACTGGACCAAAGAAGTGGAATAGCTGAAATAGCATTTGCCTTAGCAACATTCTTTTCCGACAAGTAGGTAGGGCGCTGGTCACGGTTCCACACAAATGCTCCAATCCGAGCCCTATAGCCATAATCAACAATGGTAAACTTGGATTTCATCGCTCGACGCAATAGTTCTGCATCACTTTCTGACCGAGGAATAGGCCAGACCGAACCAGAGTTTGGCAGCGAGCATATCCCAACATCGACATATTCTCCATTCCGAGACACCACACTTACTCTTGTATCCCCCTCAACCGTACAATCGCTTTCTTGACGTTGCATAAGGGTAAGAGCGGTTTCTTGCTCAACATCGATAAAAACACCCGAACGATCGCTCACCATGCCGATACTAATAAATTTAACATGTGATATAAGATAAGTGCGAAGTTTTGAAAAATATTGTCCCGACAAGAAACTCGTGGGAGTCACCAGAGCACATTTTCCTTGAGGTGCCAGTAGGCTTATGCAAAGAACCATAAAAAGCGTATAAAGGTTCGGCTGACCTTCGATTACTTCCGAGTATCCGTTGATATAAATATTTACTTCTTCAGACTTAATTTTACGAAAAGGTGGATTGCAAACAACAACATCCAACTTACCCTCCAATGGTGACGCTTGAAGCAACGAATCTAGGCACTGAATCTGAAATTTTGGAATTAATCTAGATACAATTACTTCATCATAAAAAACCATGAGAAGAAAATGCCTTGATAGCTTGCATAATGTGGTATCCCTATCAATTCCGTATAAATTTTTTTGAGCATGCTTAATTATTTCCGTAGGGCTTGCACCTTTAACTTTCAGACTGCATTGCATTCTCATGGCAATTGGAGTCAGAAACGCAGCTCCACCACAAGCAGGATCACAAAAACTATTTAAAGAAAAATCGACACCACTTTCCTCCAAATCGTCCAGTAAACGCTTGGTTAGCGAAGGCGGAGTAAAGAACATTGCCAAATTCTTACGCATCTCATAACCAACTAGTTGAGCATAAGCAGACGAAAGCCAATATACTGCCTCCAATAAGTCATGTGATTGTATGAAATCAACGAAATTTACTACTGCAGGGTCGTTCTGCAATACAGAAGGAGCTGGCAACCCTGACCGCGGCAACCCTTTGAATGATTGTTTACACCAACGAGCCAATACCGCTCCGATCAATGCTTCGGTTTCGACTTGACGCTCAATAAGGGTATGGCTCAACAAACGGACTAATCGCTGAAAGAGCTTTTTATTTTGCGCAGTCACAGATAGCTCCAACTCTTTTCGCTTCGCTTATTTGCTCTACCAAATAATACTATGCAAAGATTATCTAGCTTTGAACAGTAAGAGTTAATGATACTGCCACGCTCGGACATATAGTCCACAAATTTCCGGGCGAGCGCCTTGGAGTTTTCGGTAATGCCTCCGTCCCACTCGGCGCGGGTGACGCTGTCCTGTTCGTTGCGAACGATGGTTTGTTCTTTGTCGCGGCGGATGCTGTCGAGCAATTCCACCAGTTCGCCGTTGAATACGTTGGCGGCTTGGCCGACCAGTTGGTCTCGTGCTTTGTCTCGGGCGCTGTCGCCGGGGTCGGTGCCCGGTGGTAGCTGGGCTATTTCTAGGGCTTTTTGTTCTACGGTGTCTGGGTTAATGGCGTTGAACAGTTCACCAACAATCAGCAATAAGGGTTTGCCGCCCGCTTTTTCGCTGATGCGGGCACGGTCTTTGTCGTCCAGTTGTTTGTCCAGCCGGGCTAGGCGGCCTGCCAATGAGCTGACGGTGTCTTCGTCGCGCTGGCCCATCATGACGCCCATGGCGAGTTCTTTAATTGAAACACTTGGCTTGGTGATCAGTGGTTGGCTGGCGGTTTTTAGGGATTTGGTGACGCCGATGGCATCCACAATCACGTAGTGGGTTTTGGCGCTGGTGGCGGATGGGGTGACTTTTTTCAGGCTGTCGGCATCTAAGGTGCGGGTGCCCCGGCCTTTCATCTGTTCGAAGTAGTTGCGGCTTTTTACGTCGCGCATAAACAGCAGGCATTCCAATGGTTTAACGTCGGTGCCGGTGGCTATCATGTCGACGGTAACGGCAATGCGCGGGTAGTAGTCGTTACGGAACTGGGCGAGTACGGATTTCGGGTCTTCGTCGATTTTGTAAGTGATCTTCTTGCAGAACTGGTTACCCTCTCCGAACTCTTCGCGCACGGTGTTGATGATGTCGTCGGCGTGGCTGTCGGTTTTGGCGAAGATGAGGGTTTTGGGTACTTCTTTTCGGCCGGGGAAGATGGTCGGCAGGTTGTCTTTGAAGGCGCGAATGACAGTGCGAATTTGGTCGGGGTTTACGATGTCGCGGTCCAGTTGTTTGGCGGTGTAGGTGTCGTCTTCATCCTGAATTTCCCAGCGTTTTTTGCGCGTTAGGCGTTCGCGTTTTTCTATTTGCTGTTTCGCCGTGAGCGTGCCGCCTTGTTTGGTTTTTTCGGTTTCTATCACATAGATTTCGTTGCCGACGTTCACGCCGTCGGCCACGGCTTTTTCATGGTCGTATTCGCTGACCACGTTCTTTTGAAAAAACCCGAAGGTACGGTTGTCCGGGGTGGCGGTGAGGCCCACTAAATAGGCATCGAAATATTCTATGACTTGTCGCCACAGGTTGTAGATGGAGCGGTGGCATTCGTCGATGACAATAAAGTCGAAGAATTCTGGTGGGATTTTGTCGTTATAGACCACCGGCAACGGTGTTTTATTGAGTAGGCTTGCGGCATTGGGCGGGCTTTCTTCGGCGGCTTCGTCCAGCTCTTCACCTTTAAGCAGGGAGTACATGCGCTGGATGGTGCTGATACTGACTTGGGTGTCTGTCGCTACAAAGGACGATTTCAGGCGTTGCACGCTGTACAGCTCGGTGAATTTGCGGTTGTCGTCGTTCGGCAGGAAGGACATGAATTCCTGCTCTGCCTGTTCGCCGAGGTTCTTGGTATCGACCAGAAACAAGATGCGTTTAGCGCCCGCGTGCTTCAGCAGGCGATAGGTGGCGGTAATGGCGGTGAAGGTTTTGCCGGAGCCGGTGGCCATTTGTACCAAGGCGCGTGCTTTGTTTTGTTTGAATGACTCTTCTAGGTTGGTGATGGCAGTAATTTGGCAATCGCGCAGGCCGTCAGCATTTAACGGTGGAAGTGTTTGCAGACGGGCGCGCAGGCTGTTGGGTTGGCGCAGCCATTCAGCAAAGGCTTCTGGCCGGTGAAAGTTAAAGACTTCACGCGAGCGCGGGGCTGGGTCGCGGCCATCCGTGAAGCGCACTATGATGCCGGTACTTTCGTACACAAAACGCAGTGGCTCTTGGTTTTTTACCCATTTCAAGGTGGCGTTGGCGTAACGTTCGGATTGCAGTTCCACGGTGGTGATTTTATGGCCCCATTCTTCGGGCTTGGCTTCAATAACCCCAACGGCTTGTTTATCGACGAACAGTACATAGTCGGCAGGGCCGACATCGGTTTGGTATTCTCGTACGGCAATACCGAGCCCAGCAGAGAAGTTGATGGCTTTGTTGTCTTGAACCACCCAGCCCGCCTTGGTTAATAAGGCGTCTATTTGGTCTCTCGCCCTTTGTTCGGGGGTTTGGTTGATGGTCGACATGCTCACTCCCTGATGGAAATAACGACTAACCTGCTGGTCAGTTTCACACCTAGGTTTAAAAATAGCACGTTCGGATGAATAGGTGCCAGAAAAGGCGTATCTAGAGCAGGTACAGAGGAGTGAAGAAGATGGCAAAATGGCGCGCCCGAGAGGATTCGAACCTCTGACCTCTGCCTCCGGAGGGCAGCGCTCTATCCAGCTGCACCCTGCGGGCATAGCAAGCTACGGGCGCAAACACGGGGCGAAGTATACAGATTTGCGGTCGCAAGTCTACAAATGCGCCTCATTTCAACGGTTTACAGTGATTCGAGCGCATTTAGCGTCAGGCTGAGTTATCCCTTGTAGTGCTGCGCCAATCCTTGCTCGTTCAATACATAGCGCAACACCATGTCGATGACGTGCTGCGCCAGTTTTTGCTGGTTTTCCGGGGCGGCTTGGTCCCAACTGAAAATCCGTGAAAAGGTGTAGCGATTCGAGACATTAAAGAACGATAACGCGCTGATCAGCCAATGTACTTCTAAGGCTTCCAGTCCCGGACGAAAAACACCCGCTTCTAGCCCGCGCACATAAATCTGCTGCAGCTCATTCACTGCACCGGCGTTGAGCGACTGTATAAACTCGGACTGTGCGATAAATCGGCCATGATGAATGTTCTCAATCATAACCATGCGAATGAAGTCAGGGTTGCGAATATGGTGTTCAAAGGTGAACGCAACGAGCCGCATTAAGGCTTCAACCGGAGGTAAGTGGGCTAGGTCTAATTCGCCTTCTTGTCGTCTCACCTGATGGTAGGACTGTTCCAAAGCGCGCAAATACAGCGTTTCTTTGTCTTTAAAGTAATAATAAATCATTCTTTTAGACGTTTTAGTTTTTTCAGCAATCTCATCAATGCGCGCGCCCGACAGCCCTTTAGAGGAAAACTCTTCGGTGGCAACCCGCATGATGTCTGCCTGTACGCGTGCCGGGTCATTCTTGCGTGAACGCGCCGGCGCTTGAGAAGAGGATTTGGTGGTGGTCATGCTGAACGTCCTAGCCCGATGAATGTGTTGAGTATGCCATACGTTGACTGAACGTACCATTTCGTACATTATGAACCAAATGGTTACTTTTTACGCATCGCCCATGTGCGCGTAGCCACGGTGGTACCGGCGTTTAAGTTCGCAGGCCACACACTCGTAAGTAAAATGCTCCATAACAAAAACAATGAGGACTACAACATGAGTCGTTTATCTTTTACCGCCGCTGGCCTGACCGCGGCCCTGTGTGTTGCTAGCAGCTTTGCTGCTGCACAAACCCTCCGTTTCGCGCACGTAGATCCTGCTGACTGGACAACCTCTAAAAAGGGTGCTGCCGCTCAGATATTCAAAAACCTGATCGAGGCAGAAACTCAATATACGGTCGATTTGTACCCTGCCGGTTCACTCGGTAACGAAGACGATCTGATCAACGGTACTATGGACGGCACCATCACCATTTCAATGGTGTCTGGCTCTTACGCGAACTTCTGCCCGGCCGCAGCGGTGACCGATATCCCTTACGCCTTTCCTTCCGCACCTATTGCATGGGATGTGCTGGATGGCGAATTCGGCCAAGCCCTGGCGGATCATTGCTTAAATGAAACCGGCTTGCGTACGTTGGCTTACGGTGAAACCGGCTACCGTCACTTCACAAACTCCGTACGGACTATTCAATACCCTGAAGATATGCGCGGCCTGCGCTTCCGTGTTCAGACCATTCCTTTGTACCTTGAAATGGTGCGTGGTTTGGGTGCCGAGCCACAGGGTATCGCTTGGGGTGAGGTGCCAACGGCACTGGCAACGGGTGTGGTCGATGGGCAGGAAAACCCCATCTCCGTTATCTACGGCAACAACTTCTACGAGTTCCAGAAGTTCTTAACGCTGGATGGCCACGTCTACGGCGTGGACCACATTCTGATCAGCGAAGACTTCTATCAGACGCTGTCTCCTAACGATCAAGCGGCGTTCCGTCGTGCGGCGCGCGTAGCCGGTACGGTGGGTCGGGCTATTCAGCAGTTTGGTTCTGCCGACGGTGTGGCTAAGCTGGCCGAGCGCGGAATGGAAGTCACTACGCCAACGGCGGCACAACTCGGCGCCTTCCGCGACGCAGCACAGCCCCCTGTGGTCAGCTATCTGCGCGGCGAACTGGGCAGTGATGCGGTGTGGATCGACAACCTGCTGTCAGCGGTGAATGCTGCAGCAGAGCGGCAATAACGCTGCGTTGGTCTATACGAACAGCCTATACGAGCTAGCTAGATAGCACTCGATACGGCGAGTAACGCCTGCGTTACTCGCCTATATCGTAGTCTCTTCAGTTTTTTGCGGGACTCCTCTGATGAACTCTTTCCTTCATTTTGTGCATCGTCTGATGATCGGTGTGAACGGCGTCGGCGCGGGCCTGACCATGGTCGGTGTGTTCGTGCTGGTGTTCACCAATGCCGTGTGGCGCTATGGCGCTGGGCGCGGCATTGTCTGGGCAGCGGACGTTGCGGTGTTTTTGATGATCTTTGGGATCATGTTCGGCGCCGCGCTCGCTTATCTGCAAGAACGGCATGTGCGCTTTACCATCGTGATGGACCTCATTCCGCCGCGCTGGCAGGCATGGAACGTGATCTTCATTGATCTCGTGGTGCTTGCCGTCGGTATCGGCTTGATGATGTCAGGCTGGGAATTCATGGAGTCACGCGGCAGAATGCGTAACGCCAGCACCGGCTTGCGGATGTGGGTGTTTCAGTCGTCTATGGTAATGGGCGGTGGACTCCTGACGCTGTCGGCATTGATCATGGCGGCTCGTCACAGCTTACAAATGAAGCAGGGAGAGGCCACAGCATGATGTACGCTCTCTTTATTTTGTTGATGCTGATCGGCGTACCGTTTGCGTTTGTCATACTCGGCGGTTTGTTGGTGTTTATGGTTCAGGGCGATATGCCCTATCACATTCGTATCGTCGCACAGCAGATGTTCGGCGGTTTGAATTCCTTTCCTTTGTTGGCAGTGCCGTTGTTCATTCTGGCTGGCGAAGTCATGAACGAGGCCGGCATTACCAAGCGCATTATTGATTTAGCCAATGCGCTGGTCGGACGCATGCGCGCGGGCTTGGCGCAGGTAAACATTTGGGCGTCTGTGCTCTTTGCCGGCTTGTCTGGCTCGGCCATCGCCGATACCTCGACCCTAGGTCGGGTGTTCATTCCTGAGATGGAAAAAGAAGGCTATCCACGCGATTTCGCCGCCGCCTTAACCGCTGCGTCGTCGGTCATTGGTCCCATCATTCCACCCAGTATTCCGGTGATCATCTACGCGTTAACGGTGACGGGCATTTCGGTTCCGGCGCTGTTTCTGGCCGGTGTGGTACCAGGGTTACTCATTGCTCTGTCGTTGTCCATTTATGTGTGGTTCGCAGCAGGCCATTACGCTTCGCGTGAACGGCGCAGCGGCTCACGTCGTAAAGCGGTATTGAATGGATTGATCCCGGTTGCCATGCCCTTTGCCGTCATCGGCTCAATTTTGGCAGGTATTGTCACGCCGACCGAAGCAGCCGCTTTTGCGGTGGCTTATGCGTTGATCGTCGGTGTGGGGGTTTATCGTTCCATACCCTTACGCCGCCTGCCTTTCATTTTCAGTCGAGCCATGGTCGACAGTGCCATCATCATGGTGATCATGGGTGCTGTTGCGGCAGGCAACTGGCTGCTGACCTACAACCGCATTCCCAACATCATCACTGAATGGGCGCTGGCAACGGTGGACTCGCAAATCATCTTCCTGTTGGTGATTCTGTTGCTGCTGTTGGTCGTTGGTCTGGTGCTGGAGGGCATTGCGGCCATCCTCGTACTGGTGCCCATTCTGCACCCCATCGCCGTGGGTTTGGGCATTGATCCTTTGCACTTCGCCATGGTCGTTATCTTCAACCTCATGCTTGGCTTAATCACCCCGCCTGTCGGCCTCTGTCTGTTCGTCGCCGATTCGGTGGCCCGAACCGGGCTGGCGCCGATCGTGCGGCGCATCATGCCCATGCTAGCCATTCAAATTCTGGTGCTGTTGTTGATCACCTTTGTGCCCGGTTTGGTGACGTTCCTGCCGCGTCTGGCCGGTTACTGACACCCTGTGCCGGGCTCACGCCCGGTTCTTTAAGCCCCGTTTGGGGAGGAGCATTTCCATGTATTCATCCATCGCTACCGTGTGCCTTAGCGGCACATTGCGGGAGAAAGTGGCCGCCATCGCCAAGGCAGGCTTCACCGGATTGGAACTGTTTGAAAACGATCTGACTGTGTTCGATGGGACGGCACGAGACGCTGGCCAATTGATCCGTGAGCACGGGTTGAAGCTAGTGACCTTACAGCCTTTTCGCGACTTCGAAGGATTAACAGGCCAGGACCGGCAGCGCGCTTTTGATCGGGCTGAACGCAAGTTTGATCTGATGCAGGAGCTGGGTACCGACCTGCTAATGTGTTGCAGCTCGGTGCACCCCAACGCCCAACCCGGATTAGCACGCGCCGCAGACGATTTCGCCGCCTTGGGTGAACGTGCCGCCACGCGTGGCCTGCGAGTTGCCTTCGAAGCACTGGCCTGGGGTCGGCACATTCACGACTACCGCGACAGTTGGGAAGTGGTCCGGCGGGCCAACCACCCCAACGTGGGCTTGGTATTGGATACCTTCCATATTTTCTCGCGCCAGACCGAGTTGGACAGCATCACCAACATCCCCGGAGATCGCATCTTTCTGGTACAAACGGCTGACGCACCGCGCTTGTCGATGGACCACTTAAATTGGAGTCGCCATTACCGGTGCTTCCCCGGCCAGGGTGAGTTGCAGATGGCGGAGTTCATGCAGCGACTCGCAACCACGGAATACGACGGGCCGTTGTCGCATGAGATTTTTAACGACGTGTTCCGCATGGGGCACAGCGAACAAACTGCCCACGACGGTATGCATTCTTATCGTTTGCTGCGCTCGATGTTGAACCCCGAAGACTTGCCCGCCGCGCAACCCATTGACCGCTTGGCCTTTGTCGAAATCGCCATTGATGAAGACCGTGCTGATGTGTTGCGCGCGGATCTCGCCGCCCTTGGCATGCGTTGCGTTGGGCGTCATGCCGAGGTGGCGGCGGAACGTTGGGCGGTGAACGATCTCAATGTCATCGTCAATACTGAACGTGATTTCGCTGGCCGAGTACCCGGCCGCTCCGCGACCGCTGTCGGCGCGTTTGGCCTGCAAGTGGATGACGCATCTAAGGCCATTGAGCGTGCACGTACCTTAGGCTATGACATTTTAGCGCCCACAGTGGCACACACCACACACGGCATGAGTGCGCTTTACAACGTGGATGGTTCCTTGGGCTACATTGTTGACGCTCCGCAGTTAGAGGCCATTTGGGCGCGCGAATTTCCGCGCGACACGCAGCCGATACCGCAGGGTAACTTGCTCGACATCGACCACTTGAGTCTCTCACTGAACTACCACGATTATTTATCGTTGATGCTGCAATACCGCTCGGTGTTCGCCTTGGAACCGACCGCCTCGTTCGACGTCACCGACCCGCGCGGCCTGATTCAAAGTCAGGTATTGCAAAACAGTGGCACAGCGCGCGATACCCGCCCTTTCCGTTTGGCCTTAAACGCCAGCATGTCGCCGGATACCAGCAGCAATCGTTTTCTCAAGTCGCTCGGTGGCTCAGGTGTGCAACACATCGCATTACGCACTCGTGACATCAAGGAAGCGGCCGAACAATTACAGCAGGCCAGCGTGCCCTGTCTACCGATTCCCGAGAACTATTATCGCGACCTGGATGCTCGTTTTGCCTTGTCAGACGAGCACCAAAGCTGGCTACAAACGCATCACCTGCTCTACGACGAAGACAGCAGTGGCCTTTTTCATCAGCTTTATATTCGCCCCGAACAACGCTCTTTTTTCTTTGAACTGGTGCAGCGCGACGGCTATCAAGGCCTCGGTGCACCCAACGCCTTTGTGCGCGCCGCCGCTCAACAGCATGCCGCCGAAATTGCAGGAGACCTAACGCAATGAAACTCGCATTGATTGGTGAAGGCATTGCCCAATCGCAATCACCCGACCTGCATCAACGGCTGGGCCGTCAGCTCGGCGTGCCGACGCAGTACGATTTGATCGACGCCTTACTGCAAACGGACTTCGACTTTGCCACGGCGGTCGCCCAAGCCAAGGCCGCCGGCTATCGTGGTCTCAACATTACCTATCCGTTCAAAGAGCGTGCAGTGCGGCTCGCCGACGACCTCAGTATCGGTGTGACTAATGTCGGCTCCACCAATACCCTCTTGTTTGAAGGTGACCGTATTCGCGCCGAAAACACCGACTACAGCGGCTTTATCCGCGCCTATCGTTTGCGCTTTCAAACCCGACCTCCGGGTGACGTTTTGCTGTTAGGGGCGGGCGGCGTAGGGCGTGCCGTGGCCTGTGCCCTAGGGCATTTAGGCGTGAGCCGACTCTATGTAGTGGAGCGTGATGCAGCACGCGGTCAAGCGTTATGTAATGACCTCTGTGCGCAAGGAATAAACGCACGAACGCTCACGCCGGAACAAGCGGATGGGCGCCTGAGTGAATTCGATGGCGTAGTGAACTGCACGCCCGTTGGGCATTTGAACCACCCCGGCTGCCCCGTCCAAGCGCAACGACTGGTGCGTAACCAATGGGTATTTGATGCGGTCTACATTCCCGCCCGCACCGAATTGTTACGCGCCGCCGAAAACGCTGGCGCGGCAACCTTGTCGGGCGTTGATCTCTTTGTTTGTCAGGGTGTGGATGCGTTTTGCTTGTTTGCTGGTACAGCCGTTGATCGCGCAGCACTGGATGCGGAAGTACAACGCTTGCGCGAACACTACCTGCACCAACTGCTGCGCCAAGCCAGCTAATCGGCGTTCTCACGGATGAAGAAAAGGCGCTCAGCGCCCTTTCTTATGACTCATTTTTGCCATGAGAAATAAAGTCATCTACCATCGCCTGCTCTTCATGCAGATCATCTACCGACAACTGCTGCGATTTTCCCGGTAAGATGATGTTCAGCACAATGGCTGTACCGGCCGCCCAGATCATAACAGGCGTAATGATCTAGTGACTGAAGGTCGTCTAAAATGCGTACGACAGAGCCTTCAAAACCCTCAAGAGCCACCACAGAAAAGAACATTATAATATCCATTATTACTTAATTTGGCATATAATGGATACAAATATATCCGTTTAGTACCATGAACCCTCTATTATTGCTCGACGACACCGATATACAACAAGCCTTTGCCACGCATCTCCGTACGTTGCGTAAGCAAGCCAAGCTCTCTCGCCAAGCATTGGCCGAGCGCAGTGGTGTGCCAGCACCTACGCTTAAAAAGTTCGAGCTGACGGGACAAATCTCATTTCGCCAATTGCTTTTACTTTGGCAATGCCTGGATGACCTAAAGCGTTTATACGAGTTAACACAGACACTACCGCATAATGAGCGCATGCCCACGTCCATCGAAGAGGTACTAAAAGATGAGTTTTAAGCCAATACAAAAACTCAATGTCTCTCGTACCTTAACCAGCGGCAAACAGGTTTTGGTCGGTACATTAGCGCAAAACCGACAAGGCGTGTTTTTTCAATACGACAACCAATATCTCGATCAATTCGGCAATCTGTCGCCCTTTTTACTAGAGACAACCAGCGCGTTACAGACCCCACCGAAGGAACCGCATGGCGGCTTACACGGCGTATTTGCCGATAGCCTGCCCGATGGCTGGGGATTGCTGTTGCAGAACCGCATTTTTCGCCAGCATGGCATACTGCCAACGCACGTCACCCTGATGGATCGCCTAGCTTTCATCGGCAATAGAGCCATGGGGGCACTGACATTCATGCCCGAATCAGCATACCAACCCACACCCGATACCAGCATGGATTTGGCGACATTGGGCCTAGAAGCACAGGCCCTGTTTGACCGTGCCTTGGATGACCACGACACAGTCCAGACCGAAGCCGTGCTGTCTGCACTGGTGGCCGCTGGCAGTTCAGGCGGCGCGCGCCCGAAAGCGCAGCTCTTCTTTTCAGCGGAAGACCCACAGCACTGTCGTACGCATCCCATTCAAGGTGACAGCGCTTGGCTGGTGAAGTTTACGTCACAAAACTTACCTCTTGGCCATGACGAGGGCATGTGCGAGGCCGCCTATTTGCAGTTGGCGCGCTTAGCCAATTTACAGCCGCCCACATGGCAATTGCTGAACGCACCAGCTAAAAGCGGTGCCCAACATTGGTTAGCCGTGCGGCGTTTCGACTGGATAGACAATGGCCCAAAGGCTGCGTCAGGGCGGCTCCATATGCACAGCGCTTGTGGCTTGCTGGACGCTGATTTTCGCACGCCGAGTCTGGATTACGAGGACTTAATTAAAGCCAGCCGTCAGCTCTGCAAATCCCCCATGGTAGGGCAACTGCAATTTCGCCGTGCGATGTTTAATCTGTTCGCCAGCAATCAAGATGACCACAGCAAGAACTGGGCATTTTTGCAGGACGATCAAGGCCAATGGCAACCGGCACCCTTCTATGACGTAACGTTCAGCCCGCATCCATACAACCAACACGCCACGGCCTTCAATGGTTTCGGCAAACAACCACCGCTAAAAGCCATGCAAAAGCTGGCGGCAACGGCGGGCTTTGCCAATTGGAAACAAGCGCAACAGCATATACAGGACATTGCGGATGTCGTCTCTCGCTTTCCAGCCGTCGCGACTGAGATGGGTGTACAGAAAGCCACCATTGCGATTATCGAGCAGACGCTAAAAAGCCGACGCGAAGAGAATCGGGCGTTGCTTTAGGAAAGCGGCGTCATCGCCCTACGCAGTGCACGCTGCACACGAGTTTGCGTCTTCGACAATTCCAATAAACCCTCTTCCACATACACCAAATGCTCATGCGACATCTGCTGCGCTCGTTCCGCGTCGCCCGCCAGAATCGCATCCAGCAGCGCCTTGTGTTGTTTGTACAGCGTCTCGCGGGATTCTTTGCGTTCAAACAGGCTGCGCAGGTTATCCACAATGCTGCGTTCCAGCATGGAAAACAATGCGCGCATGGAATGCAACAGCACCACGTTGTGGGCTGCTTCGGCAATGGCGAGGTGAAAGGCGGCGTCGGCCTCTGCTTCAAGGATAGGGTCTTGCGCTTCATAGGTGGCAATCAGCGCATCAAAGCGTTGTTGTAAAGCCGTGCGGTCGGTCTCGGTGGAGCGCAACGCGGCGTAATAGGCCGACAAGCCCTCTAATGCGTGCCGAAATTCCAGCAAGTCGTATTGAAACTCGGGGTGCGAGCCGAACAGGTCCAGCATGGAATCCGCGAGTGTGCCGCTGGGGTCTGCATTCACATAGGTGCCACCGCCTTGGCGACTGGTCAGCATGCCACGGGCAGCCAAGGCTTGAATCGCCGCACGCACGGTTGGTCGCGACACGCCAAACTGCTCGGCCAGGGCGCGTTCCGTCGGCAGTTTATGCCCTGCCTTCCACACCCCTTCGAGAATCATGGTTTCCAACTGTTGGCGCACCACATCGGCCACGCGCGGTGTTTGAATGGGCTTCATCTGGGCGCTCCTCTACATTCATAGCCTCATCAAACTGCACAAATAACAGGCAGCATGATTGACAGTGATTTAGCTGCATAATACTCTTGTCCAAGATAAGTTGTAAATTGGTAATACCAATTATTTAGCGAACTTGAGCAGTCACAACAAAAACAACAGTGAAACCCCTATGGCCACTAAGCTCTACCCCAGCAAACCGCAAAAGGTCTACTACTTCGGTACCTGCCTGATGGACATGTTCTACCCGGAAGCGGGCATGGCCGGTATTCAATTGCTGGAGCGCGAGGGTATCGAGGTGATTTTCCCCCAGGGCCAGACCTGTTGTGGCCAACCGGCTTACACTTCGGGCTACCACGATCAGGCGCGTCAGGTCGCTGCCGCACAGCTCGACCTATTCCCAGAGCAGTGGCCTATCGTGGTGCCGTCCGGCTCATGCGGTGGCATGTTGCGCCATCATTACCCCACCTTGTTTGCGGGTACTGCGCAGGCCGCGCAGGCAGAAGCGATTGCCGAACGCACCTACGAGCTGACCGAATTCTTGTTACACGTCTGCCAGATTCAACTGCACGACCAAGGTAAACCCATCACCGTGGCGATGCACACCGCCTGCTCGGCACGCCGCGAAATGGGCATTGGCGAGGCCGCCCCCGCGCTGTTGAGTCAGTTGGCGAATGTCACCGTGGTGGAGCCAGTGCAAGTAAAAGAATGCTGCGGGTTCGGCGGGACGTTTGCGGTGCGCAATCCGGAAATTTCCGGCGCCATGGTCAGTGACAAGGTTGAGCACATTTTGAACGCAGGCGCACAGCAAGTGATGTCCACCGACTGCGGCTGCTTGATGAACATCGTCGGCCACGCCGAAAAAGTGCAGAAACCGCTAACCGGCGCGCATCTGGCCGAGTTCATCTGGCAGCGCACACAATCTGGCGAGTCGCAGGAGGCGCAGTCATGAGCGCCCAGCATTTCACACCTGTGGGCGACTTCCACCAGCGCGCCCGCCACGCCATTGAAGACCCGCAAATCCGCGCCAATTTCCGCAAGGCGATGGACGGCCTGATGAGCAAGCGCAGCGCGGCCTTTGCCGACTGGGAATTGGAGCAACTGCGTGACTTGGGCGAACACATTCGCCAGCGCGCGTTAAGCCGTTTGCCCGACCTGTTAGAGCAGCTAGAAGCCAACTGCCAGCGTAACGGCATTCAGGTGCATTGGGCAGAAGACGGTGCCGAGGCCTGCCGCATCATCACTGATATTTGCGTGGCCCAAGGCGCGCGCTCGGTGATCAAAGGTAAGTCCATGGTGTCGGAAGAGATGGAGCTGAACCACCATCTGGCTGAACACGGCATCGAAGCGCTGGAATCCGACCTCGGCGAATACATTGTGCAACTGGCCGACGAAACACCCTCGCACATCATCATGCCCGCCATCCACAAAAACACGCAGGAAATCTCGGAGCTGATGCACGAGAAAACCGGCACCGAGCGCACCCACAACGTCGACTACCTCACCGCCGCCGCACGCCAGCAACTGCGCGAAAAATTCATGCAGGCCGACGTCGGCATTTCCGGCGTGAACTTCGCTGTGGCAGAAACCGGCACGCTGTGTTTGGTGGAAAACGAAGGCAATGGCCGCATGACCACCACCGTACCGCCGGTGCACATCGCGGTAACCGGCATTGAAAAAGTGGTCGAAAAACTGGAAGACGTCAGTGCCCTACTGGCGTTACTGACCCGCTCGGCCACCGGCCAGCACATCACCACCTATTTCAACATGATCACCAGCCCGCGTAAGCTAGACGAGCGCGACGGCCCGCAAGCGGTGCATTTGGTGCTGGTCGATAACGGCCGCTCGCGCATGTACCAAGACCCCGAACTGCGCCAAACCCTGCAATGCATTCGCTGCGGCGCGTGCATGAACCACTGCCCGGTGTATACGCGCGTCGGCGGCCACGCTTACGGCACGACCTACCCTGAGCCGATCGGCAAAATAGTCATGCCACATTTGCAGGGCTTGGCCGCCACGCAAGACCTGCCCAGCGCCTCGACCCTATGCGGTGCGTGCGGTGAAGTCTGCCCGGTGAAAATTCCCATTCCGCAACTGCTGGTGCGTTTACGGCGTGAAGCGGTGGACGGCGACCGCCTGCACCCCGGCGTGGTCGCGGGGCATGGCGCTAAACGACGCAGAACAGAAGCGCTGATCTGGTCGGCTTGGGCATGGCTGCACGCTCGCCCCACCCTGTATCGCATCGCCATTGGTTTGGGCAATCGGTTCCGCGCCTTGCAGCCCCGACGAATCGGCGGCTGGACGCGTTACCGCACCGCGCCCAAGCTGGCGGCAAAGAATCTGCATGAGCGGGTCGCCGCGCATCAGCAAGCAACTAAACAAGGGAGTCAACAATGACAGCACGCAACGCCATACTCGAACGCCTGCGCCAAGCCACACCGACGCAGCCCGTTGAACGCCCCGATTTTGCCGTGCTCGAACGCCGCCAATGGAACGCCGATGAACGGGTCGAGCTGTTTCAACGGATGATTGAATCCGTGCACGGCGAAGTGCGCCGTACGGCCAAAACCGATTGGCTGGCGACGCTGAACGACTGGCTGAGCGAGGTCGGCATCGGCAATCTGCTCGCACCCGTGGGCACGCCATTGGGCGACGAGTTGCGTGCTGATTGGCCGAGCGATGGCCCAAAACTGTTCAGCTACGACCAGCCCATAGAGGCGTGGCAACCAGAACTGTTTAACAACGTTGATGCATCCATCACCTCAACACTGGGTGGCATTGCCGAAACCGGCAGTCTGATTCTGTGGCCAACACCACAAGAGCCCCGACTGATGAGTTTGGTGCCGCCCATCCACATCGCCGTGCTGGATGCCGAACAGTTGCATTCCACGTTCTTGGATATTTTGCGCAGCCCACAGTGGCAGGCCGGTTTGCCAACCAATGCCTTATTGATCTCCGGCCCATCCAAAACCGCCGACATCGAGCAAACCCTAGCATACGGAGTGCATGGCCCAGCGCGGTTGCTGGTCCTCATTCGGAGCTAATTGGCATACCACCAGCATGTGCTCTCGGGGTGTGCCTACAGTGCTCCACGGCAGGCCGGGAGTCGCACTTTTAGGCACACGCCCTGCGCACATGCTTTACCGTGTCGGCAATTGAAGAAAGTACAAGTTAAGGAATTTGATCCGATAAATGCACTCAGATCACCCCACTTGCCAAATTAGTCTGGCATAGCTGAGTGGTAAAGGGCGTAGGGTGTATGTCTTAAGGCGTGACTCCCGGCCTGCCGTGGAGCGCCGAAGACATACCCCGAAAGCCCGGACTCACTAGATGAACCAAGAGGATGCATGACATTGAAATCGGCTTACCAACAGTTACTGAATGACTTGCGGCCACTGATACCCGCTGACCGGCTGATCAGCGATGCACTGCGCACGCTGGCTTATGGTACGGATGCCAGTTTCTACCGCCTCATTCCGCAACTCGTGGTCCGCGTAGAAAGCGATGCCGAAGTCGTCTTGGTGCTGAACGCCTGCCGCCGCCACGGCTTGCCTGTCACGTTTCGGGCGGCGGGTACCTCGCTGTCCGGCCAAGCCGTCACCGACTCCGTACTCATTCAACTCGGCAATGGCTGGAACGGTCATGCGCTATTGGATGACGGCGCGTCCATTCGCCTGCAACCGGGTGTGATCGGCGCACGTGCTAACGCAGTGCTGGCACCGTTTGGGCGCAAGATCGGCCCTGATCCAGCGTCCATCAACAGTTGCATGATCGGTGGCATCGCCGCCAACAACGCCT
The DNA here is from genome assembly GCA_049115955.1 of Natronospirillum sp. Taxonomy (GTDB): domain Bacteria; phylum Pseudomonadota; class Gammaproteobacteria; order Pseudomonadales; family Natronospirillaceae; genus Salinispirillum. The sequence continues at coordinate 130,646 of JAGDZJ010000002.1, forward strand.
CAGGCATGTGCTGCGGCACGGCGCAAAACAGTTACCACACAGTGCGCGACCTGTGCGTGATTTTCGCCGATGGCACCCGCCTCGACACCGCCGACCCGCATTCCATCAGCGCCTTTCGAGCCAGTCATGCCGACCTATTGCAGCGGCTCACCGAGCTGGGCGAACAAACCCGCGCCAGTACCGAATTGGCCGAGCGCATTCGACACAAATACCGGTTAAAAAACACCACCGGCTACAGTTTGAACGCCTTGGTCGACTTCAGCGACCCCATCGACATTCTTAAACACCTGATGATCGGCTCCGAAGGCACTCTGGGATTTATCAGCCACATCACCTACCACACCGTGCCTGACCCGGCCCACAAAGCCGCCGCTTTGGTGTATTTCGCCAATATCCAAACCGCATGTGAAGCCACCATGGCGCTGAAGCCCACGCCGGTTTCTGCTGTGGAATTGCTCGACCGCGCGGCGTTGCGCTCGGTCGAAACCATGCCCGGCATGCCCGCTGAACTGCGCGAACTGCCCGACGGCGCAACCGCTCTGTTGATCGACGTACGCGGCACCGACCCCGATGCACTGGCTGCCAACGTGCAACAGGTGCTCGCCGCCATTGCGCGCATTCCCGTTCTGCAGCCCACAACATTCACCAGCGAGCGTAAAACCTACGACCTGTATTGGAAAGTACGCAAAGGCACGTTTCCCGCCGTCGGTGCCGAGCGGGTAATTGGCACCACCGTGATCATTGAAGACGTCGCCTTCCCGATCGAGCGCCTAGCCGACGGCGTGCTGGCTCTGCAAGCGCTGCTGCGCCAATACCGTTACGACGAAGCCATCCTGTTTGGGCACGCGCTCGAAGGCAACCTGCATTTTGTGTTCACCCAAGGCTTCGACGACCCCGCCGAAGTGCAGCGTTACGAAGCCTTTATGGCCGATGTGGCGCAACTGGTGGCAGTCGAATACGGTGGTTCGTTGAAGGCCGAACACGGCACGGGCCGCAACATGGCACCCTTTGTGGAACTCGAGTGGGGATCGGAAGCCTACGGCCTAATGAAAGCCATCAAACACGCCTTCGACCCGCTGAATTTGCTGAACCCCGACGTGATCCTGTCCGATAACCCCAAGCTGCACGTCGAAAACCTCAAACCGCTACCGCCCGCGCACGACTTGGTGGATAAGTGCATCGAATGCGGCTTTTGTGAATCTGTTTGCCCGTCGCGTCGTCTCACCCTTACCCCGCGCCAACGCATTGTTCTGTGGCGCGAAATTCAGCGCCTAGCCAACACCGGCAACCAGCCAGAACGCTTGCGCACGCTGCGCGAAGAATTCGCTTACGCCGGACTAGACACCTGCGCGGGCGATGGCTTGTGTGCTACACAGTGTCCGGTCGGCATCAACACCGGCGAGTTAGTGCGCCACCTGCGTGCAGAGCAGCAAGGCCGCATGCCGAAAACCATTGGCAAGCAGCTTGCCCTGCATTTCGCTGGTACCACACGTGCCGTGAGAGTCGGGTTACGCAGCGCGCACTTGATACAGTCCGTGTTGGGCACACCCGCTATGCAAGTTCTGACGCGGGTAGCCAAACCACTCAGTGGCGGCATGGTCGCGCATTGGTCGCCCAGTATGCCGCGCGCTGTCGGCAGTGCCACGCATGAACGCATCACCCGCCACAGCACGGCAAACATATCCACCCCCGATGCTACCGACAGCGTGGTTTACCTGCCCGCCTGTGTCACTCGCAGTTTGGGTTCGTCACTCAGCGCCGCCGACGTGCGCAGCGTGCCCGATGTCATGCTCGACCTGCTGCACAAAGCCGGTTTCAACGTCATTATTCCAAACGGCGTAGACGGGCTGTGTTGCGGCATGCCGTTCAACTCCAAAGGCTTGTTTGACGCCGCCACACAAAAACGCAACGAGCTGCTGGATGAGCTGAAAAAAGCCAGCGACAACGGCCGTTACCCCATTGTGTGTGACACCAGCCCCTGCACCCAGTTTTTGAGTGAAGCCGCCCAGGGCAGCGAACTGAACATTCTCGAACCTGTCGCCTTTGTGCGCACACACGCCTTGCCGCGCCTGAACATCACACGCAAGAACGAACGCATTGCCCTGCACATCACCTGCTCGGCTACTCGCATGGGACTCACCGACGACATGGTCGCCCTTGCCCAAGTCTGTGCAGACGACGTCGTGATACCCGCCTCCATCACCTGCTGCGGCTTCGCGGGCGACAAAGGTTTCAGCACGCCCGAGCTTAACACCTCGGCATTACAAGATTTAAAACATGAAGTGAAAGACTGCACACGCGGGTTTTCTAATAGCCGCACTTGTGAGATTGGCTTGAGCGAGCACTCGGGTTTGGAGTATCAATCAATCTTGTATTTGGTGGATGAGGTAACGGCAGCGCCTTAGCTGCCTGCCCTCTGTGCGAGAATAGACTAGATCGCGAACAACGCACCTTCGTGTTTAAGCAACCACTCTTTCCTGCTCAACCCACCGGCATATCCGGTCAGGGTACCGTTTTTGCCAATCACACGATGGCACGGCACTACAATGCTCAGCGGGTTGCGGCCATTCGCCATGCCGACGGCGCGTGCAGCTGTAGGTTGGCCGATGGCGTGGGCGAGCTGGGCGTAGTCCCAAGTTTGACCAAACGGGATGGTGCTTAGGGCATTCCAGACGCGCTGCTGAAAGGCGGTACCTACGGCGCTTAATGGCAGGTCAAAGGCATTCCGTGTGCCAGCGAAGTATTCGGCCAGTTGGGTTTCTGCCTGTTGCAGAATCGGGTGGGCGCCTTGTTTTGCGCGCTGCTGCAGCTTTTCAGCCGCTGCGCCGTCATCGAACAGGATATGTCGGATGCCCTGACCGTCGGTGCTGATGAGTAAGTCGCCAACCGGTGTGGGCATGCGAGTATAGGTTAAATCCGTCATTTATAGTTTGCTCCACAGATGAAAGGTCGCATAACTGCGCCACGGGGCTAGTTGGTCTGCGTCAAAGGGCTCTTCCGAGCCCTTACTCCAGTGTTCCAGCGCTTTCTTAACGCCGAGGTCGGTGCCCAGCCAAACATCGGGCTCGCCGAGGGCGCGCATACGTACATAGTCGACCGTCCAGCGGCCGATGCCTTTCAGTGTCAGCCAGTCTTCAACATCGCTCATATGGCCGTGCTCCATGTACCACGTTGCAAAACGACGCACTGTTTCACGCCGTGCGATGGGCATTTTCAGCATGTCGAGCGAGTCGGTAGCGATGGCTTCGGGCGTGGGGAAATAGCGTTGCTGTATGTTGACGTTTGATAGTGGTTCACCTAAAGCCTCTACGAGACGTGTTACGTGCGTACGAGCTGCCGCCACACTCACTTGTTGGCCTAATATGGCTCGAATACCCGCTTCAAACGGCGACCAAATTCCGGGAATTCGCAGCCCCGGCGTGAGCCAATCGGCGGTGTCCGTCGCTTGTTGCAAATGGTGTTCAATCACCGCTACGTCGGCGTCGAGATCCAATATCAGCCGCACTCGCTGTACCACGGTGCGCAAGGCGTGCGGCGGGTCGACCTCGATACGCAAAGATAAGCAGGCTTGCCCCTCAACAGGGCTTACCTCAAACCAGCCCTTGGCCTCTACGGTATGCGCGGTCGCAGGCAGGGTAAACGTCCGGCCATAACTGCTGTCTGTTACCCATTCCAACCCGTCTATGGCGCGAGCACGCCAGAAGGCCAGCATGTGTTGCCAGTTGAGTGGCGGTCGATACGCTAGGGTTAGCCGCACGTCAGACGACGGCTCGCCTTGGCGTCGAATGGCGCTAGGGGTCATTTTTAGATTCTTCTGGCAGGCGTCGTTGAAGCGTCGCAAGCTTTGAAAGCCCGCAGCGGCGGCAACGTCCAGCATCGGCAGTGCCGTTTCATGCAGCAGTTTTTTAGCGAACATGACCTGCCCGAACAGGCTATAGGCTTTGGGAGATAGGCCGAGGCGAGTTTGAAACAAACGACGCAAATAGCGGTCGCTGATGCCAAGGCGCGCCGCCAATACGGGAATATCGCCGTTCTGCAAAGCACCGGCATCAATCAGCATTAATGCGCGTTGAAATGTCGTATCCGTACCGCGCCAGGCACAGGAACCCGGCGCGCTGTCGGGCCGACAACGCAAACAGGGGCGATAACCCGCGCCATAGGCCTGTACAGCATGGGTGAAGTACTCGACGTTTTGTTCTTTCGGCGGCACGGCCGGGCAAATGGGTCGACAAAAAATGCCCGTGGTTTTTACCGCAACAAAGAACAAGCCGTCGAACCGGGCATCACGCGCCAGTCGAGCGCGTTGCCAGTCCTGTATTGCATGTAGCTCTATCGAGTTAATCTTAGTCATGCCCTCATTCTAGCGCTTCTTTTATAGCAAACTCGCCATTTTCGGTACTGAACACTAGCAAAGCAGGGCTTTCGGGGTTTGCCTCCGGCGCTCCACGGCAGGCCGGGAGGTCGCGCCTTGAGGCAAACACCCTACGCCCTGCGGTAGCTCGCAAACGACAAAAGATTAGGAACCCCGAGAGCCCACTTACAGCAAGCCTATCCTTGCCCAAACCGTCCTAGCCCGCTAGTCTCACCATGACACCACTAAGGACGCCCCAATGGAAACCTTCGCTGTTGCAGTTACCTTGTTTTTGATCATGGACCCGCTGGGTAATATTCCCATTTTCTTATCGATTTTGGCTAAGATAGACGCCAAACGGCGCTATTGGATTCTAGCTCGCGAGCTGGTCATTGCTCTGGCCATCATGCTGCTGTTCCTGTTCGCTGGCTCTTCCATTCTCAGCGTGCTGGGTTTGACGCGCGAAGCGGTGTCGATTGGCGGTGGCTTGGTGTTGATGATCATCGCCATTCGCATGATCTTTCCGTCGCGCGGGGGCGTGATGGGCAATGATGAAAGCGATGGCGAGCCCTTAATCGTCCCCTTAGCCGTACCCTTAATTGCTGGGCCGTCGCTGATCGCGACGCTAGTGTTGCTGGCGGAAACTGGGCCTGACCGCAGCGCTGATTGGGTCATTGCGCTGGGTATCGCTTGGGGTGCCACGGCGGTGATTCTGATGTCGTCGAACTTCTTCTACAAGATTCTGGGCGCGCGCGGTTTGAAAGCCGTGGAACGCTTGATGGGGATGATCTTGATCTCGATTTCGGTGCAGATGTTGTTGAATGGTATTCGCAGCTATGTGGCGGGGTTTTAGGTTGGGTTACCTCTCAACTGTCTAAATCGATAACGCGCATCAACCAGTCCAGCATTTGCTCTTTCTCGCCGGGCTTCATTACCTGCTCAAAATGCGACTCATGCGCCAACACTTTTTGATGTAACGACTTGGTGAACCGCTCGCCTTCGCTCGTTAAATACAGCGCGTAAGAGCGCCGATCGTTTTCGGACGGCCGACGCTCCATCAAACCCAAGTTTTCCAGCTTATCCACCGCCGCGACCATGGCCGAACGGTCGGTATGAATGGCTTGCGCGACCGCAGTTTGCGTCAGCCCAGGATTGTTCAACACAATCGCCAATATACCGAACAGCCCCGGCGTTACGCCCTGCTCAGTGCAGGTGGCGTTGAAATTCTCAAAATAGGCGATCTGCGCCCGACGTAAGCGATACCCCACTAACGAATTCAGCATGGAGTAATCAATGTCGTTGCTATTCTGTGAATGGCTCTGTGAATTGTTCTGTGTGTTGCTCTGTGTCATCCGGTTTCCTGACTCTTCCTATGGTTCAACGTGCGCAGCGTTCGCGGGGCATCATAACACCCTGCCCCCCAATTCGGTACTTGGTGGCTCTGGCCCGTAGCCATAGCAACACCTTAGCTACTGACCAGCAACATCACGATCTCGGGATAGAAGATCACCAACGCCACTACTAACAAGTCGGCAATCAAAAATATCGCCACACCTTTAAAGATATCGACCAATGACGCGTACTGACTGGCAACGCCGCGAATAACGAAAATGTTCATCCCCACAGGCGGTGTGATCATGCCAATTTCCAGCAGCTTCACCAGCAACACGCCAAACCATATCAGGCTAACGTCGTACAGCTCAAATACCGGCAAGAAGATGGGCAGCGTCACCAGCATGGCGCCAAACGGCTCCATAAACAGGCCTAGAAACAGGTAAATTAACACCACCACCAGCATCAGTTGTAGGTAGGTTGGATCCCACCCTGATACCGCTTGCGAGATATAGCCAGCCATGCCACTCAGGCTCAGGAACACGGTGAACATCGACGCCCCAACACCAATGATCAATAAACCACTGGTGGTCACCAAGGTCTCGAGCAATGAGGTTTTCAGGATCGGCCAACTGAGCTTACCGGTCACCAAAGAGATGATCACTGCACCCGCAGCACCCACGGCACCCGCCTCGGTAGCAGTAAAAACGCCACTGAACATGCCGCCAAACACCAACACGCCCAACACTAATATAGGCCAAATCTCTAGCATCGCCTGGCGGGCGGTGTAGCCATCACTGTGTTCGGACCGGCGCGGCGCAATGTCGGGTCGGAACCAACTGACCAGCAAGATGATCACAGCGTAGCTCAACGCGGTCAGCAAACCGATGGAGATACCACCCAAGAACACTTGCGTAATGGAAACCTGCGCGAATACTCCGTAAACGATCATCAAAATACTGGGCGGAATCAACGCGCCTATGGTGCCACCCGCCGCAATAGTGCCGCAGGCAAAGCTGGGTTTGTAACCGCTGCGCACCATTTCAGGAATGGCAATGCGCCCCATGGCGGCGGCACACGCCACGCTGGAACCGCTGACAGCGGCAAAGCCGGAACTGGCAAAAATACTGGAAATGGCCAAGCCACCGGGGAGCCAGCGAAACACTACTTTGGCGGCATTGAACAAACCTGCCGTCAGGCCGGTATGGAAGCTCACGAACCCCATCAGCAAGAACATGGGTACGGCACTGAGCGTCCACTTAGCCACAAATTCATAAGGTGTCGACGCCAACAGACTGAAGGCAATGCTCCAGTCGAGCATGTAGGTTACGCCACCCAAGGACACCGCCATCAGCGCCAGTGCCACCGGCACGCGCAACGCCAACAACAGCAATAAAATCACTAGGCCATAAAAGCCAACTTCAACCGCCATGATAAAACCTCAATTCGCCGCTGTTTCAGGAAGCGGCAACATGGACTGCACACCACTCATCAGACATACGTAGGCGGCTAATGCAAAAGAGACCGGCAGCACGAAATAGGATGGCCACACGGGGATTCGAGTATCCAATGACATCACATAAGCACCGATGTCATATTGTTCGACGGCTTTTTCCCACGTCGCAATAGCGAACACGACATAAATACCAATCGACAAGACAGTCACCAAGCCGTCGTTCCACCGGCGGGCACCTGTACCAAGCATATCGGTGAAGAGTTCAACCGAGATCATCTGGCGTTGACGTTCAACCCAGCCTAGGGGCAACAAAGCCAGCAACACCATGTAGTAGCGTGTTACCAATTCCAGCGTGGCAGGCATGGATACATCCATTGTCGAGCGCAGTAAAACGTCCAACGTTACGTGCAACATCATAGCAACAATGCCCAATGTACCGAGCAAGGCCAACACCATGGTGAGCCGATCGGACAAACGCAATAAGGTGTTCATGCTCACCTCGTATTCAAGGAGCCAAAAAAGGGGCGAGCCTGAATCAATCAGGCTCGCCCAACGCGCTATAAGCCGTAACGAGTGAAGTCGACGTTTGCCCAGACTTCGCGATTGATGCGCTCGGCCATCATTTCTGGATCATTATCGACCGACTCCGCAATGGCCGTCCACTTGTCTACCAAGCGTTCGAATTCTGCCATTTTCGCCGCTACATTGGTCAGTCCATCACGCCCTTCGGCTCGACCTTCAATGCTCGCCAAGTCTTGTGCCTTGAACGCTTCTGACGCGGCCACCAAGGCAGCGCTAGGCTCAATAAATTCGACACCCTTAGTACGTGCACCAGCTTCGGCGGCAGACGCCATTTCATGCGCCCAACGCTGAGTAGACATCGCACTGGCTAAGGCAGATGCCTCGGCGATGGCGCGGCGATCATCAGCCGACAAGCGAGCCCACGTATTGTTACCAATAGCGTGTGAAATGGTCGAATGGTAAGTACCCAAACGCAGCGTACTGACGTGCGTAACAACATCGTCCAAACGGAAAGAAATCATATCCGCTGTAGAGGCAATGGTACCGTCTAGCACACCTTGTGAAATGGCTTCGAAGGTTTCACCAACGGACACGTTAGCACCAACAGCGCCCATGGCTTCCGCCCAACGAGCGTAGTGCGGGCCACCGACACGCAGACGCAAACCGCGTAAATCTTCGGCGTTGCGAATCGGCTTAGTGGTCAGGATCTGATAAGAATCTGACGCGTGCGACGTGGTGTATACAACGCCCAGCCGTTTCAGTTCATCCTGGCAGTCAGCACAGTTCACAATGTATTCGGTCATGGCCGCGCCCATGGCTTGCGAATTTGTGCCCATGAACGACAGGTCGCCTACCAAATTGATGTTGGGTAAGTCAGACGGGAAGTACGCGGGCAAGAACATACCTGCGTCCGATAAGCCTGAACGGATAGCTGTGCGCATGCTGGCCAAACCAGCCACTTCCGTACCCAAAATGCGTCCGGTCAGTCGACCGTCGGTCAACAGCGGCAGTTGTTCTTGGAAGACGGTGAACAACGGAGTGTGACCAGGATGAGCAGGAGGCGTTCCCGGTGTCAGGCGAAGTTGCTGGGCAGCAGCACTGTGGCTCAGCACGACCAGAGCGGTTGCCCCGGCCAGCAAGCTCATTGCCAGCCCCTTATTAAAGGTGCGTTTAAACATCGTATTGTCCTCATTCTTAGATTTATTGTTCGACAGCGTTGGGGATCGTTGCCCCACCTGCATCATCATGCACACATTGTTTTGTCTTACAACAGTTATTTTATTTAACTGTTTCCTTGCGCGTGCTTTTTCGACGACTTTTATGTTTATAGTTTAAATTGTTTGATATTACAACAATATTCCGTATGCTAAACCTATCTGAAGCATTTAATGAAAAAAGACAGGCCCCCTCATGACTGATTCTAGCTTAGTTACCTACCAAGAGCAGGATGGCATTGCACATATTCGGCTTAACCGCCCGGCCAAGCACAATGCCATCAACGACCAGCTGTTGCTGGATCTCGAAAAACTGTTCGATCAAATGCCTGAAAGCGCTCGTGTGGTGGTGCTGAGTGGAAACGGCGACAACTTTTGCGCCGGGCTCGATCTCGCCGAGCATCAAGCGCGCGACCCCTATGGCGTGGTGCAACACTCCCGTATGTGGCATCGCGTGTTCGGCAAAATTCAGAACTGCGGCCTACCTGTCGTCGCGGCCCTAAAAGGCGCAGTGATTGGCGGCGGTTTAGAGCTGGCGGCCAGTACGCATGTGCGTGTTGCCGAACCCAATACCTATTTCCGGTTGCCCGAAGGTCGTCACGGCATTTTTGTCGGTGGTGGTGGCTCGGTGCGCATTGCCCGCCTCATCGGCTCAGCACGCATGGCGGATATGATGCTCACAGGCCGCACGCTATCAGCCGAAGAAGGCGAACGTCTGGCCCTCGCCCACTACCTTGTTCCCGCAGGTGAAGCCGAAACCAAGGCACTCGAACTGGCAAAGACCATCGCGCAAAACACCCCACTGTCGAATTGGGCCATGGTGACCGCACTGGGTCGTTTGGAATACATGAGCGGTGACGACGGCCTCTATACTGAATCTCTGGTGGCGGGTATGACGCAGACCAGTCCTGAAGTGCAGGCCCGCATAGGTGAATTTTTGAATAGGAAGAAATCATGAATCGTTTTGCCGACGCTGAACAACACGCCCAAGTAGGCCAGTACGATGACATTTGGTTGGTCGATGGCCGCCGCACGCCCTTTGCCGATCTGAGCGGCGTATTGCGCGATGTATCGCCCACCGATTTGGGTATCTACGCCGCGCGTGCACTGTTTGATGCGACGGGCATTCCCGCTGCCGACGTCGACGCCATTGTCGCAGGCAGTGTGGCGCAAGCCAGTTTCGATGCTTACATGCTGCCCCGTCACATCGGTTTGTATTCCGGTGTGCCGCAGTCGCGCCCTGCATTACTGGTACACCGCCTGTGCGGCACCGGTTTTGAGGCCATTTTGACCGCCGCCGATCAGATTACCTTGGGTAAAGCCAAGGTCGTGTTGTGCGCTGCCGGTGAATCCATGTCACGCAACCCGGTGGCGTCCTACACCCACCGTGCCGGCTTCCGTATGGGCCAAGTGGAATTTAAGGACTTTCTGTGGGAGGCCCTGATCGACCCGGCCCCCGGCATTAACATGGGGCAGACGGCAGAAAACCTGGCGCAGCAATACAACGTCAGCCGACAAGAAGCCGATGAATTCGCCGCGCGCAGTTTCGCCGAAGCGATCCGGGCTTGGGATGAAGGCTATTACGACGACGAAGTCGTGCCGGTACACAACGCCGAATGGACCCTGGACGGCTACGCCAATCGTGGCCTTAAGCTCGCTGACCGCGCGACCGAGTTCACCCGCGATGGACACATTCGCCCCAGCCCGCTGGAGGTTTTGAGTCGTCTGCGCCCTGCGTTTGGTGGCGTGCAAACCGGCGGCAATTCGTCCGGCGTAGTCGATGGCGGTGGCGCGGTATTGGTCGCCCACGGTGACTATGTGCGCGCCCATGGTTTGAAGCCACTGGCACGCATTGTCGCCGGTTCCGTGGTCGGCGTACCGCCCGAAATCATGGGCATTGGCCCGGCTCCGGCCATTCGCGCCCTGTTGAAACAGCAAGGCATGGCGCTGAACGACATTGCACGGTTTGAACTGAACGAAGCCTTTGCCGCGCAATGCATCGCGGTAGAACGTGAACTGGGCCTCGACCGTGAACGCCTGAACCGCCAAGGCGGCTCGACCGCCATGGGCCACCCCTTGGCCGTATCCGGCATTCGGTTAACCCATACCTTGGGCCGCCAGTTGCAACGTGAACAACAACAATTCGGTATTTCCACCGCGTGCGCAGGCGGCGGTCAGGGCATTGCCGTACTGCTCGAAAACGCAGGCTAAGAGGGCACGACATGAACATTCAAGACGCTACTTTTTTGGTCACCGGCGCCAGCTCTGGCTTAGGTGAAGGCGTTACCCGGCGCTTGGTACAGCAAGGCGCGCGCGTGCTGATGGCTGATGTGAACGTCGAACGTGGCCAAGCCATTGCCACCGCCCTTTCCTCAGATCAGGGCGAACGCGCTCGGTTTGTATCTACCGACATCACCAACACCGAGCAAGCCCAAGCAGCCATTGACACAGCGGTCAGTTGGGGCGGGCAACTCAATGGGTTGATCAACTGCGCAGGCATTCCTGGCGCGGCACGAATTCTGGGTCGCAAAGGCGTGCACGAACTCGAACGCTTTCAACGCATGATCGGTGTGAACCTGATCGGCACATTTAACATGATCCGCCTCGCCGCCGACGCCATGCAGCACAACGCTGTGAATGACGAACGCGAACAGGGCGTGATCATCAATACCGCCTCAATCGCGGCGTACGATGGACAAATCGGGCAAGCGGCGTATGCGGCCTCGAAAGGCGGCATTGTCAGCATGACCTTGCCCATCGCCCGTGAACTGGCGGACTTTGGTATTCGCGTGATGACCATAGCGCCGGGCTTATTCAAAACCCCGATGATGGACGCCTTGCCCGAGGAAGTGCAGCAGTCGCTCGGCGAATCCGTGCCCTTCCCGGCGCGCTTGGGTGAACCCGACGAATTCGCTCGGCTGGCCTGCCACATCATCGAAAACCCCATGCTCAATGGTGAGGTGATCCGTCTTGACGGAGCCTTGCGCATGGCACCACGCTGATCGGAGTGCACTCGCATGCTGGAATACCGCGCCCCGCGCGCTGACATCGCGTTCATCCTGCAACACCACATCGGTGCCCACGCACTGACTCAGGTCGAGCGTTGCGCCGAGCTGGATGCGGACTTGATGCAAGCGATTGTCGACGAAGCGGGCCGCTTTGCCGAGCAGGTGCTGGCACCGTTAAACGCCGTAGGGGATAGCGAAGGCTGTACATGGCAAGACGGACAGGTCACCACGCCTAAGGGTTGGTCCGAAGCTTACGCACAGTTTCGGAGCGCGGGATGGACCGGCCTGTGTCTGCCTGAATCGTTGGGCGGCCAAGCGCTGCCTAAAGTGCTGGCCATGCCCGTAGCGGAATGCTGGCAGAGTGCGAACCTGGCCTTCAGTATGATTCAGCCACTTACCGAAGGCGCGGTAGAAGCGTTGCTCGCCAGCGGCGATGACGCCCTGATCAACCGCTACGGCCCACTATTAGCCAGCGGTGACTGGACCGCCACCATGGCCTTAACGGAACCCGGTGCCGGCTCTGACCTCGGCTTGCTGACCACCCGTGCCATCCCGGACTCTGATGGTGGTTACCGCCTGAGCGGCAACAAACTCTTTATTACCTACGGCCAGCACGACATGGCTGAGCGCATCATACATTTGGTGCTGGCGCGCCTGCCCAATGCCCCCACAGGCAGCCAGGGGATATCCTTATTCGCCGTGCCCAGCCACCGCGACGGTCAACCCAATGGTGTGCACTGCACCGGTATCGAACACAAAATGGGTTTGCACGGCAGCCCAACATGCAGCCTCGAATTTAACGATGCTTGGGGTGAACTCGTCGGCGCGGCCAACCAAGGCCTGCGCATCATGTTTGTGATGATGAACGAAGCGCGCTTGAGCGTCGGCTTGCAGGGCACGGCCATTGCCGAACGAGCTTATCAGGCCGCCCTCGGTTGGGCGCAAGAACGGCGGCAGGGTAAGCACCCACTGACCGGAGAAAGTCCCACTGCACTGATCCATCACCCCGACATTCGCCGCCTGTTGTTGCGCATGCGCAGCCAGATCATGGCGTCACGTTTATTAGGTTACTACGTGGGCTTCCGGGTCGACCAAGCGCAGCAAAACGGGCACGCCGAACAGGCCATGGCGCAGGCCGAGTTGGAATTGCTGACCCCGGTGTACAAAGCCTGGTCGACCGAATACGCCAACCGCTTAACCGCCGATGCCATCCAAATATTTGGCGGCATGGGCTTTGTGGAAGAAACCGGCGTGGCGCAGTTTTACCGCGACCTGAAGATTTCCACCATCTATGAAGGCACCACGGGCATTCAAGCGCAGGACTTGTTGTTTCGAAAAATCCGTAAGGACAACGGCGCAATGTTCCACCGCTGGCTCGACCGCGTGGCCGAACAGCCGCGATTAGTGCCCTTTGTGCAAGCGCTGCGCGACACCAGCGGCCGTTTACTGGATCACCAAGCACTTACTTATCTGCATGCCGCAGCCGTGCCGCTGCTGGAAGCGACCGGCATTCTTGCCGGAGCATGGCAACTCTGCCAAGCCGCCGACAAAGCTCAGGAAGTATCGGTTGACGCGAGCTATCGGCAGAACGTTACTGCCCTGCGCGACTTCTACCACGCCCATTGGCTACCCGAATTACACCTACATCTGGCCCGCATACAGCAAGCGGATGTGGGACTTGTGGACTACGACTTTCAACAATAATGACAATACAGGCTTAGCATGACCATGAGCTACAAAGACATCGACATTGGCATCGGCACGGTAGAACTGATCGACCGTCCCGACGGCACACAACTGCTGCGCAACCGCGAGCCACTGGCTGCCTACCCCGACACCCTGATGCAGCGCCTGGACGAATGGGCCGAACGCACCCCCGACCAAGTACTGGTAGCGCGCCGTGATGCCGCCGGTGAATGGCAAAAAGTGACCTACGCCGAAGCCCGACAAAAAGTGCGCGCGCTGGGGCAGGCTTTGCTCGACCGCAATCTGTCGCCCGAACGCCCCGTGGTCATCCTGTCCGGCAACAGCATCGAGCACCTGTTACTGGCCTTTGCCGCCATGTATGTGGGCGTACCCTATGCACCCATATCACCGGCTTATTGCTTGGTCAGTACCGATTTCGGCAAAGCCAAATACATTTGTGAGTTGTTAACCCCCGGCTTGTTGATGGTTGATTCAGCGGCCAGTTTTGCCGCCGCCTTGAACATCATCAAGCCAGAGAATGCAACCTGCGTGGCCGTCGATACCGCAGGCTACAACGGCGAGGCCACGACCTTTGCCGAACTGTTAGAGACCCCCGTTACCGATGCAGTGGACCGTGCGCATCAGGCCGTCACGGCCGACACCATCGCCAAATTCCTGTTCACTTCAGGCTCAACCGGTATGCCGAAAGGGGTGATCAACACTAACCGCATGCTGTGCTCGAATCAGGAAATGCTGGTCAGCTTGATGACCTTCCATCGCACCCAACCACCTGTATTGATCGACTGGCTACCGTGGAACCATACCTTTGGTGGCAACCATAACGTTGGCATTGTGCTGTATAACGGTGGTTCGCTGTACATCGACGATGGCAAACCGGTGCCGGGCCAGATCGATATCACGCTCAAGAACCTGCAAGAGATTTCACCCACGGTCTACTTCAACGTACCCAAAGGCTTTGAACTGCTGGTCGAGCATTTTGAGCGCGATGATGCTCTGCGCGAGCGCTTCTTCCGTGACCTGAACCTGATGTTTTTTGCCGGGGCGAGCCTGTCGCAACACGTTTGGGACCGACTGGACGCCCTGGCGATCAAAACCGTCGGCCACAAAATCGGCATGTTAACCGGACTGGGCGCGACGGAAACCGCACCCTCAGCGATGTTTGCCTCCCTTGAGGAATCACAATCCGGCGTGATCGGAACCCCTGCCTTCGGTGTCGAAATCAAGCTCGTACCGAACGGCGGCAAAACCGAATTGCGTGTGCGCGGTCCCAACGTCATGCCCGGTTATTGGCGACAGCCCGATGTCACCGCCAAAAGCTTTGATGAAGAAGGGTTTTACTGTTTGGGCGACGCCGGTAAGTTTATCGACCCCGCTAACCCGCAGCGCGGCATGCGTTTTGATGGGCGAATTTCGGAAGACTTCAAACTCGACACCGGCACCTGGGTTAGCGTAGGGCCATTGCGTGCCAAAGTGATCGAAGCGGGTGCACCGCTGCTCAAAGATGCCGTCATCGCTGGACTGGACAAACCGTTTGTGTCCATGTTGGTGTTTACCGACTTGGAACAGTGTCGTGCGGTAGCAGGTTTAGGGCCGGACGCCAGCCCAGCCGACATACACAGCCACCCTGCCGTGGAAGCCCGGTTTAAAGACATTCTGCACCACCTGATTGCTACCAGCACCGGCAGCTCGAATCGCGTAAAGCGTGCGGTACTGCTGGACGAACCGCCACGCTTGGATGCCCATGAAATTACCGACAAAGGCTCCATCAACCAGCGCGCCGTGTTGGAAAACCGGGCCGCTGTCGTGGCCGACATCTACTCTGCCAACCCTTCATCACGAGTGCTTAGCGCGGACTGACGAACCCATATACGAGGACGACACTATGCTTATTAATCGCCACACCCGCACCGTAGAATGGGGCGACTGCGACCCCGCTGGTATCGTATTTTACCCGCGCTATTTTGCCTATTTTGACGACGCCACCGGCCGCCTGTTTGCCGCCGCAGGCTTCCCGAAATACGACATGGTGCAACGCTTCAACAGCGTTGGCATTCCGATGGTGGATACGCGCTCGAAGTTCTACATCCCGTCCCGCTACGGCGAAGAAATCGTCATTGAAAGCCGCGTCACCGAATTCCGTCGCAGCAGCTTTGACGTGCACCACCGCATCTTGAAAGGCGAAGCCCTCGCCGTGGAAGGCTTCGAAACACGGGTGTGGGTGGCTGCCGACGCTGACAAGCCAGGCGGCATTAAGGCGCAGCCGATTCCTGAAGAGATTTTGGCGGCGTTTACTGTGGCTGCTTAGGCGCTTTCTATACTTATCCAACCGCTAGCTTCGCAGCTTGTTGCCACATAAAGCTCGGCATTGGGGTTCTTAGCCTCCATTTAATATTCATAGGCTGAGAACCCGAATGGCTGACATACTCGACTTCTCCGAAGTTCACAAAGCCCATTGTGCGACCATATTCATCTTTGGATTGCTCGCGCACAAATAAGAACAAACGCTTACCTATGTTACGGTGCTGAATGTAGTCTTTCCCTCTGCCTCTATCTGGCCGAGCGCTGTTCTGTGATTGCCAGTGAAACAGTTGTTCGTTAATCGCATAGTCATGATACATCGTTGTCGGAGAGAACTGTTTTTCGTTTTTATCCAAGGTAACAAACAGTAACTCAACATTCTGATCTTGGATTACAAACACCCCTTCTCTTGCAGGCGGCTGATGCTCAAAAGTCGTCGCCCCAAAGCCAACAAGTATTTGTTCACGAGCGTATCGAGCGTGCAGTCGCAACGCTACGCGCGGAAGCTCTGACATTGCCGGCTGTTCATACTTCGTTCTCGATAATTGCCAATCCAACACACCGAAGAGTTCATCAGAAATGCCAAGTTGACCGATTTTAGCCAAGCTCTGCTCCACCGAGCCAAAACCAACGTCGGCTCCCGGTTTCTGCCAGAAGTCGTAATGACACATTAAAGATTGTCGATTACCGCTTTCCACCAACACAAAGCCATTTTGGCAAAGTTTCTTCAAGAAAAGCAGGTAATCGTGATCATCACAAGTCAGGATCCTATTGTAAATCGCCTTTCTAATCACTTTAAGGTCATGCACCTCCCCTATAGGTCAAGCTAGTTGTCA
>JAGDZJ010000003.1:0-187264 GCA_049115955.1 Natronospirillum sp.
TCGGTGCGGAGAGATGGTATCTACCGCTCGATTAAACGTACTTCAGTCCAAACGATACCGCTTTGTGCAGGCTAGCCAATAGGACGCCCGCTAGATCAAAAGCCTTGTTCAACAGTGCCGCACGAATCACAGAACCAATCCGGTTTCTTTTGCCACCGAATAAATGGGCAAATTAACCCCTGCACGGCGATTAATCACTAGATCAATTTTCTGCTCGCCCAAAGCTAACCGCAACTCCACCAAGGCATTAAGTTTTGCGTCTACGAGTTGTTCAGCGGATTCCAATTCTGGTTCGATGTACAGGTCGATATCGCCGCCCTTCGCTGAGTCGTCCACGCGCGATCCGAACACTCTAATTTGAGAGGCAGCGCCAAAGTGCTTATGCAGTATGGTCGTGATAATGGCTCTTTCGCTGTCAGATATTCGCATCTCTAGCACTCGAATTTTAAACTTGAACAAACTATAGCATATAGACTTAGGGGAGCCGATGCGGCGGATGACGGGCAACTTCGTCCTAGGCAGGTGTGAACACCTGCCGTACGAAATCTGCGCGGACGGCATCTAACACAGCGGATATGCCTTGACGCAAGGCTCTTTCAGGGCCGCCTGCCGAGCCACGGCGCGTTTCATTGGCCTGCCAGCGCACCACACCAAATTCGTCGGTGAGCGACATAGCGGCAGTCACAAATTCGTAGTGTATGTTTTGTTGCGCCTGGCTTTCGCTGGTCATGCTGACGGTGAGTGTCCAAGCCGCGCTCGCCGCTGGCCGAAAGCCTATGCCTTGCTGCGCAAATAACTGCACGACATCGCTCTGGCTTTGCGCCGCTAAGCTGTCTTGTGCGACATAACCCATGCTGAGCGTCGATTGAAAATCGCTGAACTCTTGCTGCACCCGTGCTTGCAGGTTAGCCCACTCGGCATCGACCGAACGACGCACTAAAAACTGATGCAGGTCGTTGCGCGCCGACATCTGACCTAAGGTGGTCATTTTACGATGCCACACTTGGTATTGTGCCCACGTGGTCGCCTGTGCTGCGGGGTTTTGGCTGTTCAGTATTTCGCGGTCGGCTTGGTACAGATTAGCCTGACGGCGTGCGGCTTGTGCGGTGTCTAGTGAGACTAACGCGTACACGAAGCCCTGTGGGCTTTCCCATGTTTGTTCCAGCCGGGTGTCTTCAATGGTGATGTCGGGCACGATGCTGGTGATGGACTGACGAAACTGTGTTTCGGCGGCGTCGGTGTTGGTTTGGCTGACTTCACTGAGAGCGTCTGAACGAATTTGTACTTGCAGGTTTTGCAGCATGTCCACGGTAGCGGCATTGCGCGCTTGCTGCAAACTGGTTGCTTCGTTTTGTACTAGCGGCGCACCACCGACGCCGTAAACAACGCTGGCGCTGCGCGGTGGGGATAGCACCCAGGCAGGGCGTTCGGTACGGTCAAGCACGTTGGTGGGTGCGGGCTTACTGCTGCAGCCAACGAACACTAAGACACTGGACAACAATCCAATGATGACAACCTTCACCGACTTGTTCATGTTTATTCCTTTACGATACGGGTATTTATACCCACCCTACATGACTAGATTGTCGCTTATTCCGCGCAAGATGCCACTGCATCGACCGACATTTCTAACAACTGCGGACGGTTCAGCAAGTTAAGCAGCAAAACCACGCGTTCGTCACCTTTATTGGCGGTAACCACCGCCTGCAGGTCTTTAAAGCAACCGTCTACAATGGTCACTTTTTCGCCGGGCAAATACAGAGTATCGGGTACTTCACCGTTCAACAGCGCGCACTGATAGCGCAGACCATGCAAAATGGCATCTTCAACTTTGCAGGGCCAACCATTGAAGCTGACGACCTTGGTGACGCCTCGTGTAGACCGAATGGCCGACCAATTCACGTCTTCATGCAATCTAACGAATACATAATGGGGAAAAAGAGCCTCGGTGACGATGCTGGCCTTTCCTGCCACACGCTTACGGACCAAATGCGTTGGATGAAAGGTGCTGTAACCTTGATTCTGTAAATGCATAGCCGCGCGAAAGCTGTCGCGCGGCTTACACTGCACGAGGTACCAATGCGATTTAAGAAACTCTTCCTTGGTGTGCATACCTACCTCAAACAAAACATGATGGAACCGCTACCGATAAACTTTACTCAGGCTGCCTTTGCGCTGCATCTTCCTTCATGCTTTCACGAACTTTAATGACGAACTCCCAAAAGAATGCGCCGACAACACCACCCATCACACCAACGATTAAGCCTAATACTAAATAGATAACTAGACCGCGCCCAACCGGCTGCAAACTCTGCTCTGCTAGCGCCAACAAATTTGGTTCTTCAAGGTTACGAAGACTTACTTCTAGAGCAGCCAGTTCTAACCTAGCGGCCGATCTCGCTTCTTCATTTTCCGAGCCATTTATTGTGGCATTTAACTGTTCTATTTTTGTTTGGATTCTGTCTCGTGCGGTTTCAAGACGCTGTGTTTGTCGAGTCAAGACTTCCTGCACTAAAGCTTCATGGATTGTTTCGACTTCTTCTGATGTTTTAAATACGGCCGTTGAGGTAAGCCGAACAATTGCTGTCCCTCTCAGCGAGTCTACTGAAACGCGAAACTGCAATTCATCGCGCTCAGGCTTGTCTGCCAAGAAACCTCTGATAACCCTAGGTAGAAAAACGCTCGTTAATTGAGCCTCCACCGCAGCATTGGACTCTATTGGTTCGTTATTTTCGTTTACGCCAGATTCGATCAGCGTAATGTACTCATAAGATGGCGTTTTGGGCGCAGCGAACCACGCTAAGGCAAGGCAGACAAACACACCTGCAACAACAACCCACCAATTACGAATCAGAATTTTTGCGAGATCAATTAATGATATTTCATCATCCGAGTACGCTTGTGGGTAGCCAGCGAAAAAAGGCACTGGCGTTCCTTGATTTTCACTGTTCTGTGGAATGTTGTTTGACTGCTTCGTCATTCCAATGGTCCTTTCTTCTATATAGTTAGTATTTTTTACTTTCTTAAGAACGCTGCCAAGCGTGTCATATTAACATCGTACCAGACCCATAGGCGACCTTCTTTGCTGGCGTATGCTACTTCTTGTAACACGTTTAGAAAAGCGGATTCTATTTCCATACCCGAAGCACACTGGCGGCGTGTTGAAGCCACCGGGCCTACGGTGACATTCTGCTCTTCTACTTCTATTTCACCGGCAATGGCGTTGCAGCCTGTGTTACCACTAAAACGAGACTGTTGAATTTCAATGGTTGGCCGCGCTACGTTTTCGAGGTCGACGTCCCAAATCCCTACCAGTTGAGCTAAAGACCAACTGCTGGCAACCACATCCTCGGCATACCGCCCACAAGTACTGCTGGGCGCCAATTCAACAGCTTCACTGAACGTCACCACCGGCGACGGGCCGTCGTCTGTAAGCTCCCAATTGTATTGCAGTTGTCCTTCTACTAGAACCGCAGCCGTTGGGCCAAGTCTGGTGCGTAGATAGGCTTCACGCAGATCATCCCATGCGCCATTGTCTGTCACTGGGTATTCTGTTCCACTGCGACAGTCGGTAAAAACAGCTTGGTCAGAAACGTAGCTCAGCATGCCTTTGCTGTGCAGATTACTGGCTTGAGGCCGCCAACCCATGTCGGCCAATTCATAGTCCCCGCGCGAATCGTATGGCAGACCGTCTGGGCCTGCCTTTAGCCAGCCACCGTCATTGAGCGCGTAGAAGATCGTTGGCGAGGCGTTCTGCCCATGCAGCCACAGTTGATTGGCGTTGATCTGCCATGTCCCGGTGTCGTGCTGGCTAATATGAGTGGTCAAATTGGTTTCATGCAGCCAAAAGCGGCCATCGGGCAGCATGTCTAACTGTGTGTCGAGACCTTCACAGTCGACACAGGGCAGAATACCGCGATAGCTATTGGGTAATACTGGAATTTGTACATTGGAAGCACGTGCGACAGTGATGGCACGTGGCTGACTGAGTGACACGCCAATGGGTTGCAGCGCTCGGTTGGCACAGGCTGTAATCAGTAGCGTCGAAGCGATAAGGAGTATTCGATACAACGATGGTCGTTTCACGGTCATCTTCCCGGATGCAAGTTGGCCGTAGTATAAACTAATTGGAAAGCGGGTGTGTAGGCGCCTCGCCTAGGGCGCGAATAGTTATCGTAAGCACCGTTGGAGCGCAGCCCTCTGCGCGAACATTCGGCCAGAGGGCTTCGCTCCTACAGCCACAACATCACGAAACGTACGCTAAGGAAAACCACGCCACCGAAAATCAACACAAAAGCCCAGCATTTTATAGCCATGAAAAAGCGCTTCACTTTCACTTTGAAGCGCCCCATGCGTGTGGTCAGCAACTCGGCTGATGGCGGCGGCGGCCGAAACCAGAACAAAAAACACAGACCGGTTAAACCCCACAATAATGCAAGAATGCCGGGATACAGCCAGTCATCGAATCGGTCGGGCAGTACAGACATGCCAGCGGCCACCAGCCCGCCGAACGTCAGCAGGACAAATATAGGGGATAATCCGCGCAGCGAGCGAGCCCAACGCGAGAATAGATCGACCATGGCGAACCTCATTCAGTGGAACAATGGTTCAGTACCATACCGACTGTATTAGCCATGAGCAAGGCCGCTATTTACCTCCGCTTTACCCGACGTTTTAGGATTTAACCGCATTTTCATGCGTTCCAAGCTAGTCAGCAGTGCGGGTACTAAGAACAGGATGATCACGGTACCGAAGGCCAAGCCGAACACGATGCCTGCGGCCACCGGAATGAGGAACTGCGCGTCGAACGACGTTTCGAACAACAGAAAACTCAACCCGGCGATGGTGGTGAGGGAGGTCACCAATACAGCGCGGAAACGCTGCACAGAGGCTTCGACCACCGCTTCGTGGATGTCCATGCCCTCCCCTCTTAACCTTCGATAGAAGGTGATCAGCACAATGGCGTTGTTGATGATGATCCCCGATAACCCAAAGAGCCCATAAACACTGAGTACGGACAACTCCAGCCCCATCACCCAGTGTCCGCCCACCGCACCCACCAAGCCAAAGGGAATAGCGGCCACGACGGCCAGTGGCCATAACCAGCTTTCGAACACCCACGCCAGCGCGCCGAAGATCAGCAACAGGCCCAAAATGGCCCCGAACTGCACGTCGCGTAGGAATTGCGCTTGCGAACGCTGGTCGCCTTCGACCAACAGCACCACATCAAAATCGGCTTGCAGTCGGGCAGCCACGTCGTCCTGCAGCCAGCGGTTCACTTCACCTAAGGTGATGTCTCCGTTGGCAAGGCGGGCACTGACCACAGCTGACAATTCACCGTTCACACGGTTCAGTCGATCAATCGCTTGGGCGTATTGCACCGTGACCAAGGCTGACAACGGTTGCCACTGACCCGGTGCGACTTGCACAGGCAAGTTTTGCAGTTGGAACCAGGTCGCTACGTCGGCCTCTGGCAGAGCTACACGGACGGTTAGGTCGCGCCCTTCCTGCGCTACGGTTTGCACCACACGCCCGCTGACCAGATCATTAATCTGCAGGCTCAACTGTTGGGCACTGATGCCGAGCGCCAAGGCCTCGCTGTTGAGCTGCAAAGACAACTGCTCACTGCCCAGTGGCAGGCTGTCACTGACTTCACGCAGGCCACCGAAGCCGCGCAATTCACGTTGCAGCCAGTTGGATGCGGCTTTCAGCTCGGTCAGGTCTTCACCGCGTAAGCGCGCACTCACACCCGATGTACCTGGTCCCTGCGATGGCTGCACGAAACGCACGCTGAGCACATTAGCGGGCACCTGCATGCGGTCACGCCAGCGGTTCACTATTTCGCCGTTGGGCACGGGTCGGTCGGTATTGCCGTCCATTTCGACAAACAAGGCGCCACGCTCCGGGCTGCCGCGGTTCAGTTCCACCAGCAAGGTATTCACAAAGGAGAAGTTCAGTTCGCTTTCCAAGTCACGCAATTCTTGCTGCATGGCACGGATGAACGCATCCACTTCAGACACCGGAGTACCTTCGGTGAACACCACTTCCATGGTGACTTGTTGCTGTTGAATGTCGGGAAAGAAGACGAACTTCACCCGGCCGCTCGACAACAAGCCAACCGCGAGCATCAGGAAGGCCACAGCCGCCGCATAGGTCACCAAACGGTAGGTGACGGCAAACTGCACGGCAGCGCGAAACGGCACGTTACGGAACCAGTCGATGCCGCTTTCCAAGCGCTTACGAATCGGGTTCGGTTTGCGCGTGCCACGTTTCTTCAGGCTATGCGCCAAGTGGCCGGGTAGAATCAAGAAGCATTCTATCAAGGACGCCACAATGGCAAAGATCACCACCACCGGCACGCCTTTAGTGAAGGTACCTGCTTGGCCAGTAACCAACAGCAAGGGCAGAAAGGCCGCAATGGTCGTGACGCTCGATGCCAGTACCGCCGGTAACATGCGTTTGGCGGCGGCCACGGCGGCGTCTTCCGGGTCTTCCCCGGCTTCAACACGGGCGTAGGTGTCTTCACCGCTGGCCCGGCTCAGGCTGAGCCGCACGGCAGGCAAGCCGTCGTAATAGATGCGGGTGTCGTTGGTGTCGTAAACGCGCTCAATGCTACCGAGGTCTGCGGTGCGCGAAAAACGGTTGGCGTTTTCGGTAGGAATGAGTTGCTCGCCCAGCGCCAGCGGGTCCAATTCGCGGCTTTGGAAGCGCAACTGGGTCGCCAGTTGGTTTTCTCCGGTAATACCGGCGGGCAAATTAGCGTTCTGACTGCCTAAACGCTGGGCGATGTCGCCAATGGTCAGCTGGCTGTCGAGCAGTTGCGGCACAGGTACTTCCAGACGTATTTCAGCGTCGGGCAGGCCTTCTACTTCGACCCGCGCAATACCGGATTGCTTCAGCGAGCGCTCCGCCCGCTGCGCCCAAGTACGCAGTTCTTCTATGGTGAGGTCGCCGTACAGCACGATATCGGCGACGTCTTCAAAAAACACAAACTGGCTGATGTCGGGTGAATCGGCGCCGTCGGGCAGGCGCACGCTGTTTAACGCACTTTCTATGTCGGCCACGGCTTGGTTGACGTCGCGCACGCTTTCGCGCAGCGTCATATTCATGTTCATACCGCCTTCAAAACTGGTGCTGCGCAGTTCATCAATGTCGGTGTTGCTCAACAGGCTTTGTTCGAGCGGAATGGTGAGGCTTTCTTGTACGTCCTCGGCGCTGGCACTCGGCCAGTCGGTATTAACTTGCACAATGCTGAGATCAAAGTCTGGCAAAAACTGTGTATTGATGCGGTCGAGCGCCCACAAACCGGACAACAACACCACAAACATCAGTACGTTGGGAGCAACCCGGTGGCGCGCAAAGGCTTCTATGATACCGCCCATCAGAACACCTCTCCGCGCACGATAACGGCCAAGCCGGGTGCGGCATCAGGCAGGCGTGACGCCAACAGGGAATCGCCGTTTTGCAGTTCCGAGCTGCGCACCAAAGCCCAAGTGATGTCGCTCGGTGCTCCGCTGCCATTCAGGCTCTGACGATAACCGGCCACCTCCACTTCGACGCGCTCTAGTCGTTCGTCGGTCACGCGGTACACAAAGCGGCTTTCATACAAATAGGGTGCTGGCACAGCGAAGACGTCCGCTTGCGGTGCTAACTCCAACGCCAAACGGTGAAACTGGTTGACCACCAAGCGCTCGGGCGCGGCATCAAATGCAAACCGTGCCCGCACGCTGCCGCCTCGGGTAATGGGCTCCCAACCCAGCAACTGCACGTCATAAACCGTATTGGCCATGTGAATCTGCCCACGCACGTTGTCGTCAATCGATGGTAGTTGATGCGTTGGCAACAACGCTTCCACACGCGCATCGCCATTGCAGACCACGGTCATTATGGGGTTTTGTGCCGATACACGGCTGGCGGTCTCTACATTCAATTCAGCGATTTGTCCGTCGAACGGCGCACGAATTTCGGCGTCTGCCAGTTGGTCGTCCAGTTGCTGTAAGGCCAATTCAGCCTCGCGCTGCTGAGCTTGCTGTTGGCTTCTTTGGTCATCAAAACGCGTGACCGCCAAGCGCCGATTATTCACACTCAATCGTTGCTGTTGCAGGTTACGTTCTGCGGTTTCCAAGTCGCTGTCGGCGGCCAGGTTACGCGATTGCAGGTTGCGCGTGCGCTCGACTGCGCGCTCGGCGATGGCCAGCAACTCTTGTTCGATCGACAGGGCTTCTTGGTTGGCTTGGTGCTCTGCTAATTGCAGCGACAAACGCGCGGTGATGTCACGCAGACGCGTTTCTTGCTGGGCGCGCTGGCGTGCAAGGTCGCGAGTGTCTAACCTCGCCAAGAGCTGGTTGGCACTGACGCGCTCGCCTTCTACCACGGCGGGGGCTACATTCTGTGGTGTGCTCGCCATAAAACGCGAGATGCCCCAAGCAATAAACAAAATAAGTACGGGAAGTCCCCAAGTGAGTAAGTGTTTACGAGTGATTACCGGCATAGAAAGCGCTCCATATATTGCTGCTGATTACGGGCGCTGTTACCGAGCGGTTCATAAGGCACGCTTTTTCTTTTTTGCCGTCGCGTTTCTGCTGTTGAGTGGTTGTGCGAAAACCGGCCAAGACCTGTACGACAATTACTTGAATCGCCTAAGCAATGTGCTGGATGCACCCAAACCGAGCTGGTCTGTTCCCGTTGTGATTGCCGGGCCGCCAGCACGCGCCATGCAATGGGATGTGCCTGAAGTGCGCATCAACTTGTTGGCATTTTGGGACACTCGACACTGTGAGCTGTTTACGCTGATCAGCGAACGCAACAGCATTCTTGGACGGGTGATGCTACCGACCCAGCGTTGGCGATTTGAATCACGTTTGTTGGGCGCTATTGAAACCTGCATGGACGATCCGCAAACCGATGCCGACTTGCGGTTGGTTTTGTCTGAATGGCGCGCGGAGAAACAAGATTATTGGCCGTTGGTAACGTGGAACGGCACGCTTGGCGCGCCCGAAGTCCGACACTTGATGCATGCCGAAAGCGCGGCGTGGCCCGCCGATGCCGTACCGGGCATCCATGGCACGCTGGATGATTTGCGGATTATGACAGGGTGGGTAGAAGACTGGCCGACGCTGACACTGCCGGACAACCAAGAGTTTGAAGCGCTGTATCAACGCATGGGACAACATAATGTATTGGGGCAATGGCACCGGTCAGTTCAGCTAAGTATTGCGGGCCTGGAGGAAGGTAATCGGCGTTTGCAGCACGGCGTTGAGTTTGGCCGTTTGTGCCCTGCGAACAGAGCCACCCAACGCAGCGAGGCGGCCAACAATGTGTTGGTGTTGTTCTTTGTCGGTGAGGTTCAACCCTATATAGCGCGCCTGAACAGCTATGGCGAAGATCTGTTGGGGTCTATGAGACGCTTGGCGGATATGACCGGTGCGATACAGGCACCGTGGGAGGCGTATTTTGCACAGTTGGAGGCTGACGCCGAGGCGCTGCGTGCCGTGACGCGCGAGCATGTACGGTTGTGGCAGGAAGTGCTGGCGCCGTGCGGTGGCGTGACGCGGTCGTAGGACGCCAGGCTTTACGGCGGATGACGCTGCGCTCTTCCGCCCTATGAAATGTCGGCTTGGCTATAGGGCGGAAGAGCACAGCGTCATCCGCCGTTCAACATCTCGGCATACCCTTCGCGAAACGACGGGTACTGCAATTCAAATCCGGTATCCATTAACCGCTGATTGCTGATGCGCTTACTGCCCCGATTCAACATCCGCGCTTCCGTGGGTTGCACATCGAACCGCTGTTGTAACCACGCCAACACGTCTTGCAAACTGGCGGGATCGCTGTCCGTCAAATTGTATTGATCGGCCACGGCATGGCCTTGCCTACGGTGCTGCAATAAATGCACGATGGCGCGCGCGGCATCCTCGACATGAATGCGATTGGTGTAAATCGGCTCCGGGTCAGCAATGGTGAAGCCTTCACGCGCTTGGCGAAACATGTATTCACGACCGGGGCCATAGATGCCGGCAGGTCGGACGATGGTGGCAGCCTGTGCGCTGTTGATCCAGAACTGTTCGGTTTCAACCAACACTTGAGCTGTTGGGCTGTCGGGTGCTTTAGGTGATGACTCGTCCACCCATTCACCTTGAGATTGCCCATATACGCCGGTAGACGACACTAACCAGACATGCGCCTGTGGTGCATGTTTCTGCAACCATTCTGTCGCCTGTTGTGCCACCTGCCAATACGCGTGTCGATAAGCCTCAACAGTCCGCCCGCCGGGTGAAATACAGAGCACGACATCGGTTAAGCCCGCCAATGCCCACGTATCATGCCAAGGTTCTCCGGCGTCGTGTTGCAGCAGCTCAATACCTTCGGGCGCCAGTGCGCCGCGGCGCATCCCAATGACCTTTATGTCAGGGAATTCAGCGCGTGCCCGCGCGGCAATGCGACTGCCTAAGTCACCCAGCCCCACCACCAGTATTTTCGCTTGTGTCATCGTTCTCTCCATGTACAATCGTTATTAATTTCTACCAAAAGATAGTAGTTGCCTATCACCCCAAGGAGCACCATGACCCTGACCGAACTGCGCTATTTATTAGCCTTGGCCGAAGACAAGCATTTTGGCAAAGCCGCCGACCGTTGTCATGTCAGTCAACCGACGCTCAGTGTGGCCATTCGTAAACTGGAACAGCGCTTGGATGTACAGATTTTTGAGCGTGGCCGCAGCATGGTGATGATAACGCCGATTGGCGAGCTATTGATTACGCAAGCCAAAAAGGTGATAGAGCAGGCCGACCGCTTGGAAATGATTGCCCGCAATACGGGCGATGACCTCAACGGTGCGCTCAAACTGGGGGCTATTTATACGGTTGCGCCGTATTTGTTTCCGCATTTGATTCCTCAGCTACGCGCTGCGGTGCCTAATATGTCTCTGGAGATAGAAGAAAACTACACCGCACGTTTGCGTGAACGCCTGCGCACCGGGCAGATTGATGTGGCCATTGTGGCGCTGCCTTTTACCGAAACGGATGTTCTGACCAAAGCGGTGTACGTTGAACCCTTTGAAGTGCTGTTGCCGACCCATCATCCGCTGGCAAAAAATGAAACGGTTTCCGTTGACGAATTAAATCAAACTGAACTGTTGTTGCTGGGTGAAGGCCATTGCTTCCGCGACCAAATTTTGGAAGCCTGCCCAGCCATTGCGCGCTCGACGCGTGATCCGCACGGCAAGGTAAAAACCATGGCCGATGGCAGTTCTCTAGAAACCATTCGGCACATGGTGGCCTCTGGACTGGGCGTGACTATTTTGCCGCGCAGTGCCATGCAGCACACGCCCTACTCTAATGAGTGGCTGGTGTCTCGACCGTTTACCAGCAACCCGCCAACACGCACGGTAGCCATGGCGTGGCGGGCCAGCTTTCCTCGGCCGAAGGCCATTGATGCGCTGGAAAAAGCGATCAAGGCGTGCAATATTTGATCGACTCAGCTCGATTATTGCGGGGCGCCGGCGGCAATCCAATCTCGCAACTGCTGAATGGTTTCATCCGGCAATGGCCCACGTCCTAGCGGCATACGACTGCCCACACCAGCCTGCCCTTCAACTTTCTTGATGAGCATGCTGTTGTCCGGGTCACCCGGTGCCACTCGCATGATGCCACCATTGGTACGACTGGCCACATTCACCAAATTGGCGTAAGCATTGGCGGCCGTCAGACTTAATCCGGCTGCGCCTGTAGCCCCATGACAGCCAGAGCACGTAGGTGTGAAGAGGTTGTTTTGCAAGTCATCAAAGTCGCTGGCAGACGCTAATGCTCCCAAAGTAAGCGCGGCAGCTAGGGTGATCAATTTGAATGTATGATTGCGCATCGTGTTTATTCCTTCTTTTAATAACAAATATAGGGGGACCCTGAATTATCCAGAGTCCCCTAATAACGACTGCCAAACGCATTTGGATGCAGACATGCCGTTTTTTTCTAGCCAACCCCTTATCTAGGGAGTTATCTTGCGTGTGAGTCCGACAACAAAACCATCAACAGAACCATCAACAGGGAGCTGCTAGAAACGTGACGATGAAGAGCATGGCATGGGTCGGAGCACTCTTGTGCGGTTGGTTTCTATTCTGCGGCCAAGCGTTAGCCCAAACTACTGCGCCAGCGGTTGATTCATCTACGCTGGGGGCTGAGATCATTCGACTGAACGTGACCCGGCAATCGTTAGAAGAGCGCTTACGCAGCGTGCAAGCCCAGCATGCGCGGTTGCAGCTTAATTAAGAGGCGCTGAACGAGCACATACTGGCGCTATCAGGCAGTGTGCAAATTTACCGGGTTTTGCAAGAACAACGAACCGCATTACCCGATGTGGCCGTTGACCCCGAGCTCTCGGACTTGATCGCTGACACACGTATGCGGCAATTCGAAATCACCCAATTGCAACGCCAGGTACGTGACGCACCGCTGCAATACGATGGTTTTCTGCCGCTGGAAGAACTCTTGGACGAGCTACAGAACTTGGTGACAGCGGCGGTGATGCTGCAGTCCGAGCAACGGGCTTTGTCCGCGACAGCGACCCGGCTGCGTGATTCGTTAGAAGAGCAATTATTTTGGATACCCAGCAACCGTCCACTCGGCGTTGCGTGGTTGATGGCATTTCCGAGCCTGCTCGGGAATCAGATCGTGACGTTGCCGGGCAGTGTGCGCATAGGTTTTGAACCCGCCAGTTTAAGCACCTGGCGCGTGCTGCTGGCGCTGGTGTTGTTTGCCTCGGCCATCGGGTTGTTTTGGAACTGACCGCCTTCGGCTACTACTACACGGCATTGCAGTTGACGGGCCGTTTTTTGGCGACCTTCTATGTACTGACGGGTTGGGTGATCGCCGAGGTCGTCGTAATGCGCGGCGTTGAGCTGTCGACGGCGCGCCTGCAGTTGCAACGTGACCACGAAGCGCGCGAGGCCCAATTGGCCAACCCTGCCCCAACGCCCGATGGCCAAACTATCAATATCGAGCCCGAGGTGAAGGCCGAGGTGCAAAAAGTTCGGCTACAGACTTTGCGCCTGGCCCGATTTCTGCTGCTCGCCGTCTTTGGTGGCTTGCTGTATTGGGTATGGGCAGACTTATTCACCGCCTTTGGCTATTTAGACAGCATGGTACTTTGGGAATACGGCGGCAGCGAAAACCCCACGCCGATGAGTTTGGCCGATCTGGGGTCAGCGCTGTTCATCGTCGGTATCACGCTATTTCTGGCCGCTAACTTGCCGGGCTTGTTGGAAATGCTGGTGTTATCGCGCTTAGCACTGCAACAAGGTAGCGCTTACGCCATTACGACGTTAATGAACTACATCATAACCACGATTGGCTTGGTGCTCGCGTTATCGAGTTTAGGGGTCAGTTGGGACAAGCTGCAGTGGCTGGTGGCAGCGCTCAGTGTTGGTTTAGGCTTTGGTTTGCAGGAAATCTTCGCCAACTTTGTATCTGGCTTGATCATTCTGTTTGAGCGTCCGGTGCGGATTGGTGACGTCGTGACACTGGGTAATTTGTCCGGACGCGTGCGGCAAATTCACATCCGAGCGACCACTATTACGGATTTCGACCGCAAAGACATCATTGTGCCCAACAAAACCTTTGTAACGGAGCAACTGATTAACTGGTCGCTAACCGATACGGTGACTCGGGTGATCGTTCATGTCGGGGTGGCGTACGGCTCTGATTTAGAAAAAACACGCAAGATTTTGCTGAAAGCAGCGCACCTGAACCCTCGCGTGCTGAAAGACCCCGAACCTCAGGTACTGTTTCTGAATTTCGGGGCCAGCACGCTGGACCACGAACTGCGCATTCACGTAATGGAACTGATTGACCGCAACCCGGCCATTGACGAGATCAACCGCTACATTGATAAAGAGTTCAATAAAGCGGGTATCGAGATCGCCTTCCAACAAGTGGATATTCGTTTGCGCAACAGTGAAGGCATTGAACGTTTGATAGAACGACGCGATCAGCCGTAGGAGCGCAGCCCTCTGCGCGAAAATTCGGCCAGGGGGCTGGCCTCCTACGTGCTACCCCGCTCGCTCGACGGCCTCGGCCAAGGTGCTGGTCAACAAAAACTCGCCGTCTACCGGCTGCACACCTGCCTTGACCATGGCTTTCAACGGTTGAAACTGCACATCGGCTACCGTTAGGAAGATACCGCGTTCGCGGCACCGAGCACGGTAGCGACTCAAGCCATCAAGCCCACCGGCGTCCATCACCGACACTCCATCCATGTACAGGATAACGCCGCGTTTCCCTTCACTAAGAGCAATCAATTCGGTGAACACACGGTCGGCGGCGGCAAAAAACAAAGGCCCGGTAATTTTGAATATGGCCCAGCCTTCCGGTAAGCCGTGCGGGGCGTGTTTCGGGTGGGTGGATACGTCTTGCACCCGGGTCATGGCCGAAATTTGCTGAATAAACAGCAAGGCAGCGATGACAACGCCGGTAAAAATAGCCACCACCATGTCCACCAACACCGTTAATGTGGCGCAGAGCACCAACACCAGGATGTCGCCACGCGGAGCACGTTTCAACATAGAAAACACATGATGGCGTTCACTCATGTGCCAGGCCACCATCAGCAACAACGCCGCCATGGACGCCATGGGCAAATACCCTAACCACGGTGCAAACCACAACAAACTGGCGCCCACGACCAGCGCATGAACCATACCTGCGACGGGCGTAGTCGCCCCGGCCCGATAACTGGTCGCCGAGCGCGCTAGAGCCGCCGTGGCGGTGATACCACCAAAGAACGGCACCAATATATTGCCCACGCCCTGCCCGAACAATTCGCCATTAGGGTCGTGGCGTTGACCACTCATGTTGTCCATCACCACAGCGCACAAGAGCGATTCAATAGCCCCCAGCATGGCGATGGCGAAGGCAAAGGGCAGCAACTCGCGCGCTAACCCGAAGGACCACCCCAGCCCGTCGGCCCACGGCCAGGAAAAACTGGGCAGCAAGGGTGGAATGCCGCTGCCTGTGGTGCCATCAGGCAAGGCGTATTCAAAGCGCGAGGCCAGAGTATCCACTGGCATGTTCAGGCGTTCAAACAGCATCGCCAAACCCACCCCAACTAACAGTGCGGGCAGATGCGGCGGCACCGGCGTATTCAGCATGCGCCAGAAGATGAGCACCAATAAGGTGGCTGCCGTAACGACCACCGTTGGCCCATGTACCTGAGGCATGGCTTGGATGAACAGCCACAGCCGCGCCAAATAGAACTCTGGCGGGTCGATGATCACTAAACCGAAGCTGTCTGGCACTTGGAGCGTGGCAATCACAATGGCAATGCCCAAGGTGAACCCGAGCACGACCGACGAAGGAATGTATTCAATCAAGCGCCCGAAGCGCGCCACACTCATGCCAATTAACATGACCCCGGCCATCAGCGTTGCTAACATCAACCCCGACAGCCCATAAGTCAGCACGATGGGGTGCAAGACCACAATGAAGGCGGCAGTAGGGCCGGACACCGATAGTCGCGAGCCACCCAGCAAAGCAATGACAAATCCTGCTATTAAGGCCGTGAACAAACCGTGTTGCGGCGGCAAGCCAATGGCGATAGACAACGCCATTGAGAGGGGGATGGCCACAATACCGACGGTGAGGCCAGCCATGATGTCGCCACGCCACTGGCGTCTGCTGTAGGGCTGACGGATAACACTGTTGACTAAGGCACTAGCAATTGGTGGAAGAAAACGGAACATCATTGAATATGATCCCGTGATGGTGGAGACTTAAATTAGTGCTTACATTAGCATTTGTCTATACCTATGTGGATGAACATAGTGTTTACGTATGAAGAACCGTAGGAGCGCAGCCCTCTGCGCGAAGTCTTCGGCTAGTATTCATACCCGCCGAATCTATTATTTTCAGGAGTTACCTTGTGAGCGATTTCCGTAGCGACACCGTCACTCAGCCGTCTGCTGAGATGAAAGAAGCCATGATGAAAGCCCCATTGGGCGACGACGTATTCGGCAGCGACCCGACGGTGAATGCGTTACAAACCATGGCGGCGGAGATGTTGGGCTATGAAGCTGCTCTGTTCGCACCGAGTGGTACACAAACAAATTTGATCGCGCTGATGAGCCACTGCCAGCGCGGCGACGAGGCCATTGTAGGGCAAGACTGGCACACCTACCGCTGGGAAGCTGGCGGCATGGCGGTGCTAGGGTCTATCCAACCCCAACCTGTGGCGAACCAGCCTGATGGCACGCTGGCGTTGGAGGACATCGCTGCGGCAATCAAGCCAGACGATATGCATTTTGCCCGCACTCGACTACTGGTCATCGAGAACACAACCGGTGGCCAAGTGCTGTCACCGGAGTACATGCGTGAAGCAGCGGCACTGGCGAAGTCACATGGGCTGGCGACGCACATTGACGGCGCGCGGCTGTTTAATGCTGCGGTGTCAGTAGCACAGGAAGACGGCAGCGACTCCATTGCTACCGCCAGACGCCTGTGTGAAGGCTATGACTCCGTATCCATCTGTTTATCCAAGGGCTTGGGCGCACCGATAGGCTCGTTGCTGTTGGGCTCGCATGACCTGATCAAGAAAGCCCGTAGAATACGCAAGATGTTGGGCGGCGGCATGCGCCAAGCAGGTATTCTGGCTGCGGCTGGCCAGTACGCCCTGCAAAATAATGTGCATCGACTGGCCGAAGACCACCTGAACATTTTGACCTTGGCGAGCGAACTGCGCCGCGTGTGCGATGAGTCACCACTGCTGAAAGGCAAGGTGGTTGTGCACTCTCCGAATACCAACATTCTGTTTATGGATGTCACCCCCGATATCGCCGCTGACATGCTGGCGTTCTTAGCGGCGGAGGATGTTTTGGTGACCAGTGGCTACCACCAAGCACCGCAAGGACAAATGGTAAGAATTCGCTGGGTGACACATATGGATGTGGGCGACAAAGACATCAGCAAAGCCATTCAGGCCGTTTCCGTGTTTTCTAACCCACTCAGCGGCGCTGATACCATTCAATAAAGTCGGCAACCGGAGCCGGTCGCGCAATCAGGAAACCCTGCACGGCGTCGACCTTTAAGTCGCGCAGCAGGGTTAACTGTTCGCTTGAAGACACCCCTTCGGCTACTACACGCAGCTTTAGGCTACGCGCCAAACCAATGGCCGACTCCAACACGGAGAACTCTTGCCGGTTAACGGCTTGTTCTAAGATCGAACGATCGATTTTAAGCTCGTTAACGGGCAATTCATGGATGCGCGATAGTGACGAATGCCCCGCACCGAAGTCGTCTATGGAGAAGCCCAGTCCGGAGGCTTTGATCAACTCGACGGACTGGCGTACGGCCTTGCCCGAGCGCATTACCGCTGTTTCCGTTAACTCCAGCTTTAGCCGTAGACTCCCGCCTGTGCGTTCCCGCGCTATTGCTATGACGCGTGAAATAATCTCCGGGTGTGCCAGATCCTCGGCGGAAATATTAATCGACAGACCGATGTCCACCCCGGCTGCACGCAGCTCATGATGGACACGACAGACCTCGCCCGCCAGCCACAACGTTAGGCGCGTAATAATGCCGGTTTCTTCGGCTAGAGGCACGAATACAGCCGGAGAGACAGAGCCCAGTACGGAATGATTCCAGCGCAACAGCACCTCTGCGGCCGGTACGGAGTCGTCGCTCAAATTCATTAGAGGCTGCAGGTACAGCTCCAATGTCGATTGCTCGATGGCGGACGCCAGCGCGCTGAGCAGAAACAGCTTATCGCGCCCTTCTTGTTGGTGTGACGGCTCATAAGCCAGGTGGTCAGGGCTGATCACCACCCGATCTAACGAAGCCAGCACCGCCAGCACCGTGTCTTCCGAGTCAAAGCCGTAACGTTGGCAGTCTATGGAGGCAAACACTGGCGACATATCGACTTCAAAATTACCAATGGAGACGCCAGGCTCCAAAATGACACGCAACGTCGGCAAGGCATTGCTGATGGCATCACGTTTGATCAGTACACCCAGAACATTGTCTTGTACCGCATAAAGCTGATTGGGTTGATCAGGGTACGCCAGAAATCTGGCATACTCTCGCACCCAATACCGCAGTCGGCCCGCGACTGATACCAGTGCGTCACTCGCAACGGCTACACCCATGGTGCGCTCGATGTTGTGATAATGTCTAAATTCCAGTAGGAGCAGGCAGGCTGTGTTTTCTGGATGTTGATCTAAAAACATCACCAACGACTGGCGATTTGGCAAGCCAAGTACATCGTTCGTTAAGGCTTGTCGGATCATCTTGTTTTGCAATTCGGCGTTCTTTTCTTCCTGTTTTATCAGTGCTTTTTGTGCATGGATATGCTGTGATTTCTCAAGATAGGTTTCTCGGATTACCGCACCGGTCAGGATAATCACTGCCAGTACCGCCCCGACTTCGAGCGCCGAGCCCGTCAACAACGAGTCGGGCAATAACCCGGCTGAACGGGCAAACAACAAGCAAGCGCCGGTAATGATCAGCAGCATGGCGGCGAGAAATATCTGCCCTTTTTCGCTGCCGCGTAAAGAAGCACGAATGCCTTCGGCCACCATGCTGACACCCACCAGCGCAGCAACGATCTGGCTTATTTGAACCAATCTTTGGCCGGAGAAGCCGAGCGCAAAATGATTAATCAGCCAGGTCATCAAAAGTACTGCCATGATGACGATAAGGCCTCTGAGTACTGTAGCGTTGATGCGGTTGGACTGTTTGCCAGCGTTGAGGAATAACAACGTAAAACTCGCACCGAATATAGCGGCGGCCATGGTACCGGGAAAAATCGCAATGTTGAGTTGTGGAAGGGTCGGCCAGAGAAAGGCGTAAAGCACGCCGTTCAATTCAGCCTGCACAGCAAGAATGCTGATGATCAGCCCGGCAAACAAAAGTTCGGCGGTGCGCCTGAGGGTTAAGCCCATCGCGACCGACAACATGGCCGTGAAGAGAAAGATGCCACTCATGAGCCCATGAAAATAAAGCTGGGCAGAATATCTGCCCAGCACTGCATCCATGGAGGGTGCCAATATCAGGGGAAATAAAAGCGCGCCATCGTTGGCTACGTATAAGAGTAGCTCATCGTTGGCGTTTGTGTCGGCAGGTAGAGGAATCACTACCTGCGGTAACATAACGGGTCGATCATCGAACGGTCTTTGATCACCAACCGCGGCCAATAGCAGCGGCATTTCGCCCGGCCGAACCAAGTACACGTCTAAGTAATCAATGTACGGCGCATTAAATACTAACGCCGGTGCACTGTTCAATTGTCTTGGCAGCGTTATCCGCAACCACACTTCGGACTGTCGAAAACCCAGCCCATCGGTACGCGGCGGCAATGCGCTCCAGCGCGTATCGCCTGTTTGTGCCAGCTCACTCAGTGGCGCATTCGCTTCCCCTGACCATTCGTACATAACAAAAGGCAGCTCCGGGATCGCGAAACGCGACGGCTGAAGCATTAGAACCATAAACACCAACGCAGCGGCGCCAATCACAAAAACACGAAAACAGTAAGGGCAGCGCTGGGGTCTGTTCATACAACTCTGAATCCGGCCTCTGTCTTTTAATTCTTATAGCTCGTACTGAATATAGCGGCATCCTTATGTACAAGTTTAACAATTAATTGCTTTGCGCTTTGCTCCTGGTTCAAGAACCTACTTTTAGCACACGGGTGTTCAGAAATAATTCCAGTTTATGCCGCCTGCAACGCAATCACGCGCAAGAAAAACGAGCACATCTTCACCACATAAGCTAACCTTTACGTAAACTGCGGATTGGGTTTAGCAATGCATCGCCTTACCCAGTCCAAACGACTCAGTGAAACCCATGCTTACCCAGCGGTGATCCCGCTTCGGTATCCGGGCGCTACTGACACAATCGGTAACGTCTCGACAACAATAAGAAGGTAACTTATGAGTGACAAACGACAAACCGATGCCAGCATCGTGCATAAGCCGGTGTTTATCGATGGCAGCGATCTGACCATCCCGACACTTCGAGTCCTGCAGCAAGACGGCGACATCTATCCTGGTGCGAAGCTGCCCAAGATCAACAAAGCCCTAGCGCTCAAAATCTACGATACGTTTTTGTTCGTGCGCGCGCTGGACGAACGCATGCTGGCGGCACAGCGCCAAGGGCGGATCAGTTTTTATCTGACCGAAACAGGCGAAGAAGCCACTGACATTGGCAGCGCGGCGGCTCTTGATCCTGAAGACATGATCATGGCGCAGTATCGGGAACAGGGTGCCCTTACCTTCCGTGGCTTCACCGTTGAGCAGTTTATGAACCAGATTTTTTCCAATGAGAAGGATCTGGGCAAAGGCCGCCAAATGCCGATTCACTACGGCTCGCGCGACCTCCACTACATGACCATTTCTTCCCCCTTAGGCACCCAGTTACCGCAAGCCGCGGGCTATGCCTACGGGTTCAAAGCGCAGGGCAAGAAGAACTGCGTGATCTGCTATTTTGGCGAAGGCGCGGCGTCTGAAGGCGACTTCCATGCGGCACTGAACATGGCGGGCGTGTTAAAAGTACCGGCCATTTTCTTCTGCCGTAACAATGGCTATGCGATTTCTACACCTGCGCACGAGCAGTTTGCCGGCGACGGTGTTGCGCCGCGCGGTTTGGCGTATGGCATGAAGACCATTCGCGTTGATGGCAACGACGTATTAGCGGTATTACTGGCCACACAAGAAGCACGCAAGCTGGCCGTTGAGCAAAACCAACCGGTATTGATTGAAGCCATGACCTACCGCTTGGGCGCGCATTCGAGCTCCGACGACCCGAGCGGCTACCGCAGCAAATCCGAAGAAGACACGTGGCGCGCCAAATGCCCCGTGCTGCGCATGAAGAACTATTTGATCAAGAAAGGCTGGTGGGACGAAGAACAAGACGCTGCCACCAAAGACGCCCATCGAAAAGCGGTGGTGGACGCCATGAAGAAGGCGGAGCAGCTCCCTGCCCCGCCACTGGAAGACTTGTTTACCGACGTATACGACGACATTCCGTGGCACCTGCAAGAACAAGAAACCGCACTGCGAGCCCACATTCGCAAATACCCCGAGCAATACAAGAAGTCATCGTGGAGGTTTGCTGATGAGTAAGATGAATCTGCTGCAGGCGATTAACAACGCTTTAGACACCGCGATGACCGTGGACGAGAAAGCTATTTGTTTCGGTGAAGATGTCGGCCATTTCGGCGGCGTTTTTCGCGCCACCAGCCACCTGCAGGAAAAACACGGGCGGGCGCGCTGTTTCAATACTCCGCTGACCGAGCAAGGCATTATTGGTTTCGCCAATGGTTTGGCATCACAAGGTATGACGGCGATTGCCGAGATCCAATTCGCGGACTACATCTTCCCCGCTTTTGACCAGATCGTGAACGAAACGGCCAAGTTCCGTTACCGCTCCGGTAACGAATTCAGTGTCGGCAGTTTGACCATCCGCACGCCTTACGGCGGTGGTATCAATGGCGGGCACTACCATTCGCAATCGCCAGAAGCCTATTTCACGCACACACCTGGCTTGAAAGTGGTAGTGCCGCGTAACCCCGAGCAAGCCAAGGGCCTGCTGTTGGCGTCGATTCGTGATGACAACCCGGTGCTGTTCTTCGAACCTAAAAAGCTGTATCGCGCTTCCGTCGGCGAAGTGCCTGATACCGACTACGTGCTCCCGCTGGGTAAAGCGGACGTCGTACGCGAAGGCACCGACATCACGCTGCTGGCGTGGGGCGCCCAAATGGAAGCCATTGAAAAAGCCGCCGATATGGCAGCGAACGATGGCGTGTCTTGCGAGATCATCGACCTGCGTACCTTGCTGCCATGGGATCGTGACACCGTGGCCGAGTCAGTGCGCAAAACCGGTCGCTTGCTGATCAACCACGAAGCACCGCGTACCAGCGGCTTTGGCGCAGAAATCGCGGCGGCGATTCAAGAGGTGTGTTTCCTCTATCTGGAGTCGCCGATTGTGCGCGTCACCGGCCTGGATACGCCCTTTCCGCTGGCGCTGGAAAAAGAATACATGCCCGATCACCTGAAGACGTACGAGGCCATTAAGGCCAGTCTCGCTTATTGATCAGCCGAATTTTGTGGAGCACGAAACGCTATGAAAATTGATTTTATTCTGCCCGACATCGGCGAAGGCATCGTGGAATGCGAGTTGGTGGAATGGCATGTGGCTGAAGGCGACCAGATCCAAGAAGATCAGCCCGTTGCCGATGTGATGACCGACAAGGCATTGGTGGAGATCACCGCCATGCACACCGGTACCGTCAGCAAGCTCTATTGTCAAAAAGGCGATATTGCCAAGGTACATGAACCGTTGTTTGAGATTGAAGTGGCAGGCAATGCAGCCAACAGCCCGGAGAAAGACAGTGTGGCAGTAGAGTCTGCTGCCCCAGCTGCTAAGCCGATGCTAAACCAAGCGGCGTCGAGCGTCGATACCTCGCAGCCATCGCTTTTACGCGGTCATAAAACCCTCGCCAGCCCTGCCGTGCGCCGTATTGCCCGCGAGCACAACTTGGATTTGGCGCAGGTACAGGGTTCCGGCAAAGACGGTCGAGTGCTGAAAGAAGACCTCCTGCCTGTGGTGAATGGGTCAACGGGAACAGAGCCGCAAACGAAACAGCCTACTTCAACCGTTAGCTGGCAGCCTTCGGCCACCGACCGCACTGAGCCTATTAAAGGCATCAAAGCGGCGATGGCGAAGCAGATGATGGATTCTGCCTCGACCATTCCACACTTCACCTATGTGGATGAAATCGACGTGACTGAGCTGGATGCCTTGCGTGCGCGCTTAAAAGAGTCGTTCGCAGCGGATGGCATCAAGTTAAGTATGATGCCGTTCATCATGAAAGCCATGGCGCTGGCGATTCAGCACTACCCTGTACTGAACAGCCGGGTGAATAGCGATTGTACGGAACTGACCTACTTGGCCGACATTAACATCGGCATGGCGGCGGACACCCCGATGGGTCTGCTGGTACCGAATGTGAAAGGCGTGCAAAACCTCACGTTGAAGGACGTGGCGCGTGAAGTGAATCGCCTGACCGATGCCGCCCGCGCGGGTCGCGTAGCACCCGGCGACATGAAGTCGGGCACCATCAGCATCTCTAACATCGGTGCCTTGGGTGGCACGGTGGCCACGCCGATCATCAACAAACCCGAAGTAGCTATTGTGGCGTTGGGACGGGTGCAGTCGTTGCCGCGTTTCGCCGCCGATGGTTCGGTGACGGCGCGCAAGATCATGCAGGTCAGTTGGTCCGGCGATCACCGCGTGATTGACGGCGGCACCATTGCGCGTTTTTGCAACCAGTGGAAAGGGTATTTGGAAGAGCCCGCGAGTATGATGGCGGATTTGCGGTAGCACCATTGGCAGGTGTAAACATAATGACCCAACCGGTGTTGCAGCAGTTCTACATCAACGAAGAACAGTCCATTTATCTGATGAGCCATCAAGACGCTCAGAAGATAAAGGACTGGGTTCAATTGTGTATGGAGCAACTGCGGCAACTCGGTTTTCAGCAAATCGAGTTCATCGGCAAGGGTGCTTACGGGTTTGTGTTTGGTGGGCGTTCGACCGACGACACCGACTACGTGTTCAAGTTCTCCCGCATCAACCTGCCTCAGCACATTCAAGACCGCCTCGAAGACGAAGCCTGGATGCAAAGCCAAGTCGTCCATCCGCAAATCCCTGAGGTCAGCGAATACACCAAGATTTCTCGCCAATCGGTGTTAATGATGGAACGCGCACGCGGCATGGACCTCGAAGCGTTTTCCGTGCGCTATGGTAAGTTATCGCCGCGTTTGGTGGTCAAAATCGCCGCGCAGTTGATTGACGTATTGATATCGCTGCGTGAATTTCAACACGAAGGCGCGGACTGCCCCATCGTGCACGGCGACATCAAGCCGTCCAATATCGTTTTTGATCCACAAACCGAAACTATTAAGCTGATCGACTGGGGTTCCAGCGTGTTCGCGCAAACCGACGCCAACGGCCAACCGGTCGGACGCAACCAGTTCAGCCTAATGAGCGAAGACATGAACAGCACGAACGCCAAATTGGGCGACGTGTATTTTATTGGCGAAGACCAACTGAACGGTGGCCTCAGCTCGCCACGATTTGACGAACAAGGCGCGGCGGGCACGCTTTACGCGCTGGCGTCTGGCCAAAGCTGCCGCTACGGCTACGATGCCATTCCCGCTACCGCCTTGGGCCTACCGCAGGAGTTCGCCGTAACCCTGCAAACGCTGCTGGCGGGCGACGACAGCGAACGCCGAAAAGCCGGTGATTACCTGCTGCGCCGCATGCCGCACATGCGTCAAATCGTGATGATGGACTTGCCACCGGAAGAAGAAAAACCACAGATTCCGGTATGGGCGTTTGATGATATTCCCGACATCGAGTCCGTGGTGTACAGCTCACGCAAGAGCTTTCTGCGCGCTGGCAACCTCGATCACTACTTGATGGCCGAGGTGGACGACGTTGAGCTGGAAAAGTACTACAAAAATTTTATGCACGGCATGGGACACACCGAGCGTGCGTTTCTGGCCGCCATCAGCCGTTTAGGCAAATACCCGGTGCTGGGCGGCTTGGCCGTACGCTGGGAAGGCGACGAGGTGTTTATTGATTCCAGCATGAACATGCACGACGTCAGCCTGAAAAAATCCTTTGTCACGGCGGTGAACAACATCGTTACCCTTGCTCGCGCCATCAAGCGCGAAGGGGTGTTCAAATGCTGTATGTTCAACGCCAAAATCACCCAACACATTGACCGTGCTGCGGAGTCTGAGCCCTTTATTCCGCCAGCCGACATGCGCATTCCTTTCGACGTGCACGCGGCACCGCTCAGCGAAGACAAGAGCCGCAACCATTCCTATTTTGAAGACGGCCAAGACCCCGATGAATTTCTGAGTCTGCCCGAAGAGATCATGCGTGAAATCGCTTTGCTGAATGACATCAGACACACCGGGCTGATCATTTTCGAGTCGTTGCCGACGCATTTGAAAATCCACAACTATTACGTGCTGCTGGATGAAAGCCGCCGCCAGGATTTCACCGACGCGCTAGACCGTATTATTCAGGCCGTTCCGTTGATCACCGGGCTCGGTGTGTCGGGGTTTATGAAGATGCCGTACAAAAATACCCGCAAGTTTGGCTTACAAGACCATTTGCCCGACCGATTCTATCCACGCAATCCGCGCGCCCTGCTTTCGACCTGATTTTTACACCGCCAATGCCAATCCAATAGCTTTTAGACATGCTCTCACGTTGCAGTTACACACTACCCTGACTATGTTTATTAAAGGGAACATTTAATAACCCCCTTTTAGTTCCGATAGGTTCCGAGTTGTATTAGGAGCGCAGGATGACCGAACCCATGTCAGGATCGCAAAACAGCGACGATACGCTTCAGTTCGCGGACGACATTCCGGTCGACGACGATGGCGTGAACGTATGGAAAATACTCATAGTCGACGATGAACCGGAGGTACACGCGGTCACGCGGATGGCGTTGCGCGAGTTCCGCTTCCAGAATCATCGGGCGGAGTTTTTCAGTGCGTACAGCGGCGCCGAGGCCCGTGCGCTATTGGAACAACAAGACGATATCGCTTTGATTTTGCTGGACGTCGTCATGGAGTCGGAAGACGCCGGTTTGAACCTTGCGCGCCACATTCGTGACACCATTGGCAACAAGCTAATCCGCATCATTCTGCGTACCGGACAGCCAGGCCAAGCACCGGAACAGAAGGTGGTGTTGGAATACGACATCAATGATTATCGTTCAAAAACGGAGTTGACCGCTCAGCGCTTGATCACCAGTGTGGTGTCGGCGTTACGCTCCTACATTGCCATCAAAGACTTGGACGTTCTCAACCGCAGCCTTGAGGCGCAGGTCACGGCCAGAACCCAAGAGCTGCAAGCCGCGCACGACAAACTCCAAACCTCACTCACCGAACTGGAAGAAGGAGAACGTGCCGGAAAGCGGGTGCAATTCAAGTTGCTGCCGCCGCGCGAACAAGCATTCGGAGACTATGTCTTCACACACAAGCTAAAGCCTTCGGAATTCATGAGCGGCGACTTCATCGACTATTTCGCCATCGACGATGAACGCGTGGGTTTTTACATAGCTGACGTGTCTGGTCACGGCGTTGCCTCGGCGTTTGTGACGGTCTATCTGAAGCGCTTTATGAGTACCTGCTTGGATGCCTACCTGCGTGAAGGCTGCGGTGCCATTGAAGACCCTGCGGGCACGCTGGCGGCGCTCAATGCTGAGTTGTTGCGCGAGAACATGACCAAATACATTGCGCTGTTTTACGGCGTACTCAACATTCGTACGCATGAGCTGACCTACGCAAACGCGGGGTCCTATCCATGGCCTTTGGTGCGTTGTCCGGACCGCCCGGCAGAATACTTGGAACTGAAAAGTACACCGGCTGGCATGTTTGATTTCGCTACTTACGACAATCAACAGATGCAGGTACCCGAGGATTTTCGCCTGTTCTTGTGTTCGGACGGCATTCTAGACTTGCTGAGCATGCCGACGAATGAGGAAAAACTGGACTATCTCAGCGCACATCTATGTACCCCTGACGCCACGGTCGACCAGATCATCGAGGCCCTCGACCTGCCCTCACACCCCGTTATGCCAGACGACCTAACGCTACTGAAACTGGAACGCCGGAGCCTAACCTGATGCAAGATCATATTTTGTTTGCCCAACGAGACGGCACCTGTTTCTTTAAACTGCGTGGTGAACTGCGACACACCAACGCCGCCGCCATGGATGACTTGATAGATCGTTTGTTCCGGCAACGCCAGTTGAGCTGCGAGAACATAGTGATTGACCTCAACGAAGCCACCTTTAT
The DNA here is from genome assembly GCA_049115955.1 of Natronospirillum sp. Taxonomy (GTDB): domain Bacteria; phylum Pseudomonadota; class Gammaproteobacteria; order Pseudomonadales; family Natronospirillaceae; genus Salinispirillum. The sequence continues at coordinate 26,864 of JAGDZJ010000003.1, forward strand.
GGACAGCACCCACATTGGGCTGCTGGCGAGCATGGCCCGCCACTGCAAGGCGCATGGGTTGCCTACGCCGACGCTGTTCTCTACCCATACGGAAATCAACGATCAGTTAGTCAGCTTACGCTTGGACGATGTATTCGACATGGTTGCTCAACCCACGGATCAGACGGTCGATTTTACAGCGGTTGAGGGCAGCGATCATTCAGAGCACGATAAGGCCACAATGATACTGCACGCCCATGAAGCTTTGGTTGATTTGAGCGACACCAATCGGCTGGCGTTTGAACCTGTCGTTGAACTGCTAAGAGCCCAGTTAAAAGACAATAAATAAGCGCGATTGGAATGAGATGACCTAAACGAGACAGCGCCAAGAAAAAATGTAATTAATTTGGTTATAAGTCTTGACGATTTATTTATAAGCCGTTTAGACTGGCTTTACTTCGTCATCCACAACGCGACGGCGAAGCAACTTAGGACACTCACTATGAATACTCGAACAGTCAATTTTCGAATGGCGAATCAGGTCAAATCCTGGTGTCACGCCGCTTGAAGTTCGCACTGACTGATTGAGTAAATCACGGCTGCGGATCTTCTACCGCAGCTGCCGAGTTCGATAAATCACCCTTTTAAACACCACGATTCAGGTTTTTCCTGATCTGGCCTCCCGTGCGTCTGCGTGGGCTAAAGGTTGATTTTCCTCTCTCTTCTGCGTTTGAACATCCGCAGCCTCCAAAACCACTGGAGGAAGAAACGATGTTAACTTTACTACTGAACTCTTTAGCTGTTTTACGTCTGAAACAGAGCGATAGCCATGAACGTCGAACGCACAAAAAAGTGCGTGGACTGCCACCCATGAGTGATCATTTGCTGCGGGATATCGGCATGTTCGACTCAGGTGCTCTGTACGAGGAACATTTCGAGGAGAAGACTAACAGAGATGAGCAGCTTGGATTGCCTACAAATCCGACTGAAGGGACAGCGGAGCAAGCTCCGGAGCCCCCGTTTCAGAAACTAAGGACGTAGAAGTCGTCGCTGCACGCAGGATTGTGTAGCGACGGCGAGTTAACCCGCGACGCCGCTTTTGGGAATTATCAATTAAAGCGGCGTCGCTTTTGCGCCCAATTGGCTGATCAGCCGAACGGGCGCACCCCCATCAAGATCGCATGCAGATAGAACGCCACCACCGCCCAGGCGAACAGACCCACCACCACCGCAATGCCATCACGCGACGCCCTCACCGAGCTTTTCGATCATACTGGTGCGCCAACCGTCCGCAAACATACGCACGGAATGTATACCTAGAAACAGTACGAGACCCAAAATCAAATACGCCATGTCGTGATCCTTTTCGTTATTTTTTTGCGTTATTGTTCAATACTGAAGTGGGTGCGCTGCAGGGGAGCGCGCCCGTAAAATGCTGTTAACCGCTCAGCCAACTGCTTCAAGCGTTCTGGCAAACCGTTATCCAGTAGCGACCATACTCGCTGCTGTACATGACATTTAAAGGCATGCGACGCACCCAGTCCAGTGCTCAAATTGTCGGCGCTGAAGTGGAACGGGTGACCGGCTGCTACCGACAACATCCATTCGTTCGCTTGCGGCTTGATCTCTACCCGCTCGAATTCTATTTGCTCTTCAGCGGTCCGCCCATCTGGCTTGTACCAATAGCCGAAGTCTTCCAGCAAGCGACGCTCCGGCCCGGCCACCAGCCAGTGCCCTATTTCGTGCAAGGCAGACGAATAAAAGTGATTGGCGAAGACGATGCGATGATGCGGATATCGGGCATCGGCGGGTAAATAGATGGGCTCGCCTTCACCCGCCACCAGTTCCGTGTTGAGCGTCGGCAAAAAGAGGTCGTTGAAGATCCGAATGAGGTCGTGGTAGTCGTGTTGCATAGCGCGCGATCATACCAGCGCCACCCGTCAGGAAGCCAGCGCCATACCGACTTTAGAGCGATTGGGGCGTTGCAATTTGACGCTGATCTGCTGGCCGATCTTAGCGATGGCTTTGAGGTCTATGCCGGTTTCGATACCCAAGCCCTGCAACAAATACAATACGTCTTCGGTCGCTACGTTACCCGCCGCGCCCGGTGCATAAGGGCAGCCGCCCAAACCCGCGACTGAGCTGTCGATCACGGCTACGCCCTCTTCTAACACTGCGTACAGATTCGCGACTGCTTGACCGTAGGTATCGTGAAAGTGTGCAGCCAGTTGCTCCACCGGAACCTGTTTGCGCACGGCCTCTAGCATCCGTTTTACTTTTAACGGTGTGCCGACGCCGATGGTGTCACCCAATGAGATTTCATAGCAGCCCATGTCCAGCAGTGCCTTGGCGACCCACGCCACTTGCTCGGGTTTAATGTCACCTTCATACGGACAGCCGACCACGGTCGACACGTACCCGCGCACACGAATACCGGCTTTTTGCGCGGCTGCCATAATGGATTCGAAGCGCGCCAGGCTCTCTGCGATAGAACAGTTGATGTTCTTTTGCGTAAAGCTTTCCGAAGCGGCACCGAACACCGCAACTTCATCAGCACCGGCCGCCAGTGCATCCTCAAAACCCCGCATGTTGGGTGTGAGTGCACTGTAGGTGATGCCTGTCTTTCGGCTGATCTGCTGCAACACAGACGCCGAATCGGCCATTTGTGGCACCCACTTCGGGGACACAAAACTGCCCGCTTCGATGCAGTTCAAACCGGTTTGCGATAACTGGTCGATCAGTTGCACTTTATCGTCCACCGTCAGGTGCATGGACTCGTTCTGCAAGCCGTCACGCGGCCCCATTTCAGCGATGCGAACACGTTGCGGAAAACTCATGCTTCGGCCCCCTCAAAGTCTACCAATTCGGCGCCAGCCGACACCGTTTCACCCGGTTGAAAATAGAAAGCATTCACCACGCCGTCCTTCGGCGCACGGATGCTGTGTTCCATCTTCATCGCTTCCATCACCAACAACGGCGTATTGGCTTCGACACGCTGCCCCGGCTCGACCAACAAGGCCACCATGGTGCCGTTCATTGGCGCCGTCAGACCGTGCGCGTCTTGCTCCCGAGTACCAAAGTTCGGCGTTGGCTGGCACAAGAACACATGCCGCTCGCCTTGCCAGAACAGGCTCAGCTCCTGCCCTTCCGGCTTAGCCTCTAAGTGATAACCCAGCGTGAATCGGTGTTCGTTCAACACCACGGTGGCTTCGTCTACACCAACCTGCCCTTGGATATGACCGAGTGATGCCGACGCTTCGCCCGGCGCTGCCATACGGTGAATATCGAACCCGCCTTTAGCTTCTGGCACGAGTTCAAAATGCGTTGATTCTTCCTGTTGCACCAATTCAATGGCTTGCCGTGGGCTGGCGTTTAAACGCCAATCATCCAAGCAGCTCCAGGGGTCGTCGTCACCACTGCGATGGCGTCGCAAGGCTTGATTGGCAACAAAGGCCGCTAAAATCGGCAACTCCGTGGCATGCGCCGACTGCTTAGGAAATAAATCCGCTTCATGATTCGTAATGAACCCTGTATCGAGGTCTGCCGCCGCAAACGCCGGATGGTTCGCCAACCGCCGCAAAAAGCTGACGTTCGTGGTCAAACCACCGATGCGATAGTCTTCCAACGCTTTCACCATGCCCCGAATGGCGCTGGCACGGTCCACATCCCAAACGATCAGCTTGGCGATCATAGGGTCGTAATACATGCTCACTTCGTCGCCTTGCACCACGCCAGTATCAACGCGAACATGGCGGCTTTCGGTCGGCGTTTTCAGGTAGGTCAGCGTGCCGGTGGCGGGCAAGAAATCTTGTTCGGGGTCTTCGGCGTAGATGCGCACTTCGAGCGCATGGCCGTTAATGCTGATCTGCTCTTGTGTCAGTGGCAACGGCGCACCGGTCGCCACGCGCAGTTGCCATTCAACCAAGTCCTGCCCGGTGATCATCTCCGTAACCGGATGCTCAACCTGCAAGCGCGTGTTCATTTCCATGAAGTAGAACGAGCCGTCTTCGTCGTACAAAAACTCTACGGTGCCTGCGCCCACGTAATTAATAGCCTGGGCGGCCTGCACGGCCGCTTCGCCCATGGCTTTGCGCGTGGTTTCACTCAGACCGGGGGCTGGCGCTTCTTCAATCACTTTTTGATGGCGGCGCTGAATGGAACAGTCGCGCTCGGCCAGATACACGCCGTTGCCGTGCTGGTCGCAAAACACCTGAATTTCCACATGACGCGGCTTGGTGAGGTATTTTTCGACCAGCAGATCGCCATTACCGAAGGCGTTTTCGCCCTCCCGGCGCGCCGCCTTAATGGCTTCGTCCAGCTCGCTGGCCTGCCACACCACACGCATGCCTTTGCCGCCACCACCGGCCACCGCTTTCAGCAACACGGGGTAGCCCATGTCTTCAGCGGTTTTGCGCAGCAGTTCAGGGTTTTGGTCGGCACCGTGATAGCCCGGCACCAGGGGTACACCGGCTTTTTCCATGATTTGTTTAGCCGCGCTTTTCGAGCCCATGGCTTCAATGGCACCGATTGGCGGCCCAATGAACACGATGTTGGCTTTAGCACAGGCACGGGCGAACTCGGCGTTTTCCGACAAAAACCCATAACCCGGATGAATGGCTTCTGCACCCGTACTCACTGCTGCCGCAATGACTTTATCAATCAGCAAATAGGATTCCCGACTCGGTGCAGGACCGATATGTACCGCTTCGTCGGCCAGTAGCACATGCTGGGCGTTGGCATCGGCATCGGAATAGACCGCCACCGTGCGCACACCCAAAGCGCGGGCGGTTTTGATCACTCGGCACGCGATTTCACCACGGTTGGCGATGAGGATTTTGTTGAACATAGTCGTGATCCTGTTGGTGGTACGTTGTAGGAGCGCGGTTCGTTAATCGATCCGGCGGCGGATGACGGGCACCTGCGTCCTGCGTTGCCCGCATACCATCCATCCCTGGATATAACACTTCGCTCTTCCGCCCTATAGCCCTACGATTCTAAAAACTGTTTTAGGCGGGCTTGCCCGTCTGGTGATACGCGTATCGCAGCGATGCGTTCACTGGTCATGCGCAGCAGGTCTTCGCTGATCTCAGCGCCAGCTACGTCGTCAATCAGCTGCTTGGCTGCCGCCACCGCTACCGCGCTATTGCCCAGCACCGCGTCACACCAAGCATCAACCGCTTGATCTAATGCTTCCGCTGCAACCACTTCGTGGGCCAAGCCAATCGCCAGCGCTTTGTCGGCGCGAATCACTTCAGCGCTCAAGAAATACCGCCGCGCTTGGCGTTCTCCAATCGCGCGAATAACAAACGGCGAAATCGTGGCGGGAATCAGCCCTACTTTCACTTCGCTCAGACAAAAGCTGGCTCGTTCGCTGGCAAACACCATGTCGCAGCACGCCGCCAGCCCGACTGCACCGCCATAAGCAGCGCCCTGCACCACGGCAACCGTCGGTTTCGGCAGCCGATACAGGTTGTTCATCAGCTGTGCGAGCTGCCAGGCATCCGCTTGATTTTCCGCTTCGCTGTACTTCGCCATGCGTTGCATCCAACCCAAGTCAGCACCGGCACTGAAGTGTTTTCCCGCACCTCGCAGGCACACAACTTTGACATTCGCATCACCAGCAGCGTCCAACAGAGCGGCATTCAGTAACCCAATCAAGCCATCATCAAAGGCATTGCTCTTTTCCAACCGATTCATCGTGAGGGTCAGTACCCCCCGATCATCCAAATTCTTCAATAAGTCACTCACATAAACCTCCGATAATAGAACGGGGTCTTCGGGGGTTAGGGAGGTCTTTTCCCGCGCGAACGTACGTCCTGTACGTAACGCGCTAATCGGGCTCCTGCCCTCTGGAAAAGTCCTCCCTAACCCCCTTTTCCCCCTTCCCAATAAGTCTGAGCTTTCTCCAGCCACAATAGAGAACTCGTGGATTGTGGCGGTGCTACAGGGTTGGCCTGAGGAGTGGGCTGGCTGGGGGATTCCTTTCCAGAGGGCATGGACAAAAACGCCTGGAGCGTTTTTGCACGACCCTCGGGAGCCCGAAGGGCCAGCCACACGGATGTGGCTGGTAACCCGATTAGCGCCTTTTGGGCAGGACGCCCAAGGCGCGGGAAAGGAATACCCCCAGCCAAGCTCGCTCCGACAATGACCAACTACATCCGGAAGACGCCGAATTTCGTTTCTTCGATGGGCTTGTTCAGCGCTGCTGAAAGCCCGAGGCCCAGAACCTCCCGGGTTTGGGCTGGATCGATGATGCCATCGTCCCATAGCCGCGCACTCGCGTAATAAGGATGACCTTGCGTCTCGTATTGCTCCTGAATCGGCTGCTTAAACGCCGCCTCTTCTTCTGCCGTCCAAGTCTCACCCCGCGCGGCCATACCATCACGCTTCACCTGCGCCATCACTCCGGCGGCCTGTTCGCCCCCCATGACTGAAATGCGTGCATTTGGCCACATCCACAAAAAGTTCGGATCGTACGCCCGACCGCACAGACCGTAGTTGCCTGCGCCGTAACTGCCACCGATGATCATCGTCAGCTTCGGTACTTTCGCGCAAGACACCGCCGTTACCAGCTTGGCACCGTGCTTCGCAATACCTTCCGACTCATACTTCTTACCGACCATAAAGCCAGTGATGTTTTGCAGGAAAATCAGCGGAATCTTGCGCTGTGCACACAGCTCAATGAAGTGCGCGCCCTTCTGCGCCGATTCACTGAATAAAACTCCATTATTGGCGACGATACCTACCGGATAGCCGTATAAACGCGCAAAACCGCACACCAACGTCGGGCCGTACAACTGCTTAAATTCGTCAAAATCCGATCCATCGACCACACGCGCAATGACCTCGCGCACATCGTACGGCTTACGCAAGTCAGCGCCGACGATGCCGTACAGCTCTTTCGGGTCGTACTTCGGCGGTACGCTGGGTTGTTTGTCGATATCAACGCGTTTCGGTCGGTTCAACCGTGACACACTGCGCCGGGCGAGGTGCAAGGCGTGCTCGTCGTTCAAGGCGTAATGGTCGGCCACGCCAGATACTTTGGTGTGTACGTCGGCACCGCCGAGTTCTTCCGCGGAAACCACCTCACCGGTGGCAGCTTTTACCAACGGCGGCCCGGCCAAGAAGATAGTGCCCTGTTCTTTAACGATGATGGACTCGTCGGCCATGGCGGGCACGTAAGCACCACCCGCCGTACACAAACCCATGACCACGGCGATTTGCGGAATGCCTTCGGCGGACATATTGGCTTGATTAAAGAAGATGCGCCCGAAATGTTCCCGGTCGGGGAAGACTTCGTCTTGCTGTGGCAAGTTAGCACCACCAGAATCAACCAGATAAATACACGGCAGATGGTTTTGCGCGGCAATGGCTTGCGCGCGCAAGTGCTTCTTCACCGTCACGGGAAAGTAGGTGCCGCCTTTCACTGTGGCGTCGTTAGCGACAATCATGCATTCGACGCCGCTGACCCGACCAATACCAGCAACCACACCCGCGCAGGCGATGTTGTCGTCGTACATGCCATAAGCGGCCATCTGGCCAATTTCCAGAAACGGCGAGCCATCATCCAACAGATGACGAATACGGTCACGCGCCAGCAGTTTTCCACGCGATACGTGACGCTCTTGATACTTCACGCCGCCACCGAGTTTCAATTCTTCAAGCTTGGCGTGCAGATCATCCACCAGCGCTTGCATGGCTTCGTCGTTCGCCAAGAACTCTGGTGAGCGCGGGTTAATTTGGCTGTTCAATTGGGTCATTGCGTCTTCTCTTCCAATAACTGGTGGCTGGCAACGCGGGTTGGTGCCTAGGGGTGCCACGTGGGACGCCGTAAATACGTCCCTGTAGGCTCGCCAAGCGCATCCATGCGCTTGAACGCCCACTTAGCCACCCCTAGGCACCAACCCGCTCACCCCGAAACATCATCGAACCTGAAACGATTTCATAGGGTGATGTTTATTTCGATTCTGTAAAAAGCTCACGGCCAATCAACATCCGGCGAATTTCTGAGGTGCCTGCACCGATTTCATAGAGCTTGGCATCGCGTAAGAGACGCCCTGTCGGGTATTCGTTGATGTAACCATTGCCGCCGAGTAGCTGAATAGCGTCCAGCGCCATTTGGGTGGCTTTTTCAGCGGCATAGAGAATTACGCCAGCCGCGTCTTTGCGCGTGGTTTCACCACGGTCGCACGCCTTGGCTACAGCGTAGACATAGGCCCGACAGGCATTCAAGGTGGTGTACATATCGGCCAACTTGCCCTGCACCAACTGGAACTCACCGATGGACTGACCGAACTGCTGACGGTCGTGCACGTAAGGCACCACAATGTCCATGCAGGCTTGCATGATGCCCAAAGGACCACCGGCCAACACCACGCGCTCGTAGTCGAGGCCGCTCATCAGTACTTGGGCACCACGGCCTTCTTGGCCAAGAATGTTTTCAGCGGGTACTTTGCAATCGCGGAACACCAGTTCGCAGGTGTTGGAGCCACGCATACCCAGCTTGTCGAGTTTCTGTGCGCGTTCGAAGCCTGGGTAGTCACGCTCGACGATGAAGGCGGTAATACCTTTCGAGCCACCGTTCGGGTCAGTCTTCGCGTACACCACATAGGTGTGGGCGTCGGGGCCGTTGGTGATCCACATTTTGTTGCCATTCAGCACATAGTGGTCGCCTTTCTTGTCGGCGCGCAATTTCATGCTGACCACGTCTGAACCCGCACCGGGTTCGCTCATGGCGAGTGCGCCTATGTGTTCACCGGAAATCAGTTTAGGAAGGTATTTCGCGCGTTGTTCGGGCGTGCCGTTGCGCTTGATTTGGTTCACGCACAGGTTGGAGTGCGCGCCGTATGACAATGCAACGGAAGCAGAAGCGCGGCTGATTTCTTCCATAACGACGACGTGCGCCAGATAACCCATGCCGGCCCCGCCTTCTTCTTCAGAGACGGTAATACCGAGCACGCCGAGGTCGCCAAATTTGCGCCACAGGTCGTTCGGAAATTCATTGACGTGATCAATGTCTGCCGCGCGCGGAGCGATTTCTTGTTGCGCGAAAGCATTCACTTGGTCGCGCACCATGTCGACCATTTCGCCGAGTTCGAAGTTCAGACCTTTGTATGGGGTGATCATCTCGCAATCCTCATCTTGTTATCTTTATTCTTGTAGAGTGCCGTTGGTTTCGAGATAGAACGTGAGCGTCGGAAAGCTCTGCACACCTGTTGTCGGGACGCCGTGAACCGGTATCAGACACATCCATGTGCCTGACCCTCCGGGCTCCCTGCGGTCGTGCAAATTCGTTCCTGACGAATTTGTCCCTGTAGGCTCGACGACGCCATCCTTGGCGTCGAACGCCCGCCAATTAGCACCTAGAGCACTCCAGCTCACTCACCAGCAATCAAAACCGCAATGTCGAACTCACTAAACTGTCTCACGGTGTTGCTCGAATCGGTACAGGCTAGGATCATGAGGGTGGCAGTGCATTTGGTGGGCGTACGAAAACAGGATGTTTTCGACGAGCCCCCATGAACCAAAATGCTTGGAGCATTTTGGCACGAACGAAGTGAGCCCGAAGGGCCAAACCCACGATGGGTTTGGTAATCGGTTCACGGCGTCCCGCCAAATGCCCTGCCACCCTCATGATCCGGCCAATGACCGCATAGTTAAATCAGGCAACCCCGCCTTCCGCCTGCTCCCGAAACCGGTAATCCAGCTCAGACTCTAAAGCCTGACGACCGCTTTCCGTCATCGAATTCCAGCAACGCGCCTCGGCGTTACGCAACTCTTCCTGCACTATCTGCAAATCTTGCAACTGCTGCTCCAGCACCGCCTGCTTTTCATGCACTTTGGCGATCATGGCTTGCAGTTGCTTGTCGTTGTTCTGACTGGTTTCGTCATAGAGCACAAACAGCTCTCTGATCTCAGCCAGGGCAAAGCCTAATCGCTTACCGCGCAAGATCAGTTTCAGTCGCACCCGGTCTTGCTTGCTGTAAATGCGGGTTTGCCCACGGCGTGTGGGAAACAGCAAATTTTCATCTTCATAGAAACGAATGCTGCGTGGGGTGATGTCAAACTCACGCGACAGCTCGTTAATACTCCATGTGGTCTTGGTCATGCGCTTTACCTTTACCTGCACCATGTCGGTACAATTTTCTAATGTGTTAACGATAGCCCAAGTTTACGTTTGCGTAAACGTTAATGTGGTGCTATTTTTCATCTTAACAACAAAAACAAGATCAGCGGGCCGCATGTGCACCCCTGAAATTCACTTCTGCGAGGAGGCGCTATCATGGCCCGTGAGATCCCGCTATTCATCGACGGCGAATTTGTAAAAAGCCAGTCGACGCAACACATACCCGTGACTAACCCAGCGACGCAGAACGTGCTTTGCACTGTCCCTTGTGCAACCCCCGAGGAAATGGAACGCGCCATTGCCAGTGCTAAAACGGCCTTCAAAACGTGGAAGGAAGTGCCGGTCAGTGAACGCGCGCGCGTTATGCTGCGCTATCAGGCATTGTTAAAAGAACATCATGATGAGCTGGCAGAAACGCTGGCACAGGAAACCGGCAAAACTTTTGAAGACGCTAAGGGCGATATCTGGCGTGGCATTGAGGTAGTTGAACAGGCGGCTAATGTGGCGTCGGGCATGTTGGGCGAAACCATGGAAAACGTGGCGCGCGCCATCGACGGCTATTCCTACATTCAGCCTTTAGGCGTCTGTGCGGGTGTCACACCGTTCAACTTCCCCGCCATGATCCCGCTGTGGATGTTCCCCATGGCGATTGCCTGCGGTAACACTTTCGTACTTAAACCGTCTGAACAAGACCCTCTGACTCCTAACCGCCTGGCCGAGCTGTTCAATGAGGCCGGTGCGCCACCGGGGGTATTACAGGTTGTTCACGGGGCGAAAGACCAAGTGGATACGCTGCTGACGCATCCGGACATTAAAGCCATTTCGTTTGTCGGCTCGGTGGCCGTTGGTCAGCATGTGTACCGCACTGGCACGCAACACCTGAAGCGCGTACAGGCGTTCGCGGGCGCCAAGAACCACATGGTTGTAATGCCAGACGCCAACAAGCAGCAAGTCATTAACAGCCTCGTCGGCGCTTCCGTCGGCGCGGCCGGTCAACGCTGCATGGCCATTTCCGTGGCGGTGTTTGTTGGTGAGGCGCAAGCGTGGATACCCGAGTTGCGCGATGCCCTGGCGAAGGTTAAACCCGGTATTTGGAGTCAGCCCGATTCTGGCTTTGGCCCATTGATCAGCCCGCAAGCCAAAGCGCGTGTGGAAAGCCTGATCGACCAAGGCAAAAAAGAAGGCGCGGAATGCTTGTTGGATGGCAGCGGCCACAGTGTCGAGGGCTACCCGAACGGTAACTGGGTGGGGCCGACATTGTTCAGTGGTGTAACCGCTGACATGACGATCTACAAAGAAGAAATTTTCGGGCCTGTGCTTTCATGCATGTCGGCAGACACGCTGGATGACGCCATTGCGTTAGTGAATGCCAACCCTTACGGCAATGGCACGTCGATATTCACGGCCAGTGGCGCTGCGGCGCGCAAATACCAGCATGAAATCGAGGTGGGCCAGGTCGGTATCAACGTACCTATTCCGGTACCGCTGCCCTTCTTTTCTTTCACCGGCTGGAAAGGCTCGTTCTACGGCGACCAACACGCCTACGGCAAGCAGGCGATTCGTTTCTATACCGAAACCAAGACCATTACGGCGCGCTGGTTCGACAGCGATATTCCAGCGGGCGAGGCCAATATGACGATAAAACTGGGCTAACCAGCTTCGGTACAGACCGCTATTAGACTTGTCGGGGGCTGGCCTGTTGCGGAGGTGCTAGGGGGTGGCAATGCCAGAGGGCAGGACGCCCTCGTAGCGCGTTAAGACCAAGGATGGTCTTCCGCGCGGGCATGCCACCCCCTAGCACCTCAGAAACAGGCTGTGCTAAGCCGTAGAACTATGCGGTACCAGAGAGGATAAGAACGTGGATTTTAATCTGAATGACGACCAGCGAGCCTTTGTTGAAAGCGCCCGGCAGTTTGCTGAGGCCGAGCTGGCACCAAAAGCAGCTGAATGGGATCGTGACCATGTGTTTCCAGTGGATGTGATTCGCAAATCCGCTGACATGGGATTTTGCGGCTTGTATACGCCAGAAGATCAAGGTGGTTTGGGGTTGTCGCGACTGGATTCCAGTTTGATTTTTGAACAATTGTCCATGGGTTGCACGTCGACCACGGCTTATCTCACCATTCACAATATGGTGACTTGGATGATCGCCAGCTTTGGCAACGATGCGACGCGCGCCCACTGGGTCGCCGATATGGTGAGTGGTGAGCGCTTAGGCTCTTATTGCTTGACGGAACCTGGGGCCGGTTCGGACGCAGCATCGCTGCGCACCAAGGCCACCCGCGACGGTGACGACTATGTGCTGAACGGCTCGAAGATGTTCATTTCCGGGGCGGGTTCCACCGATGTGTTGGTGGTGATGGCGCGCACCGGCGGTGAAGGCCCGAAAGGCATTTCGGCCCTAGTGGTTCCGGCCGACGCCGAAGGCATTGTGTACGGCAAGGCGGAAGAAAAAATGGGCTGGAACAGTCAGCCGACGCGCTTGATCACGTTCGAAAACGTACGTGTACCCGTGGCGAATCGCTTGGGAGAAGAAGGCGAAGGCTTCACTTTTGCGATGAAAGGTTTGGATGGCGGGCGCATCAATATCGCCACCTGCTCCATTGGCACAGCGCAGCAGGCCATTAACGAAGCCAAGGCTTACATTCAGGAGCGCACGCAATTTGGGCGGTCACTGGACCAGTTTCAAACCGTGCAATTCAAGCTGGCGGATATGGTGACTGAGCTTGCTGCGGCGCGCCAACTGGTGCGTTTGGCGGCATTCAAGCTGGATCAACAAGACCCGGAAGCCTCGGCGTATTGTGCCATGGCTAAGCGCTATGCGACCGATGTCGGATTCCAAGTCTGCGACGATGCGCTACAACTGTTCGGGGGTTACGGCTACATTAAAGAGTACCCCATGGAGCGCCATGTGCGTGATACGCGGGTGCATCGCATTTTGGAAGGCACCAACGAGATCATGCGTTTGATCATCGCTCGGCGCGTGCTGGCCGAGGGTGCCGGCGCATTCTAGCCTCGTAGGAGGCCAGCCCTCTGGCCGAATTTCCGTGTTTAATCATGGCCAATTTATTCGCGCAGAGGGCTGCGCTCGTACCAACCGAAGAACGAATTTACTTGGGAAACGACCACCATGATCAGCAGCAAAACAGACTTATTGCGTTATACCCAGCAAGGCCATATTGGCACCATCACCTTCAACAACCCGCCGGCCAATACGTGGACGCTGGAAAGTTTGCGAGCGCTTGAGCTTCTGGTCTCCGAACTGGACGCTGAAGGTTCGGTCTATGCTTTGATACTGCAAAGCGACAGCGAGAAGTTTTTCTCTGCTGGCGCTGACCTAAAATTGTTCGCCGACGGCGACCCAAAGAACGCCCAAGAGATGGCAGATGCCTTTGCCGCCGCTTTTGAGGCGTTGAGTGCATTTCGTGGCGTTTCTATTGCGGCCATCAATGGCTGGGCGATGGGTGGCGGATTGGAAGTTGCGCTAGCGTGCGACCTGCGCGTTGCCGAAGCCGGGGTGCAAATGGCGCTGCCTGAAGCCAGTGTGGGCGTTCTGCCTTGCGCAGGCGGCACACAGAATCTGACCCGTTTGGTGGGTGAAGGCTGGGCAAAACGCATGATTTTGTGTAATCAGCGCGTTTCTGCCGAGCAGGCGCTGACGATTGGCTTGGTAGAAGAAGTAGTAGCTAAGGGCGAAGCGCAAGCCACTGCATTGGGACTGGCGCAACAAGCCTGCCAACAAAGCCCGAAAGCGGTCGCCGCTTGCAAACAACTGATTCAGCATACGCGTTACGGTTCACACGCCGAAGGGCTGGTGATGGAGCGCGAATTGTTCGTGGGGTTGTTCGGCTTGCACGATCAACGCGAAGGCGTGCAAGCGTTTCTAGAAAAGCGTCAGCCCGTTTGGAAGAACCAATAACCGCTCACCGATAGCACAGGATTTCAGATGACCGAAAACGTCGTTCTCTTTCAGGAAATTCCGCTCAGCAATGGCTACCTCATGGGCCGTGCCACGCTGAACCATGAGAAGTCGCTCAACGCGCTCAGCCGAGACATGATTGAGTTGCTGTTGCCACAACTGCAAGCGTGGGAAGACAACCCGCAAGTGGTCATGGTGTGGCTGGATGGCGCGGGTGACCGTGCCTTTTGCGCCGGCGGCAATGTGGTGCAGGTGTATCATGATATGGTGGCAGCGCGTGCCGACGCAGATTCCGACACCCTACCCGACGTGCGCTTGGCACAAGAGTATTTTAGCCTCGAATACGAATTAGACTTGTACCTGCACAACTTTCCTAAGCCCTTGCTGTGCTGGGCTTCTGGCGTGGTGATGGGTGGTGGCATGGGCTTGATGCAGGGTGCCCACTTTCGCGTAGTGACCGAAACGTCTCGCCTTGCCATGCCTGAAATCACCATCGGTCTTTACCCTGACGTGGGTGCCAGTTGGTTTCTTAATCGGTTACCGGGCAAGACAGGCTTGTTCCTAGGCTTAACCGGCGCGCAAATTAATGCGGCCGATGCGCTATTTTGTGGTCTGGCGGATCGCTTCTTGCCGAACTCGCAGCATGACGCCTTGCTGGAGACTCTGAAAGCGCAAAGCTGGTACGGCGAAGCGCGTGCCGACGAGCAATTGCTCGGTAGACTGCTGCGGGATGCGTCACTGCAAGCATTGGCGCAAGAGCCTAATATGCTTGCGGCGTCACCAGTACGGCAGCATTTGGACCGCATCAACCGCCTTACTGATCAAGCCGACTTGGCGACCATCTATGCGTCTATCACTAACTTACAAGATGACGACCCATGGCTGCAAAAAGCGGCGGCTACGTTACGCCATGGCAGCCCGGCTTCAGCGGTGTTGATCTACGAACAACTGCGCCGTGCCAAGCATTGGTCGTTGGCAGAGACCTTTGAGCAAGAGCTGATTGTATCGACCAACTGCTGTCGGTACGGCGAGTTTCAAGAAGGCGTGCGCGCCCTGCTGATCGAGAAGGATCGACAGCCCAAATGGCGTTTCGAACGGGTGGAAGACGTTGACCCGAGCTACATCAGTGGGCACTTCGTAGCACCTTGGTAGGCTGTGCGTTCAGGACAAATTAGAGGGGAACACATAATGAAAACAATAGCGTTCATCGGCCTAGGCAACATGGGAGCACCCATGGCGAAGAACCTTATGCAATCGGGTCACTCGGTCACCGTTTTTGATCGCGTGGAAGCCGCCATGGATTTACTGGTCGGCTCTGGGGCGCGCAAAGCCGTTAACGCGGTAGAAGCGGTAATGGGAGCCGAGTGCGTCATTTCCATGCTGCCCGCAGGTCAACATGTTAAGGGCCTCTATTGCGGGCCCGACGGATTGTTCGACACCCTACCGGCTGGTACTTTAGTGATCGATTGCAGCACCATCGACAGTGCCGTGGCGAAGGAAGTCGCGGCGGCAGCCAGTGATAAGGGTATTTTGTTTATGGATGCCCCGGTATCGGGCGGCACGGCCGGAGCGGCAGCAGGCACCTTAACGTTTATTTGTGGCGGCAGCGACGCCGTCTTCACGCAGGCCAAACCTATTTTAGAACACATGGGTAAAAACATTTTCCACGCCGGGGACGTCGGCGCCGGACAAATGGCAAAAGCCTGCAATAATATGATGCTGGCCATTCAAATGGCGGGCGTTTCCGAGGCTTTAGGCCTTGGCATTAGGAATGGACTTGATCCCAAGGTCTTGTCGGAAATCATGAAAAACAGCTCAGGCAGCAACTGGGCGCTGCAGGTGTATAATCCGGTACCGGGGGTGATGGAAAGTGCCCCCGCCAGTCGCAACTATGAAGGCGGTTTTATGGTCGACCTGATGGTGAAAGACTTGGGGTTAGCCTTACAGGCCGCCCAAGACTGTCACGCCGACACCCCAATGGGGCAACAAGCCAACGCGCTGTTCACCCAGCACGCCAAAGACGGGAACGGCACCCGCGACTTTTCCAGTATCTACTTACGCTATCAACCTTGAGACATCGACATGCAAATTAAAGACGCAGTAATTGCCATCACCGGTGGCGGACAAGGCTTAGGCCGCGCAATGGCCTTGCTCCTGGCCCGCCACGGAGCGCGTCTGGCCTTAATCGACATAAACGAAGACCAGTTAGACAAGACGGCTGCAGAATGTCAGTCGTTAGGTGCCGACGCACATTACTTCATGGCCGACGTGAGTCAGGAGACAGCGGTAGAGCTGACCTTTGCGCAAATTGTCGACAATATGGGTCGTCTCGACGTCTTGGTTAACAACGCGGGTATCATGCGCGATGGTCTGTTGGTCAAAATGAAAGATGGCAAGCTGGAGAAGAAGATGTCGCTGGAGCAATTCAACAGCGTCATCCAAGTCAACCTGACCGGCACCTTCCTGTGTGGACGTGAGGCCGCCGCTATTATGGCCGAGCAAGGCAGTGGGTTGATCATCAACATCGCGTCGGTGTCACGCGCAGGCAATATGGGCCAGACCAACTACTCTGCATCTAAAGCCGCCGTGTCGGCCATGGTAGTGACGTGGGCAAAAGAGCTGGGTCGCTACGGCGTACGTGTCGCCGGTGTCGCCCCCGGTGCTATTGCCACAGACATGACCGCGCAAATGAAGCCCGAAGCCTTAAAGCGCATGGAACAATGGGCCATGCTGGGTCGATTGGGTGACCAAGCCGAGATTGCGCACAGCTTGCAATACATCATCGAAAACGACTTCTACACCGGTCGGATTCTAGAAATAGACGGCGGCACACGGGTGTGAGGGCATGCATTTTCAATCAAGTCAGGTATACTGCCGCTGACTACTAACAGCGTGTACTTATGAACATACCTAATATCCTGACGTCCGCGCGCATCGTGATGATCCCGGTGTGCGTAGCGGTTTATTACATTCCTGCGTGGTGGGCTGGCTTGGCCGCTTCTGCCATTTTTATTCTGGCAGCGATTACCGACTGGCTGGATGGCTATTTGGCGCGCAAGCTTGATCAATCCACGCCCTTCGGTGCGTTTCTCGACCCGGTGGCTGACAAATTAATTGTCGCAGCGGCCTTGGTGGTTCTTGTAGAGACACACGCCTCGTTCTGGTTAACGATTCCCGCTGTGATTATTATTGGCCGTGAAATTGTCATTTCTGCGCTGCGCGAGTGGATGGCAGAGCTGGGCAAACGCGCGAGCGTCGCGGTTTCCATGGTCGGTAAAGTAAAAACGGCCATGCAAATGACCGCCATTGCCATTCTATTAGCCGCCCTGCCCGGCAGTTGGCTGGCAGACATCGGCGTTTATGGTTTGGGCCTCTTATTGCTGCAGGCTTCAGCCGTATTGACTCTGTGGTCAATGATCATTTATTTGCGTGCTGCCTGGCCAGAAATACATTGGGATTGAAAAACCTGCGGTAAATCAGGCCTTTAGGTTGACAGCGCACATAATTCGCTTACAATGCGCAGCACAAAATGGCTGGATGGCAGAGTGGTCATGCAGCGGACTGCAACTCCGTGAACGCCGGTTCGATTCCGACTCCAGCCTCCATTTTTGAAAGAAGTCGACATCTTCAGTCGACTTTTTTATTCTAGCGGACATCCAAGTTCGTTAAGCGCACCTCACCTGCGCTACCCTGCAACAGCGTTTTCAGGGCCCGGATGGTGAAATTGGTATACACAGGAGACTTAAAATCTCCCGATCATTGCGATCGTGCCGGTTCAAGTCCGGCTCCGGGCACCACTTCTTACTCTCACCTATAACCCTAAGCACTGCTATTCCACGCATTGAATTAGTCACTTTCGTATCGTCTTCCTTCGCATTCCGCAACCCCCACATTGTCGACAATCACTTACGCATTAGACAATTGTCGTAGTTCTTTTCTTACTCACTTAGCCTAATCTACTCGCCAGTAGGGCCGACGTACTGCCACTGATTGTCGACAATAGCTGGTAACGCCCTCATGGTATCGACACCTCGGTTTCGTTATAAAAACAATAGGCACCCACCATGAAAACGTACAACGACCTGTATGATCTCGCATTCCATCAGCCCGCACAGTTCTGGGATGCCGAGGCGGCACGGCTACCCTGGTTTAAATCCCCGCAACGAGTACTCAGCCAAGACGATCACGGCATCGCGCGTTGGTTCGCTGATGGTGAAATGAACACCTGCTATATGGCACTGGATCATCACGTAAAAAATGGCCGTGCTGACCAAGTGGCTATTTATTACGATTCACCCGTCACGCAACAAAAGCGCGCCATCACCTTTCAACAACTACTGGAAGATACCGCTCTGTTTGCTGGCGTGTTGCGTGCCCAAGGCGTGGAAAAAGGCGACACTGTGGTTATCTACATGCCGATGATCCCTGAGGCCTTGGTAGCCATGCTGGCAGTGGCGCGGATCGGCGCCATACATTCGGTCGTGTTCGGGGGTTTTGCACCACACGAACTGGCTGTACGCATTGATGACGCCCACCCTAAAGTGGTGGTGTCGGCGTCTTGCGGCGTTGAAGTTACCAAAGTCATTCCTTACAAGCCTCTGCTTGATGAAGCCTTAGCGCAAGCTAATTACCCGCCGCAAAAGTGCATCGTGTTTCAGCGGCCGGAGCAGAGAGCTACCTTGGAAGAACCGCGCGATATTGACTGGCAACAAGCCATGGCGGCGGCTGAACCGATCGGCTGCACGCCTGTCGCAGGCACCGACCCGCTGTATGTACTGTATACGTCTGGCACAACGGGCAAGCCTAAGGGTGTACAACGAGATAATGGCGGACACGCTGTAGCGCTGAATTTTGCCATGCGTGCGGTTTACGACACAAAGCCCGGCGACGTATTTTGGGCGGCGTCTGACATTGGCTGGGTAGTAGGACACTCTTTCATTTTGTATGGCCCTTTAATTGCCGGGTGCTCTACGGTGCTGTACGAAGGCAAGCCGGTACGCACACCTGACGCCGGTGCGTTTTGGCGCGTCTGCGCAGAATACGGCGTAAAGACGCTGTTCGCCGCACCGACCGCTTTTCGTGCCATAAAGAAAGAAGACCCCAATGCAGAGGGTCTGCGCCATCATGACATTTCTGCTTTGAAATACATCTTCGTGGCGGGAGAGCGCTTGGATCCTCCCACGTATGAGTGGATTAAATCTCAGACGGGTAAGCCCGTCATTGACCACTGGTGGCAAACCGAAACCGGCTGGCCAGTGTGCGCGAACCTAATGGGCATAGAACCCAAGCCAACCAAACCGGGGTCATCCACGTTGCCCGTGCCGGGCTACCAAATCGTTGTGCTGGATGAGGCGGGACAAGAAGTACCCCGTGGCGAACAAGGGGCGATCGCGCTGCGTTTACCGCTGCCACCGGGTTGTCTAGCGACCCTTTGGCGGGACCATGAGCGTTTCGCACGCGGCTATCTAGAGACGTATCCCGGCTACTATTTGACCGGCGACGGTGGCTACTGTGATGACGATGGTTATGTCTTCATCATGGGCCGCATTGATGACGTGATCAATGTGGCGGGTCATCGTCTCTCAACGGGAGAAATGGAAGAAATCATTGCCGCACACCCTGCGGTTGCAGAGTGTGCAGTGATCGGCATTCCCGATGAGTTGAAGGGTCAGAAGCCACTAGGGCTTGTGGTATTGAAGGATGGAGCCGACATCACGGAAGCGGAGCTAGAGCGTGTTTTGATCGAACACGTCCGCCATGACATTGGTGCAATCGCGTGTTTTCAACATGCGCTTCAAGTCGCACGCTTGCCCAAGACACGGTCCGGAAAAATACTGCGCAAACTGTTGCGTCAAATCGCCGCTGGTGAAGCCTACACAGTACCCTCCACCATCGACGACCCCGGCTGTTTGCCAGAAATTGAGCAGGCCTTGTTAGCGCGCTGTTTAATAGAGCCGACGGATATCCCATAGTGCTCAGGAAGCCTTTAGGCTTCGGGGATCCGATATTCAACGGAGCTTGCAAACCACGAAACGGCGGACTCCAGGTGCAGTATTTTCACCTCAGGGTTCGCCAACGCCGTGTCGAGCGTGGCTACCCGAAGCCGTACGGTGTCTGGCTTGGCGGTGGTACGCGCGAACAGGTGAGTACCACAGTTCGCGCAGAAAAACCGTCGCTTACCCGGAGAGGACTCGAAATTACTCAGTAACTCGTTCCCTGTGGTTATATTAAAAGCACTCGCCGAAACCGAAGCGCCGGCAGACAGCACCGTGCCGTGCGCTTTGCGGCACACCGAGCAATGGCACAGATCAATTCGGTGCAGGGTTTCATCCAGCGTATAAGTTACTTGGCCACACAAGCAGCTACCTTGGTGCATCTCGCTTCTCCTGCGTGAAGATCAGTCTGGAAATTTTTCTGAGCACAATTCGCCACCCATGCCCCAGTTCTCTTTTTTAACTTCATTCAGGATCACCTGTACTGAGGCCGTACTGCAGCCCAGCACACGCGTGGTGGTTTCCGTCAACTCTTCGATCAACTGCTTACGTGCGGCCAGTGGCCGCCCTTCCCAAAGTTCTACATGAATAGTGGGCATAAAAAATCTCCTCTTTTGTACGGTTCGATTTACGGTGATAATTGATGCGCGCAGCGCACCAGCATGGTACTGCTTCGCGTGATCTGTAACTATATAGTAAGAGCATCGGCTAAGGACTTTACTCATCGTGTCTATTGAAAGCGCCATCACCTATTTTATTGCGATCTTCATATTCGCCATTACCCCCGGACCGGGCATATTTGCCTTGTTGGCACGAGGCATAACCTCTGGTATTTCGTCGTGCTTTCCACTGGCGTTCGGCATGACGGTCAGCGACATCATCTATTTGTTGCTGGCGTGTTTTGGCTTGGCGGCCATCGCTGAGAACTGGAGTGAGGCCTTCACCGTCATTCGCATTCTGGGGGCGGTGTACTTGGTTTACCTAGGTTGGAAGATGTGGACCACACCCATCAAGGTGCAATCGATCACCGATGACTCGGTTACACTGCCTAGCCCGCTGGCGAGCTTCTTTCAAGGCTTCCTGATTTCAGCCTCGAACCCTAAGGTGATTTTATTTTATATCGCTTTTTTACCGACGTTCATCGACCTGACCCGCTTAACACGCGCCGATATTGGCCTTGTGGTTCTGCTGACTATGCTCGGGTTAATGCTGGGGTTGATGCTCATCGCAGCGGGTATATCAACGGCTCGGCGCTTCTTCCAGTCTGAAAAAGCGATGAAGGCCATGAACCGCAGTGCGGGCTCTTTGATGATTGCGGCCGGGTTGTTTCTGGCGGGCAAGAGCTGATTAATCAAGACGCCTGAGTGTTGTCCGTATCTACCAAGGTAACCGTGCCGGCCGCGACAAGCTGGTCCAACGGCATACTCACGACGTCTTTGGGCAATTGTTCGTAGAGATACGGCTGAATAGCTGCCGCTAGGGCTTGATCCATCCTTGGCATGCCCTGGTTGCCAAAAAGGCGGTTGAACTCAAATACGTACGGGTGGTTGCCGACCATGGCGACATCGAAGCCGGCGTGGTCAATATTCAGTCGCTGCGCCAGAGTCACCACCAATTCGATAGCCGCAGGATGCAGCGGTGCATGCTCTACGATGCCCCCCTGACTGACGTTGTTATGGAATCCGTTGTCTGATTGCAGGCGCCAATAGCCACCCAGAATTTGCTTACCGACCACGATGATGCGCATATCGCGATCAATCGGCAGATACTCTTGCGCGTACAACACGGGCGTTATTGCACAGTAATCCCGCCATTGCCGACGCTCATTGATCAAAAACACACCCTCCCCCATGCTGGCGCGTGGAATTTTGGCGACATACGGAGTGTCCATAACGTCCCATATACGCTCTTGTTCGCTGGGTGTATTGGAGGCAATGATGGTATCCGGGGTGTTGTTGGGCACGACAGCCCTGAAGACCCGTGTCATCTCAACCTTGTCATGCCCGAGGACGTACGTCGCAGGGCTGGGAAAGACGCGACAATTCCAAGCGTAATGCAGTGTATTCAGTTGCCAATACTCGGGGAACAGCACCCAATCAGCGGCACGAATTTCCGTTTCATGGCGCAAAAAATGGTCGGGTTTGACGTAACGAACGACCGGTAGGTGCAGTGTGCGGAGCGAATCAAAGGTGATTAGATTCATGATGTGTAGTCAGAAAAGACGAGCGGATATTACTGGAAGGCCTGACGAAAAACTACTGGGGCTGGCGAATATTTAATCAACGGTAGGCATTCGGCCAGAGGGCTGGCCTCCTACGGGATCGCGAACGAAATCAATTGGAATGCAAAAAATCATAGATCGACTGTGCCAGCGCTCGACTGACACCCTTCACCTTGGCTATTTCGTCCACACTGGCGCTCTTTACCGCGATACCGCTGCCGAAATGCCGCACCAACGCTTTACGGCGCTCATTCCCAATGCCGGGCACGTCGTCCAACAGAGAGCGAGTGCGTGTTTTGTCACGCCGGGCTCGGTGCCCGGCGATGGCGAAGCGGTGCGATTCATCACGAATGTGCTGCAACAGATGCAAACCCGGCGAATGCTTGTCGATGACAATTTCGTGCTGCGCGTCGTCCAGATACAGGGTTTCCATGCCTGCCTTACGGGTGATGCCTTTGGCGATACCCAGTAACCGCGGTTGAATACCTAGTTCCGCCATAACCTCTTGCGCCACACCTAATTGGCCTTTGCCGCCATCAATAATGATGAGATCCGGCAATGGCGTCTCTTCCTTCATCAGGCGACTGTATCGCCTTGTAAGCGCTTGCTGCATGGCGGCGTAATCATCACCGCCCGTAATGCCTTCGATATTAAACCGTCGATACAGTCGCTTCGCTGGTCCTTGGCGGTCAAACACTACGCAACTGGCGACCGTGGCTTCGCCATGGCTGTGGGAAATATCGAAACACTCCATGCGCTGAATCGGCTCTGGTAACTTCAAGGCCTCTTCCAGCTTGCGGAAACGCGCTTCAACGCTGTCTTTGCCCGCGATGTGCATGGCCAGTTGCTCCGTGGCGTTGGTCAGAGCCAAGTCACGCCATTTGGCTCGATCGCCACGTACCTGCCCGCGTAAGGTGACTTTGCGCTGCGCGCTGTCGGTGAGCGCCTGACTCAGTACACTGGTGCTGTCGGCGCCGAGGTTGGGCACAGGGATAATCTCTGGCGGAATCTCGCGACCGGTAGCACCTAGGTAGTACTGCCCAATATAGGCCTCTATCAGCTCTTCAGCGGTTTCGGCAATACCGGGCTTAGGATGATGGGTTTTGCTGCCGATCAAGCGACCGTTGCGCACCATCAGTTGATGCACGCAACAGCCTCGCCCTTCATAGACGGCAGCAACGATGTCCACATTGCCCTGCTTGCCCTCGACATGCTGCTGCTCCTGAATTTTACGCAACAGGAGCACTTGGTCGCGATACTCGGCGGCTTTTTCGAAGTTCAGTTCCGCCGCGGCTTCGTCCATTTGCTGATGGATGTCGTTTAACAGGTCCTGATTTTTGCCCGCTAAGAACAGCGTGGTTTTGTGCAGGTCGTCGGCGTACTCCTCGTCGGTCACATAACCCACACAGGGTGCTTTGCAGCGTTTTATTTGGTACTGCAAGCACGGCCGTGAGCGGCCTTGAAAAACACTGTCTTCGCACTGGCGTACCTTAAAGGCTTTCTGCAGGGTCGACAGGCTTTCACGCACTGCACTGGCGCTGGGAAACGGACCGAAATACTGCCCTTTCTTCTTGCGTGCCCCTCGGTGCAGATGCAAACCTGGCCACTGCTGTTCCGAAGACAAATAGATGTAGGGGTAGCCTTTGTCGTCCACCAGCATGATGTTGTAAGGCGGGCGATGGGTTTTGATCAGCGTTTGTTCCAACAACAACGCTTCGGTTTCACTGTGCGTGACGGTGATTTCAATACGTGCGATGCGCTGCACCAGAGCAACGGTTTTGTTGGTCAGGCCGCGGGCTCGAAAATAACTGCTGACGCGATTTTTGAGATTTTTGGCTTTGCCGACGTACAGCAGATCGCCGTCGTCGCCAAACATACGGTACACACCGGGTTTAGGCGTCAGCGTTTTTAGAAAGGATTGATGGTCGAACACCGAACGCGCGGATGAATCAGAAAACTCAGTCATGACGTCAGTTTAGACGCTCCATGTCACTGGTTTCTACTAGACCATGGCGTAAAGCCAAATGAGTCAGCTCAACATCGCTGCCAATGTTCAGCTTTTCAAAGATGCGATAACGGTAGGTGTTCACCGTTTTGGGGCTCAAACACAGCTTGTCTGAAATCGCCTGCACCTTGTGGCAATTGACGATCATCATGGTGATTTGCATTTCTCGCTCGGACAAAACATCCAACGGACTTTCGGTATTTTCGCCAGAGAACGAGTTTAACGCCATACGCTGGGCAATTTCTGGACTCAGGTAACGTTGGCCTCGGGCGACGCTGTTGATGGCCAAGACCATTTCGTCGATACCGGCACCTTTCGTAAGGTAGCCCGCAGCACCGGCTTTCAACAAGCGGCTAGGGAATGGGTCTTCCGTGCAAGAGGTAACCACGATCACCTTGGTTTCTGGCTGGGCGGCGTGCAGACGTCTTGTAGCTTCGAGCCCACCGATGCCAGGCATCTTAACATCCATTAACATAACTTGGGGTTTAAGTTCGCGCGCCAAAATGAGCGCTTGCTCACCGCTGTTCGCTTCACCAACAATGTCTATGCTGTCGATGTCTTCGAGTAATCGCTTGATACCCATTCTCACGAGATCGTGATCATCGACCAATATCACGCTGACCATGTTATGTACTCTTGCCACAGGCTATATGTTGAGTCTACCTCACCGTCAAAGTAGTGCAAAGATTTGATTTACAGTAGGACCACAGCCCTCTGCGCGAATCGGCGGGGCTGGTGTTCGCACCTGCCCCGCCGGCTCACTTACAAATACTGTTCGGCGTACGCGGCCAAACGACTGCGCGCCACCCCTTGCAAGCTCAACGAGCCTCCGAACTCAAAGCTTTTAAAGCGCTCGGTCATGTAGGTCAGGCCGGAGCTGGTTGGCCCCAGATACGGCGTGTCGATCTGTGCCAGGTTGCCCAGACACACCACCTTGGTGCCCTCACCTGCCCGCGTGATGATGGTTTTGATTTGGTGCGGTGTCAGGTTTTGCGCCTCGTCCACGATCAGCAAGGTATGTTGAAAGCTCCGTCCGCGCACAAAGTTCATCGACTTGAAGTGCAGCGGCATGTTTGCACCAACGTATTGTTCGCTGCTGTTCGGGTCGTAATCTTCCGCGTGCAGCGCTTCCAGGTTGTCGGTGAAGGCACCCAGCCACGGCGCCATTTTGTCGGTTTCGGTCCCCGGTAAAAAGCCGATGTCTTCGTCCAGCCCTCGCGTACTCCGTGTCGCCACGATGCGTTTATAGAGCTTGGTTTCTACCGTTTGTTCCAAAGCACAAGCCAACGCCAAAATCGTCTTACCCGACCCGGCGGGACCATTGAGTGCCACCAAATCGATTTCTGGATCCAACAACATGCGCATGGCCATGGCTTGGAATGCATCGCGTGGATTCAAACCCCAAGCTTTTTGGCGCATCAAAATACCTTCGTTGAACAACTCCAAGGTCACGGTGTCGGCGTCTACGGCGACGATACGACCGATAAAGTCACGCTCGTCAACAATGAACTGGCACGGAAAATACTCATTCCCTATCAGGTTGTCTAAATGGCTACGCGGTATTTTTTGCTGTTTTTGTCCATCGATGTCCATGTGGCCCTGCGACTCCATGGCGTCCCAGAAATCACCTTCTACGGTGATATAACCTTTGTTCAAACGATCTATATCGGTGATCAATTGGTCGTTGTGGTAGTCCTCAGCTTCCAATCCACAACCACGCGCTTTCAGGCGCATATTGATGTCTTTCGTGACCAACACCACTTTGCGGGCTTGGTAGCGGCCTTGCAGGTGTAGCAGGTCATTGATGATTTTGTTGTCGTTAACGTGAGCTTGTAACGTGCCACCTGCTGCGGCTTCGCCGTGTGGCATCAGAATCGACAACTTACCTTGGTGGCCGCCATCCAAACGCGGAATGGGCACGCCGCGAACGACATCGTGCGGAGGTGCATCACCGATAATTTGATCAATGGTGCGGACGGCTTGGCGGCAATCTGCGGCGAGCGGCGTCGTGCCCACCTTGAGCTTGTCGAGCTCTTCGAGCACCACCATGGGGATAAGGACTTCGTGTTCTTCGAAATTAAACAGTGCGTTAGGGTCGTGAATCAGTACGTTTGTGTCCAGCGCGTAAATCTTGATCTCACTCATTCAACATTCCTTAGCCAATCAATGGCATGGTATGAATTCGCAATGAGAACAGCGTCAGCGTGGCCGACGCCGCTCTGGTCGACAATCTTCTAGATTTTAATGCACCAGTTCTCCTGCAACTGGCATAACATGGCCAAAGGTATCGGGCAGCAGATCTGCTTTGTAGACCCGAATCAGTTCATGCAAACGGGCTTCGCATTCTGCGGTTTGCCCATCAACCCATTGCAGCAACACGACTTGCGCTTCTACTGCGTCCAGTTCTACCAAGACACCGAGACAAAAACCTTCGTCGGTGGCCAAAGCAACCATATCCCCTACTTCATAAGAGCGCTGAAGGGTGTTCCAGGGGCGTTCTGATACCCAGTCGGTACTGTCTTGCGCATTGCCAAAACGAGCCGCAGCGATCACAGCCAGCGTATCAACAATAGCTTCGTCACTGAGATCCAGGCGCATGCCTTGCTCAGAATCAAATCGATCGGGAAATTGCTTTTGCAGCAGTATGGTCAGCAGTTCCGAGTCTTCCGTTGTCCAAGCCACATCGATGTGCTGCTTGCCAATATAAGACAGGTATTCTGTTGTTACTATGTCGGTTTCAAGTTGCATGCTGTCGCTCGTCTCACTGGGTGTTTGAAACACCAGCGTAACCGAGTCAGGTCCAGCCCCACTTTCGTCTACTATTCGCCAAAAAACACCGGATTGCGCTTGAGCAGTCATAGACACCTCCTAGTGGCAGAGGGCGTGAAGGACGTTGGCAGCCAGTCATTGGCCGCGCAGATAACCCAGAGCGGGCTATCAGGCCCTTACGAGAACATCTAAAAACCCCTTTTTCTCAATCTTGCGTTGTTAAAAATGGCCTCAAATGCTCATTTACCTGCAGTAAACTGCGCTTTCTCGGACATTTTTGCCTAGCCAGATTTTCGCCTCTGAGGTTTTTTCCTATTCTCTCACGGCTCCACTCGTCGTTATTATGAGTGAACTGTGTAACTTCTTGCC
Organism: Natronospirillum sp.; assembly: GCA_049115955.1. GTDB lineage: Bacteria > Pseudomonadota > Gammaproteobacteria > Pseudomonadales > Natronospirillaceae > Salinispirillum. The sequence goes on from JAGDZJ010000003.1 coordinate 54,245, forward strand.
GTTTTCACCTTCATAACAGCTTTAATTCGGCTGCCTGTCAACCTTTTTGTGCAGCTTACTATTGTCTATACGAGTTGCCACGGGCTTTGGACTGCGTTGCAACAAGCCGTTGATTTCATACCCAAAAACGCTAAGCTCTGGGCTCGTTACCTACAAGGCACCACACGTCCTGCATGTCTGACGCTCTCACCGACCACCTCAACCCACTCTGCTGGCTCAGTAGCATGAACTCCCAGCACTTTCCCGTGTTGCTGGACAGTTGCTTACCGGGCGCACCATTTGGGCGCTACAGCGTGGTGGCAGCGATGCCGCAACGATATTTTGTGGCAACCTCTTGGCACGCACTGGAGGAATGGGTACGCGACAAGGACGGCAGCTATTATTTGTCGGCTATTCAGCGCGGTTCCGTGATGGCCAGTCTTTCAGCGGTGCGGTCACAAGTGCGTGTACCTAAGCAGACCAACGGTGGATTCAATGGTGGCTTGATCGGTGTGCTCAATTATGACCTAGGGCAACTGATGCATGCGGTGCCACTGCAAGACGAACGTCTTCGGTCGTTGTCTCGTGTGGTCGACATGCCACTTGCTTGGGTGGGCGACTATGATCACGCCGTGGTGATTGACCACCATGAACAACACGTGATGTGCATCGGTGAGGCTGTGAACTGGCATCCCGGCGACCCGCCGACCGAATCTGCCCAGTTTGCCAACGATGCCGTACAGACCAGTTTGGATCGCGTGCAATACGAGCAGCGCATGCGCAGCTTGAAGGACTATATCGCCGCTGGCGACTGCTACCAAGTTAACTTGACGCGCCAATTTGACGTACCCTGGCTGCACACACCGCTCGACACCTATGCGCGTCTGCGCAATGCGACGCCCATGCCCTTTTCAGCCTATATGGACTTGGGCAAGACACAGTTACTCAGCCTGTCGCCCGAACGTTTTTTGCGTATTGCCGACGGGCAGATGGAAACCAAACCCATTAAGGGAACACGGCCGCGTAGCCCGGACCCAAAAGAAGATGAAGCGCTGAAACAGTCGCTGCAAAACAGCGCTAAAGATCGGGCGGAAAACCTGATGATTGTAGACTTGCTGCGCAATGATCTCGGCCGCAGCGCGGTGCCGGGCTCAGTCAAGGTCCCTAAGCTGTTTGACCTTGAAAGCTTTGCCAATGTGCATCAATTGGTGAGTACGGTGACGGCTACGCTGAGCCCCGATGAGACGCCGCTGGGCGCGTTATTGAAGGCCTTTCCTGGTGGTTCAATCACCGGGGCGCCAAAACGGCGGGCGATGGAGATCATTGCTGAACTGGAACCGCACCGCCGTGGGCCTTACTGTGGCTCCATTTTCTATCAGGATGTGACCGGTATGCTGGACAGCAATATTCTGATCCGCACCATGGCGATTCAAGATGAACACCTGTGGACATGGGCGGGTGGCGGTATTGTGTGGGATTCTGAAACGGCGGCCGAGTTTGAAGAGACGCACGACAAGATTCGCAGTTTGTTGTCGGCGCTGGGGTTGGCGTTGCCGTAGGAACAAGGACGGCGGGTGGCATTGGACGGAGCAGCCGCAGGGTGTATGCCTCCGGCGCGACTCCCGGCCTGCCGTGGAGCGCCGGAGGCACAACCCNNGCTGCGCTCTTCCGCCCTATGGTTAGTCGTGCCTGAACGCTAAGCGATATCTCGCACGCTGGCTTTAATGAATTCCTGCTTCAAGTCGGCATAAGTATGTACCGCCGGAAACTGAGGGAACTCAGCAATCACGTTGTCTGGCGCATGAAAGAGGATGCCAGCATCCGCTTCAGCAAGCATGGTGGTATCGTTGTACGAGTCACCGGCCGCAATGCATCGATAGTTCAAGCTATGAAAAGCCTTGACCGACTGGCGCTTGGGGTCTTTCTGACGCAAGTGATAGTTCACGACACGACCCGTTTCATCAGTTTCCAAGCGGTGGCAGAACAACGTGGGAAAACCCAATTGACGCATCAATGGCTGCGAGAATTCGTAGAAGGTGTCCGACAGGATAACGACTTGGAAACGCTCGCGTAACCAGTCGACAAACTCCACTGCCCCATCCAGCGGCTTCAGTGTCGCAATGACCTCTTGTATTTGTGGCAACCCTAAACCGTGCTGATCCAGAATCGCCAACCGTTGACGCATCAGAACATCGTAGTCAGGGATGTCACGCGTGGTGGCTTTCAGCTCTTCGATTCCGGTTTTTTCGGCAAAGGCTATCCAGATTTCGGGCACCAATACGCCTTCGAGGTCGAGGCATGCTATTTCCATTTATTCTCTCCTGGTGGGAACTAACCTATCATTTTTATTGCACAGCATTATGCCTGTTCAAGGCTTGATAGAGAACCACTCAAGCTTTCACGCACCTGCGGAATATCATTATAGGTATTCGATATTTTGTGATACTGCGACGCTTTGCTATTCTCGCCGCTCAGCTCATAGAAAAGACCTAATCGCGCATATGACCTCCCCTGCACTGATCAACCAATGGCAAGAAACACTGGCACCACAAACGCCGAAGGACATTCTGCGCTTTGCGCATGAGCAATTTGATAACATTGCGATTTCGTTCAGTGGTGCTGAGGACGTCGTGCTGATCGACTTAGCCAAAAAAGTCAGCAAAAATGTCCAAGTATTCACGCTCGACACCGGACGCCTGCACGCCGAAACCTATCGCTTCATTGATCAAGTGCGTAAACACTACGATCTGGACTTGGAAATCCTCACGCCGGATCAAGCCAAGCTGGAAGCGCTGGTGCGCGCCAAGGGATTGTTCAGCTTTTACGAAGACGACCACAAAGAATGCTGTGGCATACGCAAGGTCGACAGTTTGAAACGCAAGCTACCCAACGTTGATGCGTGGATTACCGGCCAACGCAAAGACCAGAGCCCGAGCACCCGAGCCAGCGTAGCAACGGTTGAACTGGATACCGTATTCGGCTCGCCAGACAAGCCTTTGGTGAAGTTTAATCCACTCGCCAATTGGACGTCGCAGCAGTTGTGGGAATACATCCGGATGTTTGACGTGCCTTTTAACCCACTGCACGAGCGCGGCTTCATCAGCATTGGCTGTGAGCCCTGCACACGACCCGTGTTACCGGGCCAGCATGAGCGTGAGGGTCGCTGGTGGTGGGAGGAAGCTACGCAGAAAGAGTGTGGGCTGCACAGCACCTAAAAACTACTGCGCTCGCTCTGGCAGCGTTAAAATTCTCCTCAGAATGCTCATTTACTGTTAGTAAACTGCGCGTCTTCGTTGAATTTTGCCTTGCCAGTGCTTCCCTCGTGACGTTTTTAGTTACGCCCCCGAGCCAACCAAGCAATGCCTGACGGAAAAACCTCAAAGGCGAAAATATGGTTAGAGAGGCTTTTAGAAAGTTGGCAAGGAGACGTGGCGAAACAGCTCATCCACATCCGCCTTGCTGCTGCACGACATGGCTTTGTCGATGAGTTCACGCGTTAAGTGCGGCGCAAAGGCTTCGATGAACTTGTACATGTAACCACGCAAAAAGACGCCTTTGCGCAAGCCCACTTTGGTAATACTGGCTTCAAACAAGTGGCTGGCATCCAAGGTGACCAAGTCACTGTCCTGCTCCTCATCCATCGCCATGCTGGCCACAATACCCACACCCAACCCCAGGCGTACATACGTCTTAATTACGTCAGCATCGGCAGCGGTAAAGACGGTTTTAGTCTCAAGACCTTTATTGCGAAACGCCTCGTCCAGCTTGGAACGACCGGTAAAGCCAAATACGTAGGTAACTAAGGGGTGAGCTGCAATATCTTCCAGAGTCAGTTGATGCTTCTGCGCCAACGGGTGCTTGCGAGGTACAATGATGCTGCGATTCCAGCGATAACACGGCAGCATAATCAGGTCATGAAAGTGCTCCATCGCTTCGGTGGCGATGGCAAAATCTGCGGTACCGTTAGAGGCCATTTCGGCGATCTGCATCGGTGTACCCTGATGCATGTGCAAGGACACATCCGGGAAGCGCTTCATAAACCCTTCGATCACCGAAGGCAGAGCATACCGCGCCTGGGTATGAGTCGTAGCAATAGACAGGCTGCCTTTGTTCTCGTCACTGAACTCTTGCGCCACCTGCTTGATGCTTTCAACTTTCTTCAGCACATCACCCACAACCTGAAGAATAGCTTCGCCGGCTGGTGTGATGCGCGTAAGGTGTTTGCCGCTGCGCGCAAAAATTTCAACACCCAGCTCATCCTCGAGCAATCGAATCTGCTTCGATATGCCTGGCTGAGAGGTGTATAGCACCTGTGCCGTTGCCGATACATTCAGATCGTGATGGGCGACTTCCCAGATATAGCGGAGTTGCTGCAGCTTCATCGAACAGGCCCTGTTATAAAAACTCTCCCAAATATGCTTTTTCAGCATAGTAAGGTCAATCAGATTTTTTGTCCGCTCAGACGCTTACATATTAAAGACACCGAAGAACCCAGCATCGCTGTTCAGGCGAAACTCAGTGATTTCTGCAGTGACGGCGGACACATTACAGCGTGACCACAGTTCCGTCGTGTCGCCACCACGATCCGATGGCCGCATGTAGACGTTGAGGAAAATAATATATTCGCGGTTCGATGCGTTATAGCGTGATGAGCGGTTATCGAATCGGGTGCTCATAAGATTACTGCCGGTTTCATTGACTACGCGCGCGCGACAAGCCGCATAGGCGTCTTGCATAGGCAGTTCATTCGGCACGACCTCCGGAGGCGGCACCAAGCCTAACAAGTTGGTCACAAAATTGCCCTGACCGCTACTCTGCGTTGCCGCTATAGAGCGGAAGAACAAGGTCAGCACCACCGCAACGATCATGACCCCGGCGAAAGCACCAATCACCAAGAGCAGATCCTTTGTGGAATCGCGTTTAGCTGTACGACTCATACGACGTTTACCCGTGTAGAGAGCACCCTGATCCGCTTCCTGCTGCCAAGTGCCCGATGGTAGTTAGCTGCGTCCGTCACGATTTAGATGCACACTGACTCTCAAATTTAGCACATGGAGACAAAAATAAAAGGTCAGTAATGAAGATTACACGTCAGGAGCGGCTTCAACACTGGGAGAGGCTGGCGGTATGGTGTTAAAATAATCGTCCAAGAGAGTAAAAAACAGGCTGTCCAACATAAGCAAATTGGAACAAGCCATCATCATAAAGAAGTGGAAGAATAATGACCGCCGTTACTGAGAACCTAAACGTTGAATCGCAAGAGATACTGATCACGCCCGCGATGTTGAAGCAGAAGGTCCCGTTGACCGATGCAGCCGCAGACACGATCAACGCCGGACGCGATGCCATCAATAACATTTTGAACCGGAAAGACCACCGCATATTTTTGGTGGTTGGCCCTTGCTCCATTCACGACTTAGACGCCGCCAAAGACTACGCCGAACGTTTCAAGGCGCTGGCGGAAGAAGTGTCGGACACGCTGCTACTGGTTATGCGCGTTTATTTTGAGAAACCACGTACAACCGTGGGTTGGAAAGGTCTGATCAACGATCCTTACCTGAACGACACCTTCAAAATTCAGGACGGCTTGGAAATCGGCCGTAAACTGCTGTGTGATATTGCAGAAATGGGCGTACCCACGGCCACCGAAGCGCTGGATCCTATTTCACCGCAGTACATGCAGGACCTGATTTCATGGTCGGCCATTGGCGCACGCACCACTGAGTCGCAGACCCACCGTGAAATGGCCAGCGGTTTGTCGTCGGCTGTCGGTTTCAAAAACGGCACTGACGGCGGCTTGCAAGTAGCCATTAATGCCCTCCAGTCCGTAAGCAAACCGCACCGTTTTCTCGGCATCAACGGTGACGGCCAGGTTTCCATCATCCACACCAAGGGCAATCCACACGGGCATGTGGTGCTGCGCGGTGGTAGCGGCAAACCCAACTACGATTCAGTCAGCGTCGCTCTGTGTGAGCAGGAAATGCGCGAAGCTGGCTTAGTGCCTAACATCATGGTCGACTGTTCACATGCTAACTCGAACAAAGACCCGGCGTTGCAGACGTTGGTGGCCGAAAACGTCAGTAACCAAATTTTGGAAGGCAACGAGTCCATCATCGGTCTGATGATCGAAAGTAACATCAATTTTGGTAATCAGAAATTGTCGCCTAATTTGGCCGATATGCAGTACGGTGTATCGGTAACTGACGGCTGCATCGACTGGACAACGACAGAGACGAGCATTCGTAAAATGCATCAGAAACTCAAAGACGTTCTGCCGGCACGGATGAACAAAAGCGAGTAACAGTCTCATCAACACAAGAAAGGGAGCTACGGCTCCCTTTCTTATTTCCTCTAACGCCGCGACTTAGTCGCTCAGGCGTCTTTGACCGTTAAGCACAAACGCCGCAACCATTCCAACAGGTGCTCAGGCTGCAGTTCGGTTTCTTCTGCCTGCACCGCGACATAGTTCTCTCCGGGAACCTTGCTGAGCCACCGCACCGTGGTTTTTTGCGCGCGTGCACGATCGGCCACATAAAACGGTTTAGGTAAGTGCGTATAACGCCATTCACCCAGAATCTTGCGCTGACCCAGCAATAATTCGTCAAACAATGGCCGGTTGATGCTTTCATGGCCATCCAAACGTTTTACGCCGCTGCGAGTAACTTCTAACTCATGCCCCAGCCAGCCCATTTGCGTGGCGTATTCAGCGCAGGAGATTTTACCTAATGTTGGCCAGAGCAATACGCTGCCGACCAAGGGCATGGTGCGCTCCATACCATGCGCGCGTGCCCAAACTTGCGCAGCAGATGACTCTGACACCAGCAGCGCCGTTTGCTTTGTCTGTTCTTGCACAAAGTCCAACGCGGCAGGCAAATCACAACAGGCTATGACGTCTAGGCTGTTGCTGGCCCAGTTATCGTTAACAACGCTGGCACCGTGGCCTCGCCATTCCAGAAACCACACATCATACCCTGCCGCCAGCACGGCCCGTAGACGCTCCTCAGAACGACTCAGCCACTCACTGCGCCCTTGTAGAAAGGGCGGCAGCCAAAGTACCGGAATGCCCAACCGGGCGTGGTCGGCACTGAAGCGCGTTAAAGCAAACTCCACCGTTGTATCGCCAGAATTATTTGGCTTTAACAAATAGGTGTCTTCGTTCCAGTCATCTTTCAGTTCCGCCGTTAGAAGAGTAACGGGGAAAAGGTCCGAACTGCTTTTCATTTATTGTCCTTATTTGGCCTGTTACACAAACTTATTGAGTTACCACTGACGGAGGGCTTGGCTCAAGTATCGTACCTGCCCTTGCCGACCATCGTTGACTTCACTATGGCGCCCATTATACTGTATATGCAAACAGACATGGATAAAAAAACAGGTCTTTATCATGATCAAGCTTACGGCTCGCCAGCAACAGGTTTTGGATTTTCTGCGCACCTATGTGGAAGCGCATAGTATGCCACCGACACGAGCAGAAATCGCGCGTGAACTGGGTTTTAAATCAGCCAATGCGGCCGAAGAACATCTTAAGGCCTTAGCGCGAAAAGGTGCTATCGAAATGATCCCCGGAGCATCACGTGGTATTCGCCTGCCCCACTTAGAAGCCCCTGCCAGTGCTGAATCAGCTATGTCAGGCCAAGGACTTCCCGTCATCGGGCGGGTCGCAGCGGGCAGTCCAACATTGGCGACGGAACACATTGATGAATATTGCCCTGTCGCGCCAGATTTCTTTTCACCACCAGCGGACTTCCTACTGCGCGTACAAGGCATGAGCATGAAGGACATTGGTGTCTATGATGATGACTTGGTCGCTGTGGCCAAAACCACGCAAGTACGTGACGGAGACATTATTGTAGCGCGCATCAATGAAGACGTGACACTGAAGCGCTACTATCGAGAGAAGAACTGCATTCGGTTGGTGGCTGAGAATGAGGCCTTTGACGACATCATCGTAACGCCCGAAGACTTTTTCGCCATCGAGGGCAAGTACGTTGGCGTGATTCGCCGTCAATTGCATTAAGAAATTCCGGCGGGCGTGCCTTTTATATAAACGCACACCCGCCACTCGCGAATTGTTCGGCCGGATGACTGGCCTCCCATCGGTATTCCATTCAACGCCGCCAAAGCGCCCCTTCAGATTTCCCATCTATTAACTTGAGCAATTCCTCGTGTGCCGTCAGCTCTTCCGGGTTTGCGCGCACGATCGGCAATTCGCGTGCATTGGTGTCTGCTGCAAACGCCAATGCTGCTGTCTGTTCGTTGTCTTTAGGTGTTTCTGCTGCTAGTTCCAGCGCGGTTTGCCCACCCGTCATGAACAGGTACACATCGGCCAGAATTTCGGCGTCTAGCAAAGCGCCGTGCAAGTCACGATGACCGTTATCAATGCCGTAACGCTTGCACAGGGCATCCAGATTGTTTTTCTGCCCAGGATGCTTTTGACGCGCCAAATAGAGGGTGTCCAGCACCTGACAAAGACTCTCCAACGGCGCTGCTGGAGAACGTAAAGCCCGCAATTCATGATTCAGAAAGCCCATATCGAAGGGCGCGTTGTGAATCACCAGCTCCGCGCCACGCACGAACTCAACGAAGGTATCGGCTATGTCGGCAAATACAGGCTTGTCGACTAGAAACTCATTGGTGATGCCGTGAATGGCAATGGCGTCTTCCGGCACATTGCGTTGCGGATTGATGTACACATGGTAGTGATTGCCGGTTAGCTTGCGGTCTACCACCTCAACACAACCAATTTCAATAACCCGATGCCCCTGCGAGGGATCCAGACCGGTGGTTTCAGTATCCAGTACTATCTGACGCATGAGTGAACATGTCCTCTTTTATAACAACGCTTACAACACAAGAGCACGGTAATTGTGTGCTCTGGAGATATTTCATTCACAGATGGCAGGTGCATTTAAAGAAACTTTTGAGCACCCAGATTGGCCAGTTCATCGGCTTTTTCGTTACCTGGATTACCCGCGTGACCTTTCACCCAATGCCAACTCACATCATGCTTCTGCACCAGGCTGTCGAGTTGCTGCCACAGATCAACGTTCTTTACCGGCTGTTTGGACGCCGTCTTCCAGCCGTTACGCTTCCAGCCCGCCAACCATTTTTCAATGCCGTTCTTAACGTACGAGGAATCGGTATAGAGTGCGACCACGCTGCGCTTGTTCAACACAGACAAGCCTTCAATCGCGGCCCGCAACTCCATGCGGTTGTTGGTGGTATTAGCTTCACCCCCTACCAGCTCTTTAACATGCTTGCCGTACTGCAGGAACGCTCCCCAGCCACCTGGGCCTGGATTACCTTTACAGGCCCCGTCCGTGTAAATTACTACTTCCACTATCCTGTCACCTGCTCTCTTTGGGTTGTCATCACTTTATCTTGCATAAAAAAGGCTGGTTTCCACTTCTGGTCGTGAAGCATTTCTACTTGGTTCTTGCGCACGACTAACATATATCCTGCCCCCGTCATCGGCATCAGCATGCGAAACAGCGCATTCAAAAAGCGTACGCGTCGCTTCCAGGAAGCCTGAGTTATTGGCGGCCAATGGTAATAGTACGCTGTTTTTTCCTCGTCACAGTCGAGTAACCTACACCAATCCATAACGCGGCTGGCAGAAATGAATTGACCGACCCACGGCACCTGACTTTGGCGACGAAATAGGCGCGCCAAACCCCAAAACCCATAAGGGTTAAACCCGATGACGATCAATTGCCCGCCGGGCCGCAACGCTTGCACAGCTTCGCGCAAAACTCGATGCGGATTAGCGGCATACTCAAGCACATGATGCATGATCATCATGTCGACCGTTTCAGGCAACAAGGCCAAATGCTCAGGGTCTGACTGAATGCTGGGACAGACTGCATTATTTTCAAAGCGTGATACCAACACCGCCGCCTTACTGCGACACTTTTGCGCATCGAACAGCGGACGATACAAGCCGCCATCCAACTGCACGATGAACGGATGGTAACCTTGCGCCAACACGGGCGAAATAATGTCTCGCTCTGTGCGATAGAGCGCTTCACCCAACTCGGTTCTGTACCAGCCGTTCAACTGCATTTCACGGGAGCGCGGCGCTAAGGGTGCCGGATGCCGCCACTGCAACCACTTTTTATACCACTCTGAAATGGGCATGTACCACTCATCATATTTGTAAAGCCATCGGAGTCAGCCTACTACGAACCTTGACGCTGTTACAGGGATACTGAACAATGGCGCTCAATTACGCAGCCTAACTGGTCGCTGCCTATGCTCCAATGATTGTAAAATCGATGGAGCAAGCTCAGGTAGCGGCCGATACAGTGCTCAAGCAACAAGACGCTTTTAGCCCTGCTAAAAGCCGTGGACTGGCAACACGTTTGCCATGGCCGCTGTTGTTTACTTGTTCACTGTCAAGACTGCTCTCGGTGTTGGCACAACAATGGTATAACACGACACTTTTACACGCACTCGAAACGTTTACCGCCAGCTGTTATCTGCCCGCAGTGTATTCAGCAGAATTAAGTGGCCGCTTTTGAGGTGCATTCATCGTTCAACGGTAATCGGATCAGTATGGATATTATGCAGCTAATCACTAGAATTTTCTTGTCACTCTTTGTCACCCTTACCCTAGCCGCTTGCCAGATGCTGAGCCCAGACTCGGCACAGAACGATCAGCACGCTATTGATGCGCCCGAAATAATGACTATAGAGGGCCCTATACAGACTGTGCGTCAACGCACCGTGCTCGCACCCCTGCCGGATTACGCGGAAGATCATATTGTTGAAGACCTGGCCGTTTTGTTCCCGCAAGAATTCAACACAGATGACGCTTTCGCCTGGCCGCGTCAATTGGCTGCTTATGAACGCGACCTGTGGCATGAGCTGCGTTCGCGCTTTGTGATGGATCTTACCGTACAAGATCCACGCGTTGATGCAGAAATACGCTGGTACAGCCGCAACCAAGGCTACTTTGATCGCGTATCGCACCGCGCGCGCCGCTATTTGCCTTATGTTTATGAAGAAGTATTGAAGTCCGGCATCCCTATGGAAATGGCTCTGTTGCCAGTTATAGAGAGTGCATACGATCCTTTTGCGTACTCACATGGCCGCGCCTCAGGCATGTGGCAGTTTATCCCTGGCACAGGTACTTACTACGGATTGAAGCAAGACTGGTGGTACGATGGCCGCAGAGACGTACTGGCATCGACGGACGCCGCCATTTCCTTCTTACAAGATCTAGGACGTCAGTTCGACGGTGATTGGGAACTGGCGCTTGCGGCCTATAATTCAGGGGCAGGCACCGTTCGTCGGGCACAGCGCATCAACAGAGAGCGCGGCCTACCTACGACGTTTTGGCATTTGAATCTGCCGGCAGAAACACGCGCTTACGTCCCCAAAATGGTCGCTTTAGCCGGCATTATTGCTGACCCGGCCGCTTACGGCCTGACCCTTCCCGTGATGAGCACAGAGCCCTATTTCGATGTCGTAGAGATTGAAGGGCAAATGGATTTGGCTCAGGCGGCTCGCCTTGCAGACATCAGCTTAGATGAATTGTATTTGCTCAACCCCGGCTACAATCAATGGGCGACCCATCCAGACGGCCCTCACTATCTGCTCGTCCCCATGGAGTCAGCCGAAATGATGCGCGAAGAGTTGGCGTATCTGCCCGCCGACCAACGAGTAAACTGGACACGCTACCGCATCCAGCCCGGCGATTCTTTGATTACCATTGCACGAGCACACCAAACGACTGTCGATGTGTTGCGTGACGCCAACAATCTGCGCTCGAACATCATTCGTGCGGGCGATCATATGCTGATCCCGACAGCCTCGGCCTCCAGTTCAGCCTATCGCATGAGTGCCGATCAGCGCCTTGATCGTCGCCAGAGCCAACAGCCCGGCAACGGCTTAGAGCGCTTGGATTACGTCGTACAACCGGGTGATTCCTTCTGGGATCTGTCGCGCAAGTACAACGTCAACCTACGCCAACTGGCGCAGTGGAATGGTAAAGCACCTACAGACCCAATCATTGTTGGCCAAACATTGGTCATCTGGACCACGCCTGACCGTGTAGCCCAAGCAGGCCCTAATCAGCGCTCTGTAATACGCCGCGTGGGATACACTGTCCGTAACGGAGACTCGCTCCATCGTATTGCGGATCGATTCAATGTATCAGTGAATCAGATCCGCCAGTGGAATCCAGACGCTGCAAGCCGCCAGTATTTGCAACCGGGCCAATCGTTGACCCTGTATGTTGATGTGACCAGCGGCCAGTGAATCTAGAACGACCAAGTTAGAAATACGGTGTATGCCGCGACGACACCCGAGCCAGTAGGTCATCAACAAAAGCCATAACACCAATGGTTAAACGTTTGGCCAGCGGCTTGGGGGTCTCGAAGCTGACTTTCAACACACGATGCGTGTCGTGTAGCTTCAAAATGACGTCGTCGCTGGTGCTGATGTCATCCACCAAGCCTTTTTCCATCGCCTCACTGCCGTACCAAAACTCGCCGGTTGCCACAGACTCTATGTCTAGGCTGGGTCGCGCTTTCGCCACGTGATCCTTAAACAAACGATGGGTATTCTCTAGATCTTCTTTGAATTTTTCCCGACCCGCCTCAGTATTCTCACCAATAACCGTCAACGTGCGTTTGAACTCACCGGCCGTGTGTAACTCAACGTCTATGTCATTCTTTTTCAAGAAGCGATGAATGTTAGGCAACTGCGCGACCACGCCTATAGAGCCGACCACGGCAAATGGCGCAGCAATGATGCGATCCGCCAATGCTGCCATCATATACCCGCCACTGGCGGCCACTTTGTCGACGACGATCTCGAGGTTCAGCCCGTGCTGCTTCAAACGGGCAAGTTGTGACGCCGCCAATCCGTAACCATGCACAACTCCACCCGGGCTCTCCAGACGCAGCAGCACCGTTTCTCCGGGATTTGCGATGGTGACTATGGCTGTGACGGTTTCGGCTAATGACTTCACTTGTGAGGCATTCATGTCGCCTTTAAAATCAATCACCCACGCGGCGGATTTCTCATCGGCCTTGTCACCATCCGTCTTTGCGCGTGCCTTAGCTTCTTGCTTCTCGGCCTTTTTCTCCGCTTTGCGTTGCTTTTTAAGCTGTTTCGGATCAGTCGTCATCGCCTCTTCCAAGCGTTGACGCAAGCGATCCAGCTTTTTACTCAGGTCTTCCACTTTGATATGGCCCTTGTCTTCTTCGTCTCTGTGGCGCGATGCTGCGCTGATAAGAAGAACCACAATTACCCCAACAGCCACCACAATTGTGACGGTTTTTAACAGGAATATCAGATATTCAGCCCACATATTTCCTCCGGTAACAAATAGCATGTGGTGCTCAGGAAGTGTCTTGGCTTTCCCTGCGCCATATGATTAAACTAGTGTTTAAAACACCTGTATGAGAACAAGATTATGACCAGCATGACAGATCAATTTGCGGCCTTCCAGTCACGTTTCAACCCCGGCGCGGCAGAAGACCTTGAAGAAGTGTTCCAATTTGACGTTGAAGGCAAGACTTTCTACATCGCGGTGAATGATGGCACCTGCGCAATGGGCGAAGGCGAGCACGACGATCCAAGCGTCACTTTGCGTCTGTCTGCAGACACTATGAAGGACTTGATGGCGGGCGAAACCAACGGCATGCAAGCATTCATGAGCGGTGATTTGAAGGTAGAAGGCAACATGATGCTGGCTACCAAACTGGGCGACCTTTTTGGTCTGTAAGACTTAGTCCGGTAAAGATTGTACTATCGGCGCAGGGCCTCCTGCGCTGGTTCGTTTATGCCCTGCAACACCAACGTATCGGCACGAAACTCTAGGGTAAATAACGCTTGTAACGTCAGTGGCAACAAAGGCGTATAGAGCTGATCGGTGACAAACAACCTAGCCAATACGTCGTCACCAAGCCGTCGATACCATGCTGGGCCAGGAACAGGCCTATAAGCACGCATCTCATCTTCCAGACGCAGATAACGCCCTTCCATGTGCAACAGCGTTACAAATTCGTTAGAAGGCCCAAACAGCAGCCACTCCGGCGCTACCACGCGCTGCCCCACCGCGCGCCATCGATCACCCTCTAACTCATAACGCCAGGCCGTGCGATCGTGTGCCAGCGTTACCGCGTAGCGTTCGCTATTAATATCACGAACGGTGATGGTGCCTAACAGCGTGGTATCGGCAACGGGCTCATATTCACCTAGACGCCACGCCGCCAACGCCCCCAGAGATGCAGTGACGATAAACAGCAAGCCGAGCGTGCCAACGAGGAATCCCATGATCCATCGGTAGCGTGCCAACAACCACACCCCCGCCAGCAGGAAGAAAAATGCTAAAGCAAACACCATCAAAACAATGGGTGCCATCAAGCTTCTCCCTTCACCTTACTGGGTAACTGCGCCACACTGGCACGCGCCATACGCAACACATCCGGGTTATCTTGGCCTGACAGCAAGCCTTCCAAGTACAATTCCAGACTACTCAGGGCGTCTGCAAAGGCTTCCAGTTGCGTATCCGTTGCGCGCACTTCGTTACTCTGCAAACCGGTAACGAAGCGAACACATTGCTCCACGACAACCACTGCTTCTTTCGCTTGCAAGAACATCAACGCCCCCCTTATTCCCCTTAGGATAGCCGGTACATTGGCAATATGAACGTTGTCGTACTGACTTTCCATGTAGGCTGTTATGGCTCGCTTGGCGACGGACAGTCCGGCTTCGGTCTCATCCAGCACAGCGGATTTCGCCTCCTGCAACATAACGTTTCGCGCGCCTTCCGCTTCGTCATCTGCGGTATAACCGGTGCCGTTTCGGCTCAAGCGCGATACCGCCGATTCAGCGTACAGAATAGCATCGGCGATGGTCATGAGGTCATCTTGTCGTGGTACTGCGTTATCTGGCCAACCTCGCACCATTTCCCACATGCGGCGCACCACATTACCCGGGCTGCTCAACCCCACCATGTCCAAGGTATCAGCAATTCGAGAAAGGTGGTCACGTAACTCGTAGGCAGAAAACTGTCCGTTTGGCACAGCGGCTTGGTCCACGGTCTCTTTTACCTTCACAAACTCTTCTTGTAACGCAGCCGAGACGCTTTGCAAAACCGAGGAACCAGGCGCTAACAATAGCTGCTCTTGCTCGTGTAATTGGCGATCAGTGTAGGGCAACACAACCGCGGGATTACTCTTTTGAAACGCTTGCAAACGAGGTGAGTTCGCGGCAGTAAGAGCGATGTAATACAGACTATCTTGCACAATCGAGCTGACTGGCGCTGCCTCTAAGGCCTTAACACTCTTTTGAATGAGAGCATGCAATTGACGGTCAAGTTGACCGTACCAACGACGGCGCGCCATGCTCAATTGTTGATCATCGGTTTTGGCAATACCTTCTGCCGCTAACGCAGCAAGATACCAAAAATCAGCGACATTGGTTAGACGCAACACGTTGTGCACACGAGTCAAGCATAAGGCCATGTACCCAAGCGCGCGCTTGGGCTGACTTTCACGCAGGGCATACAACAATCCTGCTTGGAACATATGACGATATTTCCGCAACCTCTCCCTAGCCTCAGCCGACAGTCTATTCTCGGCGTTCGGCGTCGGCTTCATCCTGTAAGTAAAACGATGAAAGCAGCCTTCACGCAAAATCGCCGCTTTCCGCGCACGGCGCAGATCATTGACCGTAGGTAAGAGAATCTCTGGAAACGGTGCTTTACCCAGTTCTTGAAATTCCAAGTATTTTTGGATCAACACCAACGAACGCGTTAACACCTCAAATTCTTTATCGTGCTGAGTCACCGACTCAACCGGTAAAAACTGCAATAACTGCACCGCCTCTTCGCACATCAGCGCAGCACCTTGATGCTCCAACATGACGAATATGCCACGCAGTTGTTGAAACCCATCCACCGTCTGCTGCCAGTCCTGCAAGCTTTGAGAGTAGGAAAGATACTGTTCCAATGCTCTCTGCGCATCCTCGACTGTTTTTTCCAACTCGGTTTTCAAAGCAGACAAGGTCGCGTTATTGGTCATAAAAACGGTATTCCATAGCGTTTAAGGATGTGACAGCCGCGCACAACCAACAAGGGCAAGCTTCAAACGGCGGCGCATCCGTATTTATTATTCGCTTCCCGATTCTATGGGAGACTTGATAAAAACTAAATAGATTCAACGGTGTAAATGCTCAAGGTGGCGATAGCATCACGTTGTAGCACTTAATTAGGGTGATGCCAGATATCGCGTGCATTACTTCTTATTTAGATGTGTGCAGGAGCTTAACGGTTTCTTTCCCCCATATAATCATTAAAATGTTTGTTTTGGAAATAATTACCCGAGTGTATTGTGCCTGTTGCTTTGAATCGCCGTTTCACTACCGCCCCCATGATGGATTGGTCCGACCGCCATTGTCGCTACTTCTGGCGTCAAATCACTGACCATACCGTGCTCTATTCGGAAATGGTCACCACTGGCGCGCTGATCCATGGCAATGACCCGCATCGCTTCCTCGATTTCAATACGGAGGAGCAACCTGTCGCACTTCAATTGGGTGGACATGAGCCCGCTGATTTGGCGCGTTGTGCAACCATGGCAGAGAGCTGGGGTTACAACGAGATCAATCTTAACGTCGGCTGCCCCAGTGATCGGGTGCAAAACGGCATGATTGGTGCTGTATTGATGGGCCACGCCCAATTGGTCAGTGATGGTGTGAAGGCTATGCTGGACGCCGTTGATATTCCCGTCACTGTTAAGCATCGCATTGGCATCGATGACCTCGACAGTTACGAATTCTTGCGTGATTTCGTCGGCACAGTGAGCGCCAGCGGCTGCCAGACCTTCATCGTACACGCCCGTAAAGCCATCCTGTCAGGTCTTAGCCCCAAACAAAACCGTGAAGTGCCACCGTTAAATTACGGCCGCGTTTATCAATTGAAACGTGACTTCCCCCACTTGGAAATTTTGCTCAACGGCGGATTAAAGACCCTCGATGACTGCAGTGCCCAACTTGAGCATTTAGACGGCGTTATGGTGGGCCGCGAGGCGTGGCATAACCCCATGCTGCTGGCTGATGTCGACGCTCGTTTCTATGGATCCGAAACGCCTGCGCGCACGGCCAAGCAAGTTGCCGAGCGCATGCTGCCCTACCTCGAAGCACAATTAACCAGTGGCCAACGCCTGAACCATATCATCAAGCCATTGTTTAACCTGTTCCATGAATGCACCGGTGCACGGCAGTATCGTCGTTACCTGAGCGAAAACGCGCATGTAAAAGGCGCTGGAATTGAGGTGTTCTTAGCGGCGCTGGAAAAAGTCGCGACATCCTCCATTGATGTGGAAGCGGCATGCCCCGCGAGCTAACCTATCTGTTTGATGACTGGCTGGTCGTTACCCAGCAATTGAACCTTAAGATTCGCGCTGAGGTGCCGCAGAGCTGGATGTGGGGTACCAATCACCACAATGAGACCATTAAGCGACTGTGCTATGCCTTATCCGACATCTGGTATCTGGATGGCCAGGACGGCCGCGCCACGCGCAATCATATAGGTGTGGTCAAGGTAACACCGGCCACGCTTGAACTGGTGCAGCGCACCAACGACCTACGCACACGCTTCCATCAACACCTACTGAACCTGAAGAAAGAACAACCCGGCCTTTGGCCTGAGACGTCCGCTCGCCTTGCCAAGCGCGCGCAAGCGGTTCAGGGCTCGTTAGAGCGTGAGGGCTTGGTGCGATTGCACCTGAAGCAATTCAGCCGTACGGTACCGATACTGCAAAGTCTGCCTTCGCGCATTGCCTTCAATTGGTACAGCAGCGGACGCAGTATAAAGCGTTTAAATAAAGCAGAGGTATTGAAGAAGCTAGAAAAACTGGGCGTAGAGAAGACGCACATTAAAATTCAGTATGACAAGGTCGCCCGACTTCCTGACGTGGAAGCCTTGGCACAGGTACAGTCCCAAGCCCCGTTGATACGCGCCAATGTGCGTTACGACACCGGGGTACGAGAAGCGTTTAACGTTGCCATGCCGATATTCATTCCTACCGAGGGCGGGCACGCGTTTCCGGATATCGTCGCCCCACCCGATGCCCCGCCGGAAGCGCGCAGCCGGGCAGCGCGGAGCGATCAAAAGTTGCAAGACCACCCATTCGTGCCGAGTTTGAGGGTCTTCCGCTACCGATAAAAGCAGTGGCGACCCTTATTTGCTTGATCAGCTTTCCAATCGATTCAAGCCGTTCAATGCTGCAACGCGATAGGCTTCTGCCATGGTTGGGTAGTTGAACGTATGGCTGACAAAATATTCCAACGTGTTACCGCCGTTCTTCTGCACCATGATCGCTTGCCCGATGTGCAGGATTTCCGCCGCTTGCTCGCCAAAACAATGAATGCCCAACAATTCGAGCGTTTCACGATGGAACAATATCTTCAGTACGCCAGTATCTTCACCGGTGATCTGCGCCCGTGCCGTGTCTTTAAAGTAGGCTTTACCCACCTCATACGGCACCTTGGCTTCAGTCAATTCGCGCTCGTTTTTACCGACAGAGCTGATTTCCGGAATGGTGTAGATGCCCGTCGGAATATCAGAAAAGAAGGTTGCGGTGAAGTCATCCAAAATAGCACCTGAAGCACTGCGACCCTGATCATACGCGGCGCTCGCTAAACTCGGCCAGCCGATCACATCACCCACGGCAAAGATATTTTCTACCGAAGTCCGGTACTCTTTATCCACTTCCAGTTGCCCGCGAGAATTCGCTTCCAAGCCAACAGCGCTCAAGTTCAGTGCCTCTGTATTACCCGCGCGACCATTGGCCCACATGAAGGCTTCGGCTTTCAGTACCTTACCGCTTTCAAGCGTCAATTCGATATGATCATCAAAACCTTTGACGCTTTTGAAGGTTTCATTGTGTCGAATCAACACGCCGTGGTTACGCATGTGGTAGCTGAGGGCATCGGAAATTTCGTCATCCATAAACGCCAGCAAATGAGCACCGGGGTTAACAAGGTCTACTTTAACGCCCAAACCGCTAAAAATAGAGGCGTACTCACAGCCAATGACACCAGCACCATAAATGACGATACGCTTAGGCGTTTCCGTCATGGTCAGAATGGTGTCGCTGTCGTGCATGCGCGGGTGGTCAAAATCTACTTCTGGCGGCCGATACGGGCGTGAACCGCTCGCAATAATCACATGCTCCCCGTGCAGCAGCTCGTTAGCGTGCTCCCCTTCTCTTAGTAAGATGGTATTACTGTCCACGAAGCTGGCATCGCCATGAAAAACGGCAATGTGATTGCGGGCATAAAAACGCGCGCGCATTTCGACCTGCTTGCGAATGACGCCGCGCGCACTGTTGAGCATGGTCTGGTAATCCAGCACTTTAGGATCGGATATAGCACGAAACAAACTGGTCCGATTGAACTTCATTAAGGCATCTACAGCGTGACGTAGGGCCTTCGACGGAATGGTGCCCTGATGGGTACAGTTGCCGCCAACATCAGGACGTCGATCGACGATCGCCACTCGCTTGCCTTTCTTTGCCGCATTCATGGCTGCGCTTTCACCGGCAGGGCCTGTCCCTATTACAATCACGTCAAACTGATGTTTTGCCATAAAATCCTCAATAGCTTGTCTCGGCATGCCTTTAACTTACACACCCTAAATACAGCACTGCGCTGCCAGACTGCGCCTACTGGCGCATGACCCCGCGCACCTTACTTTTTAGTGGCGTCGTAAAACTCGCCCTTCGCGCCGGTCAATTCGTCATCGGCGTCACACTTCTCCGGGTCGCCACCGCAGATCTCGCATTTACCTTCGATGCCGACCGCAGCTAAACCACCGCAGCTCCCGGCAATGGGTTTACGGCCAAAGATCACGCCCACCGCCATGGCCATTACAACCATCAACATGAATGCAAGTACGGTTAAAAACAATGTCATTCTCTCATTCTCCTGCGTTCATCAAACGCGTGAATTCGCCTGTAGTATATTCAACAAACTGGTCGGACGCTCGCTCGATCAAATAGATCGAAAGGTCATACGTATCGGCCAATGTTCGTGCTTGCTCTGGCCCAACAGAGACTAACGCCGTCGCCCATGCGTCAGCCAACATGGCGTTTTCTGCCAGCACGGAGACTGACACCATATTATGCGTCACGGGGTAGCCTGTGCTTGGGTCAATGGTGTGTGAGTAGCGCACCCCATCTACTTCAAAATAATTACGGTAGTCGCCACTGGTGACCAGCGCCGCATCGCCATTAAACTCGAGTACGCGGTAGGCACTGCGTGCTATACCCTCTTCCGGCGTTTCAATGCCTACGCGCCACGGTGAACCGTCGGGTTTTGCACCAGAAATGCGCATATCCCCACCCAGTTCCACCAAGAACTCATTATAGCCCAATGACAACAAATAGTCCGCGACCACATCGGCGCCATACCCTTTGGCAATAGCCGACAGATCGATCTCACGCGGTGCCGTTTTACGCAATGCAGGAGGTTCCGCACGCGTTTCTATTGCCTCCCAGCCTAGCATGGCTAGGGCCGCCGACAATTCGACTTCAGTCGGCACCTCTTCCGGTCTGTCCAAAGGGCCAAAGCCCCAAATGTTCACTAAGGGGAGTATGGTCGGGTCGAACGCACCGTTTGACCGTTCAGCGATATTCAACGCTGCAGAAACAACGGTAACCACATCTGACGATACTGGCACCCAGGTGTTGACGGCTGCCTCGTTAAACAACGATATGTCTGAACGGGGCTCGTAGGTCGACATGGAATCAACTACTCGCGCCAGCTGGCGTTGCACACCGATCTCTATGCGTAACTTCTCGCTGGCGGGCGCGTAAACAATGACGGAATAAGAGGTGCCCATGGTGCTGCCGGCCAACCGAATTGGCTCGCTGACGGTAGCTCTGTCACAACCCGATGATACGAGCAGTGCAATCAAGAGCATGGAAGTGAAGAGAAATTGGCGCATGAAACTAAAATGCTCCGATAAAAAAGAAAACCCGCCAGAGCAGTAGATTGCGCTGCTAAGGCGGGTTGGTGGCTTGGCAGCTTAGCGCTGCCTAGGAAAGATCACAGTATTTAGCCGCCAAAGTCATCCAACAGGATGTTGTCGTCTTCTACACCCAGATCTTTCAGCATCTTAATACAGGCCGAGTTCATCATCGGCGGTCCGCACATGTAATACTCCACATCTTCTGGCGCTTCATGATCGCGCAGGTAGTTTTCGTACAACACGTTGTGGATGAAGCCCGTCTTGCCTGTCCAGTTATCTTCTGGCAAAGCATCACTCAAAGCCAAATGCCACTCGAAGTTCTCATTCTCTGCTGCCAGCTTGTCGAACTCTTCGACATAGAAGGCTTCGCGCAATGAGCGCGCTCCGTACCAGAAAGAAATCTTACGCTTAGACTTCAAACGCAACAATTGGTCAAAAATGTGCGAGCGCATAGGCGCCATACCGGCGCCACCACCGATAAACACCATTTCGGCGTCGGTGTCTTTGGCAAAGAACTCACCAAAAGGACCGTAAATGGCCATCTTGTCGCCGGGCTTCAGACTGAACACGTAAGACGACATCTGCCCTGGTGGGAAGTCTGTACCCGGTGGCGGTGAGGCAATACGGATATTAAACTTCACCAAGCCACGTTCTTCAGGGTAGTTCGCCATCGAATAAGCACGGATAACCGTCTCATCGACTTTAGACACGTACTTGAATACGCCGAACTTGTCCCAGTCGCCACGGTACTCTTCTTCGATATCGAAATCAGAATATTTCACCGTGTGCGGTGGCGCTTCCAACTGCACGTAACCACCGGCACGGAAGTCGACGTTTTCGCCTTCAGGCAATTTCAGCGTCAGTTCTTTGATGAAGGTCGCTACGTTCGGGTTAGAGACAACGTCACATTCCCAACGCTTCACACCGAAGAACTCAGGCTCTACCTCGATCTTCATGTTTTGCTTAACCGGCACCTGGCAGGCTAAACGCCAGCCAGCTTTCAGCTCACCCTTGGTGAACGCTGACGCTTCGGTAGGCAGGGCTTCACCACCACCTTCCATGACGATGCAGCGGCACTGCGCACAAGAACCACCACCACCACAGGCAGAGCTCAGGAAGATACCGTTTTCCGCCAGCGTGTTGAGCAGCTTACCGCCCGCTTCAGTGGTGATTGCTTTGTCGTGATCTTCGTTGATCTCGATACTTACTTCGCCGGAATTAACCAGCTGCGACCGCGCACCCAATATCACGCCTACCAAAACGAAGACAGCGATGATAAAGACGGCGACGCCCAGAAAAATTTCTAAAGCCATTATGTTGCTCCCTATTTACAGCTGTACGCCAGAGAATGACATAAAGCCCAGAGACATCAGACCTACGGTGATGAAGGTAATACCTAAACCACGCAGCCCCTTTGGTACGTCACTGTACTTCATCTTTTCGCGGATACCCGCCAATGCAGCAATGGCTAACGCCCAACCGACACCAGCACCCACGCCATAAACCACAGATTCAGAGAAGCTGTAGTCACGCTCGACCATAAACAGAGATGCACCCAGAATGGCGCAGTTCACTGTGATCAAGGGCAAAAACACACCCAGCGCGTTGTAGAGCGCGGGAACGTATTTGTCCAAGAACATTTCCATGATTTGCACGATGGCTGCAATAACACCGATGTACGTGAGGTAACCCAAGAAACTCAGGTCTACACTGGCTAAATCAGGGCTGATCCAAGCCAAAGCACCTTCACGCAGTACCCCGTTAAAGATCAGGTTATTCACCGGTACAGTAATCGCTTGTACCACGATAACTGCGATGCCCAAGCCAATGGCGGCATCAACTTTCTTCGAGATCGCGATAAAAGTACACATGCCCAAGAAGAAGGCTAACGCCATGTTTTCAACAAACACGGCCTTAATAAACAGACTGATTAAGGCTTCCATGTTACAGGGCCTCCTTATTCATGTTGGGCTTAATTTTGAATTCAGATTCTTCAATTTGTTCTGATTTCCACTCACGCAGAACCCATATCAAGAAACCAATGATGAAGAACGCACTCGGTGGCAACAACAACAAGCCATTAGGTACGTACCAACCGCCTTCTGACACCAAAGACAAAATCTCTATCCCGAACAACTTACCGGCACCGAGTAGCTCGCGGATGACCGCAACCACGATCAACACCACAGAATAGCCCAAGCCATTACCGATGCCGTCCAAGAACGCCATTCCTGGAGGGTTCTGCATAGCGTATGCTTCGGCGCGACCCATAACGATACAATTGGTGATGATCAGACCCACAAATACTGACAGCTGTTTGGAGATGTCATAGGCGACGGCCTTCAGTATCTGATCCACCACGATCACCAAAGAGGCGATGATGGTCATCTGTACGATGATCCGGATGCTTGAAGGAATCTGGTTACGAATCGTTGCAATGAACAGGTTCGAAAACGCCGTTACCATAGTCAAGGCAATGCTCATTACCAGCGCCACCTGCAAACTGGTGGTTACCGCCAGAGCAGAACAGATACCCAGAATCTGTAAGCCGATGGGGTTTTCGTTAAAAATGGGATTCAGTAGTACTTTTTTCACTTGTGG
This sequence comes from Natronospirillum sp., assembly GCA_049115955.1. Taxonomy (GTDB): domain Bacteria; phylum Pseudomonadota; class Gammaproteobacteria; order Pseudomonadales; family Natronospirillaceae; genus Salinispirillum. Next base: position 77,814 of record JAGDZJ010000003.1, read on the forward strand.
TGACATGATTATGCCTCCCCTGCTTGCAGGTTATCAAGAAAGGTACGGAATCCATCCTCACCCATCCAGAATTGAATCAGACCATCCACACCACGACTGGTGAGTGTTGCACCCGACAGGCCATCAATGTAGTGATCACGCTCGTAATCATTGGTACGTTCAACTGTACCGCGACGAACAGACAAACCTAAATCGCCCTCTGCATCGTAGACTTTGCGGCCAACCCATTGCTGCTTCCAGCGTGGGTTATCGACTTCACCACCCAACCCGGGAGTCTCCGCGTGCTCATAGAAGCCTAAGCCTGCCACGGTATTGAGATCACCTTCCAGAGCAAGAAAACCATACAGCGTAGACCACAGGCCATAGCCACGAACAGGCAGTATCAGTGTTTGAATACTGTCATCTTCTCCGCGTACGATGTACACCAAGGACTGCTCTTCCAGACGACGGATGCTCGCCATATCTTCACTCGGATCCAAGCGACGTGATTGCGCTGGATCTTGCGCAGCTTTGCGCTGATCGAAGGCATCTGGGTCAACATCCACAAACTGACCGGACGCTAAGTCGATGACACGGGTTTCAACTACTTCGAACTGTTCCGCGACGGAACGTCCACTGTCCAGCATACCCGCCGCTGACAGGATATTACGTTTCATATCCTCTACGACGTTTTGCTGCTGCATAGGGCGCAGCGATACAGCCGCTGCTGATACTACGATGGCACACACCAAGCAGACCAAGAAGGCCACCAACAAGGTGTGTTGAATAGAGTCTTTACGCTTGGACACGAGCAGCCCTCCGCTTAATGTTACCTTTCACGACGTAGTAGTCGATGAGCGGTGCAAATAGGTTAGCGAACAGAATGGCGAGCATAATGCCTTCCGGGAAAGCCGGGTTAACGACGCGAATCAATACCGTCATTACACCGATCAAAGCACCAAACCAGTACTTGCCCGTGTTGGTCATAGACGCCGAAATCGGGTCTGTGGCCATAAACATCATACCAAAGGCAAAACCACCGATAACCAAATGCCAGTACCACGGCAAGTTCAGTAAGGGGTTGGTGTCTGAGCCAATGAAATTGAACAGTGTAGACATCAGGATCATACCGATCATTACCCCGGCGACAATACGCCAGTTCGCAATGCCCATGACCAGCAACACCGCGCCACCCAACAACACAAGCAGGGTAGAAGTCTCACCCATGGAGCCTTGAATAACACCAAAGAACGCATCGAACCATGTGACATTGTTAGCGAGTATTTCTTCGACGCCACCTTGCTGAGCCAAGCTCAAAGGCGTCGCGCCGCTGAAACCATCGACCGCTGTCCATACTTCATTACCGGACATGCTGGCCGGGTACGCAAAGTACAGGAACGCACGACCCGTCAATGCTGGGTTGAGGAAGTTCTTACCGGTGCCACCAAACACTTCTTTACCCACGACCACACCGAAGGTGATACCCAAAGCCACCTGCCACAACGGAATCGACGGCGGGCACACGAGGGCAAACAGAACGGAGGTAACGAAGAAGCCTTCGTTCACTTCGTGCTTACGCACTGCGGCGAACATTACTTCCCAGAAACCACCCACCAAAAAGGTGACCGCATAAACCGGTACGAAGTACCAGAAGCCGTACCAGATATTATCCCAGATGCTTTCCGGGTTATTTCCGGCTAACAGGCTGATGAAGAAATCACGCCATCCGGCTGACATTTCCAAACCACCGGCAATGGCGGTGTTCGCCTGGTAGCCGATGTTCCACATACCAAAGAACATGGCCGGGAAGGTACACAACCACACCGTGATCATGATGCGCTTCAAGTCCATGCCATCGCGTACGTGCGCCGTTGTCGCAGTAACTTTGCTCGGCATGTACAGCGCCGTGTCTACCGCTTCAAACAACGCATAAAACTTCTGTAACTTACCGCCGGGTTCAAAGTGGTGCTCTACTTTGTCCAGCACATTTCTCAATGCCTTCATGCTTAACCCTCCTGCTCAATTCGGGTGAGATTCTCACGCAGAATCGGGCCGTATTCGTATTTGCCAGCACAAACAAAGGTACACAACGCCAGATCTTCTTCATCCAGCTCTAACGCGCCCAGTTGTTCTGCCTGATCAAGATCACCTACCGCCAATGCACGCAGCAATTGAGTCGGCAAAATATCGAGTGGCATGATTTTTTCAAATTGACCCAGCGGCAACATAGCCCGCTCCGAGCCGTTCGTGGTGGTATTGAAGTCAAACTTCTTACCGCCCAGCAATTTGGATACATAGATGTTGAGCACGGAGAAACGATTCACACCCGCACGCAGGTAATGGAACATGGGGCGCTCACGGCCTTCTTCCAAAACACTGATTTGGTTGTGGAACCGTCCCAGAAAGCCGACTTCGGCAAACGTTGCACGTCCACCCCAAACAGAACCAGAGATCAGGCGATTTTCGCCGTCTGCCAGTTCACCGTCTGTCAGCTCAACCAAGTTCGCACCCAGCACGGTTTTGATCAGACGAGGGTTTTTAACTTTAGGGCCGCCCAATGCCACCACACGTTCAACACTCAGTTTGCCAGTAGTGAACAGTTTGGCGATGGCGATGACATCCTGATAACCCACTGTCCAGACCGATTTCTTAGCGGATACTGGCTCAAGGAAATGAATGTGGGTACCGACATTACCCGCCGGGTGCACACCGTCAAACTCAGCAACGGTAACACCCTCAGGCACGGCAACGGAAGCGCCAGGCTTCTTGGTAACGTAGGTTTTACCTTCCGTCAATTTAGTCAGAATGGTCAAGCCTTGCTTAAAAGCTTCTGCTTCAGCGGCGATGATGACGGTAGGATCAGCGGCCAATGGATTGGTATCCATCGCACTGACGAATATCGCTGCTGGCACGGCATCAGGAGCTGGCACCTTGCTGTAAGGGCGTGTGCGCAAAGCTGTCCAAAGACCACTCCTCAGCAGGTTATCAACGATATTCTCACGTGTCAGGGTATTCAGTGCAGCCGCATCGTATTGCTCGAACTGCTCGGCGTCGTCGCCCTGCACTTCAATAACCAAAGACTGGAAAACACGACGATTACCACGATTGATGGCTTTCACCACACCGGCAGCAGGTGCGGTATATGTCACACCCTCTGTCTTTTTGTCGGTGAATACCGGCTGGCCGAGTTTTACGACGTCGCCTTCTTTCACCAGCATGGTGGGTTTCATACCGGGGTAATCATACCCGACGAGCGCGACGGTTTTCACCAGCTTGCCTTGCTCGAGGGTTTGTGCGGGATCACCAGTTATAGGAAGGTCTAAGCCTTTTTTGATTGTGATCATAGTTATGCCCGTTAGTGAATGTAAAACGGTGCCAGAAGAGTACGTTGAACGAACCCTTCCGGAAATTCTGTTTGGTTTAAGGAAATAATATGCCTGATACCTTCACCATCACTGGCCGGTTCAGCAACAATATTTTCCACCCGAAAATTGCGCGTAAGTATAATGGTGTGAGTCACCTTTTGCTACAGATGACCTAGCTAATATTAGGCTGTCATTATAATTGATAATCATTCCCATTTAGTGCCGTTGGAGTTAGTGCGCATCACGCTCGCGCCTGTTAGAATCCGCCGCTTGCCAAAACGTTGAACAGGACTCTTTTCGTGCACATCTCCCTGCCTGAACAAGCCAGTGACCGCCGCCACTGGGGGCCATTGCCTGCGAGCGCCGACGCTTGGGCGCTGGCACAGATCATTGCCAATCATCCTGGCCAAGTATTGGTTTTGGGCACAGAAGCCAGTGACCTGCAACGCCTTATGCAGGAGTCGCAGTTGTTTCTGCCCGTGGGTTCCGCGGCCAACCACTGGTTGCCAGACTGGGAAATGTTGCCGTACGACAACTTTTCACCGCACCAAGATATTATTTCGGATCGCATCTCGACCCTTTACCGTTTGCAGCAAGGCCAAACACAACCCATTTTCACCACCCTAGCCAGCGCTCTGCACCGACTACCACCACGCGAATACGTGCACCGTACGGCGCTCATGGTGTCGGTGGGTGACCGTTTAGACCTTGACGCTTTGCGCCAACAACTGACCAACGCTGGCTATCAAGCCGTAAGCACAGTAGCAGAGCATGGCGAATTCACCTTGCGCGGCGGCCTGATCGATGTGTTTCCGATGGGGGCAGAGGCGCCGCTGAGGCTCGAACTGTTCGATGACGAAATCGAGTCTATTCGAGTATTCGACCCTGAATCGCAACGCACGCGCAAACCTATCGAACGCTTTGAACTGTTACCCGGGCGCGAGTTTCCGCTCGACGACGCCGGTATTGCGCACTTTCGTGCCGCCTTCCGTGAGATGTTCGATGTCGATACTCGGCGCTGCCCGCTGTATCAAGATATGTCTAACGGCCTGACACCCGCGGGTATCGAGTTCTACCTAGCGCTGTTTTTCACTCAGCTTAGTACCTTGTTCGAATACTTGCCCGCCAATACGTTGGTGGTGACGGTTGGCAATATGGTCGCCGAAGCCGACCATTTTCTGACTGACGTTAAGGCGCGCTATGAGAACCGCCGTCACGACGTCACACGTCCGGTACTGGCGCCAGAGCTCATTTATCTGCGCGCCGATGAAGCCTTCGCCGCGCTGAAGAATTTCCCTCAGGTCGCACTCACCACACAAAAAGTCGACGGCGCCGGTGCGCTTGATCTTGGGTTTGTTCCGACTGAAAACTATTTGGTTGACCACCGCGCCGCAGAACCGATGCAGGCCGTAGAAGCCATGCTGATGGAAACCTCACGCCGAGTACTCTTTTGTGCCGACTCTCAGGGCCGCCGTGAAAGCATACTGGAACTGCTACATGGCATTCGCGTCAAAGCCCCCGTGTTTGACCGCATTACGGATTTTATCGACAGCGATGCCCCCGTTGGCATCACCGTAGCACCACTCGCCAAAGGCATTGAACACCCCGCCGCTAACTTGCGCCTGCTCAGTGAAAGCCAATTGTTTGGTGAGCAAACCGTCACCATGGCACAGCGGCGCGCCCGCTCGGAAGCGAGCAATGCCGAGTTATTGATTCGCAACCTGACCGAACTCAAGCCCGGACAACCCGTGGTACATCTTGATCACGGCGTAGGGCGCTACCTAGGCCTGGAAACCTTACAAGTTGACGGACAGGCCAACGAATTCTTGATGCTGGAATACGCCGACAACGCCAAGCTGTATGTTCCCGTAACCAGCCTGCATTTGATCAGCCGTTACGCCGCGGGCGAAGAAAGCCATGCCCCCGTGCATAAACTGGGCACGGACCGCTGGAGTGTGGCCAAACGCAAAGCGGCGGAGAAAATTCGTGACACGGCTGCCGAGCTGCTGGACATCTACGCGCAACGCGAAGCGCGTTCGGGCTATGCCTTTCCGCCGCCCGATGAAGACTACCGTCGCTTCGCCGCCAGTTTTCCGTTTGAAGAAACCGAAGACCAACACGTTGCCATTAATGCGGTGCTGCAGGATATGATGCGTGCCCAACCGATGGATCGATTGGTCTGTGGCGACGTCGGTTTCGGTAAAACCGAAGTGGCCATGCGCGCGGCCTTTCTTGCCGCCCACGCAGGAAAGCAAGTGGCTGTTTTGGTGCCCACTACCCTGTTGGCACAGCAGCACTATGAAAGCTTTGTTGATCGTTTCGCTGACTGGCCGATTCGCATAGAAAGCTTGTCGCGCTTTCGCACGGGCAAGGAAACCGACACCGTTCTAGAGGGGCTGGACTCCGGGCGTGTCGACATCGTCATCGCCACGCACAAGCTATTGTCGAAAGACGTCAAATTCAAAGACCTCGGCTTATTGATCATTGACGAAGAGCACCGCTTCGGTGTGCAGCAAAAGGAGCGCATCAAGGCGCTGCGCGCCGATGTTGATATCCTCGCCATGACGGCCACGCCGATTCCGCGCACGCTGAACATGGCGATGTCGAACATCCGCGATCTCTCCATCATCGCCACGCCACCCGCGCGCCGCTTATCGGTCAAGACCTTCGTGCGTGAACGCGACACCGCACAAATCAAAGAGGCCATTTATCGAGAGCTGTTGCGCGGCGGTCAAGTGTATTTTCTTCACAATGAAGTGAAAGACATTAACCGCATCGCCGAAGAAATCACCAATTCCGTACCAGAAGCCCGTGTCACCATTGGCCATGGTCAGATGCGTGAGCGTGACCTTGAGCGCGTGATGTCCGACTTTTACCACAAGCGTTACAATGTGCTGGTGTGCACCACCATCATTGAAACAGGTATAGACGTGCCGTCGGCCAATACCATCATCATTGATCGTGCCGACAAATTCGGCCTGGCGCAGTTGCACCAGTTACGCGGTCGGGTGGGACGATCACACCACCAAGCCTATGCTTATTTGATGACACCGCCGTGGAAGGCACTCACCGGTGATGCGCAAAAACGCCTGGAAGCGATCTCTGAAGCGCAAGATTTGGGCGCGGGCTTTATGCTGGCCACGCATGACTTGGAGATTCGCGGCGCGGGTGAATTGTTGGGCGAAGAACAAAGTGGACACATCGAATCCATCGGCTTCACGCTGTATATGGAAATGCTAGACCAAGCCGTGAAAGCCCTGAAATCAGGCAAAGTGCCTAATGTTAGCCTCGACAATGTGCATCATGTCGAAGTGAACCTGAACGTGCCAACCCTGATTCCCGACGATTATATTCCCGACGTTAACAGTCGTTTAATACTCTACAAACGCATTGCCAGCGCTGAAGATGACACCGCTCTGAACGAATTGAAGGTCGAAATGATTGACCGATTCGGTCTATTGCCAGAGCCTTTAAAGAATCTTTTCAAGGTAACGGCATTGAGACACAGGCTAGAAGACATGGGAATTGCTAAACTCACCGCTGGGTCCGTTGGCGGACAAGTAGAATTCGCCGCCCAAACCCGAGTAAATCCGATGACCATCGTACAACTGGTACAAACTATGTCGATGACGTATCAAATGAAGCAAGGTGATAGACTGAACTTCACACTGGCTTCCGATACCGCCGAACAGCGCTTTGCGGTGGTAACAGAAGTTTTGGAACGACTGAATAAAGAGCTGCAATCATGAAAGCAATCGTCTTTGGCCTGACCAGTTTACTGTTGCTCAGCGCTCACAGTGCGGCCCAGTCGGTCGACAACCCCAATGCAGGTCGTTGGTACCAAGTCGAAATCATCATTTTCAGCCAGCCTTCTCCCCCCGGCGATAATGAAATCTGGCCGGACTTTCCCATATTGAATTACATGCAAGAGTCCGTGCGCTTGACGCAACCGGAGTTTATGCCCGCGCAAGCAACTGCCAGTAACAACAATATAGCGCCTGCCGTGCCATTGCGCTGGCCCGAGGTTGACCTAACAACCGGGCAAGAGAAACCCTTTGTGCAAGTACCGGAAATACTGCTGCAACTGTCTGATGCAGCACGGGCAATTGACGGTCGTGCCGGACGCAAAGTACTGTCGCATACAGCTTGGAACATGCCGGTTTGGGGCGAGGAAGAGCGCACAGTGATTCGCTTGCAGGGCGGTGAGCAGTTTGGCAATCATCATGAGCTGGATGGTTTCTTAGCCGTGCATGTTGGTCGTTTTCTACATATAGAAACAGACCTCTACCACAGCCACTACGTGCTCACGACTGAACCACTCGGACAATTCTTTCGCCAGACGACGCCGACGATAACACCCAGTACCAGTGACGGCCTGAGTTGGAATGGTTTCAGTGACATGGACAGCGCCAGCGCACAAGACGAAGAGGCGGGTCGTATTTTTCCGTTACGTCAGCGGGAATATTATGTGCCGAGCAAAAGCGTGCACTTGGCTGAACGACGTCGCATGAGCAGCGGTGAGATACATTACTTAGACAGCCCAAATTTGGGCATGGTGATTCAGTTCACGCCCTATGTTCCGGCAGAAGTATCAACGTCTAATATGGGCTCCTAACCATAATATGACTAAAACGACTGTGCGGTTTATATAATAAGCCCAGTCGTTTTAGCTGTATGCTCTAAATCAGTCTTCGTAGAACAACCGAATCGTCTGCGCAATCACGTCGCGCACATCAGTCATACCCGCATCCAATGCATGTTGAATTTCTTTCAGGGTGATCACTGAATTACTCTTACCAGCAGCCGGATTTACCACCAAGGCCAGCGACGCATAGTTTAACTGTAGCTCACGCGCTAACGCTGCTTCAGGCATACCCGTCATACCAACGATGTCGCAACCATCGCGTTCCATCCGGACAATTTCAGCCGCAGTTTCCAAACGCGGGCCTTGCGTTACGCCATAGACCGCACCATTGACGATCGACTTCCCGGCATGATGAGCGGCTTGAGCCAACAGATCACGTAGGCTTTCAGTATACGGAAAGGACAAATCAACGTGTTTAACCGCTTCCAGATCACCTTGATAGTAGGTGTGAATACGGCCCCATGTGTAGTCAATGATTTGATCCGGCAATACCAAAGCACGAGTCGGCATGGTATCGATGGCAATACTGCCGACTGCGTTTACCGACACGATATCGGTAGCGTACAACTTCTGTAGCGCCCACATGTTGGCACGGTAATTTACTTGGTGTGGCGGTATACGATGCGGGTGGCCGTGCCGTGCCAAAAACAACACGCGATACCCGGCCATTTCGCCTTCTAGAATAGGCGCTGAGGTTGAGCCGTAAGGTGTTTGAACATCGTGCGCAGAAATCACCTGCAACTGTTTAGGTTCAGTCAGTCCGGTACCACCAATAATGGCAATGGTTTTGGTCATATTTAATTCTCCTGCTTCCGGCAGTTTCCATTCATTTTAGTACAGACGCAGAGGGCCCGCCTACTTCGCCATTTTAACGCAATTCCGTCCAGCCTTTTTGGCGCTGTACAGCGCTTCATCGGCCCGCTTCAACAGAGCTTCCGGTTCTTCGCGCCGCTGTCGCAAGGCGCACCCCAAGCTGATAGTAATATTAACCTGTTGCTTACCTGTGCCTTTCCCCCGCTGTGCCTTGCCATCTTTCTTGCTTTCTGGCCGATCAGTGCGTCTCAGGGTCAATGGATAAGTCTCTACTCGATGCCGAACCTCTTCAAGCTTTTCAGCAATCGCATCCTCGCGATCATGACTGAATACCAAGGTGAATTCTTCTCCACCATAACGGTAAGCCGACAAGCCTTTCACTTCAGCCAAAATACTGCCCAGAAGGCGTAGCACCTGATCACCCACTTCATGGCCCCAGGTATCGTTGAACTGTTTAAAGTGGTCAACGTCGAGCATACAGACCGCGCTGCGCCGCCCCAATCGATTCAAGTGCCCTTCTAAAGCGCGACGCTGCGGCAGTTGTGTTAGCTCGTCAATATAGGCTAAGCGCAACATTTCATACGCTAAGGTCAACAGCAGGCATAACCCGGCGGTCAACGTAACCCAACCTGATGCATTTACGCGATCGACCAACGTATAAAACAGCATCACAGCGAGCCATACACCAAAATGTCCCCAAATCGTCGCGCTATAACGCCGTACGCTGACCAGCGCCAACCAGGTGAACAGCAGTACGCTTTGCCACCACAAATGACCCCATGTCAGGAACCACCCCGACTGCGGCCGTGCCAGCATGAATTCTGGCAAATCCAACAACAACAGCCAGGCCACCAACGGCGCGTCAGTCAGGGCAACGGGAATGAAGAAGCAGCCGAACAAGATGAGCACACCCGGCACTGACAAGGCATTCGGTAGCGGTGCGACGGCCAGCAATAGCATCATGAGCGAAACGACTAAGGGCAACACCAGATACAAAGCTGCAACGTCCGGTTCTGACAAGGGGCGCTGCAAGCCAATCTGCGCCGCCCAGTAGTGACCGGCCAACAAAGCAATCCAATACAACCATTGCCACTGCCGCATCAAGCCCGCAAGTAATCCAACCAGCGCCATGATCACAAAGGGAGTGGCCGGAAACGGCACCGACTCGTGAAAGCCGTGGTGGGGCCAAACCAGTTGCAGAAGCGCCAGTGCGATAACGGGCAATAGAATCAATACGGGCAAAAACAGTGTCCTCCTTTGGGTACACCATAGCGCGTTGTCGGGCGCTGCATGGGCAGAGCAAGCGCGTCAGTATTTAACGCGCCGTCAGGTGGGTCTAGCTGGCCGTAACTTCCTTATAGGCCCAGTCGAGCCAGGGCAGCAAGGCTACCAGGTCTGAACTTTCTACCGTAGCACCACACCAAATACGTAATCCGGAAGGGGCATCACGATAACCACTGACGTCATAGGCTACGGCTTCCTGCTCCAGCAGTTCAACCATTTTTTTCACTTGGGCTGGTGTTGCATCCAAGGTGAAGCAGACTGACGTATTGGAACGCAGCTTAGGGTCTTGCGCCAGAAAATGAATCCATGGACGCGTGGCGACAAATTCGGCCAACACAGCCAAATTGGCTTCTGAGCGCGCAATCAGAGCAGGCAAACCACCGATAGAGGCAGCCCAATCGAGTGCATCAATGTAGTCCACGACGCACAACATCGACGGCGTATTAATGGTTGAGCCTTGGAAAATGCTTTCGATCAGTTTGCCATAGTGGGTCAACCGAAACAGCTTCGGCATAGGCCACGTCGGCGTGTAGCTTTCCAATCGCTCCACGGCACGCGGCGACAGTATCATCACACCATGGGCGCCTTCACCGCCCAAAACCTTTTGCCAACTGTAGGTCACGACGTCCAGTTTTTCCCATGGCATGTCCATGGCAAAGACGGCTGAGGTCGCGTCGCAGATGGTTAATCCGCTGCGGTCCTGTGCAATCCAGTCGCCATTAGGCACCTTCACACCCGATGTTGTGCCGTTCCACGTAAACACCACATCATGGTCAAAATTCACCTGACTCAAATCTGGCAGCTCGCCGTATTCGGCGATCATCGGCCGTACCTGACTGAGTTTCAACTGTGTCTCGATATCGTTGATCCAACCCGCACCAAACGACTCCCAGGCCAATACATCCACCGGACGTTCGCCCAACAAGGACCACATGGCGATTTCCATCGCGCCAGTGTCCGACGCAGGCACAATGCCTACCCGGTAGCCTTCCGGCAATCCCAGTACTTGATGCGTTTTATTGATCGCATCGGCCAGCACGGCAGAACCCAGTGCCGAGCGATGAGAGCGCCCCAGCACACGAGTATCGAGTTGGCTGACGTCATACCCTGGGCGTTTGCTGCAGGGTCCGGACGAGAAGTTAGGGTTGTTGGGACGAACGCTCGGTTTCATCATGTCCTCTTCGCAGGCACTGGTACATTGGGTGATGGTGGTGGAAATCGGTTTTGACCCCAGAAAATGGTCCCCCCACCAGGACTCGAACCTGGATTTAACCCTTAGGAGGGGCTCGTTCTATCCAGTTGAACTATGGGGAGAGCCAGAAACCAGTTGCTCACTGACTTCTGCAAGGTCGGCAATTCTAGTCGGTATTTTTATCACATACAAATAGAATACCGCGCCGGTAATCACTACACTACGCAGCATTAAACTGCACACGAACATTCACACGACTTCATAACACAAGAGCGCCCGAAAACGGCGTTCGGGGATTGCGCATGACCGAGTTGCTGGAAAAAATGACCGATACGCTGGATGAGTTAGCGGGTGAAGACACCCTAGACGGCATGTGCGTGCACGGCGCCCTGACTGCTTGGGCCATCAGCGGCGGCGAGAAACTACCCACAGACTTCGCCGCCCACGTATTCGGTGATGATATGGCGACGGTACCTGAGGCCGATCTGTCTCAATTGGTTGCCCAATGGCAGGAAATGCTCGACCTGATTCATGCCGCGTTGTACGACGACACCGACCTGGAATTGCCGTTCGATATCACCCTCGACTGGGAAGACTCAGAACAGCAAGCGTGGGCCGTGGGCTTTATGGAAATCGTGTTCGCCCACGAAAGCGCTTTTGCCGAAGCAGACGAAGACGAATTCGCCGAGCTGTTGCTGCCTATTCAGGTCGCTTCCGGCTTGTTTATGGAAGAAGACATTTTCGCCGACGTGTACAAAGACGACGACCTACTGATCAGCTTCTTGAATCAGGTGCCGGAAGTATTGGTCGACATGTACTTACTCTTTAACTCGCCAGAGAAATAACAAGATAGAGATTGGCTGCATGCGCTGGCGAGTTTTAACGCCGCCAGCGTGAGCGCAACTGTCTTGGTAAAAAACGTCATGAGCGAAACGCTGGCAAGGCAAAACTTAACGAAAGGTGCGCAGTTTACTATTGGTAAATAAGCGCCTTGAGGAGAGTTTTAACGCCGCCAGCGTGAGCGCAATAGTTTTTAGGCCCCGCCACCATGGCAATTTGGGGACGCAGGCGCTTCCCCCTGCCACTCGTCCGGCGCATACGCATGGATCGCCAACGCATGCACGGGCCCCGCCAGCTCTTGCTGCAACGCGTTATACACCATTTGGTGGCGACGCACCGGTGTTTGCCCGCGCAGCCCTTCCGCCACAATCGTTACTTTGAAGTGCGTTTCTGAATTAGGTGGCACACTGTGCTTATGACTTTCGTTCTCGACGGTTAAGTGCACCGGATGCATCGCATCTTGCAACTTATCTATGATGGTATCCTGTACGCTCATGTAGCACCTCTTAATGGCCCTAAACTGCTTTTTCAGAGGCATCAAAAAACGTAACAAACGACGCCAATGCGAGCGCAGTAGTTTTTGATGTTCCCCTAGCGTTGACGCTGAGCTTTACGTAATAGCCCATGCGTATCAATGTATGTCTGTTGCAAAATGCGCGCATCGTGCCCGGCGCGATGCCGACGGCCATCATGGGCCGCAAAAAGATCATCGCGTGTTTTGTCCCACACTTCCAATTGCTCGTCAGCCAGAATGCGGGTAAGAGTATCCAACTGAAACGCTTGGCGACACCCGGCATAGTAGAATAATAACGCCAACCAACTGCTGTCTACGCCCCACCCATCGGAATACACCGTTTGGCCTTCCAGTAACACGTTCAACTGCTCCGCCACCTGACGCGGCGTAAAACCCTTTTCTTGCAAGAGCTCACGCGACAGGCCATGCAGTTCTTCCGCCTCATCACTCCAGTGCGTCCAATCGGCGTGCGGGGCTATTAGAAAACTGACCACACTGCAATCCGGCATGGCCACACCCACCTCAATTGGATAGCTGCCACGTCCGAAGCCGGAGGCCTCAATATCCAATATGGCGGGGATTCGCAATGCGGTTAACTCCTAAATGGCAGTACGGTACGCTTCAGTATTGAACCTCGGTCCGGTTAGATCAAGCCCATATGGCGCAAAAACTGTGCTTTGCTGACCTCGCCCTGCACCGTAAGCCCCCTATCCCACTGGCCACTTTGGTCAAAAAACAGGATTGCTGGCGGGCCAAACAGTCCGTATTCGTTGAGTAAGGCCTGCTGCGCACGATCGTTGCGGGTGACATCAATTTGCAGCCAACGGTAGTCGTTCATCATTGTTTGCACATCGTCTTGCGAGAAGATCGTACGCTTCATGACCTTACAGGAAATACACCAATCGGCGTAGAAATCCAACATCACCGGCTGTCCGCTGTCGGCAGCTTGCTGCAACTGCAGCCGCAGTTCGGCTACATCGTTGACGCGATAGAACGGATTAACGTCATCTTGGCGGGCAGCATCACTGATACCTCCCGCACGCGCTACCGGCTGCAAAGGGTTGGTTGCGCCACCCAACGCGCCCCAAAGCGCAGCAACACCGTACAGTAACATGAGCACGCCGACGACTTGGCGCAAGCGATGCACCGGTTGCCGAAAGGCATCAAATACACCCAGCGCCACGGCATAACCCACCGCCAACAACCCCCACAGCGCCAACGTCAGTACGGGGTTTAGCCAACGGCTTAGCAACCAAATTGCAATACCCAACAGCAGTACGCCGAAGAAGTTTTTCACCTGTATCATCCATGGCCCGCTGCGTGGCAACCAACGCGCGCCGCCAACCGCGACCAGAATCAGCGGCATGCCCATGCCAATACCCAGCGCGAACAAAGCAAAGAATCCTAGCGCCATATCACCGGTAGCAGAAATATAGATCAGCGCACCCGCCAAGGGCGCACTGACACACGGCGATACCACAAGAGCGGACAGGCTGCCGATGGCCGCAATGCTCGCCAAATGACCGCGCTGAATCCGGTTCTGTAACCCGGTAATCGCTTGGCTTATACCCGATGGCAATTGCATTGAAAACACACCAAACATCGCCAACGCCAGCAACGCAAAAATAAGCGCAAAAACCGTCAACAACCAAGGTGTTTGCATGGCCGCCTGAATATTTCCTGCGGCGCCTAACGATGCCGCCACCAGACCTGCCAGTGCGTAGGTCAATGCCATGGCGACCACATAGGTCACGGCGATCGCCAACGCACGCTTTGTCGTCGGCCGATTCTCGCCCATCACCAACGCCGACATAATAGGTACCATCGGCAGTACGCAAGGGGTGAACACCAAGCCCACACCGAGTGCGAAAAACAAGCCGATCGACAACAGCAGAGACCCTTGGGTCAGAAAACCCGCCAAACCACTGCCGGTGTAGTTATCAGGTAGCCCACCAGCAGCCCGCGCAGAGTTCGAACCCAATGCGGCAGCACCGGCACCAGAACCCGCAGGATCAAAAGTAACGGTACGCGCTTGCGGCGGGTAGCAAAGACCCGCCTCGGCGCAACCTTGATAATGCACCGTAAAGCTGACAGGACCATCGGCGACTACCGGCAGGGTCAGCGTCAGGTAGTCGTGATAGACATTCAATGTTTCATCGAAAAATTCGTCGTATTTCGCCACATGATGATTAGGCAACTGCATGTCGCCCACTTGGGCAGACTGACCAGGGTTTATCTCAATGCGGGTACGTTCTTTATACATATAGTGTTCGGGCTCGATGACCCAATCCACCACCAACTCGCCTTGATCCGAATAATGCGACAATCGCAGCGCTTCATCCACGGGCAAGAAGGTGTGCGTCTGGGCGTGCACTGTCCCGATAGACAACCACAGAACCAACAATTGGACGACTTGCTTCAAAATAAACCTCGGCATTTAAAAAGATCGCGCTATGCTCGCACAGCTTGAACGTTTGCGGCGCCTAGTTTATAACAATTTCGTGATACGGGTCGTGCTCCCGTTTTGTAAAGGCCGCCTTTCAGACGGCTAAGGCACCACGAAACCCGAATTTAAGGAACACAGGAAAAGTCACCATGCTAAACCTCAGTCACCTACGCAGCTTGCTGAAGGGCATTGCAGAAACGCGCTCTACCCTGCCCTATCAGGCAGTCATCAAGGCGTTAGCGCTGAAATCACCGGCCATGAAGACCCTGACCCAAGCGCTGGAAACTCTGCAATGGGAAGACGCCGTATTGGGCCGACCCTTGCTTGCATCCGTGGTGGTGCAAAAGGGTAAGGCGTTCCCGCGCTCCGGGTTCTTTCTCACGGCCAACACGCTGAACCTGTATGCCGGGCCAGACGACGGCACCGAAGCGGAAATGTGGCATCAAGACCAGCTTGAAAAGGTCTGGGAGCTTTACAGCGCGGACGACTCTGCTTAACATAGCGCCCGTCTTGGGGGAGTAATCGTCCAGTTGTTAAACTGGAGCGCCAGCCAACATACTTGAACCTCACGTTCATGGTTGTCGCACCTTCCTTAACAGGATTCTTATAGAAACGTTACGAACGCCGCGAGAGCGAGTACCGTAGTTTCTAGAGGCTGATGAGACCTAAGGCACTGACGCACCTACCGGGGTAGGCGTGCGCTGGTGCCTTTGGTTTTTAATTCGACTACCCCTGAGTATCAATATGGACGCTTTTCTCTATTCGACCTTAGCCGTCACCTTGGCCGAAATCGGCGACAAAACCCAACTGTTATCGCTCTTTCTGATTGCCCGTTTCAAGCGACCTTGGCCCATCCTGTGGGGTGTCATTCTGGCTACCTTATTAAACCATGGACTCTCCGCATGGTTCGGTGACTGGCTATCACAGCAACTCCCCGCTGCCTGGCTACCCGGTTTGATGGGGGGTAGCTTCATTCTGTTAGGCGCATGGATACTGGTACCTGACAAAGACGAGGCCACCGAATCCAAATGGCTCGGCTTGGGCGCTTTTGGTGCATCCTTTGTACTGTTCTTTTTGGCGGAAATCGGCGACAAAACCCAGGTGGCAACCGTTTTACTGGCAGCGCGTTTCGACAGTTTGATAGCCGTGGTGTTAGGGTCTACGCTCGGCATGGTGTTAGCCAACGCTCCAGTCGTTTTTGGCGGTTTGTGGTTAATGCAGCGCGTGTCGTTGCCGTTAATTCGAGCCACCTCAGCGGCGGTGTTTATGCTGTTCGGGGTGTTGGCGTTGCTGCAAGGGTATCTATAACGGATAATGAGCGGCACGCGCGCCTCACCGACAATAATAATAGAGCCTGCCATGATGACGTTTATCGCGAACAAGTTCGCCACTCCTATAGGCCATCGACACTTGCCACGCTTGCTGGCGCTCGGCTTTCTAGTGGCGCTTATTGTGCTGGTAATGACCAATCAGCTATTGATGTCGCTGGAAATCAACCGCACAGCAGACCGTTCTGTGCAGCGTTTGGGGGCCTATAAGACCTCGTTACAGGCCACCATTGACCAACACCACTATCTGCCACGCATCCTAGCCCTTGACCCGCGCATCGAGCAGGCGTTGGCCGAAGGCACGCAATACGAACCCGGTGACGCCGCCGTGCAGTACATTTCCGAGCTGCTGCGAAGCATCAATGCAGAAGCACAGTCGGATGAGATATTTCTCATGGCGCCCGACGGCATGACGCATTGGTCGAGTAACTTCGAAACGGCCAACAGTTTTGTGGGCAGTAACTACGCCTTTCGGCCGTACTTTTTATCCGCCATTGATGGCCAGCAAGGTTTCTATTTTGCTGTGGGGGCGACGTCGGGTGAACCTGGCTTGTTTCTTTCTGCGCCGGTACGCAGCACCAGCGACGAGATTTTGGGCGTGATCGTGGTGAAAATTGACCTGCGACCGTTGGAACGCAGCTGGATGGAGTCCGGCGATTCGGTTTGGGTAACAGACCGGGAAGGCATCATCTTTCTGTCTTCTTCGTCGCGTTGGTACTACACCGCCACTCGCCCGCTGTCAGAAACGCACCTAGACTTGCTCGCCAGCACCCGTCAATACGGCGTGATTCCGGTGAAGGAATTAACGCGCGTCTCTGAATGGACTGGCCCACAATGGGCGGCGTTTGACCTCGGCGAGGATGGCATTCAGATGGCTTTTTCCTCTGCCATCAGCGGCTACCCGTGGGATATGCACCTACGCTTGCCGCTGGCCGAAATTCGCCAGCAGGTGCGGATCAAACAAGGCTTATTGCTGGTGTGTATGGCGGCCTTAGCGGGTGCCCTCCTCTATTACCGCGAACGACATCGACGGCATGAAGCACAACGGGCTTTGGAACAAGCCAACGAAGTGCTGGAGCATCGCGTGGAAGAACGCACACGTGACCTTCGAGAAGCCCAAACCGCACTGGCGCAAAATCAAAAACTGGCGGCACTGGGGCGGATGTCCTCGGCCATCGCACACGAAATCAACCAGCCTATAACGGCGTTGCGCAATTACACCGCCAGCAGTCGCTTACTGCTTGAACGCGGCAAAACCGACACAGTACGACAGAACATTGAGAAGATGGACGCCTTAACCGAGCGCTTATCAGCACTGTCTCGCCAGTTGCGCATATTTTCCGGCAAACGTAATACGGGCAGCGGGCATGCGTCTTTGCATTCCCCTGTACGTTACGCCTTGGATGTATTGCAGCCGCGCTTGGAAGCGGGCGGTATCGAATGTCAGATTGATCTCGGTACAGAACGGTGGGTGCTGGCCAACACCATGATGTTGGAGCAAATTATAGTGAACTTAATGAGCAATGCGGTGGATGCCTTGGCCGGACAGCCTAACCCGATGATCCGCGTGCAACTCAGCACAGTGGGCAAAAACAGCGCCTGTTTGTCGATTCAAGACAACGGCCCAGGTATGGACCGTGAACTGCAAACCAAGGTATTCGAACCTTTTTTCACTACCAAATCAGTTGGCGACGGCATGGGCTTGGGTTTGGCCATCAGCTACAGTTTGGCGCACGACATGGGGGCAGAATTAACGGTACTCAGTGAAGTGGGCTCTGGCACAACATTCTCGCTCACCTTTCAGGCCGTGGTCGCCGAACCTACAGAGGAACTCGCATGAACAACACCTTGTCGGCCGTCATCATCGACGATGATCCCGCAGCCCTTGAGTCTTTGGAGCAGTGGCTGAATCTTGCCGACATTGATGTGCACCCGTTTTCCGGGGCGCGTCAGGCTATGTCCGTATTAACGCCGGACTTCCCGGGCGTTGTCATCAGCGATATTCGTATGCCGGAAATGGACGGCATGAGCCTGTTGAAAGCCGTTGACCGCCATATCCCGGTCATCCTGATCACTGGCCACGGCGGCATCGCGCAGGCGGTAGAAGCCATGAAGCTGGGCGCGTACGACTTCTTGGAAAAGCCCTACAACCCGGAGCGCCTGGTCGACATGGTGCGGCGCGCCTGCGAACAGCGCCAAGTGTCCTTGGCAACGGCGCCACATAGGCCGCAGAACGATGATCAGTCGGCCTTGGAGCACATTATTATTGGCCAGTCCGATACGCTGCACACTCTGCGTCAGCACATTCAGTCGCTGGCGCGCGTAAATGCCGATGTGATCATTTCCGGTGAAACGGGTACAGGTAAGGAGCTGGTGGCACGCAGTCTGCACGATTTGAGCATTCGCCGTGACCACCCCTTTGTGGCGATCAACGTGGCGGCCATTCCTGAAAATCTGCTCGAAAGTGAGCTCTTTGGCCATGAAGCCGGGGCTTTTACCGGGGCGATTAAGCGGCAATCCGGCATTTTCGAGTCGGCCAACGGCGGCACTTTGTTTCTCGACGAAATTGAAAGCATGCCGATGTCGTTTCAAATCAAGCTCTTAAGGGTACTGCAAGAGCGCGAGGTCACTCGCGTGGGTTCGCGTCAGTCCATTCCCTTAAATGTGCGCATTGTGTCGGCGACTAAAGAAGACCTCCGACAGGCCGCTAACGCCGGACACTTCCGCGAAGACCTCTATTACCGCCTGATGGTCGCCGACATTCACCTGCCGCCGTTACGGGAAAGGCCGGGGGACATTCCTTTGCTGTTCGGGCACTTCCTACGCCTCGCCGGCAACAGCAATCAGGTGGAAGTGCCAGAACTCAGTTATGACGACCTTGTAGCCTTAGAATTACACGATTGGCCAGGCAATGTGCGCGAACTAAAGCACACCGCCGAGCGCTATTTGCTGACCCACAGCTTTAACGACATTTCCGTACAGGAGCTGCTGCAACTCGGGTCAACCAACCGCACCGCGCCAACGAGTGATGAAGGCTCGCTGAGCGCACGCTTGGAACAGGTGGAAAAGGCCCTACTGAGTGCCGAGCTCGCCCATCACAAGGGTTCGATCAAAGAAGTGATGGAGGTGTTGGATTTACCCCGGCGGACGCTGAATCAAAAGATGCAGAAATACGGGTTACGGCGCGAAGATTTTGTCTGAATGAACACCGTCGATCAGATATACATAATTTGCAAATAGGCCGTTTTTTGCTTACTACTGTATAGGCAGTAGGCGGTTTTTTGCTTACTGAATAGCCCAGCCGCGCACCCAGCCCCATAAACACTGGGTTCACGCGTCTGGCACAACCCTTGCTCTATTGAATGGTGGACGTTGCGGTAAATCTCTTCGAGACCCCGCTTCAACCATTTACAAAAACAACAACACAATGGAGACGACATATGCGCAAATTAAGCGTAGCACTCTGTGCAGCTTTGGCGATGAGCTTTTCATCGGTACAAGCACAAACCACTCTGTCCATCGCTACCGGCGGCACCGGCGGCGTCTATTACCCAATTGGCGGCGGCATAGCTGAGTTAATCGGGCAACACATTTCTGGCTACAACGGCGCTGTTGAAGTAACCGGTGCGTCAGTCGAAAACATGGGATTGATACACCGTGAAGATTCCGACCTAGCCATTGCACTGGCAGATACCGTTTTTCAAGCTTACAACGGCGAAGGTCAGTTTGATGGCCGGCCACTGGACGTGGTCGCACTGGCATCGATCTACCCAAATGCCGTGCAAATTGTGACCCTAGCAAACTCAGGCATTACGTCTTTGGACGACCTGCGCGGTAAGCGTGTCTCTGTCGGCGCTCCCGGCAGTGGTACAGAACTGAACGCACGCGCGCTGTTGGAGTCCAATGGCCTGAGCTACGACGACATGACAGTGCAACGCCTGAACTTCAACGAAACCGCTGATGCCCTGCGTGATGGCGATATCGATGCGGGTTTCTGGAGTGTTGGCCCACCGACCAGCTCTATCTTGAGCTTGGCGACGCAACGCGACATCCGCATGGTCAGCCTGACCACCACGCAGATTCGTAACGCTCAAGCAGTGGAGCCGGTATTCGCTCCTTACGTATTGCGCGCGGGCATGTATGAAGGCGTGACTCGTCCTACCCAGTCGGTGAGTATCCCTAACGTGCTGGTCGTTAACCCAGCCATGTCAGACGATCTGGCCTATCAGTTGACCAAGCTGTTGTTTGAAGAAGTGGAATTTCTGCGCTCTATTCACCCCGCAGCGAATGACACCACAGTAGATTTCAGCCTCACCTCAACGCCTATTCCAATGCACCCCGGTGCACTGCGTTACTACGAAGAGATCGGTGCGGTTATCCCCGATCGCTTACGCGAGTAGTAAAACCAGAGCCGACCTAAAGGTCGGCTCTTCCTCCGCTCATTTCAAGACTATCTGTGCTTTTGGAATAATAACAACATGACCACTTCATCCGTAGTGACCGAACAACCGGAAGCCGCCTGGCAACCCCCGGAGCGCTCTGGGCCTAGACCCATTTTATGGCTCATCACTCTGCTGGGCATCGGCCTTTCTTTGTTTCAGCTCTACAGCGCTGGGATTCAACCCTTAGGGCTGTTCTATCAACGCAGTATCCACCTCGCTTTGGTGATGATGTTAGCGTTCCTGATTTTTACTCCCTTTGGTCGACCGCGCGGCTGGTTTACATCGATCATTGACCTAGGCTTTTTCACCGCTGCCGCTTATTCCGGCTTTTACTTGGTGTACAACCTGGATGAGATTTTCGCGCGTGCAGGCTTCTGGAGCCAAACCGATATTATTGTGGGCTGCATTACCGCAGTCACGCTGTTAGAAGCCAGCCGTCGTGCGGTGGGCTTAGGCCTGACCATCATTGGTTCTGTTGCCATCATTTATGCGTTATCCGGTGCGCGCGGCAGTTTGCCATGGCTCGGCGAATGGCTACCCGGCATATTGAATCATCGTGGCTACACACTTGAGCGGGTGGCTGCACAACTCTATTTGGGCCAGGAAGGCATCTTCGGCTTGCCGCTGGGCGTCGCCGCAACCTTTGTCTTTATCTTCGTTTTGTTCGGCGCCATGCTGGAAGTCACCGGAGCCGGTAAGTTTTTTATCGATGTTGCCTTCGCGGCGACAGGACGTCAGCGCGGCGGCCCCGCTAAAGCAGCTGTTTTAGCGTCAGCCAGTATGGGCTCCATTTCGGGCAGCTCCATCGCCAACGTCGTGACCACCGGTGCCTTTACCATTCCGTTGATGAAGAAGCTCGGCTACCGGCCCGCGCAAGCGGGTGGCATTGAAGCCGCAGCCAGTACTGGTGGGCAAATCATGCCGCCGTTGATGGGCGCTGGGGCCTTCTTGATTGCCGAATACACGCGATTGCCCTATCTGGAAATCGTCAAAGTGTCTATTTTCCCGGCGCTGCTGTACTTCGCCACCGTGTACCTCTTTGTCCACATCATCGCTATCAAGCAAGGCATGACGGGCTTGCCGAAAAGCCAACTGCCTGTCATGCGCGATGTATTGATGCGTGGCTGGTTTTTCTTAGCACCGCTGTTGCTGCTGGTATTCTTGCTCGTCATGGGGTTATCGCCCATGCGCGTCGGTTTTTACGCCGTCACTGGCATCATTGTGGTGGCTGGACTGAATGGTCTTTGGCTAGCCGTACGGCGCGGCCAGGAGAACGGTGCACTGGCCGACGAAGTAGTAGCAGCATTAAAGCTCGGCTTTATTCGACTGATGCAGGGGCTTGAGCTGGGTGCACGTAATGCCGTGGCCGTAAGTATTGCCTGCGGCGTGGCGGGTATTGTAGTCGCGGTGGTGGGTCTGACCGGACTGGGGCTCAAGTTCTCTTCGATGATGATCGCGTTCTCGGGTGGCAATATCTTGCTTGCTCTGTTGTTGGTCATCATCGCCAGCTTGATTCTCGGCCTGGGTTTGCCGGTCACGGCCAGTTACATCGTGCTTATCGTACTGGTCGGCCCTGCCCTGACAAACGAATTTGGTATTCCGTTGTTGGTGGCTCACCTGTTGGTGTTCTGGTATTCGCAAGACTCCAATGTCACACCGCCGGTGGCACTCGCCGCCTTTGCGGCGGCGGCGATAGCAGGCAGTAAGACGATGGAAACCAGTGTGCAGTCGTGGAAGTTCGCCAAAGGGCTATATCTAATTCCGCTGTTTATGGTCTTCAACCCGGAAATCATTATTGGTGGCACGCTGCCGGTGTTGTTATGGAACGGGTTCTTGATCATCACCGCGTTGGTGGCCTTCGCTTCGGCGATTGAAGGCTTCTTGTTTACGTGGATGAAGCCGTGGATGCGTGCGATCTTGGCGTTGTCGGTGATTGGGGTATTTTACCCCTCGATGACGGCAGAGATTGCCGCTGTCACGGTCATGTTGGTTCTGCTGCTGGTCAATTTTGTGCAGTATCGTCGCGTGGGGGTTGCCTAGTCTGGCATCAGGAGCAGGCTCTCGGGGTACGCCTACGGCGCTCCACGGCAGGCCGGAAGGCGCGCCTTGAGGCATACGCCCTGCGCCTGCTCCTAGCCACCATTCAGCGGTTGGCTGTAGGGCGGAAAGAGCGAGGCATTATCCACTGCTCAAAGACCCAACAAAGCAGCAACGAGGTATAGGGCGGAAAAGCGAAGCGTCATCCGCCGACTGGGGCGCAGCTAAAAACGTTACGAGCGACGGACTGGCAAGGCAAAATTGAATTCAGAAGCGGAGCCTACTTCTTGTAGGTGAGCATTTTGAATTCGATTTTAACGCCGCCAGCACGAGCGCAGTAGTTTTTAGTTGTGGCCTAGGGATTGACCAAGAAAAATGCTTAGGCATTTTCTCGCCCTGCGGGCGCTCAGGGAGCTCTTGAACAATTTGCACGGCGCTCTGGCTTTCCGAGGTGCTCTGCGACAAGGCAGGTCCACGCAGGAATGTCGAGACCTTTCCAGTGAACCTAACGCAGTAGCGGAGTGCCTCGGAAAGCCCCGAAGGGCGCGGCCAAAACGTCCATTCACCGCGTTGTACTTCTGGGCAAGGGCTACGGCCATTACCGGCGAAGCACGCCTTGTGACTGAACGTTTTGGCTAGCGCAGAGTCGCGCGCAAATTGTTCAAGAGCTCCCCAGTGCGGTCCCAATCGCTGGCGCGATTGGTCGAACCAGAGGGTTCTTTCCACGCCCAGCACGATATCCACAAAAAAGGGCTGCCCTTTGCGGGGCAGCCCTTTTTTGTGGATATGGCGGTGAGGGAGGGATTCGAACCCTCGATGAGATTTCTCCCATACACACTTTCCAGGCGTGCTCCTTCAGCCACTCGGACACCTCACCGGGTGATTCATTGCTTTAGCGCAGAATCGGGCGAGGACTTTACTGGAAGCCTCCCCGAATTGCAACGACAACAAGTCTTTTGCGTGTTAAATCAGGTGTTTAGCTGCATGGCCGCGCGCTACTCGGCAGTTTTCTCCTGCAACTCAGCCTGTTCTATAACCTTTTTCTCTTGCTGTGCTATCTGCCGGTGCTCCACCCGCTTCCGCAATTGGCCAACAATGCCTGACGGGAAGAAATACACACTGACCACAAACAGTAAGCCAAACCACAGCAGCCAATGTTCAGGCGCTATCAACTTACCCAGAAACCCGCCAACAGACACCTGTTCACCAATGGCGGACAGTACATCTTGCAGGTAATTCTGCGCCAGTATGAACACGACGGCACCGATTATCGCGCCATACAGTGTGCCCATACCACCCAGTACACACATCAGCAAGATGAACACCATCAAGTCAAAATTCAGCGTATTTTCCGGGTTCACGTAACGGTTAAACAAGGCAAACAAGGATCCGGCCAAGGTCGCCAGAGCAGCCGACAAGATGACCACCGCAGTGCGGTAGTAAACGGTTTTGTAGCCCAAGGCCTGAGCACGGAACTCGTTTTCACGGATGGCTTGCAGCACTCGACCAAAGGGTGAGTTCACCAAACGCAACAGGAACAAGAATACTAACGTCGTTACCACCACCAGTACGTAATACATCAGTACACGTCCAGTGACCTGCACGCTGAAGAAAGCATCACGGAAACCCTCTACAAGGTTCCACGGTTGTGTCACCAACACCTTCAGAAAAGCCAACACGTTGAATCCCGTCAGTGGCCCGTCTAATGGACGATAGGCCGGCCCCAGTTCTCGCGGTACACGCACGCGCAAGCCGTCTTCACCACCGGTCACGTGGTAGAGCTGCGTGACCAAACTGAGAAAGGCGAAGGCCACCGCCAAGGTTACCAGAGCAAAGAAAATCGCTTTCACCCGCAACGACAGTAGCCCCAATACCAAGGACAAGAAGACGCTGACGACCAGTGCGCCGATGATACCGACAAAGATGGCACCAAAGCCTGTGCCCACGTGTCCCAGCGCCAGGGCAATGCCATAGGCTCCAATACCGAAGAACATGGTGTGGGCGAAGGAGACAATGTGGGTGTAACCCAACATCAGGTCATACGAAGCGACCACGATGATAAAGACGCAGATCATGCCCAGCGTGGCAAACGCCCGGGTACCCGGAAACAGAAAGGGCCCAAGCGCGAGCGAGATGGCGATCAGTATCAAGGCAATCAACAGTATTCGACTGCGCGGGAAGTCGCCTGAAAAAACAGCGTTTAACATAATACCGCCTCCTAAACCTTGATGACCGGAATGAGCCCTTGCGGACGCCACATCAACACAGCCACCATCAGCCCCACGGTCGCCACAGCGGCTAAGCGAGGTTCAAGATAACCCACGTAGAGGTTCACCAGTCCGACCAGCAGAGCGCCGTAGAAACAACCACGCACCGAGCCAAGACCACCGAGAATGATGATGACGATGACCGAGATCATCAGTTCTTCACCCATGTGTGCGGTGATGATCTCGCGGTACATCGCCCACATGGCTCCACCCATACCGGCGAGCGCTGAGCCGGCAATAAATACACCGAGAAACAACAGACCAATGCGGTAGCCTTGAATCTCAACCATCTCACGGCTTTCCACGCCAGCCCGAATTAGGATGCCCAAGCGCGTACGCTCAATGGTCCATACCATGCCGCCGTAAACCGCTAGGCCGAGTGTTAAAGCGATCAGGCGATATTTCTCCAACACCAAACCACCGATCAGCGGAATAGCGTCAGGGACAATAAAAGCACCGCGCAAACCAGACGGCCGAGGGACGGGAATTTCATTCGCCCCCCAAACCACTTCAATCAATTGAATCAGCACTATAGAGCCGCCAACGGTGACCAGTATCTGCTTAAGATGGTCGCCATAGACCGGTTTAATCACCAACAACTCAAACGCCCAGCCCACCAAACCGGCAACGATCAGCGCCAGTAACAGCGCCGGAATGACCGCCATCATGTTCAGTGCCAGCGACGAAGGTCCGGTGTAACCGCTGAGCCAAGTGGTCAGCACCGTTGCCCCGACGAAGGCTCCCAGTGAAATAAACGCACCGTGTGCCAGGTTCAACACCCTCATTAAGCCGAAGGTCAGCGTCATGCCGGACGCCATTAAGAACAACATGGCACCCATAGCCATACCACTGATGGTCAGAGTCAACCAGGTCGCTGGGTCCATCAGCAACAAGGCTACAAACACCATGCCGCCTAGAATCAACCAATGTGGCCGCTCATCACGCAAGTAACGAAACTTTTCGCGCCCTTGCGTCAGGCTGGTTGCCAGCCGAAGTCGAGTTTTAACAGTAGACATACCCTACTCCTTATTGATGTGCCGCCAGGCCAAGGCCCAACAGTTCGTGTTGCAGGGTTTCGTCGGCGGCCAATGCAGCCATCGACCCCTGATGCACCACGCGGCCATCGTCCATCACCGCGACTGACTCACCAAGCCGACGCGAGAAATTGAAATTTTGTTCCACCAGCAGAATAGACACCCGCTGCGCCTTTAATTGCTCGAACGCCGTGGCGAGATCGTCAATTATGGCTGGGGCTAGCCCTTTCGTAGGTTCATCGACCAAAATCAAATCGCGCGGCTCTATAAGGGCCCGTGCTATGGCCAGCATCTGTTTCTGCCCGCCTGACAGGTGCCCTGCGGCTTTCTGCCAGAAGCGGTCGAGCGGCGGAAAGAGATCAAATACCCAACCCAAGCGGTCCTGATCCAGCGTGCCGCTGGTCGCCGCTAACAGCATGTTCTCGCGCACGGTTAATTGGCTGAAGATACCCATGTTTTCAGGGACAAAGGCGATGTTCTTACGCGCAATTTTGGGCGTCGATAATCGCGTGATGGATTCATCACGAAACAGGACCTCGCCCTTGCGTACCTTGGTGCGGCCCATGATGGTGCGCAACGTGGTACTTTTGCCGGCGCCGTTGCGGCCCAGCAATACGGCCAGTTCGCCGGTACGCACCTGCAGATCAACACCATGAAGAATGTGGTACTGATCGATGTCGGCGTGCACATTTTTAAGCTCTAGAATGCAGTCGCTCATGCTTCGACCTCCGCTTCGCTGGGCGCGGAAATCCCTAAGTAGGCTTCTTGCACCACAGCAGACGCAATGATTTCTGTTGGTTCTCCGTCGGCGACCATTTGTCCGTTGTGCAGCACGACAATGCGGTCGGACAACGAACGTACGATGTCCATCTTGTGCTCCACCAACAGAATGACCTTGTCGGTCTGCTGTTTCAGTTTCGCGATCAAATCCAAGATCACCGGCACTTCGTCTACACTCATGCCCGCTGTCGGCTCATCGAACATAAAGACTTTGGGCTCCAAGGCCATCAGTAAGGCAACTTCGAGTTTGCGTTGATCGCCGTGCGGTAAATTACCCACCAACAGGGTGGCTTTGTGCGCGAGGTTCACGCGTGACAAATAGTCATGTGCCAACTCGGTCAGATCGGTACGCGAGGCGGCGCGCTGCCAGAAAATATGGCCAATGTGATGGCGCGCGGCGACCGCTAAACGCACATTTTCCAGTGCGCTGAGATTCGGGAATAAGTTGGTCAACTGAAACGCACGGCCCAAGCCACGGTCAGAACGAGCTTCGGCAGACAATCCTGCCAAGTTCTCGCCCGCCAACAGCACTTGCCCTGAGCTGGCTTGCAGTTGCCCTGAAATCAGGTTGAAAAGCGTCGTTTTACCGGCCCCATTGGGACCAATAATGGTGGTCAAAGAACCCGCATGAAATGCACAAGAAACCGCATCGACGGCCACATGCCCACCGAATCGGATGGTCAGATCACGCGTTTCCAATACAGGGGCTATTGTTGTCATGTTGTTCTGCCCAGTTGTGTTGAAATAGATGAAGGGCTGCTTACGCAGCCCTATTCTTTTCTCTGTTAGCGATTAGTTACCGGAATCGTCATTTCTTCCAGCCCAACCACCCGCACCAGCTCAGGCACACCGGCTGTTACCGTACGATTGTTGAACCAGTCGCTGCGCTCTTGTGGCACCGTGGTGAAGTGATACATGGCCTGCAAGGCTTGATGATCTTCTGCCCGAATGTGGATTCGACCCTTCGGCGAATCGAACTCCAGGCCTTTAAAGGCGGCAATCATGTCTTCGGTATCGGTAGAGCCACCGGCCTTACGTACCGCCGCAGAAATAGCCATGGCTTGGGCGAAACCTTGCGCGGTGAAGAAATCAGGTGCTGAGTTATGACGCTCAAAGTGCTGTGCCACGAACCAGTCATTGATCTCATTCTGTGGCAACTCATAGTAATAGTAAGTCGCACCCTGCATACCAGGGAAGTCAGCGTAGCTCACCAAGGCAGGCAGAATGTTGCCACCGGTAGTCAGTTGGATGCCGTAACGCTCGGGTTGCAAGTCTTGGATACGTGCTAACGGGTTAGCGGCACCGGCCCAAATAGAGAAGATGTACTTACCTTCCGCACAATCGGTACGGTCACGCAGCGCATCAAAAAGGCGTTGTGATGCGGCAGTAAAGTCAGTCGCATCAGTTGGCAAGTATTCTTCATGCACCACGCTGCCGCCGGTCGCATTGACTGCACTTTTATACGCAGCTACACCGTCACGGCCAAACGCATAGTCTTGCGCAATGGTTGCAATGCACACGCCAGGCTTACTGACGGCTACTGCGTTAGAGATAGCATCCTGGGTCGAGTTACGTCCAACGCGCACCACGTATCGATTCCATTCAGAACCGGTGATCGCATCCGCCACGCCTTCCGGCATCATGATGCGTTCATATTCCTCCGCAATCGGCAACATAGCCAAAGCGACGCCAGAAGCGACTGAACCCACGACGATATGCGCATCGTCTTCAGCATAGGCTTCTTCTGCCAGAGCACGTGCACGGGCGGGGTCCGTCTGATCGTCTTTACGAATGATGGTAACAGCACGACCGTCAATCGACATGGTGCCATCGGTGGCGTATTCGAAGCCCATTTGCATACCGACATGCAGTTGCTCGGCATAGGCTGCCAATGGACCGGAAAAACCGGTAACGTGGGCGATGCGGATAGAGTCAGAGGCGACGACTGATGCACTGAAGGCCAGTGCTCCCGTGCCGACGACCATAGCGTTGAGAAGACGCTTCATTGTGCTTTCTCCTGGATAAGTCAATGTTATTGTTGTTTGTGGTTCGGCGTCGCTTCATATTGCCTGACAGCGCTAGTCTTGACAGAGCCGGGCTTGACAGAACTGTGGCAGCGCCTTAACCTTTATGAATAATGATTCATGTTTCATTAAAATACAACCATGGAAGACGGTTTTCCTTATGACAACAACAAAAATCAGTACGCAGCCCACTGAACACAAGGGCCCACGCAAACCTAAAACCGCGCGCGGGCAGCGCACACGGCTGCGTATTCTCGCTGCGGCCGAAGAATGCTTTGGCACCATGGGCTACCATCAAGCGGGCATCAGCGACATTACGCGGGTTGCGGGCGTTGCGCTGGGTTCTTTCTACTCGTATTTCGAGGGCAAAGAAGAAGCCATGCGCGAGCTCATTAAAGAGATGGGCCATAACCTGCGGACGCACCTGGCACAAAGTGTAGAGGGCGCGACCGACAGAATTGATGCCGAAACGCGCGGCCTACGAGCCTTCCTCGAATACGTGCAAAGCAACCCGTGGATGTACCGCGTACTGCAGGAAGTGCAATTTGTGGACGAAGACATCTACCGTGAATACTACGAAACGTTCAGCGAGGCGTACGGCAATATGTTGGCCGAAGCCACGCAGGCCGGTGAGCTTCGTCCGGGTAACAACCAGATCAGAAACTGGGCGTTAATGGGTATGTCGCACTTTCTTGGCATGCGCTTCGGCTTATGGAAAGACGATGTACCCATGGATGAAATTGTCTCTACGATGGCCGATTTGTTGCGCCACGGTTTGGCCAATCCGGACGACCGCCAGCACTGACCATGACGCCAGACGCCGAGCGCGGCATGGCTGATTTTAACCACCTGAACACAACAACGTCGCACTGTACTGCATAGGTAGAAGCACGGAGACGGAGGATAGGATGGACATGTTTGATCTTCTGGCCCAGCGTGCCCGCGTATCACCCGACCATTTGGCGGTGGAAGACCTAGGCACCGGGCGCACCCTGACTTATGCGGAACTGAATCGCGAAGCAGCGGCGTTTGCGGCCGCGGCGTTGACCCTATGGGGTTTATCAGAAGGTGACCGCATTGCGTATCTGGGCCACAGCCGAGCGGAATTCTTTGCTTTCTTATTTGGCTGCGCGAAGGCTGGTCTGGTCTTGGTGCCTTTAAACTGGCGACTGGCACCGCCGGAATTGGACGTCTTGCTGCGCGACTGTGCACCGCAAGCATTGGTCTACACCGCACCCTTCACCGAAACGGTACAAACACTGGCGCATGCGCACTCTGCTATGACGTTGATCGCGCTAGACGTTACGCCTAAAGATAGCGAGCACTGGGCACAGTGCGCACCAGCAAACCCACGCGGTCATCACATCCGCCGCAGCTATCAAACAGACCTCAACGCGGTTGAACCGGACGTAAGTGCCCACCCACCGCGTGACCCTGATGCACCGTGGTATTTACTGTACACCTCCGGCACCACAGGACGTCCCAAAGGCGTTATTCAGACCTTCCGCATGATGTTGGCGAATTACTTCAATATTGGCTTGTCGGTCGCGCTGACCCGCGACGATGTGTTGCTCAATGTTTTGCCTTTGTTCCATACCGCTGGCATCAATCTGTTTTCGACTGGCGTGCTGTTGGTGGGAGGAACCGTGTTGATCGCACCGTCTTTTGAACCCGACCAAACCATAGAGGTATTGTCTACCCGCGCGACTCTGTTTTTCGGGGTGCCTGCGGTTTACCAAACGTTATTGGATCACCCCGGTTTTACGGGGCAAAAAGTATCGACCGTACGCTCTTGGAGCTGCGGCGGTGCCGCACTTGCCTTGCCCGTTGCGCAGCGCTTTGTCGATATGGGTATTCAGGTCCGTACGGGTTATGGCATGACTGAAACCGGGCCCGCAGTGTTCTTGTTAGAGGCCGACCGCGTAATCGACAAAATCGGCTCTGTCGGCGTGCCACAGTTGCTGGCCGAAGTGCGTTTGGTGGATCCGTCAGGTGAAGACATTCTCGACCAGCGAGCCGGTGAAATGCTGGTACGCGGACCCGGCATTACGCCCGGCTATTGGGGTCAGCCCGACGCCACAGAACAAGCCATTGATGCCGACGGCTGGTTGCGAACCGGCGACATCGCCCGCCGTGACAGCAACGGGTACTACTACATTGTTGATCGCTGCAAAGACATGTTCATTTCAGGCGGCGAAAATGTTTATCCGGCCGAAGTCGAGCAAGTACTGCTCCATCACCCTGACATCAAAGAAGCAGCCGTTATCGGCGTCAGTGACGAACGCTGGGGCGAAGTAGGTCGAGCCTTTGTGGTGTGCCACAGCGACCTACCACCGGAGCCGGAAGCCATTAAACAATACTGTCGACAACACCTCGCGGGTTACAAAATTCCGCAGTCTATTGCGATTGTACCGATGCTGCCGCGCAACGCGCTGGGCAAGATCACCAAACAGGAGTTACGCGATGCTGCCGTTTGATACGCCCGTAACTCCTTCAGGGAACTTGGACACGCAGTGCACGAACTATTTTGGTCGACCGGCCCGACACGACCAAGCCTCAGTGATGTATAGGGAAGTAATATGACGACACCATTGAATACCCAACTGGCCGATTGGCTGGACAAGTTAAACCGCATTACCCGCCAGCAGCGGTCGGCCGGTTCAGTCCCGACGCCCATAAGTGCTCGCGAAGGTCTCGCCAACATGACGTCGACCTTGGTGACACGCAAGCCGGTGTTGCCTTGGATCGCCGACGCCTTAGTGCAGGGCGATGATTACGCTGTGCCCGTGCGGATTTATGACCCGGACCCCTCCATTGCCAAGCCGGTCTGCATCTATATACACGGGGGTGGTCATATTGCGGGCGGAGTCAGTGTCTACGATCCCATTTGTCGCAAATTGGCTGCCAGCAGCCATCAATTGGTCGTGTCGATTGAATATCGGCTGGCTCCCGAGTGCCCCTATCCCAGTGGATTGAACGACTGTCGTACCGTCGTTATGCATCTCTGGGACACGCTGGATCGATTGCAACGTCATGTCCTTCAGGAACTGACCGTAGTCGGTGATTCCGGAGGTGGTGCATTGACGGCGACCTTGAGTGCGCAGTTGCAAGACGCGCCGGAGCGCCTGATAGACCGCCAGATTTTGATCTACCCGAATCTGGACTACACCCTGAAGCATGCCTCGATCGACAACCTTGCCGAAGGCTACATGCTGGAAAAGCGCCGTATCGAATGGTACTACGAGCTTTACTTTCAGCATCACGAAGACCGCCGCGCGCTATCGCCGCTGAACATGCCCATCACAAACCGGCTACCCGACACACTCATCATTACCGCCGGCTACTGCCCGCTCAAAGATGAAGCTGTTGCTTATTTAGAGCGGCTTGAAGCGGTGGGGGTGACGAATCAGCATGTGCACTTCCCAGACCTATTGCACGCCTTCTTGAACATGGAAGACCTGATCAAAGACGACTGCAAGCACGCTTACGATGCCATGGCTCGATTTATGAACAGCGGCAAGCGCACGCAAACGGTTTTAAAAGGTTGATACTCGCTCGTCCCACAGTACGTCGGCACGCTTCTTAGGTTCTTTGACTGGCGTCCCGACGTACAGGAAACCCATCAAATGATCTTGCGACGACAAGCCAAAGGCGCGTTTCACAATGCCGCTGTAAGCCATGCCACCCGTGCGCCACATGCTGCCGTAACCTAAAGCATCAATAGCCACTTGCATCAACGACACCGCAGCCGCAGTTGACCCCACCTGCTCTATTTCGGGCACTTTATGATGCGTTTTTACCCGACAGCCCGCGACAATGATCAAGGGCGCACGCAGAGGTTTAAGCCGAATTTTTTCCAATTGCTCGGCCGTTGCTTCGGTATCTTCCGCCATCGCCGCTTGCGCAAACAGGTCCCCGAGACGCTGCAAACCATCGCCGGACACAATCGACAGCCGCGTGGGACGCAAGTACGCATGATCCGGGGCCAGCAAGCCAGCGTGCAGAATTTGCTGCAGCTCTTCTGCCGAAGGGCCTGGCTCGATCAGCTTTGGCATGGAGGCGCGGGTTAATAGCTGCTGGATGGTCGGTGTCGTCATTCGCTCATTCTCATTGTGCTTTCATTGGTAGATAAGGTTCTGTCACTGTAACCCCTGTGGTATAAAAGCAGCTTAGTCACAGCGATGCAAATCTCAGTATTCTATGTCAACGAACACGCTTCCTAGCAAGACGGAACATCCAGACGTTAATACCGTCTTTCTGCCCACCACACAGGAGCTGAACGTTCGATTGCTCGCATATCTGACGTTTGCCGCCACCATGGGCGCTGGCGTGTTGACTGAATTTTTCAGCGCGGCGTGGACGTTGGCCGTGCTGCTGTTAGTGGCCTACCCCATCGCTAGCCATTTTGTTACCGCTCCGCTCCGTACGCGTTTGCCCAATGCCACGCGCTCAATCATCATCGTCCTAGATGCGGCCTTATTCGGTGTCGTCATCGTGGCCTTTGGCCTAACGCCGATGCTCACCATGTTGCTCGTAATTCTGTCGTGCGCCGCCTTCATCGTGGCGGGACGTATCAGCACGTTTTCAACGGCCCTGCTGAGCATGGGCATTGCTGGCGCAGGTACTTGGTACTATTTTCCGACCCTGATCGACCGTACACCGTCTGAGGAGATGATCTACGTGTGCGGCGCCTTTCTTGGGCTGTATGTCTTGGTCAGCGCCTACTACATGATCGCACTGGCGAAAACATTGCAAACCACGCAATTGGCAATCAGCGAACAGACCGAGTCGTACAAAACCATTTCTCGCAAATTAGCAAAGTATATTGCGCCACAAGTCTGGCAAACGATTTTCTCCGGCAAAAAGGACGTTCGTCTGGAAACCACGCGCAAACGCTTGGTGGTGTTCTTTTCCGACATTCAAGGTTTCACCGAGTTGTCGGAGCAGTTGGAGCCAGAGAACCTGACGCAAATCATCAATCAGTATTTTGAAGAGATGACTCGCATCACCATTAACCACGGCGGCACCATCGACAAGTTCATTGGTGACAGCATCATGGTGTTCTTCGGCGACCCTGACACTCAGGGCACGCAAAAAGACGCCCAAGCCTGCGTGATGATGGCCTTAGAAATGCGCAAGAAGATGACAGAGCTACGCCGCCGCTGGAAGCAACAAGGCATTGATACCGAACTCAATATCCGCATGGGCATCAACACCGGTTTCTGCACCGTCGGCAACTTCGGCGCCGAAAGCCGTATGGATTACACCATCATCGGTAAAGAAGTGAACTTAGCCAGTCGTTTGGAAAACAGCGCTGGGCCGAATGAAATCCTGATCAGCAGCGGCACCTATGAGTTCGTAAAACAAGTGGCATCGTGTCGACCGAAAGGTGAAATTCGCGCCAAAGGCTTTGCGCGCCCGGTGTCGGTGTATGAAGTCGTAGGCCTACGCCGAGATCTCGGCGAGCGTTCAACCTTTACCGACATCGATGTCGAAGGCTTTAACATGCAGTTGGATTTGGAAAAGCTGCGGCACTATGACCGCGAGAAAATTCTGACCGCACTGGTCAAGGCGCACAAACACATCAAGTCAGCACCTTAAATGGAGAACACTGGTCAACCCTTAAAACATCAGAGGCGAAAAGCTGGCTAGGCAAAAAGCGCCAGATTGAGAAAAAGATGTTTTTAAGTTACTGCCGCGCCAGACGCCCCATGTCGGGTCTATGCTCATGCAAGCTCCGGCACGGATTAATATCCAAGCCGCCCCGCCGCACGTATTTCGCCGTCACCGTCAATTGGTCATACTTGCCCAACGCCAGAATGTCCATAAACACCCGCTCTACACAGTGCTCATGAAACTCCGTGTGCGAACGGAATGAGCAAATGTATTTCAGCAGCGACTCGTGGTTCAACGCCGGTCCGGCATAAGCGATGAACAAAGTACCCCAGTCGGGCTGACCAGTGACCGGACAATTGGAACGCAGCAAATGGCTGTACACCATCTCTTCGCGGTATTCGTCGCTGTTGGCGCTCAGTAAAGACGCATCAACATCGTAGGTGTCGATGGCGACATCTTGATTGTCCAGCAACACCCCGGCCCCATCGTCAGACAACGCCGCAGCGGTTTGGTAGTCATTCACTGGCAACAACTTCACCGTCACCGGCGCACCGGCGACACGACTGAGATCCTGCACCAACAGATTGTGCAGCTCTTCGGCGCCCGACAGCCGCGTCATATTGAAGGAGTTGAGGTACAGCTTGAGCGATTTAGACTCAATGATATTGGGCGACTGCGCCGGCACCTCGATGGTGGCCATACCGACCTGAGGCAACCCTTTGTCATTCAACCACGACAGCTCGTAGGCATTCCACAAATCAAAACCGAAATGCGGCCATTCGGTCACGCCAAACACCTGCCTATTGTCAGCCCGCGGCACCGGAAAGAGCACACTCGGTTCGTACTCTTGCGGATAATCAACCTCGCGACCGAGCGCACTGTTTTTTAAGTCAGCCATATCAGCTTTTCAACCCCTTACCGCGACCCAGTAGCCACATGGCCCAGGTGATCAACAACAGCGTGAAGACCACCACCATGGTGAACGCAATCCACACATCAATATCACTCACACCCAGCACGCCATAACGGAACGCATTGACCATATACAAGATCGGGTTGAACTTGCTCACCCACTGCCAGAACTCCGGCAAGAGATCGATGGAGTAGAACACCCCGCCTAAGTACGTCAGAGGCGTCAGTATAAAAGTTGGCACAATAGCTATGTCATCAAACTTGGTGGCGAACATGGCGTTAATAAAACCACCCACTGAAAACAAAATGGACGTCATGATGATCACGCTCACCACCACAAACAAGTTATGCACCGCCAAACTGGTGAAGGCCAACGACAGTAACGTAACAATGATACCCACCATGATACCGCGCGCCATACCTCCGGCGACAAACCCGGCCAGAATAACGTAGTTGGGTACCGGTGCTACAAGGATCTCTTCCACACTGCGTTGGAACTTGTTGCTGAAAAACGACGAGCTGACGTTGCCGTAGGATGTCGTGATGATCGACATCATGATCAGGCCGGGCACGATGAAGGACATGTAGTCGTAACCCCCCATTTCACCAATACGGCTGCCGATTAAGTTGCCGAAAATAACGAAATACAACACCATGGTCATCGCAGGCGGCAACAACGTCTGTTGCCAGATGCGCATGAAGCGCTTCACTTCTTTATAAACAATGGCGTTGAAAGCAATCATGTAGGGTATACGGATCACAGTGCATCTCCTTGAACGATATCGACGAACAACTCTTCCAGCCGATTGGTTTTGGGTCGCACACTGCCTACCTTGATACCTGCTTGCTCAAAGAGCGCGAACACTTCATTCAGGCTCTGGCTGCGCAGTATTTGAAATTCCAACGTATGATCGTCGGTTTTCACCAAGCCAAACTGCTCGGGCAACTCAATACCGTTGGCTGTATCGCTCAATTCAGCGACAAAAGATGCTTTATTCATTTGGCGCAGCAAATCTTTTACCGTGGTGTTAGCGATGATCTCGCCACGATTGATGATGGCGATGTTGCGACACAGACTCTCCGCTTCTTCCAAATAGTGCGTGGTAAGAATGATGGTCGTGCCTTCTGCGTTAATGCGGCGCAGAAACTCCCACATGGTGCGGCGAATTTCGATGTCTACACCGGCCGTGGGCTCATCCAAAATCAACAACTCAGGCTCGTGAATCAGCGCCCGCGCGATCATCAGACGGCGTTTCATGCCACCCGACAACATCCGCCCTTGCACATCGCGCTTGTCCCAAAGCTCTAACTGGCGTAGATACTTCTCTACGTTCTTTTTTGCCAAAGCACGCGGCATGCCGTAGTAACCAGCCTGCTGCATCAATATGTCCCATACCTTCTCGAAGGTGTTGAAGTTGAATTCCTGTGGCACGACGCCCAGCTTCTTCTTCACTTCTTCAGGATGGGTAGCTTGATCGATACCGCACACGGTTACACTACCGGCCGTTTTATTCACCAAAGCCGAAACAATGCCTAACGTGGTCGATTTGCCGGCGCCGTTTGGCCCTAGCAAGGCGAAAAAATCACCCGACTTGACCGATAAGTCGATACCCTTCAGGGCTTGGAAACCATTGTCGTATTGCTTAGTAAGTCCACGAATCTCTAATGCGTTAGTCATAAATACCTGTATTAGCGACTTTCTTGAAACATTGTGGTGTTGGTCGCGTCGTGACTGGCGCGCTGACGCAACACATTATCGATGTAAGACTGCACCGCAGCACTGAGCCCAACATCGGTTTTTGAGCTTTCTGATATAAACCAGCGATGCTCGAGAATTTCATGATAAAGCTCGGCGTCATCGAGTTCGCCACGCAAGTCATCGGGCAGTGCAGCAATGGCCGGTTGAAAAATTTCGGTCAGCCAACGATAGGCCGCCAAAGACTCCGGTATATCCCGCCCGGCTTCTCCGGCCCACCAAGCGCGATGGCGATTCAAATCGTTCAACAACCGACGCGCTTGATTTTCTTCCACGCGCAGCCCCGTGAGCGTAGCTAAAATGCGTTTGTGATGCCAAGGCTCCACGACCTTGGCCCGCATGCGCATGCGCTGCCCTTCCTCTACGGATTCCAATTGAATCTCTTCGACGTCGAAGCCCATATTGTTCAAACGCTGGATACGCTGTTCGACCAAATACTGCTCATCGCGTGAGAAAATCTGATCCGAGGTCAACTCATCCCACAGCGTGTTGTAACGCGCCACTAGGGACTCAGCCAGTTCTACGGGGTCTAGCCCACCCGGTAGGCCGTTCAGTAACGCCTCGATGTCCATCAGGTCACCGGCGAGGTTGGTGAAGGCCACTTCTAAGTCATACTGGCGTCGCCCAAGGCTCAGTTCGGGCAGCAGTTCACCGGTTTCCGCGTCAACCAAATAGGCCGCTAACTGCCCCGCATCACGACGGAACAGTGCGTTCGACAGTGAGCAATCGCCCCAGTAGAAACCCGATAAATGTAACCTGACCAACAACTCAGCCAGTGCATCCAGCATATGATGCAGACGCTTTTCCGTGGTGCCGCGCTCTATGATCACGCGATACGGCAGAGCTCCGTCCAAGTACTCGGTGATCAGTAACGCACGCCCCGTCATGTCCATGCCATCGTTTGGCTTGGCACGGCCCGAGAGTGATTTGTCACGCTCGGTTACCACACAGATGGGCTCCACCACCGGCAAACCCAACTCACCCAGTTCGCGCAGTAAACGGTATTCTTTTTCAGCAATGTGCTGGGCCAGTTCCTTCAGCGCATAGACTTTATCGCCACGCGGTACAAACCGCACCACGTTGCGGTGGATGCCTCGCGCCACCGGCACAAACAGATCATCCGGCCATTCGGTCAGGTGCTTACTCCATGGGAGTTCCAAGTCTGTAAAATAGTGCGAGGGCGAGGCGATCTGAAATTTCATAGGGCTTCCGTTAACGAACAGAGACTATAGTTGGGTAGTGTAGTGCGGTTTTCAAGCGCTACCTATGGAAAAGTACCTCAAGCGGGCTCAATACGCAGGTAAAACACACTGACACACAAGACACAAAAGGTGGCAAAAAAAAACCGGCCCAATGACCGGTTTCTTGTCCTTTACCACCAACCGTTTACAGGCGGTTCTGAGTCTCGCCATCGAACATGTGCAGACGTTCAAGATTCACATCAATCTTGATACGGTCGCCAATGCTCGGCACTTTGTGCGCGTCCATTTTAGCAATGATGCGCTCTTCAACACCTTCGACCGCCACATAAACTACTACTTCGTGACCCAGCGTCTCAACGATCTCTACGCTACCCTCAAAGGTCGCGGTAGATTTCCACTCATGCTCATCGGCTTGACGCGTGTGCTCAGGGCGGAAGCCAACATACACCGACTTACCAGCATTTGCTTTGGCGGCATCAGCCCACGCAGATGGCACGGCGAAGGTACTGCCAGGCAATTCAACTTTGCTACCATCGGCAGAGAACTGGCCTTTGGCGATGTTCATGTTCGGCGTACCAATAAACTGCGCAACAAACAAGTTAGCCGGTGTGTCGTACAACTCCAGCGGCGTGCCTACTTGGCGCAGATTACCGTCATGCAATACAGCAATACGGTCACCCATGGTCATGGCTTCTACCTGGTCGTGCGTTACGTATACCGAGGTGATGGCCAAACGCTTCTGCAACTTACCGATCTCAGCACGCATCTGCACACGCAACTCGGCGTCCAAGTTAGACAGCGGCTCATCGAACAAGAATACAGAAGGCTTACGTACAATAGCGCGACCCAAGGCCACACGCTGACGCTGACCACCCGACAGAGCTTTAGGTTTGCGGTCCAACAGGTGCGCCATACCCAAGGTTTGTGCAGCTTCGTTTACCAAACGATCGATTTCATCTTTCGGTAATTTGCGCAGACGGAGACCGAACGCGATGTTTTCACGCACGGTCATGTGCGGATACAGAGCGTAGCTCTGGAACACCATAGCCACGTCACGGTCTTTCGGGTGTACGTTGTTGACACGGCGTTCGCCGATAAACAGATCGCCTTCAGAGATTTCTTCAAGGCCAGCTATCATGCGCAGTGTGGTTGACTTACCACAGCCTGATGGGCCAACCAACACCATGAATTCTTTGTCTTTGATCTCAAGATCAAGACTCTTGATGATGTTCACATCACCGTAACTTTTAACGACTTTATCAAATTTTATACTGGCCATTGGTATCCACTCATTATTCTTCTGTGAATTGCTCTTTTGCAAAGCGGTTCGTCTATTCAGAACGCACTTTACCCATCCGTATTGCCGCGTTGTGCTTGGCTGCTGCCGAGGATGCAGTCTTATTTCTTATTGGCCGAAGCCTGTTGCCGGAAAACACTATGCGTAATGCGTGGAGACAATTCAAGCGAAAGTGGTCGTTTTAGAATCCACCCCACTCCAATCTCCACCCTTTATAGATTTTTTCTCCACCCTATTGAAATATCCACCCTAATAATGAACTTTAGCCGCGCCCTTCGCGCACCCGAGTCAAACGCTCGCAAAACGCCTGTGTTTCGGGCTCGGCAAAGAGATCGAGAGTGCTGCGTGACAGCTTACGCCGCCAGTTCGGGTATTCGTCGCTGGTACCGGGTACGTTAACCGGTTTCTTGATCAACAGCATGTCTTCCAATTGCACGACTACCATTTGCGATTGCCCACTGGCCAAGTACTCATGAATGGCGTGGCAGAGCGGCAAGGTCATCTCTGGCAGATCATTAGCTTGCGCAGGAACACCTTCCGGTAAACGCCCATCAGCCGCCAGCGCATTCAATATTTGCTGTTTAGCGCCATCACGATTAACCAGCTCCACGTCATAGGACTCCGGCGTAGGGAACATATTCAGGGTACGCCGCAACTCCAGATCGCTTTTATTCCAATAGGCTGCCACGGTTGGCATGTCGTGGTTAGCCACAATGGCCAGTGCCTTTTGCGCGTATTCGGACGGTGGCGTGACTCCCGACGGAGACGACTCAAAGTAGAAGACCTTATTGGAGTACAACTGTGCCGCAGGGAACAGCTCTACTACTTGCTGCGGCACCGTCCCTAAGTCTTCAGCAATCACCATGCAGGCTTGGCGCTGGCTTTCAAGGTTCAGAATTCCCAGCAGATCATCCAGCTTGTAATGCACATAAGCCCCCTGCGAGGCGTCTTCTCCTGGCGGACACCACCACAAGCGAAACAACGCCATGGCGTGGTCAATACGCAGGGCACCGCAGCCGCGCATGTTATTGCGCACCAGGGTAATGAACGACTGATATCCGTCTTCTTCCAATTTAACGGGGTCCAGCGGCGGCAGGCCCCAGTTTTGCCCGGTTGGCCCTAAGGCATCCGGTGGCGCACCGACACTGGCTTCGGTACAAAACCGCTCACGGTTAGACCAGATTTCCGCACCGCCACGGTCCGCGCCCACTGCCAAATCACGGTACAGACCCACAACCATGCCCAGATCTTCCGCTACCTGATTCACTTGCCGTAGCTGCTCATCGGCAATGAACTGCAAGTACATGGCGTACAACAGGGCTTCTTCGTGCTCAGCGGCGAAGGCCTGTACTTCAGGCGAGTCATGACGCTGATACGCCTCAGGCCAAACCGGCCAGCCCCACGCATTGATATCCAAGGCTTTGAAGTGCGCTAACAGGGCTTCAAACAAGGCGTGTTGGCGCAGCGGCTCTCCGTTCAGCTCGACAAACGCATGAAAGGCCTGCGCCCGCGCGGTGTCTTTAGTCAAATGGTTTTTCACGAACTCGGCAAACAGCGCTTCAAACAAGCCGTATTTAAGCGGGCTGACTTGCGCATAAGGCACCTGCTCGGCCTTTCGCGCTGCCGCCAACTGAGCCTGAAACGCCTTGGCGTTCACTTTCTTCTGCAGAGCTTTGGACTGCGCGAATTCAGGTACCTTAGTGACGTCCACATACAACGGATTAATGAAGCTGCGGTTGGATGGGCTGTACGGGCTGGCGTGCTCGGCACTGACCGGGTAAAGCGCGTGAATCGGGTTCAGGCCAATCACTCCGGCGCCACGCGGCGCCATTTCGCGGATCAATTCTTCCAGGTCGGAAAAATCACCCATACCCCAGTTGCGCTCGGAGCGGAGCGTATACAACTGAATCGCCGTACCCCATATTTTGTCGCCACGCGCCATGGCGTCGTTCTGGTAGCTTTGTGCGGGAGCAATAATCAACGAAGTCTCAGCCTGCTTGTCGCCCAAACGCATATGCAAGCGGTGATAACCCAGCTCCAGGCTCTGTGGCAACGTCAGCACAAGACGCACATAGCGTCGGTCTTCAATCCAATATTCACCCGACTCCGGTAGTTGCGCTGCGGTAAAACTGCCTTCGCCGCCGGAACCACCCTGCTCAAGCGTGATTGACCAGTCGCCAGTTTCTTCCAGCATGCGATCCCATAAATGAAACTCGACGCCCCATAGCTCGGAACGCGGAGACAGTACATAGACAGGGCGCAACAAATGAGTCCAAGGTGCGGCATCCAGAGCAAATATCGCCTGCCTAATGGCTTCGTCATTGCTTAGGTCGTAGCCCATGGCCCGGAGGATTTTTTCTTTCCGCTGCTGAGGAATGACCTCCTCTTCTCCCAGATAGTTCGAAAATCGATCCGCGATACCACGATGAAATGCGAGCTTCGCGATGAGATCTGGACTGGCCATGTATTTCCCCTGAGACAGAATTCCTGACAACCAAACCGATGACATTACGCGCAGCACAGGGGCTACCGGCCAACGGAATGGTTTTGTGATTGTGCTTTTAGTTGTAATAGTGAGGTATTTATCACCAGCAGGAAGGAAACAACAAGGCGGAATAGTCAGACAGTGGGTGGAAAAGCCACCGGGGGATGCATTCAATCCCCTTTAGGACGTAGGAGGCCAGCCCTCTGGCCGAACCTTCGCACAGGGGGCTGCGCTCCTACGATTAAGGATAAGTTTAAGCCGCATGCCAATCGTAATTCAGTACCGCCGCCGCACCCAACAAGCCCGGCTGTGCTGAAACGATCACATAGGTCGGAATTCCGGCGTTATAGGATTCGAAACGCGCTTTATTTTCGAAGCGCTGGCGAAACGCACTGGCTTTGAAGAAGTCCATAAAGCGCGGCACGATGCCCCCGGCAATAAACACACCGCCCTTGGCACCAAAAGTCAGCGCTACGTCGCCAGCGTAACTGCCGATCACGGCACAAAACCGCGCCAACGCTTCAACACAAATAGCATCCGAACCTTGCAGGGCCGCTTTACTTATCTCCGGTGCTTTCAACGCCTGCGCGGAAACGCCACGAATACTGCACAGGGCACGATAGATGTTTTCCAACCCCATGCCGGAAATCAAACGCTCGGACGACACACGCGGTAATTCCTGCAAAAGAAATTCTACAATCTGCATTTCCGTTTTATC
This sequence comes from Natronospirillum sp., assembly GCA_049115955.1. Lineage (GTDB taxonomy): Bacteria > Pseudomonadota > Gammaproteobacteria > Pseudomonadales > Natronospirillaceae > Salinispirillum. Next base: position 120,790 of record JAGDZJ010000003.1, read on the forward strand.
GGTCGCCGCAAAATGCGCGTGACCGCCTTCGGTTTCCAGCGTCACTGGGCCTTGTGACCCAAACGCCAACGCCGCCAAACCGAGACCGGTTCCTGGGCCGGTAACAGCCATGGGCTTACCCGGTACAGGCTCACCGCCACCGACCTTCACCGCGCCCGCCTCACCCAGATAAGGAATGGAGTTAGCCAACGCGTGATAATCATTAATAAAGCGCAGCTCTTCAAAGCCTAAGGTGGCTTTTAGCTCGCTGACCGAGAAAGCCCAAGTATGGTTGGTCATCTTGATCCAGTCCTGGTCGGTCGGGCAGGCAATGGCCAAACAGCCGCGCGTCGGGCGACCGTATTCGGCCGGCAACTGATCCAAATAGAATTGAATGGCGTCTGCAATGGTCGCGTGGTCAGCGCCGTTCAGCGTTTGTTCTGCCACCACATGCTGCTCATTCAGCGCGAGCGTGCCATCTTTCAGCGCTACCTGAGCGACCAACGCAAACCGTGCGTTGGTGCCACCAATATCTGCAATCAACCCATACTGCTGTGCCATCCAAATCCCCTTTTGTCGTTCTTATCTTATTGCGCCAGTAAGCCGAGCTGTTGCTGAAAAACGCGCTGCAAAACGGTTACTGACGAATCCAATGTATTTTTCGCCATCATAACCGCATAGGAATGCTCACCCAAGGAGGAAATAACACGACCCCGCTCCACCCTTCGCTTAAAACGGCGATTTTTCCATCGACGAGCGTACTGTAATTCAATTACAAAAATGCGCGCTTTAGCGCTTCTGCACCAATGATGGTTTCGCCCAACCTGAAAGTTAACTACAATAAATCCTTAGTCATAGGGTTTTCACGCATGTCCGACGTAATAGAGCTGATACAAACGCATTTTGACCGGCTCTCCAAATCCGAAAAGAAGGTAGCAGACGCTATTCTGGCGTCGCCGGAAACCGCGATACACACCAGTATTGCGAGCATGGCGGTGCTTGCCAACGTCAGTGAACCTACGGTTAATCGGTTTTGTCGCAGCATCCAGTGCAAAGGATTCCCCGACTTCAAGTTGCGCTTGGCCCAAAGCCTGGCCAGCCATGGCTCGTTTGTACGCCGCGAGATATCGCCCCAAGACGACATGGGCACCGTCGTCGAGAAAGTCATTCATTCGACCATTTCCAGCCTGCAAGAACTGGAGAAGCAGATTGACCACCACGCCTTGCGGCAGTCTGTCGACATTCTCACCAGCGCCAAGCGCATACATTTCTACGGACTGGGCGCCTCTGGCCCGGTAGCCCAAGATGCCCTGAACAAATTTTTCCGCCTAGGTGTCCCTGTAGACGCCAGCACCGATTACCTGATGCAGAAAATGACGGCAGCCATGGCCACGCCAGACACCGCTTTTGTGGTCATCTCCTATACCGGCCGCACCCAACCCTTGATAGAAGTTGCCGCCGAAGCCGCCATCAACGGCGGTAAGGTCATTGCCCTTACGACTCCCGGCTCTCCGTTGTCTGAAGTAGCGACTGTGACGGTCGGCGCACCGTCGCGCGAGAACACCGACTTATTTACCCCTATGGTCAGCCGCATGCTTCACCTCACCCTGATCGACATCTTGATGACTGGCGTAACGCTGGCGAAAGGTGATTCAGTGGAAGAAAACTTCCGCAAAGTAAAGAGCGCACTGTCGTCGACACGACGCCTCTCCTAATCACGCTTCAGTCGTTTTAAACACTGTGATGCCGCGCACCACGAAACAAACGCCTGCGCGCTCCACATGTAACAAAACTACAATTTTAACGATTAAGAACGCCGGAATGTTTGAAAATTACGAACTTAGGCGTATGATTATGTAACTAACTTACAAAGTTACTAATAATTACACCAACCCGTGCAGTAGGCAGAGAAGGCCGTACACACAAATAATGGGAGCTCAACATGTCTAATATCCGCGTCGCCATCAATGGCTATGGCCGTATCGGTCGCAACATTCTGAAAGCCTTGTATGAAGCCAAAGCCGAAGGCAAGAATTACCCCATCGAGATCGTTGCCATCAACGACCTCGGCGATTCAAAAATCAACGCGCACCTGACAAAATACGACACCGTACACGGCCGCTTCGGCTTTCCGGTCGACTTTGATGATGAAGCCCTGTACGTGAACGGCGACAAAATTCGCACCTTCTCACAGCGCAACCCAGCGGACCTGCCTTGGGGCGAGCTGAACGTAGACGTCGTTTACGAATGCACCGGTTTCTTCACCTCTAAAGAGACTGCTTCTGCGCACATTAAAGCAGGCGCGAAAAAAGTCATCATCTCTGCTCCAGGTACCGATGTAGACGCTACCGTTGTCTACGGTGTGAACCACAACGTACTGACGTCAGACATGACCGTTATCTCTAACGCGTCGTGCACCACTAACTGCTTGGCACCAGTTGCCAAGGTATTGAACGACGTGTTCGGTATCGAAGCGGGTGTGATGACTACGATTCACGCTTACACCAACGACCAGCGCCTGTCTGACGTATACCACACAGACCTGTACCGGGCGCGTGCGGCTGCCATGAACATGATCCCAACCAAAACCGGCGCTGCGGCCGCGGTTGGCTTGGTGGTTCCTGAACTGAAAGGCAAGTTCGACGGCATGGCCGTACGTGTACCCACCATCAACGTATCCTTGGTGGATCTGTCGTTCATTGCTAAGAAAGCACCGAAAGACGCTGCCGAAGTGAACAAGGCCATTGCAGATGCAATCGCTAAAGACCCCGCTCTGGCTGAAGCCATGATGGTGAACGATGAGCCTCTGGTCAGCATCGACTTCAACCACAGCACCTTCACGTCTAACTACGACGCCACGCAAACGCGCGTGCAGGGTAGCCTCGTTAAGGTCATGTCTTGGTATGACAACGAGTGGGGCTTCTCAAACAAGATGCTCGACAACACCGTTGCTCTGATGACAGCTAAGTAAAACCACGAAACCGACCTCCCCCAAAGAGGTCGGTTTTTCTTTTTTTTGATTTGTGTTTTTCTGAGGCTCGCGGAATCACCCCCGTCTTCGGCTTATATAACAAGCCACTTTTCTATAGACTAGCTCGGGTTTCGGTTCAGCTGTGCAGCAGAAGTACCTCCTTATCGTAAGATGACAGAGCGAGTTTCTTTATCATGATGCGTAGAACCAAAATCGTTACCACCTTGGGTCCTGCAACGGACAAACCGGAAATGCTGGAAAAGTTGATTCTTGCGGGTGCCAACGTAGTGCGCCTGAACTTCTCGCACGGCAGCCCGGAAGATCATAAGCAGCGTGCCGATATGGTGCGTGAACTGGCTGCCAAGCATAATCGGTTTGTTGGCATACTCGGCGACCTACAAGGACCGAAGATACGCATAGCCCGCTTTAAAGACGGCAAGATCATGGTGAAGACCGGCCAGGAATTCCTGCTCGATCTGGACCTGCCCAAAGACATGGGCGATGAAACCAAAGTAGGCATCGACTACCCTGCATTGGCAAAAGATTCAGCGCCGGGTGATATTTATCTGCTCGACGATGGCCGCGTACTGTTAGAAGTCACGCGCGTTGAAGGCAACAAGGTATTTACCAAAGTCACTCAAGGTGGCCCGTTGTCGAACAATAAAGGTATTAACAAGTTAGGTGGCGGCCTAAGTGCCAAAGCACTGACTGAAAAAGACATTGCCGACATCAAAACCGCCGCGGCAATTGGCGTGGACTACATTGCTGTCTCTTTCCCGCGCAGTGCAGAAGATATGGAAGAAGCGCGTGCTTTGCTGACCGCGGCGGGCTCCAATGCGCAGTTGATCGCCAAAGTAGAGCGCGCGGAAGCGGTCAATGACCACGCCGTACTGGATGGCATCATTTTGGCATCAGATGGCGTCATGGTCGCACGCGGCGATTTGGGTGTTGAGATCGGCGATGCCCAGTTGATTGGTGTGCAGAAGCATTTGATCTCACGGGCTCGTGAATTGGATCGCGTGGTCATTACCGCGACTCAGATGATGGAGTCGATGATTACCAACCCGTTCCCAACACGAGCCGAAGTGTTCGACGTTGCGAACGCGGTACTGGACGGCACCGACGCCGTCATGTGCTCCGCTGAAACAGCGGCCGGTGATTACCCGATTGAAACGGTCAACACCATGGTCAGCGTGTGTCTGGGTGCCGAGAAGCACCGCAAAGCGACCCGCTCACGCCACCGTCTTGACTTGGAATTCAAGCACGTCGACGAAGCCATTGCGATGTCGACCATGTACGCAGCAAACCACCTGAAGGGTGTCAAAGCCATTGTGTGTGTGACCGAGTCCGGCTCTACACCGTTGTGGATGTCACGCATCAGCTCTGGTATACCTATTTTCGCCATGACGCGCCACATTGATACGGCGCGCAAGGTTACGTTGTATCGCGGTGTTGAACCGCTGTTCTTAGACGTCACCAGTGTGGCCCCCGACCAAGTGAATCACTTGGCGGTGAATGAACTCAAGAAACGCGGTGTCGTGACCGACGGCGACCTGGTGATCATCTCTAAAGGCGATCATTTAGGCGTACACGGTGGCACAAACCGCATGAAGATCGTGAGCGTTGGTAACATTCTGTAAAAATAACAACTAGACTCCAAGGCACATTAGTTAACGTGCCTTGCAGGACTCACAGACTGACTGCCAATTTTACTGCGGCCGAACACAGCCTTTGTTGTGCTCGGCCATAAATGGTTTTAAAACCCCGCCAACGACGAGGTTAAGCGGAATATGGAACGAGATATTGATCCTATTGAAACGCAGGAATGGCTTGATGCGTTAGCATCTGTTGTTCGTCATGAAGGCCCGGATCGTGCCCAGTATCTGTTGAAACAACTCTCCAATGAGGTGTCCAACACATCCCGGTCCGACGTGCCCTTCGCGATCAACACGCCATTTCGCAACACCATCCCGGTCACCGACGAAGCGCGGTTCCCGGGCGACTTGGAAATGGAACGCAAGATCCAGGGCTACATCAACTGGAACGCAGTCGCGATGGTGGTGCGAGCCAACAAGTCCGGCGATGATCTTGGTGGTCACATCTCTTCTTTCCAGTCGTCAGCCTTGCTCTACGACATCGGTTTTAACCATTTCTGGCGGGCTCCGAATGAAGAATTTGGTGGCGACCTGATCTACTATCAGGGCCACATTTCCCCCGGTATTTATGCGCGCTCTTTCATTGAAGGTCGTTTATCCGAAGACCAACTCGACAACTTCCGCCGCGAAGTGGATGGCAAGGGTCTTTCTTCTTATCCCCACCCTTGGTTGATGCCGGAATACTGGCAGTTCCCAACCGTTTCTATGGGTCTGGGGCCTATTCAGGCGATTTACCAAGCGCACGTTATGCGCTATTTGGAAAACCGCGGCAAGATCCAACCCGGCCGTCAGGTTTGGGCGTTTCTGGGTGATGGCGAGTGTGACGAGCCAGAGAGCTTGGGCGCCATCTCCTTGGCCGCACGCGAAAAGCTGAACAACCTGAACTTTGTCATCAACTGCAACCTGCAACGTCTCGACGGCCCGGTACGCGGTAACGGCAAAATCATCCAGGAACTGGAAGGTGTGTTCCGTGGTGCTGGCTGGAACGTGATTAAAGTATTGTGGGGCGGCGCTTGGGACAAACTGCTGGCGCGCGACAAGTCAGGCATGCTGCAAAAACGCATGGACGAAGTGGTCGACGGCGAAATGCAGGCCTATAAAGCCCACGGCGGCGCTTACACGCGTGAGCACTTCTTCGGTCGCTACCCTGAGACCGCAGAACTGGTCAAAGACATGACCGACGACGAGATTTATCACCTCGCGCGTGGTGGCCATGACCCATATAAAGTCTACAGTGCCTACAAACAGGCCGCTGAACACACCGATCAGCCTACGGTTATTTTGGCCCACACGGTTAAAGGTTACGGCGTAGCAGCCGGTGAAGCGCAGAACGCGACTCACCAGTTGAAGAAACTGGACGTTGAAGACCTGAAAGTCTTCCGTGATCGCTGTGGTGTACCCGTCAGCGATGCGGATCTTGAAGCGGGCAAAATCCCCTTCTTCCGTCCGGATGAAAACGCACCTGAATTGCAGTACATGAAAAAGCGTCGTCTGTCGCTGGGCGGCTACCTGCCACAGCGCCGCCCTAATGCGGATCAGACACCGAACGTTCCTTCATTGGAGTCGTTTGAAGCCTTGTTGAAAGACACCGGAAAACGCGAAATTTCTACCACCATGGCGCTGGTGCGCATGCTCGGTACTTTGGCGAAAGACAAAGACATCGGCGAGCACATCGTGCCCATCGTACCCGACGAAGCACGGACCTTTGGTATGGAAGGTATGTTCCGCCAAGTGGGTATCTATTCTGCCTCGGGCCAGCTCTACGTCCCGCAGGATAAGAGCCAGGTCATGTGGTACAAAGAAGACAAAACAGGTCAAATTCTGCAAGAAGGCATCAACGAAGCCGGTGCATTCAGCTCCTGGATGGCCGCTGCTACGTCCTACAGCACCAACAACCTGACCTTAGTGCCCTTCTACATCTATTACTCCATGTTCGGTTTCCAGCGTATCGGTGACTTGGCTTGGGCAGCCGGTGATATGCAGGCACGTGGCTTCCTGGTCGGTGGTACGTCCGGCCGGACTACATTGAACGGCGAAGGCTTGCAGCACCAAGACGGCCACAGCCACATTTTGGCTGGCACCATCCCGAACTGCGTAACCTACGACGCCACCTACTCTTACGAAGTGGCGGTGATCGTGCAAGATGGTATGCGCCGCATGGTGACGGAACAGGAAAATGTGTTCTATTACCTGACCACGCTGAACGAAAATTACCAGCACCCTGAAATGCCTAAAGGCGCCGAAGAAGGCATCGTGCGCGGCATGTATTTACTGGAAGACAACGTGGGCAAGGCCAAAAAAGCCGTTCAGTTGTTGGGCAGTGGCTCTATATTGAACGAAGTGCGCGCCGCCGCGAAAATCCTGAAGGATGACTTTGGCGTGAGCGCTGACGTCTGGGCAGTCACCAGCTACAACGAGCTGACCCGCGATGGCCTGGCCGTTGATCGTCAGAACCTGTTGCACCCGGAAACAGCGGCGCAAGAAGCCTATGTCACTCAGGCTTTGAAAGGTCGTAAGGGTCCGGTTATTGCGTCTTCTGATTACATGAAGAACTATGCGAATCAAATTCGCTCATGGGTTCCTGGGAGTTACACCGTGCTGGGCGCTGACGGCTTTGGCCGCAGCGACAGCCGCAAGAAACTGCGCCACTTCTTTGAGGTAGATCGCTACTGGGTCACGGTTGCCGCGCTGAAAGCGCTGGCCGACGACGGTGCTATTCCGGCCGCCGATGTAACCAAAGCGATCAAGCAGTTTGGTCTGGACACAGACAAGCCTAACCCAGTGACAGTTTAACTCTCTGGCGGCCCGCCAAGCGGGCCATCAGCTAAGGAGCTTTTATGGCGACTGAAATTATTAAAGTCCCCGACATCGGTACCAGCGACAAGGTCACCGTGGTTGAGGTAAGTGTGAAAGTCGGCGACGTGATCGCCGAAGACGATACGCTGATTGTATTAGAGACAGACAAGGCTTCTATGGACGTACCTGCTCCTATGGCGGGTAAAGTCACCAAGCTGAAAATTGCTGAAGGCGATGAAATCGGCGAAGGCGACGAAATACTGTACTTAGAAGTGGAAAGCTCTGAAACTGTAAGTGCTGGCAGTGCGCCAGCCGCAGCAGATGAACCCGCACCTGCTAAGCAGCAAGCCGAAGACAAGCCCGCTCCAGCAGCGAGCAGCAGCGCCGTCAAGCCGGTGAATGTGCCAGATATTGGCACGACGGAAGCTGTTGAGATCATCGAAGTGCACGTCAGTGTAGGCGATATGATCTCTGCCGACGACGCCATTGTGACACTGGAAACCGACAAAGCGTCCATGGAAGTGCCAGCACCGGAAGGTGGCGAGGTCGTCTCTGTTAAAGTAAAAGTGGGCGATAGCGTAAGCCTTGGCGACTTGTTGATTGAAATTCGCGCCGCCGGTGATACTGCCCCAGCGGCGGCACCTGCAGCCGCACCGGAAAAAGCACCTGAGCCTGAGGTGCCCGCCGCTGCAAAGCAAGTGCACGCACCCGCTATTGTCAGTGGCGACGATGACGAACTAATACGTCCGTCGAAGCCGGTTCATGCTGGCCCTGCGGTTCGCCTGCTGGCACGCGAACTTGGTGTCGACCTGGCGCAGGTGCGCGGCAGCGGCCCGCGTGAACGCATTCTGAAAGAAGACCTAACGGCCTTTGTGAAGAAGAAAATGCGTGAGCCCGAACGCGTATCGGCGGGTGCTGGCATTCCGGCGGTGCCGGACCAGGACTTCAGCAAATTCGGTCCTGTCGACATCAAAGAAATGGGGCGCATCCAGCAGCTTACCGCCGCCAACATGACGCGTAACTGGCTGAATATTCCACACGTTACCCAGTTTGACGAAGCCGATGTGACCGACCTTGAGAGCTTCCGCAATTCTCTGAAACCACAGATGGAAAAGCGCGGGGTGAAAATTTCACCCCTCGCCTTCTTGGTTAAAGCCTGTGCCGCAGCCTTGCATGAGTTCCCGAACTTCAATGTATCGCTGATGGCCGACGGCAAGCGCATGGTGCAGAAGCACTACGTGAACATTGGTATCGCAGTGGATACACCGAATGGTTTGATTGTGCCCGTGATCAAAGACGCGGACAAAAAGTCCATTTGGCAGATCGCTGAAGAGATCATCGACTTTGCTCAACGTGGCCGTAAGGGTCAGATAAAGAGCAATGAGATGCAAGGCGGTTGTTTCACCATATCCAGCCTAGGTGGCTTGGGTGGTACAGCGTTTACGCCCATCGTTAATGCGCCTGAAGTAGCGATTCTGGGAGTGTCCAAGAATCAGGTGAAACCGTTCTGGACCGGCAAGGAGTTTGTACCTCGTACTTTCACTCCGCTGTCATTGTCCTACGATCACCGTGCAGTGAACGGTGCAGACGCCGCCAAGTTCACTACCTATGTGTGTGAAGCTTTAACCGACTTACGTCGTATCTTGTTGTAACCCACTAGGTAAGACGCTAACCCATACCGGGTTAGCGTCTCTATTATTTGCTCGCTAAACGTAACCCCACTCTTTAAGACGCGCATAGGCATATTCCGCCTGATCTCCGCTCTGTACCTTCTGCAAGAACGCCTGATAACGCGGCACCGCATTTTGCTGCGAGCCTGATTTGTCGTACGAAAAACCCACTAGGAAATCCGTGCCCGGGTTGCCCGGCAACACCTCTTCGTACGCCAGAAAATCTGTTAACGCACGGTCGTACCGCTCTAACCCAAGGTGTGCGAGGCCACGGTACTGCATCGCCTGCCCTTCGCCCGGCATAGCCTGCCGCGCCCGATCGAAATAACCCAACGCTTCTTGATCTTTGTCTTGCACCAGATAGTATTTACCGGCCAACATCAGGCCAGTGTAATCATTAGGTGCCAAACGTACCGCCTCCAATAAACGCGTTTCCGCCTGCTGTGTGTTACGTTGCGCCAACAACCGCTCGCCCTCTTGCATCGCCTCAATGGCAGGCTTCATGGCTCTTAATCGTGCCGTTTGGTCCATATAGCGCTCACGGCCCAAATCGCGCCCACGCTGGTTAGCATTGAACCCGCTTACTTGTTGCTGCACGTTGCGATAGCGTTCGTCGCTCATGGGGTGGCTGGAGAACATCAGTTCAATGGCGTTTGGTTTACGATCCGACAGCGAGCGCAGCATGTTCATCAAACCGACCATGCCTTCGGGATTCTGGTTCGCCACCGCCATGTACTCGGTACCTAACTGGTCAGCCTGACGCTCATTGTCTCGGCTGTACCGAGCCAACAATGCCCCGGCACCTATTTGCCCAACCATGCCAACGGCACTGCCTAACGCAGAGTCACCCAAGCCTGCAACGGCCGTACCCACAGCTGCCTGCGCCAGCATGCCCTGTGTCATCCGTGCGCCCGCGTGGCGAGCGGTAACGTGGCCAATCTCGTGGCCCAACAACGCCGCCAATTCGGCTTCATTTTGCAGTTCCAACAGAATGCCGCGTGTCACGGCTATGCTGCCACCGGGGAAGGCATAGGCGTTGACGTAGTTAGCATTTACCACTTGGTAGTTATACGGCATGTCAGCCCGATGTGAGCGCGTACTGATGGACTGGCCCAATTCAGACACATAACGGTTGAGCGCTACGTCGGTCGTAACGCCGTAGTCAGCAGAGAATTGATGCGGTGTTTGCTGACGGTCGATCGCAATTTCATCGTCGCGACTCAACAACATCAAAGTAGGCTTACCGGTAATAGGGTCAATCGCGCATCCTGACAACCAAAGCGGTGTGCTTAACCCCAGTGAAGCGTAGGAAATTCGGCGAATGAGTTGGCGGCGCGTCAAGTTTAAGGGCACAGACTTATCCTCGGTTAATCAGACCATTTCTTCGCCTGATCATAGCAAAATTTGTCCGCCAGCCTAGTACAATGGGTAACCTTGACGCTATTTTACCAACCAAGGAAAGAGCTGCAGACGTTCTTGCGGCGTCAATGCACTAACACGCGCAATGTTGTCGTCGGGGATAGTCGCGGCATCAGCATGGCGCGCCACTGCTGCTGACACACTGTCTTCTCGCAACAGATGAAGAATGGGGAAGGGTGCGCGATTGGTCAGATTTTCGGCGTCATCGGGTTGTGTGCCACCAAACTGATAGTGCGGGTGGAAGCTGGCAATTTGATAGCGATCCGAGCGGTCCAGTGCGTCCAGGCTGGCGTCTGCCACGTCGAGAAAATCGTTGTAGTCGAGGAAGTCCGCCCACAGCGCGGGAAAAACCAGCAAAGACGTTTCCAGTTTGCTGGCATCAGTGCCATCCAACCGCCCTACTTCAGCCACCAGGCTTTCCAGCGCTTGTTCTTCGGTCTTTGCCGGGTCGATGACAATACGGACGGATCCGTCACGATAAGGTTTGTGTGCGAAGGGACACAGATTGAGCCCAAGTACGACCTGATTCAGCCAGTCTCTTACCGCTATCTCCGCCGCAGCAACGGATGCTTCACTCATTTCATGGCCGGACACGCACACCTCAAATAACGAAAAACAGTATCGTCAGATAATGGCAGATACTGCCACCCAGCACGAAGAAATGCCAAATGCCGTGACCATGAGGAATGCGGTCGCCGAAGGCATAAAAGATGACGCCCAAGGTGTAGATGATCCCACCCAGCGTCAACCCCCACATACCGGAACGAGGCATCACCTCAAGCAGAGGCTCCATCGCGAACACAATGCTCCAACCCATCGCCAGATAAATGATTACTGGCAAAATGCGCCGCTTATCAAACGGTAGCAACTCAATGATCATACCAAGCGCTGCCAGTCCCCATACCACTCCAAAAATCGTCCAACCCCAAGGGCCGTTGAGTGTCACCAAAGTGAAAGGGGTATAGGTACCCGCAATGAGCAGGTAGATGGCTAAGTGGTCGATTTTCTGAAATATTGCTTTCGGTCGCCCTTTAAAGCTGTGATACAGCGTTGAAGCGGTATAGAGAATGACCAGAGTCGCACCGTAAATAGTAACGCTCACCACAGTAATGGCATTGGCGTTCACCGCGGCTAAAACGATCAGGACCACCATACCAGCGAATGCCGCCAAGGCGCCGACCAAATGACTGATACTGTTGAGCAGTTCCCCTCGATACATACTTCTTTTCACTCGGTTATAAACTGAAGCCTATGATAATCAATTAGCGTGTCAGCTGTACGTCAGCGCTCGACATTAGCCGCCAATCAGTAGTTTATTAAGCAATTGTCGTTTATTAAGCGAGTTTTATTCATAGGTGGCGGTCTTAGCTACCAAATAAGAACTGCATCAGCCCACCTTGACGCGCCGGTGTTTCTTCTTTCTCTGGCACCACACCCACAGGTTCACGCACGACTGTCCATTCTTCGCCGACTTGATCTGCACGTCGGTCGATTCGAGCTTCTACACTGCTTTGCAATGGGCCGAAACCGGCCTGCATGACGCGTCGTCCATAGCTATCTTGCGTGTGTTGAATGTTCATCTGCTGTGATAGTTTGTGCACGGAGCCTTCTTCAAGCGCGAAACGAACATCCACCTCGCGCGCGCGCAAGGATACCTCTGCAAAGCCACTGACACCGGGGCTCGTTCGGGCCGCCCAACTGACCAACTGGTAATCACCCGGTGGCAACTCCGTGATAATGAAATAGTTGTCGGTACCACGTGGCCGCACGATCACTTGCTGCTCGTTTTCGGCTTCGTTTACAAAATTCAACAAGTAATAATGGCCGAGCTGAGAAGGCGTAGAACCGACCATGTCTAATCCAACAAACAACACCGTATCTTCCGTGCTTTCTTTATCAATCAAGGGCGCTGAAGCGCAGCCTGAAAGTATCACAGCCATGGCGGCCACCGACAAAAAACGAATCATATCCATCAGCCTCAAAATGCACATACTGTGCGTATTAATCTGCGCGCACTTTAACACAAAAACAGCATAAAACACCGACCCACGGATTCCATCATGCAGTCTTTTCTTAACGCTGAAGCATTGCCCCAAGACCCGAGTATCTGACCACCGGCGAGCGCACCGACTGCTGCCAAACACTCTCTGAACACCACACAGATACGGCAGCCCGCGCGCGCGTTACCCCAGTGTAGATCAACTCGCGAGACAGCAAGCGCTGGTGGGTGTCTGGCAACACCATGGCGACATGCGTGAATTCCGAGCCTTGCGTTTTGTGTATGGTCATCGCATACACCGTTTCTACCGGGGGTAGTCGGCCAGGCGCAACGGCACGAAAGATCGTAGCGCCGTCTGCATCTACTTGGCCGGAATCGAAATACACCGTTAATCGCCCGTCGGGGCCGCGCCACGTCAATCCGATATCACCGTTGAAAAGCCTTACTCCGTAGTGGTTTTGTGTCACCATGACTGGGCGGCGTTCATACCATTCGGTTTGCCGCCCGGGAATACGTCCTAACTGGCGCAGCCGTTGCTCGACCATATCATTCAACGCCGACACGCCCTGAGGGCCATTGCGGACGGCGGACAACAGGCGAAAGTTCTGCAACGCTTGCCATGCCCCGGCCACACTGTCTGCGGTGTACAAGTCCAACACAAAACGGTCGGTCAACGCAGCCACCCAAGCGGGCAGATCTTCACCACGGCTCTGAACCTGCTCTACTTCCGGTGCACCATGACACAGTGTGTGCCAACTGGCTTTGGCATCACCGGCAATGACCTGTTGCGCCAACTGACCAATGGCACTGTCATCGCTAAAACGATGACTGCGGCGCAGAAAGACCACGTGGTCGGCACTGGCCACCTGCCCCAAGGCCACTCGGATCTCCGGGGCCATACCCGGCTTCAACGGAGACGAGATTGCGGGCAGGGTATAACCCGTTACATGCTCAATCCATTGAGTGTTTTCAACGCTATAACCGGTAAAGGGCCGCGGCGCCAAATCCGCCAACACGCTGCCCGCCGCGACCGAAGGTAACTGGTCGGCGTCACCCAGCATGATGATGCGGCATTCTGGCGGCAAGGCGCGCAACAGTCGTGTCATCATCGGCAGATCCACCATGGACACTTCGTCCAGCAACAAGACGTCGAGATCCAACGGGTTGTCTTGATGATGGCGAAACTGCACCGAATTCGGCACCACGCCTAACAAACGATGCAAGGTGCTGGCCGATGTCGGAATGCGCTGCAATACCCCGGTATCGATACCGGACAGACGCGTTAGGCCATCTTTCGCGCCTTGCACGGACTCGGTCAAACGCTGTGCGGCCTTACCTGTTGGTGCGGCCAGTTTGATGTTTTTCAGGTCAGGGCTTAAGGCCAGCATGGCATACAACAGCTTAATGACCGAGGTGGTCTTACCGGTGCCCGGCCCACCAGCAATAATCGCCAGCCGACGGCGTAAGGCGTTGGCGACCGCCACCTCTTGCCAGTCCGGCTCGCCGCGGTTCGACGCATGGCTAGGCACGTTCTCAGTGAGCGCCGCGTCATCAAACAACGAGGTTTGCACTGGCGTGCCGCTCGCGGGTGCTGGTGCTGGTGCTGGAAATAGCGTGCGCAAGACCGCTTTGGCTTTGCCACTGTCGATAAACCGTACATCAGCCAACAGCGGCTTAAGACGCTCCGCGACCTCTTGTTCAAAGCGCCAATAGCGGCGCAAATACAGACGATGATCGGTCATCACGATGGGATGGTCTGAGCTGTCCTGCGGCACTAGAACACGCAACTGCGCCAGCCAGTCGTTCAGTTCTGGCGCACGCCATACATCCGTTGACTCCGTACTTGCCCGAACGCCGTCAGGCGCAGGGCTGCGCCATACCACCTCACCCGCCAGTACTTTCAAGTCCAAGCAGCTATGCCCGTCACGCAGCGCTCGGCTGAGCGCCGCGAGCGTGAACAACAAAGTCTGCCGTACCTCAGCGCTAATGAGTGCACTGTTTGCCGCCATAGAGCGCTGCGCGAAGTCTTGCGCCAGATAGTAGTCCACCGCCGCCATATCTTCGCAGTGCACACGCATCTGGTCGTACGATGGCCAGGTTGTCGTGTTTAATTCGGCCAAGAGGCTTTCGTTTTGTCGGCTCATACGGCACCTCCATCGACCAAAGCATCCAACTGCTCAATGATGCTGGGGTTTGGGCGCACAAAGCTCACGCCGGTACCGGGTGACTCGGGAGACATGCCGCGCAAATACAGATAATACACGCCACCAAAATGCTCACTCATGCGGTAGTCGGGTATGCGTTGCTGCAAATAACGATGCAACGCCAAGCTGTAGATCAGGTACTGCAAGTCGTACCAGTGTTGTTCGATGTTGCGCTGCAACGCTGCGGGTGCGTAATCCAATAGTTGATCGCCCATCCAGGTCGATTTGTAGTCGCACACGTAGTAGCGCCCTTCTGCACAAAATATCAAATCGATAAAACCATGCATCATGCCTTCCAATTGGCGCGCGGGTAGTTCAATGGTTGCCGGGTCTTTATCGCCCACGGTGCGTCGATGGGCCTGTAGCAGCTTTGCCAAATCACGTCCGGTACTGCCGTGCAACGGAAAGTAAAACTCCGCTTCACGCAAGGTTTGCCGTGGCGCGAGCTGGCTGAGCGTTAAGCCTTCGTCGCTCAACGGCGTGTCCAAGCATTCCTGTAACCAGATCTGCAATTCGTCGATTGCGGCCGAACTTGAAAACAATTGGCCGAAATGTTCAACGGCCCGGCTGGCGGTGGCCCGCCAATCGGGGTCGGTAAAATTCATGTGTTCTAACGTGTCGTGCAACAGGTTACCGGCCCGCGCGCCCTTGGGTAAGCGGAAGCGCATGGCGGCGCGCCCCGAAACCGGCCGCAGCATCCGCTCTTCCGACAACGCTTCTTGTTGGTCTCGGTCACGCCGACTTAAGCCACTGTAACCCACTTGTGCCTGCGTCAGGTTGCGGGCTAATGCACTGAACGAACTCAGTCCCCAATGACGATTAATGCGCCCGGTGAAGGTTGACACCTGCGGTGGGTCTAGTGCTTCGGCTGCGCGAACGACGGGGACGGTCGTCGTTAATTGCGCTACCGTCATCCAGCCCAGTGATGAAGCGGATTGTCCTGCCTCGTTCCCACACAATGCTTTTAAGGCATCCGGCCATACATCGGCCGCGACTGATTGATCGTCCAAGCACAATGCCAGCCCAAGTGCTGAGGTATGTGGCCGTGCAAAGTTAGCCGTACACACATAGCAACGCTGTTCGGCACGTGTTACCGCCACATAAAGCAACCGCACACGTTCTTCGTCCTGTTCACGTCGGGCCGCCTCAGTGGCTGCATCACCCGCACCCAATCGCCACAGCATGTCGCCGTGCTTGTTGTGATAGGCCATTACACTGGCCGTTCGACTGTTTGCGCCGTACGTCGCAAAGGGCACAAATACAATGGGGTATTCCAACCCTTTCGAGCTGTGTTGGGTGATGATGCGGATCAGGTTTGCGTCGCTCTCAAGGCGCAATTCAACTTCCTGGCGCGATAACGTAGAACGTTGCTGAATACGCAGCCATTCCAGCAACTGCCACGGTTCCGCTTCTTGCTGGCTGGCCTGCTGCAACAGTTCCAGCAGGTGCAGCATGTTGGTCATGGCGCGTTCATGGCGCGACGGATCCGGGCAATAGCGGTCGTGTACCAAGTTCAATGCCATGGTGATGAAACCATGGCGTTGCCACTGCTCACGCAGCGCCAGCACATGAGCACGCTGCAGCTCCCAAGCGTGTTCGTCATCTTGCAGGGCCAGTAGATCGTGTGCTGACAAACCGAACAGGGGAGAAACCAAGGCAGCCAGCAACAACCGGTCTTCTTCGGCGTAAAGAATACCGGTGAGCGCTTGTTCCAACTGAACCGCTTCGGGACTTTGCAATACGTTGTCGCGGGCACTGAGAAACACCGAGGCGAACCCGGCCGCCTGCAAAGCATCCTGCATCACTTCAGCTTCGGTTTTACTGCGCACCAAAAAAGCGATGTCCGCTTCTTGCAGCGGTTGGTCACCACGCTGCGTGTTACCCGCGGTAAGGCGTTGCACTTCTTGTGCGCACCATGCGGCTATTTGTGCACGAAATTCCGCTAAAAAGTAATTTTTGTCAGGATCGCCAAGATTCAACGGAAAGTGCACAAATTGCAGAGCGGCGCGTTCGGACGCCGAGCTGGCGTCGCGCAAGGGACGTTTATTCGCTTTGCTGTTAACGCCGCCGTCTTTGACCGGGCGATAACTGATTTGCCGACCAAATACACGGAAGGACGGCTTGACGCTAGAGTCTGCGTTGGTTTCTAGCGCTGCATCTGCGCCATAAAACAAGCGGTTGTAGCCCTGAATCAACGCCGGAGACGAGCGGAAATTGGTGTCCATACTCCACAGGTGATCGGCGGTACGGCCTGCCTGCAAATAGGCGTAGACATCGCCACCGCGGAAGCTGTAAATCGCTTGTTTCGGATCGCCAATCATAAACAACGCGGTATCCGAAGCCCGATAGATAGCATCAAAAATCGCGTACTGCTGGGGATCGGTGTCCTGAAATTCGTCCAACAGCGCGGCCGGAAAGGTCTGCGCCAAGGTGTGTGCCAAGGCTGATCCTTGCGCGCCTTTTAGGGCGTCGCGCAACTGCGTCACCAAATCATTAAAATCCAACACGCGCTGACGCTGCTTTTCCTGTTGAATCTGCGTGCGCAGCCTGTTCAACACCGCAATCAGCTCGGCATTAATGGCGCTTTGCTGACATCGCTCCGGCAGGTTTTTGAGCGCTTTTACCGGATCTAAAACGTCCTGAATATCGGTGCGCTTGGGGTAGCGTCTACCGTGCAAGAAATCTCCGGCAGCCGAGGGCATAGGTACTTCTGGCCCATCCGCCAACCAAGCCAATAGCTGTGCGAGTTCGTCTTCTCGTTGCTCGATCTCCGCCGGTTTCTTACGCGACCGAATCAGCTCATCGCGCAGGAATTCCAGATTAGGCCGCAAGGCCTGCAATGCGGCCAGTTTCTCGCTCTGTAAGTTTTCCTCCGTTTCTGCCGCAATGGGTGCTTCCGACGCCAGCACCTGACGAAAGGTCTGGTAGAACTGCTCCGGGGTCGCAAAGCGCTCCGTCACTAAACGATATGACTCAGGCGTTTCCGCCAAGCGCCGCCACGCATCGGCAGTGACCTGCAGCACCAACTCGCTGGTGTCGGCTTCCATCGTCACTTCAAACGGAATACCACTGGCAAACGCCTGTTGCGTAAGTACCCGCTTACAGTAACCGTGAATGGTATAAATAGCGGCTTCGTCGAGGTTTTGCAGTGCATCACTCAAACGCAGACGCGCTTCTTGATCGCTCATGCGGGTGCGCAACACCTGACAAAATTCGTCCGCTTCGGGGCTCCCCCAATGCTGCAACAACTCACGCAAATAGCTCGCAACGCGACCGCGTAATTCTTCCGTTGCCGCCCGCGTGAAGGTTACGACAAGAATTTGCTGCACACTCAGTTTTTGTTCGAGCAACAAACGCGCATACAGCCGTGTAATGTTGTACGTTTTACCGGTGCCGGCACTGGCCTCGATCAAATGGCGGCCAGTCAATGGGATGTCCTGCGCTACCAGCGGCTGTGGGATACGCGCGTTATGGTCTTGGGCGCTGTGCTGCGTCATACCATCTCCCCGGTTACGTGGTCTACCGTGAGGTGGTCTACCAGAGGCTGATACAACGTGGTTACCCATTGCTGGTATTCGTCGGTCCAAGTCTGTGGCTGAGAGGCATGTTCAGGCCAGAACAGCGCGAAATAAGGATCATTGTCGACCTGCTGCTGCCACCAATCGGTAAACCAGTGTTCTTTGGCACTGATTTTCGGATCAAGCGCCATCAAGGCCACTGCTGCATTCAGCGGCCATGGTGATGCGGTCAGCGCTTGCCAAGCATCAAACCACTCGCGCAGTAACCTAGCGGGCTGTTCAACTGCAGCGAACGCCAAGCGCTGTGCCACATGCGTCTGTCCTTTTGGCGGTTTAGATTTGGTGTCCGGGCGAAACAACCCGTGCGTTTCTTTCGGACCGTGCAAGTTGGCCAACAAGTGATGCAACCACAGCCGTAGGTGATCTTTGGGTTTCGGGTTGGCGAAGCGCCAGAATACCTGTTTTTCATCGTCACCCAACGACTGCCCACGCAACACCAACCCTTCGTGTGCCCACAACAACGGTTCGGTGTTCAATGCACGGTAGCCGAGGCCGGACAACGCCGTGGAAAACTGTTCAGCATCGCGCTGCCATTCGTCCAGTTCGGCTTCGAACTTAGGATTGTGCGGCAAGTGCTGACGCAGTTGATGGCGCCGCAACACAACCGCTGTATCACCGTACATCAGTGCACCGTTCACCATATCGGTCTGCACGCCATAGCGGTCGAGGTGTGTCGCAACGAATGGCTCATTGTCTTCTAACAACAGGTGTTCCGTTTCAAGATAAAGGTTCAGTCGTGCATTCGCTAACGCCTTAGCCGGACGATCAAACCACCGTACCCAATATTCGACCGTTTCGTGTCGAACTTCGTTGCTTTCACTTTCATCGCCGGATGCGCTTTCGTCTTCCGATGCGTTAGGGTCTGCACCCAGTGGCGGCAGGCGAAGTATTGTTGGCGCTGAGGACTCCGCATCTCGCTGACTCAACAGCAATTGCAACCACCGACCATCGTAACTGCGCAACGGTGCGCGGTAATTGTCGGGGCTAAACGGTTGCAGAGGCAGTTGTCTAATCACATCCACTGCATGCCAGCCATACCCCTGCTCTACATACTGCAACAGTTCCTGCAACACCAAAGAAGGCTGCTGGACTTCATTGTTTTTAACACTGCGGCCCTGATAACTGAGGTACAGCGACTGCCGGGCCGACAAGATGGCTTCTAAAAAGAGATAGCGGTCATCACCACGCCGCGACCGATCGCCCAAACGTGCTGCTGCATGGGCCATGAGGTCAAACCCCAGCGGCTGGCGCTGTCGCGGAAACTGCCCGTCGTTCAAGCCCAACACCGCGATGACCTTAAACGGAATGCTGCGCATCGGCACCATAGAGCAAAACGTCACCTGCCCGGTCATAAAACGCTGGCGCTGCTCGGGTTGGCTAAAATGGTGACGCAAGAAATCCTGCACCACGAGTAACGGTAAGGGCTGATCCGCACATTGCGCACGCTGCGTGTAGGCGGTTAAGTCCTGAATGGCGGCCAGCACCATGTCATAGCCATCTTGATCTTCGTCGCCCGGTGTATACACCCGCTCCAGCAAACGCACCAAGCGCTCCTGCCATTGCACCGCAGTGGAATCGCCCCGCCACTGCCGACTTTCATCGCGCAATACATTCAGCAAGTGAATCAATTTGCCCAACAATTCGGCTTGATCGCCCTCTACCCAAGGCAACAACAACCGGTTTTGATACTCTTGTTCTTCATCACCCCACGCAAAACCCAATAACAAACGCTCCAGGCCTTGCTGCCAGGTGTAGCGGTCGTCTTCTGGCAGGTCTAATTGCGCCTTGTGCGTTGCATCTATACCCCAATGAATGGCGGCATTCTCCAACCACAGAGTAATGGTGTGCAGATCGTCTGCTTGCAAACTGAAACGACGTTGCACGGCTGGAATACGCAAATGCGCCAGAATACCGTTTACCGTGAATCGGCTATCGGGAAGCTGCATCAACGCCATAAACGATTGCACCAACGGCAAACTGTCGCTCAGCGAACGGTCGGCAATGGAACAAGGCAAACGCGGTAACCCGGTGCGTTCTTGGGTGCTGAAGCCACTGTCAAACACCGCTTCGATGTAGGAGGCATATTCTTCCACCGCCGGGCACATCACCACCACATCGCGAGGACTTAACGTAGGATCCGCTTCGAACTGACCGAGCAACCAGTCGTGTAACCCTTGGACTTCGCGTAGCGCACTGTGCGCACTGGTCATCACGAGGCTGTTGTCGATGGCGATGGGTTCGGGTAATGCTGTTGCATCGTGCAAACGCAAGATGTCACGCTGCAGCCTTGGCAACAGCGTGTCGCCGTCGGGCGCACTGAACACCGAGATTTCGGCCTGTGGTTCGTTGTACACCAACCGAATGAATTCTTGACCTTGCCGCCCTAAAGAGGCCAATAAAGGGTTACCGATATCAACAGCGGCGGCTGGTTCATCACCCACCCAACGCGCACGTTGTCGTGCCACGGTTCTAGCACTCTGTAAGTCACCCCAATATTCGTCGGACGGGTTCAGCAGAAAGACGTGGAGATCTATATGTTCGCCCAGTATTTGCAAAAAATCCCACCACAACGGTGCCATGGTGTTGATACCAAACAGGTATACAGAAGAGGAAAAACCGAACTGATCCGTGGCGCTGGCTGTTTTCAGTCGTGCACGACTGCGCTCAATCCAATACAAGGGGTGACGCGGTTCGGCTTGCACCAAATGATGCCAAAGCACCCCCTGCCACCGGGCGCTGCTTTCGGGGGCATCAGGTATCGTAGCAAACTGACCGGCGTCCCATGCCAAAATCCATTCAGGCCGATAAATCAAATACTGCTCGTACAGGTCAGCCTGGGTACGCGCCAGTTGAAAGCGCTTCAGCATGTCGTCGCGTTCGCCCGTCCAGTACGCCGTCGGCTCTGCCATCGCCGGCTCATGGCGCAATACGCCTAAAGCTTCATAGATGCGCCAAACAAGCACTTCACGGGCGTAAGGGGATTGTTCCGGTACGTCGCCATCAAGCCGACGCATCATTTTCCAGATGAACCGCGACAACAAGGGGAAATCGGTGTTCATGGCGATGCCTTGGTGACTCGCCATTTCCATCGACAACCAGTGCTGCATCCCCGGATTCTGCACGATGATCTGCTCGGCGACCAAGGGATCCTTACGCCCACCGTAGCGCATCAGCTCTAACATGAGCTGCACCAGTTCTTCCATGCGATTACCGGGGTATAGCGTGAGCATGACGTCGCCTTAATAGCTGTTTATATGTACAGTATCATGCCGATAACGCCCCAGCAACGGCCACCCTGCCCTTACCCGTATTCTTAGCATGATACATCGCCGTGTCGGCGGCTTTGATTAAAGCGTCGGGATTGTCACCATCATCAGGGGCTACGGCAACACCGATACTGGCTGAGACGTATACATCCTGCTCCGGCAGGACAATGGCCTCGGATAACGCACGCAAAACTTTGTCGGCCAGCGCTTGCGACTCATCCAGACCGCACTGATCCGCCAGAATAACGAATTCGTCGCCGGCCAAACGGGCCACCGTATCACTGGCCCTTACGGCGGCCATCAAGCGCCTAGCTACTTCTCGCAGAAGCTGGTCACCCGCCGCATGACCCCATTGATCATTCACCGCTTTAAAGCCGTCCAGATCAATGTAGATCAAACCGAATACACGGTCGTACCTGGTGCCGCGCTGCAACGTCTGATTCAAACGATCATAGAACAGCATGCGGTTAGGCAGCCCTGTCAGCGCATCATGGTTGGCTTGCCAAGCCAACCGTTTCTCAACCACCTGGCGTTTGATGATGTCGTCCATTAAGACCTGCTCCGACTGCATGCGCTCCCATGTCAGCCAACCTACGACAGTGAGCATTAAGCTGAGCACCGCCAGCAAGATCAAAAGCCTTATGCGCTCGCGAGTACGAAATTCGTCGATCAGTATCAAGGTAGGTGACAAATCAGCCCCCACAAAGGCCACCCATGGCCAATTGTCCAGACGCTGAAAGGATACCTGTCGAGTAACACCGTCAAACGGCGACACCAACACTAAACTGGCGCGTTGTGGCGGGTCACCTTGATACCCTGCAATTGAGGCCAATGTTTGGCCTGCTTCGTACTCGCGAAAAGGACGGCGAAACAAAAGACTACCAAAACGGTCAGCCAAAACCGTGCTGACCCCGTCAAGTTCTGTAATACCCCCTAACGCATTCGCGAAACGCTCGACATCCAACGCTAACGCCAATACCCCGAGAAATTCGCCGTCTGGCGTGTATAGGGCACGACTCATCGCAATAAAAGGGCGGGAATCGGGCATTCTGGATAAGCCCGGACTTGATAAGAACGTGCGGCTACTTGGACTGTCAATATGAATACGGAAATAATCGCGATCGCTCACATCGGGCTGAGTAATGCCATCATCATGCGTCCAAATGCGAATGTTTCCGTCGGCATCCAACAGCAAGAAGTCTGCTATTTCAGGACTGACTTGCCGCCGCAACATAAGAATGCCACGCAAATCCTGGTCAGGCAGGTCACTCGTTGAAGCAACATAGGCCAATGCGCGCAGCGTGCTTTCCAGCTCGTTGAGTTTAGCATTCGTCAGTTGACTTTGATTCAAGGCAAAATACTGTGTATTCACCAGCACACGATTGCTCGCCTCAGAGCTGAAACTTTCAACACTGGCGCGATAAAAACCCAATAGAATCCCGGCAGATAGAATCCACATTAAAACCAACCCGCCAATGATCAGAGCTACTGACCGGCGCTGGCTTGCCTGCTTAATCGGTATACGCTCAGACATTTAACACTACTCTCTTGTCGTCCATGATAGATATATGCTCGATACGCCGAGACACATAGAGATAATACTGTGCTTGCTATTGCTGCTTATTGTTATGATAGCAGCAGTTCCGTGAAACTGCTTTCATTAGAGCGACCTTAATTGACAATTGACGGGATTCATTGATCCATGACAAGGCGTCAACATTCAGCCTTGCAACCCGCGCTTACCCCCTCTTACGCAAGACTAACCCTAAGGTTAGTTGACCGAGCATACGGTATTGAGGTGTACTCGGCCTCGTTAATGGATAACTGGACGTTGTGCAATGGTCGCTTATTTTTTTCGTCACCCTTGGCTGTTTCGATTCGTGATGAATTTTTGGCCGCCGTTCTTCTTTCCCGGCATACGCATCAAAACGGTCAGTCACGACTATCGGTACGCACGGGTGGACCTGCTGTGGCGTCCGTGGACACGCAATATCAACAATTCACAGTACGGTGGTAGCCTGTTTTCAATGACCGATCCCATCATCGCTCTGATGCTGTATGGTTCGTTGGACTTCAAACGCTACATGATTTGGGACAAGTCAGCCGACATCGACTTCATTGCACCGGGCATTGGCCGTTTGACCGCCGAATTTCACTTGGAAGACAGCGACCTTAATCGCATTAAGAGCGCGACCGAACACGGCGACGCTTATTTCCCGGAATTCGACGTATACGTAAGGGATCAGCAAGGCGAAGTGGTGTGTAAACTTACGCGCCGGTTATATGTACGCTTGAAGCCGAAATATCGGCCAGCCGGCAAACAGCAGTAAAATGCGAAAAACGCTGAAGGGAGTATCCCAAGGGGCTCAAAAGCCCCAATGGAATTCTCTTTTACTTTCGAACAATCCTTTCTAGCTCGGTCTTCAACTCGTCCGTCAACGCCGCTTTCTTACCGATTGTTACATCCAGCAACACGATACGCGCGCTGCCCTGCGTCGTTACGGCGTCCTGTGCAGTGCTGTATACCGCGTAGGACTGCAAGAAACCAAATTCTTGATACTCGGTAATGCGACACCCGACTTTAACGACATCCGGAAAGGTAACAGGGCGCTTATAGCGGCATTCGGTGTCCGCCAAGATCGGCCCCACCGTACTCTTGCCACTGCCGATCAAAGACGTCTTCATCAGGTACGCAATGCGCGCCGACTCGAAATAACGAAAGTACGTTACATTGTTCACATGCTGCAATGCATCCATTTCACCCCACTGCACCGGGATATCCACCGACACCGGGTATTCGTCTAAAAACTGCTGCAATACGTCACTCATGGTTCAATCCTTATCGGGTGCTAATGCAACGAGCATAGAGTGCCAGAGCCCACCCTACAATCTTCACGCACTGTTTCGGTTTTATTGCTGAACAAATGGAACAGGTACGTTTTTTGCTGCCGCTTACCCCTAAACATGCCCATTTCTGCTGCTGCGGAGCAATACCATGACCGATCGACATTGGCTCCTAAACATCAACGCCGTGCGCGCCGCGCAAAAATGCGCTCGACTGGTTGAACTGGAGTTCTCTACCAAGATGCCGCTGGCGCGCACGGATTTCTTAGAGAAGATCGCTGAATGCGCCGCCACCAGTGACTCTCAAGCCCTTAAAATCGCCGTCAAAGAGCTCACTGACATCATTCATCCGGAACAAGAGCTGCCAGAAACCAACCAAGAAACTCTAGTGCACATGGGAAAGACCTACCCGCGCTGGCGCGATGGTAAGGTATTCTCCGGTATTTATCGCGGCGCTCCCGTATATTCCGAAGTGCTTAATTGAAAGACTTTTCGTTTTAAGACGCACCATTTTGAGCCAAACTAAGAACCTATTGATACCCGTAATGAGTCGAGCCTATGGCCCGACCCCATACAAAAATCGATAAAGTTCATTTTCAGAAGTAAGGATCTCTGGTGAAAATTGTTAAAGCGTCATACGCAGAGTTAGAGCACGTTTCAGCCCTATTCGACGGGTACCGCCAGTTCTACGAACAACAACCGGATTTTGAAGCCGCTAAATCGTTTATCACACAACGTCTGGAAAACGATGATTCGGTTATTTTTCTGGCGCTGTCTGAGACCGATGCACCCTTGGGTTTTGTTCAGTTGTATCCCTCATTTTCATCCGTCGCCATGAAAAGAATGTGGTATTTGAACGACTTGTTTGTGGCCGACAGTGCCCGCCAGCAAGGTGTAGCCCGTGCTCTTTTGAAGCACGTTGAAGCCTTCGCTAAAGACACCGATGCGCTCACTGTGAAGTTAGCCACGGCGGTGTCCAACACCAAAGCCAGCGCGCTTTATGTGTCGGAAGGCTATACAAAAGTCACTGCGTTTGATCACTACACACAGCGCGTAACACAGGCCTAGCCTTCGTCGCGACAACGTCTTTTAATCCAAACAGGCACCTCTAAAATCCACAGAGGTGCCCATGCCAAAATTTTCTTCACACGCGTATACTTCGTACCAAGTAAATTCATTCAAAGGAATCTCAGCATGACCCATCGGACGGCATTGGTCGCTGTCACTGCTCTGCTCTTCAGTAGTGCAGTTGCACAGGCGCAAGACATGGGTTTTCAGCGTTATTATGAGAAACAAGAGTTCTCGTTGACCTCGCCGGGGGCCCTCAAATTCGGGCAATACGGCTACGACAACCCGGCGGGTTTGCACCATTTGAAACAGGGTGATGTGGTTTTCAATTGGACGAGCGACGATCTCCTATTCGACGAGCAGCGCTGGAACACAATACTGGCAGCACCTGGCGCCAGCTTCAGCTTTGGCCGTGACCATCGAGGGTCCAGTGAAGTTCGCGACTATACGGTGGCCTTTGGCGGCGGTACAGACGAAGCCTCGGCGGGTATTTCGATCGGTTGGTATCGCGGTGATACCGCTACGCAGGATTTACGCACGCATTTTACGTTCGGCACGCTCAGCCGTCCCAACCGCAATACCTCCATTGGTGTAACGGGGACCATCGCTACCGACACCCAATATTACGAAGGCACAGCGGACATTGCCTATCGGCCACTCGGTACGCCCTTGTTGACCGTGTTTGCGGACTACGCGACGGGCAATGGCGAAGGCTTTACTGGCGGTCATTGGTCGGCTGGCGGGGCGAGTGAGGTATTGCCCGGCGTGCGTCTAACCGGTCGATACTTTGATACGGGTGCGATGACGGCTGGCGTACAGATGAGTTTTGGACATGCAGGCATCAGTGCGCAGTCTCATCTTACCGACGATGCCAGCCCCAATTATCAATCGTACTCCGTGCGTTTGGGTGCATGGGACCGCACCTTGCTGGATGCAAACCAGCGCCGTCAGGATCGCTATTTGGCACTGAATCTCAATCAGGAAGTGACCTACCAACCGCTGAGCTTCTTTGATCGTCGGCACGCCTTGCTGGATACCTTGCGCTACATAGACACAGCCCGCCAAGACGATGCGGTCGGCGGCGTATTGATCAACACCACGCAGATGCACATTCCGGCGTCGTTGGCCTGGGAGATCAAAGCGGCTTTGGACGACTTTCGAGCCAGTGGCAAGCAGGTAGTCCTGTACATCGAAAACGGTGGCATGACCGAATTGCTGATGTCTTCCGCCGCCGACCGCGTGCTGATGGATCCGGCAGGCACATTAACCGTGCCAGGCTTTACCTCGGGTACGACGTATCTGGCGGACTTGCTTGACCACTGGGGTATTGGGGTTAACGAGTTCCGTAATCTGGAATACAAAACGGCCTTTGAAAACCTGTCGCGCAATAGCATGTCGGCACCAGACCAATTGCAGCGCCAAGCCATGATCGATGATTTCTACGACCTATGGCAAAGCAGCATGGTGCAAGGCCGCGGTATGAGCGAAGCGGACTTTGCGCGGTTGATTGACCAAGGCATTCATTTATCACCCGAACAATTGGTTGATCTGGGTGTAGTGAACGAGTTAGTACGCCTCAATTCGCGCGATGACACCTTGGCAGACCATAACGGCGTCGAGCGCGCCCTGATCTCTCCGAACGGTTTGAGTTTGTTTCGCACTCCGCTGGATGACCAATGGGGCCCGGCACACCGCATTGCGGTGCTTTACGCGGTCGGCATGACGTCCACCGACAACGGCATGCGCACCCGGCAACTGGCCCGCGAGCTGGAAGCCCTCCGTAACGACGCCAGTATTAAAGCCGTCGTATTGCGGGTCGACTCACCAGGAGGCGGTATTCTTGCCTCTGACCTGTTGGCACAAGAAGTGAAGAAGACCCAAGCAGAAAAGCCCGTCGTGGTGTCCATGGGCTCTCTCGCCACATCCGGAGGTTATTGGGTGTCCATGCACGCGGGCACCTTGGTGGCTGCACCCAATACGGTTACTGGCAGCATTGGGGTAACGGGTGTGCGGTTGTGGGACAACGGGTTCGGACAGCGCCTTAACCTAAACAGTGAGTTTGTGACACGCGGTGCGTCAGCAGACGTAGGCGCAGGTATCGGCATTCCTTTGCTGGGTGTCGCACTGCCTAAGCGCGATCTGACGGACAGCGAGCGCGCTGGCATCATGCAGCGCATTGATGGCTGGTACGATGACTTCGTATCACAAGCTGCCGAAGCGCGTGATACCTCGGTAGAGGACATGCGCGCCCTCGCCGCCGGGCGTATTTACTCGGGTACCCAAGCGTTGGACGCAGGTTTAGTCGACGAGCTTGGCAGTCTGACCTACGCCATTAACCTTGCGCGCCAGCAGGCCAGTATAGCGCCTAACGCCAAAATTATGTTGGTGGAAGGCCCTGCACGCAATGTCTCCGCCTTGAATGAGTTGAGCTACTTAGTAATGGGCGGTGACAGCGCACACAACGTTTGGGAGTCAACGCACAACCAGCGGGAATATTTGAACTATTTAGTAGAACAACGCGGACAGCCGATGGTGTTGCTGCCCTATGAATATTTCGGTGATGCGATCAGCAATAGCACCGAATAGTTCGGTGCTGCGCAGTTCCGTAGGATTGCGTAAAGAGACCAGAAAATGAACAAGGGAGGCAACCAATAGGCAGTTTTACACGTAGAAGAGAAAAACCGGACACTTGAGCGCTGACCGACAGCCGTAAGGAATGATGTATCTTGAAAGACAGTATGACGTTCGACGATAAATCGATGTGGCAGTTTGGTTGGCGTGACGCCATCGCCCTACTGGTATTGGGCAGTTTATTGTTCATAGCATTACAACTGTCTGCGCTGATGGCACCGACCGACCTGGATGCATTTGTATTTTGGCCGGTCACCGCTTTCGCCATTGCCGCCGCTAAACACCGACCGTTAGCCATACTCGGAGTGGCAGCCGGTTATTGGCTTTGGGGGATCACCTCAGCCATGAATCCGGCCATGGTGTCTACTCAGCTACTGGCTCTGATCGGGCCTCTTCTGTATGTGAAATTCAGTAAGCGTTGGCCTGACCCCGTTCGGTTGGTGAGCCGACGTTTAAACGACTTGCTGAAAATTTCTCTGCTGGCAATTGTCCCTTCCACACTGATCGGCACCGCCGTGATTGCGGCTTGGACACCCGAGTTACCCCGCGGTGCCTTCGCCATCATCTGGCCCATTTACCTGTTGAGTGAATTGGCCGGCGTGGTGGTGTTTCTGCCGCTGCTTAACTACTGGCTAGCACGCGAAGGCCAGCCTCGGATACAGCTTCCCTTTTTGACACACACCTTGATGATCATGGCCATACCAGTCATGTTGCCCGTGATTGGGCTAGAGGCGTATGCGCAGCCCTCTCTGTTTCTTACTCTGCCATTTTTAACCTGGTTAGCGCAGAAAGCCAATCGCCCTACTTTGAGCCATGCATTGCTGCTGCTATTCTTCGGTCATCTTAGCATGGCCTACTATGGTCTCGGCGGTTACGACCCATTAAACGAACTTGCCAGTATGGTATCGCTGACCATGCTGTTAATCAGTGCGTCTTTTAACCATCGACATCCTGCACGCCATGCGCTTAGACCGCGACGAAGCGCTGGCGCATACGGAATGGCTGGCGATACATGATAATCGCGCCACCGCATTGAACGAACGTGGACTGATGCAGTGGGCACAACAGCAAACAACCTTCAGTGAGCACGCTGGTGTAATCTTGCGCCCGGTGAACCAAGATATTTTCCTAGAGACATTGTCGTGGGAACAATTGGCGGCGGTAGAGCATCAGTTGGTGCAAAACCTCAATAAGCATCTACCGGTCGAGCGCTTAGCCAAAATCAGCGACTTATCGTTCATCGCCATTTTGAAACCGACGTCGGTTAGTAAAGAGCAACTACTGCCCCTGCTGCAAATGAACTTGGAACTGCAGCACACACCCATCGTCATGGATTGCGCCATAGCGGTCATTCAACATTTAGGCAGCGACATGGGGCAGAACCTTGCCAAGCTGAACACCTTGTGGGGCAAGGCTCGTTCGCAACCTTCAGAGCGCGTACTGGTAGCCTACAATGACGACGACATCAGCGCTCGTGCCGATGTGTTACTGCACTTTCAACGCTATCGCGAAGCGGCAGAAAGCGGCCATTTGGAGCTGTGGCTACAACCCATTCTGAGCTTACACAGCAATCGGGTTGAGAAGGCGGAAGTGCTAGCACGCTTGCGCATTGATGGAACCATCATTAACCCTGGCGAGTTCCTGCCCGTGTTTCAAAGCTTTAACTACCTGACGCAGTTTGACCGCCAAGTATTGGCGCAAACGTTCTCGAGTCTGCAAACCGTGCAGCAAAGTTTGGATGTGGTCGGCGTGATTAACGTGAACCTGAGCGGTGCGACCTTGGGCGACAAAACCTTGGTTGACTGGATAAAAACCCAGACGGTAACGCACAAGATTGAACCGCAGGACATCTGCTTAGAGATTACTGAAACCGACTTAGTAAATGACCGGGTAACGGCTATAGAGAACGTGCGCGCCTTGCGTCAATTAGGTTTCAGTGTGGCCATTGACGACTTCGGAACCGGCTTGGCAGGTTTTGAGTACTTGAATCAGTTCTCGGTAGACGTACTGAAGCTCGACGGTCAGTTTATTTCCGATGTAGCGAGCAACCCGCGCCATCAAGCCATTGTTCGGTCCATGGTGGCAGTGGCCAAAAGTTATGACCTTAAGCTGGTGGCGGAGTTCGTTGACAGCCAACAAGCTCAAGATTGCTTGCGCGAACTGGGCGTGGACTACGCTCAAGGCTACTTCATCGGCAAGCCGGCGGCCAGTCGGTCATAGCCTTCTAGCAGAACTCGCTAACAGAAATCAATCCATTGATTAATCGCCCGGCTGCGAAACTTGTTCCGATGCAAGACCAAGTAAAACTGCCGGTCGAACTGGCGCTGTGGTACTGGTATAGGCACCAAGCTACCTCGGCGAAATGCGTCTTTCATGCACAGGTTGGACAGACAGCCAATGCCCAACCCTGTCTCCACAGCGCGCTTAATCGCTTCGGTGTGTTGCAGCTCTAACGCAGGTTTCATGCCGGCAATCAGGCCATGCATGGCGCGGTCGAAGGTTTGCCGGGTACCGGAGCCGGGCTCGCGCAGAATCCAGTCGGCGGATAACAAGTCTTCGTCGCTTAACCAAGGCTTGCCCACCCACGGATGATCGGGTGCGCAAAACACTACGAGTTCGTCCGTTTGCCAAGGGATCAGCTCCAGTTCGGGGTGGTTCAGTTCGCCCTCAATCATGCCGATGTCCAATTCAAAATTGACCAATTTTTCAACAATTTGCGACGTATTGGCGACCTGCAACGACACATCGGCACCTTCGTGCTCTTGGCGATAGCGCGTCAGAATTTCCACGGCCAAATAGTTGCCAATGGTCAGCGTGGCACCCACCTTGAGCGACCCGATGTCCGAGCGCTGATAGAGGTCTTGCTCTAATTCGCGCGCTTGGTCCAATAACGCTTGCGCTCTCGGCCGTATGGCCCGCCCTAGGTCGTTGAGTATCAGACGCTTGCCCATGCGATCAAACAATTGGATATCGTACTGCTTTTCCAATTCTTTCAGCGCGCTGCTGGCCGCCGACTGCGACAGATGCAGGGCTTCGGCCGCCCGGCTGATGTTTTCGCTGCGGGCGGTTTCAAGAAAAACATCCAGCTGGCGCAAGGTGAACTTCACAGGTGACTCCTAATAACGTGATGCGATGACCGTATAGTTACAAATCCGATAATGATTATCTATATAAATCATTTTATAAATATGCGCTGAATGCGTATCGTGCGTAGTCATTAGCGCATCATCATGGAGACGGTACCACATGGCAACTTTGGTTAAAGAACGCGTTCTCGACGTAAAGCATTGGAACGATACTTTATTCAGCTTCCGCACCACGCGTGACCCTGGGTTTCGCTACAAGAACGGTCATTTCACCATGATCGGCTTGGAGGTTGAAGGAAAGCCGTTGTTGCGTGCCTACAGTATTGCCAGCGCCAACTACGAAGAAGAACTGGAGTTTTTCAGCATCAAGGTGCAAGACGGCCCGCTGACCTCCCGCTTACAACGCATTCAGCCGGGCGATGAAGTCTATGTGGGCTGGAAGCCAACGGGTACTTTGATCACCGACAACCTGTTGCCCGGCAAAAATCTTTATCTGCTGTCCACCGGCACAGGCTTGGCGCCTTTTTTGAGCATCATCAAAGACCCCGAAGCTTATGATCTGTATGAGCACATTATTCTGGTACACGGCACGCGCTTTGTGTCAGAGCTGGCATACCAAGACAGCATCAAAGACGAATTACCCAATAATGAGTTCTTCGGCGACATGGTGCAAGACAAGCTAATCTACTACCCGACAGTGACGCGCGAGCCGTTCACCAACCAAGGCCGTCTGACCGACCTGATGAGTTCCGGCAAGTTGTTTGAAGACATCGGCTTGCCACCACCGTCGCTGGAAGACGATCGTTTTATGATTTGCGGTAGTCCGTCCATGCTGAAAGACACCACGACCATTTTGGACAAGTTGGGCTTCAAAGAAACCCGCCACGGCGTCCACGGGCACTATGTAATTGAGCGGGCCTTTGTGGAGTAAGGGGAGCATCTAAGCACTTCGCGTTGAAATCAGGCATACTTTCGGCACACGAAAGTATGCCTTTTTTATTTGGAGAATCATGTCCGGGTTAGGTATAGCGCTGATGGTTTTGGTACTGTCGGCGATGTTGTCTATTGTTGTTTCCACTCTATACACCGGCATTTCACCCATGCCGAGCTCCGTCAAAGCACGTCAAGCCATGATGCGATTGGTCAGCGAGGTCGCGGAAGATCAAACGAATTATACGATTGTTGATTTAGGTTCGGGATGGGGGCACTTGGTGATACCGCTGGCTCGGCGCTTTCCGCAACACCACATTGTGGGTTATGAATTGTCTTGGTTGCCGTGGCTGGTATCTTGGTCGCTGAAGCAGGCGCTTCGATTAGACAACCTGGTACTCTACCGGCGTGATTGCTTCAAAGCCGAATTACGCGGCGCAGACATCATCACCTGTTACCTATTTGCCAGCGCCATGAAGAGGCTGGCTAAGAAGTTGGAAGATGATGGAGCACGGCCGCGTTGGATGGTCAGTAATTTCTTCGCGTTACCGGTGGCTGAGCCTGAACAGACACTTCAGTTGAACGATCTGTATCAAACTCGGATTTATCGGTACCAATTCCGCAGCCTATAAAGCCGCGTTTAAAAACCCACCGAGCGCAGCAGCGTTAGGCTGAGCGACGCTGTTGCTGCGGACGACGAGCACCCGAATTACCATTACCAGAGTTGCCATTGCCTGAACCTGGCTTACGCGGGCCACGCTGCGTATTCCCACCTGGGGCTCCGTTACCGCCGCCGTTACGTGCTGGGCGCGCGTCATTGCGGCGCTGGCCTTGACCACCACCGTTGCCAGTGGGCGGCTTCTTGGCTTTGCGCGGCGCATTGCCAGGACGTGGTGTTGGCGAATCCGGCACCACGTGCTGTGCTTCGAAGCCTTCAACCTCTTCACGCTTCAATACGCGCTGAATCAGGTGTTCGATACCTTTCAGGTCGTCAAATTCATCGGCGCTGACCAACGAATAAGCTTTACCTGTCGCGCCAGCACGACCGGTACGACCAATACGGTGCACATAGTCTTCCGCCACATTTGGCAGGTCAAAATTCACCACTTGCGGGAGCTGAGCGATGTCGATTCCGCGCGCGGCGATATCAGTAGCCACCAAAGTAGACACCTTGCCTGACTTGAAATCGGCCAGTGCTTTAGTCCGCGCACCTTGGCTCTTGTTGCCATGAATAGCTGCGGCTTTAATGCCGTCTTTTTCCAGCAAGGTAACCAGCTTGTTAGCGCCGTGTTTAGTGCGTGAGAACACCAATACCTGGCTCCACTGACGGTCTTTAATCAAATGGCTCAACAACGCCGGCTTCTGTTTTTTGTCGACGGGGAAAACCATTTGCTCGACGGTGACGGCCGTTGAGTTACGTGGACTTACGTCGATTTCCAACGGGTCATTCAAAATACCGCGCGCCAGCGTACGAATGTCACCCGAGAAAGTCGCCGAGAACAAAAGGTTCTGACGTTTCTGCGGCAACACTTTAAGAATACGTTTGATGTCGTGGATAAAGCCCATGTCCAGCATGCGGTCGGCTTCATCAAGGACCAAAACTTCAAGGTCGCGGAAGTGCAGCGCTTTCTGATTGAACAGATCAAGCAGACGACCCGGCGTTGCGACCAAGATGTCGGCACCCTTGCGCATGCGCATCATTTGCGGGTTGATACCCACGCCGCCGAACACCACGGCAGAACTCAATGGCAGGTGCTTACCGTAGGTGTGCACACTTTCTTGCACCTGTGCGGCTAATTCACGCGTTGGTGTTAATACTAATGCACGCACACTGTTGGACTTGGCGCGTTCACCTTGCGACAACAGTTGTAACAACGGCAACGTAAAACCTGCGGTTTTGCCGGTGCCCGTTTGCGCAGCAGCCATTACATCGCGGCCTTTTAGAACGGCAGGAATGGCTTGCGCTTGAATGGGGGATGCAGTGGTGTAACCTTTTTCACGTACAGCAGACAACAGGCTTTCTGACAAGCCGAGGGAATCAAAAGACATAGTTTTCTCAACAGATGACGAGTATACGAAGCGCGAGCGTGGTGCTCACTGCCTCAGTGGGGTCCGCACGGATACGGATTACTGTACTCGGCGGTAGGATTTCGCGCGGAGTGTACAGCAATTGAACACGACAAGCCATCTTTCATTCGCGCGCCTAATATTGAGAAGTACTCCACAATAGAGCACTCATGCACCGCATTGATACAAAAAAACAAAGGTAAGCACGCCAAATTTCTGCTATCACTATCGCTGTGCATCTGTGATCACGCTGTGCACTGCAAAACTGGCCATAACAGGAAGGTGTCGAGAGAAGTCTGTGAGTGGCACAGTATTTGTAATGCTCTAACGATCTATCAACTGACCATAATTATAAAATGACCGGAGTCATTACCCCTCATGCGCAGACATCACCCTAGAACCCTGTTGCTGGCTATCGCCAGCAGCCTGTTAACGCCTCTCGCTTACGCTCAAGATAACCTTTTTTGCACCTACCCAGGCAACCCACGAAACCCAGACACAGCCTATTTAGTCGACTCTGATGGCACGGTTGTGGATCAACGGAGTGCATTAATGTGGGATCAGTGTGCCTGGGGTCAGCAAGGCACCGACTGTTCAGGAGACAGCGCTTCATTCAATTGGAGCCAAATGCGCAATGCGGTTATTTCGGCCAACGCACAGGGTTACAAAGGCTATAACGATTGGCGCATGCCCAATTTGGATGAGCTTAAAACATTAGTAGAAAGTTGTCGTATGCGCCCCGCCATCAATACCAACGTCTTTCCTAACACACCGTCTAACTGGTTTTGGTCAATGCCCGCCATTGCCACGGAAGCGGAAGATACTGCCGGTGTCTATTTTTTCGATGGCTATGGCTACGGCTACGGTCATCGCAACAATCAAGGGTATGGCCGGGTGCGTTTGGTTCGTGATACGCAGTAGTATAAGTTAGGCCATTAACTCTAATGGCCTAACTTGGTTCATTAGACTTTAGTCTATAGCTGCTCATAACAGCCTGAAACACTGATATCATTTGGTTTAATTACAATAAAAAATTGGCGCCTACCGCTGTTCACAAGGGTTGTGCTTCTTCCGTCACGGAGTACCCGACATGACCAGAAATACTCTCATTGTCTTACTAGCCCTGCTGCTCATTATCGTTCTTCAGTTGGGTCTAGCGTTGACTTCACTGCCAACACTATTCTTCGTTACTCTGACACCAATAGTCGCTGCCGCCGCCTTCTGGCTCTTGTCGCTTTCTCCGGCAACCACAACAGCAGATACCGGGGCGTCTGATGATCTACTGTCTACCGCCTTGCCGACGGTGACGGAAGCGACGTCTAAGATGGCAATAGGTGCCGCCGAAGTGTCTTTTTTAATTGATGGTTTGAATCTCGAGATTGGCAGCAGTGGTGAACAAGCCGAGCACATTGTGACTGCCAGTGAACGCTTAACCCATGCCAGCATGGCCATGCGTGATAACTTGGGCACCATCACACAGACGCTGCAAACCACGGCCACAGCAGCCAGTTCGTCGTTCAGTGGCTTGCAGTCCGGGGTTGCCGACATGTCGACACTTGCTGCAGAAATAGGACGTGCGGCAGAGAGCTTAAAAGCGCTGAACGAGCGTACAGAAAAGATCGAGCAAGTGACCGAAGTGATCAATGGCGTAGCGGAGCAAACCAACTTGCTGGCACTGAATGCGGCCATAGAAGCAGCGAGAGCCGGAGAACAGGGGCGCGGATTCGCGGTGGTCGCTGACGAAGTTCGTGCGCTGGCCGCCAAAACCGCCGCCGCCACGGGTAATATCGCAGAAATGCTGCGCGCTATTCGTAGCCAATCACAAGAAACGGCCGGAGCGATGTCTGGCCTTGTAGGGCTCAGCGAGGAAGTCAGCGCCCAACTGACCGAGCTGGTTGGTCATTTCAAGACCATCACGGAAGAGGTTTCGGCCACTTCCGACGCGATTACCGAAGTGAATCAAGCAGGCACAGACGTAAACGAAACCAGCTTGACCATCAGCGAAGCGATTCAGAACATCAGCCAAGCACTGCACAGCACAGAAAAGCGTGGTACCTCTGTGGCTCAACAAGCCATTCAGGTATCTGAAGAGACTGAAACGATTTATCGTGCCCTGTCGGAATTTGATCAGGAAACCTTCTACAGTGACATTTTGAATGAAGCAAACGCTGCGGCTTCAGCCATAGCAGAACTGCTGGGAGACCTTGTAGAGCGCGGCGAGATAAATACCCAACAGCTCTTTTCTGTAGACTATAAGCCTATTCCTAAGACCAGCCCACAAAAATACAGCACGCCTTACGATAGCCTGACTGACCGCCTTTTCCCGGCTATTCAAGAGCCTATTCTGACGCGCCATGCCAACGTGCTCTATGCGGGCGCTGTGGATCGTAACGGGTACTTCCCCACCCACAACAAGAAGTTCAGCCAACCCTTAACCGGCGACTTCGACCGCGACCTGCTGCAGAACCGCACCAAGCGCATTTTTAAGGATCGTACCGGCAGCCGTTGTGGCAGCAACACAGCACATATGTTGCTGCAAACCTATAAGCGCGATACGGGCGAAGTGCTGCACGACCTGTCGGTGCCCATCATTGTGAATGGCAAGCATTGGGGCGGCTTCCGTATTGGCTTCAAGCGGGCTGACGATTGATTCAGCTAGGCGCCTGCACAAAGTCCGCCAAATAGTCGATACCTGCGTCGGCAGAGCGGTAAACCAAATACAGCGTTTTTGCCACGCCCCCGTCGCCCAGTTGCAAATGCTTAATCGGGTATTCTTGTTGATAGCGTTTAGCCAGCCAGTCCGGCAGCGTGCAGACGCCTCGGTTGGCGGCCACCAGTTGAATCATAATATCCATAGCTTCAATTTCTTGATGCGCGCGTGGCTCCAACCCTGCGGGCAGCAAAAACTGGGTAAACACATCCAGCCTCTCCCGCGCCACAGGAAAGGTAATGAGGTGCTCGCGACTGAGTTGATTTGGCGTCACTGTCCTTTCGGCCGCCAGTGCATGCTGGTCGGCCACCACCAAACGCAACTCATAATTAAATACCGGTACATGATGCAGATGGTCTTTTAACACTGGGTCGCTGGTGATAAGTACATCAATCTGGTGTTGTTCCAAGGCTTCCAAACCATTGAAGCGAAAGCGCTGAATCACATCCAGATCCACTTCCGGCCAACGTTGCAAATACGGCTGCACCACAGTCAACAACCACTCATAGCACGGGTGGCATTCCATACCAATGCGTAACCGGCCACGCCGCCCCTCTCCGTATGCACGCAATGTAGCTTCTGCCTGCTCCAACTGCGGCAACAGGCTTTGGCTCACCCGCAACAGGTGCTCTCCGGCTTGCGTGAGTCGCAGCCCTCTGCCCTGCTTTTCCCACAAGGGCGTATTCAGTTGGTCTTCCAACTTTTTGATGGAATGCGACAAAGCAGACTGCGTGAGAAAAAGCGCATTGGCCGCCTCACTGAGCGTGCCCTTCTCATGTAAGGCCTGCAAAATTTCCAGATGAATACGCTGAATCATTAATATTACTCACCAATCAAGTAGTAATGATCATTTTTTCTCATATCTTATAGCTTGTAAAGTGCCCTTCATCAAAACACAGAATGGAGTTCACTGATGGCCCGACTACACAACCTTGGTTTTCCGCGCATTGGCGCGCACCGAGAACTTAAATTTGCGCAAGAGTCTTACTGGAAAGGCGAGTCCTCCGCCGAATCTTTGCAATTAACCGCCTCTACGTTGCGCAAGCGCAATCTGACGTTGCAAAACGACCTAGGCTTAGATTGGATCCCGGTCGGCGATTTCTCTCTATACGACCAAGTGCTGGATACCAGCTTTTTGCTCGGTCATCTTCCCCGCCGTTTTCAGCGCGAGCAAGATATTCCCGTGCTGGATCAATACTTCCGCGTAGCGCGTGGACGCTCGCGTCAGGGTGCTCCGGTCGCAGCCGGTGAAATGACCAAATGGTTTGACACTAACTACCACTACATCGTTCCAGAGTTTGAGGCCGATACTACCTTCACGCTGAACGCTGAAAAATTGCTGAACGAAGCGCAAGAAGCGGCCGACCTGGGCGTCCCTTTTAAACCGGTTGTTTTGGGACCATTGAGCTATCTGTTCTTAGGAAAAGACAAAGATAACGGTATAAATAAACTGGATCTGCTTGACCAACTTTTGCCCATATATGCGGCCCTACTGGCCCGACTGAGCGAAGCCGGCGCACAGTGGGTGCAATTGGATGAGCCCATCCTGGCGTTGGATCTGGACGCCGCATGGCAACGCGCTTTCCAACAGGCGTACAGCACGCTGGCGAAATCTAGCGAAACGTTGCCACGCATCTTGCTGGCAACTTACTTTGGTGCCCTACAAGACAACTTAGCGCTGGCGCTCGCACTGCCGGTTCAAGGTCTGCATATAGACGCCGTGCGCGGTAAATCTGAAGTGCCGCATGTGTTGGCAGAATGGCCGAACGACAAGGTGCTGTCGCTCGGGATCATCGACGGACGCAATATTTGGCGTACTGACTTGAACGATGTACTGAGTTGGTTGGAACCTATACACGCTCAATTAGGCGAGCGCCTGTGGATTGCTCCGTCTTGTTCGCTGCTACACGTCCCTGTCACCCTGAACGACGAAACCCAGCTCGACCCGGAGCTTAAATCATGGCTGAGTTTCGCCGAGCAAAAGCTACAAGAATTGGCGCTGCTTGGGCGTGCGTTAAACGAAGGCCGTGCCGCAGTGCAGGCTGACTTGGACGCCAATGCGCAGGTTATCAACAGTCGTCGTACGTCAGATCGCGTAACGCGAACAGCCGTTCAGCAGCGCTTGCAGGGTTTAACCAAGACGCTGTTTGAGCGCCAGTCGCCTTATTCCGTGCGGGCTGGGCTGCAACGCGAGCGCTTCCAGCTTCCGGCGTACCCCACCACCACCATTGGGTCTTTCCCCCAAACCCCGGATATTCGTCAGGCACGGCGTCGTTTGCGCGCTGGCGAGATTGATAGCACCACTTACGAACAAGAGATGAAAGCTCAAATCACGCTGGCCGTGCACGAGCAAGAAGACTATGAACTCGACGTGCTGGTGCACGGCGAAGCCGAACGGAATGATATGGTGGAGTACTTTGGCGAGCAGCTAGATGGCTACGCGTTTACTCGCTTTGGTTGGGTACAGTCGTACGGCAGCCGTTGCGTGAAGCCGCCATTCATTTACGGTGACGTAGCGCGTCCGCAAGCGATGACGGTAGACTGGAGCGCTTATGCGCAGTCGTTAACCGACAAGCCGATGAAAGGCATGTTGACCGGCCCGATCACCATGTTGCAATGGGCATTTGTGCGCGACGACCAACCGCGCCAAGTCACCGCGCAGCAAATCGCTCTGGCCCTGCGTGATGAAGTGGAAGACTTGGAAGCTGCGGGCATCGGCATGATCCAAGTGGATGAGCCCGCATTCCGTGAAGGCTTGCCATTGAGACGAGGTGACTGGGCGCATTAT
The DNA here is from genome assembly GCA_049115955.1 of Natronospirillum sp. Classification (GTDB taxonomy): domain Bacteria; phylum Pseudomonadota; class Gammaproteobacteria; order Pseudomonadales; family Natronospirillaceae; genus Salinispirillum. Next base: position 160,451 of record JAGDZJ010000003.1, read on the forward strand.
TTGGCGTGGTCTGTTCAGGCGTTCCGTTTGTCCACCGCCGGTGTACGTGACGACACCCAGATTCATACGCATATGTGCTATTCGGAGTTCAATGACATCATGGCGGCCATTGCCGATTTGGATGCTGACGTCATCACCATCGAAACATCACGCTCTGATATGGAGCTACTGGATGCGTTCAATGACTTCGCGTATCCGAATGAGATTGGGCCGGGCGTGTATGACATTCACAGCCCGAATGAGCCGGCCGTGGAGCGTATGGTCAAACTGATGCAGCTCGCGGCGGAAAGAATTCCTGCCGAGCGCTTGTGGGTAAACCCGGATTGCGGTTTGAAGACACGGCAGTGGGATGAAGTACGACCCGCTTTGCGCAACATGGTGGAAGCCGCAAAGCAATTGCGGGCCGGCACGGCAAAGCGAGCATTCAGTCAGGGGGCTGACGTCTTGCAAAAAACTACGGCCTAATAAAAGGTGAAACGAGCGTGTCCCAGGGCTCATCGCTCTGAGCGCGCTCAAATCCGTATTGTTCAATACGCTCCATCCAGGCGCGGTTGAACAAGTCGGTTGCACCCGGCTCCGTCGCCATAGTGGACGGAATGCCAGTGTGGCGCACGCTCATGGTTAAGCCCGGCACATCATAGCTGACGGCCAAAGCCAAGTATTCCAAACGCTCCAGAACCTGTGGTTGCTGCGCCCATAACATCGCCCAACGACTGCGACTGTCCAGTGCTCGTCGCTTACTCGGCTGCAGGGCCATCATATCCATGTGCGTCCAAAGGTTCAAAATGACCCACACACGGACTTCAACGTCATTCGTAATGCCTCGTTCGGCCAGCAGTTCGGCTAATTGGCGATACTCATCCATTCCATACAACACCAGCATATTAGACACTACCCCACCATCGACATGTAGATGGTCGTCGATCATGCGTGGCGGAAAAATACCGGGAATTGCCGTACTGGCATAGAAGCGGTCGTGTACTCCCGACAAGTCATTGCAATCACCCATTTCTGTATCGAGACTCCACACGCGGCCAGTTGCTAAATCCAGATTGGTGGTGCCAATGAACAATTGGCGTCCCTCAGCAAATAGGGGTTGCAGGGAATGGCAATACTCGACGTCCATGACATCAGCGATGGTACGCTCATACCGGCTCGTGTTGACGATGCCGCCCGTCGGCCGTAACCAAAACCACCAGTCCAGCGTGGGCGCGAAGCTGTCCGCGGCGTTGCGAAATAGATCAGCACCCATTGCTAGATCATCGGGGTTGTTAAGCGCCACAAAGGGCACCTGTAAGGCACCGGTACTGATGCCGGTGATAATATCAAATTCGGGCATCGGAGAATCGGCATGCTGCTGCCAGCCACGCATAAAGCCAATGCCATACGCGCCGTTTTGCCCGCCACCCGACAACATCAGAATATCGATGTGTTCAGATTGCTGAGCAACCACCCGGTCAGCCAATGTAACTAGAGATTGTGTTACAACGCGCTCCTGGCGCGCATTTTCGGCGGGAGCGGCCTGCACAAGGTCGTCAATGCTGCGGTCCGTACGAGAAACCGACGCACAAGCGCTGGTAAGGGCAACCGCGAGCAGTGCAGTTACCGATAAGAGTTTTTGCACGGAGTTATTCTCCTTTATAAGTGATGTCCTTTTAGTGCGATCTGAAAGTTAAGCGAGAGCAAAAACACTAAAACACTAGATCATCGAATAAGCCTTCACAGTCTTGTTGCGACCTAGGGCGCGCTCTAGGGCTACGATTGGGCCCCGATGTATTGAGATTGTCGGAAGCAGTTTGCTCATAATCATAGACCTTATTGCCCTGATCACCATCCAAGATACTGTTTTCAACCGTTTCCTTAAATTCGTCATCCGTGAGCTTGCGCAGAATGCTGTCACGCGCTATGACGGTACTCGTCAGTAAGTCTTCCAGTTCAATCCAGCTTTCCACCGATTGCGGTTTCGCCCAGTTACCTCGGAAGTAGCGAATGTCACCATCGTCCAAACGAACACAGGTTGCCATGGGTCCATTGGTGTCTGTTGTTTTGCCATCAATGTAGCGTACAAAAACCTCGTCCTCACCTTGCAAGCCAATCACTAGGTACTGGCCCTGCCAGCCGGTCGGTAGGGTGCCGAGTGCATTGTCATCGGATGCAGTAGCAACATCGTCTCCATCAATCAGTGCATCGGCAATACCCGGCAAGTCGTACTCAACATTCAGATCATTTGCGAACAGAGAGACTAATGCATCGAAATCAACCGTTGCGGTAACTGTCGTTTCGATCGCTACATTATTTTCTCGAATAGCACGACGAACCATTAAGTACATCACTTCAGAAGCTAACAAACGACCTTCTATTTGATCGTCGTCGCCGGGTGCTTCTAAATTCAGCTCTTCGTAAAAACTACTTAAAGCTGCTAATGTTGTGTCAGCTATCTCGCGACGCCCCATCGAAACGTCACCAAATAAATCAGTCAGCACTGCAATATCGGCATCGACAAAGTCCATTGGTGGTTTTTCTTCGTCTACGATGTAAGATGCCATCGTTTGCATGATCAACCACTGATTCACCGCGCGCTGTTCACTGGATACGCCATCCCCAGTCATATCAGACACTAAATGTTGAATAGCCTGAATCACATTCGCATTGGCAAGCATCTCAAGCTGTTCTGCTGTTTCCGCAGCGGAAAAGTCAGTCGTCAGATCAGCCGCGTCTAATCCTAACGCGGTCATCAGAGCTTCCCGTTGCGCAGCGCTCTCGGCGGCGGCCAACAACGAAGTGAATGGCGACATGATGTTCGGTGTACTCGAACGCTTAGCCGCTTGTTCCAGCGTTGTTTGCAGGGCTATAGTGCCGCGCAAGCGCTCGCCGGTTACCAAATCACGCCCGCCACGCGCGCGAATAACGAGACCGTCTTGGCTGCTGCCGTGACGAAGGCAAAAGCGAAATTCAAACGCCGAGGAGGGTAGCGCGCAGTAGTTCATACCGGTTAGCGGGTTGTAACTGAAATAGCCATCAGAATCGGTGAAGGCGCGCGGCTCACCCGCGTCTCGGTCGTTGTTGTTATTGAGATCAACCCACACGGTGGCTCCGGCGATACGACCGTCAACCACTAGCCCGTTCAGTCCGACCCGGCTATCCACACCACTGCCGTCTTGGGGGTCGCACGCCACCAACACCAGGGCGGACAGTGAGAACGCTAAGGCGCGAAGACTGCATTTCATATTCGAATCCTCCACCCTATTAAAACGCCACATTGAGTGACAACGACGCCGAGGCGCTGCGAAATGCATTGGCTTGTTCGATAGCATCACCGTTGCGCAAATCTTCAAAATTCGCCGCCATGCTGCCATCCATCTGCAATACATTGAAGAAGGTTAGGCCTAAACCAAATTGCAGAAACTCAGGGTCTTGTAAGTCGAGCTGCATACCGAAACGCGCTTTTGGCCAATACCATGCGTCGGGCACCAGCATTACACCACCAGTAAACACTTGACTGCGCTCGCCGAACAAATCCGTCGCTGCCCAAAGATCCGCAGAACCACCCACGATCACTTCGTAGCCGTAGTTGTCGAAATAACGCGCCGCTTCGACCGTGATCCGAGGCTCCATTCGATGCTCCTCTTCCAACGAAATCTTACCTACCGCTGCGAAGTATTCTGCGTTAAAGCAAGCGGTCTGCTCGTCTTCGTTGGTGATGGCCGCACAGTCTCCGCCTAGTGTGTTGTAAAAAAAACGTGGGCGATTGATATTGTAAGCAGTAACACCAACATGGCCCTCACGCCGTTGAAACAAAACGCCGATATCGACCGTCGCCTTAACCTGTAAGTTGGGCGCAAGCACGCTGTCTATCAGTTCAGTCTGTAGATCTTCGACGTAACCATTTTCCGCTGTGGCCAGTGAGGTTATTGGAATCACTTGCTTGTATAGATCGCCTACGATGACGTTGGTACGCGCCCCGACAATCGTCCGAGCACCTAATACATTCATCGTGGGGAAAGGCTGCGCATAGCTGAAGCTGAAATTTAATATCTGTGATTTCTTCAAATACACCGATGATCGAGTATCTATTGCTTCAACTGGATCGAAGTCATCATCATCTAAATCATCGGCTTCGGCATCTATGCTCAGAGGCGCATACAGCAGCGTCCCGCGAGCGGAAGTCATACCCGACAAACTGAAAGTGATCGGGCCGTTGAGCGCGATGAATTTCAATTGCAGCGGAGTAATAGGCATGTTCAGTATCGCTCCACCTTCGGCAAAAAACTGATCGTCTAAATTGCTTAGGCCGGCATTCAAAACATCTTCTACCTGCTCGATCCCATCGTCTTCAAAATCTGCTTCATCCAAGACGTCGGACACATCACCAGCAAAACGTAACACCTCCCCAGCACCACCCGCATTGAGATACAAAGACGTATCGAAAATACTAAAACGGGCTTCATTGGTGTTCATAAAGCTCATGGCAGGATTGTATCGACCGGAACTGGCTAAATGAGGATGACTCATACCAGCCATACTGACACTCGATCCCGAAGGGACGTACAGTTGATTCGAGGCTACAACATGCGCAGACGCCATCAATAGCGCACTGCCCATGACAACAAGGTTCCTCATACCCATGACGCTCCATTGATGGTGTGGGACTGACTGATTCATCGAGCTTACATGCAGTGTAGATGAAAGCTCAGCGAAGTGGCGAATATTCGTTGTTAGCCTATACCCTACTGTTTCAGGTTCTCGACCAGTACTATCATATTAACCGCCCACAGCTATTCTTCAACAACCTATTCAAATTGGCATGCAATCGCTTACGAAACGACTACTATGTGTTTAATAGACATGGAATTCGGCAGTTCAAGCTATGACTTTTTTGTTTCGAGTATTGGTTATATCGTTTCTGACCATGGCATTGACCTGCTCGGCGCTTGCACAAGCGCCGATGTCGACAGTTATTAAACAACCCAGTGTCGATCTCGGTACCGACTGGCATTATCGCTGGGGTGACTCACCATTTGACCAGCAAAACAAACCGCGATGGATTACAGAGGATGACCCAACCGCTTGGCAGCATCTTGGATTCCCCAGCAACCCTCCTGATCGTCAGGGCCGGACGAACGCGTGGTTCAAAACCGAATTGCCAGAAAACCATTGGCGTGACCCTGCTCTCTACATATACAGCATTGATCTCATAGCCGAGTTTTATGTCGATGACGAGCTGATCTACCGCTACGGTACATTTGATCAAGATGGGCAGGGACGGTTCATCGGCTGGCCATGGCACATCATTCTTTTACCGGAAGACTTCGCCGGAAAAACACTCTACGTCCGTACCTATTCCAATTACCCCGATATCGGCCTATGGGGTGAGATCATTCTAGGCCCGCACATTGTCCACCTGCAAAGGATGGTCAAAAGCGATGCGTCCAGCTTGTTCATCGGTGCGCTCTTGATTCTAGTGGGACTGTTCTCTGGCATATTTTGGCTAGCTAACCGAGCAATGTTGACCAACATATATCTTTCAACGTTCGCATTGTGCTTAGCGGTGGTAGTACTGCACCAAGCGCAGCTGAAGCAATTGCTTCTTTTTGCTCCTCTGGGGTGGGAGATTGTCGGTGCACTCGCTTACTGTGCTTTAGCAATACCGCTCGCTGGATACGTCGAACAGTTCAGTGGCCGTGGCTGGCGTGGTTCATTGGTGATACTTAAGTGGGCGGTTGCAGCCTTGGTTACCGTGTCCGCCGTATTAGCCCTCACCGATATTGTCAGCATAGCGAACCTGTATCCGGTCTTTGATGTCACGTTGGTGATCAGCTTATTCATCATAGCCGCGCACGTGGTATACAGCATTGTAAAAGGCAATGCTCAGGCGCGCGTGGTATTGCTTGGACTGTTTATTTTGGGCGGCTTTTGGATCTATGACATGGCCACCGCCCATGGTTTTCTACCTTGGGATCGCCAGCGCACCGAATGGGGCGCGCTTATTTTCGTGCTCATACTTTCGGTGCTTTCGTTCCGCGTTTTCATCAACCTGCAACGCCAATTAATAGACCTGACAGAGATTCTTGAAGCCAAGGTCACAGAGCGCACCATTGAGCTCGCCCGCCGCAATGATGATCTGTCACACGCTAACCAGCAGCTGCACAGTTTAGCCACGACCGACCCGCTGACAGAATTGTGCAACCGCAGGCACTTCTTCGATTGCGTCGCAATAGAAATAAAACGCACCCGCCGTACGAACATGCCGCTGTCGATGTTGGTGATGGACGCCGATTATTTCAAAGAGATTAACGATACCTATGGCCATGCCACGGGCGACCGAGTGCTACAAGATGCCGCCAGCATCTGTCGCTCGGTCGTGCGTGATACCGATATATTCGGCCGTATTGGCGGTGAGGAATTTGCTGTTTGTTTGCCCGAAACCGATGAACAGGGAGCCCGAGGTTTAGCGGAGCGATTACTGAGCGCGTTGCGCAATACGCCCATACACTTTCAGGACAACACGGTGCAATTGACCATGAGTATCGGCATTGCCACCCTGGCAGTCACCGATCACGATGCGGATACGCTGTATCAACGCGCCGATGCTGCCATGTACGATGCCAAGCACAATGGCCGCAATGGTATCGCGGTGCGGTAGGTCGGGGCTTCAGTCCGGCTATCGGATGTAGCCCCGACCTACACTCACTGCCCTGCCATCAGGCGCTGGAAGTCCGACCCCGTTGGCGCCTGGTGCAGACGCAAACCGAACTCCGGCAGCACGGCAAAAATATGATCAAACAAATCCGCCTGAATGCCTTCATAGTCCACCCAGCCGGTCTGGTTGGTAAATGCATAGATTTCCAGCGGAATGCCATTGGCATCGGCTTCCAGTTGCCGCACCATCTGGATCATCTCGGCATGAATGCCTTTGTTGGCTTTCAGATAAGCGGTCAGATAGGCCCGGAACGTGCCCAAATTGGTCAGCCGACGGCCATTCACTGGCGATGAGGGGTCTACCCTGTTGGCAGCGTTGTCCTGCGCAATATCCGCCACCTTCTCTTCAATGTAGTCGGTCAACAGTTGTGCCTTGCGCAGCCGCTCCAGTTCTTCATCCGCCAGAAAATGCACACTGGTGCCGTCGATCCGCACCGAACGCTTGATACGCCGCCCCCCGGAATCGCTCATGCCGCGCCAGTTCTTGAAGGAATCGGCAATCAGGGCATAGGTTGGCACCGTGGTGATGGTGCGATCCCAGTTCTGTACCTTGACGGTGGTCAGATTAATATCCAGCACATCCCCGTCGGCCCCGTATTTCGGCATTTCCAGCCAGTCACCCACCTGCAACATATTGTTGGCCGATAACTGAATACCGGCCACCAGACCCATAATGGGGTCTTTAAACACCAGCATCAGCACCGCCGTCAGCGCACCCAGGCCACTGAACAGAATCACCGGCGACTTGCCGATCAGCAGTGCGATGATCAGGATAATGGTCAATATCGCCGCCGCCAGTTTCAGGCTCTGGAAAATACCGCGTAACGGCAGATTCCGGGTGGCCTTGCTGCGCGTTGACAAACTCAGCAGCGTATCCAGCAAGGCAAAGAACGTCAGTAACGCCAGGGCCAGTATCCAGAGCTGTGCCAGAGTCTGCACACTCTGGCGAATGGTGGATTCCAGCGGCAGCCATAGCCCGGCCTGCGCATGAATAATCACCCCCTGTACCGTCAGCGCCAACCGGTTGAACAGCTTGCGCTCAAACAGCGCTGCGTGCCAGACCTGTCTGGAATCCCGCGTCAGAGTTTCCAGCAGGCGCACAACCCCTTTGTGCAGCATCAGATGCAGCACAATGGAAATGAGTATGATCAGGCCCAGCATGGCCAGCACACTGATCAGCTCAGCACTGGGTATGCCCTGTTCAAGCAGCCAAATTTTCAGACGTTGTTGCATGGTATGTCCTCCGTTTTGTTGTGGCACGCAGGCGGTTCATTCCGAACACGTCCTACTCGGCGAAAGCCTCCATAAAATCCAGCTCCGCCTGATGCCGAATAATCCGACGATGATTCGCCCACAAATCCTGAATCTGCTCCCGGTTGCACTGCTGACGGTCCACCAGTACCCGGCTGTTCAGCTCACCAATGCGCACCCCATTGGCGGTGGGCACCTTGGAAAATACAAACTGGTTACTGATCAGATCCATGAATGGCCCGGACTTGCTGGTCGGCATAATGAACAGCAGTTGCAGCCCCAGTGCCTCCGTCAGATACTCAATGACTTCTTTCGAGCGCGCTTCGTCCATTTTGGAAAAGGCTTCATCCACCAGCACCATACGCAAATGCGCGTCACCTTCATTAAAGCGGAAGGCACTGGTGATGGCCGCCGAACGAATAATGTAGGCCGGGGTTTCCAACTGTCCTCCCGAACCGGTGCCGTATTGACTCAAGGCAATAGGCTCTTTGTTCGCTGGCTGCTTGTAGATCTCGTAATTGCGGTAATTGCGATAATCGGAGATGCGTTCCAGCTCGCGCAGCGCACGTTGCTCATCGTCATCCAGCAGCATACCCATGATCTGGTCACGCACGCGTTGCGACTTAGCTGACAACTCTAAGGTAAACAAGGTTTGCTTCTCGCCCAAACCGGGTGAGCGCGTCACTTCTTCAAAGAACTGCCAGTATTCCTGGTATTCGGGCACCCACGACCAGTCAAACCAGTAGCGTTCTTTGTCGGCACCAAATCGGTGATGCTCCAGCTCTTGATTAAGCTCTTCCAAAATGCGTTTGCCATCGTTAATGGCGTGGTAAATCGCGTGGCACAGGTTGGTGACAAAAGTATCGTTAAAACTGTCACGCAAGCGCGTGAGCTGGTCCTGTTTTTCCACCAACACGTTGTTTTTCAGGCGTTTGTGAATGCGCCCTATTTCCAGGTTCAAGCCAGCGACCTGACTGAAGAAATCGACACTGTGGGCCTGACCGAAATCGGCCGCGAACACCATGGCGTCGCTGGGTTGGCAGTGCTGGTTGTGTTCCAACACATTCCGTTCAAGGTCATGCGCCAGCGCATTCAGTTCGTTGAGCATGTTGGCGTGGCGTGACTCAAGGCTATCGGGGTCGGCGCTTTCCGCTTCTTGGTCCGCCAACGTAAGACGTTCATCCACCGCGAAATCAGGCCAAATGTGAGTCAGGTCTTCTAAGTGGTTTTCGTGGTCCTCAACCGCTTGCTGGGTTTTCTCCTGTTGCTCACTCAAACGTGAACACAGGCGATCGCACTGCTCGCGCTGTTCTTGCAGCTTGCCGAGGTCGGCGTCCAGCGTACGAATCTGGTCATCCAATTGATTCGCTTTATTGCGCAGGCGCTCAAATTCGTCGTCCAGCGATTTAAATTGGGTGATGTCCAAATCCGCCAGTTGGCGCTCAGCGGCTTGCAGATCGCGCTGCGCTTGCAACAAGGCTTGATACGGCTCACTGACCGACAACTGCGTCAGTTGATCGACCGCACTGAACAACTGCGCCAAGCGCTGACATTCAGCTTCCAACTGCGCCATGTCGACGCGTAATTGCTGCAGCTCTTCGCCGCGCGCTCGGGCGGCGCGTTCGCGTGCGCCCTGCCCAAACACCAGATCACTTTCGTCTAACTCACAACGGTACATAGCGTAGCCGCCACTGCCCATGCCCTCTACGCAGATACCGCGTCGGGTATGGCGTAAGTCGTCGATGCTGTCGACGCGCTGTACATTGCCGTAGCTGGCGTGCAGATAGTCTTTCGCTGTGGCGTGACTGAACGTTAATACGTCGACCAAAGAGTCTTTCACCACGCTGAGTCGTTCGGCGTCTTCCTTGGCGCGTGCACCCTGAATAACCCGCGCCCGACCATCACGGCCCGGCAGTTGACGTACAATGCGTGCAGCCTCGGCTTCAAATTCTGGCGCGACCACAATGCCGAAGCGTGCCAGGCCTAAATAGGCTTCCACCACATTCTGCCATTGCGGGTCGGTGACGCTCACGTGATCACACAACACCGATGCATCGGCTTCCGGCAATTGCCGACGAATGGCCTCTAAAGCAGCACGAACGAACGCCGGGTAATGCACGCGCGATTGTTCCAGAGCTTGTGTATCGGCGGATTTTTGCTGCCACTGACGCTCTTGCTGCTGCAACCGTTGCTGACGCCGATCCAGTACTTTGGCCAGCCAGTCACGCAGGCTGCTGCTTTCCACGTAACGCCCTTTTTCCAACCAGCGTTTCATCCATTGGTTGATCTGGCTTTCCAGTTCCAGTGTGGTTTGGACACTGTTCTCCATGGCATCCAAATCAACCCAATCGCGGTTGAGTAAGCGTGCCAGCTCATCACCCAATTGGGTCAGCACTTGCTGCAGTTTGGGGCTGTCGTCGGCCAATCGCAGGGCTTCTTTGCTTAAGCCTTCGGTTTGCAGGCGCTCACGCTCTGAACTCCAAAGCTGGGCAATGTCGGCGACCGCGCGGGTCAACACAACACGGGCTTTATCCGCCGTCACCAACGACTGCGAAGTGAACTGCAGAACCTTGCTGGCTTTCTCTTGGGTGCTTTCCAGCACGGCTTTGTCTTTCAGTTCGCTGATGCCCATGCGCCGGGCTTCCAGCGCTACCTGTTCTTGCCGAACCTGCTGACGCTGGGTTTCTGCCAACTGACGTTCGCGGGCGCGCTGGTCGAACTGGTCCACCAAATCTGTCTGAGCGTTTTTCGCTGTTAAATAGGCGTCTTGGTCGCGCTTGTAGCGCGCCTGCGCCAAGGTGTACGCCAACACATGGCGTTCAATCCACTGGTCAACGTACTGGTCAGCCTGCTTCTTGCTCTGACTCAAGCGCGCAATATTTTTGCTGAGCCGGTTGGCTTCGCCTTCCATCGCATTGATGGTTTTCATCAAGTCAGACACGGTGCGAATGGCTTCGCCTAGGTCTTTGGGTTCAAGAATCTCGTTAGCCACAAAGCCATTAATACTGCGCACGGGCTTGTAGGCCATGAAGCGCGAGAAGGCACGCGCCGCGTTCAGCGCTTCCCGCTCGGACAGCGCATCCTCGCGGCCACGCAGGGCGGCATACAGGCGTCTGAGGTACTGCTTTTTGGTGTCGTATTTCTCGACCACTTGCGCGCCTAAGCGCTTTTGTAATTGCTTGTGCAGCTTGCCCATGGGCACCACTTCACGCCCAACTAAATCACTCTCGGTAACAAAGTCACCCAAACTGAGTTCGTGCCCTTGCACCAAGTAAAACTGTTGGTCGTTCAAGCGCGCGGTTTGTTGCTGACCGTTCTTTTCAATACGCGCCGACAAACCAATGACGGCGGTAAAGGGCTCACCACTTTCGCCTTGCGTGGGGTGAAACACCGCCGCCAGATATCCTACCGTCGGTTCAGGACGGGCGTAACTGCCGTCGTCGCAACCCAACACATAAGAAGCCAGGGTTCGCACCTGCTTGCCACGTCCGCGCTGCGTCGCTTCTTCCTGTCCTGGGTTAAACTGGAACAGGTTGTCGTGCGCGGCGGTCATGATGGTTTGAATGGCATCGGCTGCCGTGGTCTTGCCCGAGCCGTTGCCACCGCTGAACAGGTTGATGGGGCCGAAATCAAATTCCTGCGCAGGAATGTTGCCCCAATTTACGAATACGAATTTCTTCAAAAACATGGCTTAGCGATCCTCTTCCATGATTTCGTGGTCCATGATTTCTGTGTCCGTGCTTTCAGTGTCAAGAGCTTCGACATCAGCCGTTTCAACGGCGGTTGCTTCGGGCTCCATAGCCGTCGTTTCTGCTTTGGGCGCGTCCGGTTGACCCAACTGTTGCAGTACGCTGTCACTGACCAAACTCACGATGGTAGGACGAATCTGAATCACCGCATCGGCGGTTTCCATTACCGCGTCTTCGGCCATGCGGATCAAGCGCCACTGACGCAAACGACGCCATAATTGACGACGCTCAGTGATATTTTCCGGCAACTGGCGACCCAACAGATTGCGCAGTGTGATGCCGACATTTTCTACCGTCGTGGCGACCACGCCTTGCTCGTCCAGCCGCGCTTCACGCAGGCCTTGGTCGTACAGCGTACGCAGCACCAGAACCAACGCCACTTCTTGTTGCGTTAAACGATTGCGCAGTTGCGCGCCCGCAGACTGTTCAACGCTCGGCTGACCGGGAATGTCGGCACCGGGCGGATACAAGCGCACGTATTCAAACTGCTTGTCGTGTAAAAACCGGATGTGCAACAACGAGAAATAGTCACCGACCAGAGCTTCGCAGCGGGCAAAGCGGTCGTAAAGCTGTTGTTCAACCTGACTTTCGTCGCGGCTCAGAATGCCGTACTCCAGCAAGCGTACGGTGAGCTCAGAGAATTCGTCCAGAGTGATGCCAATGGCATCCAATTGTTGCTGTAAGGCCTCCAACATCAGGGGGTCTCCGTAGAAGGGGTACTGTTGATAATGTCACGACGCGACAAGATGAATTCGTCACGCTGATGGAAATAAGTGTCGTGCAGGCGCCGCCCGGTCGGCTCAACCACCCAGTCTTCCAACTGGCCTGCGCTGATCAAATGAGCAACGGCCATAAAGTCCTCTGCCGTTTCAATGGGCAAGTCAGCCGTGCTGAGACGTTCCTGATTGGCCAAGCGATCGGCAATGAAGCCCTGCAGCTTCTGCTGACTGATGTAGAACGCTTGATCCAATGCCTGCTGTACATACACCGCTTGGCGCGCACTGAGATCGCCATCCGGCTCGGTCATCAACTGATGGTTAACCTCCGCACTGCGCTGGCGATCCTGCAAGCGGATTTGGTCGGGGTCCATCAAACCCACCTGACAACGCGCCATCAGGTTAGCCACGGCGTCTAAACGTCGATTCTGCTCAGCGGCGGGCAACGCCGCCAAACGACGCGATACCGCGGCTACATCGGCGTGCTTCTGCATCGCCATGTAGTTCATTTGGCGGATGATGATGTCAGCGCGCTTGGTGAAGTGCTGCAGCGAACGCCGCAGTGCCGGTAACATGACATCGGCGGCGTTTTTCAGGCGCTGCTCAATGCCATCCAGCAGGGCCCACAACACCGAACGACCGGGCTGCACCCAATCGGGCAGCAGTTCACGCAAACGTTGTTCGGCGTCGGTTTTGAAATCTTTGGGCTTGCGGCGAATACGGCGCACCACATCACTGATTTGTTCACGGTATTTTTCGACGCTGTCTGCCGACAGACGAATGGCGATGTCAGGCTGGAAGCGCTGCTCCATGAACTCAAAAAACTCGGTGGTGGCGCGCTGCACATCAAATTCGTTTTGCATCTCGCGCACCAACGCACGACGACGCTCATTGAGTTCTTCAATCACGTCAGTGAAGTCACTGATGATGCGCTCTGAATAATCGTAGGCGTCCAGCAAGTCATAGACTTCACCGTGCGCTAAGAAGCTTTGCAAGGCGTTTCGCGTGTTGCGGGTGTTGCGGTGCCGAGAGCGATGTTGGTTACGGCGTTTGTCATCAATAAAGGCTTCGGTAAAACGCCGCCCTGCACGAGTAAAACCCACGGTAGACTGCAAGGTCGCGTCGTCGACCATACGGGCTAGCCAGCCCGCGTCCATCAATTGATTCACCAACCAATTGGCTTGCTCTCGGGTGTCGCGAAAGCGCGAGTCGGCATCGTCCGACAACTCCATGACCTCCTCGCCGCCCTGTTGATCCGCCATCAGAGGCGCACGCACCAGCGCTTCTTGAAAGGTCTCCACCACCTGCGCCCGCTCAACCGCTTGCCCATAGTCCGCTTCGGCGCCATAACAACGCTGATACAGCGCCATCAGACACTCGGCCGCCTGCGCACGGTACTTGCTCACCAAGGGGCGAAAAAACTGGCTCTGATTATCGACAAAAAACATGGTAAGGGTTTGCGTCTCGTCACTGAGAAATTAACGCGCAAGTCTACCACAGCGGGCGTGGCATAAAACTAATTTAGCGCACAGTGCGTAGTAACCACCAATGACAAACTCTGCGTACCCGGTTAGAGTAAACCATCCAACGATTCAGAGCAGGAACACATCATGGCGGAAGCAAAATTATTGACCGAAGGCACGCCAGCACCGGCCTTCACAACGCTGAACCAAAACGGCGAAAAAGTATCACTGTCCGATTTCGCGGGCAAAAAAGTGGTGCTCTATTTTTACCCCAAAGCCATGACGCCCGGTTGCACCACGCAAGCCTGCGGTATTCGTGATACCCGCGCTGAATTTGAAAAGCGCAATACGGTGGTTTTGGGTGTGAGCCCGGACGCGCCAAAACGTCTGCTGAAATTCATTGAAAAAGAAAATCTGAACTTTGACCTGTTAAGCGATGAAGACTTGGCACTCTGCAACGCCTATGGCGTTTGGGGCCTGAAAAAATTCATGGGCAAAGAATACGACGGCGTGCACCGGGTGACCTATGTGATCGATGAGCAGGGTGTCATTCGCCATGTAATGGGCAAAGTCACCACCAAGTCGCACCACGACGACGTACTCAAGGTGGTGGATAGCCTATGATCCAACAAGCGGATAATCAAGCCAAGATTCAGATCAAAAACCTCCGCCTGCGCACTTACGTAGGCATTAAAGAGGAAGAGATTAAGAACAAGCAGGATGTGGTGTTGAACTTGGTTATTTTGTTTGATGGCACAGGGGCATGGAACGCGGAAGAAATCGAGAAGACGCTGAACTATCGAACCATCTGCAAAGAAGTGATTAATTTTGTCGAAGGCAATCGCTTTGCTTTATTGGAAAAGATGACGCGTGAGGTATTGAACTTGGTGATGTCGCACCCTGAAGTGCAGTACGCTTCCGTCGAGATCGACAAGGTGGCGGCGCTGCGCTTTGCTGATTCGGTGTCGATGACACTGCAAGCAACACGCTGAGCCAAGAAATCGGTCGGGCAGACTGACCTCTCGCCCGACCGACTTAAATCAGCTATTGAAGTTTTAATGCTCGAATCAACACAGACGTATCCATGCGCCCACAGCCCTGCTCTTGCAGTCGCATATAACGCTGATCCGTCTCAGCCGCTAGCGGCAACTGCACCCCGAGCCGCTGAGCTTCGTCCAATACAATACCCAAGTCCTTGCGCATCCAGTCGATGGCAAAGCCGAAGTCAAACTTGCCCTGCGCCATGGTGCTGGCGCGGTTGTTCAACTGCCATGAGCCTGCGGCACCCTGCTGCAAGGCAGTGATCACTTCGTCCATATTCAAACCCGCCGCTTGCGCCAAGGTGACGCCCTCGCTGAGCCCTTGCAATATGCCCGCGATCAGCACCTGATTGACCATTTTGCAGCGCTGCCCCTGGCCGTGCGAACCCATCAACTGTATATGGGCGGCGTAAGCACTCAAAATCGGTTTAACCTGTGCGAATACGTCAGCTTCGCCCCCACACATAATGGTTAGCCGACCGTTTTCAGCACCCGCTTGACCACCGGACACAGGGGCGTCCATAAAGTGAATTTGGCGCTCGGCACACGCGGCCGCGAGCTCTTCAGCCAAAGTAGCACTGGTGGTAGTGTGGTCCACCAGCACAGCTCCGGGTGACATCTGGCTTAAAACGCCGTCATCACCGTACACCACACTGCGTACATCGTCGTCGTTACCGACACACAGACACACCACCGCTGCACCCTGCGCAGCCAATGCCGGCGTCGGCGCAGACCGTCCACCGTGTTCGGCGGCCCATTGTTCAGCTTTGGCGGTGGTGCGGATGTAGACGCAGGTGTCGTTGCCGGCCCGTTGCAGATGTCCGGCCATCGGGTAGCCCATGACGCCTAGGCCGATAAACGCGACCTTATTGGTTTGATGCGTGTTGGCTGCTGTCATTCGTTATCTTCCTCCAATGGCAGTTCGCTGTCCGATTCATCGACCAGTGCCAAGTGTTTTTTATTTCGCGCGCCCAGTTTTCGCAGGTTCTCAACGCGGCCGACCAAGTTACCCCGCCCGCTGGACAGTCGATTCATGGACTGGTCCATGCTTTCTTGGGTTTTGCGCAGGTGTTTCTGCACGTCTTGCAGTGAATCGGTAAACCGTACGAAATGGTCGTAGAGCTTGCCCGCCTCTTCAGCGATGGTCCGCGCGTTGCGGTTTTGCTGCTCGTTGCGCCAGATGTTGTGAATGGTTTTAAGCACCGCCAACAGCGTGCTGGGGCTGACCAGAATAATGTTGCGATCAAACGCATCGCGGAACAACTGCGGGTCGTTTTCCATGGCCAGCAAAAATGCCGCTTCGATCGGCACAAACATCAGCACGAAGTCGAGTGTCTTCAACTCGGCGATGTCTTCGTAGTTCTTTGCGGTGAGATTTTCCATCTGGTTGCGCACGGCTTTTAAGTGCCCTTTCAGATGCAGCGCCCGCTCGTCGTCTTCGGTATTGCAGTAACGTTCAAAACTGACCAGCGATACCTTGGCGTCGACAATCACGTCCTTCTGGTCTGGCAGGTGAATCACCGCATCCGGTTGCTGGCGACTGCCATCTTTACCGGTGAAGCTGAGCTGCGTGTCGTATTCGTGGCCCTTGCGCAACCCACTCTCTTCCAGAATGCGTTCCAGTAGCATTTCGCCCCAGTTGCCTTGCAGCTTCTTTTCGCCTTTCAGGGCATTGGTCAGAGCACGGGCTTCTTGGTTCATTTCTTCGTTGAGCTGGCGCAAGCTGGCAAGCTGCAAGCGCAATTCACGTCGATCATCGGTGTCTTTCTCATACACTTGCTCGACGCGCTGGCGGAAGTCCTTTAACTGCTCGCGCATGGGCTGCATAAGATTGTTGAGATTGTCTTGGCTGGACTTAGCGAAAGTCTGCTGCTTTTGCTCAAAAATACGGTTAGCCAGATTCTCAAACTGGCTGTTCAGACGCTGCTCGGAGTTTTCCAACAATGCGATTTTTTCCGCCATTTGACGGCGTTCACTGTCGAGTTCGCTGCGCGCCAAGGCCAGTTCTCGTTCGAGCTGGCTACGCGTATTAAACCAGCTGCGCTCGGACTGCCGCAGTTCATCCTCTAAACGTTCATTGGCCGAACGTTGCGTTTCAATCTGTTCGCGTTGCTGCTGAACTTGCGGGCGCAATACCGCCAACTCTGCCCATGCTCGCTCACGTTCAACCGCCAAACGCTGACCGCGCCACAGCGACCAGCCCGCAAGGGAAAGACTCGACAAGGCGACCAATGCGCCAAGCCAAAAAGCCGGTGAAGCGGCAAAAAGGGTGTCCAAAAGCATGCCTGTTCCTTTGAGTTTTTAACCAATAACATCGTGCGAACGACTTCAATTCTGCTATCTTACACTTACAACGTTCTTGGTGACATCATAGCTGCAGGGGAAACATGGCCAGTACAACTATTCTCGAAGCGACAGAAAAACTTGACCAGTTTATCCATGTTCTGGACGATCTGTACTGGGAAGCCAGTCTGATGGAGCACAAGGATATTCTGCATAATCTGGCACGCAATCTGACCGATGAGCTGATTGAATTGCATAAAGTCAGCATCCAGGACGGTCATTTTAAATACGAACCCATCAGCGAACAATTGCGCACCATCAGCCCGCAACTGGCTTGGCTGGGTGACAATTTAAGCCTAATTGCTCGCCGTACTCGTACATTCAGCGATGCGCAGCCCTTAGTGCGCGAAATACAGCTGCTGATCAATTGACCATGAAATTACTACTGATCTATACCGGTGGCACCATCGGCATGGTGCCGTCCGACCGTGGCTGGCGCCCCCAGCCCGGATATTTGGAATCTCGTATCCGAGCACACGTGCGTCAGGAAGGCGTAGCGCTGGATTTCGACTGGTTGGAATACTCGCCACTGATCGATTCATCCCAGATCAACACGGAACACTGGAACAAGTTGGCGGAGGACCTCATTGCCAACTATGACGATTACGACGGTTTCGTGGTTCTGCACGGCACCGACACCATGGCCTACACTACTGCGGCGCTGAGCTTTATGCTGCGTGGTACGCGCAAGCCAGTCGTGGTCACCGGCAGCCAAGTGCCCGTTTGGGAAGCCCATACGGATGGCTTGGACAACGTGGTATTGGCGCTGCACCATGCCCAGCGCAAAGATTTACATGAAGTCTATTTGGCCTTCAACCATTCGCTGTTTCACGGTGCACATGTCACGAAAGTAGACACTGATGGGTTTAAAACCTTTGACGCACCGCACGGCGTTTATTTAGCAGAAGTAAAACCCGGTGAGCCCGCGCAGCCGCGTTTTATTCCGTCGAGCGGTGAGCCTATAGAGATATATCATTGTTTGCCGGGCATACCCTTGACCGGTCTGCGTGCGCTGCTTAAAACCAAGCCAAGAGCATTGATCATGCTGACCTACGGCAGTGGCAACGCACCGGACACCCCGGAATTGCGTGACCTGCTTACTATGGCAAACCAGCAAGGTACCTTGCTGATCAACCGCAGTCAGTGTTATCGCGCGAGTGTGGACATGGATCGTTACGAGGCAGCCGCTGCGCTGCGTGAAACCGGCATGATTGGCAGCGGCACCATGACGCTAGAAGCCTTGGTCGCCAAGCTGCGCGTGCTCTTTACCGTCTTTGATTCCGACATCGATATTGCACAACATCTGTTAACACCGTGGACGCAAGAGCTACCGCTTCCTAAAGCGCATTAGCGTTACATTACAATTTAAGGTAACCGCATTTCATTATGACCTCCACCACCACCCACTGGACTGCATTTTGGTTCTCTTCCATCATTCTTCGCTTGCTGTTTCTGGCCCTTATGCTGGGCCTAGCAAGTGCAGCCGTTTTTCCGGTATTGAGTACGCATCTAGCCACCGGTCTGGGCATTTCACCACTTTGGATTGGTTTGTTTTTCTTACTCAACACGGCGGCAGGCATTGGCGTGAGCCATTATTTAGCTAAAGCGTCAGACAAAGGCCTGAGCCGTATTGGTATACTCTGGGTGGCAGTGACGGTCAGTGCACTCGGCGCCATCGCGATGGGCTATACCACCCACTACGGCCTGCTATTGGTCCTTGGTATGCTTTGGTTTGGCTTGTCCTCTACGGCGCAGCCTCAACTCTTTGCGTTGGCGCGCGAACAAGTCGATGATGAACATGCCGCGTTGTTTCAATCGGTTCTACGAGCCAGCATATCTTTGAGTTGGATTGCGGGCCCGCCTTTGGCTTATCTGCTGTTTGAAGCCATCGGTTTTACCCGCTTGATGTGGATTACCGGCGGTATGTTCTTTATATCACTGCTGTTGCTGCCGGGCCTCAAAGACTCTGCACTGGTGGCCGCAGAACAAGTGCCACTGCCCGCCAATCGGCGCATTAAATGGCTTTTCATCATGCTGGCAGCCGTCTTCGCCGCCAACAGTATGTACATCGTCTATATGCCACTGTATCTGCGCGAGACCTTGGGCATTATGGGCATAGCGCCGGGGCTGCTGATGGGTTTAGCGGCAGGATTGGAGATCCCACTGATGGTCGGTGCTGGAGCCATGGCGCACCGCTGGCCGCTGTTTCGACCGTTGTGGATCGCCGTGTTCGGGGGCGCAGTGTTCTATTTAGGTATCTATCTGTTTTCGAGTTTTGCTTGGCTGTTGGTGCTGCAGATCTTTAACGCCCTGCTCATTGGGTTAGCCGCAGGCATTGGTATCAGCGTCTTTCAGGCCTTGATGCGTGATCGCCTTGGTATGGCCTCGACCCTGTACTCCAATGCCATTAAGACCGGCGGGCTAGTCGGAGCGGGGCTTGGTGGTTTATTGGCAGAGGTAGCCGGGTATCAAAACGTCTTTTTGGGCAGCTTAGCGCTCATTGGGGTGGCCATTTTGGCGCTATGGCAATGTGCACACCCTCGACACAATGCATTGAAAAGCCGCACCGCCCTATAAAGGCAGCACATTTAGTGGGCGCGGTGCACCAAAATGAATTCCAATGCGTACACCTTAACGATAGAACAACGAAGAATGTGCCCTATACGAACAGTGGACTCGTCGCGTCAGCCCTTGCAGGGCAGGCGTTTCGTGCGTTGGTTGAAATTTTTATATCATTAATAGATGACTGGCATGACCTGTGCAATATCAATATTGCACTCGCTGAATACAGGATGAATTCGGCTTTGATGAAGGACTATCGTTTGCTGGGCAATCTTTCCCCCGCGGCTACTGGGTAGTCGCGGGGTTCTTTTATTGTGCCCGGTGACGGGCGATATACCGACAATGCAAAACGCAAGAGCGGATGCCGGTAATCTTGGAGTGTCGAGTTATGGTCGTATTAATTACCGGTGTGGGTAGACGTCTTGGCTTAACCTTAGCGCAGCACTTTTTGGCGCGTGGCG
Source organism: Natronospirillum sp. (assembly GCA_049115955.1). Taxonomy (GTDB): domain Bacteria; phylum Pseudomonadota; class Gammaproteobacteria; order Pseudomonadales; family Natronospirillaceae; genus Salinispirillum. Next base: position 180,735 of record JAGDZJ010000003.1, read on the forward strand.
ATCAGGTCATTGGTACTTTCCGCCTGCATTACCCTGAGGTTGACGAGTTACGCGCTCAAGGCGCTGACGTCGCCGAGCTGGAGCTTACCGATCTAGCTGCAGTACAGCAATGGGCTGCAGAGAAAGCTCTGCAATACCCTTCTTTGGATGTCCTGATCCACAATGCCTCGGCGTTCAAACCCACCGCTGACGATACAGCACAAGGTTTAGCCGATCTCGCCACGTTCAACTGCGTGCACATGCAAGTGCCGTATATTCTCAATGAGACGTTTAGCCCTAACTTGCGCGCCAGCTCCCAGCCTCATGGCAACATCATTCACATTACCGACATCTATGTGAAAAAGCCTAACCCTACATTCAGCCTGTATTGCGCCAGCAAAGCCGGCCTACAAAGCCTGAATGACAGCTATGCCCAATCGTTGGCCCCGCATGTTCGCGTGAACGCAATACAGCCGGGCCCCTTGGCTTTTTTACCCGAGCACTCGGAGGCTGCAAAAGAAAAGGTGCTTGCCGCCACTCCATTGGCAGCTCTAGGCGGCTTTACTCCCGTTGTGCAGGCAGTCGACTTCATTTTGCACAATGACTATCTGACCGGCGCCAGCCTAGCCATTGATGGAGGACGTTCGTTAGTTCTTTAGGTCTGAGTCTGAGTCCGGTTCCGGCTCCGGATCAATCTCTGGCTCGGGTGGCAACAACCGATACGGTAACTGCCGATTAGGTTCTTCTAAGCTGATGCGTCCCAGCTTGCCGGCGCGCAATTCGTTCAAAACGATTTCACTGGCTTTGTGCAAGTCGATATCGCCATCACGAATACAGCCGCGCCGCTGCGCGATGTCGGCCAGCACAAGGCTCGCATCGTCCGACGACTCATCGACTTGGTAGCGCTTCGCCAACGCGCCGCCGTAACGCTGTAACAAATAGTCCACCGCGAACAAAGCGACTTCTTCAAACTCCATTGCAGTAGCACGAATGGCACCGCTGGTTGCCAACCGATAACCCGCTAACAAGTCACCGGGTGAGGGCTGCATGATGCCGGGCGTGTCCAACAGTTGGAAATATTTTCCTGCTGCTACCTTTTGCTGGTTCTTGGTGACCGCAGGTTCGTTACCGGTATTAGCCACCTTACGTCCAGCCAAGGCGTTGATCAGCGTGGACTTGCCCACATTAGGAATGCCGGCAATCAACGCTCGTACGGGCTTACCTGGAATACCACGACGAGGCACCATGTCCTTACACAACTGCGGAATGTCCTGTAAGCGGCGGCGTTCGCCCGTGTGTGTAGCGTACGCGGTGATGCCTGCTTGCTGGTTGTACCACGCCAACCATTTCTTTGTGACCGACGCATCTGCCAGATCTGTTTTATTCAGAATCATTAAGCAGGGTTTTTCGCCGCGAATTTCTTCCAACAACGTATTACGACTGGCCAATGGCAGACGCGCATCCAACACTTCGATCATGACATCGACTTGGTGAATGATTTCGCGGATTTTCCGCTGGGCCTTGTGCATATGGCCCGGATACCAGTGAATCTGCAAGGTTAGGTCTGCCTTATAGTGTTTCGCGACATTGTACGCGCTTGACGCCGGTTTCCCAATCCCGACGCCCCTGCAACCCGCCAGTATGTATCAATATCCATGAGGAGCCTGGCTCCAACTGACCGGCTAATAACCTCTGCCAGAATTGCCAAGCGACCTTTAAGGTATAAACGGGGTCCAGCACAACACCGAACTGCTGAGTAAAAAAGTCATCGAAGGCTATTTCTTCGTTGGTGTGCCGACCAAAGCCTCGGCCAGCGCCGGGCCATACTTCGAATGCAGGGAGGTGATAGACAGTGGTGAGTTCATTCAATAGCGACGCGAACGGTTTAACCACAGGCACAGCCACTACAGAGTGCTGTGGCGACAGCGCGGTCACCAACCCAGCGAGGGTACCACCTGAGCCGACAGGCACCAGTACATGGGATGCTTCGGGCAATTGCTTTGCCAATTGTTCGCCCCAAGCCCGCACGCCGGAAACACCCAGCTCACCCGTCCCGCCTTCCGGAATGATCATGGCACCTGGCCAGCTCGCCTGCGCATTGATCGTCCATTGTGGGGTATAGCGTTGCTTATACTGGTGCCGCGAAACGAAGTGCACGCACATACCCCAACGCAAGCAATCCGCCAAGGTCGCCGTCATGCCCTGTGTAGCATGGCCGCGCACCCAACCGGTGCTGCGCCAACCGCGTTGCTGGCATGCATAGGCTAAGGCATGCAAATGATTTGAATGACGCCCACCAAACGACAGCAGATGACGGCAACCTTCGACTTCTGCTGCCTGCAACCACGGTTGTAGTTTGTGCCATTTGTTACCGGAGATCACCGCGTGATTGAGATCTTCACGCCAGACAAATAGGGATATGCTTTTTTGAGACAGCAGAGGGTGTACTAAGGCTTGCAACACGGCGTCAACCCGCCTCTGTGCGCTTTTTTTCCTGCAGACGTTTGCTGTATTCGGCTTTCAGTTGTCGTACATGCTGTTCAAGTCGTTGGTTGAAAGCCTTCGCCGACAACACTTGTTTCTGCGCCGACTCCAGTTCTTGGCTCAGCGTTTGCACTTTGCGCTGCCACTGCTCATCACGCTGCTGATAATGCCGCACCCGCTCTCGTGCCGCCTTAAGCTCCATCTCCATCGACTCTAGACGCGAACGGCCACCGACTTGATCGCTGGCAACACGGGTTAATACAGGGACATCGGGTTCAGCCAACGGCGCAGTACTTTTTGTAGAAGTGGTTGTGCCCGGTAACAGCCCTAGGCGATTGCGCTTTAAGGCCCGTTCAATTTCACGGTAGGGATCATGAACAGATCGCCCAAACGGCTCCCAAAGATGGTCGCGGAATTTTGTTGGGCCTTGCGAGCGGCAGGTCAGCTTAGGCATGGTCTTACACAACCGAGGCCCCGGCTTACCACGCTCCGCCATCTCTCGCAGCGGCACATTCCATTTTGAATCGACGCGCCCGCGCGAATCGAAAGCCAGCACAAAGAACACCAGAGCGGTTACCGTCAACGCTTCATCCAACTGCGCATAGACCGCACTGGCTACCGAGCTAGAGAAATGCGGCAGCGGTACCACGCCATCTAACACTGCGGCAAACTCGCTGTAGAGCATTTCTTTGCTCACTTGCCCGTCAGTGAAGAAGAATACCGCTTCTGAATGCACACATCTCTCCGCGCCGTTATGAATAACAAAGTCACATTATGCACGTGTAAGTGCAAGGCACAATGCCGTGAACCGAGCCGTTGAGCAGTGACTTCTAGAATTCACCTTACGCCGACAGCGCCATAACCACATCAACACCTTGGCGTATGGCGCGTTTGGCATCGAGTTCCGCCGCTTTGTCGGCTCCACCGATGACATGAACCGCAAGCCCTGCGGCCTGTAAGCTGTCAAGCAAGCCCAACTCAGACACCTGCCCGCTGCACAACACCACCTGCTCTACCGCCAAGCAGTGTTCTTCGTCGTCGAGACGATACCAAAGGCCTTCGTCATCAACGCGCAGATATTCCACACCGACCAAATGCTCAACACCACCCATCTTGAGGGCAGTACGGTGAATCCAACCCGTCGTCTTACCCAGGTTCTTACCGGGCTTGGTGGTAGAGCGTTGGCATAGCACAATGCGTCGAGAAGCATGATGCGGTTGCGGTTTCACCAAGCCCCCTTGCTGATCATCTTGGCAATCAATGCCCCAATGCTGCAGGAACTCGGCGGTTTCTGTGACTGGAGCATCGCAGTGCAGTAGGAATTCGCATACATCAAAGCCAATACCCCCCGCACCGATCACGGCGACACTGCTCGCCGGTGCCACTTCGCCCCGTAATAGTTGGTCGTAGCGCACCACATTGTCGCGCTCAACGCCAGGTAATTCAGGAACACGTGGGCGCACTCCGGTGGCCAAAATCACCGTTGATATACCCTGTTTTTGTAATACATCCGCGGACGCGTCTGTACCCAAATGCACCGTAACGCCTAACGTTTCCAAACGGGCATTAAAATAACGCAAGGTTTGAGCGTAATCCTCTTTACCGGGGATGGCCGCTGCTAACAAGAACTGGCCGCCCAATGTATTGCTGCGCTCGTACAGGCTGACACGATGCCCACGCTCAGCGGCTTCAACCGCTGCCGACATACCGGCTACGCCGCCACCGATCACCGCAACATTCAGCGGTTCAGTGGCAGGCACAACCCGCAACTTGTGTTCATTCAAGGCATAAGGATTTACCAAGCAGGTAACCGACTTCCCAACAAACACGTGATCAAGACAGGCCTGATTACATCCGATACAGGTATTGATCTCGTTGGCATTGCCTTGTTCGGCTTTAACGCCCCAGTTAGCGTCCGCCAACCATGGGCGAGCCATCGTGGCCATGTCGGCTATACCTTCCGTGAGCAGTATCTCCGCCTGCTCTGGCATATTGATTCGGTTGGTCACTGCCACCGGAATTTCGACCGTGGCTTTCAAGCGTGCTGTGGCATCCTTAAAAGCTGCGTGTGGCACCATGGAAGCGATGGTCGGCACGCGCGATTCGTGCCAGCCAATACCCGAGTTCAACAAGTGCACGCCTTCCGCTTCGAGCTTCTTCGCCAGTGATGCTACTTCGTCCCATGGTGTTCCAGCGGGCACGAGGTCCAACAGTGATATGCGGAAGATCAGCAAGAATTTGTCACTGACGACGGCTTTCACTGCCTTCACTATTTCAACCGCCAAACGTTGGCGATTATCGGCCGAGCCGCCCCATTTATCTGTTCGATCATTCAGCGCCGGTGACGTGAACTGATTGATGAAATAGCCTTCCGAACCCATGATTTCCACACCATCATAGCCAGCCAGTTCGGCCAAACGAGACGCCTCGGCAAAGGCGGCAATTTCCGCTTGGATTTCATCGCTGGTCAGCGCGTGCGGCGGGAATGGAGAGATCGGTGCTTGTGCACTGGTCGAACTAATGACGTTAGGATGGAAGCCGTAGCGACCCGTATGCAGTAATTGCAAACAAACACGTCCGCCCGCTTGGTGCACGGCATCCGGTATGCAACGATGCAAGTCCGCGTCTGCTTCGGTCAGCATCGCTGCACCACCCGGCATAGCACGACCGGCATCGGATGGTGAAACACCACCGGTAATGATCAAGGCTGCACCGCCGGCTGCTCGCGAACGAAAAAATTCGGCCAATCGATCGAAATGCTTAGGAGATTCCTCCAAGCCAGTGTGCATCGAGCCCATAATAAGACGATTGGGCACGGTGAACGGACCAAGATCAAGTGGTGAAAACAACGTAGGGAATTGCATAACCGGTACCATCCTGCAGAGAATTCAAACATGCGTTTAAATTAGCACCGATCGACTCGTAATGAACCGCTTGCACGTAATCTTAGGACGATTGTTGAAAACCAAGCATTAAACGCTGGGCTATGAACTCATAACCCAACGCTTTCATCATGACTCTACTGGGGCGTCTATAAGTCTGCCGTACGAACTAAGCGCACAGCCTCATTAAAGCTCTTGTAGTCGACATCCGCATAACCGTAATGAAACGCGACACTCCAAGCGAGATCACTGCTGGACGAGGTGGAGGTCCAATACCAGCCCTCAACTGTGCTTGGAAAAATACTGGATGCAATCGTTGGCGTATCGTGTCGACCACCGCAACCCGCCCGGTTTGTGCCCTTGAACATTGCTGGCTGCCCGGATGAGCAATAGACCAAGGTCAGCAATTCATCCAAGGTAGGTAAACGCCAATCAGAATAGCCCTCATAGCCGCCGTCGCGATTTAACTGAACGGCTGCCGTTCGTGCATCCTGCCAACGGTAAGTGGTCGGCACACCAGCGCATCCACTGCCGTTCCACTGTTGTCCGAAGTTACAGCGCATCCACTGTAAACCGCTCTCGCGATCAATAACCGTCGCGCCTTGAGGCACATAGCGACTGGTATCTGCCTGTGCAGACAAGGCGGCAAGTATTAGGGTAACCAGTAAAACCAGACGGAGAGACTGAGTACGCAGAGAACAACCCATGACCGATCCTTACCAAGCTGAAAGTATTATTGTAGGTACAAGCATGCCACCAGTATGGCAAAAGCTTATAAGCCAAGGTAACACAAAGGCGTTAGGATATTAAGCGATGGTGCGAAGTGGAAAACGATGTAAGGATGTGACGTGCAAGTGGTGTCTAATGTTCATGTTCGCTTCAACACAGTGAAACGAATGGCGGACCGGACGGGACTCGAACCCGCGACCTCCGGCGTGACAGGCCGGCATTCTAACCAACTGAACTACCGGTCCGCGAATGGTGGGTGTGAACGGGATCGAACCGCTGACCCTCGCCTTGTAAGGGCGATGCTCTCCCAGCTGAGCTACACACCCAAACTGTATCGCGAGACATCTTAATAAGATGTTTGTACAAAAACACATGCCTTTGTCACCAGGCTAGAAGCTTGACGCTTCCTTTTTCACTTTACCCGTGTAAAGCGAATGGCGGACCGGACGGGACTCG
>JAGDZJ010000004.1:0-367269 GCA_049115955.1 Natronospirillum sp.
GTTGAAGGATTTGTCGAACTTGCCAGCCACGTCGTAAACGACCGCTGGGCGGAACTGTGATTCTTCGGCGCTGGTCACTTCCGGCTCATCTTTCGAACAGCCAGCCATGATGACTGCCGCAGCAACGCCGGTCAGTGCCAATTTGGAAATTGCTTTCATGTTTATCCCCTTTGTGTCTTTCGTTCCGTATGGCGCGCACGACATAAGTGCATGCTCGCCTGCTTTTTGTTATCAACTTGATCAAGATAGCAGTTTTTACGCCAGAATGACCTGCTTATCCGGATTTGAGTATTTTAGGAGCGATCACCCATCATAAACCAGTTGACCAAACGGTCAATAGTTCTTTTCTGATGCCCGTTATCATTCTTCACGCATAATATTCCTTGGCAGCGCAAAAAGGCAATTCTGACGGGATTTACAGGCCCAATTGTTCATGTTTGGTAACCAATGGCTGTCAATATTGCTCCACAATGCAGCAAGGTGGGTGAACAACAGCACCATCTGAGCGCGCTTCATTAAAGTACAGATGGTTATGCATAAAAAAGCCCGCGTTGCGGCGGGCTCTTCTTTAGTACTCTATTCTCAGCGTACAGCTTTAGCGGCTTCTACTACCGCGTCTACCGTAATACCGAAATGCTTGAACAGATCACCGGCTGGTGCCGACTCGCCAAAAGTTTCCATACCAACCACTTGGCCGTCCAGACCGACATACTTCAACCAATAGTCTTTGATGCTGGCTTCCACCGCAACACGCGCGCGCACTGCTTTCGGCAATACGCTGTCACGGTAGGTGGCGTCTTGCTGATCGAACTGATACGTCGAGGGCATAGACACCACACGCGCTGCAATACCCTCGCCAGCCAGTTGTTCGGCAGCAGCTACGGCCAAACCTACTTCTGAACCCGTGGCGATCAAGATCACATCCGGCGTACCGGCGGTATCTTTCAACACGTAGCCACCGCGTTCAATCAGCTTCACTTGCTCAGCGGTACGTACTTGATGCGGCAAGTTCTGACGCGAGAACACCAAAGCGGTTGGCCCTTCGGTACGTTCAATAGCGGATTTCCAAGACACCGCCGATTCGACAGCATCACAAGGGCGCCACGTATCGAGGTTGGGGGTAGTACGCATGCTAGCCAACTGCTCGACCGGCTGGTGGGTAGGGCCGTCTTCACCCAGACCGATTGAGTCGTGTGTGTAGACAAAAATAACACGCTGCTTCATCAGCGAAGCCATACGCACAGCGTTACGCGCGTATTCCATAAACATCAGGAAGGTCGCGCCAAACGGAATAAAACCCCGGTGCAAAGCCACGCCGTTCATGATGGCACTCATGCCAAATTCACGCACGCCGTAGAACACGTAGTTGCCGTTCGCGTCCAGGCCGGTGACGCCTTTGCAGTCAGGCCATTTGGTCAGGTTGCTGCCCGCCAAATCGGCTGAGCCGCCCAAGAACTCAGGCAAAATACTGGCGAACGCGGTAATGGCATTCTGGCTGGCCTTACGGCTGGCGATGGTCTCGCCTTTCGCTTGGGTGTCCGCGATGATGCGCTCAGACTGTGCCGCGAAATCGGCTGGCAAGTCACCGGCCAAACGACGCTTCAATTCAGCCGCCAGTTCAGGAAATGCGGTCGCATAGGCGGCCATTTTTTCTTCCCATGCGGCTTCCGTTACACGGCCCTTGCCGCGCGCATCCCACGCCTCGTAAACCGGCTGCGGAATTTCAAAAGGACCATGAGCCCAACCTAAACGCTCACGCGTCAGCTTGATTTCGTCGTCACCCAAGGGGGCTCCGTGGCAATCTTCTTTGCCTTCTTTGTTCGGTGAACCAAAACCGATAATGGTTTTACAGCAAATCAATGTTGGCTGGTCGGTATTGGCGCGTGCGGTTTCGATAGCCTGACGGATTTCGTCGCTGTCGTGGCCGTTCACGCGCGGAATCACTTGCCAACCGTAAGACTCAAAGCGCTTCACGGTGTCGTCGGTGAACCAACCTTCGACTTCGCCGTCGATGGAAATGCCGTTGTCATCATAGAACGCGATCAGCTTACCCAGACCCAAAGTACCGGCCAAGGAGCAAACTTCGTGCGAAATGCCTTCCATCATGCAGCCATCACCTAAGAAGGTGTAGGTGTAGTGATCAACGACGTCATGTCCAGGGCGGTTGAATTGCGCACCCAATACGCGTTCGGCCAGCGCCATACCGACGGCATTTGCAATACCTTGGCCCAGTGGCCCAGTGGTGGTTTCTACACCAGGCGCGTAGCCATATTCAGGGTGCCCCGGTGTTTTGGAATGCAGCTGGCGGAAATTCTTCAGTTCTTCGATGGGCAGATCGTAGCCCGACAGGTGCAGCAGAGAATAGAGCAACATGGAGCCATGACCGTTAGACAGCACAAAGCGGTCACGATCAGGCCATTCTGGATTCGTGGGGCTGTGCTTCAAATAGTCGCGCCACAGCACTTCAGCAATATCAGCCATGCCCATGGGCGCGCCTGGGTGTCCACTTTTCGCCTGTTGAACGGCGTCCATACTGAGAGCGCGAATGGCATTGGCCAACTCACTGCGGTTGGGCATGAGGTCTAGTCTCCTGGGGCAAGTTGCGAGGTGTCTCTTTTTTGAGCGCGTATTGTCGCCGATGGCGGCTTCAAGTTAAAGCCTAGAGGGCGCATTAATACACTTTTCTTAAGGAGACAATATCTACCCGAGCATTCTCACCCACAAGAATGAGAAATAGCCCTCGCACTTCACCTCTTTTATAGTACTATTGTATGACAAATATAAATCTAAGCTCAATGAAAGCATTTAACGTTGCGGAGGTCTGCATGCGCTTGATTCAATTTACTGCTACCAACCAAGCCACCTGTGTCGGTTTGGTGGTTAACAACACAGACATTCAGCTACTTAAAGACATACCCAGTGTCTATGAGCTGGCCCTTGATGCACTCGAGCGTGGCATTACATTGGCGGAAACGGTCACCCTGCACCTAAGCGATACATTGCTAAGCTACGATGAATTGATTGATCAAGGTCGTTTGTTGTCGCCATTCAGTCACCCCGACCCGGCGCATCTGTTTGTAACAGGTACCGGATTGACTCATCTTGGCAGTGCCGACACTCGTGCTTCCATGCATGCAAAGACTGCAAACAAAGCTACCGGCCAGGACAGTAACGAATTAACCGACAGTATGAAAATGTTCCAGCAAGGTGTAACAGGCGGGAAACCAGAAGCAGGTGAGGTAGGAGCACAACCGGAATGGTTTTACAAAGGCGATGGACGCTCGGTTACCGCGCCCGGTGAGCCTCTACGATCCCCTGCTTTTGCTCTGGATGCTGGAGAGGAGCCTGAAATCGTCGGATGCTATATCGTCGATCATGAAGGTCAACCTTGGCGCATCGGTTATTCCTTGGGCAACGAATTGTCTGATCATAAAACTGAGCGTCTGAACTACCTGTTGCTTGCACATTCCAAGTTGCGGCCCTGCTCGGTAGGCCCGGAGTTACTCATTGGTGAGTTACCGCAGCAGGTAAACGGGGTGTCGCGTATTCTGCGAAACGGTGAGGTGCTATGGGAAAAACCATTCGTGAGTGGCGAGGCAACGATGTGTCATAGCCTAGCTAATCTGGAATATCATCACTTCAAATACGACCTGTTTTGCCAACCGGGTGATGCTCACTTGCATTTCTTTGGCACCGCTACCCTGAGTTTCGGCGACGGCATTGAAATTCAAGAAGGCGACATGTTTGAAATAGAAGCGGAGGGTTTCGGTCGACCGCTACGCAACCCAATCCAGATAGACAGAGCCTCGCATAAGCGAGTAAAGGCCTTATAGTCATTCCAACAAAGAATTCAATGTTATGATAGCAGCCTCAGTTTGACTCAATCAGAGACATTGAATGGTCACTAATCATCGAAACCGGCCACAGAACATTCATACATGGGTGGCACAGGAGCTGGGCGCGCGCATTGTCAGCGGCGCCTACCCTGCTGGCGAGTACATCCCTAGCGAGGGTCGACTGGTAGATGAACTAGGTGTTTCACGCACGGCCATGCGTGAAGCATTCAAACTGTTGTCAGCCAAGGGCCTCATCGAGTCACGCCCCAAATTAGGTACGCGTGTTCGGCCACCCAAAGACTGGAATATGTTCGACCCCGATATTCTGCGTTGGTATTTCGACAATAACCCAAAGCCCAAATTCTATACCGATCTCTACGTGATGCGCGACATCTTAGAGCCCAGTGCAGCGGCCATGGCGGCCATGCATCGCACGCCTGCACAGTTGGAAGTGCTGGAACTGGCGTGTCAGGCTATGGAGCAGGCAGAGCCCGGTACTGATGACATTTTCCGAAGCGATGTGAACTTTCACTTAGGCGTGTTAGCCGCCACCAACAATGTTTTTTTTGCCTCGCTCGGTAAAACCATAGAAACGGCTCTGGAAAGCTCCTTCCGCCTTAGCAGCGCGATAGCTGAAGAGTTTGAGGATGCGCTACCCGGGCATCGAGCCGTATTAGATGCCATCCGGGCACAAGACAGCGCGGCGGCCAAGCAGTGCATGCAAACAATCCTAGCCAATGCCCGAATTGCTTTGGAAAAATCACTGCGCGATTTGCCCGAAAAATGACGCCCTAACGCAAGGCCGCCACGTTCAGCAACCACTGGCTAAGAGGTGCCGCTTCAGGTATCCCATGGTAAGGGCTGGCATAGACCAATAAACTACCGGCCAAGGGCTCCTGTTCACGCTGAACCTCGGTCATACCTGCGGTGGCTGTAGTAACAAACAACACATTCATTTCCGGCCCGCCCAAGGCAACACAGGTAGGTTGCGACACAGGCAAATCCAGTAAGGCCTCCAGATTGCCGTCGGGTGAATACCGCGCCACTGCGTTGCCGCCCCAGAGCGCACAAAGCAGATATCCTTGTGCATCAATAATGGCGCCATCCGGATTGCCACGGGGGACCCGTGCAAAGAGATGTCCGTCACCTACCGTACCGGCATGCACATCGTATTGATACCAACGAATCTCTCCACTGGGTGAATCAGCGTGGTAGAGGCGTTTGCCATCAGGGCTCCAGCACAGGGCATTGGGAATGCGTAAGTCCGTTATCGTGGCAACTGCGCCTTGGTTATCCAATCTATAGAGAGAGCCCTTTTGACCATTATCCTCTTCAACCATAGTACCCGACCAAAACCTGCCCTGACGATCGACCCGTCCATCATTGAAGCGATTTCCCGGCTGATCTAATTCAGGTCTCGCCAGCCAGGTTAAGCGCTGATCTTCTGGCTGATAGAGTGCGAAGCCGGAAGCGAAACTGACCAGCAGCTTGACCGGACTGACCGACATAATACCGAAGGCGGTCAGCCGTTCCGGCGTCGACCATTGCACCAACCGTTGCTCTTCCCAGTAGTAACAAAAGAGCTGACTGCTCATAATGTCTGTCCACCACAATGTCTGGCTCCCGGCGTGCCATTGCACGCCTTCACCCAAGACATTGCTACAGTCTATTGAAAAAAGCAGTTCCAAGTTCTTACTCATTGACGCCTTACCCGTGATCATTTTTTGAATGGGTGGAGCTGCCCATCGACCATTCGATTTAATTGCCAAGGATTATCATCTCGCAAAGCCGATGGCAACAGAGACTGCGGGCAATTTTGGTAACTGATAGGTCGTACAAAGCGATCTATGGCTGCTGTGCCGACGGATGTAAACCGACTGTCCGACGCCGCAGGGAAAGGCCCACCATGCATCATGGCCGGACACACTTCTACGCCCGTAGGAAAATTGTTAACCACCAACCGGCCTACACGCGCCTGTAATGTTTGCATCAAGCCAGGAGCCTGCAGCAATTCCTCCTCAGTAGCTTGCAGAGTACCACTTAATTGCCCTTTGAGTTGCCCACAAACCGCCATAAGGTCTTTCATATCGGTGCATTCGACAACTAACGAGCAGGGCCCAAACACCTCTTCCTGCAACACAGGGTTGGCTTTAAATTCAACCGAACTCACGCGATACAGTTGTGCTTGTCCACAAAACCCGTTAGCACCAGCCGTATCCCGCCCCGCCGCAATCAACTGCACACCTTTTTGTTGGGCCAATGTGGCGCTGCCATTGTGGTAACCACTGGCCACACCAGCGTTGAGCATGACACCCGCATCTAACCCGGCTAATGCGTGTCCGGCAGCCTCAATGAAAGTTTCTAATTGAGGCCCCTTGATACCCAGTACCAAGCCTGGATTAACACAAAATTGTCCGGTTCCCAGCGTCAGAGACGCCACAAAATTGTCAGCGATGCTTTGCGCGGATTGTGCCAACGCCTGAGGCATAACAATGACAGGGTTAATGCTGCCCATTTCCGTAAAGCAAGGGATTGGGTCAGGCCTTTGGTTGACCAAAGCATGAAGTGCCATACCACCACGAAAAGAACCGGTGAACCCCACGGCTTTTATTTCCGGCGCGGTAACCAACGTGGCGCCAATCTCATTGCCGGGTCCGCTGATAAACGAGAAAACCCCACTTGGTAGATTGCATCGCTGCACGGCCCGAGCGATGGCCTGTGCTACCAATTCACCAGTGCCTGGATGGGAATTATGGCTTTTAACGATCACCGGACAGCCTGCCGCCAACGCCGACGCCGTATCGCCACCGGCCACCGAGAACGCCAACGGGAAGTTAGATGATCCAAACACGGCGACCGGCCCGATAGGGCATTTGTAAAAGCGAATATCCGGTCGCGGCTGGGGCTGTCTGTCCGGTTGAGCAGTGTCGATACGGGCATCCAAGTAGTCACCTTGACGTATGTGTTCAGCAAAGAGACGTAATTGATTACAGGTCCTGCCACGCTCACCCTCAGCTCTACCCATTGGGTAACCTGTTTCAGCGCACACGCGTTCAGTCAAAGTATTGCCTAGCGCCATAATCTCTTCAGCGCAGCACTCCAAAAAACGAGCCCTCTGCTCTGGGGTGGTCGCAGCAAACTCGGTCGCCGCACCTTCGGCAGCGGTTAATGCGACCTGCAATTGACTATCGTCGCAGTGTCTGAGCTCAGGGGCTAATGGCTGAGCCGTTGCTGGATCAATAGCATGGTAAGCGGCGCCGCGTCCGGACTGCCACTGCCCGCCAATGAGTTGTTGTCCGGTGATACTCATGATTGTTTTCCTGTTGTTGCTGAAAAAGGGTGCTGTAATGGGTGATTTAACGTATGGATCCAGACGCCATGAATTAACTAGATCCAACCCGCATCAACAATAAAATCCTGTGCGGTGCACATCCGACTGTCATCTGAGGCGAGAAACAAAGCCATGGCGCAGATATGCTCTGGCAGTAGTTGCCCTTTCAAGCACTGGCTTTGATTAATCTCTTGCTGTGTATCCTCCTTTACCCAATGCGTCAGTTGTCGCTGCGTCATCACCCAGCCAGGAGTCAGGGTGTTAACTCTGATGTTGTCGGGCCCCATGTCTCTCGCCAGTCCACGGGTTAATCCCAGCACGGCAGCCTTGGCGGTGGTATAGCCGGTCATATTCCCCTGACACTCGTGCCAACTCATGGAACCAAAATTAACAATAGAACCACCACCTAAGGCCTTCATTTGCGGGTACACCGCCTGAGCGGCAAAAAACTGATGACGCAGATTGATGTTGATTCGTTCATTCCAATATTCCGGAGTTACCTCCCGAAAGTCATGACGTGTGTCTTGAGCTGCATTGTTAACCAGCACCTTTATTGGTCCGTACGTTGATTTTACGGTTTCGATAACGGATTGAAGTTGTTCAATATTCACCAAATCACAATGAAAGAAATGCGCCTTTTCCTGTCCCAATGACTCATTAATCCGCTTTACCAGCGCCAACGACTCCTGTTGAAGAATATCGACAAAAGCAACGACTGCACCTTGAAGGCAGAACGCTTCAACCAAGCTAGCACCAATACCGGAGCCGCCTCCGGTAATAAAAACCACTTTATCTTTCAGGCTTGGGTATTGGTTAGTGAGTTTCATAACCTTTCCTAGTATCGCTTATCAATGAGAATGTGCAGGTACCTTGGCACCCCGACAACCGACCAGAAAGTCAAAGTCACAACCTTCATCAGCCTGCAAAACACGGTCACGATACAATTCCATGTAACCACCGGTACGTGCAATAACATGGGACTCGCGCAAGCCTGCCAAGCGTTGTTCGAGCTCAGCTTGGGGGATATTGATATTCAATAGTCCCTGCTCTGCATCCAATTCAATAATATCGCCGTCCCGAACAGCAGCTAATGGCCCCAGCTCCATGGATTCTGGCGCCACATGCAGCACTACTGTGCCAAACGCCGTACCGCTCATGCGGGCGTCGGAGATTCTCACCATGTCCGTGACACCTTGCTTCAACAGCTTCGGCGGCAACCCCATATTGCCAACTTCGGCCATACCGGGGTAACCTTTCGGACCGCAGTTTTTTAATACCATGACACTATTAGCATCGATGTCCAAATCCGGATCGTTGATGCGCTCTTTATAGTGCTCGATATTCTCAAACACGACAGCCTTGCCAGTATGCTTCATTAAATGCGGGCTGGCTGCCGAGGGTTTTAAAACAGCCCCACGTGGCGCCAGATTACCCCTAAGAATGCAAATACCGCCGTTGCTGACCAACGGGTTGTCAAACGGACGTATGACATCGTCGTTATAGCACGGCGCGTTCTTATTGTTCTCCCATAGGCTTCGGCCATTAACCGTCATTGCATCGCGGAACAATAAATCTCGCTCCCCCAGTAGCCTCAATACCGCAGGCAACCCACCAGAATAATAGAAGTCCTCCATCAAATATTTACCGGACGGTTGCAAGTTGACCACCGTCGGTACACCTCGGCCATGGCTCCAATCGTCAAGGTCGAGTTGAATGCCAATGCGACCAGCTATGGCTTTCAGATGAATAACTGCGTTGGTGGAGCCACCTATGGCCGCGTTGGTACGAATGGCATTGAGAAAGGCTTCCCGCGTCAATACTTTTGAAAGGCGCAGATCCTCATGTACCATTTCTACCGCGCGCATCCCTGACATATGCGCCAACACATAGCGCCGGGAGTCAACCGCAGGAATAGCCGCATTCTGTGGCAGACTGGTACCCAAGGACTCGGCCATGCAGGCCATAGTCGATGCGGTGCCCATGGTATTGCAGGTACCTGCCGAGCGCGACATACCCGCTTCTGCATCTAGAAATTCCTGCAAGCCTATCTTTCCGGCTTTGTATTCCTCGTGCAGCCGCCATACCAAGGTGCCAGAACCAACATCCTGACCTTGATGTTTGCCGTTCAACATCGGCCCACCCGTCACCACAATGGTCGGCAGGTCACAACTGGCAGCACCCATTAGCAACGCTGGGGTCGTTTTATCGCAACCAACCAGCAATACTACGCCATCTATCGGGTTGCCTCGGATAGCCTCTTCGGTATCCATAGCGGCCAGATTACGCGTCAGCATGGCTGTTGGGCGCAGGTTGGATTCCCCATTGGAAAAGACCGGAAATTCGACCGGAATACCGCCCGCTTCCCGAATGCCATTTTTAACCCGTTCGGCAATGGTCCGAAAATGAGCATTACACGGGGTCAGTTCCGACCAAGTGTTGCAGATACCAATGATCGGACGACCATCAAAGTGGTGCTCTGGAATACCCTGATTCTTCATCCAACTGCGGTACATAAAACCGTTTTTATCACGAGTACCAAACCACTCAGCGGAGCGCAGTCGTTTAGTCGGGTGATTTGAATCGTCTTTAGAGACGTTATCTCGATGACTTGCCATTATGGAATCCTGTGAGTCAGATATAAAAACAGGCTGTATTAGCGCGCTTTGTTCTTGTTATAAACGTCGAAGATCACCGCAGCGAGCAAGACCAAGCCCTTGATAACCTGCTGCCAATCTATGCCGATACCAAGGATCGACATGCCGTTGTTCATAACCCCCATAATCACTGCGCCAATCACCGCGCCGATGACCTTACCGACACCACCTGACATGGAGGCGCCACCGATGAACACGGCTGCTATGACATCCAGTTCAAAGGCGAACCCGGCGGTAGGAGTCGCGGTGTTCAAACGGGCGGCAAAAATCAATCCGGCGAGGGCTGCCAGCATGCCCATGTTAGCGAAGGCCAGAAATGTCAGGCGCTCGGTTTTAATACCGGACAACCGAGCCGCCTGAATATTGCCACCAATGGCATAAAGCCGGCGCCCCACCGTGGTCTTATTGGTTAAAAAGGTATAAACCGATATCAGCAACGCCATTGTCACGACGACATTGGGTAAGCCTCGGTAGGTCGATAACAGATAAGCGATATAAACAATGGCAAAAGCGATTAAGCCGTTTTTCACTACAAAGAACACAAAGGGTTCATCTTCTTGACCGTATTTCAAGGCCCTGAAACGCGATTTCAACGCGAGCAGTATCAGAATAACGGCGACCAATATGCCGACAGCCAATGCCGTCAAATGGAGACTTTCGCCACCGAAAAAGTCGGGAATAAAACCCGTACTGATACGCTGAAACTCGCGTGGAAACGGGCCTACCGACTGGCCCTTTAATAGGGCCAGCGTTAAGCCCCGGTACACCAACATACCGGCTAGAGTGACAATGAAAGAAGGAATTTTCCAATAAGCGACCCAATAACCATGAATCGCCCCGATGATAAAACCGGTAACCAGACAGATAGGAACGACCAAAAGAGGGGAGATACCCATCTGAATGATCAGCACAGCGGCCAGTGCACCAATAAAGCCGACGACCGATCCGACGGACAGGTCAATGTGGCCCGTCACGATAACCAGTAACATGCCAATGGCCATCACAATGATGTAGCTGTTTTGCAAAAACAGGTTCGTCAAATTGATCGGCCGCATCATGATGCCATCGGTCAAAAATTGAAACAGCGCCATAATGGCTACCAGCGCAAACAGCATGCCATAGTCACGCAGGTGACTGGATAAATGATTTTTAACCGATTGAGTACTTGTTTCCATAATTCAAACTCCGCTTATGCCTTAACGATCATTGACATGATGGCTTCCTGACTGGCCTCAGCCTGCGTCAACTCGCCGATGAAGGCACCTTTGTTCATCACATAAATACGATCGCACATACCCAATAACTCGGGCATTTCCGAAGAGATCATCAACACGCCTCTACCCGAATCAGCCAGTTCATTGATGATGCAATAAATTTCGTATTTGGCCCCGACGTCGATACCCCGCGTGGGCTCATCCAAAATCAGCACTTCCGGTTGTGAGAATAACCACCGGCTAAGCATGACTTTTTGCTGATTGCCGCCCGATAAATTGCCGACCAACTGCGAGACATGAGGCGTGCGTATATTCATGGACTTCTGATAGCCCTCGGCAATATGCTGCTCACATCCGGGGTCCAGCACGCCGTAATTCGAAACTCCTTCCAGGTTAGCTAAGCTGATATTGCGGTATATCGTTTCATCAAGGATTAACCCTAGTTCTTTGCGGTCTTCTGTGACGTAAGCCAGGCCGTTCTTGATGGCTTTTTCTACACTGGAGACATCCACCGCTCGGCCTTTTATTTTGACCGTGCCCGAAATGTTTTGTCCGTAACTCTGGCCAAACAGACTCATGGCAAGCTCAGTTCTTCCTGCTCCCATCAATCCCGCAATACCCACCACTTCGCCAGCCGCAATATGCAGACTTACATTCTCGACCAGTTGCCGGTCTGACCGCGTTGGGTGCCACACATTCCAGTTGGATACTTCCAACAAGGTATTACCTAAATTAGGGGTACGCTCAGGAAAACGATGAGTCATATCCCGGCCCACCATATCTTTAACGATACGATCTTCGCTGATTTCTTCGGTCGCAGCATCCAACGCAGCGATAGACCGGCCATCGCGCAGAATGGTGATGGAATCGGCAACACGCCGGACTTCGTTTAACTTGTGGCTGATCAGGATAGAGGTCATACCCTGTGCCTTAAATTCCAGTA
Organism: Natronospirillum sp.; assembly: GCA_049115955.1. GTDB lineage: Bacteria > Pseudomonadota > Gammaproteobacteria > Pseudomonadales > Natronospirillaceae > Salinispirillum. The sequence goes on from JAGDZJ010000004.1 coordinate 11,979, forward strand.
GCAGGTCTAACAACTTTTGGCTGTCGTTTTCCTGCAAGGAAGAAGTTGGTTCATCGAGGATTAGCAGCTTAACGTCTTTTGCCAACGCTTTTACGATTTCTACCAGTTGCTGTTTGCCCACCCCTAGACTACCTACTGGTGCCATTGGGTTTTCGCTTAAGCCAACTTTTTGCAGCAATTGTTCTGTACGAGAATAGGTTTCCGGCCAGTCGATCACACCATGTTTGGCTTGTTCGTTACCCAGAAAAATGTTTTCGGCTATAGACAGTATCGAAACCAATGCCAACTCTTGGTGGATGATGATAATACCTTTGCTTTCACTGTCTTTAATGGCATTGAAGGCCATCGCTTCGCCTTCAAAAAAGACTTCGCCTTCATAACTGCCATGCCCGTACACACCACTGAGAATTTTCATCAGTGTCGATTTACCTGCACCGTTCTCACCGACGAGGGCATGAATTTCGCCGGCACGAACTTTGAGATTCACACCATCAAGCGCTTTCACTCCAGGAAAACGCTTGGTGATGTTTTTCATCTCCAGTATCACTGAATCCATTGGGGCACCCCTGTCTTACAGCCCGAGCTGAAGGAGCCCGGGCTGCATACTTACCTGTTCGTATTATTGGATTTGGTTACGAGTGTAGTAGCCACTACCGATGAGAATGTCTTCCCAGGTAGTGGCATCTACGGTGACAGGTTCAAGCAGGTAAGAAGGGACAATCTTCAAACCGTTGTTATAGGTCGAGGTATCGTTGATCTCAGGCTCTGTGCCGCGCAATACCGCCTCCACCATACCCACGGTGACACGCGCCAGTTCACGAGTATCCTTGAATACTGTTGAGTGCTGTTCACCGGCCAAAATTGACTTAATCGAGGGGATTTCAGCATCCTGACCGCTCACAATCGGCATAGGGGTGTTGCCCGAGCCATAACCGACGCCTTTCAACGACGACAGTATACCAATAGACAAACCATCATAAGGAGAAAGTACGCCGTGTAGCGTTCTATTGGTGTAGTGAGCGGACAGTAGATCATCCATTCGTGCCTGCGCACGCGAACCATCCCAGCGCAACGTACCGACAACATCCATACCGCGCTGCCCGGATGGCACTACGACCTCTCCAGCATCAATCAATGGCTGCAGTACTGACATGGCACCGTCGTAAAAGAAGTACGCGTTGTTGTCATCCGGTGATCCACCAAAAAGCTCTATGTTGTAAGGGCCTGCACCTCGAGTCCGTAGCCCATCGACCAAAGAATTGGCCTGTAAAACCCCAACTTTGAAGTTATCAAAGGTAGCGTAATAGCTGACGTGTTCGCTGTTACGAATGAGGCGATCGTACGCAATGATTTCTATACCTGCCGAACTGGCATTTTCCAGAGCGTTCGAAAGCGTCGTGCCGTCGATGGCAGCAATTACAATGGCGTCCACACCACGTACAATCATATTTTCTATTTGCGATAGCTGATTAGGAATGTTGTCTTCCGCATACTGCAATACCGTGCGATAGCCTGCGGCTTCAAACTGCGCCACCATAGACTCGCCATCGGAAATCCAACGCGACGACGACTGCGTCGGCATTGAAATGCCCACGAAGCCATTGTTTGCCACAGCTAGACTTGAAGAAAAGGCTAATGCGGAAGCCACTATTGAACTGAATAGAACTCTAGATAATTGCATCGGTTTCTCCTTTCACAACTTTCTGAGATCTCTGATGTTCATCAGTAACCATGGCAGAAAGCTAATTTTTTGTAATTGTTTTAAAGGTATCACCCGCTTAAGGCTTGCCTGAGATTACAGCGGTTTCTGCATAGCAATCAAATAACATTATTGGTCATTTTTATAGCATAATTGGTATGTATTTAACTTGAAATGCCTGCTCCTTTGCTGGCCACTCTTGAAACTTCTTTTGCGCAATATTATTCGTCTGCTTCGTTTTTGGAGGTTGCATCGAATCGGAAGAAATACACCCAGACAACGTAAATAGAGGCAGCTGAAGCCGCCAAAAGCCAGATCTCAGAGCCACTGATCCATTCAATAAGAGCCCAAAGGACACACACGCACAACAACATGACTCTGCGCCACAAAGGCTGAAAAAACACTTTCTCACTTGCTCTCATACAGTTATTACCTCTCTAGCTCTCGTAGAATAAAAGCCTTGAGTTGATTGGCTAAGGGAGACAGTTGGCGGTATTTCAACTGCAGCAGGTAGTACGGTGCCAGGACAATCTCAGGTTCTTTAATGGGTAAGGCAACAAGACGAGCCTGAACCCTAGGTTCAACCAATAAGTCTGAAACTTCACTGGCCATGGGTGCAATGGCATCGGATGAAATCAACAAACCAATAATGGCCACCAAAGAAGTGGTGTTGATTATACTACTAGGTAACTCAGCTCCAGCCGCCAGCAAGGCCGCTTCGACAGCTTCTCGTATTGGCGCTTTGTGACTCTGCATCACCCACTCATACTTACTTAATGCCTTGAGACTGATCACGCCGTCCTTTGTAAGAGGATGACCCTCGCGCACCATCAGCTTTACTGATTCGGTACGGGCAGGGTAAATCTCAAACTCATTAAAATCGTGACTGCGAGGAACGCGGGCTAGAACAAAATCGTTAAGGCCATCCAGCAAGGAGTTAACCAGACCAACACTGCTATCAACATCAATATCAAATTCAGCGTGTGGAGCCAGTTTACGAAGCTTCTGTACCGCAGGAATGACATAGCCGACGGCAGCACCCGTCACTGCCCCAATGCGTGTCATGCCCACACCACCCTGCTTGAGCATGTCCACTTCGCGAGACAACGCATTGAGCTCCGCAAGACTATTATGAGCTCGCCGGGCGATAGTCATACCCACTTCCGTGAGCGACATCCCCTTTGCATGACGAACAAAGACTTTCGTACCAATGACCCGCTCGATATCCGCCAGCATGCGTGAGGCGGCTGGCTGAGTGATAGACATCGACTCCGCTGCGGCCCCCAACTGTCCTAGCTCCGAGATAGCGGTAATAAGGCGTAACTGGGTTAATTTCAGGTGTTTACTGAAGTCAATTAGCATAAATATGAATCACATCATATCCGAAACATGATCCATACTAGCAGCAATATATCTTTATGGATATTTCATAGAAACAGGCGCCGAACGGCGCCTGTAGTAGGTGGGCTGATGCGTTAAATTGACAGCAAACGCCCCGGCGCTTCGCCGTTCAAACGCGCTTTTACAGTGTCGAGTAACGAGCGGCCAGAAGCAACCATGCTGGGGTCGACCAAATGCTCGCGATTGACGATCACCGACGGCGTAGCCCGGATACCAAACTGATACAACAAGGTTTCGGCTTGGTCCATACGACGCTCTACTAGCTCCGACTCATAGGCCGTGCGAAACGCCACTGGGTCGATGTCGCAACAGCCACGGGCGAACGCCATTACCGCTTTCTGTGAACTCAGATCAACACCGGACTGATAGGCATCAAATAACTGCGCGTGAAAAGCCGGGTTTTCGCCCAACACTTCGGCCGCGTGAAACGCTCGTGCTGCGGGATAGACTGCATCGCTGAAGATGACCGGTACGTATACGATACTGACGTCGTCTGCACCGGTCGCACTCCACCGTGCCAATTCCTGACTATAGAAGTTATGGCAGGGGTTACATTGATAGCCAAAGAACACCAGTACTTCAGCTTGGTCATTAGGGTAGGACAGATAATCAGTCGGTGCGGTGGCCTGACGATAAGACCCATCTCCGGATGTGCTGGCACAGCCGGCGAAGGCCAATAAAATGGGTAACATGACAAATAATAAACGTTTCACGGGATCACTCCTATTGAAGGTGAAAGCTCAACTCCCAGCCTGTTCCTAAGGCCAGAGTCCTTGGTCTGCGGTGAAGCAGAGACATTCCTTACATACTTATCGTTGTGATGGGCATGTGGACACCACGCTAACAGAGCGGTTAGATGGACGCAAGGGCGTGAATCACATACCAGAGGCAACGCCGCATGAGCCTACCCAAGGTTATCTGTGGAGCATAGAATGACGGTTCATTGCACGCCTGTTATGAGGTAAACCATGTCCCATCTACCGCCTTTTCATCTGGCTTTTCCCGTCCATGACTTAGCCGCCGCCCGTCAGTTCTACGGCACCGTCCTCGGATGCCCGGAAGGCCGCAGCTCTGAACATTGGATTGACTACAACTTCTTCGGCCACCAGATCGTCGCCCACCTGTCACCCGATGCACCGCGCGCGCCGATCAGCAACGCCGTCGATGGTCATGAAGTGCCCGTACCGCATTTCGGTGCGGTATTGTCGATGCAACGCTGGCAGGCCCTGGCCGATGAGTTGGTCGCTAAAGGTGTACCGTTTGTTATTGAGCCTTACATACGCTTTAAAGGGCAGGTCGGCGAGCAAGGTACGATGTTTTTCTATGACCCCAGCGGCAACGCCATTGAGATCAAAGGCTTTGATGATCTGGATGAACTGTTCGCCAAATAATAACGGCGGCGTGGTCACATAAACACGCAGTCGATGGCGTCCAACGCCATATGGATCAGCAGCCCAACGCCCACTAGGCGGGTGCGTTGCCACAGCGCCAATACGCCGTAACCGGCGATTGCCGGGTAGCTGTGCAATGGATGAAAGCCAATGCTGCACCGTGTGGGGTCATAGATGGGGTCGGCCAATAGATGGTCAAGATCGACCACCATCGTGGCTACCATGATCAACCACGCGCGTCGCCATTGCGTGCGAAAGAACAGCCAAGCCACAACGCCCGGCACGGCAAAATGCAGTGCAATGTGCAAGACGGACATTAACGTCAGAGTCGGCATACGGGCTTACACGTCCTGCATCAATCGCTCGATCTCGTCGGGGTTCTTCGGTACGCCTAAACTGAAGTTTTCATAGCCATCGACAGTCACCATGACATCGTCTTCAATGCGGATGCCGATACCACGCCAACGCTCGTCTACTTTCTCATTGTCCGGCGCAACATACAGGCCAGGCTCAATGGTCAAACACATGCCCGGCTCAAGCACGCGCCACGTGCCGTCGCTGTTTTTGTAGCGCCCTACATCGTGTACATCCATACCCAGCCAATGGCTGGTACGGTGCATAAAGAAGTCTTTATACGCTTCTTTGCTGATTAGCTCGGCGACTTCACCTTGCAGGAGACCCGAGCTCACGAGGCCTTCTGTCAGCACCTGCAACACCGCCTCGTGCGGTTGATTAAAGTGATTGCCGGGCTTTACCTGCGCCAGCGCGGCTTCGTGTGCTCGCAACACCAAATCATACAGCGCACGCTGTTCTGTATTGAACTTGCCACTCACCGGAAAGGTACGGGTGATGTCCGAGGCGTAGTAGTCCAGCTCGCAACCCGCATCAATAAGTACCAAATCACCGCTTTGCAAAGGCGCATTGTTCTCGGTGTAATGCAGCACGCAGGCGTTCGCACCACCACCCACAATCGCCGAATATGCTGGCAGGCGAGCGCCGTGCCACGCGAATTCATGATTTATTTCGGCTTCCAGTTGGTATTCGTGCGTCGCGCGATGGGCGATGCGCATGGCACGTTTATGCGCTTCGGCCGCTACGATACCGGAACGACGCATCAGTGCGGCCTCTGCGTCCGATTTATACAAACGCATTTCGTTGATGATGGGGCTTAGATTGACCATAGCTTCCGGTGCCTGCGCACCACGGCGCGCTTGCGCACGCACGGCATCGACCCACGCCATCACCTGCATTTCAAAACCGCTGTCGTGCCCCATCGGTAAATACACCTGCCGACAACCGTCTAACAACGCGGGCATGATGTCGTCCAGCTCGTCATTGGTGTGCGCTTCATCAACACCAAGATGCGCCCGCACCCCCTCGGGTCCCATGCGGTAGCCGTTCCAAATCTCCATTTCGCGATCACGCTCACGGCAGAACAACACAAACTCACCGTCCGGCCGCCCCGGAATCAACACGGCTAACGCATCCGGCTCGTGGAACCCCGTAAAATAGAAGAAGGTACTGTCTTGGCGAAACGGGTACTCAACGTCGCTGTTGCGCAGGCGCTCGGTAGCCGACGGAATCACCGCCAGACTGCCTGGTTCCAACTGCGCCATCAGCCGATGGCGGCGTAAGGCAAACTCTTCCTGAGCAATGGGGGTGTAACTCATACTGCTTCTCCGTTTTTGTCCGTTCTGGCGCCCGTTTCGTCTGGCTTAAAACGCACGATCAGTGCAGAGTCGGCTTCTGATCGGCCGCTGGAGCACCCAACACGAGCTGAAAGTGGTGTGCCGCCAACCGCACGTGCTCGGTCAGTGCCGCATAGTCTTCTTCCGCTTCCGCATCGCTTTCTGATTCTACGTCGAGCTGCGCGATGGCGATCAGATCTTCCAGCAATTCTTCATCTTCGCCGTCGGGCGCAGACAGTTGGCCGGTCACACCCAGCGTACTCACAAAGCCGGCACACCAGTCTGAAAGCGCCTCTAGGCGATCCGCTAATGCGGCATCTTCCGACGGCAACACCAGCCGCAAGCGAAAGGCATCATTACTGAGGTCGCCTAAGGTCTGATCGTACAGTTGATGCAATACGGCGGCGTGTTCTTCCGTCAATTCGGCATCAATCTCAAGCTGCTCTTGGGCCGTCGCCAACCACGCGGCGCGCTCCAAACGCAAACCACTGACCAACCGCGCTACCAGACTGCCATGCAGGAAGGCCACCGACTCCGTAGGGTCCAAATCCGCCAACACGTCGTCTACGGCATAATAATCCAAGTCCACAGCTCACTCCCGTTCACAATTTGCTGTTCACAATTTCGCACTATGCTAGCATCGTTGACGCTGGTACGCTAAAGGAGCATCTAAAAACTACTGCACTCACACTGGCGGCGTTAAAAATCACCTCAAATGCTCACTTACATTGAGTAAGCTGCGCGTTCTCATTGAGTTTTGCCTTGCCAGTGTGTCGCTCGTGACGTTTTTAGGCGCTCCTTTGGACGCGCAAAAGATTAGTAATAATGCTTGTCGAAAGTTGGCGGTACACCGCAGACTCCGCGCTCGACAAAGTCGATTCATCAGAGGCAATTCATTAGGGAGCCTGACATGTCACAACAACAGATGATGGCACTGGAGGCACGCGTAGACGAATTATTGCGTGATCACCAACGCCTCAAGCGCGCCCAAACCGCCTTTGAACAAGAGCGTAAAGCTTGGGAAACCGAGCGCGCCGAACTAGAGAACAAGAACCAGCAGGCGCGCCAGCGCTTGGAGTTCGTGATCGCACGACTGAAGGAATTTGAGCAGGCCACATGAAAGCCAACAACACGGTTAAACTGAACATTCTGGACCGCGACTACAACGTTGCCTGTCCATCCGATGCCGAAGCAGAATTACGCGACGCGGCGCAGCAACTGCACAACAAAATGACCGAGATCAAACAGTCCGGCAAGGTGTTTGGCGTTGAGCGTATTGCAGTTATGGCGGCACTCAACTTAATCCACGAGTTACGTCAACAGCAACAGGCCACGGTGGCTTCCGAAGACGCCGTCACGCGGATCATTAACAAGATTGATACGGCCTTAGATACCGAGCAAGACTGACCTGCATCAAATGGTGCCGCCGTAACGCAAGAAATTACGTTGTCAACGCTGTAATCGAATGGGATATCAGTATACTAGGTCTTGTCCCTGGTCTATTTGCCAGTCGATACGTCCTCGAGCCGATATTATATATCCCGGAGATTTTGCGCTGATGATGTGTGCATGTCCGCTGGTCGGAAAGCCTAATTTGTCACCAGAGTCACCACCTTGAACTCTTCGGTTCAAGGCCACACTCGACAGCGGTAGTATCGGGGATCCTCATTTTATGACCTTGCCAACCGGTAGCCAGAACGCACTGACACAAGCTGCACAAACCAAAGTCGAACGTGGCGAATTGCGTCGCATATTGCGCCAGCGCCGCCGTGCGTTGACTGTCGCGCAACAGCAACTTGCCGCGCGTCGCCTAGCGAACCACCTGCTGAACCTCCCGCTGGTAAAAGCTGCCCGCAGCATTGCCCTGTATCTGCCCAATGATGGCGAAATCAGCTTGCAGCCCTTTATTGAACGGCTATGGGGCCAAGGCAAAACGCCTTACTTGCCGCAATTGCATCCACTACGAGGCGGTCGCCTATGGTTCTTGCCTTATCGACGCAAATCATTGTTGCGCAACAATCGTTTTGGCATTCCCGAGCCGCGCAGTCAGCGAGTGTTTCTGCCACGACAAATGGACGTGGTACTGCTGCCATTGGTCGGTTTCGATGCCCAAGGTAATCGACTGGGCATGGGTGGCGGATTTTATGATCGCACCTTTGCCCAGCGCGGCCAGCGCCCCGTCCTGATCGGTGTTGCCCACGCGTGCCAACAAGTCACACAGCTGCCAGTGCAGCCATGGGATGTGCCTTTACACGGCATTGTCACAGACCACGGTTGGATGAACACACGCTTTCCCTAATTTATAGGTAACAAGCAGAAAGACACGAGCCTCTGCTGTGCTTCAACACGAATTTCTACAAGGAGAATGAACTATGCCTACAGTAGCACTTGCCCTTGGCAGTGGTGGCGCCCGCGGAATGGCCCACATCGGCGTTATCCAATGGTTAGAAAAACACGACTTTGAAATCGTCAGCATTGCCGGTTCTTCCATCGGTGCACTGGTTGGCGGAATGCACGCGGCGGGCAAGCTGGACCAATATCGCGACTGGGTCAGCGGCCTAGAGCGCTCAAACGTACTGCGTATGCTGGACTTGTCGTTTTCACGTACTGGCCTCTTAAAGGGAGACCGGGTAATTGGCCTGTTGCGAGATATGACCGGTGATCTGAACATTGAGGATCTGGCTATACCTTTTACTGCAGTGGCTACAGACCTGAACCGCGAACGCGCCATATGGTTGAACAAAGGTTCATTGTTCGACGCCATTCGCAGCAGTATCGCAGTACCTTCTGTGTTTACGCCACACAAACACATGGGCCGCTGGCTGGTTGACGGCGGCTTGGTAGACCCTGTACCCGTAGGCCCGACCATGAATTCCATGGCCGATATCACCATTGCAGTCAACCTCAACCACGCCATAGACGAACTCGAACTGCAGGGCGATTTAACGAAGTTAAAACCGCGCAAGCGCCCGACGAAAAAGCACCCTGTTGAAGAAGGTGGCGAGGACGAACGCTTGTGGCCGGCGTTCAGTAACATGCTGGCAAGCATTCGCGGCCTGCACAAAGACCGACCAGATCAGCAAAACAGCATGAACATGGTCGATGTACTTTTTCGTTCGTTCGACATCATGCAGTCACAGATCACCGACGCGCGACTGGCGTCATATCGCCCCGACGTGGTGATCAACCTGCATCGCTCAGCGGGCGGTTTTTTTGATTACGACCGCGCTAAAGAGTTGATCCAGCTGGGTTACGATTTGACGGAAGAAGCGGTGGGTAAACAACTGATCAAAAACAAATAGCAGGCCAACAAGGGCCTGCACCACACAGGTGCACGGCCCCACAACCCACAGCACCGTTACAAAAACATGCGATACACGGGGTTGTCCGTCTCGTTCCAATGCTGATAGTTCAGCTCTTTCAGCTTTTGCTGAAACTCAGCATCTTCATTCCCTGGCACCTGAAAAGCACAGAGTACGCGACCATAGGCTGCACCATGGTTACGATAATGGAACAACGATATGCTCCAACGCTTGCCCAGTTTCTTCAGGAAGTTCATCAGCGCACCTGGGCGCTCCGGGAACTCGAAACGGTACAGCTCTTCGGTAACCGAGTGGTGCGACTTACCACCCACCATATGACGAATATGGCTTTTGGCGATTTCGTTGTCGGTCAGATCTAATACCGGGTACTCGGCGGCTCGCAGCGCATCGACCAACTCATTCTTCTCTTCCGGGCCAGCCACTTGCACGCCCACAAAAATGTTCGCGGCATTGTCATCGTCATAACGGTAATTGAACTCGGTAACCGAGCGGCGCCCTAACACCGCACAGAAGGCCAAGAACGCACCTGCTTTTTCCGGAATAGTCACCGCTAACAACGCCTCGCGCTGCTCCCCGACTTCCGCTTGTTCAGCGACGAAGCGCAGACGGTCAAAATTCATGTTGGCGCCACTGGATATCGCCACATAGGTTTCATCAGTCGTGCCTTCACGCTGCACGTACTTTTTGACGCCCGCCAAGGCCAAGGCACCGGAGGGCTCGGATACCGACCGGGTGTCATCGAACATATCTTTTACTGCCGCACAGATTTCATCCGCCGTGACCGTGATCACCTCATCGACATGGTGTTGGCATACCTTCCAGGTTTCCGCACCGATTTGACCCACAGCCACACCGTCGGCAAAGATGCCCACTTGGTCCAACACCACGCGACTGCCCGCCTTCATGGCGGCCGCCAAACAAGCCGACTCTTCAAACTCTACCCCGACGATACGGATATCGGGGTTCAGGTATTTTACATAGGCTGCAATGCCCGCAATCAGACCACCACCGCCCACCGGCACAAAGATGGCATGAATCGGCTTACCGTACTGGTGCAGAATTTCTCGCGCCACCGTCCCCTGTCCGGCAATGGTGTCCGGGTCGTCAAACGGATGGATATAGGTTAACCCCTGTTCTTCCATTAACTGACGCGAATGCGCGGACGCATCGTCAAAGGCGTCGCCGTGCAACACCACCTTCACGTACTTGCCACCGTGGTTGCGCACCGCGTTGACCTTAATCTCCGGCGTGGTTTTCGGCATCACGATGATAGCGCGGGTCTTCAGCAAGAAGGCTGAGTAGGCAACGCCCTGTGCGTGGTTTCCTGCCGACGCGCAGATGACTCCACGATCCCGCTCTTCTTGCGACAGATTCACCAAACGGTTGTACGCGCCCCGAATCTTGAAAGAGAACACTGGCTGCAGGTCTTCACGCTTAATCAAAATCTGGTTGTTCAGGCGTTTCGACAGGTTGTGGGCGATATCCAGCGGCGTTTCGCGCGCGGCTTCGTATACCTTAGCATTCAGTATTTTCTTTACGTAATCTTCGAGCATCATAGAGGCACTGCCTGTGCTGTGGGTGAGCGAACGCTCGATTGTAACAAAGCACACTCCAATGTGTACTGGTAATAGCGTTCAAGTCTAAAGCACTAAAAACCGCCGACACCAAGGCAATCGGTGATACCGCCCCCTCGACGCACCGTCTATAATGGGCGTTAAAACCGTTCAGGACAGATCCCATGACGCAAGATGATATGAAAAAGGCCGTCGCCGCTGCGGCACTGGAAGAAATTCGGGGCAAACTGCACAGCGATACCATCATTGGTATAGGCACCGGCTCTACCGCCAACCATTTTATTGACCAACTGGCTGCGCTGAAAGGTAAATTCCGCGCAACCGTAGCCAGCTCTGAAGCGTCAGCCGAGCGCTTGCGCGGGCACGGCATCGATGTACTGGACCTGAATGACGTAAAAGAACTGCCGTTCTACATCGACGGTGCCGACGAAGCGAACCTGCAATTGGCGTTGGTCAAGGGTGGTGGCGCAGCGCTGACCCGCGAGAAGATTGTCGCGGCATGCAGCAAGGAATTCATTTGTATCGCCGACGAATCGAAGGCGGTTGAAACATTGGGTGCGTTCCCGATTCCGGTTGAAGTTATCCCGATGGCACGTAACTATGTGATGCGTAAGCTGGACAAAATGGGTGGGCGTTCGGTCTATCGCGAAGGCGTAGTGACCGATAACGGCAACATCATCATTGATGTACACGGAATGACCATCACAGATCCTAAAGCCATAGAAATCGAGATGAACGCCATTGTTGGGGTGGTGACTAACGGTATTTTTGCTTGTCGCGGTGCGGACTTGTTGTTGTTGGCCTCGCCAACTGGCGTGCGTCGACTGTCGGTGATCAATACTCCGTCGCAGAAGGGCGAGTATTATTGAGGGATGGATTGCGGCAGGTGTGAACACCTGCCCTTAACTGGCGGGGTTGAATACCCGCCTCACCAATTACTCAGCGCGCTGCCAGTTTTGTGTGCGGCCGATCAGCGCAAAGCCAACAAAACCGCGTACTTCTAAGGTCTCGTCGTTTTCAGCAACGGACAACAGCGCCTTGTATTCACGTCCATTGGCTGGGTCTAGAATCGTACCGCCGTTCCATTCCTGCTTACCTTCGTCCCACGTCAGGCCTTCGATAATTTGCAGGCCTTCTAAGGGCGCGTTGCGCTTACTGCCACGGCATTGGTCACAGAACCATTCGTCACGTGGACGATCTGACTTCAGAATTTCAAGGATATGACCACGCAGCTCACCACCGACCACCGTCAGCTCAACGCGGCTGCGTACTTCGCCAGTTTCATCATCAATGGTAAACCAAACGCCTTCCGGGCTAGGGGCGGCATGAGCCACAAGGGCTGTCATCATTACAGTTGCAGCGATTAACCAACGCATAGTATTTCTCCTGATTATTGTTCTTGTGAACGCGTGATTTCAGTGTAGTAGATGACCACAGCGACGCTCAATGCACCAGTAGAATTTGTCATACCGAAGGGATTGTTGACGGGGTTTACAGAAAAGAGAGACGCGGCGGGTAGATTACCCGCCGCCACACACAGACTGTGCGCTAGATGCGACCTTCTTGGACTGCAAAGCATGAAGCAAAGCTGTCACGCACGGGAATCAGCGCCGGGCGTTCCTGCTTACAACGTTCATTGACGTACTTACAGCGTGGATGAAAAGTACAACCCGATGGCGGATCGATCGGACTGGGGATCTCACCGGTGACTGGCTGCCGCTTGCGCCCGCTCATTTCGTGATCTGGAATGGCATCCAACAACATGCGCGTATACGGATGCGTCGGCTGTGCGAAAAGATCGCGACTGGGCGAGTTTTCCACCATAGAGCCTAAATACAGTACGCCAATACGATTGGCCATGTGCTTAACCACGGACAGGTCGTGACTGATGAATAGATACGTCAGCCCAAACTCGTCCTGCAAGTCACGCATCAGGTTCAGAATCTGTGCCTGTACCGATACGTCCAACGCTGACGTTGGCTCGTCACAGATCAAAAAGTCCGGCTGAGCTGACAGCGCACGCGCGATGGCGATACGCTGACGCTGACCGCCCGAGAATTCATGCGGAAATTTATGCCGATCCCGACCCGCTAAGCCTACGGTTTCGAGCAACCCTTCAACGGTTTTGACCACCGATGCTTTGCCCTTGTCTAAACCAAACGCATAAATTGGCTCCGCAATGATTTCACCCACCCGCCAGCGAGGATTCAAACTGGCAAAGGGATCTTGGAAGATCATTTGTATGCGCCGACGCAAGGTCTTGAATGCATCACCTTTAGACGTTGCCAGGTTTTGGCCGTCGAACATGATGCTGCCGCTCGATGGGCTGATCAGATCCACAATCAATTTCGCAATGGTGGACTTACCCGACCCTGACTCACCCACCAAGGCGAAGGTTTCACCCTTGTTGATCGAGAATGAAACCTCATCAACGGCGGTCAAAAAGCGTTGCGGCTCGCGTTCTAATACGCGGTTGAGCCACGGTTTGGAAACATCGAAATGGCAGGATAGATCGGTTACTTGCAGCAAGGCTTCCTGCGAAGGGTTTTGCGTGCTCATGAGGACTCCTTAGCATCAAACAACCAGCACGACACCTGACCGTTTCCGGCCGGGATCAAACTCGGGCGCTCTTCTTTGCATTTCGCAAACACGCGATCGCAGCGGGGGTTGTACGCACAACCGGTCGGAATCGCATCCAAACGCGGCATACTGCCGGGAATCTGCACCAAACGTTCGGTTTCGTGCACCAAAGACGGAATAGAGCCCATTAAGCCAACGGTGTAAGGGTGCTTGGGGTGTTTTACCACGTCGCGTACGGGACCAATTTCGGCGATTCGTCCGGCGTACATTACCGCGACTCGATCACAGGCTTCAGCAATAACGCCCATGTCGTGCGTCACCAGCATAACGGCTGCGCCATGGTCTTTGCACATGCGTTTCAGTACATCAATGATCTGCGCCTGAACGGATACGTCCAACGCCGTCGTCGGCTCGTCAGCAATGATCAGCTCGGGCTCACCCGCCAGCGCCAAGGCGATAACGACACGTTGGCGCATACCGCCCGAGAACTGGTGGGGGTAATCGTCCACGCGCTTATCTGCCGCCGGAATACCCACCTCATCCAACAACGCGATAGCGCGCTCACGCGCTTGCTTTTCGTTCATTGGTAAGTGCGTACGAATGGTCTCGATCAACTGATCCGCGATGGTCAAAATAGGGTTCAGAGAGGTCAATGGATCTTGAAACACCATGCCGATGCGCTTGCCACGAATGCGACGCATTTTTTCGTACGGCAGGTTATCAATACGCTCGCCATCAAGGTGTATTTCACCCGACGCGATGCGCCCCGGCGGTTCCAACAAGCCGATAATAGAGGCGCCCGTCAACGACTTACCCGCTCCGGATTCACCCACTACCCCCAGGATTTCGCCCCGGGAAATTTCAAACGATACGTTATCCAGCGCGCGCAATACCGTTTTGCGCTTCGGAAACTCCACGACCAGATCACGTACTGACAACAATACGTCTTGTTTAACACTACTCATGCTCAGCGCAACCTCGGGTTCAGGGCGTCGCGTAACCAGTCGCCCAACAAATTAACAGACAACGCCAGAATCAACAGCGTTACCCCGGGGAAGAAAGTAATCCACCACTCGCCAGAAAACAGGAACTCGTTACCGACACGGATCAAGGTACCCAAACTCGGCTGGGTAGCGGGCACACCCACACCCAAGAACGACAGTGTGGACTCCAAAATAATGGCTAAGGCCAAACCGATGGTACCAATGACCAACACCGGGCCCATGACGTTGGGTAAAATATGGCGCAGCAAGATACGCGGTGCGGGCACGCCGAAGATGCGCGCCGCCTGCACGTATTCTTTATTCTTTTCTGCCAAGGTCGAGCTGCGTACTGTACGTGCGTATTGCACCCAGTCACTCAAGCCAATCGAGATGATCAATACGTAAACCGCCGCCTGCTCTTGGTATTCACCGGGAATCAAACTCTTGGTGACACCGAAAATCAGCAGGGCCACCAGAATGGCGGGGAAGCTCAACTGCACGTCGGCAACACGCATGATCAGGCTGTCTACCCAACCGCCTTTATAACCGGCGATCAGGCCTAGGGTAATACCCAACACAGCAGCAAAGGCCACGGCGGCAAAACCCACCAGCAAAGAAATCCGCGAGCCGTAAAGAATGGCTGAGAATATATCCCGCCCTTGGCTGTCGGTTCCCATCAAATAGCTATTTCCGGTGAACGCGTTCTCTTCCAAGGGTGGCGTGAAGCCATCCATCAGGTTCAAAGAGGCCGGATCAAATGGTGTATGCGGGGCCACTATGGGGGCAAACATCGACGCTAGGATGATGACCACAGTCACCACCGCAGAAGTCACCACCACCGGGCGACGAATGAAATCATAAAACAGATCGCTGTCCACAATGCGTTTCCACAGTGGTGGGGCGATCACCAAAACATCTTTTTGCTCGCTCATAATCTGTAATACCTTCCAGTTTCAATCAGCGTCCGGCACTGCGCTTAACCGCACGTAAACGCGGATCGACAACGAAATACAACATGTCGACAATGAAGTTGATGACGACAAAAATCAGCGCAATTACTAGCAAATACGCCGACATGAACGGAATATCCACAAAGCGAATGGCGTTAATAAACAACAAACCAACACCCGGCCACTGAAACACGGTTTCCGTAATGATGGCGAAGGCAATGATTGAACCTAACTGCAAGCCGGTAATGGTGATCACCGGCAGCATGGTGTTTTTCAGCGCATGATGAAAATGGATAGAGCGCTGTTTGAGCCCGCGCGCGCGCGCGAACTTAATGTAGTCCGTACGCAGCACTTCAAGCATTTCCGCTCGCACCAAGCGCATAATCAAGGTCAACTGGAACAAACCGAGAGTGATAGCGGGCAGAATCAACGACTGCAGACCAGAAGCCGTAAGAAAGCCCGTGTTCCAATTGTCACCCAGCCGCACGGTTTCGCCACGACCAAACGAGGGTAGCCACGAGAGTTCTACAGCGAATACATAAATTAACAGAATACCGATCAAAAACGTCGGCAGCGACACGCCCACCAAAGAGGCAGACATGATGAAATTACTTAGCCAGCCATTACGACTCAAGGCGGTATAAACCCCTAACCCAATACCCAAGGTCAGAGCAAACAGGCCGGAAACAAAGGCCAACTCGAGTGTGGCAGGTAGTCGCTCCATGATGACATCAGACACGGGGCGCGCCATCCGGTAGGAAATACCGAATTCACCCTGCACAGCATTGCCAACAAAGCGCATAAACTGGATGGGGATAGCATCATTCAGACCGAGACGCTCGCGCAGTTCTTCACGGTCTTGCTGGCTTGCCTCTTGTCCCACCATGTTGTTGATCGGGTCACCGACAAACTGGAACAGGCTGAAAGAGATGAATGCCACGACCAGCATCACTACAACAGCTTGGATGATCCGGCGGATTAACATGGCGATCATAGGTCAGTAACCTTCTTCATAATCGTTATCTCACAACAAGAAGACAGACCTAGGTCTGTCTTCTTAAAATACCAAAAGAGCTTCTGAATTCGACCAGAGAGCCGCGGCGGGTATAAATACCCGCCCTACGAACAGCCCTCCGCGCAAATGATTCAGAAGCTCCCTAAGGTGCTATCAGTTATAGCTCAAATATTTCAACATAGGCTGGTTTTGCGACTGTACATCAAAGTTGATGTTGGTGCGCATAGCCCAGTTCAGTACTTGGTGGTGAACCGGCAGGTAAACCACTTCGTCCTGTACAATTTCCCACGCACGAGCAATGGCGTCGTTACGCACGCTCAAGTCAGTCTGCGTAGGCAGTGAACGAGACAGACGATCAAACTCGGCGTTTGAGAAACCTGTGAAGTTCCACGCACCGGTGTTCTCTGTCTTAGTTTCAAGCAAGAAATCAAACACGTAGTGTGAGTCCAGAGTAGGTACTGACCAACCCAACAGGTAGAAGTCCAACACGCCTTGCTGCAATTCAGCGAAGTGAATGCTGTTCGCCCGGGCGTCCAAACGTACCGCAATGCCAATCTGACCCAGCATACCGGTTACCGCTTGGCACATGGCTTCGTCGTTGGTGTAACGGTCGTTGGTGCACGTCAGTGTCACTTGGAAACCGTTCGGGTATCCTGCTTCAGCCAACAAGGCACGCGCTTGCTGTACGTTGGTTGCAGGTACAGTATCCAGCTCAGTGGTGTAACCGTTTACAAACGACGGAGCAATCATGCCCGCAGGCGTTGACTGACCACGCATAACCACTTGCTGGATCGCTGGGCGGTTAATGGCCATGTTCATCGCTTGACGTACACGCTTGTCAGCGAACGGGTTGGCACCCTCAACGTTTGACGTGCGCAACTCATCACGACCTTGATCCATACCAAAGAAGATCGTACGGTTTTCAGGACCCGTAGCAACACGAATGTTGGCAGCGTTGTTCAGGCGCGTAATGTCCTGAACAGGCACGTCTTGCAGGAAGTCGATTTCGCCAGACAGCAAAGCGGCTGCGCGAGTAGCGGCTGACTGAATGGGCGTGTGAACGATACGGGTGATTTCCATTGGGAACATGTTACGGCCCCAATAGTTGTCATTGCGGACCATTTCAGTGCGCACATCCGGGTCACGGCTGACCAGACGGAAAGGCCCTGTACCATTGGCATTACGAACAGCGAAGTTTTCTTCACCAGCCGAGTAGTCTTGCGGTACCGTGACATTGTTCGCTTCTGACCATGATTTGCTCATGATGAACAGGTTGGTCAGGTTGTTTGGCAACAGTGGGTTTGGCCCAGTGGTGCGCAGGTGAACGGTGTAGTCGTCAACTGCGGTTACTTCAGCAATAGAGCTGATCAGCGTACGCATGTCCGAGTTCGGATGTTGGGCGCGCTGGAAAGAGAAAACCACGTCATCGGCAGTGAAAGCTTCGCCGTTGTGGAAAGTAACGCCTTCGCGGAGTTTGAATTCCCAAACGTTGGGATCAGAAGACAAAATGCCCCACTCAGTAGCCAGACCTGGCTGCATGGCAGAATCCATGTCCAGATACACCAGCGGGTTGTACATTTGGTGAGCCACAGCATGTGTCATGCCGTGGTTCTGTGAATGGGGGTCAAACGTCAGTGAATCACCGGCACTGGCCCAGCGCAAAGTTTCGGCACTGGCGGCGGCGGAAAGCATCAGCGTAACTGCCACACCCGTCGATACGGATCGGATAAACCTTTTCATGTTGGTTTCCTCTGTTTTAATTGTCTTGCTCAAGGGGCGGAAAAAGCTTCCGACTCAGCAAGTGATTTTTCATTATTATCAGTGCCTGAGAGTTCCAAACGATGCAGAGACACTCTCAGTAACCGAGCCTTCGCAACAGCAAACATCACACCAATGTTGCGCGAATGGTCAAAAGCACTCGCGCACCTTGCGTACAAAAATGTTTACTTGCAGCAACCTAACTCGATTAATCACTGTTTTCTTGTTGTTTGTCTCAGCAAATTAACAGTAGCAAGGCTAGACACGATGCACGAGAATTTCAAACAGTTTTAGCGCTCCCGGCACAATATACCTGTTTTCATGCACTAATAACGTACACCCTGATTGACAGTAGTGCACTTTACGACATTGATTCCTCCGGCAGAAAGGTTCCTCCTTAGGACTCAGTCACTGCCGTGCATAGACAACAAAGCTGTATGGATAAGGGTTCGGGCCTTCGGCCGCAAAGTCTTCGCGGCTCAGCTCTTTAAAGCGTTGCCAATTCACTTCGGGAAAGCGTGCGTCGCCCTCCACTTCAGCGTGCACATGGGTCACATAAAGACGGTCGGCGTCGGGCAGCGCCAATTCATAAATCTGCGCGCCGCCCATCACAATCACCTCATCCACGCCATTGATCAAAGCCACGGCTTCGGCCTGTTCGTAGGCTTCTGCGAGCGTTGTGACGGCCACTACGCCCTCTGGCAGACCCTTCGGAGTGCGTGTCAGCACGATATTGGTGCGCCCTGGCAGGGGTTTGCCAATCGAATCAAAGGTTTTACGCCCCATGATCACCGGCTTACCCAGTGTTACCTTTTTGAAGTACTGCAAGTCATTCGGCAGATACCACGGTAGCTTGTTGTCTCGTCCAATGACGCGATTACGCGCTTGTGCCCAAATTAATGCTTTTCGCATCCTTCTTCCCTTGTACTTTGTGGTCAGGTTCTGGATTATACGCCGGTCAGGAGTTTTATCTATTGGACGAGCTATGCAACCTCTTTTGAACGAGATCACCCAGGTCTTTGAACAAGCCGACGAACTGTATTCTCCAGCCGATATCGATCAGGCCATTGATCGTATGGCGGAGCAGATCAACGCGGAGCTGGCGGATGCCAACCCGGTGGTCTATTCGGTCATGAACGGCGCGCTGGTGCTGACCGGTCACCTAGTGACCCGACTGAATTTTCCGATGGAAATCAGCTATCTGCACGCCACGCGTTACCGCAACGAAACGCAAGGCAGTTCTTTAGACTGGCGCGCCTTTCCGCAACAAGACGTGAAAGACCGTAGCGTGTTGATTGTGGACGATATCTACGACGAAGGCGGAACACTCGCTGCTATCGTGGACCATTGCATCGCTGGCGGTGCTAAAGAAGTACGCGTGGCGGTGTTGATCAATAAGACTCATAACCGCAAAGTGCGCCCGAACATGAAAATCGACTACGTCGGTATGCAGTGCGTCGACCGCTATGTGTTTGGTTTTGGCATGGATTACAAAGGGTATTGGCGGAATGCACCGGGCATCTACGCCGTGAAAGGATTGTAATAACCCTAGGTTTTGATCGACGGCGCCAGCTGTCGCATCAAA
Organism: Natronospirillum sp.; assembly: GCA_049115955.1. Taxonomy (GTDB): domain Bacteria; phylum Pseudomonadota; class Gammaproteobacteria; order Pseudomonadales; family Natronospirillaceae; genus Salinispirillum. The sequence goes on from JAGDZJ010000004.1 coordinate 31,926, forward strand.
ACGTCATCTTCACCGTGCTAAGATGAAGGGAACCGAACTGCGCGGGCGAAGAACCCGAGGGACACATGAACGAAATTGGCGCCGAACACTTTTTCAACCGCGAACTCAGTCTGCTGGCGTTTCACCAGCGAGTGCTCAATCAAGCCAAGGTCGAGCACCTACCACTGCTTGAGCGGCTGCGCTTCCTATGCATCTCGGCGTCGAACATCGACGAGTTTTTTGAAGTCCGGGTCGGTGGTCTCAAAGAGCGCTTAGAGGCTGGCATACAAACAACCGGGCCAGACAATCTCGGGCCGCTGGAAATACTGGCATTGATCAGTACGCGCGCGCATGATTTGGTGACCGAGCAATACGCGCTCTTGAACGAACACCTCCTTCCCCTGCTGCACGACGCAGGCATTCACCTACAAAAGCGTGAGGCGTGGACCAAGGCGCAGGCCCAATGGCTGCATGGGTATTTTGAAGATGAAATTCTGCCTTTGTTGTCGCCTATGGGGCTCGACCCGGCGCACCCGTTCCCGCGCATTCTGAATAAGAGCCTGAATTTTATTGTGCAACTGGAAGGCAAAGACGCCTTTGGTCGCAACAGCGGTATGGCGGTTGTGCCCGTGCCACGCGGATTGCCCGACATGCTGCGCCTGCCCGATGAATTAATGCCCGACGGTGGGCAGGGCGTGGTCTTCATCTCGTCCATTATTCACGCGTTTATTGACGATTTGTTCTATGGCATCACCCCGGTCGGCTGCTATCAATTTCGCGTCACCCGAAATTCGGAACTCTTTGTCGATGAGGAAGAACAAGGCGACTTGCGCCGTGCCATCGAAGGCGAGCTGGTGTATCGGCAATACGGCGACGAAGTACGCTTGGAAGTCGCCGAGAATTGCCCCGATGTGCTGGTCGCATTCTTGTTGAAACAATTTGAAATGACCGCCGCCGACCTGTATCGAGTCAACGGCCCGGTGAACTTAAACCGACTTAATCAGTTAATTGATTTGACCGAGCGCAGCGATCTGGAATACCCCGCTTTTACATCCAGCGTGCCACGTGCTGTCCTAAAGAAAGACAGTCTGTTTGAAGTCATTCGCAAGCAGGATATCTTGCTGCACCACCCCTTTGATTCGTTTCGCACCGTCGTCGAGTTCCTGCGCCAAGCAGCGAAAGACCCGCACGTCTTGGCGATCAAACAAACCCTTTACCGCACCGGCCCCAATTCCGTCATCGTGGATGCGTTGGTCGCGGCCGCTAAAGCGGGCAAAGAAGTCACCGTCGTCGTCGAACTGCGGGCTCGTTTTGACGAAGAGGCTAACGTGGCGCTGTCTGCCAAGTTACAAGACGTCGGCATTCATGTGGTGTACGGCGTGGTGGGTTATAAAACGCACGCCAAAATGCTGCTGGTCGCCCGCCGCGAAGACGGCATCTTGCGTAACTATGTACACCTCGGCACCGGTAACTACCACGCCCGCACCAGCCGGACGTACACCGATTATGGGTTGTTGACCGCCAACGAAGCCGTCGGCGACGACGTGTATCGTATTTTCTTGCAGCTCACCAGCTTAGGTAAGGTGTCCAAAATGGAGCACCTGTTGCATGCCCCCTTTACCCTGCATAAAGGCATGATGAAGCGCGTTGATAACGAAATCAGTAACGCCAAAGCTGGCAAACCGGCACGCATCGTGGCGAAAATGAATTCATTGTGGGAAGAGCACCTGACGCGCAAGCTGTATGAAGCGTCACAAGCGGGTGTGCAGATCGACTTGATCGTCCGCGGCGTCTGTCAGATCCGCCCCGGCATTCCCGGTGTATCCGACAATATTCGTGTGCGCTCGATCGTCGGGCGCTTTCTGGAACACACGCGTATCTTCCAGTTCCACAACAACGGCGAGCCGGAAGTGTGGGCCGCCAGCGCCGACTGGATGGAACGCAACATGTTCCACCGCGTGGAAACCGGCTTCCCGATTCTCTACAAACGCCTGAAAGAAAAGGTGATTCGCGAACTGGATTACTACCTACAAGACAATTGCGAGGCGTGGGTGTTGGAAAGTGACGGTGAGTACTACTTGCAGACCCCGCCTGAGGGCGAAGCACGTTTTTCCGCACAAGAAAAACTGCTGGAAACACTGACCCGCAGTTCGCACTAACTTAACCCGGCTAGAGGTCGACCTTGCCGCGTAATGCCTTGGTCTGACCATGCTTGGTTTTCTTGTCTACCCGGCGCCGCTGGGAACCTTTCGTTGGGCGTGTCGGGCGGCGCGCTTTAACGGGACGCACGGCTTCTAGAATCAGGTCTTTTAAGCGCTTTAGGGCATCTTCTTTGTTCAGCTCAAGGGTGCGGTACTGCTGCGCTTTGATGACCACGACGCCGTCGTTGGTAATGCGCTGATCGGCCATCTGCAGCAAACATTCTTTGTACCACAGCGGTAAGCTGGAGCGCCGAATATCAAAGCGCAAATGCACCGCTGAGGCAACTTTGTTGACGTTCTGCCCGCCCGCGCCCTGAGCCCGTATCTGCGAGATGTCGATCTCCCAGTCCGCGAGGCTGACGTTATTGGATATCTCTAACATACCTATTGGCCAATCAGGTGGTGACCGCTGTCGTGACGCAATTTAAATCGTAGCCGATGGCTTTCAGATACTGCGCTTCGGTGCCGAGATCGGCTTGCAGTAACGGCTGCTGCGCAAACCCATCCGGCTGCAACGTTAAGGTGATTTTTTTCTTCTGCGCCAGTAACTGCAACGATACATCGGGTTGGTCGGCACGGGCGCGGTGCAGAATGACCGCCAAACGCAAGATGACCGACAACCGTTGAATCGCTTTATCAATAGTGTCCTTATCCTTCTGTGCCTTATAGGTTTTGGCCGGAAACTTTTTTCGCTGACTCAAGACCAGGAACGCCAGAATCTGCTGTTCCTGCTGCGAGAATCCGGCCATGTCGCTGTGCTCGCAAATGTAGGCGCTGTGTTTGTGGAAGTTGGCGTGTGCGATATCGAGCCCGACCTCCAGTAAAAAGGCACTCCAGCGCAAGTATCGTGCTGCTTCTTCGGGGTTAAGATCCCATTCTTCGCGCACTTGCTGCATCAGATCGATGGCCGTATTCGCCACACGCTCGGCCTGTTCAATATCGACATGAAACCGCTGCGCCAATTGATGCACGCTGTTCTCGCGGATGTCTTGGCCGCCAAAGCGCCCGACCAGATCGAACAACAGGCCTTCGCGCAAGGCGCCTTGCGAGGCTTCCATAGACTTCAAGTGCAAACTTTCAAACAAGGCACGCAATACGATCACGCCGCCCAAAAACACCGGTTCGCGGTCGGCGGATAATCCGGGAAGCTCTAGCCCTTCGGCACTGCCATGCGCTTCATAGGCGGCACAAATGTGCTCCAATCCCGCCAGCGTAATGCCCGTCGTAGCCCAACCATTGGCCTGACAGACCTTCAAAGCTGCCTTGATGGTGCCGCTGGCGCCTACTTCGTGATCCCAAGAGAAGCGGCGTAAGGTACGCAAAATAGGATCGATTTCTTGCAAACAAGACACCAACGCCTCGCGAATCGCTTTGCCAGTCACCCGATGACCGGGAAAAAAGCGCCGCGTAATGGCCACGCAGCCCATACCCAAGCTGTCTTTGAAATCGATATCAAACTGCCGCCCAATGATGATCTCGGTACTGCCGCCGCCAATGTCCACCACCAGCCGTGTGCCTTCGTGCCCCGCCAGGCTGTGTGCCACCCCGTCGTAAATCAAACGCGCTTCTTCCGCCCCGGAAATGATGTCGATGGGATGACCAAGAGCTTCTTCAGCCGCCGCAAGAAAGGCTTCGGTGTCACTGGCCGAACGCAGGGTTTTAGTCCCCACGCAGCGCACCGAACCCGAAGGCAGGTGCGTAAGGCGCTCACCAAACCGGCGCAAGCAGGTCAGCGCGCGTTCTTTGGCGTCTTCATCCAAACTGCCGTCGTCGTTCAAGCCAAAACCCAGGCGCACGGACTCTTTCAAACGGTCCAATATGCGCAGCTCGCCGTCTTCCTTCCGCGCCACCACCATATGAAAGGAGTTGGAGCCGAGGTCGATGGCCGCAAATTCGTTGGGGACTTTGCGAAACAAGTCGCTGATGGTGAACATGGCGTATCCTGATACTGAAAGTGGTTTAATAGCGTGGTGCAGAATAACAGACCACTGTGACAGTTACACGGCGATCGCTTGATCGTCGCTTTGTCTTTGCATAGCCGTCCAATGGTCTACACTCATTGGCAATCCGTATTCTTGCCTAGGCAGGCATCACTTTTCCGAATATCAAGGACATCGTATGCGCATTCTAATTACTGGCGGCAGCGGCTTTCTGGGTCAAGCACTGGCCGCTGATCTGCTGCTGCAAGGCCATGAACTGGTGGTGTTAAGTCGTCAGCCCGACAGGCAAGCACGCCGCGCGACGCATCTGCCTGTCCAGTGGGTAGGCTCGCTCGAGGCAATCAGTCAGCCCATTGATGCCGTGATCAATTTGACCGGCGCCAACTTGTTCGCGCTGCCTTGGACAGAGAGCCGCAAGGCAACGCTGTGGCACAGTCGAGTCACCTTGACCGAACAACTCGTAGCGTGGATGCTAAAACAGCCGATACCGCCGCATACCCTGTTGTCGGGCTCGGCCATCGGCTACTACGGCGACGCCGGAGATACAGCTCTGACAGAAAACAGCCCGGTCGGTACCGATTGGGCTGCAGGCATGGTGGCGGCGTGGGAACAGGCCACAGAGCCAGCGGCCGCAGCCGGAATCCGCACGATTGCCTTGCGCACCGGGTTGGTCCTGGGTAATGGCGGCCTGCTAAAGCCTCTGCTGCCGCTGTTTAAAGCCGGCTTGGGTGGTTCGCTGGGCAATGGGCAATTTTGGTACAGTTGGATTCACCTCGATGACTGGGTCGCTGCCACGGTAGCTCTGCTGGGCACACCAGACGCACAAGGGCCGTTTAACCTAACGGCACCCGAGCCGGTGCGCTACAGAGACTTTGCGGCAACCTTGGGCACGGTTCTGCGTCGGCCTGTTTGGCTGACGCCACCAGCGTGGGCGCTGAAACCTTTGCTCGGTCAACGAGCGGCCTTGATGCTGAGCAGCACGCGTGCTTTACCGCACAATCTGACCACGTCCGGCTTTCAGTGGCAGTACGATAATCTTCAAGAGGCGTTAGCCGCAGTGGTCAGCCCCTAACCGCATGTGGCATCATCAGCACCATCTTTTCGTAAGGTTAAATGAACGCCATGTTGGGTTATCGCACATTAATTGCCGTCTGTGGCTGGGGTTTTGCTGCCGTGCTAAGCGGCTGTGCCGAACCACCACTGACCTGTGGCGACCCGGCTAATAATGAAGACTGTGCGGCGGAGATACAGAAGCGTTTAGACAACGCGCGCGTACCCGGCGTCAGTGTGGCGGTGATACAAAACTTTCGCTTGGTTGAACAATGGAGCTTGGGCTTTCTGGGCGAAGACGACTCGCGCCCGGTCACCCTGACCACGCCCTTTCAGGCCGGCGATCTGAGCATGCCGGTGACAGCTCTGGGTACTCTGGTCTGGCTTGAGCAATCGGGTGGGCATTTGGATCAGACCATCAACGATACGTTACGCCAGTGGCAGGTGCCTGATGAAAGTGGCTGGGGTGGCGATCAAGTAACGGTTCGTCATCTGCTGAGCCATCGTAGCGGATTAAGCCCGAGCGGCTTTCGCGGTTACCCTTCTGGCAGCTCGCTGCCAACATGGCTTGAAATGCTGAATGGTACGGGCGTCGCCAATTCCGATCGTGTGCGCCTCACCGCCGCACCGGGCGAAAACTGCAACTATTCGGCGGCGGGCTATGAAGTGCTGTCATACTGGCTGGAACAGCAGGCACAGATGTCGTTCGCCGGATGGCAAAACAGCGCTGTTTTTACGCCCTTGAATATCCCCGCCCGTTATCAACTGATTGGCTTACCACCACCGGCTGCCGGACACGACTGGCGCGGGGAAGTCGTTGAGAGCGGATACCGGCGCTATTCCGAGCAAGCCGCGCTCGGGCTGTGGGCAACACCGACCGACTTATCGCGCGTGTTGCTTGAAGTGATGGCCTCGGCGCGTGGCCAAGGCCGCATCATCACCGACCCCACATTGAGCAGCGCCATGCTGACCGCTCAAGGTTGTGCTTGGGGCTTGGGTTGGGTGATCGACCGCAAAGGAACCGAAACCGAATTCTCGCAACGCGGCAGTACGGCCGGTTATCGGGCGTACATGGTGGGGCAGGTGCGCAGTGGTAACGGTTTGGTGGTGATGACCAACGGGGACCGGGGAGACAGAATTATTGATGCCGTGGTGACCGCCGTGCGGCGTGACTATAATTGGTGATTCAGGAACTGTTAGTTCAAGCAGAAGGGCCGACATCCAAAAGAAAAGTCACCGGTCCGTCATTAACCAAACTGACCGTCATATGAGCACCGAACTGGCCAGTCGCCACTGGCTGATATTGCGTCGCCGCATAGTCCACCAGCCAATTGAACAAGCGCTCGGCGTCGGCAGGTGCCGCTGCTGTAGAAAAGCCGGGGCGATTGCCTTGGCGGGTGTCGGCGGCTAACGTGAACTGCGACACCAATAACAGGCCACCGGCTACATCCTTTACGCTAAGATTCATCCGTCCTTGGTCATCACCGAACACACGGTAGTTCAACAACCGCTCAATCATTCGGCGTGCCGTGGCTTCTGTATCGGCAGGCTCAATGCCCACCAATACCAGTAGGCCATGATCGATAGCGCCTACGGTACTGCCGTCGACGACCACCGAGGCTTGCGTCACGCGCTGCAACAGCGCTTTCATGCCAGCGTCTTCATAGCAGCGCTTTAGACGTCTTCTAACACACGGAATACACGTTGCTCGTTGTTGCGCAGCTCAATGATGTGCTCATGCGCGTGGAACAACTCGAACATGTCTTCCTTCGGCAAACGCAAATACTGCCCGCGAATGGCCCGGCTGGTCCACTGATGCGTCACCGCGACGATCACGCCGTTTTGCCGTTGGGCGGTTTCCATCCACTGTGCTACACGACTGCACAATACCGGATAGCTTTCGCCGTTCGGGTAGTCGAAGAACCAACGGTTCAGCTCGCGCTCGCGCCATTGTTCAGGGTGCTGTTCGGCGATTTCGGTGTCGGTCAGACCTTGCCAGTCGCCAAAATCCATTTCTTGCAGCAACGGCGTGGTCTGTACACGCTCGTGCGCAATGCCCAGCTCTTCTGCGATGATGGCGGCGGTGCGGCGCGAACGCCCGGCCGGACTGGTCACCAAGGTGACACTCTTTTCGCCTTCCAATAGCGTTTTTAAGGTTTTACCCATGGCGCGTGATTGGGCGATGCCTTTTTCTGTCAACGATGAATCGCCTCGGCCCTGACGCCGATTTTCCGTATTCCAGATTGTTTCGCCGTGGCGAACAAGATAAATCATACCGATACCTCTAATGGTCAGGCCGCGCAATATAAAAGGGGCGACCACACCTGCTGATACACTGTCGAAGCGTCGTCAAACACACGCACATCATCGAACCGACCCGTCTTTTACCACAATGAATTGCACCGCGCCAGCGCCGAACGCTGCGTTAAAGATCCGCGAACAGCGTTCTGAGGCGCGCCAGAAGTGCTTTCTGATTGGCGCACCCGCTGTGTTGCTGAAGGGTGTCCCAAGACGCGCCGTGCCACAGCAAATATATTGCGGCTAGGCGCTCGTCCGTTGGCCAACCCGGCAATTCGGACTGCTGAGCCGCAGCCCAAAACGCGCGCGCTAAAGCGGGTCGCAGCGCACTCACCGGTTGCTGACTGGCGCACCAATGCCGGATGCGTTGTTGCTCGAACGCAGGGAGTTTAGGTGGCGGCAAGGCGCGTAACAAGGACCACAGCAAGTCGTCGTTGAAAGCGGTGTTGTACTCGTGTTGTTCAGGCAACCAAGCTGCCAATGTGTGTTCTGCGGTGCTTGCCCAGGCCGCCACTGAGGGCTGCAACGGGTACACCGACAGAGCAGACCGTGCGCCGCTCGCGGCGTCTTCCTGCTGGCCGATGCGCACCAGGTGCCAGCGAGCAGAATCAGCAGAATCAACGAAAGCACAGTGCCAAAACTGCAGCAATTCTTCGGTCATGCCATAACTGGTTGCGACGTAATCGTACCCGGCTTCTGTAGCGGTTTTGATCACATCGGCGACCAGTTGACGGCCCCAACCCTGACGCACCGCATCAGGGTGCACGACCAGCCGCCAAATACGTACGCCATGCCACTGTCCGGCGGCGTGGCAGCCCAACTGTCCGACCATGCTTTGTTTCGCTTGTTGTCCAGCCGGGCGGCGCGCGCCACGCCATACGGCGTCTGTCAGTTCGGGGGATAACGGTGGCTCGTCCAGGGTCAGACACAATCCGGCCAGTTGATCACCGCACCATAACGCACGCTGCTGCACGCTTGGGTCATCCAGCGCTTGGCGCACATCGTCGGGCCGTGTTTGATAATGCGCCGCCGTCAACAGGGCCACCCATTGCGCACGTAAATCTGCATCGTCCAACAACTGGCTGGCGCTGAGCGGCTCAATACGTAATGGGGTGAGTGCAGATGCAGAAAGCTCCGGCCAACGCTGCGTCTGCATCAAGCTCGCATGCAGCTGCTGCGCGACCGGATCATTCGCTGACCAGCGCATGGGGTGATTCAACTGGCAAACCAGAGTACCGCCACGCTGACGGCGCAGCCACGGCAAAAAGCGCAAACGAAACCCCTGCCCGCTGCCTTCGTAACCATCCGTCGTGGTGGCAAACACGCGCCAACGGGCTTGTTTGGCCAGTTGACGCAAGCGCGGCAAGCCAAACATGGCCGCTTCGTCCACCAGCAGCAATGCGTCTTGCGGCCATTCAGTGGGTAAGGTATCCCACGTGCAGAGTGTGAGACGCGCGCGACGTTGTTCTTTATCGGCATCAGAATCGGCAAAACGGGGCATCAATTGGTCGATATAGCCGCGCAACAAATCCACATGCGCTGCCAAAGGCCCCAGCAACACCACGTCGAGTGTCTCGGCACACTGCAAGGCGGCCAGCGCCAAGGCCATGCTTTTGCCGTGGCCGCGCCCGGCCGTTAACAACATATGATGCTGGTGCGCTTGCGGCAGACCAACAATGGCATCAACCACCGCTTGTTGTTCAGCAAGGGCTTGCGGGTCAACCGGCAATGGCTGATCCGACGCGGTCGGCAGCAAATCAACCGGTAAAGGCGGATTGTCCGGTGTGTGCCAATGCGCGCCGTGGTGGCGCATTTGGTCCAGCCAGAAAGGAAACAAGCGCGACGGCGAGGTATCGGCTGTATCAGTCCATGCGTAGCGTTCGTCCCAAACATCGGGTTCGGCGAGCAGGATGATCAGTACGCCACCGGCACGCAGCGTGCCGCTGACCGCACTGAGATGATTGGTGTTCCAACCGGAGCGCCAGTCGAGTACCAACGTATCGAAACTTTGCCCCAACACGCGGTGCACCTGACGCGCCGCCAGCGACGTAAAACCGGGTAATGACAACCCAACGGCTAAGCCATTTTGACCCGACAAACCCTCACACTGTTGCGTCGTCCACGCGTCGGGACCACAGAGCAACAGCGTGCGGCGAGGGGGCAACAGCGATGCAGCAGCGGATTCAGTCATGGGCGTTTTAGTGTACCAGCCATTTTAGGCACTGCGATCCGGCACACCCATTAAATGCGCCATTTCATCGGTGGCGCGCAGCAGCGCATCGGCAATGGCCGGGTCGTGTGCGGAATGACCGCCCTCGCGGATGATCTCCAAGCGCGCTTCGGGCCAATGCTGTTTCAGCGTCCACGCGTTGTCCATCGGGCAAATCATGTCGTAACGGCCGTGTACCAAGATGGCGGGCAGATGAAGAATGTTGGGTAAGTCTTCCAGCAGTTGATTGGGACGCATAAAGCAGTCGTGCACAAAATAGTGCGCCGAAATGCGCGCCATCGACAACGCCGTGTGCGGGTTGATCAGTCCGGCAACAGTTTTCGGGCTGGGTTTTAAGGTCGCAATCAAACCTTCCCATGCGGCCCACGCTTTCGCCAAGCGCAAAGCTTCTAATTCGTCATTACCCGTCAGCTTGACGTGATACGCCTGCAAAAGAGGGCGGGCGTTATCAACGGCAGCACTGAACTTTTGCCAATGCTCAGGGAAAATTCGCCCGGCCGCGCCGCCATAGAGCCAGTCCATTTCTTCCTGGCGGCCGAGAAAAATACCGCGCAAAATAAAGCCCAACACGACGTCCGGATGGCTTTGCCCGTACAGCAACGCCAGGGTAGACCCCCACGAGCCGCCAAACAACACCCATTGATCCACTCCCAGATGCTGGCGTATTAACTCTAAATCCGCCACCAAATGCTGCGGCGTATTCTGATCTAAACTGCCATGAGGGGTCGAGCGGCCACAGCCGCGTTGATCGGTTTGAATGATGCGATACTGGCGCGGGTCAAAGAAGCCCCGGTCACGATCTCCACTGCCCGAACCCGGCCCGCCGTGCAGCACCAACACGGGAATACCATCGGGATTGCCGCTTTCCGCCACCCACAACTGGTGTCCATCACCCGTTGGCAAATGATGTGTGCGATACGGTTGAATGTCGGGGTGGTAATAACGCATGTTGCGACCCTGCTTCGTGAATCCCTGTACTATAGCTGCTTTGCCATGAGGCCACAAAGCGCATACAGTCGTTTCTCTTTCGCTGCGCGCAAGACATTCACTTTTTTTGAAGAGCGCGTTCAGATACTTCCGCTTTAATGCGCGTGGCGGTACGTCATAATAACGTCACACAATTCAATTGTCGGGGGCAAGCCTCGACCCTATAGGAGAAAGACATGGGCTTATTGGTCGATGGTCAATGGCACGACGAATGGTACGACACCAGCAAAAACGGTGGTAAATTCGTGCGCGAAGACGCGCAATTCCGTTCCTGGGTAACCGCTGACGGTAGCGCTGGCCCTACGGGAGACGCTGGTTTCAAAGCCGAATCCGGGCGTTACCATCTATACGTTTCCATGGCGTGCCCGTGGGCGCACCGCACCCTTATTTTTCGCCACCTCAAAGACTTAGACGAACACATCGGTGTATCCGCCGTGCACCCCGACATGCTGAGCAATGGTTGGGAATTCTCCGGCCCGGAACTGGATTCCAGCACCCCGGTGGGCGACAACCTGTTCGGTTACGACTTTTTGCATCAAGTCTATACCCGCGTGCGTCCCGACTACAGTGGCCGGGTTACAGTACCGGTGTTGTGGGACAAACAGCGCAACACCATCGTCAGCAACGAATCGGCGGAAATCATCCGCATGTTCAACAGCGCCTTCAACGAGCTGACCGGTAACACCTTGGATTTTTACCCGGAAGCGCTACGCACCGAGATCGACGCCATCAACGAACGGGTTTACCACACCGTCAACAACGGCGTGTACAAGTCAGGTTTTGCGACCACGCAAGCTGCGTATGAAGAAGCCTTCACGGCGTTGTTCGACAGTTTAGAGTGGCTCGATGGTTTGTTGGGTGAACGACGTTATTTAGCAGGCGCACAGATCACCGAAGCCGACTGGCGTTTGTTTACTACCCTAGTCCGGTTCGACGCCGTGTACGTGGGTCACTTCAAGTGCAACCTACACCGCATTGAGGACTACCCGAACCTGAGTGAGTACTTACGTGAGCTGTATCAACAGCCGGGCGTGGCCGCAACAACGGATCTGACGCACATTAAGCGCCACTATTACTACAGTCACGACACCATTAACCCCACACATGTGGTGCCTAAAGGCCCAGCGTTGGGATTGGATCGACCGCATCGGCGTGGATGAATGGTATTAGATTGAACAAGGAATGTTCTTGACACATGCAGAATTGTCATCTAAAAATTGATGCACCTGACGACTCAGTTAGGTTCTGACATATTATATAAGGAGCTATTTAATGGAGCTAAGGAACCTCTGAACTAATCATTTTCGGATCCCTGCTATCAGCGACAGCGCTTTTAAAAAAACAACGTCACCCTAAAATGCCAAAATCGGCCCTTTTTCTTGACCAATTTGGCTAATTTATAGCCGAATTGGCGGTTTTCAGGCGCAGTGGCCTTACGCCAACAAGCTTTTTTCATCCTCAGTAAGTTCACCAAGCCTGCCATGAACAACAGACGACAGGTATTCTTCGCCAAACCACGGTAACGCACCTTGGCGTAGTTAAAGACACACTTAAAGATGCGGAGCGGGTGTTCAACCTTCGCACGGGTGCCCGCTTTTATGTGTTCAATTTTTTCGTCACTGGAGTCTTTGTCCAGCTTGCGACGATTGCCTGGTCGCATGGCAATCTCTATCATCGAAGTGTCAGGCCAGCACTTCCTGCATCAATGACACACCATAGCTTCCCGTCATAAGGCGGGAAGCGCAACCGTGTAATATGTGGTGAATTAATAATATCGGCTTAGAAGGGGACAATCATGGCATCCAGTGTAGCTAGTCCAGTATCAACAGCAACGAATGTGATCAGGAGTTCAATAATGATCGACGGGAAGACAAACAACAATCCGGGCATGAACCGAATAAAGGCTGAGCGTGTACGCCAGCAAGAGACCAAGGATCCGAGACAACAGAATCATTCCATTAGTATCTAAACGGCATTATCACCAAAGGAAGTAGTAACATGAAAATTGCTCTTACAAGACTCTCTCTTATTTTGGCAGTGACTCTGGTCGGTTGCGGCGGTGGACCCAACGAATCTGAAGTATTGGGTCAAGTTTCCCAATCGCTGAAGCAGCAGATCGCGTGGATGGACGGAACCGTACATTCGGTCGATTTCGATGGCTGTGATAAGACGTCCGAACGTGGCATTTTTGAATGTCGATTTTTCGCCGACACTGAAGTTAATTTCTACGGCTTAGGTGGGCGATCCACTGACCTGGTTAAGGTGCGATTCGTCGAGCGCAACGGTCGCTGGTTGCAGGTGGAATAACAGCGATAAGTCAAAAAACACCTGATTGGAAAACGTAAAAGATGCCCACCAACTCAGAGGTGTTCTGACTGGTGGCGTTGGTTGGTTGTACGCCGGCAAAATTGCTGCGGTCGCTGGGTCCACAGGATTGCTGGGCGCCGCTAGCACTGGCACTACCATCAGCACACTATCCGGTGCAGCATTATCGAATGCTTCGCTTGCAGCAATAGGTGGTGGCGGCATGGTAACGGGAGCCACTGTGGTGGCAGGTGGGTGTGCAGCCGGCGGTGCAATTGGGTCTGGCAGCGCGGCTGCTATCTGTTCGAAAGATGAGGACTGGGGGCCTAACGGGTCCCATAGCCGGGAACACTGTTCGCCCGGCCGTATGAATATTTTGCGATGCTTTTAGGAACGGCTAATTCTTCTGGCCTTGGACCTCGTAGTATTAAACAATCCGCAAAAGACATTTCGGGAATGCTCAAGAAGCTAGACCCGGAAAAAGGATTAGGGAACCTCTGAATTAATCATTTTCAATCCCTGCCGTCAGCGACAATGATTTTAAAAATATCAGTGTCACCCAATAATGCCTAAAACGGCTCGCTTTTTGATATACTGATTACTAGTGATCCGGTTAGGCAGTACGCTCATTATGTTCAGGCCTTTTGGCCATGCCTTGATAGCCCGCATCGGCAAAGATGTATTCTTCGCTGCCATGGAAGAGTTTGTCTGAAGGTTCAAGGTCATGGGCATTGGCGGCGGTTGTTTCAAGGCGATGGATCACACCCGTGGCCGCATCTACACCGATGTGCATCTTCATGCCAAAGTGCCATTCATTGCCTTTCTTGGTTTGATGCATTACAGGGTCTCGCGTTTTCTCTTTGTTCTTGGTCGAGCTAGGGGCGCTGATGATGGTGTCGAAAATCACTTTGCTTAAATTATGCTTCTCTAGAAACCGACGAAAGTTAAGGATGGTGGTTTCATCAGGCAAACGGCTCGACAGGTTTAGTCCAGCAAAGCGACGCATGGAATCAATTTCGAGCAAGGCATCTTCCATGGCAGGATCGCTCAAGTTGTAGAAAAGCTGCATGCAGTGAATGCGAAGCATGACACTCAAGGGATACGGCGGACGCCCACGCTCTCCTTTTGGATACGGTTGTGCCAACCGCTTTTCTAGCTTCTTCCAAGGAACCAATTGATCCATCTCGGCGAGGAACTTTTCACGGCGAGTGGGACGGCGTTTGCGCTGATACTCAGCGTCACTGAAACTAAGCTGATCCATTGGCATCTTCTTGCTATGATGATGGTGGATATTCTAGCGGAAACCAGCGATTAATTCAGAGGTACCCTAAGGTTCAAGGAAGGAGTGCATAAAGCGGATCAGATTGTCATACTCTGTATCCCAACTACTTGATATGGCCGGTAAGTAAAACCCTTTGGGATTATTTTCAAGAAGATCAATGTAAGATTTTATATCATAATCTTCATTGACGATGCCCATGGTAAATGACGCCAAGCCAACCCCTGTACGAAAAAAAACATCCATTGCTTTCTCGTCCGTGCTTACAAACGAGCTTCCTTGGTAGCTGTTGATCTGAATCTTTCTGTACATTGCCTCACTTAGCTCCATGCTCAAACTAAGCTGTGCGGAGCTGAACAGGTCTTGCCGCTCTGTCATCTGGCTATTAAAAGAATCCACGTCACTTTGCCGCAGCACCTGATCGGTATTGAAGGTATTAATCATGGCATCCAGTTTTTCCATGATGGGTGCCAGCCCTTCCCAAGCTGCTTGCGAGGTAATCCTCCCATTTATAAGCGGGCTCAGAAGTAGAGCTTAGGCCACCAAGGCCAACTTCTGTTGAGGGGTTATCCCTCCAAGCCCCATATTGGGACGCTCGTTATTGTAGTGCCAGAGCCAACGCGTCGCATAGTCTTGGACTTCTTCAGTACTGTCAAACAAGTACTGGGCTAGCCAATCATAGCGCACGGTACGGTTGTAGCGCTCGACATAGGCATTCTGTTGAGGCTTGCCAGGCTGGATGAACGCCAACGTTATGCCGTGCTTGTGCGCCCATGCGGCCAGCTTGTCACTGATGTACTCCGGCCCATTATCACAGCGAATCGAGTTTGGCTTGCCTCGCCATTCGATGATTTGATCTAAGGCCCGTATTACGCGCTCCGCAGGCAAGGAAAGACCAACTTCGATACCCAATCCCTCACGATTAAAATCGTCAATGACATTGAAGAGTCGATAGCTGCGACCATCACTGAGCTGATCGTGCATGAAGTCCATTGACCAACTGTCGTTGATGGCTTCTGGCACTGCCAAAGGCTCTGGCTTTTCGCGCATCAAGCGCTTCTTCGGTTTAATCCGAAGGTTCAATTCCAGCTCGCAATAAATGCGGTAGACGCGCTTATGGTTCCAACGAAAGCCCTTCACATTACGCAGATACAGAAAGCACAGTCCGAAGCCCCAGTTCTTCCGGTTGTCGGTCAACCGGGTCAGCCAGTCGGCTATCTCAGCGTTCTCATCGTTGAGCTTAGCCTGGTACCGATAGCAGGTTTCGCTGATGCTGAAGATCCAACACGCCAGCCTGATACTGATACCTTTATCCGCCACGGCTCTCTGCGCCATCTCACGACGTCGAGACGGCTTCACCACTTTTTTTCAATGGCTTCCTTAAGAATGTCCGATTTCAGACGTTCCTCGGCGTACATCTTTTTGAGCCGACGATTTTCATCTTCCAGCTCCTTTAACCGAGTCATCATGGAGGCATCCATACCACCGAACTTGGCGCGCCACTTGTAAAAGGTAGCGCTGCTCATGCCGTGTTCACGACACAGCTCAGGAACGGGTACGCCGTTCTCAGCTTGCTTCAGGATGGACAATATTTGGCTATCAGTAAAACGTGACTTTTTCATGCAGAATCTCCCTGCGTGTAGCTTACGGAAAATTCTACTTCTGATCACCGCTAATTTTTGGGAGGATTACCGCGATACCGGGCCTTTAGTGTCAACCGTGAAGGTCAATGTACGAGACATACCTTTATGGACGCCCAATTGGTGGCTGAAGCTGCCGCCAGAATGGTTGGTAAACTCTTCAATGGATAGCTGGATGTCGATGGTACCGCCATCGACCGTCTGTAGGCTGAAGCTGACTTCCGGTGTGTGGTGGTAGCGCGAGGGTTTAAGAGGGTTGTTGAATACCTGCTCACCCAGTAACTGCATACCATGAACATCGCCCATTTCCACGCGTGAACGCAAAGTCAGACTCTCTACATCGCCATCGTACGCACCCAGCAGGGCCAGACTCTGGCTCAGATTAATGTCGCGTTTGGCACCGAGTTCCAGCAGGCTTTCCAAAACATTCGGCGAGTTGGCCGGTTGGTCGTTTACCTTGGCTTCAACCATGGTTCGACGCAATTCAAGGTCTGGGTTAGCCGCAATGGATGGGATGTCTTGCCTGACCATTACACCCGGCTGCGGTTTAAAGTTGAGCACGGTAGGCTTGGGTTCGGGTGGCGGCTCCGGCGGGGCGATGGTTACAACAACACCGCTGCGTTTACTATTACTGTTGGCCGACCCGCGCAATTTTTCAACGGCAGCCGAGTGTTCAGCACCTTCCAATACTCGGCCTGAATGTTGAGCATCCTGCGCTCTAAGTCTTTCTGTCCCTTCTTTGGCTATGCCGGCAAAGGCACCATAGTAGTGATCAATCATCCTTATCTACCTCCATTAAGCACTTTTACTGCTTCAGTAGAAGTTGTCGGCGCTACGCGGGTTAACTTTAGACTTACGTGGCACAGCATTACGTTAACGAGGCCGATACAAGGTCTTTCTTGTCCAATCCCGAATAATGTTAGCGCTATCATTTATGTTGACTCACTATCAATATATCGCTATTTTCAGATAAAAATAGCCTTAAAAGCTCAATTATTGATGATTGCGCTACCAAGAATTATTTGTACGCACACGAGGCTCAACCGCACGCACGCCTCTGTCGAGCCCAAACCGGACTGGAAGCACTGAAATGAGTCATTCAAACACACAACAACAAACCGCTACCGGGAGCATCACCGTAGGTGTCGTCGGGCTGGGTGTTATGGGTAAGAACCTAGCCTTAAACATGCTCGATAATGGCATGATGGTCTATGGCCTTGACAGCAACCAAGCGCACGTAGACACTTTCACAGCGGAGGCAACAACGTCGAGCCAGCCCGCTACAGCAGCTAAAGCAACGACCGATATCAATGAATTTGTAGCGCACTTACCGACGCCTCGGCTCATCGTACTCATGGTGCCTGCTGGCGCAGCGGTAGACGCGGTGTGTGATGGCCTAATAGCAGCCGGGGCAGGCCCGGATGACCTAGTGGTGGATTGCGGGAACAGCGACTGGCAAGATACCGAGGGGCGAGCGGCCACCTACGCAGGGCGCTTAACCTTCTTTGCGACAGGCATCTCAGGGGGTGAACAGGGTGCGCGCTTCGGGCCGTCATTAATGGCCAGTGGCGATGCCAAAGCATGGCCTCGCCTGCAACCCGTATGGCAGGCCATTGCCGCGCACGCCACACAAAATAACGATGCCAGCGACCCCGTCTGTGCCGCCTATGTAGGCCCCGGTGGCGCCGGGCATTTCGTCAAGATGGTGCACAATGGCATCGAGTACGCAGACATGCAGCTTATCTGCGAGGCCTATCATGTACTCAGGTCTGTATTAGGTTACTCACCCCAACACATCGGTGAGCTTTTTGCGCAATGGAACACCGGGCCTCTGGCCAGCTATTTGCTCGAAATCTCCGCCGACATTCTGCAAACACAGGATCCTGGTAGCAAACAACCCCTGGTGGATTGCATTCTGGATCGCGCTGGCCAAAAAGGCACCGGTGTCTGGACGGTCATTAACGCAGCGCAGCTTGGCAGCCCCGCCAGTTTGATCAGTGAGGCCGTATTTGCGCGCGCGTTGTCAGCACGCAAACCTGAACGGCTGGCCGCCGCGGAGCTGTATGGCAACAGCCAACCCAGCGCTACAAGGCCACCTGAAAGTGTTGAGCTAGAAAACGACATTCACGATGCGCTCTACGCCGCCAAGATTTGCACTTACGCTCAGGGCTTCAGCATGCTGCAGCAAGCCAGCACCCGTCATGACTGGGATTTGCAGCTTGCTGAAGTCTCCCGCATTTGGCGCGGCGGCTGCGTTATCCGGGCGAGCCTGCTCGACACCTTACGGCACGCACTCATGCGGCAGCCTGATCTGCCCAATCTCCTACTCAGCGAGAGCATTCGTGACATTTTGTCGCCCTTACAACCCGCTTGGCGTCGCACGCTAATACGGGCAGTAGACGCGGAAGTGCCCATGCCCGCCTTTGGCGCGTCGCTAGCCTACTTTGATGCCTATAAAACAGCAGTCCTTCCAGCACAACTATTGCAAGCCCAGCGCGATTATTTCGGTGCCCACACGTATGAGCGCATTGACCGGCCAGCAGGCCAGCATTTTCATCTGCATTGGCACGAATCACCGCGCCGCGAAACCGCTGTGGGGAAAGACCTCTGATGAACAAGAACACTGAACCTCGCCATCAACGCAGCAAGGGCCGAGTCACACTGGCAGACGTCGCCAACCAAGCGGGCACCAGCGCCATAACGGTGTCCCGAGTGCTGAACAACCCGGACCAGGTTTCGTCTGAGTTGCGCACAAGAGTATTGGCCGCCGTAGACGCCACTGGGTATGTGCCTAATCGAGCCGCGCGTTCACTAGCAGGGAGCCGCAGTTACACCATCGGTGTGATCATCCCCTCGCTGTCCAATGCGGTGTTCAGCAATGTTATTCGCGGTATTTATGACGTCTGTAATCCGGCGAACTATGAACTCATCATGGGCAACTCCTACTACTCGGTGGAGCAAGAGCGTTCTTTATTGCAAAAATTCATACACCAGAATCCAGACGGCTTGATCATGGCAGGCCTGACCGAAGACAGTGCCATATTGAATTTGTTGCACGCCAGCGGCCTGCCTGTAGTGCAGATCATGGAAGTAGACGACACCCCACCTTTTGATATGTGCGTCGGCATATCTCATTATGCCGCCGGTGCAGCCATGGCTGACTACTTCCTATCTCGCAACTACCGTGCACCCAGCATTTTGGCGGCACAGTTAGATCGCAGAACCCAAAAACGTATGGCTGGTTTTCTGGACCACCTGCAACGCGCTGGCCACTCCAGTACCCGCGTGGTGACCAGCGCACACCCTTCCTCGGTAAAGTTAGGGGGCGAGTTATTGAACGACTTGCTGGCTGCTCACCCAGACACCGATGCCGTGTTTTGCTGTAACGACGATTTGGCATGGGGAGCGATTTTTGAATGTCAGAGGCGACACTTGGTCGTTCCAGACCAGCTCGCCGTCAGCGGGTTTAATGACTTGGACGCCTCCGCCTACATAAACCCGGCGCTGACATCTGTTGCTATACCCCTTTACGATGTCGGCGCCAAAGCAGCCAGTATGCTGCTGCAACGCATCAACGGGCAAACTATCACCGCGCCGGTGCTGGATTTAGGCTTCAGCATCAAAAGCCGAAGTAGCGCCTAAACAACTTTATGCTACTGGTACCAAAATAATAAGAGGATACAAAGAGTGACCATCGTAAAACACAACGGACCCAGGGTTGAGCTACTGTCACCCCTTGACCTTCCCAAGGCTTGCGGCTTTCTCTGGAACCCTAAAATGATGATTCAGATGAATTGCCGTGGCTTTGCTACCGCACAGTTCATGCAGCCTGAACCCGCCAAATACTGCCAAGGGCCCAGCCTTGAAGCCAAAACCTTCATGCAACCGGAGCAGCCCTATTTTGCCCACCATCCCGGTCGCTTTTTCTATCTGAAAGACGATGAAACCGGTGCGCTGTTTTCCGCCCCACATGAACCCGTGCGCGCCCGACCTGACCACTTTTGTTTTTCCGTTGGCCCCGGTGACCTCAGTTGGACGGTAGAAAAACTGGGCATACAGGTGTTCCTGCGTCTCAGCCTCAGTCCCGACGATGTGGTTGAGCTGTGGGAAGTCAGCGTGATTAACCTGTCTGGGCGGGCGCGTAAGCTCAGCCTATATCCTTACATCCCTTTCGGTTATCGCAGTTGGATGAATCAATCGGGCGTCTATCGTCCTGATCTCGGTGGCATTCTGGGCCACTGCATTACGCCGTACCAAAAGGTTGCTGAGTATTTTAAGAACCAGCACCTTAAGGACATCACGTTCTTCCTGCACGATCGTCAGCCCGATGCATGGGAAGTTAATCAGGCGGAGTTTGAAGGGGAAGGCGGACTACAACATCCGGACGGCATTCAACGCGAACGTCTATCGGGTGGCGATGCCGTTTACGAAACGCCGGCAGCAGTGTTGCAGTACCGTTTGGAATTAGGCCCAGAAGAGCGCGAGAATTATCGCTTCCTGCTGGGGCCAGCAGAGAATGACCAAGAAATTGCCGCCTATCGCACACGCTATTTTGCCGACCCGGATTTTCATGCAACGCGCGCCAATTATCTTCGTTACGTGTCGCAAGGTACGGGTAACCTGACGATTCAATCGCCCGACACCGACCTCAACAGCTTCATCAACAACTGGCTACCCCGTCAGGTGTTCTACCACGGCGACGTCAACAGGCTCAGTACCGATCCGCAAACCCGCAATTACCTGCAAGACAATATGGGACTGAGCTACTTAAAACCTGAAGTGACTCGAGCGACCTTTATTCTGGCCCTGAGCCAACAAGAAGAAACCGGCGCTATGCCTGACGGTATTCTGCTGCGCCCGGATGCCGAACTGAAATACATCAACCAAGTGCCTCATACCGACCACTGCGTGTGGTTACCCGTCTGTCTGCGTGCCTACTTGGACGAAACCGCCGACTACGACCTGCTGAATGAACCGGTCAAAGATTGGCAGGGCGACACGGAACAAACGGTATTCGAGCGCATTTCTCGCGCCATGCGTTGGTTGCTCGAAGCACGCGACGAGCGCGGACTGAGTTACATCGGTCAAGGCGACTGGTGCGACCCCATGAACATGGTAGGCTACCAAGGGCGTGGCGTTTCTGGTTGGCTGTCGGTCGCCAGCGCCTATGCGCTGCAACTCTGGGCGGACATCTGTGAACAACAAGGCGATTTGGCGTTAGCCGACGAGTTTCGTGCCGGTGCCGCCGAGATCAATCTCGCCGTGAACACCCATTTATGGGATGGCAATTGGTACGCGCGCGGCATCACCGACGACGACACCCTATTCGGCGTACACACAGACCCTGAGGGCAAGATTTACCTTAACCCTCAAAGCTGGGCCATCCTGGCAGGCACTTGCGACACAGAGCAGCGTCAACGCATCATTCAAGCGGCAGAACGCGAATTGGAATCACCGTTTGGCATTCAGATGTTCGCACCAGCCTACACCGCCATGCGTGAAGACGTAGGCCGAGTCACCCAGAAATTCCCCGGCTCCGCAGAAAACGGAGCGGTGTATAACCACGCCGCCGTGTTCTATATCTTCAGTCTGTATCAAATCGGTGAAGCAGATAGGGCCTATCGTTTATTGCGCCAGATGATCCCCGGACCGGATTTGGAAGACCTGCTGCGGCGCGGACAGATGCCCGTCTACATTCCCAATTATTATCGCGGCGCATGGAAACAACACCCTCGAACAGCCGGACGCTCCAGTCACCTGTTTAATACCGGCACGGTGGCATGGTATTACCGCTGCGTAGTAGAGGGGCTGCTGGGACTCAAAGGAGAAAGAACAGGCCTCAGGGTAGCACCTCAGTTGCCGTCAGACTGGAACGAAGCACGTGTAATCCGGCATTTTCGCGGCGCTCAGCTTGATGTTGAATACCGCCGCCAAGCCGAGTGCACGGCCTTACGCATTGAGGTGGATGGCCAATTGTTGGCGGACAATCTCATTCGCAACATCGAGTCAGGCTGCCACTATCAGGTACGCGTCACTCTGCCACGCTGCACTTAATCTAAAGAATTTTGAAGAGAAGCGTCATGACTTCAGTGACTATCATAGTAATGGGTGTGTCCGGAAGCGGGAAAAGTCTTATCGGCGAAGCCCTGGCTCAGCGTCTAGGGTTGCCCTTTTTTGACGCCGACGACTTTCACGGACCCGCCAACATCCAAAAAATGGCCAGTGGCACGCCGTTGAACGACGCGGATCGACATCAATGGCTGGAGGATCTGGCTGAGCTGCTGCGTCAGCACAATGGCTTGGTGCTCGCCTGTTCGGCTCTAAAGATGGCCTATCGTGATCGCTTACGCCAAGCAGCACCAGACGCCAAGTTTTTGTATCTGAAAGGCGATTTTGACCTGATATGGGCGCGCTTAACGGCGCGGAAAAACCACTATTTCAACGGCCAAAGTATGCTCCGCGACCAGTTCGCTCAGCTAGAAGCNNAGCCATGGCCGTCGATATTTCTCAGTCACCGGAAGGCATACTTGATAAATGTTTAGCAGTCGTTAGCTAGGTCGCGTCAACGTAATCTTGTCCATTAAGCTGACGCCGATGTTGCGGTCGTAATACGCCGCTTCATTGACGAAGGCGAGATAGTGCGTGCGCGCCCCTTCGAACAGTACGTCTTTGCCATCGAAGGTGACAAACAGCGGGTCGCCGGGGTTGATCGGCTGGTAGTCTTGATCCTGCACGTTCGGGTGCACCATGCCCCAACGGCGGCCGTCGCTGCTTTCGGGCAGTTTAACGATGTCGACAAATTGATAGGCTTCAAACTGCTCGGGCAGCTCGGGAAGGTCATCACGGTTCACGCAGTCGATGTAGTCGAGCGCGTGCAAGGTAGCGCGGCGTGTCAGGTCGTACACATCGGCGCGCAGCAGGCCTTGTGGCGACGCCCCCACTTCAATCAATAAGCCGTTTTGCCGCCCAAGACTGGCCAAAAAGTAGTCGTCGAGGCGGTTTTTCGGCTCATAAAACAACACGGCTTCAGGCATTTGCTGTTTGATGTAGAACGCCATGCCGATCAGCAAGGGCGAGTCTTCCGAAATGACCAGCGTTAACCCCATGTTCGCGGTGGTGGTGTGCAGGTCGATCACAAAATCCACCCGCGGGTCTTCTTTCGGGCCTAACAGATGGTTGATCGCCTTGGCGCGACTTTGTTCGTAGTTGGTCAAGGCGTGGTCGTTCAAGTCTTCCAAGGCAAACTGACGATTCAGGTCTTGATCCAGATAGCGCTTCATCACCCGATTCGCTTGCGGATTGGCAAACAGCAATTCGGTGGCAAAAGAGCCCCGCATGACTTCTTCCGGGCGTGACTGCCAATACTGCACCAAATGAACACCGGTGATTTCATTGCCGTGCGTACCGCCAACAATGGCGACCTGCTGGATGGACATGATGAGCCTCTTGTTTGGGTGTGTGAAACGCGTGCCCTACGATAGCTAGCCTGCCTTATTTCAGCAAGCCTATCTCGCGCAAGCGCTCTTCCAAGTACTCATTCGCAGTAATGGGCGGATAGCGCTTCGGGTTCTCTGGCGTTACGCATTCCGGCAGGGCATCCAGTGAGACATCCGGATTGGGGTGCAGAAAGAAGGGGATAGAATACCGGCTTTGCCGCGCCGCATCGCCTTCTGGATTGACCACGCGGTGCGTGGTGCTGGGCAATACGTGATTGGTTAAGCGTTGCAGCATATCGCCAATGTTC
Source organism: Natronospirillum sp. (assembly GCA_049115955.1). GTDB lineage: Bacteria > Pseudomonadota > Gammaproteobacteria > Pseudomonadales > Natronospirillaceae > Salinispirillum. The sequence continues at coordinate 55,578 of JAGDZJ010000004.1, forward strand.
ACGATGATAGTACCCGGAATGATGGAGATGGGTACCCATTCGCCGCGCTGACTGAGCACTTCCAAGCCGCTCTGGCGGGAGCCAACCAACAGCGTTATCAGGTTGATGTCTTCGTGTGCCGCCGCTCGGACACTACGGGTGCCTTCATCGATCACCGGTGGGTAATGCAGTGGCCGTAAGATGCTGTTGCCGCTGTCGACCTTGTCGTCGAAGTAGTTTTCGTCTTGGCCGAGGTACAAGGCCAAGGCACGCAGTACATCACGGCCCAAGCTATCCAAAGCATCATAAAGACGCAGCAAGACAGCTTTAAATTCCGGTAGTTCTTCGGGCCAGGCATTAGGCAATAGCTGTGGAAAACGTGGTGTACCGTCGACTTCACGCCCCACGTGCCAGAATTCTTTCAGATCAACATGCGCCGCACCTTTGGCGACTTCAACACCGAGCGGTGTGTAACCGCGCGCACCGCCGTACGAGCTTTTGTAGCGCAATTTCGTCGCTTCCGGCAGGGCAAAAAAGCGCTCCGATACGGCCAAGGCCTCAGTAATGAGTTCCGGTGCAATGCCGTGCCCGGTAATACCCGCAAAACCCCACTCCGCGTAGGCATCGCCCAGTTCTTGCACAAAAGCCTGACGGTCGGTATGAAAGCGATTAATGTCGAGCGTTGGAATCTGGGTCATAGGGGTTTCCTAAAAGTAACCGGTGCGCTTGATGCTCATTTTAACACCGCCCGTGCCAGCGCAGTAGTTTTTAGATGCTCTCCGCAGGCCAGCGTCGCACAATGCCTCTCGTAATGGTGCCTAGCACCTGATGATCTTTCGACCACAGCAGTAAGTCGGCGTCTGCACCGGATTTTAACCGACCTTTATGCCACAAGCCCAGCGCATTAGCAGGGTTCAGCGTGGCGGTCTGTAACATGCTGGAAAAAGTCAGGCCCACATCGGCGCAGCCACGGCGGACGGCATCGGCCATACTGTCGAGGCGCCCCATATCCACGCGCACAAAGCGACCTTGCGCATCAAATTCGGGCAGACTGGCGTACGCATCGCTTGAAATGGTGAGCTGGCTGATGGATACGCCCGCCGTCAGTGAGCGCGCCACAGCTTCTGGACTGTCGATGTCGCCGTCGGCCAACAGGCTTTCGTTGTTGCTGGCGGTGAAGTCGATCATGCCGCCGCCTTTGGCGAACACGATGCCTTGTTCCAGCAAGGCTTCGTGGCGATTGATGTGGGTCGGGTAAAAGTGGCTCAATTTTACCGGGTAACGTTCGGCGGCTTCGTGCAGGGTACGCAGGCCTGATTCGTGATCGCCGACGTGAATACTCAGTACGCCTTTCTTGCCGGACAACATGGCGCCAACGCGCACTTCAGCGGCCAGCCGCGCCAGTTCTTCAACTGAAGGGTGACTCCCACGATGATCCGCAATCGCAACCTCACCCACACCGATGACGTCTGGAATATAGGCAATATCGGTCTGTACGCTGCCGGTCAGGGTTTTGATCGGTAAATGGTAACTGCCAGAATAGATGTAGGCGCTGACGCCTTGGCTTTGCAGATAGCGTGCATGCCCCAGCATATCGGCATGGGTACGATGAATAGCGTCGGTGCCCAGCGCACCGGTGACAGTGGTCACACCGCTGGTCCATGCGTCTTCGGCGGGCATAAAGGGCATGCGCGTGCTGTAACCACCTTCGCCACCGCCGCCAGTGATGTGTGTTAGCGAGTCAACCAAACCCGGCGTGACGGGCAACCCCGTGGCGTCCAGTTCTACCAAATCCGGCACACCAGAAACGGACAAATCTTGACCCATGGACACGATACGTCCTGCCAGCACCAAGATATCCAATCGGCCCATGCGCTCGGGTGCGTACACATCGGCGTTGCGCAACAGCAGGTTACCGGTTTCCATGGAATTGCTCACACTCATGCTCTCTCCTGTTATACGCCTAGTACGTATACTATTATCCGTACCAGCGGTTCACAGCTGGTTACTTTTTTTATCAGTGACACAACATACCAGTTTGAAATTTTTTTTCGTGCGCAAAAGTTACGAAATCCTTCAAATTTGCGACAGACACCTGCACATTTCTGGCGCGGTGGTTGCATTAGTACTGGTTTGAAACAAAGATAAGCGACAAGATGCGCTAAACAAGCACAAAACAATTCTAAAACAGGGGTTGTCCAATGAGCCTCGGCAAGCCGATGCTCACCGACCTTGAAGGATGGCGCAAAAGGATTAGATCGCGTTTTACAACGTTCTGAAAGTGAATCTTTGCTTACGAAGACGGTCACTGACGATCACGCGCCCACCTGTTTTTAAAGAATTTAGACCTATAAACAGTGGAGTATCCATGTCAACACAACAGCCCCCATTGGTGGTGAAAGACGTACACAAGTCTTTCGGCGACCAAGAGGTACTGAAAGGTATCTCATTAACGGCCCATAAGGGCGATGTGATTTCTCTCATTGGCTCATCCGGCTCCGGTAAAAGTACCTTTCTGCGTTGCATCAATCTCCTAGAAATCCCCACCTCTGGCGACATTCAGGTGCACGGCGACCCTATTCAGTTCAAAGTTCAGCGTAACGGTGAACGCGTGCCGGCCAATATGAAGCAAGTGCAGATGATGCGCGCGCGCTTGGCGATGGTGTTTCAGAACTTCAACCTGTGGTCACACATGAGCGTGCTCGACAACGTGATCGAAGCACCACGTCGCGTGCTGGGCCTGAAGAAAGACGAAGCCATCGCCCGCGGCGAAGCTTTGTTGGAGAAAGTCGGACTATCGCAACGGAAAGACGCCTACCCGGTACAGATGTCTGGTGGCCAGCAACAACGTGCGGCGATCGCGCGCGCGTTGGCGATGGACCCAGAGGTATTGTTGTTCGACGAGCCGACGTCCGCTCTTGACCCCGAGCTGGTTGGTGAAGTTTTGCAGGTTATGCGCGACCTCGCGGAAGAGGGCCGTACCATGATTGTGGTGACCCACGAGATGTCTTTTGCCCGCGATGTCTCCAACAAGGTGCTGTTCCTGCACCAAGGCCAGATCGAAGAACAGGGTGACCCGAAAGTGGTGTTCGCAAACCCTGAATCGGAGCGTCTGCAGCAGTTCCTCAAGCCTAAATACTGAGCAAAACGGGAGACATAGCATGCATAAGTTAGCTTTTCCGTTTGCTACTCTCTGCGGTGTATTTGCCCTGTTAACAGGTTGTGGTGGTGGCGGCAGCGACACAGTTCGGATTGCGGTGGATGTGCCCTACGAGCCATTCCAATACACCACACCCGATGGTGAGTTGACTGGTTTTGAAATCGAGCTGGGCAATGCCGTGTGCGCTGAAATGCGATTGGATTGCGAGTGGGTCATTCAGTCGTGGGATGGCATTATTCCCGGCTTGTTGTCACGCAAATACGATGTGATTTTCTCTTCAATGAGCATCAACGAAGAGCGTGCCCGCCAAGTGTTGTTCTCCGAACCTTATTACACAACACCCAGCGGCTGGTTTGTGCGCGAAAACTACAGTTTTAACGCCAGTAATATGACAGGCGTGCGCATTGGCGTACAGCGCGGCACCATTCAAGACACCTACGTCACTGAATTGCACAGCAACACGGCGCAAATTCGCCGTTACGCCAACGCCGACGACCTCGCCTTAGACCTCGCGGGCGATCGCATAGATGCCGTATTTTTGGACGTGCCTGTGGGTGTGCAAACCATCCTCATCCGCTCTGGCTTCCGCCAATTTGGTGACAATGTAACCGAGCCAATCTCTATTTTTGGACAAGGTGTCGGTGCGGCGTTCCGTCAAGGCGATACCGAGCTGGCGAACACCTTCAACGAAGGCTTACGCCGCACCAAAGCCAACGGTACTTATAAGCGCATCATGGATCGATACTTCGACTTCGACATTATGCTTTAAACAAAACGACAACCCGGTATGAACACGCCGGGTTCTTGTGAACGGTTTGGCCGCGCACTGCTCGCGCGGCGACAAAAGGTGTCTTTATGACTAGACAAGAAATGATCGATTGCCAAGCCTTTATGGAAGGCATTGGGCTTGGCCTTCAGGGTTACGGTTGTAACATCATGACCGGAGCGGTGATGACCATCCAACTGGCCTTCCTGTCCCTCGCCTTGGCGTTAATTCTCGGCTTGATTACCGCCTCTGCTAAATTGTCGCGCAGCAAAACCGCACGCGGTATTGCGATGACCTATACCACTGTCATTCGTGGTGTGCCCGACCTTGTACTGATGCTGCTGATCTTCTACGGCGGCCAAATCGGGCTAAATAATTTGCTGGCTTATGTGGGCTCGAAAATCGGCCAACCCAATCTGTTTGTGGAAATTCATCAGTTCACAGCGGGCGTCGTGACCATAGGCTTCATATTTGGGGCCTATATGGGCGAAAGCTTCCGGGGGGCCTTTTTAGCTGTACCCAAAGGGCAGATCGAAGCAGGACAAGCGTACGGCATGAGTCGCGCGCAGGTTTTCACACGCATTCTGCTGCCACAAATGGTGCGCCACGCGTTGCCAAGCTTGGGCAACAACTGGATGGTACTGCTGAAAACCACCGCGCTGGTGTCCATCATCGGCCTGCAAGATATGGTACTGATTGCCTCGCGTGCCTCGCGCCAGTTGAGTGAGCCTTTCGCTTTCTTTCTGCCTGTTGCCGTCATCTACTTGCTGCTCACCGCGGTATCGGAAATTGGCATTAAGGCATTGAACAAGCGCTTCAGTCGGGGAGTGGTATCATCATGATCGATTTTTTAGATTATTTTCTGGCTGACAACTTCGTTCTGAACACCCGCACTATTTTGCATTACTGGGACGGTTTGGTGATGACCGTACAGTTAGTATTCTTAGCACTGCTGATTGGCTTAGTGTTGGCAGTACCGTTGGCGATTGGGCGCACCAGCAAGAAGTGGTGGATATCCATGCCAATCTGGTGCTACACCTATGTGTTCCGTGGTACGCCGTTGCTGATTCAGTTATACATCATCTACTACGGTGTAACCTTCATTGACGGCATCCAAGACTCGCCGTTCTGGTTCATTTTCCGTGAAGCCTATGTGCCGTTATTGATCGCTTTTGTGCTTAATACGGCGGCCTACACCACGGAAATTCTGCGCGGTGCCATCAAGCAAACACCACACGGCGAAGTGGAAGCGGCACAGGCCTATGGCTTTACGCCATGGCAGGTGATGTCACGTATTAAGCTCCCCAGCGCCTTGCGTCGTGCATTGCCCGCATACAGCAACGAAGTCATCTTCATGCTGCACGCCAGCTCGATTGCCAGCGTCGTCACCATCATCGACTTGACCGGTGCAGCGCGCGATATCTTCTCGCGTTACTACACACCGTTCACCGCGTTCTTGTTCGTGGCGGCCATCTACCTCGTGCTGACGTTTGCACTGGTCTACACGTTCAAGCGCTTGGAACGTCGTTACTTAGCGCATTTGTAAGTTGAGTAAAGCCTTTCGAACTTAATGAAAAGCCGTGCTACTGCGTAGCACGGCTTTTTGTTATTTAAACGCGTGCACCAGTAAGCTCAAATAACTGGCGTAAGCTGCCTGCCAGTTGATCGCTACTTCATTGGTGGCCCACGATTCCTGATGGTCTACATACACCAACATCGGCGGGCCGTTAGCCAACGGTTCGGCGGCAATGTCACCTTTTAGATCGCGCGAGTTGGGCCCACCGGCCAACAGCCCGGTGCCGGTGCGTATGGCGTCCGACACCTGCGGTCTAAAGTGCGGGCTCTGCACCTGAAAGCGGCTGGTGCCCACGGTGAATTGTATGCCGTGCGGATTCAGGCCATAAAACCAATGGCTCATGTCGTAGGCTGCTGTGAGCCACTCGGGGTTGTCGGTCAGTTCGTACAACCACATCAATTGCGTGCCGAGTGTGGCGATAACACCGTTGCTGCCCCAATCGAATTGATCCTCTGCCCCGGCGTACATCAACCCAAATGGGTGAACGCGCTGCTGCGCACGCAACGGCACAAAGGCCCGCTCAACACGTTGCAACAACGCGTGTTGACGCCCTTCGTGCACATTGGGATTGGCCAGATAACTAAAGAAGGCTAAAAAATGCGTATCTCGCCAATCCGGCACACGATCACCCAAGCGCGGCTCTAAGCTGAGCTGCCACAAACGCGCGAACACCGCTTGTTCCAGTTCCGCATCCGGCGCGGTCCACAGCCGTGCCGCGTCTGCCCACAAACGCTCGTCTGCATCGTGGGTGTCGGTGTATGGACCACCGTATTCAATGTTGTCGTAGCGGTCTTGAATCATGATCAGATCAGGATTGGCGCGCAAAAACTGGTCGGCCCGCACTGCTGCACGGCGATACCGTGCGGCTTGTTCTGCATCACCGATCCCGGGCGAGTCCGCATAAGCCACCGACGCTAAGTGCATTACGGCACTGAAGGTCGCCGTCGCGGTACTGCTGATCGGCATGATGTGCTTGATGCTGGTATCGTCATGCGGTGGCAAATTCAACAATGGCCACTCGGCCGACGCTGCTTTATGGTGTACCGCGCCGTCGTCACGCTGCATGGTCAGCAACCAATCCAGCTCTTGGCGCAACAAGTCCAACACCGCTAAACGCGTCGGCTCACGGTCTTGCAGTGGTGCGATCTCGTGGTTTACCGCGTCCGGTGCCAGCAAGTGCGTTAATAGCGGCAAAGCCACAGACCACGCACCGTTCACCACATATTGCCCGTAATCACCGGCATCATACCAACCGCCTCGAATATCCCGCGTTTCGGTACTGCCAAACACCACCGCTGCGGCATCTTGCTCATGCGCGCCGGGGTAAGCCGCCTTGTTGAACCAATGAAAGGCGCCCCATGCCAGGTCGCGCTGTTGTTGTAGCGCGGTGGGCTGGGCACGGTTTTGAAACACCACAGACGTGTGGCGCGTGCGACCGCCGGTTTCGGGCACGATGATCGAGTAGAAACCAGGTTCTTGCTGCGCACTGAAGTCGACAACGGCCAACGGTCGTCCACTGCCGGAGTACTCATTGGCTGGGCGCACGATCTGCCGCTCATCGGCGGCACCGCCGCTGCGACTGACGGTTAATGGCAAAGGGCTGTTGAGTAGATCATTCTGCCACTCTAAAACCGCCCATTGGCGCTGGCCCGGTAGGTAGCCCAAGCGGTTGTAGCGCACCAAATAATCGCGTGGACGCACGTCTTCTTCAGGCCAGACGTCTATCTTCGCACCCTGAAAAGTCACATCAAAGTGCTCCGCTCCACCGGTCATAAATGAAATGAAATGGATTTCCTGTACGTCTTTGTCGACGACAAATTGATACCGACGGCTCTCAGCCGGTAAGAAACCTTTGCCATCCGGCCCCACGTCCAGTTCAAAATCTTTCTGTCCGACTTCTTCCCACGGCGCCAGTTCACGACCGTTAAGCTGGAACTGTACCAGTTTGTTTTGCCACAAAGGCTGATGCTGTGGCCCAAGCACAACATCAATCGTGAGTCTCTTAGGGCCATACGGCAGAGTCTGTCGCGTATCGGCACGGAACAGGTCGGCATCATCAAACGGCCCGTTTTCTGGCAGGGTGTCGTACACCCGAACACCGTCATTGTTCGGCAACACCTCGCCAACCAAACGTTCTTTACTCCATGAGGAGACAGGCTGACGAAAAAACTCCAGCGCAAGCGTTTGTGGCTCCGCGTGCGTTTCAGCCTGCACCGGCAATGCCACGCTGCTGACCAATACACAGAGCCAAGCACTGGTTGAGCCGCTTAAAAATCCCATAAAACCAGAGAGACGAGAGAAACCCCTACTCGGGGTACGTTGAGAACGTTGCATTACACACTCCTGCCATTGGGCAAATTTTTTATTATTGTTCGATGGCCGCACACTTGACGCTTTGGTCAAACGCGAGACTGTAACCGCTTACATGATCATTAATAACACAGTGCAAACACAGCGCCTCGCTTCCTGTGAAGGCAGGCTGTATCCGTATGTTTTATGATCTATTCGGTCGCACTCTGATCGATACTTGCACAGTTTTTTGGCGTTTTAAAGTATTTTGGTACTTGACCCCTATCTGCAAAGCGCCTAACCTACCTGTAATCGGTTACATAGATAACTCTAAAAACACTAAAAACCGACTATATATTCACTTTTACTGTAAGCGGTTACAGCATGGCCACCATCAAAGAAGTTTCACGTTTAGCTCAGGTATCCGTCGCGACGGTGTCGCGCGTCGCCAATGGCAATAAGTGGGTGGCCGAAGACACACAAGAGCGCGTGCGCGCCGCCATGGCGGAATTGGGCTACACCCCCAACACCAATGCACGAGCACTGGCCACCAACAAAAGCGACATGATTGGCATGGTGGTGGGCGACTTAGGCGGCCCGTTCTTTGGTGACCTCATGCATCAGGTTGAACAAGAAGTGCGCCGTTTAGGCAAACATCTGATCGTAACCAGCGGCCACGGCAACTGGGAAGATGAAAACGACGCCGTCGAATTTTTGCTCCAGCGCCAAGTTGATGCACTGATACTGCATGTCGACTCGCTGAGTGATGAAGAGCTGTTTGCACTGACCCAGCGCACCGATACCCCGGTAATCCTAGTCAACCGCTTCGTGCCTGAACTGGCCGGCCAATGCGTGCACGTAAATAACGAATTGGGGGGTCGTGTTATTACCGACCACCTCATTCAGCAAGGCCATCGCCATATCGCGTGTATCACTGGCCCACTGTATAAAGCCGACAGTCGCGCTCGTTTACAAGGTTATCGGCAAGCATTAGAAGCCGCAGGCATTCCATTTCGGCAAGAGTTAGTGGTGGAAGGTGACTTTACCGAGCCCGGCGGCAGTCTGGCTATGGAGCGTTTATTGCGCCGCGACCTCGATCTCAGTGCCGTGGTCTGCGGGAACGACTTAATGGCCTACGGTGCCATTCGACTGGCTAAAAGCCATGAATTATCCGTACCGGGCGACCTTTCTGTGGCCGGGTACGACAACATCGTGATGTCGGCTTATGTAGAGCCGGGTTTGACCACCATGCATGTACCCATTGGCAAGATGGGACTGCAAGCCGGTCAGCTCGCTGTTGCACTGGCCGCGAAGCGAACCCTTGATATCCAACACGAGTTTGATCCGCAGTTGGTTATTAGGGAATCCGTTGTACCCATAGAGGTGCTCGCAAAAGTACCTGCATAGGTGCCTATTGACGCTGCCCTCGATAGCAACGGATACGAAAACCTAAAAAACGCGCAATACCAAAAAAAGAAAGACCCATTGATAACAACAAGAACACCCTGGAGGCATTCCATGAAACTTAAGCAAACCGCTGGGCTAGCCCTGGCTTCCTTCGGATTGACAGTAGGCGCTATGGCCGCTGACATCCGTATCGACGGTTTCCCTGACTACGACAGTCAGTTGAACCGCATTCTGCCCTCGTTTGAATCAGCAACCGGACACAAAGTGTCACAGTTGATGAACAACCACGGCGACCACCACAACAAAATCGCTACCAACTTGGCCACTGGTCAAGGCGCGGGTGACGTCGTACTGATCGACGTAGGTTTCGTTGGTTCGTTCGTCGACCAAGGCGGTTTCGTTGACCTGACTGATCGTTTCGCCCCGCACGCCAGTAACTATGCTGAATACGCAGTTACACAAGGCCGCGGTGGTGATGGTCGTCAATACGCCGTGCCGGTCGATTTGGGCCCTGGCGTCATGTACTTCCGTCGCGACTACATGGAAGACATGGGTTACGACCTCGAAGACGTCATGTCTTCATGGGACAGCTATATTGCTTATGGTAAAGAGCTGAAAGAGAAGCACGGTGTACTGTTGATCGGTAACGCCTCTGCTATTGCTGCTGCGTACATCAACTTCAATGTAGAGCCCGGCAACGGCCTGTATTTTGATGCCGATGGCAACTCTATGGTTACCAGCCCACGCTTTGTACGTGCTTTCGAATTAGCAAAAGAAGTGCGTGACTCTGGCTTGGATGGCAACATCAGCGAGTGGACTGAAGACTGGTACGAAGGCTTCAAAAACGGCACCTTCGCGACGCAGATGTCAGGCGCATGGCTGTTGGGCCACCTGCAAAACTGGATGGCTCCCGATACAGCGGGTATGTGGGGCGTAAGTCACCTGCCTGGCGGAATCTATGGCTCTTGGGGTGGTTCATTCCTGGGTATTCCACGCCAGTCCAGCAATCCTGACGCAGCATGGGCTTTGATTGAGCACATGATCAGCGCTGAAAACCAGTTGGCCGGTTTCAAAAACATTGCCGCCTTCCCAGCACACACTGGAACGTACAATGACGCCAGCTTTGATGAGCCTATCGACTTCCTGCGTGGCCAGCAAGCGCGTCAGATGTTTGCCGAAATCGCTGAGAACGTGACTGCGGTAGAACCGCACCGTGGTGATTTGATTGCCCAATCTTTGGTCATTCAAACCGCTCTGGAGCAGGTTCTGAACGACGGTGTACCTGTGATGACCGCTCTGCGTACTGCAGAAGCGCAGATTCGTCGCCGCGTACGCTAATCCGCCGCAAAGCAGGCTGAGCAATCAGCCTGCTTTTCTTTCACTTCTTTGTACATCAGGACTTGGTCATGAGTAGAAACCTTGACGTCTCACCAGAGGTTTCCGACGTTGTGCGCGCCGCAGATACTGCCAAGGCCGACAACATAAAGCGTCTCTGGAACAAGAGCACCCCTTATTGGTTTGTGTCGCCGTACCTCATTATTTTTGGCGTATTCGGCGTATTTCCCATATTTTTTATGATTTTCCTGTCATTCCATCACTGGAATCCGGTCGCAGGCCTCGCCTCCATGCGTTGGGTAGGACTGGAAAATTACGAACTCGCGTTCACCGACCCCATGCTGTGGCAAGCCATGTGGAACACCTTGGTGATGGCGCTGCTGTCTGGCATTCCCCAACACATGGTGGCGTTGCCGATGGCTTATTTGCTGGTCTCGTTGGGTGCCCGGGCGCGGCACTGGCTGACGACGGCGTATTTTCTGCCGTACATCACATCCACCATTGCCGTCTCTATGATTTTTTACATCATGTATTCGCCGCAGAGCGGATTGATTAATCACTTATTGACCGCCTTGGCCAACGGCACTCTGACGTCTTGGGCTTTCGGTTGGATCAACAACTTCATGCCCATTGGCTGGTTACAAGAAAACGGCCTGATCCGTTATTCCGTATCCTTCGTGGTGTTTTGGAAGTACGTGGGCTTCAACATCGTCATCTACACCGCTGGCTTAGCCACTATTCCGAACGATCTGTATGAAGCGGCCAAAATTGACGGTGCGTCGGCATTTCAGCGTTTCCGTTACATCGCCATACCGCTCATGCGGCCGTTTATCTTCTTTGCCGTCACTCTGACCATCATCGGCAACATGAACCTGTTTGAAGAGCCCTTTGTATTAACCCGAGGCCTACAGACTGCAGCCACCAACGGCATGAGCATTTCCAACTACCTGTACCGTGTGGCGTGGGAATGGTTAGACATGGGTTCGGCAGCGGCTATTTCGTGGATTCTCTTTATGGTCATCGGCACCTTTACCGGTCTGTATTTCTGGTTTTTTGGGCGCAAAGGCCTGGAGGGTAATTAAATGTTACGTGTACTGGAGAACGAACATTACCAACGCGGTATCGATATCGCGGGCAAACTGATTCTATGGTTCATCCTGCTGCTGGGTGTGGCAGTGACCGTGTTTCCGTTTATCTGGTCGGCCATACTGTCGACCCATGATCGCTCGACCATGTTCAGCAGCAGTCTGACACTGAACCTGAGTGACCAGTTGATCAATAACTACAACCAGTTGCAGCAGATCATGCCGTTCTGGAACGCCATGTTTAACAGCATGAAGGTCGCTGGCCTCGGCACGCTGTTTTCGTTGTTGTTTTGCAGCATGATCGGCTATGCCCTCGCGGTGTACAAATTTCGCGGCAGCACGGCCATCTTCACCGTCATGATTGGCTCTATGATGATCCCACCGGTGCTGACACTGATCCCCTATTTTATGGTGATCGACGCGCTGGGGATGACCAATACCCACCTCGCGGTCTGGCTGCCGTTTACCATCAGCCCCTTTGGTATCTTCCTGATTCGCCAGTACGTGGTGGCTTCTGTGCCACGCGAACTGCTGGAAGCAGCCAAACTGGATGGCGCGAGCGAGTTCCGCATCTATTGGAGTGTTGTGCTGCCGCTGTTGCGGCCAGGTTTGGCGACCTTAGCCATCGTGCAGTTCGTCATGCTATGGAACAACTTTTTGCACCCGCTGGTCATACTGAACAGCCGCGAAATGCAAGTCATCACGCAAGTGCTGCGCAGCGTACAGAGCATTCCGAACACGCCGTGGGGCGCGGTCATGCTGGGTACAACGCTGTCTATACTGCCGCTGCTGGTGATCTACCTACTATCGAGCAAACAGATGATCTCCGGCCTGACCTCCGGCGCCGTCAAGTAATTTCTATCAGGAGTATTTATGAGCTTTAACATCCCTGCCGACTCACCTATTCGTCACCCCAATTTCCTATACGGCGTGGCCACCGCGGCGTTTCAAATTGAAGGTGAGATTCACACCGATGGTCGGGTTGACAGCATTTGGGATACGTTTTGCCGTGAGCCCGGCCGCGTCCTGAACGGCGACAATGGCGAACCGGCCTGCAAGCACTACCTGCTGTGGGAGCAGGACTTAGACTTACTCCAAGAGCTGGGCGTTGATGCTTATCGTCTCTCCATTGCTTGGCCACGTGTCATGAGCGCACGCGGTGAAGTGAATGAGTTAGGCCTGGCATTTTATGAGCGCCTGATCGATGGGCTGATCGCCCGTGGCATCAAACCGGTCGTCACGCTGTACCACTGGGATCTGCCCCAGTACTTGGAAGAAAAAGGCGGCTGGCTGAATCGCGAAACGGCCTACGCTTTTGCCGAATACGCCGAAGTGGTGGTCGCGCGCTTGGGCGACAAAGTCACCCATTGGGCTACTTTCAACGAGCCCTTTTGCAGCTCATTCTTGGGCTATTACATTGGCGTACACGCACCCGGCTATCAGGAAGAAGCGTGGGCCTACACCGCTGCGCATCACCTGCTGCTGGCACACGGTTTGGCCTTGCCGATCATGCGCCGTTTAGCGCCCGGCAGTCAGCACGGCATTGTGTTGAACTTCACACCGGCGTATCCCGCGACCGATCGTCCAGAAGACATCGCCGCCGCCGACCGCTCTGACATCATTGATGTCCATTGGTTTATTTGCCCCATTCTGACCGGCGAATACCCGGCCGGGTATTTCAATCGCCACCCGGCCTTGAAGCCGGTGATTTTTCCCGGCGATATGGAACTGATCGCACAGAAGAACGACTTCATGGGCGTTAACTTCTACACCCGCCACGTGGTGCGCGACAACGACGGAAAATCGGAAATTGTGCCGCAAACGGGCGCCGAGCACACACACATTGGCTGGGAAGTGTACCCGCAAGCCCTCACGGAGCTGTTGGTAAATCTGCACCAGACCTACGCCAATTTGCCACCGCTGTATATCACCGAAAACGGCATGGCAGGCGACGACCACCTGACCGCTGACGGTGAGGTGCACGACCTGCAGCGCATCCGTTATTACGAGCGCCACTTGAAAGCCGTTGGCGATGCCATGGCACAAGGCGTCGATATGCGCGGGTACTTTGCGTGGAGCCTGATGGATAACTTCGAATGGGCCTTCGGCTACAGCCAGCGTTTCGGTTTGGTGTACGTCAACTATGAAACGCAAGAGCGTGTCGTGAAACGCAGCGGTGAACTGTACAAAGCATGGATTGCTGAACAGCGAGGACGCTAAACAGCACATCAAGGACGACCACGACACAGCGTAAGATCAAAAAAAACAACAACAATAGCTAATCGAGGTCGTCCTCATGTCATTTATTCACCTCACCGTGAGTCAGCGCATTGCCGTAGGCTTTGCGTTGATTCTGTTCTGTCTGCTGGCCGTTGCTGGTAGCAGCGTCTACAACGCCAGTCGCGTCAGTGACCGAATCGATCATCTGGTCGAAGACGCGAACCCGATCGTCGTGCAGACCAACCAGTTGGAACGTCAACTGCACCAGTTGGAAGCGCGCTTTCGTGAATACCAAACACGCACCACGGCCGACGCACTGGCCGACACAGAGCAGCAATTTCTCGCGCTCGAAGCCGAACTCAATGCCACCCTGCAAGCACTGACCCAGCGGCTGCACCAACTCAACGCAGCAGACAGCCAAACAAGCATTGATGGCCTGATGGTCAGTATCGAAAGCCTGGTCGCTGATATGCGCGTCACCATGGTCGCGCACGAGCAAACCTTGATACCGCGGGCTAGCATGGCCGAGCAACGCGAGCGCATTGCGGCGATTGAAGCGGACCTGTTGCCGCGCTTTGAAGACATGTTTTGGCAGGTCGACGACGACGGCGCTCTCGTGGTGTTGATGGAGTTTTATGCCTCCTTCTTGAACGGCTTGCGGATTATTAAAGACATCGACATCGCAGCTGATCCAGCGACATTGCGCCGCCATCGCACCGCTTTTGATGCCTGGGCCAGCGGGCATTCGTCGTTGTTCTTAATGGTTACCCGCCTGATCAACACCTACCCCGATTTCCAACCCATTGTGGTACAGATATCGGCCATGACGGACGAGCTGCAAAACATGACCCGTGGCGACAACAGCACCAGCGGTGCCGACCGCGCCAGCGGTGAACTGGGGCTTGGGCAAAACCGTCTGTTGCTCTTGGAGCAAGCGGACGCGTATTCCGCAGCACTCGCCGTGCTGGAAAACAACATGACCGAAACGCTGCACACCATGGCAACCTTGACCGAATTTGCCGCGCGCTACGCGGGTACACTCAATCAGGAAGTGGGCGACAACCTGAGCTTTATGCGCTATTCAGCGCTGTCCATTGCGGCCGTCGCCACCGCCTTGGCAATATTGCTCGGCAGCTTGATCATACGCCGCATTCGTGGCCCGCTCCGCCAAGTGATGCAGGCGCTGGAAGTCATGGCAACGGGCAACTTGCGTCACCGCTTCCCGACCTTGGGGCGTGATGAAATGGGCGCATTAACGCGCTCCGCAGAACAGTTGAATCGTGAGCTGGTCAACATGATAGAGGCCATCCAGCACGAAGCCTCCACGCTGCAGCAATCCGCCACGCAAACCCGCGCGCAGTCGACCACCACACGCCACGACGCCGACGCTTTACGCGACCAAGCCACACAAGTGGCCACCGCCATGCACGAAATGACGCACACGGTCGCCGAAGTGGCCGCCTTAGCTGAACAGGCCAATCAGGAAGTCGCCACTGCCGATCAGGCTTCTGGTGAAAGCCTCGTGCTGATGTCGACCACCCAGCAGCGGATGCAAGCCTTGCATCAGCGTCTAGAAGAGGCCAGCACCGCTGTCACCTCCATGGACACCAGTGTGCAGTCTATTACGAATGTGTTGTCCGTCATCGGCGGCATTGCTGAACAGACCAACTTACTGGCGCTCAACGCCGCCATTGAAGCCGCACGGGCGGGCGAAGCAGGGCGCGGCTTTGCCGTGGTAGCGGATGAAGTACGCACGCTGGCCAGTCGCACGCAGGCGTCGACGGAAGAAATTCAGCGCACCATTGACGAGCTGTTGCAGGGGTCGCACAGGGTGGTCAGCGTCATGGCCGACGCGCAAAATCAAGCGCAAGACAGCTTGGCCGACGCCAACACCGCACACAAAACCATGCAGACCTTCACCGGACACATGCATCAGGTGCAGACCATGAGCCTTCAAATCGCCAGCGCTGCCGAGCAACAACGCGATACATCTGAGGAGATCAATCACACCATCAATCGCATAGCCAGTATCGCTGAACGGACGTTTCAGGCCGCCGTTCAAGCCGACGAAGGTGCAGATCGTCAGGCCGCGCATGCCGGGGCGCTGCAAGGATTGGTCGGCAGGTTCAGTCTCTGATAATCTGCTGTTTTGCCACGCGTCGCACACTTTTACGATCGTATTAGTGCGGGCGACTTGTCGGCAAGGTACCATGAGCGCTGTTGTAACTCAGGTATCCCAAACTGCTGATGGCTTTCATGAACCCTCTTCGACTCTTCGCTGCCCTCACCGCGGTGGTGGCCCTGCCAGCAAGCGCGCAGCAATGGCAAAATATTACGCTGTATGAACCGCCATCAGAGAACTACGAGTTTTGGCGCACGCCGTCGCCAGAGCAGGCCAAAGACCTGACGCTGTTGGGTTATCAGGGCTATGACGCACTGAGCCAGCATTGGCGGCGTACCAAGTTTCAGACCAATGCGCTGTCGCCTGCGTTGTTGGATGTCGGTATGTGGTTGTTCGTACTGCCAGAACCTATGCGCTGGATGCAGAACGAATGGCAGCGCGATCTGATGCGTCAATACGACATCGACAGCGCCTCCGAAGCCCACTATTTCTGGTCGGATACCCCCATTCGCAAAGCCTATGTGTACGACGTCAGTGATGCCGACTTAGCCGAGCTTAAAGCCGAGAGTCCGGCCACCATGGTGCGCCTCAGCACAGCCCGTTATGAAGCAACGCACGTCATCGGTCAGCAATTCGCCGAAGACAGCTTTTTTAATCACCCCCAACCGCGCTACCGGTTAGCTAAAGCTTTTCCCTTGCTGGTTGATATCTTCAGTTTCTACAACTGCCGAGAAGGGGGCAGTGACAACTTGCCGCGTAACGAAGCCGAACTGGCGCAAGACATCGTTGGCTACGAATGCCGCAGTTGGGCCTATGATCTACACCGTCCAGACGCCGATTACACGGACAGACCGAATCGCTATCTGCGCTGGAATGACCTGAGCGAAGACGAGCAAAACTACATTAACTCAGCGTTTTGGTTCAGCTTGTTGAATTTGCTTGATGGTCATCTACTGGCAGACCGGCGCGAAATGGAACAAAACCGGGTCAGTTTCCAACCGACGCCCTTTGGCCGCAGTTTCGGCTGGCACCATTTACGTGCGCGGCGCGGGTTGAACTTGGGCTGGGACATCTACATGCATCAGAACGCCGAACGCTCCATGCCCGGTGCGCGTGTCAGCTTGATTGATTACCCAACCTTGGGTGGTGAACTCACGTCGCGGGCGAGTTGGTGGCAACAACCGGAAGATCAGCAGTTTTTTACTGAAGAGCGAGACGATGGTTGGGCGGTGGAATTCAGCTACAGCCTGCAAGTGTTGTCTGCACTGCGCCTGCAAACCGACTGGCATTACAAGTCAGCGGGCTGGATGCCCGGCAACTTGTCGTTTGAGGAAGGCAGTGGCTGGCGCTTTGGCATCGACGTCTTATTGTTTGGTGGCTAGCGCTCAAGCAGCCGCCATGCTCAATTAATACAGCGTAACGCTGTCGGCCCGCATACTGTAGCCCGCCGTCCCTAAGTCATCCTCATACCGAGCCACGTCAAACGCACCTTCGATGATGACGGGGTCGTACAGACTGGGCAGCACGAAACCTTCTTCAATTTCGACGTACACCATTTGATTGGCCGGCGGTGGCGGGGTGTGGATACAGGCTCCAAAATAGGGGACGAGCAAAAAGCTATACACCTTGTCGCCGTCAAAATCGAGCGGTACAGCGAAGCCCGGCAAACGGCCTTTTACACCCTGCAATGCAGGCTCTGAAGGCACCTGCGCCAATAACGCTTGCAGGTCACGATACAAACGTTGCGCTTCGGGGTCGAAGTCGTCCAACTCTGTGATGTCGTAGCTATCAAGATCAATCTCTTCCATGATCGGGTCGAATGAAAACCCGGCGGGTATTAACTCATCCCATTCCATTTCGAGATAAGTTTCTCCAGACGCCAACAGATCGCTCTTTTCCGTCACCGGAGCGGTCACGACGGGAGCCAACTGCTCAGCACTGGGTTCAAAATTCAGCTCATCAGCTTGCAAATTGCTGCCTGCTACCACGCCACTGCTGCGCTCGGTCGTCGGGTCAGCGCAGCCCGCCAACACCAACGCGGCTGCGGCAATCATTAGGTTAAATGGCTTATACATAGCTGCACCTGTTCAGAAAACGATCCGTTTCAAGGATACGGATTTTGGTTAGCATTACGATACTGGCTGGCCATCGCAGGCCGTAAATTCAGTGACTAATTGATCAATCAGTTGCACATACTGCTGCTGACCCGGCTCCAATGTGATGCCCAATGCGTCTAAGCGGCCCACCGGCAAGGCAAAGCCTTCTGCTACCGTCGACACAAGGCGGTCGGCGTACTGAGCTTCAGCAAACAGACAACCAAAAGCGCCGTCTTCCAGCGCGGTGCGCATTTCATTCAAGGTACGCAGGCCCGGCAACTGCTCAGGATTCAGTGTCACCGAACCAGCGAACGGCAAATCAAACGCGCGGTCAAAATACTGGTAGCCGTCGTGAAACACCACGTAAGGCTTGCTGACTGACGCTAAGCGGTCACTCCAGCGTTGTTCATGCGCCAATAATTCCGCAATGGCTTGCGCTGCATTGCGCTGATACGTGCGCGCGTTGGCGGGATCTAACTGACTCAATTGCGCCGCAATGTGCTGCATGGCGCGCCGCGCGTTCTCAGGATGCAGCCATAAATGCGGGTCCACGTCGTCGAATTCGTGGTCGTGCCCATGGTCGTGAAACTGAGCCAAGTGCTCAGGAACGCGACTACTGTGGGCTTCTTGGCTGAAGACGGTGCCCGAGGCGCGAAACTCATAGTGAATGAGGTCGACCTCTTCACTGGTTAACCGCCATTGGCGCTCGCTCGGTACACGGCGCAGCAAGCTGACCAGACCGGTTTCCAATTGCGGCCCCAACCATATCACCCAGTCGGCTTCGGCCACCAAAGCGCGCTGCGACGGACGCAACAAAGCATTGTGCGGATCCTGTTGTGCCGACAGCAACAACGCAGGCTGCCACAAGTCGCCACTGACCTGACTGACCCAACTGTGTACCGGCGCAATACTCACCACGACACGCGGAGTCTGTTCTTTGGCCGTCGTCGCCAACGCACTGATACTCAATAGGGTGGCGCTCACCACGGCGGTGCTCAACATTAAAACGATCAATCGAAAAACGCGCATAATTCCTCTGGCGAAAGCCTTACTGCTGACAGTCGATGCAACGGCCACTGACTTCCAAGGTGGTGTGTTCAATCACAAAGTGACGTTCCGCCGCTTCTTTACGCAGCAGGTCAAATTGTAGATGTTCCGGATTCACTTCACTGACGTTACCGCAGCCACGACAGACCAAAAAAGCCGCGTCATGGCGATGCGGGAAGTCATCACACACCAGGTAGGCGTTTTGCGAATCAATGCGGTGCACCACGCCCATGCGCTGCAAAAAATCGAGGGCACGATACACTGTCGGCGGTTTCGCTTGCGGCATCTGCTGTTGCAAGATGTCCAACAGTTGATACGCCGTGATGGCATGCGGTTGTTCGCTCAGCAGCTGCAACACCAACTGGCGGCTGGGCGTAAACCGCTCGCCGCGCTGGTTACACCAGTCAGCGACCTTTTCCATCGTCGTCATCGGAATAAGCTCGTGAAATTCGTAGGTGTTATATTATCACAGATAAAACACCGGCGTCGCTAGCTCGACATCAGCCAGCACGACGACGGTGTTTCTATGCAGTAACGAAGGTCACGTCGGGTCGACCAAACCCTTCGCCATGAGGTGCAGTGCAGAAATAGAAGGTATAAAGAAGTATTCGCCCCCACGCGTTTCAACAAAGCGCGGGATACGGCAACAGAAATGCGGCGGCGTGTCGTCGCCTCCGGGAATCATAAAATGCCCGTTGGGCTGTCCTTGCGCGTCCGCTTGCTGATTGCCCAATACGGGGTCCCGCTCGTTACTGAGTTTGAAATCGTTGCTGTAGTTCACCCATTGTTGTTGCACGAACTCGAACTGCCGCTCAATGTTCGCATTCAGCGCCATGAAAATAATACCGTGCTCGTCTTGATCCGTCGTGCCCTCCGGGCTTTCACCATAGGGTAAACCGCGCCGCAAGATACGCCGACGATTCGCCAACGCGCCCTTGGTTTGAAACGCACCTTCGTTGCCGAATTCCAAAGCACCGCGCGGGTTTGCGCGTCGCACATGAGCACCCAACGGGCAAGCCGCGCCGTCTAAGTCATCGTCGTAGTTGAAGGCTTTTAACTGCAAGCGCATGGCGGCGTATTTTTTTTGTAGCGCCTTCAAACGTTCAGGGTCTTTTTCCGTTTTCAATTCAGCGCGCACCGTCATCAAACGCGCGCCGAATGCGTCGGCCTCGGCTTTGGTCGGAAACTCGGCGAGCGGCGGGCCATTGTGCCAACGGCCCACCATCTTGGCTTCCAGCTTCTCCTGCCCGGCGGCGTAACCTTCTGCAGCTTTAGCGGTATAGTCACGCCATGTGGCGACGTTTTGATGCAGTTTGCGATACACCATAAAGGTGCCGTTGCGCGCCAATGTAGTGGGCACGGGCGCGTACGGGTATTCGCAGGCTTCATCACGATAACCAAGGATGAATTCGCCAGTTTCCAGCGGCTCCCAGCCCGCCATCGTCGCCGGGTTGCCACGCGTCGGCTTGCCTTCACCGATCACGTGTTCAGGTGGACTGCCACAGCCCTTAAAATACGGGTCACTGATGCCGTCGACAAAACCAAAGTGCTCTTTCGGTACCAGTCGTCCATTTTCTTTTAACGCCGCCGCATCTTGCCACGGTTTTAATGACCCGTCCGGGCTGCGATGACCGTCGCGCAACACAACATCCCCGTGCGTCTGCGCAATACTGGTCAACAGCCAGTCACATTGCCGCGCCATGATCTCCGGACTGCGCGCATTCATCGATACCCAAGCGTGTACGGGGCCGTCCTGCCATAAAGGGTCCCAGTGTTGCGGGTGCGATGGGCCGTCATCGCCCAAAATATCCGCCCGTGCCTTCATACCCATTTGGTATTCTTCGGGAAACGCCGACAGTGCTTTACGCGGCAGGCCAAGCGCTTTCATACCTTGATACGAGAACGCAATATTGAGGGTCCTATCGGGCAGAGGGACATCGGCGGGCGTACCGGGCTCTGGCCACGGCGCACCGGTGGTGATGTGTAGAATCACACTGTCGAGCCAACGTTGCGCGCCCAAGGCGTCCGTAAACACCAGAAAAAAGTAACGGGCCACCGGGTAGCCAAAGCGCCCGTAAGGTTTAACCACGTTGCCCTGAATATCGTTGAGATCAATATAGCTCATTGCATCGTTACCCTTGAATCACCAGATTGCTCAAGCAGTCCGCACCGGGACGCCACGTCGGCCCTGCCAGATTTTCTGGCTGATGCTCGCTGCTCCAACGCACAAAAGCCTGCTGCAGTTCTGCGCCTTTCATGTGTTGGTGCGTCATCACGAACTGCGTGAAAGCTTGCCTTAAATACAGCGCTTTCAACTGTTCCGCTAAAGGCTCACCGGTCGAGCCATTGAAGAAGAACCCGGTCGGCATGACGCACCGCTGAGCGTAAGCCACCCAAGAACTGGCATCTTCCACCGCATCAAAGCCCCACGCAAAGTCATAAAGCTCGCGCAACAGCGGCTCCATGTTTTCCCAACAATGACGCAAGAAACGCTCGCGATCGCCGTGAAAGTGCGCAATCAGCACCAAATAGCGGCTGGCCAGATGGTCTTCGAGCGCGGGCTTACCCTGGTAGGCCACATCGTCCAACAGATACCAACGGGCTAAATAGGTATCGGGCACATTCGCCCAAGGGCTGTTTTCGTGCACCGGTAAAGCATGTAAGTGCTGACGAATATGGTAAGCATAACTGCAACCGGCATCGGTCACACCGCTGCGAATCGGTGTCATCAGTATCAAGTTGGTGGCGCCTTGCGCGTGATCAGACATGTTCGTAAGCTCCTCTTACGCCATCCGTTCCTGCCACCTCGTCTTCCCATTCGAGGCGACGGCGCTCGTTCACCGCCTGATTGGCCAGTGACACAATCGGCGTTTCCTCCATGATGCCCAAGTCACCTTGCACCTCGACCAACATTTGTCGATACAACGATTCAAAAGCCGCCGCGTCTTCTTCGGTGCGCGCCTGCTGCGCCAAGGCCACCAACTTCGGTTTCAAGCGACAAGCCGCTTTTACGTCATTGCTGGCCGCCAACGGGTAGGCGCTGTAGTAGTGGTCGGTCCAAATTTGGTTGTGCAGAATGTATTCATGGAAGGGATTGCGTGGCACCGACTTCGGGTAACCGATGTTTTTGTACCACATCAAGTCCAGCCCGGCGGGAATCGCCGTGGAAAAAGAGTCGACGTACTGCTCCCAACTGCCATTAAAATTACTGAAGAACAAATAGTAACTGTACGACAATTGTTCGCGCGGCTGCTCAGGGTGCAGATGCGGCAGACGTCGGCGGGGTATTACCGCCCAGCCCGCATAATGGATGAGCGACAGCGTAATCAACCCACGCAATTTAGATCGAAATAACCATGTACCCGCCGCCCAGTGAATCAACCGCGTAATCACCGTCTGCCACGGTTTCAGTGGCGTGATTACATTCATGGCGTAGGCCTTCCCAGCGATGTTTGACACACGTGCCTCCTTTTTATTTTTATTGTAGAGGAGTACCTAAAAGCGCCGCGAGCGCTGTCGCTCTTAGCTTCGCCCCTCGAACTCTAAACGCATATGCACCGGAAAAGCCTCATCCGACTGCAAAAACTCACCCGGTGCGCGACGCAACCCCGGCTGTTGAAGCAACGGCAGCATGATAGCGGCCATTTGAATGTCGTTAATGTACTGACCAAAACAGGCGTGCAAACCCAAACCGTAATCGAGATACACATGGGCCGGACGGTTCGGCTCAAATTGACCGGGGCGTTTCACCACACGCCGATCCCACATGGCCGATTGCGTGACCGCCAATACGCGCTGCCCGGCTTTGATTTTTGTGCTGCGCCAAGCGCCCGTGCGAATGGTGACGTCATGACGTGCCACGCGATAAATACCAGGGGCAAACGGGTTGTGCCGCAAGGCTTCACGAATGATGTTGTTAAGCCGTGATAAGTCTTCGTCTAACGCCGCGCCCTGAGCCAACGCCAGCGCTTCGGGGTTGTCTAACAGGTAGTCGAGCGCCAACACCATGCTCTTCGACGTCGGCGTAACGGCACCCACGATGATGCCCATCAGGTTGTTTCGGATGCTTTCTACGGATAAATTGGGCTGCCCACTGAGGTGTAGGCTGAGCAGGCGACCAATCACATCGTCATCGAGCTGGCGGTTTTTCAGCCGTTGCTCAATCAATCCGTCGAGATAAGCCCGGAACATAGTAGCGTCTTGTATGGATTGGCGTTCTTTGTCGGCAGAAATGCCGGGTACAAACAGGTAATGGAAGAGGCTGTGCGCCCAATCGCTGAGCTGCTGCGCTTCCAGCGTGCCCAGCCCAAGGTATTGGATCATCAACCGAGCGGGCAGCAAACGCGCCACATCGGCAACGAAATCCACCTCTCCCGCCGCTTCGGCAATGGTGTGACGGGCTTCTTTTAATAGGAAGGGACGAATACGGTGTTCTAAGTCATCACGGCGCATGGCCAAGCGCATCTGCGCGATGTCGCTTTCGTAGCGCGGTGAATTGCGCATACCGAGGAAAAACTGACCGTTATTGGTAACGACGCTGACCCGGCGGACATAGGGCACATCAAAGTC
This sequence comes from Natronospirillum sp., assembly GCA_049115955.1. GTDB lineage: Bacteria > Pseudomonadota > Gammaproteobacteria > Pseudomonadales > Natronospirillaceae > Salinispirillum. The sequence goes on from JAGDZJ010000004.1 coordinate 79,229, forward strand.
GTCGTGGCGGCGCAGAATTTCTTCCACATCTTGGTAGCGTGTGATCACCACCAAATCGGGCTTAACCCATGCCGGCCGAAACGTACGCAGAAAGGCGTACCACAGGTGGGCTCTTCGTCCTTTCATGAACGACAAACGCCCAGCGGCGGGCTCGGACGTGCTTGCGTGTTCCAAGACTGAAATGTGCGTCAAGTCTGGATGCTCCCTTGACCTTAGGTCACAGCAAAATGGATAAGGTAACACTGCTCTTCAACGCGACCTTTCAAAACTCCCTAAGCGGCGTTGCAGTGAAGTTACTGTAGCGACATTCGCGCATTCTCACAATGACAATTATTCACTGATATGTGGTAAAAATAGACCATTATGTGGCTTCTGTCGCTAACAAAACGACGATTTCTTAGTACCTAGTCCAACCCGCATGCACATCATTTTCAGTTGAACCGCGCAACGAATGCAGTAAGGTTATATCCACATTCACCCTAGGAGCATTTCGCATGACCAGCAGTGCCGCCGATACGGCAGCGTTTCAGGCTCGTTTGACGTCCTTGATTGGCCAACAAAGCACTAGCGCCTTTGCGCGCAAGGTGGGCCTGAGTGAAAGTCTGATTCGCAAATACCTCGCCGGTTCGGAACCCAGCCTCAGCAAAGCCAACCAAATTGCCCAGCGCGCCAATGTATCTCTGGAATGGCTGGCCACCGGGCAGGGCTATTTGTATCGCCAAGCCGAAGTGGTTGATATGAAAGCACTGGACATGGCGATGACGGTCACCCGCGAAATATTGCAGTTAGACAGCGTATCGACCGACAGCGAAAAAGAAATGAAAGTGATGGTCGCGGTGTATCAACACCTGCGCGCCACCAAACGCCCCGACGGCTACTTGGAACCGCGTGAAGCACTGAAGTTTGGCGAGTTTGTGGCCGGACATTGTGACGATGCGCAGGCCTCGTAACGACCATCGGCCGTGATGGCCTTCAACACTATTCGACATGGGCTGTCGGGGTATGCCTCCCGCGCTCAACGGCAGGCCGGGAATGCGCGCTTTGAGGCATACACCCTACGCCCTTGCCTCAGCAATGGTTGCGCAACAAGCCGATTAAATACCCCTAACGATTGATCCAAATAAACACCGACGGCACCCAAACCAAAAGAATCAACACAATATTTGTCCAGTCGGCCCGCGCCGCCCACGTCGCCTGTGCTTGCTGCGCGGCGGGAAAACGCGCCCGATTTTCCTTCACCCAACTGTAACGTGATGGCTCGGCCACCGCCGCCAACTCATCTTGCCAAGCTGGGTCGTGGCTGGCCCAATGTATCACCCGACGCTTGTTCAGGGTCGACACCGTCATGCACACCCAGAACAGAAACAACATCACAAACCAAACCACCAAAGCCACAGTGAACACGCAACACCTCGTTAATGTCTTATTGTTTTATAGGGGCATGGTCGCACAAGCGTTGGCGCCCTGCCAGATGGGTGAAGTTGGGTGCTTGGCCACGTATCCTTTCATTTCCGCTTCAACCCCAAGACGTCGGGGCTATGATCAAGGACATTATAGTCTCGGAGCCGATAAAACGATGCCAAGGCATCCTGTGAAATAGCGACAGACAAATCATCATGACGTAGCTCGTAGTCCGTAAAAGAATCGTCCGAGTGATACACCCTAAAGAAGTAATTTCCGTCCGAACTTTTGCAAAGAACACCTGATACTCCTGAAGCTCTTTCCTCCTCAGCATCACCGTTCGCGTAGTGATAGGTATTTGTCATCCTTATTATCCCTTACCCGCCATCTTGCACTTGTTGCGTGCATGGAGTTGTTAAGCCGTTTTTTGCCAGTGGGTGACTTCTTGAATCTCGGCTAAATCGTCCTGCTCTGCTTGCTGCGTCTTATAAAGATCCCACCTGATTTGCAGGTTGAGCCAAAAATCGGCCGACACGCCAAAGAATCGAGCCAAACGAAGCGCAGTACTGGGCGTAATCCCGCGCTTCTGATTAACTAGCTCATTAACCCTCTGATAAGGGACATGAATAGCATCTGCCAGTTCACGTTGTGTAATGTGCATTGGATGCAGAAACTCTTCTAATAGCATTTCGCCGGGATGGATCGGTTGTCTATGTGTAGGAATACGGACCATATCTCACCTCTAATGGTAGTCAATTAATTCTACTTCGTCGGGCCCGGCTTCAGTCCACTTAAAGCAGATCCGATATTGCTCGTTCACGCGAATACTGTGCTGTCCCTTTCTGTCGCCAAACAAAGCTTCCAACCTGTTACCCGGAGGGACTTTCAGTTCGTCCCGATGAGCAACAGAGTCCAGCAATTCAAGCTTTCTTGCGGCAATTCGCCACAAAGACTGAGGACACACCTTCCGGGCGGCCTTGGAAGCCACTCCGTTAAAAATGTCTTCTGTACCTTTATCTTTGAAATGAACAATCATGATAGAACGGTAGCACGGCCTCCATGCTACTTCAACTTGAATTGTGAGCAAGCTGGTGCACAGCTACCGGCTTGTGTAGCGAAACAAACTGATCCGACTGACGCTGCTGGTAGCGCTCGACCAACCCGCGCAAGAAAATGCAAACCTAGAACAAGCAGCCCAGGGGGTCTGCCAGATAAAGCCAAGCACGACTGAAATCGTTTTATTGGGTCGAGTTCATATCCCTTTGACTGGGCAAGTTCTGAACGACAAAGTTATTGGATTTTCCCTCGTGAGCTAAGCTTGGTTGAGGCCAAGCTCCCGTTGTAGCTTTTTCGTTAACCCCAAAGACACCAAGCGATAAGACTCTTTAAGGTAGTATTCAAGCAGCTCTTGCCCACCTTCGGGTACTTCGTATTGCTGAATCCACTTAAAGCCCCGAGACGCCAAATAGGGGGCAGGGCGGTATCCCGGCTCATCGCGTAAAATCTCGAAATCCAACTCCGACGTTTTGAACGAAAAAGCGGGCTGATCGGACTTTTCCCAACCGCCAATGGCAAATACCTTTCCGCCTACCTTCCACACATGGGCGCCACCCCACTGAACAACGTACGTTGTTGCCGGAAGCGAGCGGCAGAAATCATTGTATTCATCGAACGTCATGCGGATGCTCCTTTGCCTCATAGCTTCGGCGTCATGCAGGTCTTTCGTCATCGTCACGCTCGCCGTAACGGCTGTTGGCAAAAGAACCTTAAGTCAGCGCGTCCAAGCCCTTCTTATCCACCAAATTCAGCAGCTTTAACGAAGGCCCATTGGGCTTCTTCCCGCCGACTTCACGCTCCCATTTTTGGACAGTTGAAACACTGGTGTTGAGATAGGCCGCGAACACCGCTTGACTGGATCGAGTCTTCTCGCGAATGCCTTTGATCTCAGCCGGAGTGTACGTTTTCACTGGCGGCAAACACAACGCATCGAACTCACGCAGGGTGACATCGCTCATTACTCCTGCTTCATACAGATCTTTTGCACTTTCATGAATGGTGTCTAGGATGGATTTATCCATTATTAATTACCTCGATCAACGCACCGCTAATGATGGCTTGCCTTAACTCCGCCTCGCTGTAGGTCAGCAAGACATTGGCGTACAACTTCAACGCCTTTAATTCTTTGTCGCTGATGTTCGCTCTGGCATTCTTAGCAAAGCCATAAACAAAAAAGGCTTTGTCACCAACTCGGTAGGCGACCAAAGTACGGACGCCACCGCTCTTACCTCGGCCATTCACAGCCACCCGCTTCTTGAACACTTGGCCGCCGAGATCTGCATCCACCAGGCCGAGATCAATTTCTACCACTGCGCCAAGTAGCGCTGCATCAGTCAACCCTTCCTTCTCAGCCCATTTAGCAAACGCCTTGTTTTTAAACACCAGCATTCAATATTCCTTTTATTGATGCCTAAATTGTAGCACTAGGTGCTATAAATTCAATAATTCTCTCTGTAGTGACGCGAAGTTCGAAGGCTAGTAATACCAGCCCCGACTCACCATCCGCGGACTGATTTGATGTGTTATTCCTGTTGAACCACAATATACCAATTATTGGTATTGCTGAGGCGGCATCATGCAAAAAAACACGAGCATTACGGTGGGCCAACATTTTGATGCATTTATTTCAGAACAACTCAAAAGTGGCCGATACAGCTCAGCCAGTGAAGTCGTCCGTGCAGGGTTGCGCCTGCTTGAGGAGTCTGAGACACGACTGACCACACTGCGCAAACTGCTCAAAGACGGTGAAGACAGCGGTTTTGCAGACTACTCCTATAACGCCTTTATCCAAGAGCTGGATAGCAAAGGCCGCTGATGCCGAACTTCAAGCTGTCTAGGAAGGCAAAAGCAGACCTCAAATCGATTGCCCCCATCACCAGAAGAATGGGTTCATGGGCCGCGTCACCGAAGGACTCGGTGTAGAGTGAAACAGCGTTATCGGTAACGAACTTGGTTCCCATAATCACACCTTTGGTAGATTCAGCTCTTTCAGGTACTGATTGTGCTTCTCTGATGCTTCACCAATACGCTTTTCTATGTCTAACAGTTGCGCATGAACCGCAGCCAAGTCGATTTCCGGCTCGGCCTCGGCGGTGCTGACATAGCGGGAAATATTTAGGTTGTAATCGTTCTGCTCGATTTCGGCCATCTCTACCCGGCGGGCGTAGCGTTCTTCTTCCCGGCGGTACTGATAGGTCTCGACGATTTTGTCGATATGCTCTGGCAATAGCTGATTCTGCCTCTTACCCTTTTCAAAATGTTCAGCGGCGTTGATGAAGAGCACATCATCCGGCTTTTTGCACTTTTTCAGCACCAAAATGCACACCGGGATGCCGGTGGAGAAAAACAGATTGCTCGGTAGGCCAATCACAGTATCGATATGGCCGTCCTTGAGCAATTTGGTGCGGATGCGGCTTTCCACACCGCCCCGAAACAGCACGCCGTGCGGCAGAATGATCGCCATGGTGCCTTCATCACTAAGGAAGTGAAAGCCGTGCAGCAGGAAGGCGAAGTCGGCGGCTGACTTGGGGGCAAGCCCGTAGTTCTTGAAGCGAAAGTCTTCACCCAGTGCTTCATTCGGTTGCCAGCGGTAGCTGAAGGGCGGATTGGCCACCACCGCATCGCACTGAAGTTTTTTAGCTGGGTTCATCTCATTGAGCAACTCCCAGTCATTAGTCAGGGAATCGCCATGGTGAATCTCGAACTCGCTGTCTTTAACGCCGTGCAGCAGCATATTCATGCGCGCCAAGTTGTAAGTGGTAATGTTATTTTCCTGGCCGTAAATCTTACCGATGCCGTGCGGCCCCATTTGCTTGCGCACGTTGAGCAGCAGCGAGCCGGAGCCGCAAGCGAAGTCCAGCACATTGTTGAGCTTTGGCTTCTTGCCGGAGGATGGGTCTTGACTGTCGAGCGTGACGATGCGCGAGAGAATGGTGGAGGAATTTTGCGGCGTATAGAATTCCCCGGCCTTCTTCCCGGAGCCAGCGGCGAACTGACCAATCAGGTATTCGTAAGCATCGCCCAGAATGTCGCTGTCGGTGGAGAACTGCGCTATCCCCTCGGCGATTTTGGTGATGATGGTGCAGAGCTTGTCGTTGCGCGCCTTGGGTGTTCTGCCCAGCTTTTCCGAGTTCAGATTGATCTCGGAGAATAGCCCCTGAAAGGTACTAGCGAAGGACTCATTCTCGATGTAATTGAACCCTCGCTCTAGGGTTTGCAGCAGCTCGGCGTCTTGGGTACGGGCGCGTTCGTAGATACTGCTCCACAGATATTCAGGGTGAATTACGTAATGCATCTTGCGGCGCATCTGTTTTTCAAAGGCAGGTACATCCTCAGCGTTATCCGTGTACCACACGGCCAGCGGCGCGCGCCGGTCTTCTATGCCCATATTAGGGTAGTCCGGCCCCAACTCCTTTTTTGCTGCCGCCTCGAAGTTGTCGGAGAGGTAGCGCAGAAACAGGAACGACAACATATAGTCGCGAAAGTCGTCGGCGTTCATCGCTCCGCGCAGGTCATCGGCGATGGCCCAGAGGGTTTTGCCCAGTTGGCTCAGTTGTTCTTTGGTCATGATTCTATCTTCTTAAAAGTGGTTAATTCTGGGGCCGATGTTTGAGCTTGTCTTCCAGCGCCTTTAATTCTGCTTCATCCGCCTTATCAGCCTCTATGGCCTCTTGGGTTTTGCGACGTTGATCAAATTCGGCGTAGCGCTCACTGGTCAGGTGCTCCATCTGCTTCTGGCTGATTGAGCCAGCATCGGCCAGCAATGGAAAGCCATTGCTGCTAATAATGTCACCTACCCGTGCTTGCCAAAATGCCATGGGGGTTTCAATACGACTTTTAGCACGCAGCTCGGCGGTTTCGAGGAAGATCACGACCAGCCGGTTGAGCGTGTCTATTTCATCTTCGTTGAGGTAGTTTTTGGCAATCAGAATATCCTGTTTGCGCACCGTAGCGCCTTTCCAGGTCAACAAACCAAAGTTTTTGTCCGTGGGATTGGCCCGTGCCATGATCAATTCGGCAGCAGTATGCTGCGTTACCGCGTACAGCAGCAGGTTCTGGACCGTGGCAAAGAATTGCTGTGTAGCGTGGTCGGTTTTGTCGTAGTCGCTGCTCAACGCGAAAAGGTCGCGCACCTTCTGGTAAAAGCGCTTCTCCGAGGCACGGATATCGCGGATGCGCGCCAGCATCTCGTCGAAGTAGTCCGGGCGGCCATCGGGGTTCTTCAACCGCTCGTCATCCATAACGAATCCTTTGCGCAGGTACTCGCTGAGCACGGTCGTGGCCCAGCGACGGAACTGCACGCCGCGCGGCGAGCGCACCCGGTAACCCACGGCCAGAATGGCGTCGAGGTTGTAGAGAATGAGCGGACGCCGCACCTCGCGACCACCTTCATTTTGAACTACCGAGGATTCCTCGGTAGTTGTCTCACGAACTAGCTCACCATCGCTGTAGATATTTTTCAGGTGCAGGCTGACATTGTCGGGGCTAACATCGAAAAGCTCCGACATTTGTCGCTGACTGAGCCATACACTGCCATCATTCGCCCGCAGCTGAATCTGGCTTTGACCGTCTTCGGTGGTGTAGATAATCAAGTCGGTCATACAGCCCCTTCATCCTTGGTTGAAAACAGCTCCGGATTAAAGCGGTAGTTGGTCATGAAGTCACGCAGGATCTTGCGGAAATACTCCTTGTTTTCGGGCAGCATTTCTCTTGGCTCATACAGAGAATAGTTGCCATGGCTGAGCACATTAACTAGCCGTGCATGAAGGATTCCGTCCGGGTCGTTATTGTCCTGCTTAATACAAGCCGAGAAATTCCGGAAGCCATGAAAGGTGGCTGTTTTTTCCAGAAGGCTACGCAGGATATTGAAGTGGTAGGTATAAATCTCACCTGACTCTGCAACTTCATGCAATTGTTTCAGCAGAGCAACATGATGAAAAAAAGGCATTTCGTTGGTGTATTTGATGGAGTAGGTGCCACTACCACTTTCAGCACTCAAAAATAGGGGTTGCAGAGGGTTAGATTTGCCTCGCTCGTTCAACTCATTCCAAAGGACGTTAAAAAACAGCGCATGGTGTGTGGAAATGACTGTTTTGATCTGCCCATTGGCGTTTTTCACCAATTGTGCCAAATGGCTGGCTACAGCGATGGCGTTATTGTCGTCCAGCGATGAAATTGGGTCGTCGATATACAGGTACTTCACCCAGGCATAGGGCGAGCCCTCTTCCTGATCCACCGCCAACTGGGCGACGGAAAGAAAGAAGCACCAGACAAAGATATTCTCCTCGCCGCGTGACACCTTGATGGGGATGGGTGCACCGTCGGCGTCCATGTCCCGAAAAAAGGTGATTTCCCAGGTGTCATAGTCGATGAGGAAGTCAAAATCCGCATAGCGCGCAAGCAGCGGGCCAATGCGGTTCTCCATCTCCAGCTCTTGCAGGCCGTCGAAGAAATGGGAGTCACGATTCAGGCGCAGCACCCGCTTGGCGTCATTCTCCAGGTCGTTATCCCAGTAGAACAGATCCTCGGTGAAGGCGTTGAAGTAGAGGGTGTCTCGTGTTTCTTCCTCATCATCGCCTTGCTTACCCAGCTCTTTGAAGGCCATGGACAGGCGTGTCTTGCCAGTGCCATTGAATGCGAATAGCAGGATGTATTTCTTCTGCTCCAGCCGTTCACGTAGGTGGGTCGCGATGGCGTTAAGGCCATCGAAAGTCGTTGTTGCAGCGTTATTCACATGCCCGCCTTAGCAAAAGTGGTGGCAAACGATACACAACCTTCATTTCGACGCAAAATTTTGAAAATGATGGGAAACCCAAAATTGCGACAATTATTGGAGAAGTTGAAAATGCTGTGCAGCCCGGAATTTGAGCTCTAGCCCGCTTTGTATTCCACTCGCCGCTTTCCACGGTGTGTAGGATCAATCTGCTCATGATGTTTTTAGTTGCGCAAGCGAATAGCGATTTTCACGCGCCCTGAATGCGTCCTCTCCTCCCTCAAGCAGTAAACAGACCGCTTCACGAACTCCCATTCTATCCCCGGGGACAGAATGCTCTAACCCACCAGAGTCGTAACGAATACATGGATATGGCTGGGTGCTTGGGCGATCTGCCGTTGCAATAATGATCTGCTCTGCGTCGGTCGCCACGACGAGGTTAGGATTATGCGTAATGAGAATAATCTGTCGTCGCTTCTTCGCTTTTCTAATGTATGGGACCAACTGCTTATAAACGGATGAATTGTCCAAATTTCCTTCGGGCTGATCAATCAAGAGCGGCCGGGTATCATCCTCATCCATCAGCAGATATAGGACCAGGAGAGCGATGCCACGAGTCCCGGGCGATAGATATTCGAGTTCCGTCCCAGAATAATGAATCTTGTAAGATAACTCGATGTGATCGACCGAGAATATCCAGTCATAGAGCTCCACACGAGACAATTTTGAGGTTCCATATTTTTCAGGAAACGACGGAATGTCCATCGCAGAAAGGAGTTCTTTAAAGGCCGCTTCAATACTCACCAGGTCGCCGGCTCTCCATGCGGGCATCAGTCTGGCTTCGACAATCCTTTCAACCTCCAACCGCTTAGCTTCAGCCCCTGCTCGTCGTCCGTCAAAGAACCTGGCAGCCTTATCGAGCCAAACCTTAGAATCAATCTGGTAACCGACCGACACACTAAATTGCATTTCCTCGCCAAGTTGATTGATCGCATCTTGCATTGGTGAGTAGAGTTCTTTCAAACCAGCCTTGTCGGCTGACAGAGCTTCAAAAACTTCTAGATATAACGAAATTTGTTTAGCCTCTTGCTTTTCAAGAGTCCTCAATACCTTTTCATCGAGATTCTTAATTTCCTTAGCCAATCGCTCTGCATTGGCAGTTCGCTCGGCAATTTGCTTTTGAAGGTCGAGAAGTCGCTTTCTGCTAACCTCGTCCTTTGCAACAAGCTCTTTAAGTCTTGCAATCTCTGCCTTAACGCCGACTAAAGAAGGTGGTGACGGAGGCGCGCCATCTGCCTCTTTTAGCGCTGCAACTTCTACATCGAGATTTTCTATTTCTTGCTGAAGAAGGCCAACAACGTCGGACGACCAAGTTGGCTCCAGCTTCATCACGACATCTTGCGCAACCTCGAATTCACGCAGTTGCTTCTGGATTTTTGTTATCTCTTGTAAGGTGCTCTTTTTGATAGCCGCATATGATTCCATTGCACCATCAATTGACCTTCGCCTTCTGCTTTTGACAGCAATTTTGTCTTCGATTTCCTTTAGCTTTTTCTGTTGTTTCTCCAGCTCCTCCAAAATCGTTTTATCAACAGATTGAGTGGCATCAGGCATCTGCTTCTTCAGCTCTTCAACCTGCTTCTCCTGCTCTTCCTTGAAGGATACTTTGGCTCCTCTTTGATCGATCGCTTCTCGGAGTCTATCCACCTCTTTATGTAGGGTTGCAAGCTCCCCACGAAGTGCCTCCTTCTGGATATTGGAAGCAGCTTCTCTCGCTTTCCTCAATTCACCAAACGAGGAATACCCCTCTTTCTGAGTCTCATCTAACTTGGCAAATACAACATCTTCAATTGCTTTCTGAAGTTCTGTACCCTCATGATCTGAAGAACACAGGCGCTCGACAAAGTCTTGCGATAAATAGCGGACACGCGGCCTTGATGTGCTCAGCGGAGTGTCGGTGAGAATTCCCGCTGTTCGCTCACCTCCGCCCCATTCAAGCTCAACCGTCATTCCGGAGAGATGTAGAGATCCTTTTGTAATGAAGGACGATTGGGACCTCTTGTCCATTGGGTATCCCGCCGCGAAAGAGGAAAGATCTGCTACTGCGGTCTTACCTGCACCTTTCTCTCCGATTACAGCCACGAGTCCCGAATTTAACTCAATTGAGTCAATTGCAAACCAGCCCGCACTGTTTGATATTGAGATACTTCGAATCTGCTGGCTATGGTCGGAGGGCTGGGGTGGCAGAGTTCCGATATGAACACGGTCTTCAGGCTCCCACAGAATTTGGCGCAGCCCATGAAAGGTAGGGTCGCTTTTCACCCAGCAGAATCTGTCATTATCAGGCTTGAATAATCGCTCTATCTCGTGAGCATCAGATCCATGAACGCAAGGCTTTAATGACCGATACTGGCGGATGACTTCCTCCTTCGGCATGCTCTCCTTACGACCGAGATAATGTTCACGATCTCGGGCATTACCCGAAAATATGAAGTGGCTCCACTTCAAGATTTCATCTCGGATGGCGCCAAAACCGTCAAGAGGGAGCCCACTAATTCCATCCTTACCGTTCGCGATACCAACCAAGGAGTTATTTCTCAGCCACTTTTCGCTATCTAACCAGTTTTTTATCGCCGTGCGATCTGGTTTAAACTGGCGAAGTCCGAACGTATAGGCAGGTTCATCTTCCGTGAGACTAGGTTTCTGGGCCCTTCCAAAGGCAATTAAATCTTCTCGGCAGCAGCCATAAGGTTGCCCGTCATAGTTGAATTTTAGGTTCCTGAGGGCTTTCTTTATCTTGTCGATATGATCCTCTTCAGATGGATCGACCAAGAGATGCAAGTTAAGTGCTTTCCCATCAGCGGTATTGGGCATCATCCTGAACTCGATGTTTGGGATTAGCAGATCCACCGTGGTCAGACGGCCATTATCTCTTTTTTCTGCATAAAGCTTCTCGTATCCATCAATTGTCATGTAGTCAGTGACACCAATCACGGAAATCTTTGCCGCGGTTGCAGCATGTTCGAGTGTCTCTACGTATTCCTCCCAAGTAATTCCACTAAACGCAGCCCCTAGCCGACTTTCTGGTGTATGAATGTGCAGATCCCAGCGCCGCCATTCAGATCCACGTGGCCAACGAGTGGGAGCAACTTTAAGAGGTGATGAAGAAGCAGTCATTATGGGCCTCTATTGAAAATCAGGAAATTGGCGGCAATCGTGTATGTTCTCATCCCTCAACCTTCTTCGCGGGTGGGAAGAGCTGTTGCATCAGGCCTTTTTTATGGATTTTGAGAGCTCCTAGCTTGTCCGAGTGTGCTGTGATCAGCGCATCAAGTGACGAGAGACAACTAGCTATCCTCTGCTGTTCCCCCTTCATATCTGGGACGCAGATAAGAAACCCTTCGAGTTCGTTAGTATCCAGCTTTCCTGCTCCAATTCCCGTACCCGATACCGCGCACAGGAGCCTAGCTTCATTAGAAATCAGAAGATGAAGTAGAAACTCTTCAGATATGTCTGATTTCATTCGAAGTGCTTTCACATCCTGATTGAATGCAACTTTGCATGCGGTGATACCAATGGGAATACGCTTATGCAGCATGCTTCCACGAACGAGGATCAACAGTGTTCCCTTGGGGATAATACGCGCCCCATCATCAACCGCACTTTGTGTGATGTTTCGATCAGATCGGTCAATGGAAATCTCATGCATTGAAGCAGCACTCACCCATGGAATATCTCCACCCCAGTAGTCAGCCCTATCCTTTGAAGGAGTTCCTCCTGACATAAAACCAACGATTTCACCAAGTGGTAATCGCTTCCACTCCCCCGAATCCCGAAATTCGGGGAAGCGCAGGCGGGGGACGGTTTCGCCTTCGCGGGGGAAGAGCTGCTGCATCAGCCCTTTTTTATGGATTTTGAGGGCGTCGATCTTTTCCGCCTGAGCGGTGATCAGAGCATCGAGGGACGAGAGGCAATCGGCGATTTTTTGTTGTTCTGTCTGTGCTGGATATGAGATAGGGAGGCTTTTAATAATCTCAGCATTGAGATTCAGCACGCCACTACCAGCGGCATTATCCAAGAAGTATGACTGGCTAGCCGAGGAAAAAATTAGGTAATAGAGATACTCTCTTTCTACTGATTCTTCGATTTCAGTTATCGCAATCCACCCGTCATGAATGCACGATTTTATCTTCATTAAATAGGGGCGGCCAAAACTCATAGAGTTAGATAAGATTAGATCGCCCGGGTGAACCTCCCTTGTTTTACTAAGCGCCTCTGCCCTAACCTTTTCCTGAGTTTTAGTTACGTATTTAGCGTCTTTATTTACGTCACCAATTTTTAGCCAATTTAGGCCGCTATTATCTTTTGTTATGAATCCGTCAATTGGGCGAGGCGAACCACCGCGCACAACAGTAGAGATGTCGCCAAGGTTACACACATCCCACGCCCCCTCCTCCCGAAACTCAGGAAAGCGCAACCGAGGCACCAATACTTGCTTCTCGTTCTTCATTCATCCAGCCCGTCAGGATTTTTAAGTGCTTTTTTGCTTGCCGAGTCCAGCCGACGCTCAACCTTCTTTACATCTTCGGCAGGTGGCAGGTTTTCCGGGCGGATACCCCGGCTTAGCAGGGTTTGGCGCACGGCTTCGTTGTTGGTGACATGTTCCTGGGAAATTTGTTGCTCCCGGCTCATGGCCCGTTCGCGGGCATTGTGGATGGTGATTTCGGTGGCGAAGTCTTTGGCCTTAAGGATGATGGTAGGCGCGAAATCCGCCAGTGGGCGATTATCCGGCACGCGCCACTGGGCTTTCATGGCTTTGGTGTTTTTGCCAAACAGGGCGGTATCGCCCTTGCTGCGGATCAGGGCGAAGTTCTGGTTGCCGCCGGTTTGTTCATAGATAACGTCAGAAAGTTCTTTCTCCGTGGCAGACAGTTTCTTGCGTGCTGAAACTCGCTCCGCCTCAAGCAGACGTTGTTCGATCAGCTCCGCTTTGCGGGTCTGTAGGGCAAAGTAAGTTTGGGCGAACGCGATCTCCTGTTTTCTGGGGTCGCCGTTTTGGGCGATGAGGTAGCAGGCATAGCGGGTGAGCATGATATCGCTGATCTCACGTTGGCTGCCGGAACCGAGTTCAACCATTTTGTTGACGTCAACAAAATGGTTGTTGATACCATGCCCGGAGATTTCACAAGCCGTTTTGGCCTTACTAATGGCTGACAGAAAGTTACGCCACTCGCTGTAGCCCAGCAGGTGTTGTAAGTCCCGTGCCAGCCAATACTCCACGCCGTTTTCGGTCTGTTGGGCGTGGCCCTCAAAGCTTTCGGTCAGGGTGTGAATCACTTCATTTTTCATCATGTGCTCCTTGCTCGTTATTCATACGCCGCCAACCCCGATATCTCACGCCCGCTGGCCTGTTTCTTCAAAAATGACACCAGCTCTTCCATTAATGCCAGCTCGGCTTTGCTGCGCGCCTTCCAGCCCAGTTCCAGTGGTTCGAACAAGTCGCTGAGCTGCTCGCCATCGAAGATCATGCGGTCGAGAATGCCATTCACGAATCCTTGCAGGGCTTCATTGTCCAGCCCGTGTCTGTCGGCCAAGGCGGAGATTTCCTTGTGGGCCTTTTGCGCCTTGAAGGCTTGGTAGCCATTTTTGATGTCTTCCGCGCTTCGGCCTTGCCCGGCTTCTAAGCTATGGATGTAGGCTGTGATGTCTTCCCGGTCTTCCATCAGGTTACTGCTGGAGGTCAGCATATTCACTAGCTGGTCACGGCTCATGGACTGCTTTGTGGGTATCTTCTGATCATACCGGGCAATCAGGCCCATGATGTAGTCGTAGTCGATCAGCGCTGAGGAGAATAGCACGAATTCGAAATCCAGTTGTTCAATGGCCTCCTGATCTGGCGAGGCCTGCTCGCCGGTTTTGCCCTGCTGTTCCTTGAGGCGCTGGGCAGTCTCTAGGTAGGCACCGCGCAGTGAGCGCAGATCGTCTGCGGGCAGTACACTGTTGATACGTGCTTTCTGTTCTTCGTTGAGGTCGGTGTACTGGTCGAGCTGAGTCTTGAGGCGCTGCACTTCTTTGAAGCGATTGACGAATTCGATGCGTGCGGTGTCCCCCTTGAGGTTATAAACACCTTTGGGTTCGGCCACCACATCTTTTTCGGTGAGGAAGTGCCCGATGGCGGCCACGGCCTCTTCGTATTTTTCGATCACCGTAGGGGCCGGATCTACCAGCCAGATTTCACGGGAGCGATTGATGTCCTCACCGGAGAATAGCGCAATGGCGTCGTCCACCGCCTGTTCCTGGCCGCGAAAGTCGAGGATATTGCCGTAGGGCTTGGTATCGTTCAGCACGCGGTTGGTGCGCGAGAAGGCTTGAATCAAGCCGTGGTGCTTGAGGTTCTTATCCACATACAGGGTATTAAGGTACTTGGAGTCAAAACCGGTAAGCAGCATGTCTACCACTATGGTGATGTCGATCTTGTGTTTGTGCGGCAGGTCGCTGTTGGGGTATTGCTGGTTCTTGATGCGCTGCTGCACGTCTTGGTAGTAGCGGTCGAACTCGCTCACCGAGTGGCTGGTGCCATACTGGGCGTTGTAGTCGGCAATGATCTCTTGCAGTGCAGCCTTTTTCAGTTCCGGCTCCTGCTGGTTGTCGGCCATTTCTTGAGGCAGGTCTTCCTGCAACTGCTTCACATCCTTGTCGCCATTCGCTGGGGGCGAGAAGACGCAGGCAATGTTCAGAGACATGAATTCGGTATCTTCGGCCGCTCCCGGCATACGGCCTTCTGCGGCACCACTAATTCCCTTTAGCTCAGCTTGGGTTTGTTTGAGCAGACGATAATAGCTGATGGCGTCGTTGATGGAGGCAGTGGCTAATACAGCATTGAAACGGCGCTGGTTGGTTGCGGCGTGGTGTTTTTCAAGAATGGCGTCTACCACCGCTTGCTTGGCCTGTTCCGGGCTAAGTTTGGCCTGCTTTTTCTTCTTGCCTGTGTTGTCATCACCGTTTGTTTGTTCAGTCTTGAAGTAATCAATATGGAAGCGCAGCACGTTCTGGTCGTCAATGGCGTTGGTAATGGTGTAAGCGTGCAGCTGCTTTTCAAAGATGTCTTTAGTGGTTTTATAGGAACCCACGGTGCCGTCGATCTGCTTGTAACTGGCGTTGTCGTCAAAGATGGGTGTACCGGTAAAACCGAACAGTTGTGCTTTTGGGAAAAAGCCCTTGATGGCTTGGTGGTTATCGCCGAACTGGGAACGGTGGCACTCGTCGAAGATGATGACGACGCGCTTGTCACGCAGCGGGGCCAAGCGCTCCTTGTAGGTCTGCCGACCTTTCTCTTTGTGCTGTTGAGCTTTCTTGCTGGTTTCATCCAGCGCCAGGCCAAGTTTCTGAATGGTGGTGACGATCACTTTGTCGGCGTAATCCTCAGAGAGCAGGCGGCGCACCAGGGTTTCAGTGTTAGTGTTTTCCTCTACGCAGCCTTCCTGAAAGCGGTTGAATTCCTCGCGGGTTTGGCGGTCGAGGTCTTTACGATCCACTACGAACAAGCATTTTTCAATATCCGGGTTGTCCTTCAGCAGGGTGGAGGCTTTGAAGGAGGTGAGCGTTTTGCCGCTGCCGGTGGTGTGCCAAATGTAGCCGTTACCCCGGTTCTGGTGGATGCAGTCAACAATGGCCTTAACCGCATAAATTTGATAAGGCCGCATCATCATCAGCTTTTGCTCGCTGGCCACCAGCACCATATAGCGGCTGATCATCTGGCCGAGGGTGCATTTGGCGAGAAAAGCGTCGGCGAAGTCGTCTAGGTGGGTAATCTTGTGGTTGTCTACATCGGCCCACTGGTAGATGGGCAAAAAGCGCTCGTCGGCATTGAAAGCGAAGTGCTGAGCTTGGTTGTTAGCGAAGTACCATGTCTGGTCGCGGTTGCTGACAATAAACAGCTGCATAAAACACAGCAGCGTTTTGGTGTACCCATTGCCGGGTTCATTGCGGTATTCGACGACTTGCTCCATGGCCCGGCGCGGGGTTATGCCCAGTGTCTTCAGCTCGATTTGCACCATGGGTAGGCCGTTGATGAGTAGAATCACATCATACCGGTGGTGGCTGTTGTCGGTGTTGATTCGCAGCTGGTTGATGACCTCGAAGTCGTTTTTGCACCAGTCTTTGAGGTTCACCAGCATGTAATGCAATGGGGTGCCGTCTTCGCGCTGGAAGTAGCCGTATTCACGCAGGCTTTTGGCGGCTTGGAAGACATCGGCATTGATAATTTCGTCGCGCAGGCGGGCAAATTCGGCGTCGGTCAGGCGCACATGGTTGAGTGCCTCGAACTTCTGGCGGAAGTTTTGTTCAAGAGTGACCTTGTCGCGGATGTCTGGGCGGTAAATATATTTCAGTTCTTCGAGCTTTTTGATTAACTTTTGCTCGATGTCGCTTTCTTTGAGGGACATCCTGTTATCTCATTTTTAATATGTAGTGTTGTATGCATGAACCAGCTTTACGGCTCAAACTATGTGCAAAGCGTTAGCCGGTCAAGTTTTTGCTGACATATCGCCATTAATTAGCAAAGCATACATAGACACTACTACGACTACTTAAACCATCATCGCCTGCTTCACCGCTTCAGCATCCATACTACTGCGGTCGCCACTCAACACGATCTCACCTCTGTCCATCACAGCCCAGTCGTCGGCGAGGGCATGGGCGAAGTCGAAGTACTGTTCCACCAGCAATATTGCCATGTCACCTTGGCGGCGCAGGTGTTCAATCACGGCTTGAATGTCTTTGATAATAGAAGGCTGAATGCCTTCGGTGGGTTCG
Source organism: Natronospirillum sp. (assembly GCA_049115955.1). Classification (GTDB taxonomy): domain Bacteria; phylum Pseudomonadota; class Gammaproteobacteria; order Pseudomonadales; family Natronospirillaceae; genus Salinispirillum. The sequence continues at coordinate 96,213 of JAGDZJ010000004.1, forward strand.
TCCAATATCAACAGTTTGGGGCGGGTCACTAACGCACGGGCAATGGCGAGTTGCTGTTGTTGGCCGCCACTGAGGTCGCCGCCGCGTCGTTTTAGCATGGTGCGCAGCACGGGGAATAGGTCGTAGATTTCGCCGGGTACGGAGCGTTGTTCGCGGGGTAATACGGCAAAGCCGGTTTGCAGGTTTTCCAGTACCGTAAGCTGGCTGAAGATTTCGCGCCCTTGCGGTACATAGGCGATGCCGCGTTGTGCTCGTGCTTGCGGGGGTAGGCGGGCGATGTCTTCGCCTTGCCAGGTGATCTGCCCGGCGGAGGGTAAGTGGCGCCCTGAAATTGCACGCAATAAGGAGGTTTTACCCACGCCGTTGCGGCCCAGTAAGCAGGTGACGCGGCCAACCTGTGCGGTAATGCCCACGCCGTACAGGGCTTGGCTGGCGCCGTAGCGCAGTTCGATATTGGTGGCGGCCAATGCGGTGTTGGTGTCCATGCGCTACCTCCCTAGGTAAACGTCGATGACCTGTTGATTTTGTTGCACGGTGTCGAGCGAGCCTTCGGCCAACACGCGGCCTTCGTGCAACACCGTTACCTTGGTGTTCAGGGCGCGAATGAAGTCCATGTCGTGCTCAACCACCACGACAGTGCGCGTTTTATTGATTTCTTTCAGCAGCTCGGCGGTGCGCATGGTTTCTTCGTCGGTCATCCCGGCGGCGGGTTCGTCTACCAGCAGCAATTTAGGTTCGCTGATCAGCAGCATGCCGATTTCCAGCCATTGCTTTTGCCCGTGCGAGAGTGCGCCTGATTGACTGTCGCGTTGGTCGGTCAGGCGAATGAGTTCCAATATCTCGTCGATGCGCGCCTGTTCGTCGGCATTCAACCGATGCGTCAGCGCGGCGAATACGCCGCGTTTTCCGGCAAGGGCGAGTTCGAGGTTTTCAAACACGGTCAGCGGCTCTATGACTGTGGGTTTTTGGAATTTGCGGCCAATGCCGAGGTTGGCGATGGCGGCTTCGTCGTGCTTGGTCAGGTCAACGGTTTGGTTGAACACTACCGTGCCGGAATCCGGGCGGGTTTTGCCGGTGATGACGTCCATCATGGTGGTTTTCCCCGCGCCGTTGGGCCCGATAATGGCGCGCATTTCACCGGGTTTAACCAGTAACGACAGGCTGTTTAAGGCTTTGAAGCCGTCAAAACTCACCGACACGCCGTCGACGTACAACAGGTAGTCTTGCGCAATGTGTTTCGGGTTCATGAGCGCTCCGTAACGGTGTCAGGCAGTGACTCGGGTTCATCCGTGGGCGGTTTTTGGCGTAGCGTCCAGCGCTGGTGCAGAGACTGCAACATGCCCATCAACCCCTGTGGGAAGAACAGCGTGGAGACCACAAACAAGCCGCCGAGGAAAAACAGCCAGACTTCGGGCAAGGCGCTGGTAAACCAGGTTTTGGCGTAGTTCACCACCACGGCACCGAGCGCCGCGCCGATCAACGAACCGCGACCACCCACGGCCACCCATACCACAATTTCAATGCTTTTCAGCGGGGCGAACTCGCCGGGGTTGATGATGCCGACTTGCGGCACATAGAGCGCGCCCGCCAAGCCCGCCAGCACAGCGGACACCACGAAGATAAACAGCTTGTAGTGCTCCACCCGGTAGCCGATAAACCGCGCTTTGCTTTCGGCATCGCGGATCGACACCAGCACGCGGCCCAGTTTGGATTCGGTGATGAAGCGCCCGACCATAAAGCTCACCAGCAACAGCAAGGTGGTGAGCACAAAGAGCGTGACGCGCAAACCCTGCCCTTGTACGGAATAACCCAGCATGTCTTTAAAGTCGGTCAGGCCATTGTTGCCGCCAAAACCCAGTTCGTTCATAAAGAACGCCAGCATCAGCGCGTACACCAAGGCTTGCGTGATGATGGACAGATATACGCCCGTCACCCGCGAACGAAACGCCAGCCAGCCGAACACATAGGCGAGCAAGGCGGGCACAACCATGGCCATCAACAAGGCAAACCAGAACATGTCGAAACCGTACCAAAACCACGGCAACCTATCCCAGCTCAGAAACACCATGAAGTCGGGCAGGTTAGCGTTGCCATACACGCCACGGTCGCCGATCTGGCGCATCAAATACATGCCCATGGCGTAGCCGCCCAAGCCGAAAAACGCGCCGTGGCCGAGGCTCAAAATACCGCAATAGCCCCACACCAAGTCCAGCGCCACGGCCAATACGGCGTAGCACAGGTACTTGCCGAGCAGTGAAACGGTGTAAGTCGGAACGTGCAGAAAATGCCCTTGCGGCACCAACATGTTCAAAATCGGCACGATGATGGCGACAGCGAGCAAGCTGATCAACATGCTGCGGCCGGCGGCGTCGCGTACCGAAGGGAACAACAAATAGCGAAGTGAATGCATGGTTTATCCCTCCACCGCACGGCCTTTGAGCGCGAACAACCCGCGCGGCCGTTTTTGAATAAACAGGATCACGCCAATCAGCAGCACAATTTTGGCTAATACTGCGCCCGTATAGGGCTCGATCAGCTTATTCGCTACGCCCAGACTCAGCGCCGCGACCAACGTACCCCACAAATTGCCGACGCCGCCGAACACCACAACCAAGAACGAATCGATGATGTAGGCTTGGCCCAAATTTGGCCCCACATTAGTCAGTTGGCTCAAGGCCACTCCGGCGATACCGGCCACGCCCGAGCCTAGCCCAAAGGTCAGTGCATCAACCCAGCCACTGCGAATGCCCATGGAGTTTGCCATGGCGCGGTTTTGCGTCACGGCGCGCATTTGCAAACCAAAGCGCGTATGGCGTAATACGAACAGCAAGCTGAGGAACACCATGATGGCGAAAATCACGATAAACAGCCGGTTATAGGTGATGGAGAACGCGCCATTAATCACCCATGAACCGCTCATCCACGATGGATTTGCCACCGCCTGATTCAACGGGCCAAAAATACTGCGTACCGTTTGTTGCAGAATAAGGCTGATGCCGAAGGTGGCGAGCAGGGTTTCCAACGGACGGCCATACAGGAAACGAATGATGCCGCGTTCCATCAGTACGCCAACGGCACCCGCCACTAAGAACGCCAGCGGCACCGCCACCAGCAAGGAATAGTCGAGACTGACCGGTAAGAACTTTTGTACTACGAACGTGGTGTAGGCACCCAGCATCATCATTTCGCCGTGCGCCATATTGATCACCCCCATCACGCCGAAGGTGATGGCGAGGCCGATGGCGGCCAGCAGCAATACCGAGCCTAAGCTCAAGCCAAAGAACACATTGTCCATTTGGCGGAAGAAGCGCACACGCCCTTCGATTTTCTCTAATACTTGCTCAACTTCAGCGCGCACTTGCGGGTCGGTTTCCGCCGCTGCCAGTTTGCGCGTCAGTGCATTGCGCACGTCGCTGTTCAGCGAGTCTTGCAGGGTGTTTAACGCGGCCAACTGCACCGGCACCGTGCCGTAGTTGAAGTCCAATAGCGCTATGTTATGCAACAACACGCGCCGCACGGGCTCATGGGTTTCGGTTTCCAGTGCGGTTTCAATCAACGCACGGTTTTCGCGGTCTGCCGCACGCAGTAAACGCCGCGCTGCTTCCAAACGCTGTGCGTCCGTACCTGTGCTTAAGCGCAATGCTCCCAGTGTGACCCCGAGGGTTTGGCGCAAGCTGTTATTCACCGAAATAGGTCGCACTGCTCGCCGACCCACGCCTTCGGTGATGTCGCCGGTCAACACGTCCGTAACCGTGAAGCCACTATCGCTGGATTCGGCAAACACCACGCGGTCGGGGTTGCGCACGAAATACAGCTCACCGTCGTTCCACGCATTAAGAATATCCAATGCGCGTTCGTCACCCGACTGGGCAATGTCACCGACCAAGCGCGCTTTCTCAGGGAAGCCTGCTTCAATCAAGCGCAGCACCTGCACCTCGAAGTCGGCGGCGGTTGCCGCCATGCTGATTAACAGCACAGCCAGCAAAGATAATATTTTGGTCCAGCGTTTCATGATGGTCCTTTGATCAGATGTCATTAGCTGCTCAGCTTCCAGAGCGGGGTAATTTGAAGGTTGGGATATGGGTTCCGTGGGGACGCCGTGAAAGCCTATCAGACGCATCCATGCGCCTGACCCTTCGGGCTCCCTGCGGTCGTGCAAATTCGTTCCAGACGAATTTGTCCCTGCTGGCTCGGTTGCGGCCGTCCGGGCCGCAAACGCCCCACTCTACCCATATCCCAACCTTCAAATTACCGTCCGCGCTACCCATAAATTTGATGGGAGGTGACGGGCGTTGCCGAGCAACGCGAGGGGATGAGGGGGTGCGGGGCGTATGTGCCCCGGACGGGCACATCCGAGCGCCCATGGACGGGTTTACAGCGTCCCCAAACCCCCTCATCCCCTCGGGTTGCTTTTTGTTACTACTCGTAGTTCTGACCAGAACACACGCTGGTTTCGATGTTGTAGTTACCGCACGAAATCGGTGCTGACCAATCCGCTACGATCTTCGCGCTTTCTGGCAGGAAGTCCGTCCACGCATCACCGATCACACCACCGCGAGTTTGCCATACCGTCTGGAACTGACCGTCCGCCTGAATCTCACCGATCAACACCGGCTTGGTCAGGTGGTGGTTCGTGTTCATCACCGCATAACCGCCGGTCAGGTTTGGAACCACAATGCCGTACATCGCCTCACGCACCGCATCCACATCGGTCGTACCGGCTTTTTCCACCGCTTCTGCCCACATGCTGAACCCGATATAAGTCGCTTCCATTGGGTCATTGGTCACCCGATCTTCATCGCCAATGAAATCCCACCAGCTCTCGATGAACTCATCATTGGTTTCGCTTTCCGCGCTCATGAAATAGTTCCATGCCGCCAAATGGCCGACCAACGGAGAGGTATCAAAACCGCTCAGCTCTTCTTCACCCACAGAGAACGCGATAACCGGAATGTCTTCTGCCGACACGCCTTGGTTGCCCAACTCAATGTAAAACGGCACGTTCGCGTCACCGTTGATGGTCGACACTACGGCTGTTTTCTTACCGGTCGAACCAAAGGTGCGGATGTCAGACACGATGGTCTGCCAATCGGAATGACTGAACGGCGTGTAGTTGATCATGATGTCGGCAGGTGCGATGCCGCGCGCTTGCAGATACGCTTCCAAAATGCGGTTGGTGGTGCGTGGGTAAACGTAGTCGGTACCGGCCAACACAAAACGCTCTACACCCAGCTCGTCGATCAAGTAATCAACCGCAGGAATGGCTTGCTGGTTCGGTGCCGCGCCGGTATAGAAGATGTTTTTCGAGCTTTCTTCACCTTCGTACTGCACGGGGTAGAACATCAAGCCGTTCAGTTCTTCGATGACGGGCAGCACAGACTTACGGGATACCGAGGTCCAAGCGCCGAAGATGACATCGACTTGCTGGCGTTCGAGCAACTCGCGGGTCAGTTCGGCAAAGCGGGGCCAATCAGAAGCAGGGTCAACGACGACGGCTTCCAACTGTTTGCCCAACAAGCCGCCAGCGGCGTTTTGTTGTTCGACCATCATCAACACCGTGTCTTTCAAGGTGGTTTCGGAAATGGCCATGGTGCCAGACAAGCTGTGCAGTACGCCGACTTTGATGGTGTCAGCCAGTGCAACAGCGCTGCCGGTTGCCAAAGCGATGGACGCGCCCAGTGTGGCGAGGTGTTTGAATGTCGGTTTCATAAAGCGTTTCTCCCTTGCGGTTTATTTTTAATGAGTCATTGAGTAGTGCACCCACTCTGGACTGCTGCCCGAATCATTAACTTCCTGTTCGGGTTCTTTATTATCGAAACCTGTTATATGGAGCTTTGGTTTATGAACGGTGTGCCTCCGGCGCTCCACGGCAGGCCGAAAGTCACGCCTTGAGGCACACCGTTCATAAACCAAAGCAGCCCGTACCCATCACATTGTCCAGTTACGAATCGATTTGCCTTCGCAACCAGTGGGCGTAGGGTGTATGCGTCAAGGCGCGATCAAATGCGACAGCATTTGACACCGCCATCAGGCGCCCGCAGGGCGAGAAAATGCTTAAGCATTTTCTCGGTACCTCCCGGCCTGCCGTGGAGTGCCGGATGCATACCCCGAAAGCCCACGGGGCCATGCCAACAAATCAACGTGCTACCGCCCGCGCCTGATGCAGCATATGCACCGTAATCTTCTGCACTTCTGCCTTGCTGACCGCGATGTGCGTTTTTAACAAATGTGCAGCGGTGTCTTCGCGGCGCTGCACAATGGCGCGCAATATCGCGGCATGTTCGTTGTAGGTAGCGTCTATTCGATGCGTTTTCGTGAAATCTAACCGACGAATAATGCGCAAGCGTTCGGTCAGGTCTTCATGAATGCGCGTCATTTCCGTGTTGCCTGTGGCGGCCACCAACTGGTTATGAAAACGCTCGTCTAAACCGGATACCGTTGGCCCGTCGGTGAACCGTTCTGCTTCGGGCACTAGCCAGATTGCTTTCAGTTCATCAAACAGGGGATTCGCGCCGGTTTGTTCACACAAGCGGCGCACGGCGGCGGTTTCCAGCACAATGCGCACGTCGTACAGTTCTTCGAAGTAGTGGAAGTCGAAGGGTTTGACTTGCCAGCCGCTGCGAAATAACACGTCCACGTAGCCATCGCGCTGCAAGCGCACCAGCGCTTCGCGAATGGGTGTGCGGCTGACGTTCAAGCGCGTTGCCAGTTCGTTTTCGCTGAAGCGGTCGCCAGGCAGTAAGCGGAAGTCAAAGATGTCGTTCTTTAACTCCGCGTAGACCCGATCCGCGACGTTTTCGCGGCGCGGCTTGTCGGCTTCGGGTCGCACCAGCTGCATCAGGCGTCCACCTCATCTAATGCTGAAATACTGGCCAGAGGATCACCGGCGTTGATCTGCCGCCCCGGTGCGCAATGCATGGCGCTCACTCGACCAGCAACGGGCGCATGCACGGGGAATTCCATTTTCATGGCTTCTACGATCAACAACGGATCGCCTGCGGCGACGGTGTCTCCCGGCTGAACCAGGCATTTCCATATGTTCCCGGCGATGTCTGCGGTGACCAGTTCGCCTTCGTGGTCGCTCACGTCTGGTGGGGCGTCTTGCGCCGCTATGGTTTCCAGCGCTTGCGCTTCTGATACCTTCCAGTGCGCGACTTCTTTTTCATAGGCGATCTGCTGTGCGGCCCTAAACTCGGCAATATCGGTCGCATGTTCGGCTAAAAACGCTTGATGAGCGGCGAAGTCGAAGGTTTCTTCTTCTATCTCTATGCGATGTCGACCGGCGCGGAAATCGGCGCGCAACTGCGTCAATTCGTCTTCGGTCACCGGGTAGTACTGCACTTGGTCAAAGAAGCGCAGCAGCCAAGGTTCTCCAGCGGCAAATTGTTGGTTCTTCAGATATTTGTTCCAGATCGGCAGGGTGCGCCCGACCAACTGATAGCCGCCGGGTGAGTCCATGCCATAAATGCACATGTACACGCCGCCGATGCCGACCGTACCTTCAGCCGTAAAGGTCCGCGCCGGGTTGTATTTCGAGGTGAGCAAGCGGTGGCGTGGATCGAGAGGAACGGCGCAGGGCGCGCCCAAATACACGTCGCCCAGCCCCAACACCATATAGCGTGCTTGATACAGCACCTCACGCACTTGCTCGCGGCTATCCAGACCGTTAATGCGCTGCATAAAGTCGACGTTGTTAGGTAGCCACGGCGCGGTGTCGCGCACGGACTGGCGGTATTTGTCCACCGCATCCAGCGTCGCGCTGTCTTCAAATGCCATGGGCAAATGTACTACGCGGCTGCGCACTTTGAGCTGGTCACTGGGTGGTAATTGATCTTCTAAAGCCAATAGGAAATCAACCAATTGGTCTTGCGAGAAGGTCAGTGCGTCATAACGCAATTGCAGCGAGCGTACACCGGGCGACAGTTCAAACAAGCCTTGCGGTTTTGCCGCATTGATCGCGTCCATTAACGCATGAATACGCATTCTAACGCTGATATCGAGGACGTTCGGGCCATATTCTAGCAAGATGTATTGGTCACCCGCTTGCCGGTAACTGACCGATGGGCGCGCTGCGGTTTCCGGCAAATAGGCCAGCAGGGTGGCTGACAGGTCGTCACGCGCGGCCATATCGGGCGCTATTAACGGCACCTCTACCGGTGCGGACAAGGTCTGGATTGCCAACACTTGGCGATGTTGCAAAGACACGGCGGTCGGGTAGTCGATGGGCACAAAGCGAATGGTATCACCCGGTTTTACTTGGCCCACCTTCCACAGCTCGGCCTTGGCGATGGTGACCGGGCAGACGAAGCCGCCTAGGCTAGGGCCGTCTTTGGTCAGAATAACCGGCAAGTCACCGGTGAAATTGATGCTGCCGATGGCGTATTCACAATCGTGAATGTTCGACGGGTGTAACCCGGCTTCGCCGCCGTCGGTGCGGGTAAATTCAGGTTTGGGGCCGTTCAAACGGATGCCCAAGCGGTTCGAGTTGTAGTGCACCTCAAAATCGCTGCCGAAGAAGGTATCCATCGACGCCTGCGAGAAGAAATCCGGCGCGCCGTGTGGTCCATAAAGCACGCCTATTTCCCAATGCGCGTCGTAACTCGGCACTAAATCCGGGTCGGCTGCCATCGGGGCGCTGATGGGTTGTGGCGTGGTGCAGGCAGGCAACTCCGCCTGACTGACCGGCAACATGTCACCCGCGCGCAGTGGCCGACCACCGTGACCACCGAACTGACCCAAGGCGAAGGTAGACCGACTGCCCAGATATTCCGGCACATCAAACCCGCCGCGCACCGCCAGATACGTCCGACAGCCGCTGTGGGCTTTACCGATGATCAGCGTTTGCCCGGCTTTAACGTCAATCGGCGCCCAAAACGCCACCGGCTCATCGTCCAACATGGCCGACGTCGGCGCGCCGGTTAAAGCAATGGTGGCATCTTGGTGGAAGCGCAAGGTGGGCGCAATGATGGTGCATTCCAAGCCAGCGGCGTCGGCGTGGTTACCGACAATACGGTTGGCGAGCTGAAAGGCGAAATCATCCATCGGGCCAGAAGGTGGTACGCCGATGTCCCAATAGCCCACGCGGCCGGGGAAATCCTGCACCGTGGTGTAGGTGCCGGGTTGCAACACTTCGATCACATGCGGCTGGAACACAAAGGATTCCAATGCGCGTGTCGACACATCACCGACGCGAAATTCTGGTGTGCTGATGACTTGGCGCAAATAATCCAAATTGGTGGCTATGCCACTCAAGCGAGTTTCGTTCAGCGCCACCTGCATTTTTTCCAAGGCTTCGGTGCGGTCTTTGCCGTACACAATGACCTTGGCGATCATCGGATCATAATGCGGTGATACTTCGCTGCCGGTTTCGACCCAAGTGTCCACTCGCGCTAAATCCAATGGCCAATGTACGTCCGTCAGTTCACCGGGTGACGGCTGAAAGCCTTTTACCGGGTCTTCGGCGTAAATCCGTACTTCCATCGAAGCGCCTTGCGGCGTGGGCAGATTGTTAAAATCCGGCATTTTCCCTGACGCGATCTGTAACATCCACGCTACCAAATCCAGCCCGGTCACCTGTTCGGTTACCGGGTGCTCTACCTGTAAGCGAGTGTTCACTTCCAAAAAGAAGAAGTCATCACGCTGCGCGTCATAAATGAACTCAACCGTACCGGCCGAGCGGTAATTCACGCTTTCGCCTAAACGAACTGCGCAATCCAACATGGCTTGTCGCGTTTCAGCGGGCAAATTCGGTGCAGGCGTTTCTTCCACGACTTTTTGATTGCGGCGTTGCAGTGAACAGTCCCGCTCACCGAGCGCTACAACATGACCATTACCATCACCAAACATTTGCACTTCAACGTGTCGGGCTTGCGCGATAAAGCGCTCCAAAAACACGCCACTGTCATTAAAGAAGCTTTGGCCAAGACGCTGCACGGAGACAAAAGCCTCACGTAACGCGGCGGCGTCTTCACAGCGCGTTAAGCCAATACCACCGCCACCAGCGGTGCTTTTGAGCATGACGGGATAACCGAGTTTGTCAGCCGAAGCTAAGGCGTCGTCCAGCGAAGCCAGCAAACCGGTGCCGGGAGCCAAAGGTACGCCAGCCGCTTCGGCGATTTCACGCGCGGAGTGTTTGAGGCCAAACTGGCGCATTTGCAGCGGCGTAGGACCAACAAAGACAATGTCTTCGGCTTCGCAGGCTTCGGCAAAATCCGCATTCTCGGACAAAAATCCATAGCCCGGAATAATGGCAGTAGCGCCGCTGCTTTTAGCGGCCTTCAATATTTTCTGCGTATCCAAGTAGCTGTCAGCCGGGCTATTTCCACCCAAGGCGATGGCTTCATCCGCCAGTTCCACATGCAGGCTATTTCGGTCAGCATCCGAATACACAGCAACGCTACCAATGCCCATTTCCTTCAATGTGCGAATAATCCGCACGGCGATTTCGCCGCGATTGGCGATCAATACTTTTTCAAACAGCGGCTTATTCATAACAATGAGTCCCTGATGTGAATTCGAAACAAGTTAGAAGCGAGTCTTCGTCTTCCGGGTGGTGCAGGGGATTAGGGAAGCCACACGGGGGACGCCGTGAACCAATTATCAGGCGCATCCATGCACCTGACCCTTCGGGCTCCCTTCGGTCGTGCAAATTCGTTCCTGACGAATTTTCGGTTGCGGCCGTCCGGGCCGCAAACGCCCCCTTTGTGGCTCCCCTAATTCCCATTACCACCCTGTAACAACACCAAGTCAGCCATCGAAACAGCCTCATCCATTGCATAGGGACTCCCAATGATGGAAAGGGCACGGCTGACTTAAAATGGCTATTGGTTGAAAGCGCCATATCTAGACGTGTTGGCAGGTGTTGATGGAGTGCAGGGGGAAGGGCTTCCAAGGAGGCGTTTGCGCACAGGAAGTGCGCAACCGAGCCCCCATGGATGGGTTCACGGCGTCCTCCGGGAAGCCCTTCCCCCTGCTCTTCAGCAATACCGGTCTGTATCGAATCTAAACGCTTCATGCCGATGCCTTCTCGGCCAAGTACGCCCGCCAGCCGCCGAAATCGGTGATGTCGGTAGCGTCTGCTAAGGCCCAGCCTTCGCAGATGAAGCCTTTGACGGTGCGGCCATCGGCGAGGGTGAGTGAGCCGATGCCCAAGGGCGCTGGAATGAGGCCGACGAACGAACCGAAGTGCTCGATGGGCATGTCCCATAGCTCCACGATGATCGACTTGCCTGAGCCGTCGGTTACGTGCTGCAAGCCTGGCTTGGGTGGTGTCGTGTTGGCGAGCGCGAATAAACGGTAAGAGTGCGCCGTGTGGGTTTGTTCCACCAACACAGCTTTGCGCTCGGTGAGCTGGCTGTTCAACGGCATACCCGTTAAGTGCGCCCCTACCACTGCCACACGTAAATAGCCAGGCGCAACCTCGGGTGAGATCGGCGCAGAGGCCGGGACCGATACTGCGGTCGCGCCCAGCGTAAGTGTTTGCGTCGCCAGCCACTGCTGGGCCAACGTCTGCAATGCCTTGTCGTGCCATGCCCGACCAATCAGCGTCACACCAAAAGGTAGGCCATCGCTGCGGAACCCAGCCGGTATGGCTAGTGCGCACATATCGGCTAGATTCACGAAATTCGTGTAGGTTCCCAACTCGCTGTTGCGTTTTACCGGCTCTTTTTCTAAATCCGCCAGTGTTGGAAAGGTCGGCGCTGAGGGAACAATCAAGCCGGACAGCGGCGCCATCACTTCATCGATGGTGCGGCGTAATTCGGCGCGACGGTATTCGGCTTTGAACGCATCGGTTGCAGAGAATTTCTTTGCCTGCTCGATGATGCCGCGCACTACCGGGTTCATCTCATCGGCGTGGTCACGCATAAAGTCTTGCACCGCCGCATGCCGTTCAGCCACCCATGGGCCTTCGTACAACAGTGCTGCGAGTTCACTGAACGGCGAGAAGTCGATGGGCACCAACTCCACATCAAGTTTCGCCCATTGCGCCAAGGTGCTTTCCCATGCAGCCGCGCTCACGGTGTCGCCATAAAACTGCGGCTGGGCTGGGATGCCCATGCGCGGGCGCTGACCGAAAGAATTCGGGCGTGCCGTCGGGGCTGGGCGACTGTAGGCTTCTGCTGCGTCGTACTGCGCAGCAACGTCGAATACGGCGTGTGCGTCGTCCAGCGTCAGCGCAAAAATCGACACCACATCTAACGAACGGCACGCCGGCACGACGCCGCGAATGCTCATCGCACCGCAGGTGCCTTTTAAACCGACGATGTTGTTTAAACTGGCGGGCACGCGGCCTGAACCGGCGGTGTCTGTGCCTAAAGAAAAAGGTACTAGGCCGCGGGCGACCACGGAGGCAGAACCGGAACTGGAACCGCCGCTGACGTAATTAGGATTGAAGGTATTTGGCACGGCACCGTAGGGTGAGCGAGTGCCTACTAGCCCGGTAGCGAACTGGTCCAGGTTGGTTTTACCCACCACAATCGCCCCGGCGGCTTTTAACAGCGCAACGGTTTGCGCGTCTGTCTTTGGCTTATAGGCAAATGCCGGGCAGGCTGCTGTCGTGGCGAAACCCGCTACATCAATGTTGTCTTTTGCCACAAAGGGCACGCCGTAGAGAGGCAGACGAGACTGATCGCCATTGTATTGCTCCAGCTTCAGCGCCAGCTCAACCAACTGTTGTGACAGTTGGTCAGGGCTCGCAATGCTGATCCATGCCGGATCGCGGGCATCGAACTGCCCAACGAGATTGGACAGCAGTTGATCGGGCGTTGCCCCTTCTTGATAAGCCTTGCGCCATTCAGGCAACGTCCAGGCAAGTGTCTTGAGCATAGCGTGCATTCCATACCATCTTGTATACAAGTGGGTATTGCAGCGCTTGTGCCAATTACTTACACGCGGCAGTAATTAAAATTTTTACCTTTTAAATCAAATGCTTATAGGTACTTTCTAAGCAATATAAGCGAACACGGTACAGGATCGTTACGCACCAAGACGAAGCAAGGGAGATCACCGTGGTGCACGACGATTGCTGGACAACCATCAAATCGGCGTATCTCTAGCAGTCTTAATGTCATTGTGTTGGCAACGCGCTGCCATACACTATACTGAGTGCATTGTTATTACTGGGAGCACGCCTTGGAAGCGCCATTACCACCAAACGAGATCGCACGGCTGCGGGCGCTCAAAGAGTTGCGTTTACTGGATACACCAGCAGACCACGAGTTTGATGAGCTATCTCGCCTTGCTGCGATGGCCTGCGGAACGCCCAGAGCCTTCGTCACGCTGATAGGCAGCGACAGGCAGTGGTTAAAGGCTGCTTTTGGCGCGGAGCCCTTTGAAATTCCCCGCCGAGAGGCGTTTTGTGCGCACACTATTCTACTGCCTGAAGGCGTGTTATTAATCCCCGACGCGCGGCTAGATGAGCGGTTCTCTGACAATCCTAAAGTCGTTGACGGTGATATATGCTTTTATGCCGGGGTGCCACTGAAGCTGCCTACAGGTGAAGCGCTAGGGGCTTTGTGTGTGGTTGATGACCACCCTCGCCAACTCAACAAACATCAACTGGACATGTTGATCGGCTTGGGCAAGCTGGCCAATAGCAACCTAGCCAAAAGACAACGTCGTGCAACAGCCGCTGGCTATTCCCAGGAGGTTCTGCCGATTTCCGTAACCGAACACTTGGCGTTGATCTCCCGCTTTACGTCCAATGGCGTTTTGCTCACGGACGCCAATAACACCATTTTGTGGATGAACGACGGCAGCGCGCGAATAACAGGTTATCAGCCCGACGAAGTTATTGGCCAAACCCCTAGCTTGTTTCGTTCGCCAAATACCGATCCTGCAACACTCGACCACATCCGCGAGCAACTGGCGGCAAAGAAGCCAGTGCAGTGCGAAATTTTGAACCGATCTAAAAAAGGTATCGACTACTGGATCAATCTGGAAATTCAGCCCATTTGTGATGACCTAGGCGAACTGCGTGGCTTTATTGGCTTTCAAACAGACATCACGGAACGCAAGCGCAATGAGCGACTGAAAAGTGAGTTCCTTGCCACGGTCAGCCATGAATTACGCACTCCACTGACTTCAATTATCGGCGCCATCGGTTTACTCATCAGTGGCGAAGTGGCAACGCTGCCACCGTCCGCACATTCTTTGCTGCGTATTGCGCAAAAAAACGGCGAGCGACTGTCCGAATTGATCAATGATTTGTTGGATATGGAGAAGCTCATTGCCGGTGGCATGCCTTTCAATATTGAACCATTGCCCTTGGCCCCGTTGATTCAAGAATCACTGGAAGAAAATGCACCCTATGCCCACAGGCACGACGTCACCTTGGTCGCGACTGATCATCCGACGCCGTTCGCTGTAGTCGCTGATCGCACCCGGCTGAAACAAATCCTCACCAACTTTTTGTCCAATGGCGCGAAGTTCTCAGCTCCAGACAGCCAGGTCGAGATTTACTGCACGCAGCACGACCAGTTTGTTCGCATTCATGTGCGTGACCACGGTACAGGCGTACCAGAGAATTTCCGCGACCGCCTGTTTGAAAAGTTCGCACAAGCGGATGGCTCGAATACGCGAATAAAAGGCGGAACGGGGTTGGGGTTGGCGATCTGTAAAGCACTGGCCGAGGAGATGAACGGGCGGGTGGGGTACGAGCCAGCACCGGAAGGGGGCAGCATTTTCTACGTCACCTTACCAGCATCAGAAACCTGATCCTCAATCCACTGGCCCCAACCTAAGGCCCGCATCACATGCTGAAAGTCTTCTGCCAAGGGTGCATTGAGCGTCAATGGCTGCTCGGTGACGGGGTGAGTCAGTTCCAAGCGGGTCGCCGCCAGCATTAAACGTTGCACGCCAAACGCTCGACCAAAAAAGTGATTGTGCGTGCTTTTTCCGTGCTTGGCATCGCCAATGATCGGATGCCGCAGATGCTTCATATGACGCCGTAATTGATGCTTTCGTCCGGTACGCGGATGCATGCGTACCAAGGCATAGCGACTCGATGGATAACGGTCTACCGCCACCGGCAACTCTACGGTGGCGAGCCGTTCAAAATCCGTCGTTGCGTCGCGCATTTTAAGTTCACCGCCGCGATAACGCGGGTCGTCCGCCATGTCTCGCAGAGGGTAGTCTATATGCCCTTCTTCGTCTGGCCAGCCGCGTACAATGGCCAAGTAGGTCTTTCGCAACCGGCGCTCCATCATGGCCTCGCCCATGCGTCCCGCTATTTCCGGACTGCGCGCAAACAACAACAAACCCGACGTTGGGCGATCCAGTCGATGCAAAGGGTACACGTGCGTGCCACCATTGAGCGTGCGCGCGTATTGCAGCGCAAACTCCGTCTCGTGCTTGTCGATGGGACTGCGATGCACCAGCAAGCCGGACGGCTTGTGAACGGCTAACAGTGCGTCGTCTTGATACAGCAAGGTGAGCGGGTTGGTCGGCGCGTTAATGGGTACAACAACAGGCAGGTCAGAGGTCACGACTGCCCGCCCTTGAGAGTCTTTTTCTTCATTTGGTTACGACCTGCAGCCTTGGCTAAGTACAAAGCCTGATCCGCCATCGCGATGAGTTCTTCGCGCTGTGTTTGAATCTCTGGCAACGCCACCAGCAAGCCTACGCTCATGGTCAGGTTTCCGCTGACGTCTGGATGTTCATGCGGAATGGTCAAGGCGCGGACGCCGTTGAGCGCTCGATTGGCCGAGGCTACCGCCTCATTTTCATCATTGTGTGGCAGTATGACGGCGAATTCTTCCCCACCGTAGCGCGCCACCAGTTCACCACTGCGCTGAAATTCATTAGCCAACACCCCAGCAACCGATTTCAGTGCATCATCACCCGCTAAATGCCCATGGTGGTCGTTAAATAGCTTGAAGTGGTCGATGTCGACCAGCATGAGGGTCAACGGATAACCCTGCCGAACCGCCCGCTGCAACTCTTTTTGTAAGGTCTGATCAAAAGCACGCCGGTTTGCAACGCCGGTCAGACCGTCTTGCATCGCAAGTTGCTCGAGTTCTTTATTGGCCTGAAGGAGATTTTGTTGAATGGCATTCAGTGACTTCCGATAAGCCAAATTCTGAATGGCACTGGCAATCATTTCGCCCACCAGCTTAAAACGCCGAATATCGTGGGTCTGCCATTGCTGCTGCCGATGCACCATGTCGCAACCGACAAAGCCGAGCAATTGCCCGCCAGATTCTAAGGCCACACAGAGAACTGACTGGATGTCTTCTTGCTCGAATTCGTAGCGCTCCAGCACGGCATCGCTGGGTAGATTTTTCACGTCATCAATTGCCACGATGCTCTGCTTTCGTAGGCTGGTAAAAAACCACGGCATTGACGTCTCTGGCAGCGCCTGCAAATTGCCTTTTTGACGCGAGATCCCTGTACGCACCCATTCATGCGTGTTGCTGCAGGTGCCATCGTTATGGAACTGGAAAATGTAGCAGCGGTCGGTGCCACAGTATTCCCCCAGCACGGCTAAAGCTGCATCAATGTGGCCGTTAATATCATCAGAATTAACGTTGATAAGTCGCGCCGATACTTTGGACAGTACCTCATCAAAGCCGCTTGCCCCGCCGTTGCCCATCGCAACGCTGATCGGGGTGAGCACCACCACCATCATACTGGGCTCGTCATCCATCAAGGTGTGCGGGTATGAGCTGACGTCCAAATAAATGTTGGTATCGGATCGATGAAGGCAATAGCGCGTGGGCCGCTGGGCCCGCCCATTCAGGCCCTGCAGTACGGGGTCTAAGTTGCCCGACAGCTTGCGATCGCCTTGCTGCCACGTCATCGCTGCCAACGCTTTTTTTAAATTGGGTTCTTTCGTACTGTCGAGGCGTAATAACGCCTGAGCCGCCTCATTCATGCGCAGCTTTTGGGTACGTAAGTCGCGCCAGATCACTCCAACGGGCAAACGCTCAAGTATCGACCCCTCTGGTCGCGTGCTGCTGTCGTCCATAGTTCCTCTGCGTGTGTTATTGCCTGCTGCTGGCTAACGTAAGTAAAGCAGATAATTCCTCGACTGTGGAATTTTTGAGCAAAACCATTAGCCCACCGCTCTATAAGTGCCATCAATCGCGCAAGCCTGAAAGCTTTGCCTGCTGCACCAACCATTGACTCAACAAACGAATACCCGGCTCTTGTTGCCGACTGCTTTTGTACGCCAGATAGAAGCTGTCCGATGTGTGCAGGCTGTGAAATGGCAACATCATCAACTCGCCTTCATCGTCGGAGTCGTACATATAGTCATTAGTCAACGCAATGCCTTGATGGTGCCGCGCGGCCTCCAGCGCCAATAACATATGGCTGAAGTGGTGTAAGCGCGCATTCTCAGGCAACTGCGCACCGCCCGCCGCGTACCAGCGCCGCCAGTCTTCGCCGCGCTGTCCATAAATGCTGTGAATCGACAACAGCGGGTAACCGGCTAACACACTGGGGTTGAGCTCGCCGGGCTGGCTGTGCCAGTCGAACTGCGGCTGTTCGTCCTGCATACGCTGCCAAAAGGTTTTGCTACAAATGGCAAACAGACGCTCGGCGTATATCAGTTCCGTGGTGAAACCGCGCTGCGCATTATCCAGTGTAATGAAGCAATCCGCTACTCGATCTGACAAGACCGGCGCTTCGTTCATCATTTCTAGGGAGAGATCCAATTGGGGATGCTGGCGTTGCAAGCTTGGCAAACGGGGAATCAACCAACGTACCGCGAAAGAGCTGAACATGGCCAAGCGCACCTGCATGTTCTCGTGGCCTTGCACTTGCTCTGTGGCGCGCAGTATCTGTGCTAAGGCGGGCGCGATACCTTCGTAGTAAGAACGCCCTTCGTCAGTCAGCAACAGGTACCGACCTTGCCGATTAAACAGGGTTTCACCCAAATAATCTTCCAGCATGCGGATTTGATGACTGACTGCACTCTGGCTGACATGCAACTCCATAGCCGCTTGGGAAAAGCTGTTCAGTCGGGCCACGGTTTCAAACACCGCGAGTGCTTTTAAAGGCGGATATTTCATTATCTATATTTCTAATACTAATGCGAAAAACATCATTATACACGATAGATCAGTCAGCATAAGATCGGCCACTGAATTCATATAGAAGAGGTTACTGATGATATCCGGGCGGACCCTGGGCAGCGCCATATTGCTGCTGGTATTAGGAAATGCATTGGCCGTGCTGTCGGACGCCTTAATCAAGTGGCAGGGCGCTGACATGCCCATTTTTCAGTTCATTTTTATCCGCATGGCCCTCACTCTGTGTTTACTGCTGCCGTTCATATCTCAGGTTGATCGCAGTCGGCTGTTTGCAGGCTGGAAACTGCACCTAGTGCGTTCACACATGGGCTTTTTTGGCATTTACTGCATGGTCATTGCATTGACGACCTTACCGCTAGCGACCGCTAACGCGCTGTTCTACGCTGCACCGATACTGGTGATGGTGTTTTCAGTGATTATTTTCGGTGAAAAGCTGCGCGGTATCAGCTTATTCGCAGTGATCAGTGGGCTGGCCGGAATTTTGGTAATTCTTCGCCCGGTAGAGCTAACCTGGGGGGCGCTCAGTGCCTTAGGCGTCGCGCTTTCACTGGCGCTTACTGTGGTGTTGATACGCAAGTTGCCGACCCATCAATCGATGGTGCACACGCTGATACTCACTATGGTTTTCGGCTTACCCACGGCGCTGGTGCTGGCGCTTTGGGAAGGCGCAGCATGGGATCCGCAAATACTGATGACTGCATTCGGTTCGGCATTCTTTATTCTGGCGTACAACATGACGGTGTTGTTGGCTTACCGGCACGTGCCTGCGAGCGAAGTCACCAGCGCCGAGTACACCGGGCTGTTGTCGGCCATGCTGTTCGGCTGGCTGTGGTTTCAGGAAATACCTGATGCTTGGTTTATCGTGGGCTCGATGATGATCGTTGGACCCTTGGTCATGATCAGCTTGCTGGAGCGCCGCCGCACCAGAGTGCCGATACGTACTGCTGGCGTAACGCCCTGACGTTGTCTGGTACGTGACCGCCGGTGTCCAACCCGCTAGAGTGTCACTGGGGAAGATATGTTCCCTAGGCATTTAACGGAGAATGACTTGGCATGACAGCACGCAGCCCATGGTCCATTTACTACGACAAACAAGAAGGACGAGCGACCAATCCGTTGTTGCTCAAGGCGCTGCAGCATTGTGCTGCTCCCGGACTGGCCATTGATTTGGGGTGTGGAGAAGGGACGGATACCCGTGCCCTGTTGGCACTGGGCTGGCGAGTGGTAGCCATCGACGCCGAAGCAGAGGCCATTGAGCGTCTCAGCAACAGCTTGGCCGATACGCCTACCGAGGCCTTGCGCACACAGGTCGCCGATGCTCGCGGTCTTGAGTTACCTAACTGCGATCTGTTATACGCCGGTCTCAGCTTACCGTTCAACGCACCAGAGGACTTTCATGAACTCTGGCAACGCTGCTGTCAGGCGGTAAAACCACAAGGTATTTTTGCTGCGCATTTGTTTGGCGACCGTGATGACTGGGCGCACAATCCTACCCGCACCTTTCATACGCACGCACAAGCCGAAGCGTTGGTGGCGCAAGGACAGGTGCTGCATTTTGAAGAGCGCGAGTTCGACGGACACTCTGCCTTAGGGCCAAAACACTGGCATTGGTTTGAGTTTGTGGTGCGTCTGGGCACTCAAGCTTGACGCGTGAGTGCCCAGACGCAAGTGATGGCACTGGTTAGAAATTATTCGCTGAGACGCCAAACTGGAAACGCCATTCGGCGTCTTCGATGCGATAGAACGCACTGACAGCAGGCTCCAACAACAAGTTCATGTTACTGAACAAATGCGTCGGCATCAGCAATGTCGTACCCAAAGAGCTTTGGCTTCGCCAGTCGTCGTTGCGCTCAGCAAATTCATAATCTGCATTCACTTGCAACGCCAAGCGCTTGAAGTACAACAGCTTCCAAACCGGCACATCCAGCGTGGCTAGGTGCATGCGGTAATCCGCCGCAACCAAACCACCTTGGTCACGGCTCAATGATTCGGAATAGCCGCGCGCAAACGGCCGGTCGGCGCGCAGATTGACGCGGTCGTCACCGAACTGTCGCTCTAAATCGACCTGTAACCCAGCGACGTGATTCGCCATCACGCCGGGTAGGCCGAGCCGCACACCGCCAGACAAGACACGGCTGTCGAAGTCAGACACTGCACCAATACTTTGTGCCCAGCTCAACTCGGTTTGCAGCGCGCGACGGACGCCTTCGTCCCAGAATGCACCTGCTTTCTGTTGTCCGTAACTGAGGTTTAAACGCACCACGCCGCCACTGTATTCATCGACGGCGGTGGCCGCGTCTACCGACAGCACGCTCAGCCAACTGAGGTCGCTCGACAACGTCAGCGCTTTGCCGCGTATGCCATCTCGCCACTGCAACGGCAGCGCAATACCGCCGGTGATGCGCTGCAGACGAGCCTCTTCGACCACTTCGTCGTCTTCCAGATCACGCTGATAATCGGTGGCTAAAGCGGCGCTTAACACCGGGTACCAACGTCGGTTCTCTACCATCAGGCTGGCGCTGGCTTGCTCTGCATCGAAATGGTAGCGGGCTTGAGCTTCTAACGACAAGGTATCCAAGGCGTTGTCAGAGCGCACCCACGTGCTTAGCTCGTTGCTGATATAGTCCACGGCCCAACTGTGCGGACGCAGCAAGTTGCGGGTACGGCTGTAATCGGTGATCAAGTATTCTTCGTCATCAAACGACGCATCAGTGCGCTGCACAGCGACATTATGGCGGTCGTTCAGCAAGGGCGCGAAGTACTCTGTCCGCATTGGCTCCACGTCCGCCATAGGCACCCAATGGCTGGCTGCAACCTGGCCAGGCAAATGATACGCCATGAGGCGATCACCCTGCGCGCTGTAGTCACTGAATACGACTTCCTGGCGCACGGGGTTCCATTGCGGGTAATAAGCACCAAAAGGCCGCTGCACGGCGAGGAAACGCTCGCCCGTAGAAGAATCTAACGCCCATATTTGGTCAACACCGGTGTAGTCACTGGTGTGCAGAATCCAGCGCCCGGCAAATACCGGTGCGCGCAGCGCTTCTTCGTGTGTGGGTTCGATCAATACCTGTTGCTCGCCACGGGCTGCGTTCAACCAGTTTAATGAGAAACCCTGTTCGTCCAATTGGGCGTACAGCAGGCCAGTGCCTTGCTCGTTCCACTTTACATCGAAGGGATAACTGTTGTCAGGCAGGGCCCAGCGGTACAGCAACTCACCTTGGCGATTTAAGATATCCACCGCGACCTTGCGGTCTGCCGTAAACTCAACAGCGGCAATGCGGCTGTTTTCTTGGCTCACGGCGGCCTGGGTGTATTTTTTGCTCTGTGACAGCTCAACATGGCTACCGGTATTGAGGTCTAAACAATTGAGATCGCCCCAAGACTGCAATTGAAAACGCGCGTGCGCGTGGTCACTAATCCAGCAAATACGGTCGCCGCCCTGGCTGACCGATTGCTCACGCATGGCCGACAAGTAGCTGCTCACCACATCCGCAGGCATAGCCTGTACGTTGGTTTCACCATTGGCATCAAGGGTGACCAAACGGCTGTCTTGCTGCACCCCACGCTTCAAGGCCCAGGTGGTATCACCCCAAGACGCAATAGGGTAGTAACCCAACCAATGCTCGCTTTCAGCCCGTGGCAAAGCTCGTACAGAAGTGACTTGCATGGCTTCCTGCTGCGCTTGCCAAACGGTACGCAGTTCTTCCATAGCAATGGCATGATGTTCAGGCAGGGTTTTACCGGTCAGCGCTTCGATCTGGCCGGTAAACGTCATAGGAAATAGACGATTGCCAGTTCGGTTCAGCACTTCGTCAAAAAAGTCGTCGCCGTAGGCGCGGCGGAAATAGGTAACGAGGAAATAGCCCAGATCGTAGTGGCTTGCATACGGGTAAGGGTCGCGACCGTTACCAAGATAAGCGCGATAAAAACCGTCGCGCGCGCCCGACAGGTCATGGGTTCTGCGCCACAGATCAAACGATGCCATACGGCCACGCCCGCCTTGCGTCCACAGTGTTTCTTCCAACACTGCATCACCTTCCAGATACCAGCCGGGGTAAAAGAGGCCCAACATAATGCCCGGGCCCGTTTCACCGTACAACCAACTCAAGGCCAGACCTGTTCCGGTGTCCAGTGGTTTAGCAAACTGCTGCGTATGCCGCCCTTCGTGGATGGCTAAGGTGCGCAGCCACTCTGCACCGGCAAAGCTCGCCGGTTTGTTGTAGAAATAGGAGCGACGTGGCATGAGCCCGACATAGCCATTGCTTTCATGCGAGGAAGACGACAGCACCACAGGGAATTTCCCCCAGCGCCGTTGCAGCGACAGGCTGTCTTCCATTTGGGGCAGGTAGTAGTCGAGGTACGCCGCGACCCGCTGCGCTTCCACTTCATGACCTTGTTCAAAAATGACGACAAAGTGGTCCAGCTCGATCTGTTGCCACTGAGTATTCGGCAGGTGCTGGCCGGAGGCACTGCTGAGCGCACTGAGTAACCAAGCGGTCAGTGCGAGGATGGTCATTAGAGATCGTTGGCGGATAGGCGAAACGCCACCTTGCTGTACCATGTCCAAAGTTTCCTTGCTGCGGTCTGTGGCGGGCATGATAACGCATTGAGCACGAAAAACTGAACAGAGTTTGGCTTGTGTTTACTAATACTGTGCTGTAGTTGGCACGCAACGGGTCATTCTGTGCTGGAAAGGTCTAGGGAAACTCTGAATCACCGTAAAAGCGGTAGCAGTTTTTACCCGCACGCTTCGCGGCATACAGGGCTTCGTCGGCATGGCGCAGCAAGGTATCGTCGGTGCTGGGATCTTGTGGATAGATAGTCACTCCGATACTGGTAGACACCGACAAGGATTCTTCGCCCACCACAATGGGTTGTTGCAGCGCATCCATTATTCGTTGTAAGGCACGTTCAACTTCCTCACGCGAGTTCAGTTCACACAACAAAAACACAAATTCATCACCACCCAAGCGGGCCAGTGTGTCGCCTTGGCGAATACAGCGTTCCAAACGCTGCCCCAAGATCGTTAGTAAGCGGTCACCCACGTCATGGCCTAGGCCATCGTTCACTTCTTTAAAACCGTCAAGATCCATCAGCGCGATGGCCAGCAAGGTGTCATGATGTTCGCTGTATACAATGGCTTGTTCCATACGATCCGCCAACAAGCGCCGATTGGGTAGGCCGGTGAGCGCATCGTAATGCGCCATCTTTTGCAGTGCGGCTTCCTGCTCCTTCAAATGGGTAATGTCGATGTTGGTCCCGAGAAAACGCATCGGCTCGCCCGCTTCGTCACGCAGCACTCGGCCCTGCGTCTTTATCCAACGTACTTCACCGTCGCCACGTACAATACGGTATTCATCCTCCAGTCCTTCTTCGCCAGCCAACGCTTGTTTTGTTCTCGCTATGGCGTCAGCACGATCATCCGGATGCAGAGCGCGCTCCCAGGCTAAAGGTTCGCGCTCAACTTCACCCGCCGGCAGGTGATAGAGGCTGTACATTTCATCATTCCAAGTACGTGTCCCCGTGTATACGTCATAGTCCCAGATACCAATATGCCCCGCTTGAGTGGCTAGGCCCAAACGCTCGGATAGCAGTTGAGTAGCTTCATGCTGTTCACGAAGCTCGGCCTCTGCGACACGCAACTGGTCTAAATAGCGCCGCGCTTCGTCACCAGACTGCAAGCCATCCGTCATGCCATTGAAAGCTTCGAAGACAGCGGCCCACTCGGTTTTATCGGTGACGGGCAGTTTAGTCCACTCCTTACGCTCCACTCGACTCAAGGCATCTATCAAGGTCGCCAACGGACTGAGTATCCAGCGCTGCACCACCGATTGCGTAACGACATACAGCGACACAAGAGTCAGGGCAAACAACACCACACCCATCAACACGGTTTGTCGGACAATTTGGTGCAGTGATGCGGTACTCCACGTCAACTCAAACTGAGCAAACTCGCGCTCGGAAAAGGGCTCTAGCACGGGCAAACGCAGTACCAATATGTCTCGGTCGTGGCTTGTTATGCCGCGCTCTTCATCGCCATGAAAAAAAATAACCTCACCTGCCTCGTCCAAAATACGCGCGTAGATGAATTGATCGTCGATACCGATGGCTCGCACTTGGGCTTCGTATATCTGCCGGTCGAATACCCACAAGGGCTGCGCAATGGCGGCCGCGGTTAAGCGCGCAATCGCATTGGCTTGGGTCTCGAGGTTTTCTTGCAGTTGGCGATACTGAAACCAACCGCTGAGCAATTGCAGGAGCAGCAGGACAATCGCAATTCCCGGAAAGCTCAACAAAAACAAGCGCTTCGCCAAGGGGCTGCGACGGGCAGGCAAATGCACGCTCATTGCAGCTCCACTGCGAGCGGTGCCAATTCGTGCATCCAATGCGCAATCTGTTCGGCCAGTTCGGCCTGTTCACTGACGGCCAAAACGTGATGTTTATAGATCTGGTCGTAGCGCTCGGAGACCAGTAAGCGCTCTGCCACTTCAGGGCTCTCTTGCAGATAGCGCTGTAAATAGACCTGGCTGATCACAGCGATATCCGCCCGCCCCTCCAAAACCAATTGCATCAACGCGCTTTGGGTCGAAACCAGTATCATATTAAACCGGTTACGCAGGTCATCGGGGTTGTTATTGAAGTCGGCAAAGGCGTAGTGATAACTCAAGATACCGGCCATGCGGCGCTCAGTGAAATCATCAAAATAGGCCTGGTCGCGGCCAGGAATAGCGCGGGCGATGTATATTTCCCGGTCGTCAAACATTTCCGGCAATGGCACTGCGGAGACGATATTGGTATCCCAACCCCACTCTGGATTTTCAAACAACATGACACTGAAATGCCCTGCTTCGAGGTCAACAAAGCGGCGCGCCGGGGACGTAAAATAGAGTTCAAACTGGTAGTCGCTTTGCAAGGCATTCATTTGCTCAAGAAATCTGAGGACAATGCCGCCGACTGGCATGCCATCCTCTACATCGAGATAGGGTGGGAAATCATAGGCTCCCACATACACGCGCTCACGCGCCTGTATGCCAGCGGTCAGTAGCATCAAACACAGCGCAGCTACCAGGCTGCGACCGCTCCATCGCCATGTCTTTCGTTCCATATTGCCGACCACCTACATCCAACCCAATCGAGTTTGCGCTCTGACACTCTTTTGAGAATAGCATAGGCTGCTGGAGATGCTGGCAAATTTGCCAAAAACGCCGTACGAGCAAGCGCAATAGTTAATCAGAGAAACACTAGGTCTGTAACGCTACTTTTACTGCACTCCACGCAGCTAACTTTTGCGTCAACGACAGCGCGGCATGCGCCGGACTGGTCGACGGCAAGCGCTGCAGCACTAATCGGTCAGCATCAAGTTTCGGCAACACCTGACGACGAAAGCTCTGCTCGGCCGTACCCCCGTTAAAAAAGATGTGCCGTACTTGTGGGTGGTGGGCTAGAAAATCCTCGAAGTTGTTGGGCACCATGCTGGTTTTGGTGATGGCCGCATCCAAACTGCCGGGACGCTCGCAAGAGGCCAATACATCCCACACGGCAATGCCATGCGCTTGCAAAACGGCCACGCGCTCATCGTAGGGCAGATCAGGACCGGCACCAAACAGCGCGCTCATAATGGGCCAAAACGCATTACGCGGGTGAGCGTAGTATTGATGAGCATTCAGCGACGCGACACCGGGCATGCTGCCCAATATCAATACGCGCGCCTGCGGTGGCTCAATGGGCGGGAAGCTATGCACGGTTGCCGCAGCGGTCATTAGAAAAACAGGCGCCACAGTGCGGCGGCGAGAATACCGGCAGCAATCGCCAACAAAGCCTTACGCGTGACGAGCATGACAACCAAGGTGGCTAACAACGCCAAGCGCGCACCGATGTCTCCGGCTGCGGCGACAGGAGCAACGATGGCCACCAGCGCCGAACCCGACATCGCCTGAATAAAGCGCTCCGTGCGCGGCCCGATGTTCAACTGAGCCAATATCAACACGCCACCAATACGAGAGAGAAAGGTGACGCCCGCCATCAGAAAGATGATCAGCACAGCGGTAAGAGGTGTGAGTGTCAACATCATGTGCTCTCCTTATCGGTCGATGATGGCGAATTCCCCAACCAAATACCGGCTAAACCACCGGCCAGTGCGCCGACAATGACGTGCAAATTCGCAGGCAGCCAATAATAGGCCCCCACAGACACCACGGCCGCTACCAGCCACGGCACCAACAGCACGTTTTTCTGCTCACCGTTCACAATCATCGCGAGTAAGAAACAGCTCATGATGACGTCCAAGCCAAAGCGTTCGGGCTCTTCAAACCCACTGCCCAGCAAAACGCCGATCACCGTACCCACCATCCAAGTGAGCCAGAGCGCCATACCACCGCCGAGCAGGATGCCGACGTCGCGCATGCCTTTTTGGTGTTCGGTATAGGACATTGCCCAATTTGCGTCACTTAGCAGCACCAAAGTGAGATAACGCTGACGCGCTGGCAGATTTTTCAACCACGGGTACAGCGACGCGCCCATCAAAAGATGCCGGCTGTTCACCGCAAAGATCACCACCAACAAGGTCAGCAAAGCGATCTCCGGTTGCCACAACTCCAGCGCCGCGAACTGTGAAGCACCGGCGAATACCACGCCGCTCATTAGAATGATTTCCAACGGGCTAAGCCCGCGTTGCGCGGCCGCGACACCAAAGGCAATACCGAACATCACCACGAAGGTTGCCAGTGGCAGCATGCGCAGAAAGCCTTGACGAGTACCGGAAAACGTAAGGGTTGCTGCCTGCGTCATTAGAAGGATGACCCCGGTTGCTGCAAGAAGGCTATTTCTTCTGGCGTAGACGTTCGCCCCAGTATGCGGTTGCGGTGCGGGTAACGGCCGAAACGGTCGATGATGTCTTTATGGCGCTGCTCGAACTCCAAATTACCTGTCACGTCGGGATGGCTGAATAAGCGTAAGGCCGTTTCATGAATCAAGGCCGACTCGCTGTGCATATAGGGCATGTACAAGAACGCGCGTGCCTGTGGGGAGTCGAGTTCATCATCCAACCCCAATGCCACGGCCTCTTGCGCCAACGCCAAGGCCAGTCCATCGTAGGCGAAGGATTCCGGGTGGTCACGGAAGATATTGCGCGAGAACTGATCCAGCACAATGATTTCCGCCAGTCGACCGGCAGGCGTGCCGCGCCAACCGACTGTTTCACAGCGGGTCGCGGCACGATGTACCGCACTGAAGCGCTCGGCAATGCGATGGTCCAGCTCGGCGCTTTTGGTAAACCAGTCTTCCTGCGTCAGTTCTTGGAACCAGAACGTCAGTACGTCTTGTGCGGTTTGCATGGGCAGTGTCTCCAGCGGCGGCGATTGCAATATGGCCCCTAGCATAGCAAGCTACGGTGTATGCAGTAAGCCGCTCAGGAAATTTGTCGCCATGGCCGAGTTCAATCACCGTTACAGCATTCAACGCCCTTACAATCGGCTGCGTGCCGATGAGAATCCGCAACAATATTGGGTAGAGAACTGCGGCATCCAAACGCTGGAAAACCAGCTCGAAAGCGACCGTGGGCGCATCATCAACTCCGCCGCAGTGCGCCGCTTGCAGCAGAAAACGCAAGTCTTTGCCTTAGAGCGCAACGCCGCGGTGCGCAGCCGCCTGACCCATTCATTGGAAGTGCAACAAACCGGCAGGTTCATCACGCGTACCATTTTTAACGACCTGCGCAAAGACAAGCTCTACCCGGAACTGTGGCCCCTCGAACGCGCCATGGAATCCCTAGTGGAAATGTCATGCCTGATGCACGACATCGGAAACCCGCCATTTGGTCATTTTGGTGAAGCCGCCATTTCGCATTGGTTCGCCGCACAATTACCGACGTTCGCCCCGTTTCAACGTAAGGATCTGTCTGCGGAAGATGCCGCGTTATCAGCCAACTTAGTGCGTGAATTGCAAAACTTCGAGGGCAATGCGCAAGCCATTCGGCTGATCAGCAGTTTGCTGAAGCTCAACCTCACCTACGTGCAGGCCGCGGGGGTCTTTAAATACACCCGTTGCGCCACCGACGCCAAACCGGCCGCTGATACGCCCTTGTCGTACTTACAGAAAAAGCCCGGCTATTATTTTTCCGAACGAGAGTTTGTGGCCGACATGCAAGCCGCTGTGGGTATGAAGCCGGGGCATCGCCATTTACTGGCTTACATCATGGAAGCGGCAGACGATATTTCCTATTGCTTGGCCGACATGGAAGACGCCGTAGACAAAGGCCTCTTGACGTACACCGAACTGGCTAAATTCCTGAAAACGGCCTTCGCCAAACAGCGCCCTAAAGATGCCAATGAGCCTCATTTTGGCACAAAATCCTTTAACGATATTTTGGATGACGTACTTAAAAGCGCCGACAAAGAAGCCATCAATAAAGACCATGAGTTTTTCTTGAAGCTGCGCGTTGGGCTGACGCATCCGCTTGTAAAGCACGCTGCCAAGGCCTTTATTGAAAACATAGAGGCGGTGTCCGAAGGCCGCCTAAACCGCGCCCTACTGGAAGATGACTCGCCATGTCACAGCATCATCAGTGCCTTCAAAAAGGTCGCAGTAGATCATGTATTCTCAGTACCTGAAGTAGAGACGCTGGAACTGCAAGGCTTCCACATCATCACTGGCTTGCTTGAACACTTTCGGCCGTTGCTGGCGCTGAGCCGTGTTGAATTCGACCGCCTTGTTGCTGGCGAGCAACGAGGCTTGCTACTGGAAAGTCGACTGTTTAAACGGCTGCCCAACAAGCACGTGAAAGCCTATTTGGCCCAGCGCGAAAACCCGCCGATGGACGCCGAGGTATGGGAGCTGTATTGCCGTTGTCGTTTAATGCAGGACATGGTGAGCGGCATGACCGACCAATTTGCTTTGGATGAATTTCAAACGTTGTCGGTGACGATTAAATCGTAGGAGGCCTGCCCCTGGCCGAACCTTGCGCGCACGCTTGTGTGGACTGGGCTGCGCTCCTAAGAAATCACATCAATAAAAAATCTGATTCCGTCCATTGGCTTTGGCTTGATACAGATTGCTATCGGCCCGCTTCAACAGCGCTTCAGCATTCTCGTCGTCTTCGCTCAATTCCGCCAAGCCGATGCTGACCGTGCATGTGATCGCTTTGCCGTCGTACTCCACCGGATTTTCCGGGCTCTCCGCCGCTATACGCGCGGCAATCAATACAGCCACCTCAATCGACGTATGCAACAACACAAAAGCGAACTCTTCACCACCGTAACGACACACCAAGTCCGATGCACGAATTTCTTCTTGGCACAGCCGCGCTATTCCCTGCAACACGCGGTCACCGGCAATATGACCGTGGGTATCGTTGATCTGCTTGAAGTGGTCAATGTCTAACATCATGACGGACAGCGGCGTATCGGTTTCACGGGCTTTGGCGAAATCCTCTTCTATTCGCTGATGAAACTGATAGCGATTGTCCAACCCCGTCAAAGCATCTTTTTCCGCCTGATAGCGCAAACGGCTTTCCACTCGTTCACGTTGGCGTACTTCCAACACCAATTGCAGGTTAGTGAAGTGCAACCACAGGGTCACCGCCAGGATCGCCCCTACTAACACCGCTGCCCCCAACACCCAGGGCAACTGTTCACGCAACGTGAGTCGTGCGGGGGCATCTTGATACAAAAACGTTTCCAGGTCATAGCGATCAATCAGTCCTTGCGCCAAATAAAGTTCTGCAATGTTCGTCCAGCGCTCGGGATTGATATACCCCACCTCTATCAAATCCGGCTGCATGAATTCTTTCATCTGAGCCGCTTCGTGTAATAGAAATGCCGTATCGTAATCCGGCCCGCGTGTACCGTATTCATTGAGGATCAGCGCAGCAATTTCTTCGGGGTGCTGTAACGCATAACGCCAACCCTTTAAAGCCGCAGCACGGAACGCGTGCACAACGTCAGGGTTGTTGCGTGCTTGAAACTGACTGGTAAACAGCATGTCGCCATAAAAATCCACGCCGTAGTCCGTGGGCGTGATCGACACGGGTGTGGCGCCACGTTGCGCCAGTATATAGGGGTCATCGGTTGCGAAACCCGGCATTAACTGCGTGCTACCTGATATCAGGTCTTCAATATCCCATGTGGGTAGATGGTTATTCAAACCCCGATAGTCTAAGCCCGCACTGTTCAGCGCCGCGAGAGTCTCCGCCGCAATGATTTCGCCCGAGCGACCGGTGGGCAGGGTCAGGGAAATAGGGCGGTCACCAATGTCCTCCAAGCGCGTAATATTGTGTTCTTCTAACGTAATAAACACCAAAGGTGAGCGCTGTAGAATATTCGCCAGCACCTTTATCGGCAGCCCGCGCCCATGATGGATCAGTAGCTCGCTGCGGCCGACACCAAACTGCGCGCGCTCGAACACCACTTCTTCAACCGTATTCACCATGGCTCCTGATGCGTGGAAACCATCGCGAATCTCAACATCTAAGCCTGCCTCTGCGAAA
This sequence comes from Natronospirillum sp., assembly GCA_049115955.1. GTDB lineage: Bacteria > Pseudomonadota > Gammaproteobacteria > Pseudomonadales > Natronospirillaceae > Salinispirillum. The sequence goes on from JAGDZJ010000004.1 coordinate 126,732, forward strand.
TACCCTTGCGACTGTGCGGCGTAATAGCCCGCAAACTGAAACTGATGATGCCACGGCAGTTGTAAGACCACCGGCTCCAACAAATTACTCAAGGCCTTGGGCACAATAAGCCACAGTCCTACCAGCAGAAATAGGGCCTGTCGTTTAACGCACCACAAAATCGTCGAACTCCTGCGCTGCCGGGCTTTGTACCTGATCAATGTGGCTGATGTGGGCCTGCTCCGGGCCTTGCCAACACCAGTCCAACAGGGAGCGCAACGCCAGCTCATCACCTTCGGCACACAACTCAACACGACCATCCGGTAAATTACAAACATAGCCGGTCAGACCAAGCCGGAGCGCTTCGTCACGCGCAGAAACGCGGTAAAACACGCCTTGAACGCGCCCGGAAATCAACAAATGCCAACGTTGATGCATTGTTCAAACTCGCCCATATAGCCGTTGAACCCTAATTATAGACGCTGGTAATTTAAGTGAATGATTTTCTGAAGCGCTGACGCAGCAACGACGAGGGGGTAATAATGGAAGGGAAATAAGGGGTGCCGTCCTTGGCCCGCAGGGTCCTTCCAGAGAAACGTGAACGAGTCGATGCGAATCCTTTCTAGGTGCCGATAATCCTTTGGAAAAGCGTCCTTGTTGCTCGCATTCAACAGGCGTTAGATTAACCCCGCTTCTGTAAATGCACCACAGTGAAACATGACGATTTGGAGGCCTCAAATCGTCATGTTTACAGAGAATCAAAGACTTACAACGTCAGTTTTTTGTAAATTCAACGTAAGCGGTCAAAATGCATGACAGAAAAAACGACAGAGCGCACAATAAAACCTGCTTGTCGGAGGTAAAACTCATGAACGCAAAGTGCAAACTCTTAACACCCTTGGTTCTCTTGGTTGCCACCACACACACCGCTGCCGTAGAGATCAACCTCTACCCTGCCAGCTTTTTCTGGGGCTACGGCGGCAACGTAATCATGCCGATCACACCGCATTGGCAAGTGGGCGCGCGCTTGACCCAACACCACTTCGACGAAGGCCCTCCGTTTACATCGTATTTAGGTAACTGGACCGTCAATACCGTTGGTGCACGCGCGGAATACCAATGGGAAGGGGACAGACAAAGCAGCCCATACGGGGTGGTGGAGGCGTATCGGGTAGAAGAACGATTGTCACGCGATGACGTCGGCGACCCTTGCCCCGGTTACGTCTCCCGCTGGGGGCTGGCGCTGAAAGGCGGCTATGCGGTGTATTTCGACCAGCTAGTCATGCGCGCTGGCTGGGGATACCGCTACCTGGCTGAAGGCGAACGCTCCGACGAACAATGCACGGCCTTGCACACCAGCGACAGCCATGGGTTGGTGTTTGAATGGATGCTGGGGGTGCATTTGTGACACTCGAAAACACTTCTTCTTTAAGATTGCGCCCAATCAATGTCATGCCGGGTTATAAATGTTGGGCACTGTGTTAACAGAGAGTTTGCCCATCCTTGGGCAAGTGCGATTCCTTCCAATGTGTATGGGCGAGCGTTACGCAATCCTTGTGTCGACAAACATCCCGGTTCGTCTCATTCCTTGTGGCGCTGGCTTCCTTCACCACTCGCTTCAACGGGGTATAGAATGACAGCGAATCGTGTTTACCACCACAGTGAAACATGACGATTTAGGGGGGGTCAAATCGTCATGTTTACAGAGACTCAACGGTTTGCGGCGTCAGTTTTGTGTAAAGCCCATGCGTAAGAAGTATTTATAAACGTTACGAGCGAAGCGATAGCATGGCAAAAACCGCTTCCGCTCTACCCGTTTTGACCATTTTCCAGCTTGGCTTTCAGCGCATCAAGTCTGTTGAAGTTATTCATCAACTCTTTAAACATGATACTGGCCCCGCTGTTCTTCGATTCTCTGCTCAACTTTACGCCGCTCGCGTTCCAGTTCGCGTTGTAGCTCTTCTTCACTGGGCAGTACGGTAAGGTATTTCGAGGCAAACAGTTGTTGGCTATCTTTAAGCACGGAATATTGAGCAACTGTGTGGTTGTGTTCACTGCACAGAATCAGGCCGATCGTGGGGTTGTCATCGGGGCTGCGCTTTTGTTCTTCGTACAGGCGGACATACATGTCCATCTGCCCTACGTCTTGATGGGTTAGTTTGTTCAGTTTCAGGTCGATCAGCACAAAGCATTTGAGCAGGTAGTTGTAGAACACTAGGTCTATATAATAGTCACCATCATCCGTGCGAATGCGCTGCTGGCGTTCCACAAAGGCAAAACCTTTGCCCATTTCCAGCAAGAACTGTTGGAGGTTGTTGATAATGCCTTGCTCTAAATCGGCTTCTTGGTAGCGACTGGCATCTAGGTCGAGAAAATCCAGAATGTACGGGTCGCGCAGGAAGTCCTTAGGGTTGTCGGCCAATGGCTGGGTTTTCTCTAGCGCCTCGGCGGCGACTGAATTTTTTTCACGACTGGACAACAGGCGCTCGTAATACAGGCTGCCGATCTGGCGTTCTAGGGCGCGACTGCTCCAGTGCTGACCCGCAGCTTCGTCCATGTACCATGCCCGAGCGGCTGAATTTTCTACCCGCAGTAACACCCGGTAATGTGTCCAACTCAATTCGGGACGCACTGCGTTCCAAATTGGGAAGCACTGATAAAATGCTCGCATATTACGCAAGTTGCGGGCATCAAACCCTTTGCCAAACTCGCCAGTCAACCGTATGGATAGCTGCTCAAGCTGTTGTTTACCGTAGGCGGCACGGCTATCACCTTGCTGTTCATGCTCGATAATCAAACGGCCAATGTGCCAGTAAGTGTGCACCATGGCCGTGTTGATGCTGCGCTGGATTTGCTGGCGCGCCTGTTGCACCAATTTGCTGATGTGGTGATACAGGGTGTCAGCGGCGGGGAAGTTATTCATTGGTCTGCTCCTCCATAGTCTTGACCTGATCCTTTACCCTAAGGGTCATAACAGGATGCACGAAAAATACCGTGCGGAGAAGATGAAAGCTCGCAGCTTGTATACTTGACTGATGTATCACCCTACAAAATCGCAGCAATCAATGTCTGCGTATAGGGATGCTGGGGCGCGTTAAAAATCGCTTCCGTGGTACCCGTTTCCACCACTTTACCGGCTTGCATGATCATCATGCGATGGCTCAGAGCTTTCACCACGGCAAGGTCGTGACTGACGAACAAATACGCCATTTGGCGTTCGCGCTGTAGGCGGCGCAGGAGTTCAATCACGTCCATTTGCACGGTGCGGTCAAGTGCCGATGTGGGTTCGTCCAACACCAGCAGTTTGGGGTTGAGGATCAAGGCGCGCGCGATGGCGATGCGTTGGCGTTGCCCGCCTGAAAACTCGTGCGGGTAGCGGTGGCGGGTGGCGGGGTCGAGTCGTACGTCTTCCAGTGCGGCAATCACCCGGCGGTCGACTTCGTCGGCGGTCAGGCGTTCATGAATCATCAGGCCTTCGGCGATGATCTGGCCCACGGACATGCGCGGGGACAGACTACCAAAGGGGTCTTGAAAGATGATTTGCAGATTGCTCCGCAAGGGGCTCATTTGCTTGTGGTTCAAGCGTTGCAGATCAACCCAGTCGGCAGCGCCGTCGGATAATTGGATTTCGCCTTTGCTGGGCACCAGCTTCAGTAGCGCACGACCCAGTGTGGTTTTGCCGGAGCCGCTTTCCCCGACGATGCCGAGTGTTTCGCCCCGGCGAATTTCTAACGGTACGTCGTCGACGGCTTTTACGTGGTCGTACACTCGCTTCAGTACGCCCTTGGTCATGGGAAACCAGACTTTTAGGTGCTCGGTGCGCAACAGCACGGGGGCGTCGTCGGGAATAGGATCGGGTGCGCCAGAGGGCACGGCGTCGAGCAGTTTACGCGTATAGTCGTGTCGTGGGTTCTGAAACAATGCGGCCGTGTCACCAGTTTCCACAATACGGCCTTGCTGCATAATGGCCACGCGGTCGGCGACCTGACGCACAATGCCGAGGTCGTGCGTGATGAACAGTACGGCCATGCCGAGTTCGCGTTGCAATTGCTGAATGAGTTCTAACACCTGCGCTTGAATGGTGACGTCGAGCGCGGTGGTGGGTTCGTCGGCGATCAGCAGTTCGGGTTCGTTGATCAACGCCATGGCGATCATCACGCGCTGGCGTTCGCCGCCGCTGAGTTCGTGCGGCAAGCTGTTTAGGCGCTTTTCGGCATCACGCAGGCCCACCCTGTTCAGCCATTCCAGAACTTTGGGGCGGGCTTGCGCGCGCGCGGTTTTCCAGGCGCCGCCGTTGTGCAGCCAGAGCGCTTCGGCCAGTTGCTTTTCAATACTGTGCAACGGGTTCAGGCTGGTCATGGGTTCTTGGAAGATCATGCTGATCTTATGGCCGCGCAAAAAACGCAGTTCCGCTTCTGGCGCGTGCAGCAATTCTTGGCCTTGGAAATGGATCTCGCCACTTTCGTAAAAAGCGGGCGGGCTGGACAACAAGCGCACAATGCTGTGCGCGGTAACCGACTTGCCCGAACCGCTTTCGCCCACCAGCGCTAGGGTTTCACCGCGCTGGATGTTTAAGTCCACATCGTAAATAACGCGCTGGCGCTCGCCACCCTGTTCAAAGGCAATGCTGAGGTTGCGGATGGTTAAGAGGTCGGTCATGGGCGTCCTTATCGGGTTCGGCGAGGGTCAAGGGCGTCGCGCACCGCTTCACCGATGAAGGTCAACAGAATCAACATCACACCCAAGGTAACGAACACAGACATCCCGATCCACGGGGCGCGAATGTTGTTTTTACCTTGGTTGATCATTTCGCCTAATGACGGCGATCCCGGCGGCAAACCGAAGCCTAAGAAGTCGAGGCCGCTTAGGGTGGTGACCGAGCCGGAAAGAATGAAGGGTAAGAAGGTGATGGTAGCGACCATGGCGTTGGGCAGAATATGACGAAACACGATGCGGCGGTCGGACAAACCCATGGCGCGGGCGGCCAATACGTATTCAAAATTGCGCACGCGCAGGGTTTCGGCACGCACCAAGCCCACAAGGCCCATCCAGCCAAACAGCAATAAAATGCCCATTAAAATCCAAAACGTCGGCTGGATCATGCTGGCGATGATGATGAGAATGTATAAGGTTGGCAGGCTCGACCAAATTTCCAACACGCGCTGCCCGAATAGGTCGAGCTTGCCGCCGTAAAAACCCATCAACGCCCCGACCGCAATGCCCACAATGGAGGTAAGAATAGTGAGTGTGAAACCAAACAAAATGGAAATGCGCGTGCCATACAGCAAGCGCGCCAGAACATCGCGGCCTTGGTCGTCGGTGCCTAACCAATTTTCCGCCGAGGGCGGCGCAGGTGCGGGACGAGGTAGGTCGTAGTTAATGGTACGGTAGTTGTAGCGAATGATGGGCCACAGCATCCAGCCGTCGGCTTCGATCAAATCGGCAATAAAGGGATCGCGGTAGTCCGCCGTCACATCAAAGTCGCCACCGAACTCAAGTTCTGAATAACTCTTAAATACCGGGAAAAACAGCTCGCCCTGATAGCGCACCACTACCGGAGACTCGTTGGCGATGAAGTCCGCCAGCAAACTCACGCCAAAAAAAATGCTGAACAACCAGAGACTGATGTAACCCCGGCGGTTGGCGCGAAAGCGACGCCAGCGTTCCTGATTGATGGGATTCATCGCCATAAACCCTACCTCGACTCGAAATCGATACGAGGATCGACCCAAGTATAAGCAAGGTCACTGATGATACCCATCAACAGCCCCAGCAGCCCGAACATATAAAGAGTGCCAAACATCACCGGATAATCACGCTGCAGCGTAGCTTCGTAACCCAATAAGGCTAAGCCATCGAGCGAGAAGATCACTTCAATCAATAACACGCCGGTAAAAAAAACGCTGATGAAGGCGGCGGGAAACCCGGCAATGATGATCAACATGCCGTTGCGGAAGACATGCCGATACAGGATGCGCCGCTCGGTAGCGCCCTTGGCACGCGCGGTCATCACATACTGTTTGTTGATTTCATCTAAAAAGGAGTTCTTGGTCAGCATGGTCAAGGTAGCGAAGCCGCCAACGACCATCGCCAGCACGGGCAGCGTGAGGTGCCAAAAATAGTCGAGGATTTTTTCATACCACAGTAAGTCAGCGAAATTTTGCGACACCAAGCCGCGCAAGGGAAAGAAATTCCAATACGAACCACCAGCAAACAAGATAACCAGCAAGATAGCGAACAAGAACCCCGGAATGGCATAACCCACCAACACCACCCAAGTAGTCCACACATCGAATTTGGAATGGTGGCGCACGGCTTTGGCGATGCCGAGAGGAATACACACCAAGTAGATGATCAGGGTTGACCATAGTCCTAATGAAATAGACACCGGCATGCGCTCGATAATCAGCTCGATCACCGTACGTGCACGAAAGAGGCTGTCGCCAAAGTCGAACGTTAAATAGTCTTTCAGCATGATGCCATAGCGTTGCCAGAAGGGTTTGTCGAAGCCAAATTGCGCTTCTATTTCGGCAATCACTGCGGGGTCTAATCCACGCGCACCACGAGACGTACGAGTACCTTGGTCGTTACTGGCGGGCACACTTGGTTGGAGGTCAGCGCCACCGCCGGAAAAACGGTCGGTGGCGCTATAAAAGTCCATGCCCATCATGCCGGCGATGGCCTGATCAACCGGGCCACCGGGGACAATTTGGATGATGGCGAAATTTAGCGTGATGATCGCCAACAACGTAGGGATCACCAACAACAGACGCCGTACAACATAGGCTCCCATCGACTCAACGCACTCCTGTTTTGAACACCAATGGGCTAGCCATCAACGGCGCAGCCGCGCGGCTTTTGCGTTGTCTTGCCACCAGGTTTCCGTACCAATGGCGTATTTGGGCCGCAAAGCTGGGCGGTCGAATTTGTCCCACGTCGCTATCCAGAACGAGTCATTGTGCCAGTTCGGCATGACGTAGAAATTCCACATCGCCACGCGATCAAATGCCCGCCCATAAGCCATGAGCATCTCTTCGTTTTCCTGGTTTTCCACAATGCCGTCGATCAGGGCATCAATGACTGGGTCCTGCACGCCAGCGCGGTTCCACGACGAATCAATGTAGTCCGAACGCCAAGCGATACGCATACTAGAAGCCGGGTAGGCGTTCGCGCTGTAACCCCCCATGGCCATATCGAAGTCAAACTCCCGTGTGCGATTCAAGTACTGTGCGGTGTCGACCACCCGAATGGTCATGGTGATGCCCATGCGCTCCAAGTTGCGCTGTAAGGGCAAGGCCACCCGCTCAAACGTCGGTGTATAAAGCAACAGTTCAAATTCAAACGGCGCGCCGGTTTCGCTGTTGACTAAACGTTGGTCGCGTAATTCCCAGCCGACGTCGCGCAACAGCCCCAAGGCTTGCCGAGTTTCGCTGCGCAGGGTGCCTGAACCATCGGTCACATTGGGCCGGTAGGCTTCGCCAAAGACTTCAGGCGGTAGTTGGTCACGAAATGGCTCCAAGATCGCCAGTTCTTGTTCGGAAGGCAGCCCACTGGCTTCGTATTCGGTGTTTTGAAAATAGCTGTAATTTCGGGCATAGGCACCGTAAAAAATGTTTTGGTTTAGCCATTGGAAGTCCATCGCCAGATTAATGGCTTGGCGCACCCGGCGATCCTGGAATAAAGGGTTTTGTGTATTGAACAAGAACGCCTGCATGGGCTGGGGTATCTCATGCGACAGCTCTTCCATTTTGATGTCGCCGCGTGTGAGCGCTGGGCTTACATAGTCTTCCGCCCATTGTTTAGCGATGTTTTCCTGCCGGAAGTCATATTCTCCGGCTTTGAAGGCTTCTAACGCTACAGTGCTATCACGGTAGTAGTCGTAGCGGAAGGTATCGAAGTTGTTGGTGCCCTTACGGACGGGCAAGTCCGCTGCCCAATAGTCGGGCACACGTTCGTAGGTGACGTACTGGCCCATGGCGTACTGACCAACTTTGTAAGGCCCACTCGACAGCGGCGGTGCAGTGAGTGGATCGCCCAAGTCACGTTCGGCCCAAAAATGGCGGGGCAACACGGTGGTGCCTGCCAGTCCCGACACATAGTCTTTGTTGGGTTCGGCAAAGCGGAACATCACCTGATGGTCGCTCAACGCAGTCACTTCGGTCACATCGGCATAGTAAGAGCGGTACTGTGGCATGCCCTGTTCAAAAAACTTATTAAAACTGAACACCACATCGTGCGCAGTGATCGGCGTACCGTCATGAAAACGCGCGGCGGAATTAATGTGAAAACTGACCCAACTGTAGTCCACAGGGTACTCAATGAATTCAGCGATGAGACCATAGTAGACGCTGATTTCATCGCTGCTGGTGGTCATCAGAGTGTCGTACAGGGAATCTGAGCCGACCACCGACTCGCCGCGTCGTGCGTAGCGGTTAAAGCTGTCAAAACCACCGGTCGCAGCCAAGCGCATGCTGCCGCCTTTTGGCGCGTCCGGATTAACGTAATTGAAGTGCGTAAAATCTGGGCCGTACATGGGCTCACCGCGCACAGCGAAGGCGTGGGACTTGATGACGGCTACCGATGCGTCTTCATTGGCGCTTACGGGCGCCGCCATACTGGCCACAACCAGCAACCCAAGGCACGCGCCTGTACACGCCTGTGAAGCAAAGCGTTTTAACCAAAATTGTGCACGGTGTTGTACGATCGATAGTGAAATGAGTTGTGGCATGAGTAAACCCTCGTTAACAGCGCATGATGGACTCGAGCTGGGCTGCCAAGTTTCTTATCGTTATGCACCTTAGGGTACACAAAAACCGATGCTTTGGTTTAGGTTATTTTCGCAAATCCTGCAATCTTCTTGTGACAAAAGGGGCATCCATGGCCATTACTGGCAACTGTTCCTCGGCAATTGCTCCTGCATTGCTTCCATGACGTCGTGCGTTGCCAGCATATAGGGCCAGGACGGTCTGTATGCCGAGAATGCAGGAGCAATTCTCGGTCCGGCCATCCATGGCCATAAAAAAACCCGCACCAAGGTGCGGGTTTTTGTTGGAACTTAAGGAAATATTCCCTGATCAGTTCTCGATATAAGTATCCTGCAACAGGTAGATGTTGGTCGGCAGCATCTCAAAGTTCTTCACTGAGTCACTCACGCCCAGCAAATACTCTTGGTGCCACAGATACATCATAGGCGCCTTTTCCACCAACAATTCCTGCGCTTCTTTGTAGAATTGCAGGCGCAAGTTCTGATCGGTTTCCTCACGGCCCGCATCCAGCAAACGATCTACCTCTGGATCAGAGAAGAACGAACGGTTACCGGGCGCACCTTGCTGTGAAGAGTGGAACAAGGCATACATGGCGTAGTCAGCATCCAGCGTAGGCGTTGACCAACCCAGAATGAACATATCATGCTGGCCGGCTGCAGTGTTCTGTAAGTAAGCACCCCACTCCAACACTTCAATAGAAGCCCGCACACCCAGGTCGCTCAGCTTAGACTGTACGTATTCAGCGATTTGAATACGGCTTGGGTTGTCGTTGGTCCAGATGGTGGTGCTGAAGCCGTTCGGGAAGCCAGCTTGTGCCAGCAACTGACGTGCCTGATCCATATCGTAAGGAATGGACTCAATGCTTTCGTCATAGCCGAATACACCAGGAGCAATAGGGCCTACCGCAGCGATGCCGGTGTTGTTGTAAACACCTGCAACGATGTCGTCCTTGTTCACCGCCATGGAAATAGCGCGACGAACATCGACGTTATCAAACGGCGCTTTTTGCGCGTTGAAGCCTAAATAAGCCAAGCTGGTTGAGCTCTTACGGTACAGGCTCGCATCTGGCATACGGTTGATACGGCTCATGTCACTCGGCATAACCGGGTCAATGATGTGCGCAAAACCAGTTTCCAACTCAGACACACGCGTCAGGCTTTCCGGTACAACCTTAAAGGTTACACTGTCGAGCTTGGCGTTTTCGCCCCAGTAGTTTTCATTGCGGACCAGCTTGATTTCCGAACCAGGTACCCAGCTTTCGAACTTGAAGTAGCCAGTACCGATCGGGTTGCTGGAAATGTACGAGCCTGGGTTACGGCCATTCGCCACTTCTTCATAATCGCGTTCAATGGCCGCCAAGCTGGTCAAAGCACCACCGCTGTGCGCCAAATGCGCCACCAGAGGGGCGAAGGGGAATTTCGTCTTGAACTGTACAGTGAGATCGTCAACCACGATCACTTCGTCAATCATCGAGAATAAAAACCCGCGTGGCGAAGCAGTTTCTGGATCCAGCAGGCGATCAAAGTTGGCTTTAACCACAGCCGCGGTTAAGTCCGAACCGTCGTGGAATTTAACCCCTTGGCGTAAGGTGAACTCGACCGTCAGGTCATCCACATTGTGCCATTCTGTCGCCAATACAGGCTGCAGTTCATTGTTCAAATCGAACATCACGAGGGATTCAAAGATGTTGTAGGCAACAATACTGGAAGGCACATCGTTAGTAGTGTGAGGGTCTAGGGCGACCGCGTCAGACAACACGGCGGCGACCAAGTCACCGCCGCGCGCCTGCGCTGCTGGAGCTTGCATGACCAGCGCTAAGCCGGCCAGTGTGGCGATTACTGGTGTAAGCAATCGTTTCCATTTCATTTCTGTGAGCATTTTACTTTCTCCATTCATTACCTTATATGTAAGTCCCAATCTGACTTACCTTTAGTTTTTTTATAACAAACTTCGATCGTGTCTCTAGCGTTAAAAGCTGAAAAGAGGATGGCGCATAGTGTTTCAACTTGCAACAAAAAATGGCCAAGAAGCCAGTAAAGTGGTCGCATCTCCGTCTAACTGGCGGTTAGTGTACCGACGACTTAAAAAGAACAAAGCGGCTTTGTGGGGGGGTTATCTGCTCCTTTTTTTGATTCTGGTCGCTATCGTGGGACCCTATTTGACGTTACATGACCCGGTTCGGGTCAACTTCTCTACGCGGCTCTTACCGCCTTCGGCAGAATTCTGGTTAGGGACCGATCACAACGGTCGTGACATCTTCACACGCCTGATTCATGGCATGCGCATCACACTGTTTGTTGGCTTCTCTTCGGTGCTGGTTGGCGCCCTGATCGGTGTGCCACTGGGCATCGTGTCGGGCTTCTACGGTGGCGCCATTGACTCGGTGATCATGCGCGTCATCGATGTTCTGCTGGCGTTTCCGGGCATTCTCTTGGCCATTGCCTTGGTCAGTGTGTTGGGTGGCAGCATCTCGAACGTCATCATTGCGGTGGCGGTCTTTTCGATTCCGACCTTTGCCCGCGTGGTCAGGGGGTCGACCCTGACCATCCGCAAACTAGAGTATATAGATGCAGTAAGAGCCTTGGGGGCCAGCGACCTTCGAATCATCGTTAAACACGTCTTACCCAATATCCTATCGCCCATCATTGTACAGTCTACTTTACGCATCGCGATCGCTATTTTGGTGGCCAGCAGCCTGTCGTTTTTAGGCTTAGGAGCGCAACCCCCTTCACCAGAATGGGGACGCATGCTCAGTGATGGCCGCAACTATATGTTTGACCACCCCCATGTGGCGTTTTTTCCAGGCCTAGCGATTGCGATCATTGTTTTGGCATTTAATTTATTTGGTGACGGTCTTCGTGACGCGTTGGATCCAAAAACAAAAAAATAAGGAGCCGAGGCCGTGTTTCAATTTATTGTGCGCAGATTGCTGCAGACCATACCCGTTGTGATCGGTGTAACATTATTGGTGTTCTCCTTAATGCACCTAATACCGGGCGATCCGGCGCAAATCATTGCTGGTGAAGCCGCTCAACCTGAACAAGTAGAGCGTATGCGCGAAAGATTGGGTTTAAATGATCCCGTCTTTGTGCAGTACGGCCGATACATGAAAAACCTGCTGCAGGGTGACTTCGGTCAGTCGATACGCAGCAATCGTAACGTGCTCGATGAAATTAAACCGCGCTTTTGGATTACTGTGAAGCTGGCTCTGTACAGTACTTTGCTGAGTGTTTTTATTGGCTTGACGGCCGGTGTTTTTTCCGCTGTGCGGCGCTACGGTTTGGCGGACAGCACCATCATGGTGGTGGCGTTGTTTGGCTTGTCCATGCCGAATTTCTGGCTTGGCTTGATGCTCATTCAGTACTTCTCAATCGAGCTTTCCCTGCTGCCGCCTTCTGGATGGGGTACGTGGCAGCAAACCATCCTACCCGTCATCACCTTGGGCACCGCAGGGGCAGCGATCATAGCTCGCGTAACGCGCTCCAGTATGTTGGAGGTGATTAATCAGGATTACATTCGTACTGCACGCGCCAAAGGCCTATCAGAGCGCTTGGTGGTTTATAAGCATGCGTTGAAAAACGCCATGATCCCGGTCATTACCGTTGTCGGGTTAGAGCTCGGCGTTTTGCTGTCGGGCACGGTACTCACTGAGACTGTTTTTTCGATCAATGGCATGGGAAGACTGGTTATTTTCTCCATTGGTGCACGCGACTTTCCCGTGGTTCAAGGGGTAGTGCTCATTTTCGCCCTGCTGTTCGTGCTGGTGAATTTTTTGGTCGATATTTCGTACCGCTATTTCAATAAAAGGGTGGATTTTAACTAATGGAAAAGCAAAAAGCCTTGCTCGACATTAAACACCTGACCACGGTTTTCCAAACAGACTCAGGCCAGGTGAAAGCAGTAGACGACCTGAGTTTGATTGTACCCGAGGGTAAATCCCTAGGCGTTGTCGGCGAGTCCGGCTCGGGTAAGAGCGTGATGTCCATGTCCATTTTACGCTTGGTACAAGACCCCGGCCAGATCGTTGCGGGCGAAATACAGATGGACGGAGAGGACATTCTACAGCTCTCCGAGAAAGAGTTTAGAGGCATCAGAGGCAACAAAATATCGATGATATTTCAAGAGCCCATGACTTCTCTGAATCCGGTGTTTACGGTCGGTGAGCAAATTGCCGAGGTGTTTCAAACTCACCAGGGTTTGAACAAGGCGACAGCCTTGCAAAAATCGGTCGACATTTTAAAGCAAGTGGGTATCCCATCGCCCGAAAAGCGCGCCCATCAATACCCGTTTGAGCTATCAGGCGGCATGCGGCAGCGCGTGATGATTGCCATGGCACTGGCGTGTAATCCACGTTTGTTAATCGCTGATGAGCCCACCACGGCACTGGATGTTACTATTCAAGCGCAGATTCTGGACCTGATTCGAAGCCTGCAAACCGAGCTGAATATGTCGGTCATCATGATCACTCATAACCTGGGTGTGGTTGCTGAAACCTGTGACTACGTGGCCGTTATGTATTGCGGTAAAATTGTTGAGTACACCGATGTTGAGACCTTGTTCAGTCAGCCTAAGCACCCCTACACCATCGGTTTGTTTAACTCTTTACCGAGACACGACGAAGACAAGGCCGACTTGATTGCGATCAAAGGGTCCGTACCCAATCCGACTGAACTACCTGAAGGCTGTGCCTTTGCGCCCCGTTGTCCGGATGCCCAACCCCTATGTGAGCAGCAGTCACCACCGCTGCTGAATCAAGCTGATGGTACGCAAGTGCGTTGCTGGAAATTCACCGATCAATGGCAGGAAACTGCGGAGCAGGCTTAAGATGACAGCATTACAACCTCTGCTGCGGGTAAGAAATTTAAAGCAGTACTTTGCAATCAAAGGCGGTTTCTTTGGCCGTACTATTAATCACGTGAAGGCCGTTGACGACGTCAGTTTCGATGTTTTTGAAGGCGAAACCGTCAGCATCGTCGGCGAATCCGGGTGTGGGAAGTCCACCACGGGGCGGTCCATTTTACGACTGGAAGAACCCACGGAGGGCGAGGTTTTATTTGACGATAAAGATATCCTGAGCCTATCGCGCGCGCAAATGCGCAAGACCCGGAAAGATCTACAAATTATCTTTCAAGATCCTTATGCATCGATCAACCCACGCCAAACCGTGGCCGATGTATTGATGGAAGCACTGGCGATTCAGAATATTGTGCCCAAAAGCCAACGCCGTCAGCGCGCCATCGACTTGTTAGAAACGGTGGGCTTAGCGGCTTACCAAATAGATCGCTACCCGCATGAGTTCAGTGGCGGTCAGCGTCAACGCATCGGCATTGCGCGAGCGCTGGCGGTCAATCCCAAACTGATTATCTGTGATGAAGCGGTATCGGCATTGGACGTCTCGATACAAGCGCAAGTCATCAATCTGTTAAAGCAGTTACAGCGGGATTATAAACTCACCTACATTTTCATTTCGCATGATCTAGGGGTGGTTAGACACATCTCTGATCGTATTATCGTGATGTATTTGGGTAAGATTGTCGAAATTGCCGACAAAAACGCTTTATTTGAACAACCACAGCACCCTTATACACAGGCCCTGTTGTCCTCAATTCCTACCTTGAACCCAAAGGCTAAAACACAAAGAATTCTACTCAAAGGGGAAGTGCCGTCGCCGATCAACCCACCGCAAGGGTGTCGTTTCCATACGCGTTGCCCTTACGCCCAAGAGCAATGTCGAAAGGAGGAGCCTAAACTGGGGCAAACGGGACAGATGCAAGCGGGGCATGAAGTGGCGTGTCATTTTGCGGGTAATTTGCCCGCGGTGAATTAAAGAGAGCTTCGTTTTTATTTTAAGACGCCGCCCTTACAGCGCCCATTTTTTGTAAAAAAATATGTCAATGATTCGCTTGCGGTTCTCCTTGTTGTGACCTATACCTTATGCATCCCTAATAAAGGTTCAACTTGCATTCCGGTATCACATTTGGAGAACCCTGCAATGTCTAATCCCGTTACTCGCGCTTGGCGTTCACTGGGCTTTGGGGTGCGTTTAACCCTGATGATGGTTACGCTGATGCTGGCTTCGATTGTACTTTTGACTAGTTTAGTTTTCGTGCAATATCAACGCGCACAAGTAAATGCTGCCTTGGCCGAACTGGAGGGTGCTAGCCAAAGTAACGCTCAATCGTTCACTGAATGGCTGTTGGCACGACAAGACGAAATGCGCTATCTCGCCACCGTGGACGATGCGGTTAACCTGAATCTACCCAGCATCACGTCGTTGATGGGCACGCTGGCTAACCAAGGTGGCTTTTATGACACCATTTTTGTCGTTGGCCCTGACGGCATAGGCCTGAGTGGCGTGAGTTATGAGAACAACCGGGCTCGTATCATGCCTACCAGCGAAGCGAACGCCTTTAATGTGGCAGACCGCGCTTGGTTTCGTTCCGCCATATCCGGGCAAGATGCTTTCTCACAACCTGTTGTATCCCGCGCCACTGGGGCCGCCGTCAGCACGGTGGCCATCCCTATTCGGCGTGATGGCCAGATCGTTGCGGTGATGCGCGGAGCGGTACAGATGGATACCTTGGTGGATCGCGTCGCTGAGCTAGAACGCGATGAAGGGACAGAAATTTATCTTTTGGATGGCGCCGGCCTCGCCATTACGCCCGCGAGCTCTATTAGGGATCGTAGCCAAGCACTGCAAACACAGGCCGCTGAGGCAGTAATAGCCGAACGCAACTTCGTCGGCCGCTACACTAATGCCGCAGGCACGCCCATTGTCGGCAGCGTATCCTACATCCCCATGCTGGACTGGGGGTTGGTGCTGGAAACCACCGAAGCAGTCGCGTTGTCCGAAGTGTCACGTATGTTGATATCGCTCATCTTTATCTCTGGCCTCGTCATCGCCGGTTCAGTGGCCGTATGTCTTGCCTTGGTGCGCTCCATTACGCGCACCTTGGGTGGCGATCCAAATTATGCTGCACGCATTGTGCACCAAGTGTCTGACGGTGATTTGACCGCCGACATCCAAATTCGTGCCAATGACACCACCAGCTTGCTCGCGTCTATCCACACCATGCAGCAGAATTTACGTCAGATGATGCGTGATATCGCCAGCTATTCGGACCAAGTGGCCGCGTCCTCCACTGAGCTGGCGCAGATCAACGAAGAAACGGAAGCAGGCATTCATCGCCAAGTCCAAGAAATCAGCAGTTCTGCCACAGCCATGAACGAAATGACGGCCACGCTGGAAGAAGTTGCGCGAAATACGCAGAGCACCGCCGACGCCTCGCGCAGTGCCAGCGACGCTGCAGAAACGGGACGCGCGGTGGTGCAGTCGACGATCGATTCGATCCGCAACCTGGCGGCCGAAGTCGAGAACGCCACAAAGGTCATCAATGAAGTGAAGCAGGACAGTGACCGTATTGGCAGCATTCTGCAGGTGATTGAGGCCATTGCCGAGCAAACGAACTTATTAGCCTTGAACGCGGCGATAGAAGCGGCTCGGGCGGGTGAAAGCGGTCGTGGTTTCGCCGTGGTCGCTGACGAGGTGCGTAATCTTGCCAGTCGCACCAAGGACTCGACCACCGAAATTCAGGCCATGATTGAGAAGCTGCAATCCGGATCGGACCGCGCAGTGCAGGCCATGGTGGTGAGCACTAAGGGCACCGAGACCAGCGTCGAGCGCGCCACCGACACGGGCGAACAATTGGAAAGCATCGCCTCGGCCGTGGCCATGATCGACCAAACGGCGCAGCAAATTGCCAGCGCCACGGAAGAGCAAACCGCAGTGTCCAAAGACATCAACAAGAGCATCCACAGCATCAGTGACGTGGCCGAACAAACCGCAGTCAATGTTCAGCAGTCAACACAGGCCAGTGATGCTCTGGCAAAGTTGGCTGAGCAACTGAAAGCGTTGGTGTTTCAATTCAAACTGTAAGAGAGGTTTCGACGATCACCATCTGATCGTGATAAACCACTGAAAATGCCGAACAGCTTCAATTGTTGTTCGGCATTTTCAGTTATCATACTGGGCAAACGGGTACCGACTGGATGGAGCCATTCGTGTATCTACCACACAATAATTATAACTTATAAGGATCCTCCTTAATGGAAGCCAGCGTATTCACAGCTCTCTTTCTACCCATTGCCCTCGCCGTCATTATGCTGGGAATGGGCCTGTCGCTCACGACGGATCATTTCAAACAAGTACTGATCACCCCAAAGCCGGTGCTGACGGGCCTTATTTTGCAAATCATAGCACTGCCAATATTGGCGTGGATCATTGCCGTAGCCTTTCGCTTACCACCTGAATTGGCGGTTGGTTTGATGTTGATCGCAGCCTGCCCCGGTGGGCCTACGTCTAACCTCATATCGCACTTAGCCCAAGGTAATACAGCGCTGTCTATTACGCTAACGGCATTGAGCAGCGTGCTGGTGATCATCGCGTTGCCTTTTATCATCAATTACTCGTCGCTGTATTTTATGGGTGAAGGCCAGTTCGTCGCTTTGCCGGTCATTCCAACGATATTGCAAATTGTGGTCATTACCTTGATCCCGGTAAGCATCGGCATGATGTTGAAAAGCCGCTTCCCGCGCTTTGCCGAGCGCTCGCAAAAGAGCGTTAAGATTGTCTCGGCGGTGTTTCTAGCCTTGGTGATTGTGGGTGCACTGGCGCGGGAAAAAGAAAACTTGTTAGGCTTCTTCTTATTGGTGGGTTTTGCGGCGTTGGCGTTAAACCTTGCGTCTATGGTCGTAGGCTACATAGGTGCACGCGTAATGCGCCTGAATTTGGCACAGGTGCGCGCGATCACTGTGGAAGTGGGCATTCAAAACGGGACGCTGGGCATTGCGGTTGCCACCGCACCGACGCTGCTGAACAACAGCACCATGTCGATTCCGGCGGCGATTTACAGCCTGATTATGTTTGCGACCGGTGCCTTAGTGATTCTGTGGGGTAATTTGAATCACCGTCGTCACGGCGGCTGATCTACGGAACGTTAAACACCGAACCACAGATTACGAGCCCCGGTAAAAACAATCTGTGAGGCCATAGCCGCCAGTACCAAGCCGGTGATCTTGCTCAGAATGTTCAAGCCGGTCTTGCCCATGATTTTTTCAATGCGTGAGGCTAAGAACAGCAAGATCATCAAGGCGCCCAACGCCACCATTACCGCCACCAGACCCACCACGGTATCCCATGCCGTGGTCAGATCCGCCGAAATAACCAAGATAGCACCGATGGTCGCCGGGCCAATGATGGTAGGAATGGCTAAGGGCACCACGGCGATGTCGTCACGCGGCCCGGTGTTCTCTGGCAAGTCCATGGCGTGGCTGCGCTCACCGCTGTTAACCAGACTGACGGCCGAGAGAAACAACAGCGACCCCGCACCGACGCGAAAGGCATCCAAGGTAATCCCCAACATGCCAAACAACGCAGTGCCGAAGAAAAACAGGATCACCACCACGGTGGCGGCGGAAAAAATGGCGCGCCGAATGATGCGCCTTTTCTCAGACGGACTGTCACGTTTGGTCAGTGCCAGAAACATCGATACCACGAAGAAGGGCGCGAATAGAAAGAAGAACTGGATAAACGTCGTGAAAAACAACGTCAGCATTACTTCGCTCCCACGCGCTTGCGCTCAAGACGACGCAAAAACTCTTCCATGATCAGCGTATATAGACCATCACCGAGGTACTTGTCTTCCACCGCAGAGTCGACATTGGGATTGTCGTTTACTTCGATAACCACCACTTTGTCGCCACTTTGCTTGAGATCCACGCCGTACAAGCTGTTACCGATCAAACTCGCCGCTTTAACGGCCGCTTTCACCACCTTCTGCGGTGCTTCATGCACCGCCATGGTCCTAAAGCCACCGGTCTCTACCTTACCCGCCCCTTGGTGGTTATAAATCTGCCAGTGCCCCTTGGTCATGAAGTATTGGCAAGCAAAAATAGGTTTGCCGTCTAACACGCCGATGCGCCAGTCGTAGTCGGTGTACATGTACTCTTGCGCCAACAACAATGATGACCGCTTGAACAGCGCTTCCGTCTGGTTCTGAAAGGCTTCGGCGTCGGCCACCTTCACGACACCGCGCGAGAAACTGCCGTCGGGAATTTTTAGCACCAACGGATAGCCTAAGGCCTCTGCTGCAGCGCCAAGGTCTTCCGGGCGATCACGACTGATGATGCGTGTGGCCGGTGCGGGTACTTTGTTAGTGGCCAATAAATCGGCCAAGTACACCTTGTTGGTGCATTTCAAAATAGATTCGGCGTCGTCCATAACCACCATACCTTCCGCTTCCGCTTTTTTGGCAAAGCGGTAGGTGTGGTTGTCGATGCCCGTGGTTTCGCGAATGAACAAGCCATCGAATTCCGCCAAGCGGCCCAAATCGCCTTTACCGATCATTTCGACATCGATGCCTAAACGCTTACCGGCCGCGACGAATTTCTTCAACGCCACCTTGTCCGACGGCGGCATGGCCTCGTTGGGGTCTACCAACATGGCCAGATCGTAACGCGCACTGCGGCGTGAGCGTGGTTTCCGCCACACCTTACGACTGAATTGATCCAGCGCCGCCGCAAAGGCGTCCTCTTCCTGCTCGGTCAGTTGATGCAAGGCACCCGACTTCAGACTGTGAATATGCCACGCACTGGCCGTGTCCTGCTGGAACACAACGCGCAGAATGGGGCAGGGAAACTGCTCAAACAACTGACGCGCAACGGATGACAACGCGTCAAACGGACTCTGACCGAAGAAGAACACGACCTCAACCCTGCCATTTTCACTCAGGGTCTCTGACTGACTCAGTTTTTTCAGTGTGGCGTTTAAGTCGTCCATCTGCAGGCTATAGATGGATTTTTTTCCGAGGTCATTCAACGTGCGCACGGAAGGCAGCACTTTTTGCCCACGAGCTTCCGCGAGCAACGAGCAATAATACCCGTTGCTCAGGTACTGGTACTTGCGACACAGGTTTAATACCCGCGTCCCGGTTGGACGGCTACCCTCCGGTTGCGTCAGATAATCCTGAAAACTCACCACGTTGTCGGTGGGGTAATAGGATTTCCAGTCTTTAATTCGATCAACAACAATCAGTAAGTCGGCCATGCGTCTGCCTTGACGGTGATAATAAGGGAAACGATCTGTTTTTTTACGCTAATGAAGCGTAGTCTAGGTGTTCAAACCCAATTGGTAAACGCTCATTTATTTTACATTGAGCGGCCACTATCACCATGACGTTGAGTTCCTATTCGTTGCATATACGCCAAGCCACCGCTGACGACATTCCCCGTCTGCATACCCTAGAACAACTGTGCTTTTCTGGCGACCGCCTGAGTCGGCGCAGTTTTCGTCGTTTGATCAAACGCGACACGGCAGATCTGTGGTTGGCCGAAAGCGACGACGACCCTGAGACAGAATTATTGGGCTATGTCTTGGTGCTTTATCGGCGTGGTACCGCACTGAGCCGCGTGTATTCGTTGGCGGTGTCTCCCAGCGCGCAAGGCATGGGGATAGGTCGGCGTTTGATGCAACAAGCCGAACAAGCGGCTGACGCGCGCGGTTGCATTCATATGCGACTGGAAGTGCGCGCCGACAACCCGGCGGCGATTCGGCTTTACCAGGGGCTGCGTTACCGACAGTTCGCCGCCGTTGATGATTACTATGAAGATCACACCTCGGCGCTGCGCTTTGAAAAACGTATTCACCATTTTGACGGTCAAGCGGTTACACCGCTGCCATTCTATGCGCAAACCACGGCGTTCACGTGTGGCCCCGCCTCCCTGATGATGGCCATGGCGGCACTGCGACCCAGTTTGAAAACCGATCGCGCACTGGAACTCCAACTCTGGCGGGAGGCCACCACCATTTATATGACGTCCGGGCACGGCGGTTGCAGCCCGCACGGACTGGCCCTGGCGGCGCATCGACGTGGCTTTCAAGTCGAGCTGTATGTGAATAATCTGGGGCCACTGTTTACCGAAGGCGTGCGCAATCAGGCGAAAAAGTCGGTGCTGGAAGTGGTGCACCAGTCGTTCCTGCAAGAACTGCAGGCGGTGCAATTACCCATTGAAACCCAAATACCGGACGCCGCCGCGTTAGCACAGCGGGTTATGGCGGGGGCCATTCCGCTGGTGATGATCAGCAGTTATCGTTTTACGCGTGAGAAAGCACCGCATTGGGTGGTCGTTTCGGCGGCGGATGACCGATACTTGTACTTACACGACCCGGAGATTGATGAAGATGATGAAGCATCGGCTACGGACAACGTCTATGTCCCTGTTCCATACGCGGACTTCGACCGCATGGCACGGTTTGGGCAAAACGCCTTGCGCACCACCGTGGTGCTCTCGTAACCGCGTGTTTTGGTTGCATCACCGGCAAAACGATTCGACGGCGAGCGAGCAACCGTTCGACCCGTCAGTGCTGCTCGTCAGCGAAGACCAAACCAACCCCACGAAATGACCGCAAGACCGAACGCGCGGTAATGGTGAGTAAGCACAGGCTGGCAAACAACAGTATCCATGGGTAGCCAGCGAACTGAAATGCCAGCGGCATTAGGGCTTCTATGCTGGGCTGCCACAAGTCATGAACAGCAATCAATAACAGGATCACACCGACCACATCAACAGCGAGGGCCAAGGGAGGTAGAGTCGCTCTGGAGCGCTTGGTGGGGGGCATGGTTGACCTCTCTCAGTGCTGTTGATAAGAGAGGCCATTGGGCCATACCCAATTGAGCGATTCAATAATTTGACGCTGTAAATGTGACCCAAGATACAAAAAAAAACGCTTGGGACACGCTTGCTCACAACTGCTTGATTACGCGTCGCGCAGAACGCGCTTTTGCTCTTCGATCAGCGTCTCGATACCACCGGCCGCCAGCGCCAATAATTCGTTCAGCTCTGATGGCGTCAAGGCGTTGCCTTCAGCGGTGCCCTGCACCTCAACAAAACCGCCCTTGCTGGTCATCACGACATTCATATCGGTATCGGCTTTCGAGTCCTCTGCGTAATCGAGGTCTAATACGGCCGTACCGTTGTAGAGCCCAACGGATACGGCAGCGATCATGTGTTTCAACGGGTCGGTGGTGATTTTTTTGCTGCGCTGCAAATAACGCAAAGCGTCGACCAGCGCCACACACGCACCTGTAATAGCAGCCGTACGCGTACCGCCGTCGGCTTGCAACACATCGCAGTCTAAGGTGATGGTGTTCTCACCCAACGCCTTCAGATCAATGGCGTTGCGCAAAGCACGACCAATAAGTCGACTAATCTCAATGGTGCGGCCACTTTGCTTGCCTTTGGCCGCTTCGCGCATGTTGCGGGTATTGGTGGCGCGCGGCAGCATGCCGTATTCGGCGGTCACCCAGCCTTCACCTTTGCCACGCATAAAGGGCGGTACACCCTCTGTGACCGAAGCGGTACAGAGGACACGGGTGTCACCAAAACTGACCAAAACAGATCCCTCTGCATGTTTGGTGAAATGGCGCTCAAGCACGATCTCACGCAGTTCATTGGGTTGGCGGCCACTGGGTCTCATAGTCTCTCTACCTATTGATGCATAAAGCCGACAGTCTACCCGTTGCGCGGCGGAATCCCAAGGGACCACCGCGCAAACGGGCTTACTGCGAGGTTAGGAGATCACTCGATAGCATGGCTCATAGTCGGTACCGCCCGGCAACTTCATACGATGCTGCGCAACAAACGCTTGGAGCAAATGATCCAGCGGCTGCATGATTTCTTGCTCGCCGCGCATTTCATAAGGCCCATGCTCTTCAATCAGGCGAATACCCTGATCCTTCACATTACCCGCCACAATGCCAGAGAACGCACGGCGTAAATGTGCCGCCAACTCGTGCACGGGCTGATTCCGAGTCAACTTCAGGCTGGCCATGTTCTCATGCGTGGGTTCAAACGGGTGCTGAAAGTGCTCGTCGATTTTCAGTAACCAATTAAAGTGGAAGGCGTCGTTATGCTCGCGGCGATAACGCGTCACTTCATTAATGCCATGAGCCATCTCGCGGGCCACCATGGAAGGGTCATCAATAATGATCTTGTACTGTTGCTGTGCCTCATAGCCCAGTGTTGCGCCGACAAATTCATGCAATTGCTGGAAATATGGCGCAGCACTTTCAGGTCCCGTTAGGATCAACGGAAACGGCAGGCTTTTGTTGTCCGGGTGCATCAATATGCCCAGGAAATATAGCAATTCTTCGGCCGTACCGGCGCCGCCGGGGAAGATAATAATGCCATGCCCAACGCGCACGAAAGCCTCCAGGCGTTTTTCAATATCCGGCAAGATGACCAGCTCGTTGACGATGGGGTTGGGCGCTTCGGCCGCAATAATACCGGGTTCAGTCAGGCCCACATAACGACCTCCGGTTATACGCTGCTTAGCGTGGGAAATGGTTGCGCCTTTCATCGGTCCTTTCATGGCGCCCGGCCCGCAACCGGTGCAGATATCTAACCCACGCAAGCCCAATTCGTGGCCCACGCGCTTAGTGTATTTGTACTCTTCTCGGTTGATGGAGTGTCCGCCCCAGCACACCACCATCTTAGGCTCGACACCGGCACGCAGCGTGCGGGCATTGCGCAACAGGTGAAACACGTAGTCGGTGATGCCTTGCGAGCTATCGAAGTCGACGCGCTTATGCTCCAGTTCACTCTGTGTAAAGACGATGTCGCGCAGGGCGCTGAACAGCATTTCTCGTGTACTGGCGATCATTTCGCCGTCCACAAAAGCATCACCGGGAGCATTAACCAGCTCTAAACGAATGCCTCGATCTTGTTGGTGAATATGAATATCGAAGTCTGGATAGGCTTCCAAAATAGTCTTGGCGTTGTCGCTGTCGGAGCCGGTATTCAGAATTGCCAAGGCACACTGACGAAACAGGGCATAGATACTGCCAGAACCGGTCGCTTTTAATTGCTGAACTTCGCGTTGCGACAAGGTCTCCAAGCTTCCTCTGGGTGACAATGACGCGTTGATTTTTTCTCTTGTGGTCATACTGACCCTCCGTGATTCTGTACTGCTTTAACACAACTAATACGCTGTATAGCGGGGTGTATTTTGCTGCATTTTCATCCATAGTATACGCACTGAACCGTCGTTCCGCCTGTATTTACCGCCGCACTGGTCAAGGTGGACCAGACACAACAACAAGAACTCAGGCCTGCACTATGACGAGCACGTTTAAATTTATTGTTCCCAGCGCACTCATATTCGCTCTTTTTATAGCTGGATGCGACTCGCCATTTTTTCGCAGTGCGCTCAATCCCTATGATATGAAAGTAGCGGGCCTGTCGCCGACGGTACGCGCCATGCTCGACCGCGGCGCGCTGAATTGCGGTGTCAGCACCGGTGTGGAAGGCTTTTCTCTGCCTGATCAAAGTGGCAATTGGACAGGCTTTGACGTCGATTTTTGTCGCGCGTTAGCGGCGGTGATTTTTGACGACAGCAATGCGGTCAATTATGTGCCATTGGGCGCCAATGAACGTTTCAGCGTTTTGCTCAATGAAGAAATCGATATTCTGTCGCGCAATACAACCTGGACTCTGACCCGCGATACGCTGCTTGGGTTAGGCTTTGCGGGCATCACCTTTTACGATGGACAGGGTTTCATCGTACCCACCACCAGCTCGGTGCGCAGTGCCGAAGACTTGCAAGGCGCGGCAATCTGCGTGTTATCCGGCACCACGACCGAACTCAATCTGGCAGACTATTTCCGCGAACGGGGCTGGAATTATGAACCCGTTTTGTACGAAACCGAAGAACCCATGATGCGCGGCTTTCTGTCGGGTCGCTGTGTCGCCATGACAGCCGATCAAGCCAAGTTATTTGCCATGCGTTCGCAGTCTGAACATCGAGACGCTATGGTCGTGTTGCCCGACACCATTTCTAAGGAACCCATTGGCCCGGTGGTGCGGGATGAAGATCAGTTCTGGTATGACATCGTACAATGGACGCTGTTCGCACTGCTGAACGCCGAAGAATTGGGTGTCAACAGTACCAATGTGGACGCCCAACTGAACTCCGACGTTCCCTCTGTACGCCGCCTGCTGGGGCAAGAAGCCAACCTGGCATCAGGCTTGGGTTTACCAAACGACTGGGTGGTACGGGCGATCCGTCAGGTCGGCAACTATGAAGAGATTTATGAGCGGCACTTAGGGCGAGACGGACTCGGCATCGAGCGCCGCATGAACAATCTCTGGACCAATGGCGGTCTGATGTATGCTCCACCGATGCGCTGACTGGCGTGTGTTCAGCAGACTTCCAATAAAACGGCTGTTTGCACGAGGCCTATGCCTTCTTTTACTGTGCGGCAGCCGCTTCTTGCTGGCCGAACCGGCGGTGCTGCCCAGCACCATGGATCAGATGCAAACGGTACGGTTTAACGTGGTGCCCCACATTGCCCGCACGGTGACACCCGCTCATGTCAGTGTGTTTGAACTGTTGCGTAATGACAGTTATCCATGGGTCAAACTGTCCGGTCAAACCGTACCTCTGGATCACAGCCCAAAGACCAACTGGTTGCGGTTGAGCATTGATCCCACCGCCAGCGCCGAACGCCTTTGGCACCTCGTGTTCAACAACGCCATGATCGACTTCATCGATGTGTACGAAGTGACCTCAGATGGCCCTCGAATTATTTATCGCAGTGGTTTGCGACGCGACTTTCAGCGGCGCAGCATCGATCACCGCTATTTCATCGTTCCTTTAACGCTGACCACGCCCACCGAACTGGTGCTGCGCATTGATGCATCCTATACCTTAGAAGGTGGCGCAACCCTCTGGTCCGGCCAGTCATTCTGGCCCACCCTGCAACGCGAAGACTTGGTTAATTGGCTCTATTACGGCGCCATACTTGCACTCATCTTCTATAATCTGCTGCTGTTTGTTTCCATCCGCGAACGTCCCTACCTGCTGTATGTTGCTTACATCGCGGCGTTTTCATTGTTTATGAACATCTTGGATGGTTTCCTGTACCAACATGTCTGGCCCGCCGGAGCGCAATGGCACACCGGGCTCGTTTATCTTGCCGTGGGCGTCGCGGTCTTTTTTGCCGCGCAGTTCGCCACCAGCTTCCTGCAACTGAAACGCTGGCATCCGACCATGTATTGGGTTTGTCAGAGCTTGGGCTTGGGTGCGTTTCTGTTGGCTCTCAACGCTCTGTGGATGCCGCCTCTGTGGCTCGCTATCAGTCTGTTTTCTCTTGCGATTGCGACCTGGTTCGCTGCTTTAGCAGGGGGGGTAATCGCGCGCCGTCACGCCGTGGCTTCATCCCGTGTCTTCTTGTTGGCTTGGCTAGCGTTTGGTCTCGCGTCAACACCGGCAGCACTAGCTAAACTGGGCATGATCGACAGCCACATACTGTATAACTGGGGCATGAAGGCGGGTGCTATTGTGCAAGCCTTCCTGCTGTCATTCGCTTTAGGTCATCGCATACGACTGTTGCGACAGAAGACCCAAGAGGCGGAACTGACGGCAAAAGCACGCGCCGACTTTCTGGCACAAATGAGCCACGAAATTCGCACCCCCATGAGTGGGGTAATGGGTATGCTGGAACTGCTGCAGGAGACGCCGCTGTCACCTGAACAGAAGCGCTACCTCAATGCCGTGCAGGCGTCGGGCGATGCTTTGATGGGCCTGCTGAACGATATATTAGATCGCGCCAAGATTGATGCCGGCAAGCTGGAACTCAACAACGACAGTTTTACCCTCCACTCCCTGACCGACCGCCTAACCTTGATGTTTCAGCCACAGGCTCGGCAACGTGGGTTGAATTGGGACATGGAGTTAGACCCCGCTCTGGATGGTTATTGGCTTGGAGACGCTAAGCGGCTGCAACAAGTTTTGATAAACTTAGTTGGAAATGCCTTCAAGTTCACCGAAAACGGTGGTATCCGCGTGCAAGTCAATCTACAAAAGAAAGAAGGCGAGCTTCGCTGGTTGAGTTTTCATGTACTGGACACCGGGCCGGGACTGGCCCCGGAAGTACAGGAGCAGGTGTTCGAAAGCTACGTGCAGGCTGAGCACTCTGAAATGCAGCGCGGTACTGGGCTGGGCCTTTATATCTGCCGCCAGTTGGTCGTGTTGATGGGTGGACGTATTGGTGTACGCAACCGGCCGCATGAGGACGGCAGCGATTTCTGGTTTGAGGTGCCGTTAAGGCGCGCCGCCGAGCCACTGGAATCCTTAGACAGTGATGAAACACGGACACCCCTGCGTGCCCTGCGGGTGCTGGTCGCCGAGGATAACCCGGTGAATCAGGCGGTGATCAGCGGCATGTTGCGCAGCGTGGGACACGACTACGAATTGGTGAACAACGGCCGCGAGGCTGTGGCACGCGTACAGGCTCGGCAAGGTAACTTTGACTTGGTCTTAATGGACCTGGAAATGCCGGTACTGGATGGCTTGGCGGCCACCCGTGAGATTCGGCACTGGGAACACGATCAATCACGTCCACGCATACCCATTTTAGCCCTTACTGCACATGCGCTGGATGAATATCGCACGCTGGGTTTGAAAGCGGGTGTCGATGAATTTCTGACCAAACCCATTCGTAAACATGTGCTTGTCGCCGCGCTTGATCGGCTGCTGGAAGACCGCTAGCCGATCTCGACGCGATTGCGGCCATTATCCTTAGCCCGATACAAGGCCGCATCCGCGCGATCAAACACCGCCACAATGTGATCGCCCGGTTTGAACTGCGCACAACCGATGGACACAGTGATCGGCACCGGTTCACCTTTGAAATGAAAAGGGCTGTTCTGCACCGCCAAGCGCAATTTTTCCATGGCCGCAATCGCGGCCTCTTGCGCCGTGCCCGGCATAATGATGACAAACTCTTCACCACCGTACCGTGCAATAAAATCGTACTGCCGTAATTGCGCCTGAAGCTGCCGCGCCAGAATCTTCAGTACTTTGTCCCCGGCGGTATGGCCTAGCTTATCGTTGATCTTTTTAAAGTAATCAACGTCGAGTACACAGAGTGCCAAGTGCGCTTGTTGACGCCCAAAGCGCGCAAATTCTTGCTCGATTTTTTGCATATACGCGGTGCGATTCGGCAACCCGGTGAGACTGTCGGTCATTGCTTGCTGGCGTGTTTTTTCGAAAGCATCGCGAATGCGTCTGTTTTGCTGCTCTAAATCGGCAATAACCTCTACCAGCTCCACCATCATGGTGTCCATGCTGCGCTCTTTCTCGACGCTGTCGTGCATGAACGAACTGATGCTCTGCACAATGTCATCCAGCTCTTTCTGGATACCGTCTTTTAATTGCGGCAAACTGGTCGCGGTTTGCATCTCGGCGCGAATGCTTTCAACATGCCTTTGAATTTGCTGGTCCAACCGGTTGCCATCGTCACGAAAGTCCTGCTGGATGCTCTTGGCTTTTTGTACAGAGGCACGAATAAACGTCAGACGCTCATTCAATTGCTCTAAATAGTTTTCTAACTCGCGCTGCTCGTCGTTCAGTACAGAAACGATCAGATCTATCAATTCGTTCAGCAAACCCAGCAAATAGGGCCACTCCAGTGAGCGGGTTAACTGATGCATGATGGTTTGCAGTGCGTGTTGTTTATCCACCGGCAAGTGAATCCGGTTGGCAAGGTCGGTCATGGACTCGTACACATCGGCGACGATGGTATCAATGTCCGTGGTGATACCATTAAGAGCCGCGTCGTCTTTGTGTGCGGCGGCGTGCTCTTCGATCACGCGCTCGGCCGCCGCAAGGCTGGTAATGGTACGCAGTACTTCGGCTTGCCCGGAGCGATATTCGTCAAGATACAGCGTGAGTTCGTGAATATTACGTACCCGCAGCTCAATACCGTTGCTGAGGTGGTCAAACAGCTCCGGTTCCGCGCTGTGGTTGCGTAACTGCGCGTTCAGTTGCATCAACACACGCGCTAGCGCACTTTGCTCGTTACTTCGCGTCGCGTCTAGTGCGTCATAAACCGCTTCTGCTTCTTGCAGCACGGCGTCGATAGCCTCTTCCTGCACATCCGGCTGGCGCAGCAACTCACGAAACTGGTCAAGCAGCCCATCCAGCTCCTTGTCCTGGCCGTCACCGAACAAACTGACCCGCACCATACCGCGGCGTAATTGCTCAACTCGATCCAACAAACGTTGTTTAGACTCTGTCGTCATCGTAATCACTTATCCGTGTAAGTGTTGTAAGTCTAGCAGCATATGCTCTTGTTCGTCCGGCGATTTTATCGTCACTGTATCACTGGCTTCAGCCTGTGCTTGTGCGTCTAAGCGAGACAGCCAGAAGCGCAGCGCAGCCGCCTCGCGCATCGCTGGTAGCCAACGCTGTTCAAGATTCGACAGCGGACGTAACGCCTGATAACCGGCCAACAGCGCGTCTATAGTCGGCGTACTCAGAGGGCTGGCACCGCACCATGCATTAATCGCCACGGCTACGTCCCACAAGCACGGCGCCCAACTGGCGAAGTACCAATCAATCACTGCGCTCAAATGACCTTCGTCAAACAGCGCGTTATCGGGGAATAAATCGCCGTGCGTCCACGCCATTGGCAAATCCACTTCCCATAAGGTTGCTAGACGCTGCCACGACAAGCGCAGATGCGTGGCCTTCTCTGCTGGCAAGCGAGTCATCCAAGCGGCCACGCGCTCCGCCTGCCACGTGGGACCAAAATTCATTGCCACGGGTGGCAAACTCAAGGTTTGCTGATGCAACTGGCCCAGAAAGCGCCCGACCTGATCGCACGATTCGACCGTGACCTCAGGTTGCCGACCCGGCAACGCGGCCACTAGGGTCGTCGGTTTATTCGCCAGCAAGCTGACAGTAGCGCCAAACTGGTCGCGCCGAACTTGAGGCACAGACAAGTGTTGCTCCGCCAAGGCCGACATCAGCTCCATAACCGGCTCGACCGCTGCTAGGTCACGATCTTCCACCAACGTCAGAATCCATTCGCCATCGTCTGTGGTCAGCCAATAGTTGGTGTTGACTGTACCGCCAGCGATGCCACGGTACTGATGCAGCTCGGCAATACCGTGCGTGGCGAGCCAAGGCACAATTTGCGCGGTTGTGAGTGGAGTGAATACGGACATTAACGATACTTCAGGTTACACTTTGCGCACATTGTAAAGTAAACCCAGTATTTTCCTATGGCTGAATCAAATTCCTCTGTTGCGCCCAAGCCCGTTGTCTTGATCGACGGCTCGTCCTATTTGTTCCGCGCCTTCCACGCCATGCCGCCGCTGACCAACAAAGCGGGCCAGCCGACCGGTGCGGTCAAGGGCGTCATTAATATGGTGCGCGCCATGTTGGACCAATACCCCGGCAGTGATGTCGCGGTAGTGTTTGACGCTAAAGGCCCGACCTTCCGCAATGAACTGTATGCGGAGTACAAAGCGAATCGACCCCCCATGCCGGACGAGCTGCGTCCGCAAATCGAGCCCATTCATCAGATCATCAAGGCCATGGGCTTACCCTTGCTGACCATAGAGGGCGTCGAGGCGGACGATGTGATTGGCACGTTGGCCGCGCAGGCCACTGAGCGCGGACTCGATTGCGTGATATCCACCGGCGATAAAGACATGGCGCAGTTGGTGACGCCGCACGTCAGCCTGATCAACACCATGAGCAACGAATTCCTCACCGTCGATGGGGTGCGCGAAAAATATGGCTTCGGCCCCGAATTGATGATCGACTATCTGGCCCTGATGGGTGACAAGTCGGACAACATTCCGGGCGTACCCGGCGTCGGCGAAAAAACCGCCAAGGCCCTGCTGGCCGGACTGGGCAGCATTGAAACAATTTATGCCAATTTAGACCGTGTGCCGAAACTGGATTTCCGCGGCGCTAAGACCATGCCGAAGAAGCTGCAAGAGAACGAAGAGCTCGCACGCTTATCCTATACGCTGGCCACCATCAAATGCGACGTCGATTTGCCGGTGCATATTGAGCAGTTGGCGCGTCAAGAACCGGACAATCTGGCTTTGGCAACGCTGTACCGTGATCACGAGTTCACCGGATGGCTGAAAGCACTGACCGACGCGGGCATTGATGCCCCTGAAACCACCAGTGTGCCGGAGCACGCCGCGCCCGCGTCTGCTGCAGCGTCTTCCGCCGCACAGGCATCCAGCGTGACGGCGACTGACCCGACACCCGAAACGCCCGAGCACCACGACTACACCACGCTGGAAACGCCCGATGACTGGTATCGTTGGTTGCTCAGTCAAGCCGACGCCGCCCAGTTTGCAGTGTGGCCCGTGTTCGCCACTGGACACTACCGCCAGAGCCACTGGTTAGGGCTCGCAGTCAGCACGCAAGGTGGCCAAGCGGTTTATCTGGACTTTCGCAGCAGTGGTTGGCCGGAAGATGCGCTACAGCCGCTGACCAAATTCTTCACCGCACACAGCTACGCCAAGGTCACTCATGACCTTAAGCGCCTGTTGCACGGTTTGGCGGGGCAGATTAAACAACCGTCGAATATCAGCGAAGACACCTTGCTGATGGCTTACGTGCGAAATACTGCGGTGAGCCGCGACAGCGCACTGGATCGCCATTTCGACCCCATGAGTTTGGACAATCTGGTGCGGGTTTATTTGCAAGCAGCACCCTCAACCCTAGTTGATCTGGCCGGCAATTTCGGCGTTAAGCAGACACCGCTGGCAGAGGTCGACCCGGCAGCGCTGGCAAACTACGCGTGTGAACGTGCGGACTACATTGGCCGCCTGTATCGCTTCTTGCAACCGCAGCTGCAGCAACAGTTTCCACAACAGTGGGGTGTTTATCGCCACATTGAAATACCGCTGGTGCCCGTATTGCAGCAAGTGGAATGGAACGGTACGCACATCGACACGGCATTTCTGGACGGTTTAAGCGAAGACTTCCGCCAGCGCCTGACGGAACTGGAAGGGCAAGCGCATACACTGGCTGGCAAGGCCTTCAATTTAGACTCCCCAAAGCAATTGGGCGAAGTGCTCTTTACCGATTTGGGCATTCCAGTGATCGCCAAAACGCCGGGAGGGCAACCCAGTACCAACGAAGAGGTATTGTCGGAACTGGCGTTGCAGTATGAGTTACCCGCGTTGGTGCTGCGCTATCGTCATCTCCGCAAGCTGCTGAATACTTATACAGAGCCGCTACCAACGTTGATTAATCCGGTTACAAACCGAGTACACACGACGTACAACCAAATTGGTGCAGCCACCGGGCGGTTTTCGTCGACCGACCCTAATTTGCAGAACATTCCGATTCGTTCCGCCGAAGGACGTGCCATACGCAAGGCCTTTGTTGCCGCACCGGGTTACCGCATGGTGGCGGCGGATTATTCGCAAATTGAACTGCGCATCATGACGCACCTGTCGCACGATCAGAATTTGATCGACGCCTTCCGCGACGGACGCGATATTCACCGGGCCACAGCGGCCGAGATCATGAGCTTGCCCGAAGACCAAGTGACGAATGAACAGCGGCGCGCCGCTAAGGCGGTGAACTTCGGCTTGATCTACGGCATGTCTGCCTTTGGCTTGGCGAAGAACCTGGGCGTGAGCCGGGGTGAGGCACAAGCCTATGTCGACGCGTATTTCACCCGCTACCCCGGTGTTAAAAAGTACATGGACGAAACCCGCGCCCAGGCCATGGAAGACGGGTACGTTGAGACGGTCTTCGGACGGCGCCTGTATATGCCGGACCTCAAGTCACCGCGCCAGCACCAACGGCGCGCCGCCGAACGCACGGCCATCAACGCGCCCATGCAGGGCACCGCAGCGGACATCATCAAGCAAGCCATGGTCGATGTGCAGGTCTGGTTGCGCAGCAGCGGTTTAGATGCTCGCATGGTGATGCAGGTTCACGATGAACTGGTGTTTGAGGTCAAGGCGGAAGACGTCAGTGCCTTGGTGGACGGCGTGCGCTTCCGCATGCAACACGCTGCGGCGTTGTCCGTGCCTTTGGTGGTGGATGTCGGTGTCGGTGATAATTGGGAAGAAGCGCATTAATTGGCGTCGCAGAACAGCCCTCAGGCCGAACAGGCTTACGTAGGAGGCCAGCCCCCTGGCCGAACCTTTCGCGCAGAGGGTTGCGCTCCTACCTCTAGTCCCACGCGCGGGCGTTCAATCGCACTTGCGTGCGCCACCAGTCTTTCCATTCTTGCATGCCCGGTTGCCACAGCGGTAAATGTCGGAGGTCATTGCTTAAATAAGGCATGACCGCCCAGTCCACTGAAACCCCTTTGAGTTGTTGTTCCGCCAACCACTCCTCGGTCGTTAGCTGCGTCGCGTCCGGTGGCAGCAACCAGAATTGTGGCGTTGAGACGAAGCGCGCGGTGTGCTGGGGCTCATAAGTCCAGTCGCGCAGTTGTGCCCAATTGGCCCAATCAAGCTCGTACGGCTCTGGCCGGTAACTGAAATCATAGGTGGCCCAAGCACCAGTCAAACTGTACGGAATGGCGCTGACCACCCCACTGCTGCGTCGAATACCCTGCGGCGGACGACGGCAATCAGTCTCTGGAAAATTCAAGCAACGCTGCCAGAAGGGTTCCCAGAGTTCGAGGTCAAAACCGTCGATATCAGCCCGCAACATTTCTGCATCGCGCGCGGACATCATAGGGGTGTAGGCCAGGCTGAGGAACCGCCAACGGGGTTCACGCGCGCCAGCCTCTATGGCCACGCTGCCACGTTGTTCGCCGGCCAACAAGCCCAGAGACGAGATATGGTCTGGCCGCAGCCGAGAGAAGGCGTCATACCATTCATTGAGTTGCAACGCTGCTAAACGAACGTCCGCCGGCATACCCGACATTAAGCCGCGCAGATCAACCACGGAAACCCCAAGGTGGTTCAACCAAGCTGGCAACCAGTGCGTGTTCTCTACCCCGTAACCGCCCAGCCAAATCACCAGTGGGCCGGGGCGCTCTGCCCAATACACGTCAAAACTGCCGACCGTTTCCAAGCGCCACAGTTCAGGGCTGACAACCATGCGCGCAGCAACTATGGACGGTTCATTCAAGCGAGACATGATGACTTGCTCGGGTCCGCGTTCCAGATACGCATCGTCGGCCAACAACCATTGGTCACGGTGCCGACGCACCATTGCCACATCTCCAGATGCCCAATCGATCCAATGCCACTGCTGGCGCGTGATGGGTTGCAGGCTGATCAGTTCATCGTTCAGTTGGTAGTGCTCGACCACACTCTGCCGCGCGCAGCCCGTCAGCAGCAACGCCACACAGCACGCGAGCACTAAAACGCGGGAAGAGCTGCTAGCTATTGAGCAGCCTTTGCGCCAGATGATCCAACTCGTCCTTCGCATCGCGTACCTGTTCTATCGCCGCTTTGGCGTCTTCGGGGGTTATGTGCAGTTCACTGAACAACACGGGGTCAAGTCGACCGGCGGGGCCGCTGAGCAGACCGGCACGCCGTAACAAGCTGACCGCTAAATTCACCAACTGCGCGTAATCCGAGTAAGGACCCATGTAGTCTTGCACGGCATTATGACGTATGGCTACGACCACTTCTTTGGGCAAATTCCAACTCTGCAACAGACTGGCCGCAATCTGATCTCGATTAATGCCCAGCACGTGGTCTTCAATGACCTGAGGTTCCAAATGGGGATTGGCTTCCCACAGGCGGCAGCAAGAGGAGAATTGAGGCTTAAACACGTGCGCCAGTATGAGATAACCAAAATTGTGCAGCAAGCCACCTAAATAAGCCAAGCCAAAGCTGGGACGAAATTCACGTGGGATGCAATTTTGCAGCGCGCCCACTGCTGTGGCGGTATAGATGGCCGCTTGCCAATAAGGCGTATAGCCTTCTGGCGCGTCTTTGGGCATTTCGAGGCTTTTGCCCAATGCGAGACCTAATGACAAGTTCATCACCAAGTCGTAGCCCAATACCCGCACAATGGCGTCCTGCACCGAACGTACACTGCCCGGTGCGGCGTAGTACGATGATGAGGCCCAACTGATAACCTGTGCCGACAAGGACGGGTCACGCGCTACGACCCGTGACAGTTTTTCGATATCGGCGTTCGGGTCGACGCGCAGGCGAATGATGGCTTGTGCGGTATCCGGCAGTGGCGGTACTTCGAGCGTTTCTTCCAAACGCTGCTGAATGCGCTTGGACGTGAAGCGCGCAACGGACTGATCAATCGCCTCACGGTCCAGATCAAACAGACTGAGTTCGTAGTCGAGGTCGGTATTGGGAACTTCATCGGTCAGGGCGAGATAGCGGGTACGCTCATCCAGCGCCAGTGCGGCAAAGTCGTTCAACTCCAACATGACGTTGCGCACGCCGCTATGGACAAGGCAACTCGGTAATACTTTCACGCTCTCATCGATCAGCGTTTCCAAGCCAATCAACTTGTCGAGTGCGGGCAGCGTTTGCAGACCAAGTTGACGTTGCAGGCGTTGCTGTTCCAATGGCGCCAGCGCTTGCAGGTCGCGCCCCGTTTGCTGCCGCACGCGGCCTAAGTCCAGCAATCGATTGGCCGGCAGAAACACCTGCACTTTGCCTAATTGATCACCCAACAATATAGCCTCGATGGCTATCTTATCGCGCGCCTGCACCTTGCTATGAACCGTTACCCGAACATTGTGCTTGCTCAGATATTCGCGCACGGCTAAGGGAAGTTTGTCTGACTCAGTCATAGTCTCTGCTGCTGAACTCATTGGCTTAATCCGTTGCTCTCTATTTATTCTAGTCGCATCAGGCGTAACTGATGAACAAATACTGTTATTTATTCATTTAGATCGCAGGCTACCCCAATGTAACAGCCATTAACGCACTAACGACGGTGTTTATACCTTACCATAATTCATATCACCTGCATGCCAGCGTGCCAACAGCAAGGCTACAGATTCAGCATAGCTGTGCTCCATGGTCTCGGCCACTTCTTTTATCACCGGCAACCAATGTTGGTCGCGCTGCAAATCAGCAATACGAAAGCTCGCTTCGCCGGTTTGTCGGGTACCTAGTACCTCACCGGGCCCGCGCAGTAGCAGATCCTGCTCGGCTATTTGGAAGCCATCATTGGTCGCCCGCATGGTGTTCAGGCGCGCTTTACCCGCTTGTGATAAGGGTGTTTGATACAATAATAAACAAAAACTGGCGGTGGCACCGCGCCCCACACGCCCGCGCAACTGGTGTAATTGTGAAAGACCCAGTCGCTCCGCGTTTTCGATGATCATCACCGAGGCATTGGGTACATCGACACCGACTTCGATCACCGTGGTGGCCACCAGCACTTGCACCTCACCGCGTTGAAAGGCACCCATGATGTCCGCTTTGTCCTTCGGCTTCATACGGCCATGGATTAAGCCAACACGCCAAGGAACCAACGCTGCCGCGAGCTGCGCGTAGAGTTCTTCTGCGGCTTGAGCTTCCAGCTCTTCGCTGTCTTCAATCAGGGTACAAACCCAATACACCTGGCGTTGTTGTGCGCAGGCCTCTTGCACGCGCGCCACCACACTGGTCCGTTGCGCATTGCTGAGCACCGAGGTGACAACGGGCGTTCGGCCGGGCGGCAATTCGTCAATCACCGAAATATCCAAATCGGCGTACATCGACATCGCCAAGGTGCGCGGAATAGGCGTGGCCGTCATGATCAATTGGTGCGGTACCTTGCCAAGCTGACGGCCTTTCTCGCGCAAACTGAGCCGCTGATCCACACCAAAGCGGTGCTGCTCATCGACCACCACCATGCCCAGCCGAGCGTACTGCACTTCTTCTTGAAACAGTGCGTGCGTGCCAACAATGCAAACCGCGTCACCCGAGGCAATAGCCGCAAGCACCGGGTCACGTTGTTTACGCGTGTGTTTGCCCAACAGCAGCACGACAGCAATACCCAAGGGCTGCAACAAAGCTTGCAGGTTGCGTGCGTGCTGCTCGGCGAGAATCTCGGTGGGTGCCAGTAAGGCCGCCTGCCAACCGTTTTCCATCACGCGCAGCATGGCGCACAGAGCAACCAGGGTTTTACCCGAACCGACGTCACCCTGCACCAAACGCAACATGGGCACGGGGCGTTCTAGATCGGTAAAAATTTCCTGTAGTACACGCTGTTGCGCACCGGTCAACTGGAAGGGCAAGCTCGTTCGCAAGCGCGCGCCGAGGTCGCCTTGTGGGTGAAAATCAGGCGCGCTTTCGGCGCGGGTACGGGCACGAATCTGGCGCAAGCCAAGATGATGCGCGAGCAATTCTTCAACCACCAAGCGCGCTACGCATGGGTGTTCACCTTCACGCAACGTTTCCGGGTCGGTACCCAGTGGTGGGTGGTGCAAGAAAGCTAACGCTGCGGGTAAATCCGGTAATTGCCAGCGCGCGCGCAGCTCTGGCGGAATGAGGTCGCGCAAGTGGCCGTTACGGGTCAGCCATTGCAACGCTTGATCAATCAGCTCTCGCCATTTCTTTTGACTCAGGCCGTCCGTGGTGGGGTAAA
The DNA here is from genome assembly GCA_049115955.1 of Natronospirillum sp. Taxonomy (GTDB): domain Bacteria; phylum Pseudomonadota; class Gammaproteobacteria; order Pseudomonadales; family Natronospirillaceae; genus Salinispirillum. The sequence continues at coordinate 163,875 of JAGDZJ010000004.1, forward strand.
CCGGCGTGAGCCGACCATCAAGACGGGGCAATGCGTCGAGTGTACTGGCGAGGACGTATTCCGGGTGATAAAGCTCCAAACCCGTAGCGCCGCGCCGCGCTTCACCAAACACTTGCAAAGCCGCGCCCGGTTGCAAGGCAGCTTGCTGGGCTTTATTGAAATAGAAGAGGCGCATGCCGACTTCACCGCTGTCATCGCGGATCTTCACCAGCAACGACCGCCGCCGCCCAAACTGTACCTGTGTGCGCACCACGGTGCCGCGCAATAGCACGTGCTGGCCAGGGTGTAACTGCCCCATTGACCAAATACGGGTGCGGTCTTCATAACGTAGCGGGAGATGAAACAACAGATCGGTGATGTCCTGCACACCCAAGCGGCCTAGTTTCTCAACTAGGCTAGGGCCTACGCCCTTGAGCTGAGTCAGCGCGGCAGCGCGCGCGGCTGTGGTCATTTCAGAAATTGAATCTCAGTTGCAGTTTGTAACGCGCCCGTTCAGGACCAAAATAGCTGTTTTCTGCCAGTCCTTCTAAGTACAAGGGTCCAAACACTCGCACATTGACGCCGCCTTTGACGACGGCGACATCAGGCATTAGGCGATCCCAGAAAGAGTCATCTTTGCCCCAAAAATTCACAATGCCAAAACCCAGCAAGGCGTGCACGTGATCACGCCACAGCGGAATATCGTATTTACCATAGAATGCCAATTGATCTTGGTCGCGGTTATGGCCCCATTCAATCTCATTAAACAGTTCCGGGCCGCCCCAACCAAAGCCGTAGTAATTTCCGCCATCCAACGCTGCGTCGTTAATTCCGGAATACACGTAGTTTTGCCCTAGGGCAGGCAGGGTCAGTAACAGCGAAAACACAAGCGAAAAGAACAGCCTAAGACGCATCCGGGCGGGCACTCCAACAAATAACATAAAAAACGAAAAATAGGACACCGGTTTAACCGCGGAGTAATTCGGACGGCAGCTGACAACACATAACATCGCCGTGCTGCTGGGGTGGTAGCAAAAGCTGCCCACCCCGACACTCGATCAATACTGAATCGAATGCTGGCTCAGGTTATCAGTTTACTGAATCTTTCAGTGACTTGCCTGGCTTGAAACCAACAGTGCTGCTGGCAGGGATTTGGATCGCGGCGCCTGTTTGCGGGTTTTTGCCCGTACGTGCACTGCGGTCTTTTTTCTGAAATGTTCCAAAGCCGACCAGAGTGACTGCGTCTCCCTTGGCAACAGCATTGGTGATTTCGTCAAGAATCACATTCAGGACATCGTTTGCTTTGTCTTTGCTCAGCTCCGCGCGCTCTGCGATCGCAGCAGACAGTTCCGGTTTACGCATATAGGACATTCCTCTGATTATTGTCGTATTTGGATCTTGCCTTGGACAGGTACAGCCCAAGATGGATACTCATTCTTGAGGTGGCGCCGCTGGCAGTCAAGGGGGAAAAGGCGGTTTGGGCGCTATTTTGGCGTTTTTTTTGTGAAAACTGCGATATTGGTTCAGCTACGACGGCTGTTTCGCGCTGAACATGGCGTTTTTCGGGCGCACTGGGTACACTCCCGCAGCATAATACGCCTCGACCGACGCATCAGGGAGTCGCTTTCACGCCCACATGCCTGACTTTTCTCAACTTCGCACCATGACCTGGTCAACCGGGCTGTCGCTCACGCCACGGGAACGTGAATGGCTCACCGACCCCGGATCCTTAACGGAAAAGCTCGTGGCCGTCAGTACGGGTGATTTTCGTGTGGCTGTGCATGCCCAGCAACGCCATTGGACCAGCCCGGGACGGCCAAGCCCAACGCACCACGGGCACGACCTCTACTGGTGTCGGGACGTCACCCTGCATGGCCTAGGCCAACCTTGGGTGCACGCCCGCACGCTGGTTCCGGCGCGCGAGCAACGTTTGCTACAGCGCCTACGGCGGCTCGGCACTCGACCGCTCGGCGCCTTTCTGTTCAGCCAGCCGGGCTTGCAACGTCTGCGCATGGATTATGCTCGACTGAAGGTCGGCGTGGCGCGGCGCAGCTGGTTTACTTTGGGCCACCAAGAGATCATTCTGGTGGAAGTATTTTTGCCTGACTTTTTTGACCACTTATGACTGCACTGACCGTAAAAGCCCGCCAATACGTTGAGCTAGCGCGCCTGAATCGCCCCATTGGCATCTATTTACTCCTTTGGCAAACGCTGTGGGCCTTGTGGCTCGCCGCCGATGGTGTGCCTTCCGTACACCTGTTGTTGGTGTTCATTCTGGGTGTGGTATTGATGCGCAGCGCCGGCTGCGTGATCAACGACTACGCGGATCGCAACCTCGACGGCCATGTGACGCGCACAAAGGGCCGCCCCCTCGCCACCGGTCGCGTCAGTGCACGCGAAGCCCTGATACTGGCAGCGGCGCTCGCTTTCCTGGCGTTCCTGCTGGTACTGACCACGAACACAACAACCGTGTTGTGGTCCTTCGGTGCCGTTGGCCTGGCGGCGCTTTATCCGTTTATGAAACGCTATACCCACCTGCCGCAGGTTGTACTCGGCATGGCGTTTTCGTGGTCGGCACCGATGGCGTTTGCGGCCCAAGGCGTTGCCGTCGGCCCATTAGCGTGGATGATCTTCATCAGCGGCCTGCTTTGGATTGTGGCCTATGACACCTTGTACGCCATGGTCGACCGCGAGGACGACGTAAAAGTGGGCATTCGCTCAACCGCTGTGCTGTTTGGCGACGCCGATAAACTGGCCGTCGGTGTCTTACAAAGCCTCTTTTTGTTGGGCATGGCCTTGGTGGGGCGCATGGCGGAACTGGGAGCGTTGTTCTACTTGGGCTTGCTCGGCGCGGCGGCGTGCTTCGTTTGGCAACAGTGGTTGATACGCGAGCGGGATCGTGACGCCTGCTTCCGCGCTTTTTTACACAACCATTGGGTGGGCTTAATTATCTTTGTCAGCGTCGTGCTGGACCGGGCTCTATCCGGTTTGTAACGACCTTTCGACGGAGCCTCACTGACATCGAAAGGCCGTCTATTTTGACAAAAAGGTTAAAACGTTCATATTTCTGACATAATTCCGCAGTGTAATGGTAATCACTGTTTGAACCACTACGCACTTGCGAGGCACACCATGTCAGGAAGAACCATTTTGGTTGTGGATGATGAAGCACCCATCCGGGAAATGATTGCCGCCGCGTTGGAAATGGCTGGTTACAATTGTCTGGAGGCGGCTGACGTTCTAAGCGCCCACTCCATTATCGTTGATCAGAAGCCAGACCTGATCCTATTAGATTGGATGCTGCCCAACACCAGCGGCATTGAACTCGCGCGGCGCTTGAAGAAAGACACACTGACCGCCGAAATCCCCATCATCATGCTCACCGCTAAAGGCGAAGAAGACCATAAAATACAGGGTCTGGAAGCCGGTGCAGACGACTACATCACCAAGCCGTTCTCACCGCGCGAACTGGTGGCGCGCTTAAAAGCCGTGTTACGTCGCACCACCCCAATGGGCGTCGATCACCCCATTGAAGTGCGTGGACTGCGCTTGGATCCCAGTAGCCACCGCGTCACCGTCGACGGCAAAAATGTCGACATGGGCCCGACTGAATTCCGCTTATTGCAGTTTTTCATGACCCACGCCGAGCGCGCCTATACCCGTTCACAGTTACTCGATCAGGTGTGGGGTGGTAATGTGTATGTGGACGAGCGTACCGTGGATGTGCACATTCGCCGCCTACGCAAAGCGCTGGGCGAAGAACACTGTCGCATGATACAAACGGTGCGCGGTACAGGTTACCGCTTTTCAGAGAAAGTAGATGAGGCTGAATGCTGAACGATCGCCGTAAAACCCACTATCGACGCTTAATCACCGTTTATTTGGCGGTGTTGTTCGTCGGCTGGCTTCTGGATGTGACTCTATACGCTTTCTGTGCCGCGCTGCTGACGCACGTTATTTGGTCACAACTGCAAATGCATCGTCTACTAACGTGGCTACAGGATTTTGAAGCGGGTGATCCACCGCGCTCAAAGGGTACCTGGGGCGATGTTTTGGATGCGCTGTGGACGTTTCGGCGCAGCCAACGTACCGAGTTACGCAAACTACAGAACAGCTTGCAGCGCGTACAACGTACTGTAGAAAGTCTCGCCGATGGCTTGGTGATTATCACCCCTAAGGGCGAAATACAGTGGTGGAACGAAGCAGCGCAAAGCATGCTGAACTTGCGCGAAAACGATGAAGGCCAGGCATTAACCAACCTGATTCGTGACCCGCATTTCGTCGAATTCTTCAATAAAAACCGCGAACTCGTACAGTTCGTGTGGCAAAATCCACGCAACGGCAGTTATCTGCAATTCACTAACAATCGTCATGCCGCTGGCAATCGCCTCTTGATGGTACGAGACATTTCGCGCTTGCGACAGCTCGAACAGATGCGCCAGGATTTCGTAGCCAACGCCTCGCACGAGCTGCGTACCCCGCTGACGGTGCTACAGGGCTATCTGGAGACGTTTGCTGACTTAAGCGATGGATTACCTGAACGGCTACGCAAAGGTGTCGACTTGATGCTGGCGCAGTCCAAACGCATGGCGAACTTGGTGAACGATTTACTGCTGCTGACACGCTTAGATGCCGTCGATAAACCCGTCGACGCACAACCGGTCGATATCGATTCTTTAATTCACAGTATTGTGGGTGATGCGCGGGCGATATCCGGCGACAAGCAGCACGAGTTTGTATTACATGTGGAATCACCACGGCAGTTGTTGGGCATAGAAAATGAGCTACGCTCGGCGTTTTCCAACCTCGTTTACAACGCCGTGCACTATACGCCACCGGGCAGCCTGATCGAATTGCGCTGGCGCCACGATGACGCGGGTGGTTACTTTTCCGTCACTGACAACGGTGTCGGCATTGATCAGAAACACATCCCCCGACTGACGGAACGTTTTTACCGGGTGGATGTGAGTCGGTCGTCTTCTACGGGCGGAACCGGTTTAGGGCTCGCCATCGTCAAACACGTCTTGATGCACCATGGCGCGCGACTCGATATCGACAGCAAGTTACGCCATGGCAGCACATTTACCTGCTGCTTTCCAGCGGCCTTGCTGACCGAACCAACGCCAGCTGACCAGCCAGAGGCGCCTTAACGGATTTTTGCGATCAAGCGTGACAGATCAGAGAACTTTTCTGGATCCTCGTCGGTCAGTTTGAAGTTAAGCAGGAACTCGTTGCAGTCAAAGCGCGTGTCCGCCGCCTGCAATGAATACACGAAGCCGTTCAAACGCGCGACGGCACCGTCATGGTCCAAGGCGATATCAAACACCGCCTGCTCAAACAACTGCGGCATACGTTTGGCGCGCGGCAACCTGACCAAGGCATTGTTCAGATTGACGTCTTCTAAATGACCGCTCAGCGTGACATCGGACAATCGAATATCGGCGGTAATGTCGACTTTTAGACGCCCTTGCTGCACGCGCTCAACTTTTTGCGCCGCGGGCGCCGCCGCACCGCCCGTCAACACACTTACGGCTTCGCTACCTGCGATGGCTTGCGGTGTGACTGGGGCTTGTGGCTTCGCCGCGCTTGCTGCTAACAGCGTCTCCGCGCCCGAGCGCTGCATGCCTGCCGAGCGGTCGGGGCTGGCATGACGATTACCCAGCATGCGGCCCAATTCTTCCCGATGATCGCGACTGAGTGCCTTCAACACCTTGCGCAGCAATTGCTCACTGGTAAAGGGCTTGCCGACGTAATCTGTTACGCCAGCCTCAACGGCTTTAACCACGTGGCTTTTGTCGCCACGGCTGGTCACCATGATAAACGGCGTGGGGGTTTGGCCCTCTTCTTTCTCGTTGGCGCGCAGCCATTGCAACAGCTGTAAGCCATTGATTTCCGGCATCTCCCAATCGCAGAGAATCAGATCAAACTCCATTTTGTTCAACAGAGTCTGCGCACGCTTGCCATTGATGGCTTCTTCGACCTCCACCTCCGGCAACTGGCTCCGGACGGTACGCCGGATCAGGTCGCGGATAAAACTCGCGTCGTCTACCACCAGTATCTTTATCGCCATACTCTGCATCCCGTTTCTGTATCGCCCTTCAGGGTATCGTCACCCATCGGCTTATCTGCAATTGTTTATTCTAAACTCAGGTACCCACATAGAGTACAAAGGATTTACTGTCAGCCGCTAACTGGTGCACGGCGACCTGTCGATAACGCTGATCCAAGCGTACCAGATCACGCACGGCTTGTTGCAACTCCGGCGCGGCGATACTACCAAGGTATAGCCCGGTTACCATGCCACGATCGATCGGCAGGACTGGGCCTTCGCCACTGGTTTTGGTCTGGTTGCCGGGCAACACCAAGCGCCATTCGCGCAACCCGGCGTGTTCTGCCGGCGCTTCAAACCAACCGGGAAACGGCAATTTTTCAGTCGCCACCAAGGTACGCCGGGCACCGTAGCGTACATGGCGTAGCAAGCGTGGCTTGCCGGGCTCCGCTTGAAAAGCTGCCGCGGCAGTGTCGATTTCTAACGCCACACCACGATGTTGGTCACCCCAAAGCAGCCACGCCAGTGGATTCTGCACGCTTTCGGTCAAGCTTAGCGCGACTAACGCTTGATGGCGCGGCAAATCCAGTTCGTCGACACGGGTTTGACCCACACCCTGCGCCAGCAACTCGGCTTCTAACTCCGCACGCTTAGCTTCCATCTGTTGCGCGAAATAGCTGTAGTCCACCGCCGCGCGCAAGTGCTCCGGTATCGCCTGGTAACGGGTACGCAGCGCCGCGTGCCATTGGTCATCACTGAGGGTTTGTGCCACACGCTGCCCGGTACCCCCCAGCAACCACGGGTCGCCCGTGCTGGCCAGTGTCTGCAGCGGTAACAGCCCGCGCTTCATGGCGCGTACTAAATTGGCGCCGCCCAGCACATATAAGCGCGCCGAATCGGTCATAGCGCGTCCGCAGCGGCCAAACTGGCGGCTACTCGATTCATCCGGTCCGCCAAACGCACGGCGGCCTTCCGCAATTGTTCTTCGTACACTGGCAAGGCTTGAACGCGGTAAATGGCATTCCAACCACCAGCGGTTTCTACCAACGGGTATACGAGATCACGCGTCAGCGTATGCGTTTCCCACACCCAATCTTGCGGTGTACCTGCGGCCCACTCAGCACGCATGGCAGGCGTAATATCGCGAAACCACGCGTTGGCAATTTCAAACGGTCGACCAGAAAAGTATTCATACAATTCGGTCTGCCAAACGGAGTAGAGATCAACCCGTCGCAAGTCGGTCGCAACGACGATGGTATCTCGCCCGCCACGATCATGTCTGAAGCCTGCGTTGGTCGGATCGTGCAAGTCACCCATGTAATGCAAAAGCGCACGAAAGGCTTCCATGCGTTGAGCACGACTCTGTTCAGGGTTAGCCAGTACTCGTTCTGCCGCCAATATTGCACCGACGCTGCAACGCGCTTGTGGGCAATGCTGCGCAGGGTCGAACCCAGTGTCACCTTCCTCAAACCACGTGTAGTGAAAGGGCAAGCGATCTTCATTGCCCGGCCGACGGTTATTGACAGCCGTCCAATTGGCGTCAGCAATCAGTAGATTACGGTAATTGGCGCCGTAAAAGTAGCGTACCAGTTGCGTCGCTTCCGGGGTAAAGAACCGGCTCGCCAATTGCACCACGACTTCATGACTGCGCTCACCAAAAGCGTGCGCTTGCGTCGCCAGCAGCAATCCGGAAAACAGCCCGGCAAACAATAGCCCTAAACGGCGCGCCGCTCGGCCAACATACCCACCCCAATGAAGGCGATGGTAATGATAATGCCCAGAAACAGTCGATCGATTCGACCCACTAAGTCGGTCAGCCATATGCCCCCTTGAACGGTTACAAAGCCATAGCCCACGGCACACAACAAGACGAATACGATCGTCCGTAAAATAAAATGTGCACGTCGCACGACGCCCAGTACACCACGATTAATATCGCGCCCGTAGATCACCAACAGACTGGCAATAAAGGCCGTACATAAAAGGCGCAGGTGCGGGGTAAATAATCCGGAAAAATCCACCAATAAAGACTGCACATTACACTCCAGTATAGTACGAGAATAAAGTCGGGAGTGTGTACTGAGTGTCAGGAAAGTGCAAGCAACCACCAAGCAGGCGCTTTTTATGAGGCGAAAAAAAACCGCCTCAAGGCGGTTTAATTTCGCTCAGACGACACATCGTCTTGTGCTGGTATTTGTGGTGCCGACACCAGGAGTCGAACCCGGGACCTACTGATTACAAGTCAGTTGCTCTACCAACTGAGCTATGTCGGCAACGGGGCGTACTATACTCGCGGCAATTAAGAGCGTCAACAACTTCCTGCGGGTAATCAAACACTTAGGTATCGCTATGCCTCGCCAAGCCGGTTTCAGTTCGTTTTAGCTGTTTCAGGAATGGGGCGAATGCGGCGCTGCTCGTCGATTGCAACGTAGGTGATTTCCGCTTCTGTCACTTTTTGACGCTGGTCTTCTTCCGGCATGCGACACCAGACTTCCACCGTCACCCGCAACGAGCTGCGGCCGATCTGCTTCAGCATGGCGTAGCAGCATACAACAGAGCCTACCCTTACTGGGCGTACAAATGACATATCGCCTATCGCCATTGTGGTAACACGACCACGTGCGACCTTACTCGCCATCAACGATGCTGCTGTGTCCATTTGCGTGACCAGCCAGCCACCCGAAATGTCGCCATTGGGATTGGCGTCGCCGATCATGGGCACCACACGGAGCATGAGTTCTCCTTGTGGGTTGGGCGAGAAGCTGTCGTCGTACATGTTAGCCTTTGACCATGATGTTGTTATTGTGGTTGCGCGCCATAGTATAACGGCTAGCCGATGACGTCCAACTTCGCAAACTGGTACACCAACTGCTTTACCCCCTCGTTAGCAAAGTTCACCGCAACCGTGGCATTGGGGCCTGAGCCTTCAAAGTTCAGCACCACGCCATCACCAAAGATAGGGTGGTGCACAAGGGCGCCAAGCTGCAAGGGCGCGGGTTGGTCTGATAGATCATTGCCCTGCCAACTGACCGGGCGCGACACCTGCATGTTCAACCGCACTTCAACCACCAGATCGGCCGGAATCTCACGCACAAAGCGCGACAAACGATTGAAGTTGTCTTGCCCATACAAGCGGCGGCTCTCGGCGTGGGTTAAAAACAGCTTCTGCTCGGCGCGCGTAATACCGACGTAACACAGGCGGCGCTCTTCTTCGAGCTGCTCGGGGTCTTCTAAACACCGTTTGTGCGGGAACAAGCCCTCTTCTAGCCCGACCAGAAAGACCACCGGGAATTCGAGGCCCTTAGCGGAGTGCAATGTCATCAGGGTCACCGCGGATTCGTGTTCATCGGCCTGCGCTTCGCCAGCGTCGAGGCTGGCTTGAGCCAGAAACTCCGTCAAGGGATCTTCTTCCTCATCCACTTCAAAGCTGCGCAGCGCGCCGACCAGCTCCTGCAAGTTTTCGACTCGCGCTTGGCCGCGCTCGCCTTTTTCTTGCTTGTGATAGTCCACCAGCCCCGTCATGTCGAGCAACGTGCTCATCAGCTCCGCCAGTTCCAGGTGCTTCCGGCTGCTTTGTAGCTCCTGCAGCAAGGCAAAAAAAGCGGTCAGCGCGGTATGGGCTTTGCCACTGACCAGCTTCAACGCAATACTCTGCTGCGCAGCATCCCACAGTGAACAGCCTTCTTCACGCGCCAATTGGCGAATTTTTTCCAACGACTTTTCACCCACACCACGCGGCGGTACGTTGATTACGCGTTCCATGGCGGTGTCGTCCAGCGGGTTGGCGATCAAACGCAAATAGGCCAAGGCATTGCGAATTTCTAAGCGCTCATAAAAACGCATACCACCGTAAATGCGGTACGGAATGCGCGCGCGCAGCAGGGCTTCTTCGATCACCCGCGACTGGGCGTTCGAGCGGTACAGAATGGCTACATCATCCGCCGACTGACCTTCTTCGGTCCACGCTTCAATCTGCTCGGCAACAAAGCGTGCTTCATCCTGCTCATTGTAGGCAGCGTAAAGCTGTATCGGCTCGCCGTCGTCACCGTCCGACCACAGTTCTTTGCCGAGACGCCCCTGGTTCTGCTCTATAACTGCGTTAGCAGCGGCCAGAATGGTCTTGGTCGACCGGTAATTTTGTTCCAACCGAATCAGTCGGGCGGCCGGGAAATCGGTTTGAAACTGATGGATGGTTTCTACCTTGGCGCCGCGCCAGCCATAAATGGACTGGTCGTCATCACCGACCACGGTGAGGTGGCCGGTGGTGCCCAACAGAATACGAATCCACGCGTACTGGATGGTGTTGATGTCCTGGAACTCGTCCACCAGCACGTAGCGGAAACGCGCCTGATAGTGCGTCAGCAACGCCGGATTATTGCGCCACAGTTCATGTGCTCGTAACAAGAGTTCGGCAAAGTCGACCACGCCATTGCGGTCACAAGCTTGTTGGTAGGCGGCGTACACCGCTTGGCAATGTCGGGCAAACGGGTCACGCGGCGGTGCCAGGTGCTCGGCGCGCTTGCCTTCGTCTTTTTGTTCATTGATAAACCACTGCACCTGCTTGGGTTCCAGCGTGCTGTCCAGCAACCCCAGCTCGCTCATCGTGCGTTTGATCAAGCGCAGTTGATCATCGCTGTCGAGAATCTGGAACTCGCGTGGCAAACGTGCTTCCAGGTGATGTTGCCGCAACAGGCGATTGGCCAGGCCGTGGAAGGTCCCTATCCACATATCGCGCACCGGCTGCTCTAATAGGGTCTCCAAGCGATGGCGCATTTCACGCGCCGCCTTGTTGGTGAAGGTCACAGCCAAAACGCCGGTTGGCGCCGCCAGGCCTGTTTCCAGCAACCAACCGATGCGATGGGTCAACACCCGAGTCTTGCCGCTGCCGGCACCGGCCAACACCAACAGATGCTGTTCGTCGGCCTTAACCGCGTCGCGCTGCGGCGGGTTGAGGCTGTGCAAGCGGTCAATAATGGACATGTATTCCTCCGAAAGATGGCTTTTTAAGGCGCTGACGACTACCTTTTAAGCAGGAACCTCAGACGATTAACGATGCCCGATGGCATGCGCTGAGGTGTAGTGTTTGGGCAGGAACTGGAGACAGCTAAGGGCGTTATCGTTTTCCTGATTTGCATCGGCATTCTAACTTAGCTGTATATATATACAAGAACATGCATTTTTCACGATCTCATCACGGTCAACTACGTTGGTTGCGCTACAAATTGCGCCGCCTGCGACGAATACCCATGACAGCACTGGGTTTGTTGCTGCTCAGCGCCAGCGGCGTTACTGCCGCTGTTGTTTGGTGGTGGTCGCCTCTCAGCCCGCCATGGGCTCTGACTTTGGGTCTTGCCGCATTGGCGGGTACCTCTTGGCTGATCAACATCTATCAACATTTTGGCGCGCGCGAACAAGCCAACAAGCAACGTCGACTGCGCCGGACATTGCATCAGCAACGCACCGAGATGGCTCGACTGGTGGACGATCGTACACTGGCGTTGGCGCAAAGCAATCGTCAACTCAGTACCGAAATGCGCTTAAAGAACGCATACACGCGCGCCTTGCAACAAAGCGAACAGAAACTGCAACTCGCCATGCACGCCAGTCATCTGGCCGTGTGGGACTGGGACATCAGTCAGCGCAGTCTCAGCATCGACGGCCCGGACGGTGCATTTGGCCAACGCCAGCAAGGTGAGTTGTTGAGCTTGCGTGAATTCGTGCATCCCGACGACTTCCCGCAGATACGCCGAGCGGTCGCAGAACACTTGAAAGGGCGCTCGGCGCGCTTGGTACTGCGCTACCGCACCAATGAACATGTCCCCCGCTGGGTGGAGGATATTGGCCGCACGATCTCGTACGACGCGCGGCGGCGACCAAGCCGGGTACTCGGTACACGCCGAGACATCACCAACGAAGTCACCCGTGAGCGCGAGCTGACGTTGTCGGCGAGCCTGTTCAATGGGACACGTGACCCCTTGTTAGTACTGGATACGCAATTTCGTGTGACCGCGATGAATCCGGCATTTTCTGACCTGATTCGCCGCTCTCCGGCAGAATGGCTTAATCGCCCATGGGAGCAATGCAGCCACAGCAAACTGATTGACCGCATCAGTGGCAGCCTGCAACGCCAGGGACACTGGGAAGGTGATATTCTGGAACAACGTGCAGACGGCACGGCCTTTCCGTTGTTTATGAGTATTCGGTCGGTCTTCGCAGGCAGTGCCGTGGCGCATTACCTGTGTTTCTGCCGTGACTTGAGCCTGCAGCAGACGGTGCCTGCGCGTAAACTCGATCACTTTGACCCGTTAACCGGCCTGCCGAACCGCGACTACTTCCATCAGCACTTAGACTACTATCGTCGCATGGATCGTTTACCAACGGATCAATTGGCGTTAGGGCTGCTCGACCTCGATGGCTTTCAGCAGATCAACACCGCATACGGGCACAGCACCGGCGATCAGGTGCTTGAACACATTGCTGCGCGCTTGAATCAATACGGCGCCCCGTTAATTATGGCGGCGCGCCTAAGTGGTGACGAATTTGCATTGCTGTTCTCACACTATGAGACGGAAGAGCGTTTGAAGCATCTCGCTATGCAAATTGTGCAGGACATCCATCGACCCCTGATGCTGGAGCAGGCAGAGGTACTCAGCAGCGCCTCACTGGGCGTCGTTGTGCTGGCCAAAGACAACGTTCATCAGTGCCTCAGTGATGCACGCAGTGCTTTGCAAGAAGCCAAGATCAACGGCGGCAATCAAGTGATGCTGGCCGGACAAACATTGCACTACACCGACGCTGAGCGTGCGCTGATTGCTCAATACCTTAAGGACATTCTGGCGAACTTACAGACCCCGTTGCTCTATCTGCCGATGTTTGAGCCGAGCCATGGGCTGCCCTATGGCATTCGTGCGCATGCGGCATTAGGAGATGATCGACAATGGCTGCGCGATGAACCCTTGTTCCAATTGGCCCGTGAACGTCAATTGGAAGACCGCCTGCTGCATCAGTTGTTAAGTGAGGCCATTCGCACGCTACAAAGCATTGTTGTTCCAGCGCCATACAACAGCATGCCGTTGCTATCGTTTCTGGTCAGCGGCATGACGGCAAGCCAAGAGCATTTCAGCAAGGTGGTGTTGGCTACCCTTAAGGAAGCACGAATGGGCGCCCATCGCATCGAAATTTCATTGCTCGCGCACCACCTCGAAACCAGCCGCTTTGAAACCATCCTTAAACAACTCTCACTGCTGCGTGATCACGGAGTACAGATCAGCATGGAGTGTTTAGGCTGCATCAATCTCACTCTGGATGAACTGAGCCGCTTACCACTGACCTGTTTACGTGTCAGCTACGCCATGTTGCAAGCGCGGCATAGTAACCCGCAAGCCCACCTCTTATTCAGTTTAGCGCAACAGCTTAAATGGAAGATTTCGGTAACCGGTATTGTCAGCGCACCCGCACCGGAATTGCTTGCCGAGATTGATGCCGGCTCACTTGAAGGGCCTTATTACGCGGAGCCACTGAATGGCGACACCCTCAACACCTACTTACAACACCATAACGACGACACCGACTACCACTCACCGCTGTTAGTGCACTGAAGTAGCAGGTCCCAAGCCGTCGCTGCTCTCAAAACATTGGCACTTGGTTTGCTTAATGGGTTAGTAACGCTGCGAATGGCCGAGAATATTCCCTTATTGTCATCATTTGGTCAGAAACTGAGCATAGAATTTGTGCCTGTACCGCCAATGTTTTAAAATGGGGCGGCCTGTAAGTCGGGCATTGGCAGTAAAAAAATAACAAAAGGCAAGATCTGAGGATCATGCTGCTGCTTTATCAAGGAGTCGTGTATGTCGGTAAACTTGTTTGAAATCGAGTTGGCGAATATCGAAGATGATAGTTTGCACAAAGCATCAGAAAGCAACGAAAACAAACGGCACAACAACCATCGCAAATTGGCAGCGCGTCGGGCGGTAGAAGACCATCTTGAGCGGCAAAAATTACGCCAAGAGCTGGGCGATTGGGATTTGGAGTTATTGAGCTAAGTCGGCAACATCAGCGGACAGGCTCAGTGGTGAGTAACCTGCTAAAGGGAGGGATAGGGCTGCCTCTTCAGAGGCAGCCCTAAAGCGTCATCAGTCCTATTTGTGTCTACTCAAAGCAGACGCAGACGCTTTTTTGTGCTGGTAACGCCTTTTATTGCGCAGCAACCTGCAGCGCTAACTGTTGTGCAATGCGCAACATGTCTTCGTTCGTCCGAACGCCCGGCAATCCGCTTTCAATCAAATAACGGCCATTGACAAGCACCGAAGGCGTGCCCCGCACTTGTGCTTGAGCGGTCATGTTTTGTGCAACACGTGTTTTGGTGCGGACGGAGAAGGAATTAAACATCTGTTGAAAGCGGTCCTCAGAGACACCCTGACGGGCGAAGAACGCTGCTAGTTCACGCTCTGTGCGTAGGTTATTGCGATTGACGAAGATTTCGTTGTAGATGGCCATGTGCGTCTCTTCTGGCAGGTCGAGAAATTGCCATGTGTAGAAAGCACGCCCGTGCAACTCATGTACTGGACTAAAGGTAGCAGGGACTTCCTCAAAGGCCAGGTTGTCTGGCAATTCGGATTTGAAGCGCTGAACCGCTGTCTCTAAATTAAAACAGTGAATGCAACCGTACCAGAAGAACTCTTGGATCACGCCATCTTTACCCGAGGGTATTGCCACGTTCAGCGGCTGGGCGAGGACTCGATAGTGCGTGCCTTCCTGTAAGGATTGCGCCTGAACCGCCGCCGCCAGCAAAAAGCCGACAATGAGGCTGCTGCATACTGCAATACTGCGTCGTAACATGATGATGTCCTGTGTTGTTTTTACATTTACCGTTGTGCTATTAGACATAAAAAAGACGGCTTGAGCCGTCTTTTTACAGTTGCTTTAACTTAAATTTGAGTATCAATGTAAGCCTTGAATGTAGGCTGCTACAGCTTCGATTTCAAAATCGCGCAATTTGTACGCCACACTGCGCATCATCATGCTTTCACCGTCGTTCACGCGTGCTTCAGACGATGGTTCACTGGCGCGGTAGCCTTCACGGAAAGCGTAGAGCTGCGCAGCGGTGTAAGCAGCATGCTGACCGCTCACACGAGGGAAGCCCGCCGGTGCATTGCCGTTACCATTGGGGCCGTGACAGGCAATACAGGCCGCAGCGCCCGTCTCTACGACACCGCCACGATAAATGCGCTCGCCCAATGCGACCAACTCAGCGTCGGCTTCACCCACGGTGCCCTCTTGTGCTGCGTAGAACGCCGCCAAGTCCAGCATGTCTTGCTCGCTCAACGACGCAACCATACCGGACATCAAGGCATTGACGCGATCACCTGATTGAAACGCCATCAATTGCTTGACGGTGTACCGAGCATTCTGCCCCGCTAATTTAGGGTTTGCAGGATCGGTGCTATTCCCGTCATTACCGTGACATGCCGCACAGGTAACGGACAACGTTTCACCGCGAGCGACGTCGCCCTCTGCTTGTGCGAATGCAACGAGCCCGAACACTGCGAGCGCTGCCGTGATGGTCTTTTTCATGGTGCCTTCCAATATATGAGTAGGGGTATAAATCTAGGATGGTCGATAGTTTAACCATCGAAGCCTATGGGAGCAATTGCTGAGGCAACATCTCTTCCAAAGCCGCAACAAAATCCTCGTAGCTACAACGCTGACAATAGCCTTTCGGTGGCATACGGCGCGAACCTTGCCAGCCCCGATCTGCCAGTTCAGAAACGCTGTGGTGCTCTAAACGCGCCGTCCAGTCGGCAAGATCGCCACTCCGCGGTGCCCCTGCAATGCCTCGCGCGTGACAACTGGCGCAAAAGCGCTCTACCACTTCTCCGGGGGCAAACTCTGTCGCGAATACACCACCGCCGAGCAACAATAATAGAAAGATTTTGCTACACTGCCGCATCATAACTCTTAAACCATACCCTGAGTCGGGCCCTTATGACTGAGCTAATCAACTTCCATCAAGCGCAATTCATGTTGAGTGCGCCCTCTCTCAAATTCTGTCCGCCGGACACGGGGGCCGAAATTGCCTTTGCCGGGCGATCAAACGCCGGCAAGTCCAGCGCCCTGAATACGCTGACCCAAAGCCGCAAGCTGGCACGCACCAGTAAAACACCAGGACGAACGCAGCAAATCAACTATTTTCATTTTGGCTCACCTGGCCTGCGCTTAGTCGACCTGCCAGGTTACGGTTTCGCTCGCGTCGAAAAGGCGCTGAAAAAAGCGTGGGACGCGCACCTGGAAGAGTATTTGCAAAAACGTACGTCACTCATTGGCTTAGTATTGCTCATGGACGTACGCCACCCTTTTAAGGAGTTCGATCAGGCCATGTTGCAGTGGGCCGTCGATGCCGATATTCCTGTCCACATCCTACTCACCAAGGCCGACAAACTGAAGCGTGGCGCTCAACAGAAGTCGTTACTCGAAGTGCGTAAAAGTATAGAAGACGTCGCTGACACAGTGAGTGCCCAGCTCTTTTCCTCACTCAAAGGTACAGGTACCGATACGCTGACAGCCAAGCTGTCCGAATGGTATCGCCCGTACCAAACTTCTTAATTCTGCCGCTGAAACCGTCAACCGATGCGTCAGTTGGCGGCTCCCAAGAACATGGTTAAATAGTGATCGGCCAACAACGCCGTAAACAGCCACAACAAATAGGTTATGGAATACTTGAACGTTGGCATGGCGTGTTGCACATCTTCACGCAAACGAAACGCCCAATAGAGAAACCGCAGGTTCAACAGTATGGCGGCCAGCAGATACAACCGACCCGCTTCCAGGATCAAAAAGGGCAGGGCCGTGACCACTGTCAGCAAGAACGTATAGAGTATGATAAACAACTGCGTGTAAGCCACGCCATGCGTTACCGGCAGCATGGGCACTTCCGCCCGCGCATAGTCGTCACGGCGGTGGATAGCGAGCGCCCAGAAATGCGGTGGGGTCCAAGTAAATACAATCAACACCAACAGCAGCGCCATGGGATCGATTTGCCCGGTCACAGCCACCCAACCCAGCAATGGCGGTGCTGCACCGGCCAGTCCACCGATCACAATGTTCTGTGGCGTGGCACGCTTGAGGAAGCCAGTATAGACAAACGCGTAGCCAACCAAGGCCACCAAGGTCAGCCACATCGTCAGGGCATTAGTAAACACCAGCAGAATAGCGCTACCAACCAATGCCAATACCGCTGCAAAGGCAACGCCCAAGGTTGGTGTAACGCGCCCGGTAGCAATTGGCCGACGCGCAGTGCGCTGCATCTTTTGATCAATACGCTCGTCAACAATGTGGTTGATCGCCGCACCGCTTGCAGCCACCAAGGCGATACCCAAATTACCGAACACCAACACCAAGGGATCTACCCACCCCGGTGTCGCTAACGCCATACCGACAAGAGAGGTAATGATCATTAACAAAACCACTTTGGGCTTACACATTTCCCAAAGGTCTGCCGTCAGATGGCGCCAATCAGACGCTGCGATACTATTTCCCATAGGACACCTCTCGGTAAATACGATACACCAGGGTCACTACTGATAATAGAAACAATGCTGCCACTCCGTTGTGCGCCGTGGCTGCCCAAAGTGGTAATGCATACACCACATTGATCATGCCTAACGCAACTTGCACAGCCAACAAACTCACCATCACTCCGGCCAAACGTCTTAACCCAGCGCGCAATGCTTGCCAAGCAAACAACAACGTTAGTACGGTTAAAATCAGCGCCCCGACACGATGCACATAATGGATGGCCGCCCGGCCTTCGACATCCAATTGCCCGCCCAAATAATTCGGGCCGACATGCTGATTGAAGTCAAATCCGACATCGTATCCATAAGGATAGACCCAATAGCCCTGACATGTTGGAAAATCTGGACAGGCTAATGCGGCATAGTTAGACGACGTCCAGCCACCCAAAGCAACCTGAATCACCGTCATCAGCAATACCAGAATACCCAGACGCACGCTGAGTCCGCGTGTTTGAATCAGCTGGCGCGGCTGCCACCCGGAATAACGCAAGGTCAAAAGCCACAGCAGAGAGAACGTTGTAAAGCCCCCCAACAAATGCGCCGTCACCACTTGCGGCCAAAGTTTCAGCGTCACTGTCCACGCGCCAAAGGCCGCCTGCAGTACAATAACCAAGCCGATAACGATGGGGAGCTTGATCGGCTGACCGGGCAAATTACGATTGCGGAAAGTAATCCACCACAGGCCCAACACCATGAAACCCAAGATGCTTGCCACGTATCGGTGCACCATTTCAGGCCAAGTAATGGAATGATCCACCGGAAAGTCCGGCCATGCTTGATTAGCGGCACCGATGTCTGTTTCTGAGAGAGGAGCCCAGAGGTGGCCATAACACAGCGGCCAATCCGGGCAGCCAAGACCCGCGTCTACCAAGCGTGTAAACGCTCCTAAGATGATCACAATCGAGCAAAGTAGTACTGATGCAAAGGCTAGGCGATAACCTGGCCGAGATAAATGACGACTCAACATAATGCATTAACCTATTGATGAACGCTTAAGGAGGGTTTTCAAGTCCTTCAGAACTTGCTCGTAGCGCTGGTCACTGTTGAATGTCATCATCACGTTACCCAGCGGATCGACCACAAACAATTGCACAGGACTTTCTTGCGCCAGCGGCGCCAGGTTTCCTGTGCTTTCAATAAGGCCCGGATACTCTTGTTGCAGATCAACCGGTTCCGCGGTTAGGAGGTGACGTCGCACGCGGGGGCTCTCCTTACCTAAAGCAATGTGAACCTGCTGGACCCAAAAAAGCTGCTCTTCGCAGTCTGCACCACACCCGCCCATACTGCTAGTGACTAACCACCAGTAACGGTCATCTTTAGCCAACTCGACTTCTACAACATCAACCGGCGGTTGGATCAATGTGCCATGATTCACGGTGTCGTTAGGCTGTACCCAACCGGAAAAATACAGCAGTGTGGAAGACAGAATAACGATCAAAGGGGTCAGCAAGACCACGTACAACTGCCAAGCTTTATGCCCTGCTTTCGTCTGTGGAGAAGAATTCACGCTACTCATGTCTACCTCGTTGCAAATCGGTGGCGCGATGTACGCCCCAAATCAAGAAACCAATGACTAACACTGACGCCAGTCCAAACCACTGTATGGCGTACCCTAAATGTCGTTCAGGGGCCATGTTAACAGGCTGCCATGCATCCAATAACTGCCAATCCCCTGGCCTTTTGATCTGTACGAGCAACGTGTTCGGCTCAATGTCGGTTCCTTCGGGGGTTTGCTCCAAACTTTGTAAGCGCCAACGCGCATCACCCATCGCTTCGGCCGCAGCCGTCAACATAGGCTCCGGGGGTCTAGGTCGTACCTCACCCACTACTTGGTGTTGACCAGTCCAACGCTCGGGTAACAATTCGGGCAGCGCTGTACGCGGCCCGGACGCCGCAATAAACCCAAGCCGCAGCAGCACCGGCTGTGCCGTGTCGCAGTGATGTGCAGGAACAAACACTTCATAACCGACGCGTCCGTCTTGCGTTCGATTATCCAAATACCAATGCTCGCGGCTGGCAAGCACGCAGAAACCGAGTTGAGTCCCCGGGGGGTGCCGATCAAACCCTTGCCACTGGCGCTCCGCACCGGTCTGGTCCGATTCGTAATCCGCAATGATCTGGTTTTTTTCGGCAGCCCTGTTAAGCTGCCAGTTGCCCAGACCCACCGTCAGCGGCAGAAATACGGCCACAAAAAGCGACATTGGCCAGCCTGGATTAAACCGCATCTGGACTCATTCCCATGCTTAAAATACTGATTGTCCTACTGGCCATCGCAATGGTTGCAGCCTTAGTCACCGCAGCAAAACACCTGTGGACAACCACCAGTGGACGCAAAACGCAGTTCTGGTTGATGTGGCGCGTGGCTTTAGCGGTCACGTTGATTGCCGTCATTCTATTCGGCCTGCTTACCGGCCAACTTACGCTGCAAGCGCCGTGGCACGGTACTTATTAACCTGTACGTTAGCGACTCAGCGCACACCATCTACCAAATGCAAAACGCCGCCCAGAGGGCGGCGCCGATTCTAACAGAAAGCTTCGTCGAAATCAGCCATCAGACTAGGTAGACGAGGACAAACAGAATCAACCAGACCACGTCGACAAAGTGCCAATACCATGCCGTTGCTTCAAAGCCGAAGTGATCATTCGCTGTAAAGTGTCCTTTGAACACCCGCGCCGCCATGACGATCAACATGGTAGAGCCCAAGATGACGTGCGCACCGTGGAAGCCCGTAAGAATGAAGAAGGTCGAACCGTAAATACCCGAGTTCAGCGTCAGGCCAAGGTGCGCATAAGCTTCGTAGTATTCGTAAATCTGGAAGCACAAGAACACTAACGCCAAGGCAATGGTAGCAAGCAACCACATTTTTAATTGCTTGCGGTGACCGGCGATCAAGCCATGATGTGCAAAGTGCAAGGTCACACTGGAACTGACCAACAGAATGGTGTTGATCAATGGAATCGTCCAATGCATGGCCTCGCGCGGGCCAGGCACTTCGGCTGGGATCGGGTTCGTCAGCAACGGCCAAGTATAGGTGAAACCGTCATAGAGCATACCCGTAACTGCTTTGGCACCTTCGCCACCCATCCACGGCAATTCAAACAAACGGATGTAAAATAAACCACCAAAGAACGCCGCGAAGAACATGGTTTCCGACACAATGAACCATTTCATTGAATACACAAAGGACGCTTTAAGCTGCGCACTGTTCATGCCGGCCATGTTTTCTTTGGCAACGATCACAAACCAGTTGTACATGGTGGCCGCTAACACTAAGGCACCGGTAAAAAACACCCAAATGCCCAAATGACTGTCGGTCAATCCGGCGCCCTTCTGCAACATAAGCGCAGTACCAATAACCGTCAAGAACAGGGCGAACGCCATCCAAATCGGTAATTTACTTTGCTCCGGAACGTAGTAAGCCGGAGTTTTTCCTAAAGCTGCTGACATTTATAGTTTCTCCTTCACTGACGCCTTCGCTACATCCGGCAAATTGAACAGGGAGTAGGAAAGGGCAATGCTCGTTATCTGTTCTGGCACGCGGTTATCGACAAAGAAAAGCATGGGCATTTCCAGTGACTCGCCGGGCTCCAGTGTTTGTTGTTCGAAACAGAAGCACTCAATCTTGTGAAAGTACTCGGTAACATAAAATGGACTGAGGCTCGGTACTGCCTGCGCTGTCATGGTCTCCCGTGTCGTGTTCTTAATATAGAACATCACGGTCGCCTGCTCACCGGGGTGAACATTGACCGTTGACGTCAACGCACGAAACTCCCACGGCATATCGGCTTGATTACTGGCTAGGAAATTAACCCTTAGAGAGCGGCTTTCATCCACTTCCATGACGTACTCAGCACTGGTAGCGGACGTTGTCCGCCCACCAATGCCTGTAATTTCACAGATCCAGTAATACATGGGTACCAAACCAACAAACACGAAGGCCACCATACCCACGGTAAGCAATACCAACTGGGTAACGACTTTAGCATGTGATTTCGGTTTGGGTTCGTCAGTCATCGTATTAACCTTTATTCACCTGATTCACTTACTTAATAACCGGTGGTGTCTCAAACGTGTGGTAAGGCATCGGGCTGGGTAAATCCCACTCCAGTCCTTCTGCACCGTCCCAAGGCTTGGCGTCCGCTTTTTTCCCGCTGAACACAGACTTCACCACAATGAACAGGAACAACAATTGGCTCAACCCGAACAGGAAGGCGCCCATGCTGGAAATCATGTTGAAGTTGGCAAATTGCAGCGGGTAGTCAGGGATACGACGTGGCATGCCCGCTAATCCGACAAAGTGCTGTGGGAAGAAAGTAATGTTGACGGCAATGAACGACAACCAGAAATGTACCTTGGCCAAGCCTTCATGGAACATGTGGCCCGTCCACTTTGGCAACCAGTAATACACACCGGCCATGATCGAGAACACGGCACCTGGAACCAGTACATAGTGGAAGTGAGCGACCACAAAATAGGTGTCGTGATACTGGAAGTCAGCAGGCGCAATGGCCAACATCAAACCTGAAAACCCACCAATGGTGAACAGCACCACAAAGGCGATGGAGAACAGCATCGGCACTTCAAAGGTTATGGAGCCACGGAACATGGTAGCGATCCAGTTAAAGACCTTAACTCCCGTCGGCACAGCGATGATCATGGTCGCGATCATGAAGAACATTTCACCCAGGAACGGGATACCCACGGTGAACATGTGGTGCGCCCAGACGAAAAACGACAAGAGGGCGATGGCGGCGGTGGCATAAACCATGGACGCATAACCAAACAGTTTCTTGCGTGAAAACGCTGGGATGATGGCGCTGACGATACCAAAGGCTGGCAAGATCATGATGTACACTTCAGGGTGACCGAAGAACCAGAACAGGTGCTGGAACAAAATCGGGCTACCGCCACCGGCGGCGTTAAAGAACGACGTACCCGCAGCAACATCCAGCAGCATCATGGTGATTACCGCAGCCAATACCGGCATCACCATGATCAGCAGGAACGCGGTGATCAACCATGTCCACACGAACAATGGCATTTTCATCCAATCCATACTAGGCGCACGCATGTTCCAGATGGTGACAATGATGTTGATCGCACCTGCAATGGAAGAAATACCCATGATGTGCATCGACAGAATAAAGAACACGGTAGACGGTGGGCCATAGGTCGTGGACAACGGCGCATAGAATGTCCAGCCGAAGTTAGGGCCGCCACCGGGCATAAACAGGGTGCTGACAAGCAACAGAAACGCGAAAGGCAGAATCCAGAAGCTCATGTTGTTCAAGCGCGGCAAGGCCATGTCTGGCGCACCGATCATGACCGGTATCATATAGTTCGCCAAACCGACGAAGGCTGGCATAACGGCACCGAACACCATGATCAAACCGTGCATGGTGGTCATCTGGTTAAAGAACTCAGGCTGCACCAGTTGCAAGCCGGGCTGAAAGAGCTCGGCGCGGATGATCATAGCGAAAAAACCACCGATCAAAAACATCGTAAAACTGAACCACAGGTACATCGCACCGATGTCTTTGTGGTTAGTTGTGTATACCCAACGGGTCCAGCCTTTTGCCGGACCGTGGTGGTCGTGATCCGCGTGCGCGTGATCATCATGAGCAGAAACAGCGGTCATGTGTTGGCCTCCTTATAGTCCGGCTTTAAAGTTAACGACATCCATAGGCTCTACGACATCGCCCATGTTATTGCCCCAGCTGTTGCGGACATAAGTGGCAACAGCGGCCAGATCCACATCACTCAACTGATTACCAAACGCCTGCATAGCCGATCCACGTACGCCGTTAACCAACACCTCAACGGTGTTATCTGGCAGGCCGACTACTTTTGGCGACCCCACTAATGCAGGGAACACACCGGGGATACCTTGACCAGAGGCCTGGTGACACGCCACACAGAAGGTGGTGAAGACTTGCTGTCCGCGGGTAGACAGCTCTTCCAGCGTCCACTCTTTCGAGGTCAGTTCTGCCAACGCAATCGCTTCGGCACGCTGCTCGCCCATCCACTCATCAAAAGCATCAGGGCTGACGGCTTCTACCACAATGGGCATAAAGGCGTGATCACGACCACAAAGCTCAGCACACATACCACGGTAGGTGCCTTCCTCTAAGATAAACGTGTTGGCTGTGTTTACAATACCGGGAACTGCGTCCTTCTTCACAGCAAATGCGGGCACCCACCATGAGTGAATGACGTCATTCGCAGTGATCAAAAAGCGCACGGAACGATCGGTCGGCAAGTACAGAGGGTTGTCGACTTCCATGAGATACTCATCAGGCTTGTCAACAACGTTCGCAATCGATTCACGCGGTGTGGCCAGTGATGAGAAAAAGGACACCGGCGCTTCCGCTGTGTCTTCAATATAAGTATAACGCCAGCGCCACTGATAGCCTTCTATCATGACCGTCACGTCAGCCTGCGGATCGTCGGCGTAGATTTTGGCCAAGGTAATGGTTGCTGGTACTGCCATGCCGAGCAGGATAATCAAAGGGATAACCGTCCAAACGATTTCCAGTTTGTGATTCTGATCCCAGGTTTCGGCGACCGCGCCACGCGATTTGCGGTGCGCCCACATGGCGTAAAACATGACGCCAAAAACCAAAACAGCAATGACACAGCAGATGATGAATATCAGCATGTGCAAGCTGTATACATCGTTACTGATTTCGGTGACCCCACGGGTCATATTGACCTGCCACTCAGCGGCGGCTGTACCACTGAGTAACCCAACAACGATGGATAACACCGCTGTTGTCAGGCTCCGGAATCGAAGTCGGTTTAACATGCTTTACCTCGGCTCGACACTTTTTATTCGGACGGATGGCCTGTGAACACATTCACGGCCGGTTAGGATACTATGGTCTCGCAGTATATACGGGCTTGTGTTCATCTGACAGCCTTGCGCAGGCGCGACATTTAAGCCTTTTGTCAAAGAAAGGTCAACTTTCCTATATTAATCAATACGTTATGACCGATCGCCGTGACTGAAAAATTTTTCTCCTCGCGCATGAAAAAAGCTCATGCCACTCACAGCCGTCGCGTCTGGCATATCGCGTGGCCCTTGATGCTCGCCAATGTCAGTGCGCCACTGCTTGGTTTGGTGGACATCGGCCTCATGGGTCACCAAGGAGACAGTCGTTTTTTGGCCGCCGTTACTCTGGGCGCCAATCTCTTTGCGGTTGTGGCTTGGGGGTTCAATTTTCTGACCATGGCCGCCAGCGGCAGTACGGCATGGCTAATGGGACGCGGCGGTCGTGCTTTTGCGACGCAATGGTTACGGCGGTTACTGCCGCCTGTTGCAATACTCGGTGTTCTGCTCTTGCTCGCATCACCGTGGCTGATCCCACTGGGCCTCGCTTTCTATCAACCCGAGAGTGAATTAGCAGAAAGCGCCCACCTCTACCTGTCGATCCGCGCATGGAGTATCCCGCTGGTATTGGTGAACCTGCTGCTGGCCGGGTGGTTCATCGGCATTCAGAAAACCCGCGTCAACCTGTGGGCCACGCTGTGTGCACAAGCTGTGAATATCCTGTTGAGCGTTTTACTCGTTTTGGGCTTTGAGCTAGGCATCACAGGCGTAGCCATCGGCAGCGTGGTGGGCGATGCGGCGGCGTTTTTAATCTATGGCGGTACCGCATTGCGCTTAACAATGCACAACTTACCCACAGTTATTCACCGAGATATCCCCAAGCTTACACACTACCTGCAACTGGCTGGACCATTGATCTTACGTACATTCACGCTGCTGTTTGCGTTCAACTATTTCAGTCGACTGGGTCTCAACCTAGGTACCGATTACGTCGCTGCCAACGCCGTGTTGCTCAGTTTCCTGTTGGTTATTTCGACGCTGCTGGATGGCTTCGCCAATGCGGCAGAGGCGCTTGTCGGGCGAGCCTCAGGAGCAAGCCAGCGGGCGCAGATACAAGGCGCCATACTCATTACCGGACTCTGGTCAGCGGCGTTAGCCGTGGTGCTGTGTCTCACGTTTGCCTTACTGCATGAGTCCACCATCGCTTGGCTCACCGACCTACCGACGATTCGAGCACTTGCTGGTGAGTATGTGATCTGGATGATCACCATGCCGTTGTATACGTGGTGGGCCTATTGGCTGGATGGGGTGTTCATCGGGTTGCAATGGGTACGCGCCATGCGCAACGTTCTGCTGTTCAGTGTATTTGGTGTCTACTGGCCCATGAGCCTAGCACTGCCTATGGACACCAATCACAGCATTTGGGCGCTGTTCGCCCTCATGATGCTGATGCGCAGCCTACTGATGATGGGCTGGCTCGGCTTGCGCTGGCGGCATCTGTGACACCACACACATTTTACATAAAATTACCCACCTTCTTCTGGCATGCTGAATCAATACACTATACTGAGAAGCAGCAGAGCGAGGAGTTGGATCTCCTACATTCACACGGACAATGTTCACCTGAGGGTCTGGTCAAAAATCAGACAACACAGACCCATCTACTTTCGAGCGCCAATATCATGTCTATCACCGATATTGAAAAGACCATTCTGTTCGCGCGGGCCTGCGATGAACAACGAGACGACCTCTCAATGAGCATGGCCGTCAACTCTGCTTGGGACGGGCAGCAACTGCAGAGCTTTCTTGATCGTTATATTGAACAACTGCCCGTCTCTCTGAAAACCGCCGCGATGGCTGCCCGCCAGCTGTCTTTAGAAGATACGGTCGAGCCTATTTTGCAAGCGGTGGAAAGTTTCTTCGTCAGTGAGTGTGAACTCAGCACACAGGGCGGATTGGCGGCATTATTAGATCGCACGTATTTGGGCCACCGACTGCTGGAAGAGCTGAACGATCACCTTTTCGTGCGCACTGGTCATTACTTAATTCACACGGATATGACCGAGGCCAACCTGATGGCTCACGGTCTCTTGGGTGAGCCTTATGCCAGTGAGTTGGACGGTGTCGTTGCACAAACACTCGATGCGCTAACCGACGCCCTACACGCGTCACACCGCGTGCAACGCAACACTAACGCAGAACAAATGTTGAAACCTTTTGCAGTCCAAGGGGACAAGCGTCTAAAGTTACCCTATTAACTTTCCGTTCAAGGTAGATGACAAACAATGATGGACTTTGACTGGCAATGGTTTCCGGCTGAATCGCCACGTGGCGTATTGGTGATATGCCATGGCATGGCGGAACACCACGCCCGGTATACGCCACTGGCGCACTACCTAGTCAGCCATGGCTGGCACGTGTTGACCTTTGATCACCCCGGACATGGCAGCAAGGCTGAGCAATTGGGGTACTTTGGCCCCGCCGGCTGGGATGCGGTGACAGACCGCATGTCGGTCATGCTGAATGAAGCCAGCCAGCGTGCTCCGGGCCTACCACTGTGGTTGGTCGGCCACAGCATGGGCTCGTTTGCTGTGTTGGACTATGCGTGCCGTTTTCCGCTCCCACCGCACTGCAAAGGCATTGCGTTAATTGCCACCGACTCCTTTTCCCCCGCTCCCAGCATCGCTTTGGAAGGGGTCACCCAACTGCTTGGCCGCTTGCGTGGCTGGAGCAACAGCAGCCAGCTCCTGCGCACGCTTACCTTTGACGCTTTTAATCGGCACTTCAAACCCAACCGCACCAGTGACGACTGGGTATGTGGCGATGCGGCCGTAGTAGACGCCTATCAAGCCGACCCTCTCTGTGGCTTTGACTGTTCTATCGCTCTCTGGTCCGAGCTCAGCCATGTATTTCGGCGACTGAGCAAGAACAGCCACTTAAAAAACTTGCCTGCAGACTGTCAAGTGGTCTTGATGGCGGGCGGAAAAGACCCCGTCGGACGGTTTGGCAAAGGCCCTCGTACTTTGACACAGCGGTTGCGTAAACTGGGCTACAGTGCGGAGCTCAAACTTTATCCCAGTATGCGCCACGAGATTCTGAATGAAAAAGATAAGTCACTGGTCTGGGCAGACTTTCAGCGCATGGTATCGGACCTGTCCTAAAGCTTGGCCTAAGGTCAGCCTATTCGCGTTGCTGTGCGGATTAAACGTCAGTACAACAAGCGCGGAAACCATTAACCTGCATAATGGAGCGGATCGCTACGATCTGCATCATTATGCTACGGGTGCATGGCTGGATCACTGGAGCGCGGCAGACACGCCGCCGACGCACGTTTTACCATCGGCCGTACCAAATCGCGGTTTTGACCATCGTATCTTTCATTGGCGTGCTGACGTCAGCAACCAGAGCGATCAGCGCACATGGTATTTGGTGGTGCGCAACCCATCACTTGATCGTTTGCGTGTTTCCTACGCTGCACCGACTGACGAACCCTTCCATCAAACGGGTGATTACCAGAGCCCGCAGCGTCGCTTGTTTCCAGGCAATCATTTTGTCATCCCATTGGTGTTCGACACACAGCAAACACTGACCATCACTGCCACCAGTGATGACTGGCAGTTTTACCCAATGATGCTGGTCAATCAAACAGGCTATCAAACCTTCGTGCAGCAAGAAATGCTGGCCATTGGGGCGGTGACCGGCCTGCTGCTGGCGGTATTCTTGTTCAATTTGTTGCAGACCATTCTGAAGGGTCATTGGTCGTTTCTTTGGACCGCTGGCACCGTAATGCTTTGGGTCGTGCATGCTTGGTTCTGGTACGGCTTAGGTTATCTGTGGTTGTGGCCCGACAGCCCATGGCTGCAGCAACATCTGTGGTATTTGCTGCTTCCGTGTTCTGGTGCGCTGCTCGTGGCATCCGTCGTCTCTGCCAGTGCGCGACGATTGAGCCGCCTGCACGCAGGCGTGCTGAATTGGGGCGCAGGCATGGGGGGAACATTGCTGCTCGGAACGTACATCCTATTGAGTAAATCAGCCTTTTTGATCGCTACTTGGCTATGGTTCGCCGCGCTGTCGTTATTGTTTCTGCTATGGACACGCCAGCAGCACCGCATGTGGACATTACAGCTGGTGCAAGCCGGGTACGCGGGGTTGAGCGGGCTGATTTTTCTTTACTTTTCAGTCAGCTCCCATCTGTTCAGTAGCCATATGTTGTTGTTATTTCTATTGTTTGCCGTGCTGACAGCACTCCATTCGTTCGCCGTATATTGGCAGTATCATATGTCGGAGCAAAAAGCCTGGCGCGACCTGCAGCGACGCTCACAGGCGTACGAAGATCAGGTTGATGAAGGACGCGAAATGCTCGCGCACTATCGTAGCGCCCTAGAATCCGGTCGTTCATGGCGGTACGCATTTACACGCAATCTGCAACAGCGTTTCAACACCATTGAAGCCGCCGCAACTCAGTTACGCCAAGCCGTATTGGCCGACGAGCGGCAAGAGTTACTCAACCAGGCCTTACAGGCCAGTCAAGAAGGTGCGCGTTACATCAGCGACCTCAGCCACCTCGAGCAAGTCTTGACCGAAGGCTACGCAATAGATCGTCAAGCCATGGTGATCAGCGATTGGCTCGCCCAGTTCGACGCGTGGTTTGATACGCAAGAACAAAGCGGCCAATTGTTCTTTCGCGCCGAGCTCACCGAACACACCGAGCCACCGCCGCCCGTTATTGGCCCGGCGAGTACCCTATACACGATCTGCCTGCGACTGCTGGAAAATGCGCTACAGCACACCCCGTCAGGTTTCGTTAAACTCTTGGTTGAACTGGAAGGCCAAACCACCGACACCGTGCATTGCGCCTTCGAAGTGCGCGACTCGGGTTCCGGTATGACTGCCGATCTGGTGTCCTCTATCCAAGCGTTCTGGCAGCAGATAGCCACACCAGATCAACAACACCGGCTTGGCTCAGGCTTGACCATTGCTTTGACGCTGCTACAGAAGCTCGACGCCAGTCTGCAAGTACAATCCACCGAAAAAGCCGGTACCAGCATCCGATTTTCCATCGCCATGCAACGCCAACCAGATGCCTCCGTGACGGGATCTGAATCAGAAGTGTCAACGTAACCGTACTTTCACTGGCTGGCGTGCTCTTCTATACTGAGTCACTCACACTCCTAACGCAGCCTATCGTGCAGCTTGGCATTCAGGCGTTAAATGCACGGACCAACGCACTGACTAAGAGGAACCTCGCATGTCCATACAGACGTTTTTTTCCACACGCTCATTGGTAACGCTGATTACCGCAACGGTGTTTTCAACGGCCGTCATGGCGAACCAGCCCGTCGTTGTGTCTTCGAAGATTGACACTGAAGGATCCGTCTTGGGTCATATTATTATCCAATCACTGGAAGCGGCCGGGATCCCTACGACCAATCGCCTACAGCTAGGTGGTACACCCATTATGCGTGCGGCCATTACGTCCGGCGAGATTGATCTCTACCCGGAATACACCGGCAACGGTGCGTTCTTCTTCGATGAAGCCGACAGTGATGTATGGAAAGACGCCACCACCGCGTGGGATCGCGTCCAAGAATTGGACTTTCAGGCCAATGAATTGATTTGGTTGCGTCCTGCCGATGCTAATAACACCTGGGCCATGAGCGTACGTGGTGACGTTGCGCGCGCTAACAACCTGCGCACGTTAGACGATCTGACCGCTTATTTAGCGGCAGGCGGTACGTTCAAGTTTGCCGCCAGCGCCGAGTTTGTTGATTCAGCCAGTGCCTTACCTGCCTTTCAGGAAGCCTACGGCTTCACTCTCAGTGCAGACCAATTGTTGGTTTTGTCCGGTGGTAATACTGCCGCCACCATGCGCGCGGCGGCTCAACAAACCAGTGGTGTCAACGGCGCCATGACCTACGGCACGGATGGCGGCTTAGCGGCGTTGGATCTCTTGGTGCTGGAAGATACTCGCGGCGTGCAGCCAGTGTACCAACCCGCGCCACTGATTCGCGCCGAAGTGCTGGCAGAGTACCCACAGATCGCCGAAATTTTAGAGCCGGTGTTTGCTGGCTTGAACCTTGAAGTACTGCAGCGTCTAAACGGTGACGTGGCGGTCAACGGCGCAGACCCGCAACAAGTCGCGCGCGACTATTTGAGCAGCCTGCGTTAAAGCAGTAAAGGCAGCCTTGGGAGCGACGTGCATCGTACTTGGCTCCCAAGGCTGCCTTTAATACCCTCATGAAGCCATCCTTAAGAGCATCCATAAGCACCGCAGCGCAACCGTCCCGAGTGATGCCTGTTCTGTCCGTGGCAGCAGGGGCGTGCCTGCTGTCACTGGATTACGCCGTGTTTCAAGCCAACCGCATCGTCGCAGGCGATGGCCAAACACTGTGGGCGGCGTTAGGCTACCCGTGGACCGCACTGCTGCTTGCTGGACTGATTGCGTTGGTGCTGCTGAGTCATCGACCCAACGCACCAGTGTATTGGTCCTATACCATTGCCGTTCTGCTACTGCTGCAAATGCCGTTCAGTCTGGGTTGGTTTGGTCATCGCTTCGTGCCCGAAGAACTGCCGTTTGCACGCAGCGCTCCCGGGGCAGGGCTCTGGACACTCTTGTTCTTCGTCTTGCTGATGATGCTCGAACTGCAACAACGCTGGCACATTCGGCGGCGCACCACCTTCATTGCTGCCGTCTTGGTGGTATTGGCGTGGTGGATCGTTTTGCGCCTCGGTTGGCTGGACAGTTTAGCCTTGGTGCGCGAGTATCGCAGCCAAGCGGGTCCTTTTGCACAGGCCTTACGCACGCATATGTTTTTGGTGGCAGGCGCGGTCGGTGCCAGTGCTGTGTTCAGTGCGTTACTGACGGCTCTGGTGCTCAATGTCACTCGGACACAGAACGCCGTATTTGCGGTGCTGAATTTTTTCCAGACCATTCCCAGCCTAGCCTTGTTCGGCCTCTTAATTGCCCCGTTAAGCGCACTTTCGGTGCAGTACCCGTGGTTACAAGCCTTGGGTATACGCGGCATCGGCTGGGCTCCGGCGATCATCGCCTTGATCGCCTACAGCCTGTTACCGATGGTGCGTAACACCACAGTGGCCCTGCAGGAAGTCAGTACTAGCGTCATAGAGTCCGCACGGGGCATGGGCATGAATAACCAACAAGTGTTCTTAAACGTGCGCTTGCCCTTAGCTTTGCCGGTCATCATCGAAGGTTTACGCATCACCACTATTCAGGCTATTGGCTTGACGGCGGTCGCCGCCCTGATCGGCGCTGGCGGCTTTGGTACCTTTATCTTTCAAGGTTTGGGGCAGGCGGCGATGGACTTAGTACTGCTCGGCGCCTTACCCACCATTGCACTGGCGATACTCGCAGACGTCGCACTAACGGCCTTAGCCCGTTACACCGCGAAAGGACAACAACCATGATCGAATTACAGCAGGTGACCAAACGCTTTGGCACTGGCGCTACCGTAGCGACGGCCGTGGACGCCATTGACCTGACCATTGCGACGGGCGAACTCTGTGTCTTGGTCGGCACGTCGGGCTGTGGCAAGTCAACCACCTTGCGCATGATCAATCGGTTAATTCCCCACAGCGCTGGTGCTATTCGCATCGATGGCACGGCAGTGACCGACCTCGACCCGGTAGCCTTGCGGCGGCGTATGGGCTATGCCATTCAAAGCACCGGATTGTTTCCGCACTGGACGGTGGCGCAAAACATTGGGTTAGTGCCCAGTTTACTGGGTTGGCCGAAACCCAAAATCCATGCTCGCGTGGAAGAATTGCTGGCCTTGCTGGGCTTAGACAGCGCGGAATTCTCACCCAAGTACCCGCGTCAACTGTCAGGTGGCCAAGCCCAGCGCGTCGGCGTTGCACGGGCGTTGGCGGGTGATCCGGACATTTTGTTGATGGATGAACCCTTTGGTGCGCTCGACCCCATTACACGCGAAAACCTGCAAGATGAACTGCTGCGCATTCAACAGAAGGTGCGCAAAACCATCGTGTTTGTGACACACGATATCGACGAAGCACTGAAGCTTGCCGACCGCTTGGTTATTATGGATCAGGGAAAAATCGTCCAACAAGGTGAACCATGGACGGTATTGCAGAACCCCATTAATTCTTTTGTCGAAAGCCTGCTGGGCAAACAAGACCGTGGGCTCAAGCAAGCGAGTCTGACCCAAGTCAGCGCGTTAATGGACCCTCTGGACAATGCATCGCCAATCCCCGAAGCGCATGGCATTGATGCCAGCGCTTCGCTAAAGCAGGCAATGTCGGCCATGCTCTGGCACCGCACCGACCGGCTTTGCGTGCTGAACGACGCACAACAGCCCATTGGACAACTCCGTTTAGCACGCATGTTGAAAGCCAAGGAGGTTTAGCATGCGCTGGCTACCCAAACCCATGTCATCGCTGTGGCTACCCGCTGGTTTGATTCTGCTACTGGCGGTGATGGTGGTAACAATGCCCAACTGGGAGCCGTTGTTTCATCATATTGAACCGGATACCCGAAACGTGGTGTACACCCGCGATTCGTTCGTTTACCTGGTGTGGCAACACCTGCGCTTGGTGGCCATAGCGACGCTGGGTTCTGTTGTACTCGGTCTCGGTGGTGCCGTGTTGGTCACTCGCCGTTGGGGTCAAGAGTTTTTACCGCTGGTGAATCAGTTTGCAGCCATTGGGCAAACCGTACCACCCGTTGCCGTGCTGGCATTGGCTGTTCCTGTTTTAGGTTTTGGCAATAACGCGACCATCGTTGCGCTATTGCTCTATGGCTTGCTTCCCATCGTGCGCAACAGCATTGCCGGCCTGAGTGGCGTCAGCCCTGCGGTGCTGGAAGCCGCACGCGGTATGGGACTGTCGAATGCGCAGATCTTCTGGCGCGTGGAATTACCGCTGGCGTCGCGGGTAATTCTGGCGGGCGTACGGACCACCGTGACCTTCGGTATTGCCACCGCCGCCATTGGCTCTACCGTCGGCGCACGTACGCTGGGCGACCCCATCATTGCCGGGCTGGTCAATGGCAACAACGCTTACGTGCTACAGGGTGCGATTCTGATCGGTTTACTGGCCATCACCCTGGATACCGCGCTGGGCGCTTTGCACCGGCTCTTGCCGGGGGAGTCTGTCTAGCAACGGTCCATTCACTCGTGTCGCCAGCGCACCTTTGTCGCTCACCCCGAGCTTTTCATAAATTCTTGTGAGGTGGGTGCGTACTGTACCAGGGGCGATCCCCAATTGTTGGGCCACTTGCTTGTAGCTGAGTCCCGCTGCGAACGCACGGGCGATTTGTTCTTCACGTGGGCTCAGTGGCAGAGGGTTTGCTGGCTGCACCCGTATCATCCAGCGGGTGCCTAAAGGCTCGGCGGTCAATTCAATCCGCCGACCCAAATAACAACCATAAAGGGCCAATGCTTCGGTGACGGCCGCAGGCAAACGTCGACGCCAAGCGTGACCCCATTCCTCAATCACCAGCGCCCTGAACAAATCATCACAAGCGTGCAATAGGCCGAACCGATCAACCAAGGCTGTGTGCCCTTGGTCTTCGCTAACGGCTACTCGGTCATTGTTATGCGCGGCTAAAAATAAATGGCGTGTGACCAACGCTTTAAATTCGCGCTCCGATCGAGAAAATGTCGCTTGGTTGCGTTCCCGGGCGAGGGTGACGAATACGTGTAAGCCCGTGTGCGGGTCAACCTGCATGGTCGAGATCATCTCACGGGCATGATAACGCCCCCAGTGCTCACTGTACGCTTTCGAGTGAAACACGCGGGGCACGTCTGACAAAACCCATGTACGACCTGTATTGCCAATTACCAGATTAACGAAGGGGTCTTGGTGCTTGACCGGCTCCCATGTGTCGAACAAGGTCGGAGTCTGGTCTAGCACGGTCGCGGTATGCAACTCTCGACTTGAGCCATCACCTTCACCCCAAATGGCAAAATCGAAGTCCAGATAGGTACGCATGCGTTGCAACGTGGTCAACTGAAAATCAGCCGCCGACAAGTTAGCGCTGTCGTGGTGCACTTCCAGTAAAAAATCACTCCAGTCAGACACCATATTGGCCCCCTGAATGCAGTACGAATGGGTGCTCCCTGACCCGAAATACCATGAGGTATTGCCTCCGTAAAAAACCGACCACTGAGGCAACGTTAGCAAAGGCTGTGCAAAAAAGCACCAATGGCGTACAGCATTTGCCGTATAACAGCGCTGATTGAACTGTCGTAACCTTTCGTGGAGAAAAAACAACTAAGGGACAAGTTCATTATGCTCACCCAAAAAGTACTCGCCGTCGCCCCGCTGATTATATTTGGGACGCTGTTGGCCGCTTGTTTCGAAATCGACAGCAACACAAACACAGGAAGTGGATCGGGCAATGGTTCCGGCTCGGATGACGGCTCCGGTACCGTTACCGCCAGCGTGCAATTAGGTGTAACGAACATCACTTCCGGACTTGAACTTACGTGGAACACCACGGGGAGTGGCTATTCGTCCTTTAATCTATGCCTCGCCACTGAAGCCATTAACGACCAGTTCGATCAATGCAACGCGTTGGACGGTGGTGATTATCGCGTTGGTGTCAGTGCCCCGCTAACGCTGGACAATCTAGCGCCCTCGGCCCGTTACTGGATTCAGATCGAAGGTGAGCGATCTGGAACGACGCCGGTATATTCTAAAGTCTTGGTTGGCGTTCCTCTGGTACCGGACAATGCCGACGTCGGCACCGCCCTGGAAGTTGTCGACAATGGCTATTTTGGTACGTACAACCCCCGGAACTTAAACCGTGCTGGTGCGTACGCGCTGATAACAGATACCTCGCAGTCTGCCGGTTTCCGGTCGTCACTCGGAACCGAGGCGACGACGGAGTACATTCCGGTGGATGCCCCTGACGAGGGTACGGAGTACAAACAACTGGAGCTTGATCTGCAGTCGGGCTACCTGAAAACGCTCGCGGTCGACGATCAACTGTACTTCATTGCAATACACACTGGCTCCGGCTTGACGCAACGAGACATCTGGATAACCGACGGTACCTCATCCGGCACACGACGCATAGTTGATGGGTCGGTGCACAGCCTACGCACGCTACGGTATTTTGTTGAGGTGGATGGCACGGTGGGTTTTGTTGCCTACACCGCAGGCGACGTCAATACCGATCTATTTTATGTGATTGACGAAGCAGCACCCGGCGGTGCTCGACAGCTGGCAGACATCCAGCCCAATACTGGCGGCGTCGGGCGCAAGGTAATGGGTTTTAAAGGTGCATTCTATGTGTCTGTATCAGACTCAAGCCACCGATTGCTCAAAGTCGATGCGGATACGCTAGAGGTCGAAACCTTCTGGACCATGCCGAGTTTCACCGCTGAACAGAGAGCGCCTTGGGATCTTACCACCACCGACAACTACCTCTATTTCACCGCCAGAGACAATTTCACCGCCCGGAATAACAGTGGTGAAGCCCTCTGGCGTACCGATGGGGTATCCGACCCGGTGCGGTTGTTTAATGCTGACCCGGAAACACGGATCGACGGGGATCTTTATCGGGTTGCTAACCCGTTTCGGGTGGGCGAACGCCTATTTTTCTATACCACTGCTTGGGATACAAGCCGCATCCCGTCAGACTGGCATCCGAACAGGCAACTAGCGGTTGCCAGCGACAATGGTGCTGTTAGTCGAGTCTGGGGGTCTGCTCTCAATGGCAGTCTCAGTGTCAGTGGGAATATTGCGGGCAACATGGACATACATGCACTGGGCGAGCGCCTGTTATTCAAATCATCCAACCTGGCACCCAATGGGCGCCAATGGTGGATTACCGACGGTACGTCGGCCAATACCGTCGCGCTGTTGATAGACGATTTAGCCATTGATGCACCGCCGAGTGGCGCGCCACACCATTTTTCTGCGGATTCAGGTCGGGGCGTCTGGATCACCGACGATGACCGGGAGAAGCTCTACTTTATCGGGCGCGATCTTGCCCAGTCTCAGGCTGTTGATGGTACCTTCAGCATCGTCGACAATTTGATCGAAATCGGAGGGCAGCTCTGGTTTACCGGTGCTCAGGTACGCTTTGGGCCGGTCGGCGTTTGGCGCGTGCCACAAGTGGCGGCTGATTAATGCCTCGGCTGGTGTGGTTCAGCCTGTGCGGTGGCTTGCCTCAGCGGCAATACAACACCTTGATCAAGTGATAGCCGAATTTCGTTTTGATCGGCCCTTGAATACCTGTACCCGCGCCAGAAAACACCGCCTTATCGAACGCGGGGACCATGGCGCCACGCCGGAACTCGCCTAAGTCACCCCCTTTCTTTCCCGACGGGCAGATAGAATGAGCGCGCGCTAACTTGCCGAAATCAGCACCGTTTTTCAGTTCGCTCAACAGCGTTAATGCTTTCTGCTCATCGCGTACCAAAATGTGTAACGCAGAGGCCAGCGTAGCGCCTTTTTTACCGAGCAACGCTTTTTGGCTGGCGGCAGCAATCTGCTCTTTGATGGATGGCTTCACCTAGGGATGCTCCTCGTTAATGATTGACCAGTCACTGGCTTTGCCCGGCTCGTTATCGGGCCTCAGTGACCAGTTCAGTTGTTTTTATATACGGCTTTACTATTATACTCGACCAGTCTGGTCAGTGGTAGGCGCTCCGCACCGCCAGATAATCGGCGTGCAAGCGTTCAAGAGAGAAGTAGTGCAGACCATAAGAAGGGTGGAAGCTGGGCTCAAACACCGCGTGCAACTGGCCTTGTGGGTTCAACAGCAATAGTTTCACGCCATGATTCACCGTGTATCCACCATCTTGATCGTCAGGCACCTGCTCGTAAAGTATGCCAAGGCTCCGCTCGAAGGGTTGGTAGCGTTCATCCGTCGCGCCCGTATGCGTCAGGCCGACCAAGTCGGGATGAAAGTGCGGCACATAGCGCGCGAGTTCTTTAGGGGTATCACGCTCTGCATCCACTGTGTAAAACAGTAATCCGAGATCGTCATAAGGGCTTTGTTCTTCCGCCAAGAGACGCGTCAAGGCCGTCATACTCGACAACGTACTGGCGCAAAACTGCGGGCAGTGAGTAAATCCATACGACACCAGATGCCAACGGCCTTGCAAGTGATCATTGGTGAACGCTTGCTGTTTGTGATCGGTGAGTTGAAAGTCAGATACGTTTTGGCGCGGCTGTATTAATACGCCCTGAACAGATGGTGTGCGCTGCGGCTGTAGAACAAGAATAAGTCCGGTGGTTGAGAATATAATCAAAGCGATAATCACGGCACCCAGCATTACGGACTGCCAACGGGCTCGCACCGAGCCGGGTTGTTTTTGCTCCGGTGGCATTTGGGAGGTCATCCGGAGAAGAAGGTCAGGCGCGTGATGTGGATGTAATTGGCTTCAATGGCCATCATGACCACAAACACTAATATGGCTAAGGTGGGTAGCCCCAACAGCAACTTCAACGACAAACGTTCCCACTGCACATGCATAAACACGGCGATGATCACTCCGGCCTTTAACAGCATCAAAACGATTACCAACGCCCAACGCAGGCCGCCTTGCAGTTGAAAATAATCAACCAAATAGGAAAAGAAGCTCAACACAAACAGCAGTCCCCACACTTTCAGGAACAGCGATATCGGTGGTTGGTGATGACTGGTCTCGCTCATGATCACCCCCTACAGTAGGTAGAAGAATGCAAAAATGAATACCCACACCAAGTCGACGAAATGCCAATACAGGCCGGTGATTTCGACAATGGCGTAGCCTTTTTTCTCGTAATGCCCACGGTGAACACGCCGTGCAATGATAGCGATATAAATCACACCACAAAGCACATGCAGGCCGTGAAACCCAGTGATCATAAAGAACACCGCGCCGAACTGCTCTGCACCCAATGGGTTAACCCACGGGCGTATGCCCTTGTGCGCAATCAACTCGGTCCACTCGAACGCCTGCATGCCGACAAAACACAATCCTAGCAAGGCCGTTGCGGACATTAACAACACCGTCTTGCGACGATCGCCTCGGTAGGCGTAGTTCACTGCCATCGCCATGGTCCCGCTACTGGTAATAAGAATTAACGTCATCAGCGCAATGAGCAGCAGCGGAAATTCCTGCCCAAAGATCGTCATGGCAAAGATTTCATCGGTCGCTGGCCACGCTTCGGCAGTGGACATCCGCACAGCCATGTAACCGACCAAGAAGATGCCAAAAATAAAGGTATCGCCGAGTAGAAATATCCACATCATCACCTTGCCCCACGGCATGGCGAAAGTTTCCTTATCACCCGACCAGTCGGCAACCAAACCGCGCAACGTGTCGGACGATTGCCCTGTAGGTTCTTTTGGTGTCGTTGTCATTTGAATCACCCTAGGCCGCAGAAGACGGCAATGGCTCGATAGGTTTCTGGTGAACGGGTCATAAGGAAAAAGACGATCACCCACAACACCAACAAGTAGTGCCAATAGGTCGTACTGAGCGACAGGCTGGTTTGCATGCGCGCAGGATCAGCGCCACGCCACAACAGCCAGATGGCGCGCGCCACTACCAACAACCCACCTAATAAGTGCAAACCGTGCACGGCGGTCAGTAAGTAAAAGTAGCTGTTGGCCGGGTTACTGTGGAGTGGATAACCCATCCCACTGACACTGCGCCACAAGGCCAACTGCGCCAATACAAAGGATACCGTCATCAAGGCCGCAAACAACATCGCCCACAAGGCTTGTGTAGCGGCCTGCTGACGCAGTCGAATCAGCCCGATGTGCATGGCGAGGCTGCTCAGTGCCAGCAGTAGTGTATTCACCCACAGCGCTGTGGTGTTCGCAAAGGGCGACCAAGGTTCTCCGGCCAACGCTTGGAAACCCGGGAACTGCGAATGGGTAATAAAAGTGGCAAACATCAGTAGGAACACGACGCTGACGATCGCCAAAAAGATGTGCAGCATCAACCGTTGCGCCGCAAATTGGCTTGCTGGTCCATTGGCCAGTGCTAAAGCCGACTCCTCTATACTGGGCGACCAAGGCTTCTCCATAATTTTACGCAAAGGGTTCATGTTTTCGACTCCTGAACTGCGCCAGCGTGGCCCGACGCAACGCGTTCGACGTCAGCATCCGGCATGTTCTGCGGCAAGAAGTCCTGTACGGCACCGGGTACGCTGTAATCATAAGCCCAGCGATGTACGACGGGTAAATGATCGCCCCAGTTGCCGTGCGTAGGCGGTACGTCCGGTGTTTGCCATTCCAATGAGGTAGCACCCCATGGGTTGCGGCCTGCTTTGGGCCCTCGAGTAAGGCTCCAAATCAGGTTCACAATGAACACCGCTTGGACCACCATCAGGACTAAAGCAAACACGGTAATGGCGGCGTTCAGGGTATGTGCCGACTGCGGCAGGAACAGCGTATCGCCCATGGCAAAATAACGGCGCGGCACACCGAGGAAGCCTAAATAGTGCATCGGGAGGAACACCGCGTAGGCACCTAGGAAGGTGAGCCAAAAATGGAACCTAGCCATACCTTCGTGCAATAGGCGTCCAGTGACCAACGGATACCAATGGTAAATCGCCGCAAAGAGCACCATGACCGTGGAGACGCCCATCACCATATGGAAGTGTGCGACCACGAAGAAGGTGTCGGCCAGCGGCACATCGACAATAACGTTGCCTAGAAATAGCCCGCTGAGACCACCATGGATAAAAGTAAACACAAAACCAATGGCAAACAGCATGGGTGAATTAAGCCGGATGTTGCCCTGCCATAGGGTCAGGGTCCAGTTGTAGACCTTGAGTGCCGTCGGCACCGCAATGATCAGCGTCGTCGTCGCGAAGAAGAACCCGAACGCCAGATTCATCCCACTCACGTACATGTGGTGTGCCCATACCAGAAAGCTTAAGCCGCCAATGATGACGATAGCCCACACCATCATGCGGTAGCCGAAGATATTCTTGCGCGCATGTGTAGCGAGAATGTCCGACACCATGCCAAAAGCGGGCAGGGCAACAATATAGACCTCTGGATGACCAAAAAACCAAAACAGGTGCTGGAACAATAGGGGGCTGCCGCCGCTGTGGTCCAACGCATCGCCTAAAGACACCAGTTTAGGCATAAAGAAACTGGTACCAGCCAATAAGTCCAGCGTCATCATCACCGCACTGACCAGCAAGGCCGGAAAAGCCAGCAAGCCCATCATCGATGCGGTAAAGATGCCCCACAGGGTCAACGGCATGCGCATCAAGCTCATGCCGTGTGTGCGGGCCTGCAATATGGTGGTCACGTAATTCAAACCGCCCATGGTGAAAGCGACGATGAAAATGGCCAGTGATGCCAGCATCAAGATGATGCCCCATTCGTGGCCCGGCGTGCCGGGCAAAATCGTTTGCGGCGGGTACAGCGTCCATCCCGCACCTGTCGGGCCACCCGGCACAAAGAAACTGGCCAGAAGTACCAACACCGATACGAAATAAAACCACACGCTGAGCATGTTTAGATACGGGAATACCATATCCCGCGCGCCGACCATCAAAGGAATCAGGTAGTTGCCGAATCCGCCTAGCAACAACGCCGTCAACAGATAGACCACCATGATCATGCCGTGCAAGGTCATGAATTGCAGATAGGAATTAGGATTAATAAAGCTGAAGGTATCTGGGAAACCCAGTTGCAAACGCATAAAACCTGACAGAACCAACGCGACGAGCCCGACAAAGATAGCAATAACCGAATACTGCACCGCGATGACTTTGTGGTCCTGACTCCACACGTATTTCGCCGCAAAACTGGTCGGGTGATGGTGATCCTCGTGGGGCTGATCCGCAAAAGGTATATGTGTCATCTATCGCTTCCTCTGAAGACGCTGCTGCGCGGCATTCCGCGCAACCAAAAAGTATCGACTCAGTCGGTGACGGAGGTCGGCTCTAAACTGTTTATGTAGGCCATCAAATCGTAAAACGCCTCTCTATCCTGAACCCGTTGCGCCAACAGGCGCATTTGCGGCCCATAATCATCTTCCATGTGGCTACCCCGCACGCCGGTGTGAAAATTTGCCAGCTGGCGCGCTAAGTACCAATCGTGCTGACCCGATAGACGCGGTGCCCGCGTGTAATGATTGCCTTGTCCTTGTTCGCCATGACAGGTGCTGCAACTGGCGTAGTAGGACGCACCGCGAGCAACGTTGCCTTCTATCGTAGGCGGTGCGGAGATTTCCGGAAGTGTACTGATGTAAGCGACGACGTCGCGGATGGCATCGTCATCGGGTAAGGACACCATCATGGCCGCCATCTGCTGGCCAGCGGTGTCGGCTTCGTGCACACCGCGCACTCCGTCGCGGTAATACCGCAACTGGCGTTGCAGATAGACGCGATCCAAGCCGCTGAGACGAGGGGCTAATAACGCTGCATTACCTTCACCGTTTTGCCCGTGACAACCCGCACAGGTCGCATACAGTGCCTGACCGGCGCTGACGCTGCCCCAGAACGTGTCCGTTTGTGTCTCTGCGAACGTAGGATGGCTGTTTAGCCATTGTTCAAAGTCCTCCACTTCTTCGACCACGACTCGACCGCGCATCGCATGATGCGCCATACCGCACAATTGCATGCAGACCACATCGAAATTGCCGGTACGGGTGGCTTCAAGCCAGAGCGTGGAAACCATGCCGGGAACCATATCCATCTTGGCGCGAAATTCGGGTACGGCGAAATTGTGCAGTACATCCTGCGATCGCATCTTCATTTCCATCGGCTGGTTTAAAGGCAGATGCAATTTATTGCTGATGATCAGAATGTCGTCTTGTCCCGCCGGGTCTTGGGGAGAAATGCCAAACGGGTTGTCTTCGCTGACTAAACGCGGATCGGTGGTGCCTAACACGCCGTCGTCACCAGGAAACCGATACATCCAGTGCCATTGGCGACCAACCACCTCGACCGTCATGGTGTCGTCGGGCGGCGAGACAAATTTCGCCCACACGACAAGTCCCGGAGCTAACAAGGCAGCAATACCCAGCGCTGTTAAGCCGGTAAGCCACGCTTCTAACTTTTTACTTTCAGGTTCGTAGTGCGCTCTGCGGTCTTTTTGGTAACGAAACCGGTAAATGGCGTAAGCCATAAACAGGTTCACCAAGACAAAAACCACTCCAGTAATAATGAAGGTGATGTTAATGGTGGTATCGATAGCGCCCCAGTTAGATGCTATGGGCGTGAACCACCATGGACTCAAGAAATGGAACAGAACGGTCGCAACAACAAGTACGACAATGGCAATGACTATATTCATAGAATCCAGACTCCAGCGGGTTAACCCGTTCTGTCACTGGAAACGACAACAACCATGCAGGCGCCAATTTATATTTGTTTGTCTTCCGGGCGTCGGACTGGCCTGTTTCCTTGCTCAACGATTGATAGTTGTTAACACTTGAACAACATAAGAAAATATTTTGTCAAGATATGAAACAATGGTAGTAGACGAATGGGCAACGGGATAGGCGTTTTTTAGTCTTTTTTAATTCTATAAAAGTGCTTATCTTGGGCAATTGGTTATAACACGCACAACTCTGCCTTAAAAAGCTGGAGGCCCACAGCAAACGACATCACTCTTGATTCAGTAGTGGATGCAACACTGTGTCAATCGCTTCGCGGGTCAGAAGTCCAAGATGAAAGTCGACTCGTTGGCCGTCACGGTCAAACACTATGGTGTGTGGCAGACCGAGCGCTGAGCTGCCCAGTCGGTCCAACACACGGCGCTCATCCAGCGTGGCGATGAGCGATAGATAATTGATGCCGTATTGCTCTGCAAAGGCCTCTACAGCCGCCGCCTCGTCTAACGCGATACCCACCACTTTCAGGCCTTGAGGCCCATATTCTTCGTGCAGATCAACCAACAAAGGTACTTCCTGTCGACAAGGTTCGCACCAGGTAGCCCAAACATTCAGTAGCACAATATTGCCCAGCCAATCAGCGCTGTTGTGCTGGCTACCCGAAGCGGTCGGTAGTCGAAACACCGGCAATTGACCCGCCAACTGCTCGTCAATCCAATCCTCAATTGAGGCTTGGTCGTTTTTTACGTCCTCATCGTTGGATTTATATAGATTCAACGCCCCAAACAGAGCACCGAAGAGGAGTGCTGCCGTCCCTATTGCTAGGATGGCAAGATAGCGCCGCGGTTGAAGCATGAGTTCGACCTAAGTTGGCAAAATTTAACTACCCAGAGTATAAACAAAGAAACTCTGTTACGACGATGGAAATGCCGTGAGCGACGACACCGAAGGTACCCAAACGGATATCGACCCCACTGTTCAGCGGTTGCGCACACGGAAGACCCTGCTATTTCTGGCGGGTTTATTTGTCGCACCCATAGTTATTGTGGTGTTTGCCTTGCAACGCGGCTGGCTGGACGGTGGCGTACCCGCGAGCCATCAAGGACAGCGTCTTACACCGGCCGTTGCGCTGATCGAGTTAGGATTAACGTTGGAGGGCTCTAATCTGCAAGCTCCCGACATCACGGCCGCTTGGTGGTTACTCTTCATCCAGCCCTCCGTGTGCGACGCCATTTGTGAAACGACACAAGGTACGCTGCGTGCTGTGGTTAGGGAGTTTGAAGCTGCATATGGTGATCACCCTCGTGTCCAAGGTCTGATACTTCATACAGAAGCATCCTCCCTACCAGACCAGACCGAAGCACAGACTCATCAATCATTGGTTTATCACGCGATGGCGCGCCGCAGTGCGATTAATTACGCCTTAGGTAACGCCGTTGAGGAACAGCCTCAACTCAGTGAAGCTGGTTATCTGTATTTGATGAACCCCAGCGC
Organism: Natronospirillum sp.; assembly: GCA_049115955.1. Taxonomy (GTDB): domain Bacteria; phylum Pseudomonadota; class Gammaproteobacteria; order Pseudomonadales; family Natronospirillaceae; genus Salinispirillum. The sequence goes on from JAGDZJ010000004.1 coordinate 208,081, forward strand.
TCAAATTCTGCTTTATTATCCTTCGGATACAGCGCTCACCGGCCAAAACACTCAGCGCAAGCAAGTCCTTGCCGATTTATTTCTGCTGAAGTGAACGGCAATCATTTCCCAATGCAAAAACTGGAAAATATGCGGCCTAGTAAGTCGTCAGAACTGAATTCGCCGGTGATTTCGTTTAAGGCGTATTGCGCCACGCGCAGATCCTCGGCAACCAGTTCACCGGCCGCAGCACCATGAAGCTGGGCGTCTGCGGCATCCAGAGCTTGAGCCGCGCGGTTCAAAGCATCCAAATGGCGACGTCGGGCTATGAACCCCCCTTCTATCGTGTGCTCATAACCCATGGTCTGCTTTAAATAGGTGCGTAAGGTATCGATACCTTGGTGTTCTCGCGCACTGAGCGTAATGACATCCTGATCACCCTTAGTCAAACCGGGCGTTTCACCGCTCAAATCGCACTTGTTACGTACCAGTAAAACCGGTACTTGTTGGCGAATGCGTTGCAGTAACTCTGCCTGATCCGCTAAGGCCTCAGCGTTGCTTTCAGCGCGACTGTCGATCATCAGCAAAACCAAGTCCGCTTTATCAATTTGCATCCAAGCCCGCTCGATACCAATTTTTTCTACTTGGTCATCGGTATCTCGTAAACCTGCGGTATCAATAATGTGTAACGGCAAGCCGTCTATTTGAATCGATTCACGCAAAATATCACGTGTGGTACCCGCAATGTCCGTCACTATGGCGGAATCGCTGCCAGATAAAGCGTTTAACAAGCTGGATTTGCCGGCGTTAGGCCGCCCTGCAATGACCACCGTCATGCCTTCCTGCAACAATGTACCGCGCTGCGCGCTGGCCTGCGTTTCTTTCAAGGACGTTCGCAGTTCACTGAGCTGCGTTGCGACGTGACCATCGGACAGAAAATCGATTTCTTCTTCGGGGAAATCAATCGCGGCTTCGACATAGATGCGCAATTGAATGCAATCTTCGACCAACCGACTCACTTCACGCGAGAAATCACCCTGCAACGAACGCACGGCACTGCGTGCTGCTTGTACAGATGACGCTTCTATCAGATCCGCTATGGCCTCGGCTTGTGCGAGATCCAGTTTATCGTTCAGAAAGGCACGTTCACTGAACTCACCAGGACGCGCTAATCGAGCCCCAGCCTGTACCACCGCTTGTAGCAACAGGTCCAGAATAACCGGGCCACCGTGGCCTTGCAGTTCCAGTACGTCTTCACCAGTAAATGAGTGGGGATTGGGAAAGAATAGAGCGATACCTTCATCCAACACTGCACCAGAAGCGTCGTAAAAAGGACCATAGTGGGCGTAACGAGGTGTTAAAGGGCGCTGAACAACTGCTGAAGCAATAGTCGTAGCCAGAGGGCCAGATACACGAATAATGCCCACACCGCCCCTGCCGGGCGGTGTGGCAATGGCACAGATGGTATCTGTGACCGTCATGACTTAACTCGCAGGAGGATTGGCAACAGCCTTGTGAGCGTCTTCCCGTTCAACTTTCCAGTTGATGTATTGCTGTTGTGCAATCGACAAGGTGTTGTTCACTACCCAGTACAGTACCAAACCGGACGGGAACAATAGGAACATGGCGGTAAAGATAACCGGCATGAACTTCATGACTTTCTGCTGAGTTGGATCAGTAGGCTGCGTACCCAATTGCATCTGCAAGAACATTGATGCACCAAACAACAACGGTAAGATAAAGAAAGGGTCGCGCGTCGACAGGTCATTCAGCCAGAAGATAAAGGGCGAGTGACGCAACTCAACACTTTCCATAAAGACCCAGTACAAAGCGATGAAGACCGGCATCTGCACCAACATAGGCAAACAGCCGCCCAGTGGGTTGATCTTCTCTTTCTTGTACAGCTTCATGGTTTCCTGAGCGATTTTCTGCCGATCATCGCCGTAGGTATCCTTGAGCTTGGCCAACTTAGGCGCAAATTTGCGCATACGGGCCATCGAGCGATAGCTGGCAGCACTGAGCGGTGAAAACAGAATCTTAACGGACAAGGTCAGCAATATGATGGTCAGACCCCAGTTGCCAGCAAAACCCTGAATGAAGGTCATCAACTTAAACAGGGGTTGAGCAGCCCACCAAAGCCAACCGTAATCTACGGTCAATCCAAGATAGTCCGCCAATTCATTTAGATCATTCTGATACTTAGGTCCAACGTATAACTTAGTGCTCCATTGTTGATTAGCACCAGGATCTACGGTTTGAGATGAGGAAGAGAACCCGGCAACGTAAAAACCGTTCACATTGCGCGCCTGGTAGCGATGCGTCTCGTTCTGTGGCGGGATCCAAGCACTGACGAAATAGTGCTGTAGGAACGCAATCCAGCCGCCGAATTTTTGCTCTGTAAAGTCATCATTATCCATGTCTTTGAATGAGACTTTTTTGTAGCGATCATCATCAGTGGTAGTAGCAACACCCAAGTAGGATGCCATTGCAAAGCCCTGACGTTCAGCGGAGTCGGGACTGCGATCACGGCGCAATGTACCGTACAACGAGTAACGTTGTGCTTCTGAAGATGCGTTGTTCAAACTGAACTCAACGTCAATGTCGTATTGATCACGGTAAAAAACCAACGTTTTCGTGAGAATCGAACCATCGTCGAGTTCCAGCGTCATCGGTACCCGCAGTTCATCGCTGCCGTCTGCCAATGTGTAGCGTTCGCTGGCTGCGGTGAATTGGCCACCGCGGGTAACGTATCGTCCCTGTGCGTCTATCAGCCCACTCTGCGCAATAAATGTGCGGTTTGCGTTACTTTCTAAAATACGTAACGGTTCGTCACTGTCGACAGTCACTGTGTGGTTCTTCAAGGCGAGTTCGGTAATGTCACCGCCTTGCAACTGTACCCGGACAATTACGTTGTCTGTTTCAATGATAATAGATGATGCAGGATCATTTACGGGTGTGAAGGTGGGTGCATCAGAACTGCGTGCTGGTGTGTCAGCGTCAAAAAACAACACACCGAGATCGTCTTCACCGGATACTTGTCCAGTAGCGTTGCTACTTGTTGATGTGGGCGCTGAGACCGGAGCCCGGCTAGCGTTATCAAATTCAGACCATTGAAGAACCAGCATGTAGCTGACAGCAGCCAGACCAATTATGGGGAGCAAGCGTCGCCAATCCATGAGTTTTCCTATAAAAATCGAGTGAAAAATATGGTCGGTATGCTACCGAGTGAACGGCCTATTGGGAAGCAGAAGTGTGCGCAGACTGACCGATAAATCGTTTATTCAACTTACGAAACAGGTATTGGACGGCATCGTGTAAGGATTGAGCTGGCAACTTATCCGCGCCTTTACGCGCCATGACGATGATATCAAGCTTGGGATAGTCGGCGGGAAGGTGCCGAAAATGCTCTCTTACAACACGTTTTATGCGGTTTCGAGCCACAGCTCGACGCACATTTTTGCGGGATATGATGAAACCTACACGAGGGCCTTCTTGATCAGAAGCAGATCGTGCGAGGAGAAATATCTCTGCTGTACCTGCTTTAACCACTACGTTGTCAAACACCTGACGATAATCCCCGGGCGTCAAAAGACGTCGAGTACGGGGAAAACCGTAGGATGCTGTGACTTCAGACACTGTCGCTTACGCGCTCAGTACCTTACGGCCTTTTGCACGACGTGCTGCCAATACTTTGCGGCCATTCTTAGTCGCCATACGAGCACGGAAACCATGCGTACGTTTGCGTTTCAGAACACTGGGTTGAAATGTTCTTTTCATGATGTTGTCTCACTCATTTGTGATTGCATTGCCGAGGTCGGTGATGAAAGTCATACATCGACAGCGGATTGACCAAAATTTGGATGCGCGATTCTAGCCGAAGAAGTGCAGTTTAGCAAGGAATTCAGAATAGCTTTGAAACACCTACACACTTTTGGTTTCCGCCGTTGTAAGTTTAAGTATTTATGTTCTTAAAGTATTAAAGAGTAGTGTTGTTATAGTTATTACTATTAGGCAGGCTTAATTCTGTGGAAAAGTTATCTAAGACATTGAATTTAAAGGAAATAATGTCTTTATGAATCGGTGAACAAGTAGCGTGGAAGTTGGGTGAATACGGTGGAATAGCTGGGGATAACATGGCAGAATATCCACAGGCACTGCATGCCCGAGTTTAGTGGCGTGTTTTTCATAGTTTATGCACCGGGTTATGCCGGGTTTATGCACATGTTTTGGAGGCCATTCTTGGCGCAGGGAATTTGGGATACTTGTCTTGCGGTGTTGGAAACCGAGTTGCCACCGCAGCAATTCATCACGTGGATTAAACGGCTATCGACGACCGAGCAAGCGGCTGGATTGAATTTGGTGGCACCGAATCGGTTTGTCGGAGACTGGGTGCGTGATAAGTATTTGGACCGTATTACACAGTTGGCTAAAGACGTCAGCGAAAATCCTGCCTATCGGGTGGAAGTCCAGATCGCACAACGCGAAGGTGTTGCTGCTCCGTCAACGATTAATCGCTCTACAGCAACGCCTTTGGCCACTAGGTCTTTGGGGGGTGATGTCATGGCTGCGGCAGGCGCGGAGAATCGTCGTGCTGCGTCGCTGGCGTCTTCTAATGTGCGAGTAGAAGGTGGGTTGCGGCACCACAGCTTTTTGAACCCAGGCTTCACCTTCACCAGTTTTGTTGAAGGCAAAGCGAACCAAATGGCGTTAGCGGCGTCGAAACAGGTCGCGGCGAACGAAGGAGGTGGCTATAACCCGCTTTTTATATACGGTGGCGTGGGTCTGGGGAAAACGCACTTGATGCATGCCATTGGTAATGAAGTGGTGCAGCGCAATCAGAATGCGCGCGTGCTTTACATCCACTCCGAGCGTTTCGTCGCCGATATGGTCAAAGCCTTGCAACAAGGTGCGATGAACGACTTCAAGCGATTCTATCGCAGCCTGGACGCGCTGTTGATTGACGATATTCAGTTTTTCTCTGGTAAAGATCGTACGCAAGAAGAGTTTTTTCATACCTTCAATGCGTTGTTGGAAGGTAATCAGCAGGTTATATTGACCTGTGATCGTTTTCCGAAAGAAATGGATGGGTTGGAAGATCGTCTGAAAAGTCGGTTTTCTTGGGGTTTGACGGTAGCGGTGGAGCCACCGGATCTGGAAACTCGAGTAGCCATTCTGAAGAAGAAGGCCGAGAAGGAAAAAGTTAGGCTGTCCGATGAAGCCGCATTTTTCATTGCACAGCGAATTCAGTCTAACGTACGTGAGCTCGAAGGCGCTTTGAAGCGGGTCATTGCCAATGCTCAGTTTACCCGTAGTAGAATTACGCTGGGCTTCATTAAAGACACTCTGAAAGATCTGTTGGCGGCGCAGGATAAACAAATATCCATTGATAACATTCAGCGGATGGTGGCCGAGTACTACAACATTAAGATTAATGACTTGTTGTCGAAGCGGCGCAGCCGATCGGTAGCCAGGCCTCGTCAGATGGCCATGGCGCTGGCAAAAGAACTGACGTCGCACAGTTTGCCGGAAATAGGCGCCGCGTTTGGTGGTCGAGATCACACCACGGTGTTACACGCCTGTAGAAAGGTTAAAGAGTTGCTGGAATCTTCATCGGAACTTCGGGAAGATTATGCGAAAATACATCGGTCACTGACCAGTTAACAGAATCGAGAGAAAGGACAATGAACCTCAAAGTATCACGTGAAGATTTGCTGAAGCCTCTGCAGTTTGTGGCTGGTGTCGTCGAGAAGCGCAACACCTTGGCTATATTGGCCAACGTATTGTTAGAAGTGGAAGGCGACGTACTGACGTTAACGGGTACAGACTTGGAAGTTGAACTGGTGGCGCGACTGCCGTTACTGGAGCCTGCGGAACACAGTGCCGTTACGCTACCGGCGAAGAAGCTACTCGATATCTGCAAATCCCTGCCTGCTGAATCAGTGATTGATCTTATGCAAGACGGTGATCGCGTCATCATTAAAACCGGCCGCAGTCGTTATAACCTCGCTACCTTGCCAGCCGTAGAGTTTCCCAACATCCAAACGGAAGAAGATACTGCACCGGTCACACTGCCACAGCGTGTATTGCGTAAGGTTATCGATTCTACAACCTTTGCCATGGCGGTTCAGGATGTACGTTACTATTTGAATGGCATGTTGCTGGAGTTAAAAGACAAGCAGCTTCGTTCCGTTGCGACAGACGGGCATCGCCTGGCCATGGCGCTCACAAAGTTGGATACCGATGTACCCAATGTACAAGTCATCGTTCCGCGTAAGGGTATTTTGGAGTTGCAGCGTATCATCGACGACAGCGATAAGAACCTCACGCTTGAACTGACGTCGAATCACATGCGGGCCACCTTGGATCAGTACACGTTCACCACCAAACTGGTGGACGGCAAGTTCCCAGATTATGAGCGTGTCATTCCTCGCGGCGGGGATAAGGAAATAATAGCCGATAAAGAAAGCCTTAAAATGGTGCTTTCGCGTGCATCGATCTTGTCTAATGAAAAATATCGTGGTGTGCGCTTGGTCTTTACCGACGGGAACGTTCAGGTGTTGGCCAATAACCCGGAGCAAGAAGAAGCGGAAGAAAACTTGGCTGTAGATTACCAAGGTGAATCGTTGGAAGTAGGCTTTAATGTGACCTATTTGATTGACGTGCTGAATGCCGTAAAGGGCGACCAGATCATGATTAAAGCATCGGACGCCAACAGCAGTGCCTTAGTACGTGACTTCGATGATGATACAGCCGTCTATGTTATTATGCCTATGCGTCTGTAGTGCCCATTAACATCGTGTATTCGCCGGTAGAGAATGACCTGTTTGATTTAGGGCGGTTTGAGATCAACCGCTTCTCGCCGGTGTGTTCCCCATTTTCTGCGCTTATCTCCCTCCCATGCCTCTGACTAAAGTTAAGATAAACGGGTTTCGTAATCTGTCTTCAGTCAGTTGGACGCCGTCCCCACACATCAATCTGATTACGGGGACCAACGGTTCAGGTAAAACGTCTTTGCTTGAAGCGCTCTATGTTTTGGGTTCGGGCAAGAGTTTCCGTGTTGCTCAAGTAAAACCTTTGATTACCTTCCAGGCAGATCGATTTTCTTTATACGGCGAGTCCTTGACTCCTGAACGTCATTCCATGGGCATTGAGAAACGTCTTAGCGGTGATGGTAGTATAGTGATTGACGGCACGCGTGTGGCCAGCGCGTCCGAATTGGCGTCTTTGCTGCCAATCCAGCACTTCGGTCTGGACGATTTTCAGTTATTTGAGGGTGGTCCTCGCATTCGTCGACGGTTTCTGGATTGGGGAGTGTTCCACGTGGAACACCATCAAGACGCACAATTGTTCCGCCGTTTTGATCGAGCAATAAAACAACGCAATAGTGGGCTTAGATCTGGTAAAATAAGCCGCAGCGAACAACAGGTGTGGGACGCTGAATTCCTTAAATGTGCTGAAGTGCTGGATGACGCTCGTCGAAGGTATCTCGGTGCGTTGATGTCGTCCTATCACGCACTGTGTGACGAGTATGGCGATATGCCATACGCCGCAGCGCTATCGATACAGTATTCGCCGGGTTGGGATCAAAAATTAACGCTTGCGGATGCAATGCAAAAACCCAATCTCGTCGAGCGAGAGCGTAAGACCGGTATTACCCAAGCAGGTCCCCATCGTGCCGATCTACGCATGGTGATAGAGGGGCTGTCCGCGCGGGATGTGTTGTCGCGCGGGCAAATGAAGGTGTTGGGCCACTTATTAAAATTGGCCCAGATCAGAGTATTGGTCACAGCAGGGGCGGGCGATCGTTTGCCAATTCTGTTGTTGGATGATCTGGTGGCAGAACTTGATGAACAGAACGTCATTAAGCTTCTTACGCTGGTGAAGAACTTTGGGACACAAGTGTTCCTTACAACCTTAGATGCCAAGCAGTTGCCGTCGATTAAGGCATGGGCAGACCAAGCAGAAATAAAACTGTTCCACGTGGAACATGGTCAACTGACCGAACAATCGTTTCAGGAGTAACCGATGTCAGAGAATTATGATTCGTCGAGTATCAAGGTACTCAAAGGCCTGGATGCCGTCCGTAAGCGTCCAGGAATGTACATAGGCGATACGGATGACGGTACCGGCTTGCACCATATGGTGTTTGAAGTCGTCGACAACTCGATCGACGAAGCACTGGCTGGGCATTGCGATGATATTCTTGTCATCATTCATCCCGATGACTCTATTTCGGTGTCTGACAACGGTCGTGGTATTCCCACCGAAATGCACGAAGAAGGTCAGTCTGCAGCCGAAGTCATCATGACTGTATTGCACGCCGGCGGTAAGTTTGACGACAACAGCTATAAGGTATCGGGTGGTTTGCACGGTGTGGGCGTTTCCGTGGTCAACGCGTTGTCGAAAGAGCTGACGCTGACCATCAAGCGTGGCGGTAGCATACACCAACAGCTGTATATCCACGGGGTGCCACAGGCGCCCTTGGCTGTTACAGGCCAAACCAGCGATACCGGCACTACTATCCACTTCAAGCCTTCGGCAGAAACCTTCACCAATATTAAGTTCGTGTACGAAATACTGGCTAAGCGTCTGCGCGAGTTGTCGTTCCTGAACAGTGGCGTATCCATTCGCTTGAAAGACGAGCGTTCAGGCAAAGAAGATCATTTCTGCTACGAAGGTGGTCTGCGTACTTTTGTCGACTACCTGAACAAGAACAAAACCACTCTCAACAAGACCTTTCACTTCAGTACGCAACGTGAAGACGGTATCGGTGTAGAGGTTGCACTGCAGTGGAACGACAGCTACCAAGAACAAATTCTTTGCTACACCAATAACATTCCGCAACGCGACGGCGGGACACACCTTGCGGGCTTCCGCGCCGCTATCACGCGCAACCTGAATACTTACATTCAGCAAGAAAGCATGCAGAAGAAGCAAAAGGTAGCGACCACAGGCGACGATGCTCGAGAAGGCTTAACCGCCATCATCTCGGTCAAGGTGCCTGATCCCAAATTCAGCTCGCAGACCAAAGATAAGTTGGTCTCAAGCGAAGTGAAAACAGCGGTAGAGCAGGAGATGGGTACATCCTTTGCGGATTACCTTCTGGAAAACCCCGGCGAAGCCAAACAGATCGTACAGAAGATGATTGACGCCGCCCGTGCCCGTGAAGCGGCCCGCAAAGCGCGCGAAATGACACGCCGTAAGGGTGCTTTAGACATCGCTGGCCTGCCCGGTAAGTTGGCAGATTGCCAAGAGAAAGACCCTGCGCTGTCTGAACTCTACCTGGTGGAGGGTGATTCGGCTGGCGGTAGCGCCAAACAGGGCCGAGATCGCCGTACACAGGCAATTCTGCCGCTCAAAGGTAAAATACTGAACGTCGAGAAAGCCCGTTTCGACAAGATGTTAGCGTCGGCTGAAGTCGGCACACTGATCACCGCCTTGGGTTGTGGTATTGGCCGCGAAGAATTCAACATACTGAAGCTGCGTTACCATCGCATCATCATCATGACCGATGCCGACGTCGATGGTTCGCACATACGTACGCTGTTGCTGACGTTCTTTTTCCGTCAAATGCCGGAGCTGATTGAGAACGGATACATCTATATCGCCCAACCACCGTTGTATAAGGTCAAGAAGGGCAAGCAAGAACAATACATTAAAGACGACGACGCGCTGAATCAATATCTGACGCAAGTAGCCATTGATGGTGCAAGTTTAACCCCGGGAGATGGCGGCGCACCGATCACTGGTAGTGGTCTAGAAACCTTGATTCTGCACTACCAGTCGGTAATGAAGGCCATTCGTCGCCTGAGTCGTGTGTATCCAGAAGCGGTACTCGAGAACTTGCTGTACTTGCCCACAGTTGAACGCAGTCATTTAGCGGATCAAACCGAAATGGCGGCTTGGGTAGAGCGTATGGATGGCATGCTACAAGCCTACAACACGTCAACGCGCGTCTATACCACGAGCTTAGACCAGCACGCTGAAACAGGCTTATGGATTCCGAAGATCACTGCGATACAACATGGTTTGAGTAATCATTACGTGTTGTCGCCAGAGTTCTTTGCCGCTGAAGACTACCGCAACATCAACAGTCTGGGCAAAACCATGGCAGATTTGTTCAGCGGTGGGGCAACAGTGCAACGAGGTGAAAAAATTCTGCAGACCGAGCGCATGAAAGAAATGATGAGCTGGTTGATGCAGGAAGCACAGCGTGGTTACTACATCCAGCGTTATAAGGGTCTGGGTGAGATGAACCCAGAGCAACTGTGGGAGACTACAATGGACCCAGAGTCACGCCGTATGTTGCAGGTATCGATCGAAGATGCCATCGGCGCGGATCAGATTTTTACAACTCTGATGGGTGATGACGTGGAACCACGTCGTGAGTTCATTCAACAAAACGCTTTGTTGGTGGAAAATCTAGACTACTAATTCGAAGCAGTAGCAATAAACAACAAGCCGACTCTGTGCATACAGATGTCGGCTTTTTTGTGCTTAATACTTATTAAAGCCTAGCTACTGAAGGCTTCTTGAGTTGGGGTATCTTCCTTATCGCCATCATCGTGCGCAATAGGCTCGACGGGATCAGTGTCTCTTTCACCATGTAAGCTACGATGGATAACAGCCTGCAGTTCCTGTGTGACGGCGAAGGCGTCTCCCTTGGCTGATATCAATGGAGGATGCACGGTAACTGTAATCAGTCCGGGCCGCTTGGGTTGCCACAGCGACGCGGGCCACACTCGGCCGGCATCAAGACTGACGGGTAGTAGCGGTACATCGGCTCTTTGGGCCAAGGTGGCTGCACCCTTGGAAAACTTACCCAATTGGTCGGGGTGGCGCCGTGTGCCTTCAGGGAATATCAACACATGATGGCCGTCAGTAAGTACTCGCTTACCTTGCTCTACGACCTGCACCATGGCGGATTTTGGATTCGTGCGATCAATGGCAATGGGTTTTAACAAACCATAGGTCCAGCCGAAGAACGGTATTTTCAACAAAGACTTTTTGATGACCTGACTTTGCGGATTGATCAGTGTTTGTAGGAAGAAGGTTTCCCACGCGCTTTGATGATTCGCCGCAATGACAACGGGTTGTTTGGGTAGGTGTTCACGGCCGACGACCTGCCAGCGAATGCCCAGCACCCAACGAGCGGCGTACAATGAAAACCAGGACCAAGTCAGAATAATGTACGGGTAACGCCAACGCTTAGGCAGTATCCAGCTGGTTAAGCCAGCAAAAATTGCCCAGAAAATAGTGAACGGTCCATAAAACAGCAGATAAAAAACAGCGGTAAGAAACCAGGCCAACCACATAATAATTCCTCACAGGTGCAGCATTGAACGTGTGCCCACAACGATGCTGCTGTCGTTTGTGGGGGGTGGCCCGAGCAAGGCTCGAATGTCACCCATGGTACGGGCAAGTGCTTCAACTAGCCAGTAGCCATACCTCAGTTGTCTTATGACATTCAGGCAATAGCACGCCCGACTGCTCGGTTACTGCGCAGTGTGTCTGAGCTTCAGGCATAAAAAAGCCCAGTCATGGACTGGGCTTATAGAGCCGCGCTATGTTGCTGACTGCTTGAGCTTGAGCGTGGCCTACACTTGCAGCAGGGAGATGTCGGCGACCTGCAGGAACAGTTGACGAATCTTCGCCAACAGCGCCAGTCTTTGTGCCTTAACCGCCGTGTCGTCAGCCATCACCATGACATCGGTAAAGAATCGATCTAGCGGGCCTTTTAGCGCACTCAAGGCACGCAATGCCGCCTCGTAGTCGCCTTTACCGACCGCAGCGGCTACATCGCTTTCCAGTTGCGGCAGCATTCCGAGCAAGTCTTGCTCTGTTGGCTCTTGTAGAACGGAAGCATCTAATTGCGCTGGCAGAGCGTCCTCTGCCTTGCTGAGCAGGTTAGCAACGCGCTTATTGGCTTCGGCTAGGCTCGATGCCGCATCACTGTGTTTAAACGCACTGACGCCTAATACACGGCGTTGTATGTCCAGTGGCTCACTGATGTTCAGGGCACGGACGGCGTAAAATACATCGGTGTCGATGTTGGCGTCTTGATACCAAGCGCGGAAGCGCTCGAGCACGTACCCCAACACATCCTGTTCTACTGTTTCGCTCTCGGGCAGATTGCTGTATTGCTGTCGGGCCAACAACAAGAGTTCAGCCAGATCCAAGTCCAGCTCCCGTTCGACCAGTATGCGCAGTACGCCTAACGCTGCACGACGCAGTGCATACGGGTCTTTGGTGCCGGTAGGCTTGAGCCCTATGCCGAAAATACCGACCAAAGTATCGAGACGGTCAGCAAGTGCTACGACGCAGCCTTCCAGCGTTTCTGGCAGGGCATCACCGGCGAATGCCGGGCGGTACTGGTCACGAATGACTTCGGGTACGCCTTTGGCTTCGCCGTCTTTCTGGGCGTAGTAATAGCCCGCCAAGCCTTGTAGATCGGCGAATTCAAACACCAAGTCGGTGACTAAGTCGGTTTTCGCGAGCTTGGCACCACGTTGGGCTACCTGTGTGTTGGCGCCGACACGCTGGGCAATTAAACCCGCCAAGGCTTCGACGCGGGTCGATTTTTCGCGCAGGGTACCCAGTTGCTTCTGAAACACGATCTGTTCCAAACGCGGCAAACGCTCTTCTAAGGGCGTCTTCTGATCGGTTTCCCAGAAAAACGCCGCATCGGAAAGACGCGGACGGATTACTTTTTCATTACCGTGCACCACCACTTGCGGGTCTTTACTGGCGATGTTGGCGATAAAGAAGAAGCGTGCCACGAGGTTGCCGCTGGCATCCACGGCTGGGAAGTATTTCTGGTGTTCTTGCATCGAAGACATCAGTGCTTCCGCTGGCACATCCAGAAAGCGCTCGTCGAACTGACCGGTCAAAGCGACAGGCCATTCGTTCAGACTGTTCACTTCGTCCAACAGAGCATCATCCAGCAGCACTGTCACTTGGTGCTCACGGGCCAACGCCAACAAATCTTGCTCGATCTTCGCTTTACGGTCGGCAAAATCAGCCAAAACGAAGCCATTTTCTGCCAACACGCGTTGATAATCACTCGGCTGCTTAACCGGCAACGCAACGGGCGCATGGATGCGGTGACCACGCGTCGTATTGCTAGCCTCTAAACCAAACAAGCTCACCGGCAACACGTCTTCGCCCCACAGCGCCAGTAACCATTTAACCGGCCGCACGAATTCATAGCGGTGTGTGCCCCAGCGCATGCGCTTGGCGATGGGTAACTGATTCAGTGCCTGCTCGATGATGTTGGGCAACAGCGCTGTCGTGTGCTGACCAGCCTCGGTGCCTTCGTGCACCAAATAGTCACCCTTATCCGTCTTTTCAACGCCCAAGTCAGAAACAGTAACGCCACAGGAACGAGCAAAGCCTTCGGCGGCCTTGGTGGCGTTGCCGTCTTTGTCGTATGCAGCCTGCATGGCGGGTCCACGGCGATTAAACGACCGGTCAGCTTGTTGCACCGGTAAACCGTTGATCTGAATCGCCAGGCGACGCGGCGCAGCGTACGAGCGCACGGCCGTGTAATTGAGATCGGCAGCCGTTAAAGCTTTGGTAATCAACTCTTCAAACGCCGCTGACAGCGTACGTAAGGATTTAGGCGGCAGCTCCTCGGTACCTAACTCGAATAAGAAATCGCGGGTGTTCTGGCTCATGCGTTGGCCTCCTTGTTGGCGGCTTCGGCCAATGCAGCTTCACGCAACGCTTCGGGTGCCATCGGGAAGCCAGCAGCACGACGGGACTCGAAATACGCCTCGGCAACCGCGCGCGACAGTGTACGGATGCGCAAAATGTAGGCTTGGCGTTCAGTAACGGAAATGGCGTGCCGTGCGTCCAGCAAGTTAAAGGTGTGTCCGGCTTTCAAAATCTGCTCGTACGCCGGCAGTGGCAGCCCCGCCGCGATCAAGCGCTGACTGGCCGCTTCGTGCTCTTCAAAGGCGGCAAACAGGGCGTCGGTGTTGGCGTGTTCAAAGTTGTACGCCGATTGTTCTTTCTCGTTCTGCAAATAAACGTCGCCATAGGTCACTACTGTGCCATCGGGGCTGCGTGTCCAAATCAGGTCGTAAACATTGTCTACTTCTTGAATGTACATGGCTAAGCGCTCTAGGCCGTAAGTGATTTCACCAGTGACCGGGAAGCATTCAATACCACCGACTTGCTGAAAGTAGGTGAATTGCGTGACTTCCATGCCATTCAGCCAGACTTCCCAGCCTAGGCCCCAAGCGCCCAAGGTGGGGTTTTCCCAGTTGTCCTCGACAAAGCGAATGTCGTGCACTTCCGGATCAACGCCTAAGGCTTTTAGCGAACCCAAATAGAGTTCCTGAAAGTTGTCCGGCGACGGCTTTAAGATTACTTGGTACTGATAATAGTGCTGCAAACGATTGGGGTTTTCACCGTAGCGGCCGTCGGTAGGGCGGCGGCTGGGTTGCACATATGCGCAATTCCAAGTTTCCGGCCCCAAGGCGCGCAAGAAGGTCGCGGGGTGCGAAGTACCGGCGCCGACTTCCATATCCAGCGGTTGCAGCATGACGCAGCCCTGGTCCGCCCAGTATTGCTGCAAAGTCAGTATAAGTTGTTGAAACGTTGGCTTGTCAGACACGGGTCACCCACAGTCATGAAATGAATTCGATGGTTCTGGTGGAGTGGGTATTTACTACCTCTTCCAGCCAGCAGACCGCGCATTATAAACGTGGGTGCGTAGCTTGCCTACCGTCGCCAGAACATTGGGCTGAAGATTACGATCAGTGTGAAGATTTCCAGCCGGCCTAACAGCATGGCAAAACACAGAATCCACTTGGCAGGGACATTGACACTGGAATAGTTAGCGGCGGCCTCACCGAGTGCGGGGCCGAGGTTGTTCATTGCACTGCCCAGTACAGCCCACGCGGTTAGAAAATCCAATCCGGTGGCGAGCAATAACGTCAAAAGAACCGTGAAGGCGAACATATAAACGGCAAAGAACCCCCATACCGCAGCTAACACGCGCTCTGGGAGCTCTTTACGGCCGACCTTCACGGGGAACACACCGTTGGGGTGAATCAGGCGCTTAATCTCGCGCACGCCCTGTTTCCACAACAACAAAATACGTATGGCCTTCATACCGCCGGCGGTAGAGGCTGCTGAACCGCCAATAAAGGACGACAAAAAGAGCAAAAATGGGAGAAACAACGGCCAATGGGAAAAACCGGTGGCGGCGAAACCAGAAGTGGTCATTACTGACGTTGCCTCAAAGGCCCCGATGCGAACCGCCCGCCAACCGGTTTCGGTATTAGTGAACGTGAGGCCAACGGCCATCACGACCATCAACCCGACGATGATGGTTAGGAAGAAACGGTACTCGGGGTCTCGCCAATAACCCATGATGCTCTTATTGCGAAAGGCAACGAAGTGCAGGCTGAAGTTACCGGCGGCCAGCAGCATAAAGACGATGGCAATGCCTTCTATCAACGCGCTGTCGTAATAACCAATGCTGGCGTCCTTGGTGGAAAACCCACCAATGGCGACCGTACTGAAGGAGTGACCAATGGCGTCGAACAACGTCATGCCCGCCGCCCAATAACCCAACGCACACAATACGGTAAACCCAAGATAGATGTACCACAGGGCTTTGGCTGTTTCGGCGATACGTGGAGTCAGTTTGTTGTCTTTCACCGGCCCCGGCGCTTCGGCACGATACAACTGCATTCCGCCGATGCCCAGCATCGGTAATACTGCCACTGCCAAGACCACAATCCCCATACCGCCCATCCATTGCAGTTGTTGGCGGTAGAACAAGATGGAGCGTGGCAAGTCATCGAGGCCGCTGATCACGGTCGCCCCTGTGGTGGTCAGCCCGGAAAACGATTCAAAGAAGGCGTCGGTAAAGGTCAATGCCGGTGCAGTAGACAAAAACAACGGTAACGCACCGGCAGCACCCAGCACCACCCAGAACAAAGCCGTGACTAAAAAACCTTCACGCGTGCGCATTTCTTGCTGACTGCCATAAGACGGCAGCCACACCAGCACCCCGATAATAAAGATGACCACGAAAGATACCGCAAAGGGCATGATGCTGCTGTCGTCATACCATAACGCCAAGCCCATGCTGGGCAGCATGGCAAAGGAAAACAGCATCAATAGAATGCCCAATATGCGAAGGATCACGCGAAACTGCATAGTGCGGGTCTATCCCTTGGTTAAAAGAAGGTAAGTCCAACCTGAAAGAGGCGTTCGACATCCGGTGTGCGACGTTTATCGACCAAAAACAGAATGACGTGGTCTTCAGCTTCAATGACTAACCTATTGTTGGCAATGATGACTTCGTCGTCGCGAACCACCGCGCCAATGGTCGTGCCTTCTGGTAGATCAATGTCTTCAATGGCTTTGCCCACTACCTTAGAGCTGGCCGCATCACCATGCGCTACGGCTTCAATAGCTTCGGCCGCGCCGCGCCGTAATGAATGCACATTGACGATATCGCCGCGCCGGACATGCGCCAACAGTGTACCAATGGTGGCGTGCGAGGGAGAAATAGCCACATCGATTTCCCCGCCCTGTACAAGGTCCACGTACGCCGGGTTGTTGATCAAGGCCATGACCTTACGTGCGCCAAGGCGCTTCGCTAACATCGATGACATGATGTTGGCTTCGTCGTCATTGGTCAGCGCCATGAAAATATCGGTGTCTTCGATATTCTCACCCAGCAATAACTCTTGGTCGGACGCATCGCCTTGCAACACCAATGCGTGATTGAGGTGTTCTGAAAGGTAATGGCAACGGTCGGTATTGCGTTCGAGGATTTTCAAGCGATAACGGGATTCAATCGCCGAGGCCAAACGGTATCCGATGTTGCCACCTCCGGCGATGATAATACGGCGGTAAGCACTTTCTTTGCGCCGCAGTTCATTCATGACGCCTTTGATGTCTTTTTGCGCGGCGATGAAGAACACTTCGTCGTCGGCTTCAATCACCGTGTTGCCGCGCGGCAATATCGCACGGTCTTTGCGGAATATAGCAGCTACGCGTGTTTTAGCGTTGGGCATGTGTTCGCGCAGATACCCGAGCTCTTGGCCAACCAACAGGCCGCCGGTGATGGCTTTTACGGCTACGAGCTGCACTTTACCGTCGGCAAAGTCGAGAACCTGCAGCGCGCCGGGGTGTTCCACCAAGCGTTGAATGTAGTCGCACACCACTTGTTCGGGACTGATCAGTACGTCGATGGGGATGGCGTTGGCGTTAAAGAGTTGTTCGGCGCGCTTCAAATAATGCGGGTTGCGAATACGGGCGATCTTGGTGGGTGTGCGAAACAGCGCGTAGGCGACTTGGCAAGCCACCATGTTGACTTCGTCGCTGTTGGTCACCGAGATCATCAGGTCGGCATCGTCGGCGCCCGCTTGCATCAATATGTTGGGGTGCGACGCAACACCCTGCACCGTGCGAATGTCGAGACGATCCTGCAGCTCGCGCAGCCGTGCCCCATCGGTATCCACTAGGGTAATGTCGTTGTCTTCGTGTGCCAGGGTGCTGGCCAAAGAACCACCCACTTGTCCGGCACCGAGAATGATGATCTTCATTGTGCTGTCCGTTTAGGATTGTAGTTTCTGCAACCGTGCATAATAGAAGCCGTCTGACGCGCCCTTTAATGGCAGCCATTGTTGACCGATTTTTAATGGAAGTCCACGGCTGGCGGGTAACGCTGCGGCTGCAGCATCTTCGGTGCGCGCTAAAAAGGCACTGACTTGCTCTTCGTTCTCCGCCGGCATGACGGAACAGGTGGTGTAAAGCAAGAAGCCACCGGGTTTCAGCATCGGCCAAACGGCATCTAAGATGCGTCTTTGTGTTTGCACTAATTGCGCAATGTCTTCCGGTCGACGCAGCAGCTTGATGTCCGGATGGCGGCGAATGACACCGGTACCGGAGCAGGGCACATCCAATAAAATGCGATCAAACGGCTTGTGATTCCAGTACGCAGCGGTGTCTTCGGCGCTGGCACAATGCAATACGGCGTTTAAGCCGATGCGCGTGAGGTTCTCTTCGATGCGCACCAAGCGACGACTGTCCTGATCCACAGCGATGACATCGCCGTTACCTTGAATCAATTCCAAAATGTGCCCGGTTTTACCACCCGGAGCCGCACAGGCATCGAGAATACGTTGCCCTGGTTGCGGATCCAGCCAATGCGCCGCCATCTGTGCCGCTTCATCTTGTACCGATACCCGGCCTTCGTTAAAACCGGGCAGAGCAGTTACGTCGGTGGCCTTGTCTAAGGTAATACCGTAAGGGCTGACCTGCGTGGGTTGGGCAGCAATGTCCCAACTGGCTAACTCGGACAAATAGTCGATGCGACTTTGTTTGGTTAGATTCAAGCGCAAGGTCATCGGGCCCGGCTCTTGGTTGGCCTGCACGATGGTCTGCCAGTCGTTGGGCCAAGCAGAACGCAACATGTCCAGCATCCACTGCGGGTGATTCCAGCGCGCAGGCTCTTTGAGTTGCGCTTGTAGGTGACCTAAAGTGGCTTTGCGCAGTACCGCGTTCAATAAGCCGCACGCCCAATCTTTTTTTAGGAGTTTAGCCGCATCAACGGTACTGGCAACGGCGGCATGGTCGGGGATCGATAAAAAACGTACCTGACAGATGCCGACCAAGAGCAGGCAATAGACATCGAGGTCTTTCTTACGCAGCGGCTTCGCTAAGGCACTGTTGGCCAGCGCTTCAAGCTCTTGAAAGTGCCGAATGGTTTGATACACCAGTGCTTGCAGCAAACCTTTGTCGCGCGCCGGGACGTCTTGCAAGGCCGCAGGCAAGGCTTCATTCAGCGAAACGCGGTCTTGCCAGACTTGTAACACCGCGCGCGCGGCGGCAACTCGGGTGCGAGCCATCAGTTCAATACCTCGCCGTCTTGCAGGGCCTGACCCTGTCCGCGTAACCAGTCTCCTGCGGCCATTGGCTTCTTGCCAGGAGGCTGCAATGTATTGATGGTCAGCCAACCGCTTTTGCACGCGACTGAGAAATGGTCTTTTTGGCGGCGCACCGTGCCCAATGCAGCATTGTGTTCGAAGCTATCGGCGTCGGCTGACCAAACACGAAAGACTTGGTCGCGCCATTGGAAGCTGGATACTGGCCAGGGGTTGAAGGCGCGGACTCGACGGGCGAGCTCGACTGCCGTGTTTTGCCAGTTCAGTATGGCTTCCTCTTTACTGAGTTTGTGCGCGTAGGTTACGCCATCGTTTGGTTGATCTTCAGCCTGTGGAAGCAATGTGGATGCTTGGGGCAGAAAATCGAGCAGCAATTCAATGCCGCTGGCCGCGAGCGCATCGTGTAGGTCGCCGGCGTTCATATCATCGGTGATCGGTATCACGGCACGAGAAATCACCGGGCCGGTGTCGAGACCGGCGTCCATGTGCATCAAACAAACACCACTCTCAAGGTCACCCGCTTCAATGGCACGTTGAATCGGTGCTGCGCCACGCCAGCGTGGTAATAACGAGGCGTGTACGTTGACGCAACCCAGTCGCGGAGTATCCAAAACGGTTTGCGGTAAGATCAGTCCGTAAGCGATCACTATCATCAAGTCTGCGTCGTAGCGCTGTAGCTGCGCTAAAGCGTCTTCATCGCCACGCAGCTTAACGGGTTGCTCGACGGGTATGTTTGCGGCCAATGCTACGGCTTTAACGGGCGACGGCGTGGGTTGACGGCCGCGACCTGCAGGACGATCCGGTTGCGTGTAGACGGCAACCGGCACTATGCCTTGATCAATCAGGGCCTGCAGTGGACGGGCGGCAAACTCAGGCGTACCGGCGAAGATGATGCGGAGCGGGGACGACATAGACAGCGCCTTGAACAGTGAGGAAAAAAGAACGGGCCGACGATCAGCCCGCTTCGCGGTGTGCTTTTTCCAGTTTCTTGCGGATACGGTTACGTTTTAACGTGGATAAATAATCCACAAATAACTTGCCATCAAGGTGGTCGCATTCGTGTTGTATGCAAATGGCAAACAACTCTTTCGCTTCCAGTGTGAACTGTTCACCCTGAGTGTTCAGTGCGGTGACCCGAATGTGGTTGTGTCGCGTGACTTCTTCGTAATACCCGGGTACTGACAAGCAGCCTTCGGGGTACAGCACTTCTTCACCCAACAGCTCTATTTCCGGGTTAATAAAGACGTGAGGGTCGTCTTGTTCTTCCGATACATCGACCACAATCACACGCTGATGCACATTAACCTGCGACGCAGCCAGTCCAATGCCCGGTGCGTCATACATGGTTTCCAGCATATCGCTGGCGAGCTGGCGAATGGTGTCATCCACCGTCTCAACAGGTTTAGCCTTGGTTCGTAGCCGTGGATCGGGGAACTCAAGGATATCTAAAATAGCCATAATTCTTTCAAAAACTCCCGGGTTCCCTCAGTTAAACGGGAACCGCATCGCATTAACAAGCAGACTGCGTTTGCAGCGCGTCTAATATGGTTTAAGCTAACTTCATTTGTAGCAAATGATATAGGGAATCGCACGATGAGGAAACGACTTATCGGTCTCCTGCTGGCAAGCTGTATTGCCGCTGTGGCTCACGCCGACATTTTGTCGATCCGCGAAGACGTGCCAGAACGGTATGTTGTTAAGTCAGGCGATACGCTTTGGGACATCGCTGAACTGTTTCTACAAAGCCCGTGGCGCTGGAATGAAATCTGGTACCAGAATCCGCAAATCGAGAACCCACACTTAATTTTCCCCGGCGATATCATTGGGCTGCAGTGGATTGACGGTGAGCCTCGGTTGACCACACTGGAGCGCGGATTAGAAGCCGATACCGTGCGTTTAACGCAAGACATGGCCGACAACGGCGTGGTCCGCTTGCAGCCCTCAGTGCGTTATTTCAATGTCGATCAAGCTATCCCAGCCATACCCCGTGAATACATTCAGCCGTTTTTGAACGCCAGCCAAATCGTTACCGGAGAAGAGCTCAATGCCGCAGCCTATGTGGTCAGCGGCGAAGAGGGGCGTATTGTGATTGGTGCGGGTGACCGTCTGTATGCCCGCGGCGACTGGGGCGGTGATGGCGTGGCTTATGAGTTATTTCGGGCGGGTGAAGCTTATCGCGATCCGGTCACCAATGATTTCCTCGGTGTTGAAGCTATTGCTTTAGGCCGGGCTGAAATGGAAGCGATACAGGGCGATGTTGCCAAGCTGCACGTGGTGTCTAGCCGTTCGAATGTGCGCTTGGGTGACCGCTTGTTATTGAGTGAGCGGGCCCGCCTGGAGCCGACGTTTTTCCCGGCGACACCGCCGGAAGGCATGGCGGGTCAGATACTCGACGTGGTTGAAGGGTTGAGCATCATTGGTCAGTTTAACGTGGTGCTGTTGAACCGTGGTGCGGCGGATGGTGTTGCCACTGGGCATGTGTTCGATATTATGCGCCAAGGCGAAGTGGTGCGCGACCCGATCAACAACCAATTGATCCGGTTACCGGAAGAGCAGGGCGGTATGATGATGGTGTTCCGAGTATTCGACCGCATGTCTTACGCTTTGGTGATGGAAGCGACTAACACCATGAAAGTCGGCGACCGTTTCCGCGTGCCGAGCATTCGTCGTATTCCTTAATCGGCGTGTAAGGTAGATTAAAAGCCCTCGCAAGGTTGCAGGGGCTGTTCCATTTAACACAAGGCAGTCTTTATGATTGATCAGACCACTCTGCAGTGGCTCATACTGCATTTGGTGCCCGGTATTGGGGGCCGTCGTTTAACGCAATTCCTGACCTGCTATGGTTCACCCGCTGCCCTTCCGGAACTCAGCCGAGCGGATATAGCGAGCTTACGCTGGCCCGCCGATGTGGTTGACCAACTGTGCCGTGCCGTGCACAACCCTTGGCACGAGTTGCCCGAGCTGAAACGCATTGCCAACTGGCAAGCCTCCGATGGACACCATTTACTGACCCCCAGCCAGGCTGACTACCCGTGGCAGCTAACAGCCTCTTTGCCTGACTATCCGCCCGTGCTCTATGTGCTAGGTAACCCGGGTGTGCTGACGCGGCCACAGTTGGCTGTAGTGGGCAGTCGAAGACCGGGCAGCACCAGTCGTCAGCTCACCGATGATTGGTGTCGTCGTTTGGCGGCACAGGGCGTAGTCATTACCAGCGGGTTGGCGGCGGGTATCGATATAACAGCACACTTGGCGGCTTTGGCGGTGAGCGGTCAAACCGTTGCGGTAATGGGCAGCGGTTTTGATCACGTTTATCCGAAGGGGCACGCACGTCATCTCGATGCGATTGCGGCCAGCGGTGCGGTGCTGACCGAGCATTGTCCCTCCACGCCTCCAGCCCCCGGTAATTTCCCGCGCCGCAATCGTATTGTTGCGGCACTGTCGCAGGCAGTTTTGGTGGTGGAGGCGGCGGTAAAAAGTGGGTCTTTGATTACGGCGAAACTCGCCGCTGAATACGGACGTGATGTGTTGGCTGTACCTGGCCATCCCTATTACCCGAATGCGCAAGGGTGCAACCAATTACTGCGCGACGGTGCTGAGCTGGCCAGCGACTGGCTCGATGTGAGTGCTCACTTCGGCATGACAGAAACGCAGCGTGAGCCCGTGCAGCAGGTACTCGTCTCGGGGTTACAGAGTGACCTGTTGGCCTTGATCGGTACGGAACCTACGGCATTGGAAACCCTGTCCAGTGAGCTGCAAAAGCCATTGAACGAACTCTATGAAGCACTTTTGGACATGGAGCTGAGTGGCTTGATACAGCCGCAAGGTGGTTCGTACGTGCGTCTCGTGCCCTAAAGGGAGTACCCAAAAACCTCTTTCTCTCAATTTGATACGCGATTGATACGGTACGGCTTGGCGGCGTAGCGGAAATGATACGGACCTTACTCTTACACTGCGGTTTTTAGTGATGGTGGAGTCAGAGTCGTGGCAAAAAATAGAATTGCCGTTATTGGGCTGGGCCGATTTGGGGCCACGTTGGCTGAAGAAGCGCAGAAAAACGGCCTCGAAGTGCTTGTTGTTGATAAAAATGAGCAGAAAGTAAACGACATCGCGGATGAAGTCAGCGAAGCCATCATAGCCGACTGTACCAACCCCCGCGCCATCAAAGCCATTGATTGGCTGCAATTCAAAACCGTCGTTGTTGCCATTGGCAGTGACATCAAAAACAGCCTAATGACGGTCATCAACTTGCAGGAAGCCGGTGTCACCAACCTGTGGTGCAAGGTTCAAGACCGCTATCACGCGGCATTGATTACCCGCTTGGGCGTACAAAAAGTCATCAGCCCTGAAGAAGAAATGGGGCGTCGCGCTGGCCGCACCTTGCGTCATCCCGATATGGCGCAACAGATGCAGTTGAACGAAACGCAATACGTGGCGGAACTAGACATCTATCAGCGCACATCGCGCAGTGACTTCTTGCGTGCAGTAAAAAGGCAAGGCATGAACCTGTTGGCGGTATCGCGCAAGCACAACGGGAAATACGAGCCCTTGCTGGAAGCGCCAGAATGCCTGTACCCCGGAGATAAAGTCTTGTTGCTCAGCACCACGGGGGTGGGTTTCGCATGGCCATTACTCATGTCGTCACCCACGTAAAATTCTGGGAATCACCCGGTGGTGTGTTGTTGCAGTTTTTCTTAGCGGGCGCCACGGTAGGCACTGCGCTGCTGGCGTTGCCATTCAGTCGTACCACGCCTATCGAATTGATTGATCTGTTGTTTACTGCCATGTCTGCGATCACAGTGACTGGCTTGGTTACTATGGACACAGGATCGGACTACACCGCGTTCGGCCAGGCCGTCATTGCGATGCTCATTCAAGTGGGTGGTTTAGGGTATATGCTGATTGGCACGCTGCTGTTGCTGGGCTACAAGCAGGGCATTTCGTTGCGGGCACAGTCGACGCTAGGGGTGACCGCACAAATGAGCGAACACGTATCGCTGTTTGCGCTGATCCGGTTTGTGGTGGTGTTCAGTTTGGGCTCGGTGGCGGTGATGAGCGTTATACTGTCCGCTGTTTGGTGGTCTGACAAGGGCTGGGGGGCCGTGGGTTATGGCCTCTTTCATGCCATATCCGCGTTCAATAACGCCGGTTTCTCATTGTATTCCGACTCGTTAATGACGGTGGCTGGCGGACAGCCCATAATCTGGCTGCATGCCATGGCGTTTATATTCGGCGGGTTGGGTTTCGTTGTGGTGTTTGAATGCGTGATGCCCAAAACGCCGTTGAGCATTCATACGCGCATTATGGTCTATGGCACGGTGGGTATGCTGTTGCTGGGCACCTTCGCACTGCTCGTTTTTGAACGTCATAACCCAGCTTTAGGCGAAGGCAGTTGGCGCTTAACCCATGCCTTTTTCCAAGCAGCCACTACGCGCACCGCAGGCTTTAATTCGGTGGATATTGCGGAACTGAGCCATGCCAGTCATGTCTTTATGATGATTAATATGGTCATCGGCGCTGGCCCTGGCTCTACCGCTGGCGGTATTCGGCTAACGACCTTTGTGTTGTTGCTAACCGGTTTGGTGGCCGCCGTGCAGGGCAGACACAGCACTCGTTTACTGGGCCGCACATTGCAGGTTGAACAATTGCTGCGTGCGTCTGGCATTTTGGTGTTGACCTTGGCGCTACTGACGCTCATGTGTTTGTTGCTGTTGGCACTTGAACCTGAACTGAACCCGATGGCGGTGATCTTTGAAGTGGTGTCTGCGTTAGGTACAGTGGGGCTTTCTTTGGGTATCACCGGCAGCTTGGGTGAGCATGGCAAGCTATTAATCATTGCCATTATGCTGGTGGGTAAAGTCTCACCTGTGATGCTGTTTGCGGCTTTGGCGGGGCGTCCCGAATGTCCATTACGCTACGCCGGCGGCAACTTAAACCTCGGGTAGAGAAGTTTCGGCGTTGGCATTGGGGGGATTGAAGCGATAACCAACGCCCGGCTCTGTTTCTATGCATTGCGGCGACAAGCCCTGATCGGCCAACCGAGCGCGCAGCCGACCAACCAGAATACGCAGGTTGTGCGCTTGGTCTTGGTAGGCGCGTCCCCAAATATGGCGTAGCAAGTGTTCTTGCGTCAGCAGGCGACCAGGATGCTCTGCTAAGGCTTTCAACAGCGCGAACTCCTTGCGCGACAGGTGCACCGGCTGCCCTGCGTAGGTCACCCTATGCTCAACAGCGTCCAGCACAAAAACACCATCATCGTGACTAGCGGCGTTTTTAGGTCGTGTGAAAGGGATGACATCAAGGCGAAGCGCAACTGTTCACGCTCGCTTGCTGCACGTTGCTCCAACAACAAGCGGTCAGCGCGTAAGCTCTTAGCCGTTTGTTCGCTTATGCGCTGGGTTTGTTGGCTGATCAGAGCGGCGCAGGCAAGAAATACCAAGAAGGCCACGACATCAGGGAGGTGTGTCATGGCCAAGCTGCCCAGCGGAGCAGTGAAAAAATAATTGAAGCAGAGCGCGCTGAGCAAGGCACATACCCAGCCTGACCAGCGTGGGCCGTGTATTGACACCAGGACTACGCACAGTAAACACAGCAACAATGGCACGGTGTAGTCTTGAGTATCCAGCCACCTTAAGGCTATCGCGGTTATTGCTAGGGGGGCAGCGATACAGAACACCGTTGCCAACCACGTTTTCAACGACGATGAATTTTTCATATTGTGCATGACGTCTGTATCATAGTGAGCTGAACCATGGGGCGAGCAGTTTCGTCCCCAGTATAGGGCTAATTGCGTAATAAACACCATGAGACAAAATTGGCAGCAGATTCGACGCGCATTCTATGAGGGCCAACTACTGGCCTACCCAACGGAAGCGGTGTGGGGGCTGGGTTGCGATCCTTTTAATGAAGGCGCGGTACGGCGCTTACAAGCCGTAAAAAATCGTTCCGCGGGTAAGGGGCTGATCCTGGTCGCCGGGGGATGGGCGCAGCTTCACTCGGTACTGGCACACTTATCGGAAGAAGAAAAAAAGCCGTTGTATGATACGTGGCCAGGCCCTGTTACTTGGTTAATTCCTCGCCCGCCAGCGATTCCACATTGGATTGTGGGCCAATACGACACCGTAGCTGTGCGCCTCAGTGCGCATCCGGGCGTCATTCAACTGACGAAAGCGCTCGACAGCATGGTGGTATCGACCAGCGCCAATCATTCCGGTAAGGCTCCGGCGCGTAATGCCCTGCAAGTACGCCGCTGGTTCGGGTCGGATGTGCCCGTCATTATTCCGGGTGCGTTAGGCGGGCAACAGAAACCCAGCCGCATCTTTGACCTGCGCACGGGCGAACAACTGCGCTAAGCCATTGAGTGCACTTAAAAAAATGAACAAAGAGAGGCACTATGCAACAGCTTGACGACGTGAAGCATTACCTACAACGGCTGCAGAGCCGTATCTGCGAGCAACTCGAAGCCGAAGATACGGGCGCGACCTTTGCCGCCGATAGCTGGCAGCGGCCCGAGGGTGGTGGTGGCATGACGCGCATTTTAGAAGGTGGTGATGTCTTTGAGAAAGCCGGCGTCGGGTTTTCCCATGTCATGGGCACGCAGCTACCGCCTTCCGCAACGGCCAATCGACCGGAGATCGCTGGACGTCGTTGGCAGGCCATGGGGGTGTCTTTGGTGATTCACCCACGCAACCCCTATGTGCCTACGTCACACGCCAACGTACGCCTGTTCGTCGCCGAAGCGCCCGGTGAGGAACCCATTTGGTGGTTTGGTGGGGGGTTCGACCTAACGCCCTATTACGGTTTCGACGAAGACTGCACGCATTGGCACCGCACCGCGCGTGATCTCTGCTTGCCGTTTGGCGAAGACGTGCACCCCAAGTTCAAAGACTGGTGTGACCGCTATTTTCATTTGCCACACCGCAATGAGCCCCGGGGTATCGGCGGGCTGTTTTACGACGATCTCAGCGCGTGGGGCTTTGATGCCTGCTTTAATTTCATGCAAGCCGTGGGCGATGGTTATCTAAACGCCTATTTGCCCATCGTGCAGCGCCGCAAAGGCATGACTTATGGGCCGCGTGAACGGGCGTGGCAAGCCTACCGGCGCGGCCGATATGTTGAATTCAACTTGCTGCACGACCGCGGGACTATTTTTGGTTTGCAATCGGGCGGGCGCACAGAGTCAATTCTGATGAGTCTGCCGCCGACGGTAGAGTGGCACTACAACCATCAACCGTTACCGGGTTCACCGGAAGAGAAGTTGCTCACGCATACTTTGGTTAATAAGGACTGGTTATGAGTCATCGTTTGGGGCTGTTGGGGCATCCGGTTGCACACAGTAAGTCACCGCGTATACATCAAGCATTTGCCGCGTCCTTGGGTTTGGAGCTGAGTTACGAGGCCATTGATGTCGAACCGGGTACTTTTGCGGCGCGATTAGAGACGTTATTCGCGGCGGGCTATCGAGGTTTCAATGTCACGGTACCGTTCAAAGAAGAAGCCTATGTAACGGCGGACCGCTTATCGGAGCGCGCGCGACTGGCGGCGGCGGTGAATACGCTATTACTCACCGATGAGGGTGTGTTGGGTGACAATACCGACGGCCATGGTTTGGTGCACGACATTGTCACCCGCCATGGCGTGCGATTGCGTGGTCAACGCATCTTGGTGTTGGGTGCGGGTGGTGCGGTGCGCGGTGTGTTGGATCCGTTATTGAAAGAGCAACCTTCATCGGTAACCATCGCCAATCGTACGCACGCCAAAGCAGAGCAACTGGCGGCCATTTTTGCCACGCAAGTGACTGTTCAGGGTGCCATTCAATCCGTGCCTATGGCGGCCTTAAAAGGCCCCTTTGATGTTATCATTAATGGTACAGCGGCGAGCCTCGGTGGCGAAGTGCCCGACTTGCCACCGCAGCTGTGTGTCGGTGCAACGCTGGTGTACGACATGATGTACGGTGCCGACGATACGGCTTTTATGCGCTGGGCTAAAGCACAGCAGCCAGTACAGTGTTTGGACGGTCTGGGTATGCTGGTATCGCAGGCGGCAGAGTCGTTTCGCTTATGGACTGGCCAGACGCCAGACGCCGAGCCAGTGTTGCACCAACTGCGTGCCGAGCTGCAGCGCGCTTAGTACACTAGCTCAGCAGCCGTTGCAGCAGAGAGCGAATAGTCGCCGGTTCAAACGGCTTTTCGCAGATGGCGTCGACCCCAGACTGGGCAATATTGCTCAATTGGGTTTCATTGGCTTCCGAGCTGACCATCAAAATGGGTAGGTGCGATAACGCGGGTTGCTGGCGCACAAACTCGGTTAACTCGCGACCGTCCATTTCTGGCATGTTGTAGTCGGTGAAGATCACATCGAAGGGCTCTTGCAGCAGCAGTTGCACGGCCTGTTTGCCATTTTCCGCTTCGACAAAGGTGCTGGCCCCCATTTTCTCCAAGGTGCGTCGGATGTGCTTACGCGCCATGCGGCTGTCATCGACCAGTAAAATGCGCATCTCATGAATGTCAAAGACCTCCAGATCCAGTTCCTCTTCAGAGATCGAGTCGATGGTCGCACGAATCGCGCGGTCGAGCGATTCCGCACCAAACGGCTTGGGCAAAATGGCCAATACACCCGACTGACGCATGGTTTCTAAGTAGTGCTTATTGCGCTCACTGGACACCAGCATGAACGGCTGCCCTTCCGTGGCGGGGTCTTTGCGCAATGAGGTTAAGAAATCTTCAGCGGTGCCATCTTCAAGATACATCGCGCTGACCACCAGATCTGGATGTGTACTCAGAATAATGTCGCGTGCCGTGGCGAAGGTCGTTGCAGTTTCTATTTTGCGAATACCCAGCTCTTGCAGGCTGCGCACAATGATTTTCTGCTGAACTTCAGACGGTTCTATCAACAACAGCGACAGGTCTGCTGCCGCAATGGTATGAGCCATGCTTACCTCGAACGTTGTCAGTGCCCTCGACGCTGATCCACTTCGGCAGCCAGATAGTCGTTCTTGAGCTTCATGTAGTTTTTTGCACTGTATTTGAAGAAGGATAGCTCCTTTTCGCTCAAAGGGCGCGCTTGTTTTGCCGGACTACCCACATACAGATAACCGCTTTGCAGTGTCTTGCCCGGCGGCACCAGTGTTCCTGCACCAATCACCACACGATCCTCGACCACGGCACCGTCTAGAACGATGGCACCAATGCCGATCAACACTTCGTTGCCAATGGTACAGCCGTGCAGACACGCTTGGTGCCCGATGGTCACGTCGTCACCGATGGTTAACGGGTAGCCCTCCGGGTTGAAGTCACTGGCGTGCGTGATGTGCAGTACCGCGCCGTCTTGTACAGATGTGCGGTGGCCGACACGAATGCGATGCATATCACCTCGCACGATCGCTCCTGGCCAGATAGACACATCATCGCCGAGTTTAACATCGCCCAGTACAAACGCCTGCGGATCGACCATGACGGCATCACCCAACTGAGGGGTGTAGCCACGAAAACTGATAATAGCCATGGAACTGTGATCTCCTGAAACTTGTATTGATGTAGATCGGCACCATATCTTGATCTAAGGAAAGCGCAAAAGTCGTAACGCTTTTAGATGCATCCATACGATACCCTAAGTTTGAGGAGTCCGCATGTCTGACAATCCACTGCTGCAACCGCATGAGCTACCCCCGTTCTCGCAGATCAAGGTTGAGCACATTCTGCCCGCAGTAGATCAAGCCATTGTGGACTATCGCTCCTTAATCGACCGTTTAACGGCCTCTCAACAGGCGCCGACATGGGACAACTTTGTTGCACCCATGGAACAGGCATCGCGGGTATTGAGCAACCTGTTTTCACCCGTCAGTCATTTGGCCAACGTGAAAGACTCCGCTGATTTGCGCGAAGCCTATCGCGAAGCGGTGCAGCGTATCAGTGCTTTTGATACCGACCGAGGCCAGCATGCGGGGTTGTACGCGCGTTTTCAAGCGCTGCACGACAGCACCGACTTTGCCTTGTTGTCAGACGCCCAGCAAGCCGCGGTAGAACACGCCCTGCGTGATTTTAAATTGGCCGGTGTTGCCTTGCCGGCAGAACAACAGGCGCAGTTTAAACAATTGATGCAGGATTTGGCGCGCCTGGAAAACCAATTCTCGGAAAATGTGCTGGACGCCACGCAAGGTTGGACGCTGCGCATTGATGACGAAACGGAGTTGTCTGGGTTGCCCGCCTCGGCGCGCGCGACGCTGGCGGCCAATGCCCAACAAGCGGATCAGGCCGGTTGGCTGGTGACCTTGGAATACCCGTCTTACCTGCCGGTCATGACTTACGCCGATAACCGGACACTGCGCCAAAAGGTGCACGAAGCCTTTACCACCCGTGCGTCGGACCAAGGCCCTAACGCGGGACAGTGGGACAACAGCGGACTGATGACAGAGATTCTGGGCAAGCGCCTTGCTGCCGCCAAGCTGCTGGGTTTTGAGCATTATGCAGGGTTGTCGCTAGCAACCAAGATGGCGAAAGCACCGCATGAAGTCACCGATTTCCTGCATGACCTGGCGCGCCAAAGCGTACCCCAAGCACGAACTGAAATGGCGGAACTCGCTGATTTCGCGCGCCAAGAATTGGGTATAGAGCAGTTGCAACCGTGGGACATGGCGTACGCGAGTGAAAAACTCAAAGAAGCGCGGTATGCCGTATCCGACGAGCAACTGCGTCCGTATTTCCCTGTACCGTGTGTCTTGTCGGGTCTGTTTGAGACCGTGCGTCGTCTATACGGCATTCGTATCGAAGCCGTAACGGATTTTGATCGCTATCACCCGGACGTTCAACTGTACAACCTGCTCGACGATGACCAATTGATCGCTCGCTTCTACCTTGATCTCTATGCACGTAAAGGCAAGCGCGGTGGCGCATGGATGGACGACTGCCGGGCTCGCGGTCAATACGACGACGGTTTACAGTTGCCGGTGGCGTATTTAACCTGCAATTTCACCGCGCCGATCGGTGACCAGCCGAGTTTGTTGACGCACGATGAAGTGGTGACGTTGTTTCACGAATTCGGCCACGGTTTGCACCATATGCTCACGCAGGTAGACGTCTCGGCGGTCAGTGGCATTAATGGCGTGGCGTGGGACGCCGTTGAGTTGCCGTCGCAGTTTATGGAAAACTTCTGTTGGGAACCGGAGGCATTGGCCTTTATCTCGGGCCATGTCGAAACCGGGGCACCACTGCCTAAAGACCTGCTCGACAAGATGCTCGCGGCACGTAATTTCCAGTCGGCGATGCAAATGGTGCGGCAGTTGGAATTCTCGTTGTTTGACTTTAATGTGCACCAAGCAAGCGCAGCGGCGGATACCGCCGCGATTCGCGCCGTATTAGCGCATGTGCGTGAAGAGGTGACCGTAGTACCGTTGGCGGCATACACGCGCTTTGAGAACAGCTTCAGTCATATCTTTGCGGGCGGTTATGCGGCCGGGTATTACAGCTACAAATGGGCGGAAGTGCTCAGCGCCGACGCCTTCAGCCGGTTTGAAGAAGAGGGTTTGTTCAGTTCCGAAGCAGCCCGAGATTTCAGACAAAAGGTATTGGCGCGCGGTGCGGCACGGCCAGCGGCCGAGTTGTTCAAAGACTTCCGTGGCCGCGAGCCCTCCGTGGAACCTTTGTTGCGCCACTCGGGTATTACCGGCAAGCAGGCCGCTTGACGTGCCTCGTTGGGCGGGTGTTTACACCCGCCATGAATCAATGAACAGGCCGCTCAACCACGCCTCGTAACCATTTTTCACATGGCTACACCACAAAGCGGTTAAGGTTACTGCCGAGGTCGTGCGCTAACTGGTCGAGTGCACGCGCACGTTGCTCGGCTTCGTCCGAGTTCTGCGCCAGTTGGTCAGCCGCGTCCTTAATTTGACTGGTGAT
The DNA here is from genome assembly GCA_049115955.1 of Natronospirillum sp. Lineage (GTDB taxonomy): Bacteria > Pseudomonadota > Gammaproteobacteria > Pseudomonadales > Natronospirillaceae > Salinispirillum. Next base: position 239,864 of record JAGDZJ010000004.1, read on the forward strand.
GCGGCTGATTTCGTCGGTGGCTTTGTGTTGCTCGCCTGAAGCACCCGCAATGCGTTCCGACATTTCATTGATCAACTCGATGGCGTCATTGATGGACGACAGGCTGGTGGCTACGCCGCTGGCATTCTCGGCAGTGTCTTGCGTTACTGTGACGGATTTCTCCATCATATTGACCGCCTGACCGCCTGACCGCCTGACCGCCTGACCGCCTGACCGCCTGACCGCCTGACCGCCTGACCGGTTTGCGCTTGCAAGCCTTCGATCATACCTTGAATCTCACCGGTAGCATCATGGGTGCGCTGTGACAGGGCGCGCACTTCGTCGGCAACTACGGCAAACCCCCGACCTTGATCACCGGCACGCGCCGCTTCTATGGCCGCATTCAAGGCCAGCAGGTTGGTTTGTTCGGCGATACCCTGAATCGTCGCCAGGATCGAATTGATCTTCAACGCTTGTTCGTTGAGGCTTTGAATGACGGTCGTGGTTTCGTGAATGCCTGCGGTGAGTTTCTGCATGTTTTCACGGTTGGTCTTAGCCAGTCCGAGGCCTTCTCGCGTCGCTTCGGCAGAGCGCCGGGCGGCATCGGCGGTCTCGCTGGCGCTTTGCGCCACTTCATTGGCCGTCATCGACATTTCATGGATGGCGGCGGCGACCTGACCGATTTCATCCTGTTGCAGGCGAATCTGCTGATTATTCTCTTGGCTATCTTCCATTGTGGCTTTGGCTTCTTGACCTAAGGTACCGGAGGTATCTCTGGCTTGGCTCACTAGCGCCTGAATGGTTTCCATAAAATGGTTGAAGGATCGGCTCAGTTGGCCCAGTTCGTCGTTTTTAAGGTAGGTCAGGCGTCGCGTCAGGTCGCCTTGTCCAATGTCGTGCATGGCGTCACGAATGGTATCCAGCGGGGCCAGCAACCAGCGCAGCAATGTCAGTGCCACGGCAAAGTAAATGGCCAGTATGATGACCGTGTTGATCAGCGTGCCGATCAGCATGGTGCGCACGGGCGCGTTTACGGCTGCCTGATCCAACACAAAGCCCAGGCTCCAATCGCTGCCCGGTACGGCGGTAAAAGATACCAGGCTGTCGGCGCCGTCCATACGCAGACTCACTAACTCATTGTTATCGCGCAATGTATTGATGCGTTGTGGCGTTAGGCTGTTGTTCAAGGCGCTGATGTTGTCGGTGGCGAATCGTTCGTCCGGGTGGGCCAATATTTGGCCATCACCGGCCACCATAAAGGTGTAACCACGATTACCTAAACTGGCGGCTAACACGGTATCTACCACCACACCCAGTGATAAATCGGCACCCAGAACACCACGTCCGCGTACTGGTGTGGCGAAGGTTATGACATAACCACCCGATGAGGCGTCCACGTACGGTGGCGTCAGCACACTGCGGTTGCCGCTGGATGATTGTTGATACCACGGGCGCACGCGCGGATCGTAGTCATCAGGTGAGGGCTCTGGTGGGTACATAATCATTTCACCCTGAGCTGTCCCTAAATATGCGTAGAGAAAATCACCGCCACCTTGGGTCAGGCGTAGTACGTGGTCTAATGTGTCTCCAGCTTCCAAGCGCGCAGCGGCGGTCTCCATTAGCCTTGTATTGTCTGCTACCCAAGTGGCCACGTTGCCGAGAGTAAATTCCCAGCCAAAGTGATTTCATTCATACGCCTTGTCTTGCTTGATTGCGTAAGTCGAGGAAGGAGGTAACCGCCCGCACAGCAATGGCCACAAAAGCCATGATCAGTACGGCGGCGAGCAATTTGGTTTTCAGGTTCATACTTGGCATGATCGCAACTCTCGTGGAGAATAATTTTTCATGTCCAGCGTCTGTTTGATCGCTGTTATAGTTTTATAAATATCATTATTGTTCAGGTTTGGCGGTTCAGCCAATTTGCAGGTGATATTATTCTAAATGTCCGGCCGCCGTGCGAAACGTAGCGGCGGGGTATATCATTAGACGAGCGTGTGAACGTTTAGTTCCGTAGAGGAGGCATTACACTTTTGGAACCCTTTTTCTCTCACCATCTGCTGATTTCCATGCCGCAGTTGACAGACGCCTATTTTGCGCAATCCATCGTGTACCTTGTGCGCCATGACGCCGATGGCGCGATGGGGTTGATCGTCAACAAGCCAGTGGGTATGACGTTGACCGAATTACTCGACAATTCAGGCGTCCCGCACCGTGATGTCAGCGCGGAACCAGAGCTGGTGTTCGGTGGCCCGGTGATGCGTGAGCGCGGGTTTGTGCTGCACGGTTTACGGGGCGAGTGGGACTCAACGTTGAACAACGACACCTGGGGCGTCACGACGTCTAAAGATATTTTGCATTCTATTGCGCAAGGGCAGGGGCCAGAGCAGTATCAAATCTGTTTGGGTTATGCTGGCTGGGAAGCGGGTCAGTTGGAACATGAGTTAGCGGAGAATGCGTGGTTGATGATCCCGGCGGAAGCGGACCTGGTCTTCGCTACACCGCCGTACGAGCGGTATCAAGCCGCCATCAATCGGCTGGGCATCGATTTTAATCAGTTGGGAGCCGGCGGTACCGCTTAAAGCTAATCGACAGGGTGTGTTAACGATAAGGGGACAAACATGGTGGCACAAACGGTATTGCGTAAACAGGTGAAAGAGCTTGGCCAGTTGCTGGGCCAGACCATCGCCCGCGCCAATGGCCCGGACTGGTTAGAGACCATTGAAACCATTCGTGGCTGGGGTAAGGCGGCGCGCGACGGTGACAGCAAAGCACGCCAGGACATGGCGGCGCTGTTTAAAGAAATGTCGGACGACGATTTGTTGGTCGTGGCACGGTCTTTTACGCAGTTTCTCAATTTGGTCAATATTGCCGAGCAGCAGCACACCATCACCCCGGAAGGGTTGGCGCAACAGCAATACCCCGAGCCACTGAAAGATTTACTTGAACGTCTTAAAAGCAGCGAGTTGACCGAGCAAGAGAAGCAACAGGCGGTGGATACTCTGCGCCTAGAGTTGGTGCTGACCGCTCACCCCACCGAGGTCACCCGCCGCACCATCATTCATAAATACGGTGCGTTGGCGGGTGAGCTGGCTCAGCTTAATGATCAAGCGCCGCCGCGTGCCCGGCGCTTGGCGGTGCAGCGCATTGATGAGCTGATCAGCCAGTCGTGGCACACCGCTGAAATTCGCAACGTGCGACCCACGCCGGTGGACGAAGCGCGCTGGGGTTTCGCTGTGATCGAAAACTCCTTGTGGGACGCCATACCGCAATTCATGCGGGACATGGAAGAGACCATTGCTGACTATGGTCTGAACTTGCCACTGGACGCGCGCACGCTCAGTTTTTGCTCGTGGATGGGTGGCGACCGCGATGGTAACCCGTTCGTTACTGCACGTGTGACCGAACAAGTGTTGCTGTTGGCGCGCTGGAAAGCCGCGGAGCTGTTTAGCCAAGCGGTCGATGAACTAGCGTCTGAACTGTCCATGACCGATTGCACGCCCGCGTTGCGCACCATGGCGGGCGACAGCAGTGAGCCCTATCGTGCGGTATTGAAGTCTCTGCGCACACGCTTGAATCTGGTCAAAGACGCGATCCAACTGCGTTTGGATGACCCCACAAAAGTAGCCTTGGAAGACTGCCTGCTCAGTGACGATGCGTTGCTTACGCCGCTCAACGCGTGCTACGAGTCGTTGCGTGCCTGTGGCATGGAAGTCATTGCCGAAGGTGCGCTTAAAGACACCCTGCGTCGTGCCTATGTGTTTGGCACCAGCTTGTTGCGCTTGGATGTGCGCCAGCACAGTGAACGGCATCGTGCCGTTTTCTCCGAGCTGACGCTCTATCTCGGCATGGGCGATTATGAGCATTGGAACGAAGAAGACAAACAGGCCTTTTTGCTGCGCGAATTAGGCAGTAAGCGACCACTGATTCCGCGCCAATGGCAGCCGTCCGAAGAAGTAAAAGAAGTGCTCGATACCTGCCGCGTGGTCAGCCAGTTCAGCGCCGACTCCTTCGGCATTTATATTATCTCCATGGCGCGCCATCCGTCGGACGTGCTAGCGGTGCAATTGCTGTTGCGCGAATGCGGTGTGAATTGGGCCATGCCAGTGGCGCCGCTGTTCGAGACACTGGACGACCTAGACGTAGCGCCAGACACCATGCGTCGTTTGTTGTCGGTTGAATGGTACCGCGGTTATATCCACGGGCGGCAACACGTCATGATCGGTTATTCCGATTCGGCCAAAGATGCTGGGGTGCTGGCTGCGGCGTGGGCGCAGTATGAGGCGCAGGAATCCTTAGGCCAGTTAGCCGACGAATTCGGTGTCAGCTTAACGTTGTTTCATGGTCGCGGGGGCACCATTGGTCGCGGGGGCGGCCCGGCCCATGCGGCAATACTGTCGCAGCCGCCGGGTTCGGTACAGGGCGGGTTCCGTGTGACCGAGCAGGGTGAAACCATTCGCTTCAAGTTTGGCTTGCCGGAACTGGCGGTGCGCAGCCTGCACCTGTATGCCAGTGCGGTTTTGGAGGCTTTATTGTTGCCGCCGCCGGAGCCCGAGCCGGAATGGCGCGAGCTAATGTCACGTATGGCGGCGGTGTCGTGCCAGCACTATCGGGCCATTGTGCGCGATCACCCGGACTTCGTCCCGTTCTTCCGCGCCGTGACGCCAGAACAAGAGCTGGGCAAATTGCCGCTCGGCAGCCGTCCCACCAAGCGCAAGCCGGGTGGTGGTGTCGAGTCGTTGCGCGCCATTCCATGGATCTTTGCCTGGTCGCAGAATCGCATGTTGTTGCCCAGTTGGCTGGGCGCTGTGCAAGCGATTCAAGGCGAGGTCGATTCAGGCGGAAGTACGTTGATCGAACAGATGAAAGACCGCTGGCCCTTCTTCGGTACGCGCTTGGCGATGCTGGAAATGGTGTTTCTGAAAACTGATGGCGATATCAGTGGGGCGTATGCTGCCCGCTTGTCCCCGCCAGAGCTGTTGCATTTAGACACGCTGTTGCGTGATCAAATGGCGCAAGATGCGAAAACGTTGCAAGCGTTACTCGCGGAAGACCAACTGATGTTGAACGACAGTTGGAACCGCGACAGCATTTTGTTACGCGACCCCTACCTTGAGCCCCTGCATTGGTTGCAAATAGAGCTGATCGCCCGCTTGCGTGCCGAAGAACATAACAGCACGGTCGAAAAAGCGCTCATGGTCACCATTGGTGGTATTGCGGCGGGCATGCGTAACACGGGATGACGCTAGGATAAAAATTGAGCGTCCTTGCTCCGGCGCAGAGGGCACCCGCTCAGATCCTTGAGCGACACCATCCGTGGTGCAGCAGAACAAGAACAATGATACTGCTAATTGCGTTGCAGCATAACAGTGAAAGGTGACGATTTAGGGGGGGTCAAATCGTCACCTTTCACTGTATCAACGACTTACGAGTGCAGATCTTGACCGGTTAGGCAGCCTTTGGGGTCCGTTGCTTGTATCGACACAATAGCGCACCTCATCTATTATTGTTGCTGTATTAATGCGTTATACCGCAGCGCGGATGGCGCTTCTGGTTCAGGTCGCTATAGTCCCGATAACTAGGCTTGTGTCGGTGAGTGATTCAGAGGACAACGCATGACAAATAATAAGCTCGAGCCAGTGCGTGAGCAGATTCTTGCCCAGTTCTCCCCGCGTGAAGTGAATTTCGCCGAGTTGGAAGTCGGCTTAGACCACATTTATGGCACTAATCTGAAGCACAGCCGTTTGGCGCTGGGTTGGAGCCAAGAAAAAATGGCGACCGAAGTGGGCGTGTCGTTGTCTCAGTATCGTAAATACGAGAGCGGAAGTGATTATGCGCGCATGGGAACAACAGCGCGTTACATGATGCGCACCGGTGTGCCTTTTCAATATTTCTTTTTAGGTGGTGGCTACGACTATTTGTTCAGTTCTTTGACCATTCGCGCTGATTTGCTGCAAATGCAGATTTTTGTTGGTCAAAGTAACGACAGCGAATTCAATCATTTTTTGCATCTCTTGTCAGAGATGCTGGAAGTACCTTTGCCTGCGCCTTTAGATACCGATGGTCTCATCTGGCCGAGTCGGCAAGAAGTGGCGGCAGAGATTGATGGCTACTACGCCATGGTGGCGGACGGGTTGCGTAGCTTCCGTGACGTATTACATATTCCGCAAGACATGGTTGCTGACCTGCTGGGTATTGCATCCTCTACCATGGGTAATTACGAGCGCGCCAGTAACGAACCCCATTTCAATGTGATCATGGCGTTGCGTCTCTGGGCGGCGACCGGCGTAAACCCCCTGTGGCTGACGTATGGCAGTCATTTCTTCAATATGCGCATGTTGCAACATAAGCGCATGGAATATCTGTGTCAGATGCTGCACGGGTTGCCCGTGCCAGCGCTGCCTAACCTCACTCAGGCTGTGGTTGCCCTCGGTACACTGCGGGCGGATGTACGAGGCTCGCGCAGCTAAGGTAGTCTTTGCTATACTCAGCCTCCTTTTTTCACGCAGGCACATCATGGTCAAGCGATTCATTGCGGGTGCAGTCTGTCCGTCTTGCGGGGCGAAAGACTCATTGCGTATGGAATACATGAACGGCGGTGCCGATATGGTGCGTGACTGCGTTGATTGCGGTTTTACCGACACCCTCAGTGCCGAATCGACGAATGCATCGTTACCGGGCACGCGCGTAGAAGCCGCCCCGCGCGACGATGATCGGCAGGTTATCCGCATAATGCCACCGACCAAGCCGAAATAACCTGTTACTGTCATTAGGAGAGAGCGAATGTCGCCACTGGTTGGTGTAATCATGGGTTCCCAGTCGGACTGGGAAACCATGGAGCACACAGTTGAAACCTTGAAAGCCTTAGGCATCCCCTACGAAGCCAAGGTGGTGTCCGCGCATCGCACGCCGGATTTGTTGTTTGAGTACGCCGAAACCGCTTACGAGCGCGGGTTGCAGATTATTATTGCCGGTGCCGGTGGGGCAGCGCACTTACCGGGTATGTGTGCGGCAAAAACCCATTTGCCGGTATTTGGCGTGCCAGTCCAGTCAAAAGCGTTGAACGGCATGGATTCCCTGCTCAGCATTGTACAAATGCCCGCGGGCATTCCGACCGGTACCTTAGCGATCGGTCGTGCTGGCGCAATAAACGCTGCCTTATTGGCGGCGTCCGTGCTGAGTAATCACTCAGATGCTATCCGCGAAGCGTTATTGGCCTACCGGGCCGCGCAAACGGAAAAAGTATTGGATAACCCGCTACCTGGGCAGGCGTAACCACTCTCCGGGCAAGTGTAAAAAGGTTCGTTATGAAACAGATTTTGGGCATCGTAGGCGCTGGGCAGTTGGGACGCATGATGGCGTTGGCCGCTGCGCCCCTGAATATTCGCTGTGTGTTTTTGGACCCGGCGAGTGACGCCTGTGCGAGTGCGTATGGCGACCAAATAGTGGCCGACTACGACGACCTGGAAGCAGCGACGGTGCTGGCTGGCCAAGCCGATGCGGCCACTTTTGAGTTTGAAAACGTACCTCCGTCGACGGTCGCGGCCATTGCCGAACAGATTCCGGCCTATCCACCCGCCGCTGCGTTGGCGACCTCGCGGGACCGCTGGGTGGAAAAATCCATGTTTCAGCGTCTGCAGATACCCATTCCCCCGATTGCACGCATTGATAGCCAAGCAGACTTGTTGGCTGCGGTGGACAATATTGGTTTGCCTGCCGTTTTGAAGACTCGCACCATGGGCTATGACGGGAAAGGCCAGAAAGTGCTGCGTACACCGACGGATGTCGAGGGTGCCGTGGCTGAACTCGGAAGCGTGCCGCTGATTCTGGAAGGTTTTATCGCCTTTGATGATGAACTGTCTTGTGTTGCGGTGCGTGCGGCTGATGGCGACTTCAAATGTTACGACCTCGTATTGAACGAGCACCAAGCAGGGATTCTCTACCGTTCGGAACCGCAAGCGAGCCATGCGCTGCAAGAGAAAGCGGCAGAATATGTCAAACGTGTGATGGACGAATTGGAGTACGTCGGTGTGATGGCGTTCGAGTTCTTCCGATTAGGTGACAGCCTGATGGCGAATGAAATCGCGCCCCGTGTGCACAATTCCGGGCACTGGACCATTGAAGGTGCGGAAACCAGTCAATTTGAAAACCACGTGCGTGCGGTGTGCGGATTGCCGTTAGGCGATGTCAGCACGCGAGGCGCAGTCACCATGCTCAATGTGTTTGGCGCACACCCCGATGTATCTGGCCTGTTGCGCTTACCGGGTGTGCATTGGCACGACTATGACAAAGCTCCTCGACCCGGGCGTAAATTGGGCCATGTTACCGTGACCGCCGCCGATGAGACCACCTTGCGCGCACGCGTGTCCGCCGCTGAACATTGCTTGCGCAATGATCGTGGTGTCGCATGACGCTGGGTCGCTCACAGAAAATTACCCTCGCGGTGCTATTGGTGTTGATGGGGGTGTTCTACTATCTGCAATGGCCGACACGCGTGCGTCCGCTGCCGACGCCGGAAGTGCCGGTGCAGATGCCTGTATCGGGCTATACCGTTTGGTTTGAACGTGAGCCCAGCCGCGAAGAGCGGGTTGCCGCCGGGGCGCTGACCGGGCCGCAACAAGCGATTAACTGGCAAGTAAACCACAGCGGCATCAATATGCTGGTGCAAGAGCTGGTGTATCCGGACGGCGTACTCGAGCGCCGTATGCGACAGATTATGAACGACGCCATTGCTGCTGACCAAGACGGTTTTCAAGGCGGTTTGGTGCAGCAGGAAAGTCATGGCGATGCGCAGGTCTACCGGTTGCAACAAGAAGCCGGTCGCACCTACGTAGGTGTTTTGCTCGTGCAGCCTCCGGCGCTGGTAAAGATTGGTATTGTGTACACCGGAGCCGAACGCGAAGCGCGTGCACAGGCCATAATAGATAAGTGTTGTAAGCACTTTTACCTAGCGAAATAGGCTGCCTAATGAAAACATTGTCAGCCAAATGCATTCGATGGTTTATTGGTTATTTTTTATCCGTATAATACGTCCCCCCTGTAATTTCTCGACCCGAGGTTGTGTGTGAATTTTCCAACTCAGTTTGATGTCATCGTCATCGGCGGCGGCCACGCCGGTACCGAAGCCGCGTTAGCAGCGGCGCGCATGGGTGCGCAGACCCTGTTATTGACACACAACATCGAGACCGTGGGTGTAATGTCCTGCAACCCGGCCATTGGCGGCATTGGTAAAAGTCATCTGGTGAAAGAAATCGACGCCATGGGCGGTGCCATGGCGCGCGCCACCGACCGCGCCGGTATTCAATTCCGCGTGCTCAACAGCCGCAAAGGCCCAGCCGTGCGGGCGACCCGTGCGCAAGCCGACCGCCAGCTCTATCGCTCCGCGATTCGCGATATCGTAGAGCAGCAAGAGAATCTGTTTGTTTTCCAGCAAGCCGCTGATGACCTCATCATTGAACAAGACCGCGTATGCGGTGTTGTGACGCAAACCGGTATTCGCATTAAAAGCACCACGGTGATCTTAACTGCCGGTACTTTTTTAGGCGGCCGCATCCACGTCGGTATGGATAATTATCAGGGTGGTCGGATGGGCGATGCCCCGGCCAATAAACTCGCCGAACGCCTGCGTGCTCTGCCCTTTAAGGTTGGTCGTTTAAAAACCGGCACGCCGGCGCGTATTGATGCGCGCACCGTGGACTTCAGCGTGATGGAAGAGCAGGCTGGCGATACCCCACTGCCCGTGATGTCATATATTGGCAAAGTCGAAGAGCACCCACGGCAGGTCAGTTGCTATGTCACGCACACTAGCGAAGCCACGCACGACATCATTCGCAGCAACCTGGACAAATCGCCCATGTACGCGGGCGTAATCGACGGCATTGGGCCGCGCTATTGCCCATCCATTGAAGACAAGGTGGTGCGCTTTGCCGATAAAAATTCGCACCAGATTTTTGTCGAGCCGGAAGGCCTGACCTCTTATGAATTGTATCCGAACGGCATCTCGACCAGCTTGCCGTTTGATGTCCAAGTGCAGTTTATCCGCACCATGAAAGGGTTTGAAAACGCCCACATGACACGGCCCGGCTATGCCATCGAGTACGATTTCTTCGATCCGCAAGACTTGTCGCACTGGATGGAAACCCGCTACGTGAAAAACCTGTTCTTCGCCGGACAGATCAATGGCACTACCGGTTATGAAGAAGCCGGGGCACAGGGTTTGTTGGCCGGTATTAACGCCGCCTTGCGGGCGCGGGATGCGGATCCGTGGTACCCGTTGCGCGACCAAGCGTACATCGGGGTATTGATGGACGACCTGATCACCATGGGAACGAAAGAGCCTTATCGCATGTTCACCAGCCGGGCGGAATACCGCTTGTTGCTGCGCGAAGACAACGCCGATCAGCGCTTGACCACTGAAGCACGGCAGCTCGGTTTGATTGATGAAGAGCGCTGGGCCGCCTTCTGTACCAAACAAGAAGCGATTGTCGGCGAAACAGCGCGTATATCCTCCACTTGGGTGCGGCCGGATACGCCTGAAGGTGAACGTGTAAAGGCGTTGATTGGCCAGCCACTGCGCCACGAATATTCATTACGTGATTTGCTCAAGCGCCCCGAAGTGGTGTATGCCGACCTGGCCACTCTGTCGAGCGACCATCCGGCGTTGACCGACGCGGTGACCGAGCAGGTTGAAATAGCCGTTAAATACGAAGGCTATATTAAGCGGCAGCAAGACGAGATCGACCAACTGCGCAAGCACGAGCACACTGCCTTGCCAGAGGATCTCGATTACGCCGCCATCAGCGGACTGTCTAACGAAGTGCGCCAAAAGCTGGCGCAAGTGCGGCCTACAACACTGGCTCAGGCAGGGCGTATTTCCGGGGTAACACCGGCGGCGGTCTCGCTGTTATTGGTGCATCTGAAGAAGCATTCGGCGATGCGGAAGACGGCATAACATGAGCGAGTCTTATAAAGAGGCGCTGTTAGAGGCCATCGATCAACTGGCGATCGCGCTCGACGATACGCAGATTGAACAGTTACTGGCGTATCATTCCGGTTTGATCAAGTGGAACAAAGCCTATAACTTAACTGCTGTGCGTGATCCCATGGCCATGGTGCAGCGCCATTTGATCGACAGCTTGAGTATCTTGCCGGTTTTGCCATCGGGTCGTTTATTGGATGTCGGTACCGGCGGTGGGCTGCCCGGCATGGTGGTTGCCATCACGCGGCCAGATATCGCGGTAACCTTACTGGACAGCAACGGTAAGAAAATTCGCTTTTTGCGGCAAATGACCATGGAGCTGGGCTTAAAATCAGTTGCAACCATACAGAGTCGTGTGGAATCCTACAGCGCTGAACCCTTTGATGTGATCACCAGCCGGGCGTTCGCGACCTTGGCCGACATGGTGAGTTGGTCGCAGCATTTGCTGGCACCAGACGGGCAGTTCATTGCCATGAAGGGGCTCTACCCAGACGACGAACTGGCGGCGCTGCCCAGCGATATACAGGTGACCAGCGTTCGGCAGTTGCAGGTGCCCGGCGCCGATGGGCAAAGGCATCTGGTGGTATTAAGTCGCTAAAACGTCTTGTCGAGGCAGGCAAAAACAGAATTCAACGGTCGTTCATTACACCGGCTACAGTATCGGAGTGTTGCATGAAGAAAATCATCGCCGTCACCAATCAAAAAGGTGGGGTTGGGAAAACGACCACAGCGATTAACCTTGCTGCCTCGCTGGTTGCGACCAAGCGCAAAGTGTTGCTGGTGGACATGGACCCGCAGGGCAATGCAACCATGGGCAGCGGCATCAGTAAGAACGAGCTGGAATACCATCTTTATCACGTGCTGATTGAGAAAACCCCGCTCGACAAGGTCATCGTGCACGCCGAACAGGCAGGGTACGACATGATCCCTTCCAACGGTGACGTCACTGCCGCCGAAGTCGAGTTGCTGAGTGTGGATCAACGCGAGCATCGTTTGTCGCTGGCATTGGAAACCGTGCGTGATCAATACGATATGATTATTTTAGACTGCCCGCCGTCATTGAACATGCTTACCGTAAACGCCCTTACCGCAGCTGATGCGGTATTGATTCCTGTGCAGTGCGAGTACTTTGCGCTCGAAGGCATTGCGGCGTTATTGGATACCATTGAGCAGATTAAAGAAGCGACCAACCCCAAGCTCGAAGTCGAAGGTGTATTGCGCACCATGTACGACGGACGTACGAGTTTGACCACCGATGTGTCGAAAGAATTGCAAAGCCATTTTGGTGCACGCCTCTATCGCACCGTTATCCCGCGCAATATTCGGGTTGCCGAAGCCCCCTCTTACGGCTTGCCTGTGATGCAGTATGACCAGTCATCGCGTGGCGCCCTGTCTTATCTGGCCTTGGCTGGTGAATTCATTCGTCGTCAGGAAGAAACCCAGGCCACAGCCAATTGAGTACGTTAAGTTATGTCGGTTAAAAAAAGAGGACTAGGGAAGGGGCTGAGTAGCCTGATCAGCCAACCAGCGGTGCGAGTGGAAGTGCCAACGACCACAGCAGAGAGTGGTGAGCATGGTGTTCAGTCTGCACCGGCCGCCGTGCATGTGCCGGATCCGCGTGGTGATTTGTCGTACTTGCCGCTGGATGCTTTGCAGCGCGGCCAATATCAGCCACGTCGTGACATGTCGTCCGATGGCTTGGAAGAGCTAGCCGCGTCGATTCGTTCTCAAGGTGTTATTGAGCCTATCGTTGTACGCGCCATTACCACCGGTAAATACGAAATCATCGCGGGCGAGCGCCGCTGGCGTGCCGCTCGTATGGCCGGGCTCGACTCTGTGCCCGCCGTTGTGCGCGAAGTCAGTGACGAAGACGCCATTGCCATGGCGCTGATCGAAAACATACAACGCGAAGACCTTAACCCGGTAGAAGAAGCAGTAGCACTGCAACGCTTGCAGAAAGAATTTGAACTGACGCAGCAAGAAGTGGCCGACATCGTTGGTAAAAAACGGGCAACCGTGGCCAACTTAATGCGCCTGTTGAACCTGACCTCTGAAGTGCGCCGTATGCTAGAGCACGGCGACATCGAAATGGGCCACGCTCGGGCCATGCTGACGCTTGAAGGCGCCGACCAGATTCGTATTGCGCAAGAAGTGGTCGCTAAGGGCTTAAATGTCCGCCAAGCTGAAGCCTTGGTAAAGAACCATGCGTTGCGTGGCTCCCAAGCCCCAGCTACTAAACCACCCGTAGATGCCAATATCCGCAAACTAGAAGATACCTTGGCCGCGCGCATCGGTGCGCCGGTGGCTATTAAGCACGGTGCGCAAGGTAAAGGTTCGCTGGTAATCAGCTACAACAGCCTTGATGAGTTGGACGGCATTTTGGACCACCTTAAATAGCTGTGCCAAAGACGACATAGTGCATACCCGCGTAACGAGAATGCGACACGAATGGAGTTTTAACGACACAGAGGCGTCTCGGTGGGTGTTAAAAACGAATCAACTGTTGATGGTAAGCTTTTGAACACCTATACTTTGCGGCGCTTTTGATGACCATCAACGAATAGACAGAGGGCCGGTGACCGAACATCAGGTGACCACGCAAGCGCAACAAACGACCGACTTTAAAAGGCGAATAATAACAGCCAGGGTCGTCGAGCTGGTGTCTATCGTGACGCTGGTGTTGTTGGCCTACTTAGCGTCCTCAGAGATTGGCTTTGCCGTGTTATTAGGCAGCATGCTCTATGCGATACCGCAGTGGGTGTTTTCGTTATTAAGCCTGCGGTTCGTCGGCGCTGAGCATTCAGCCGGTCTTTTTCTTTCCACAATGGTCGGTTTTACCGGAAAACTGGTGTTTGTAGCCTTTGGTTGCGCACTGATTTTCACTCGATATCCAGGTGTTGCGGCAGGCTGGCTGATGGCCACACTGCTTTTTCTTTATGTATATGGCCTGATATTGAGCAGTATTCTAATTCAATTGCCGCTTCGGCGGTAAAAGAGGCTTAAACGACTATGGCATATGAAACTCCCGCAGAGTACATCCAGCACCATTTGTCCAACCTGACTTACGGGAATCACCCGGAACTGGGTTGGAAACTGGCGGCATCGTCCACCGAAGCAACCGAAATGGGCTTTATGGCCGTGCACGTAGACTCCATGTTTTGGGCGACGGGCCTAGGTCTGCTGTTCTGTTATCTGTTTGGTATAGCGGCCAAGCGTGCTACGTCAGACGTGCCGGGCAAATTCCAGTGCGCCATTGAAATGGTGGTGGAATTTGTTGATAAGACGGTAAAAGAAGTCTTCCACGGTCGTACGGCCAGCATTGCCCCCATGGCGTTGACCATTTTTGCGTGGGTGTTCTTGATGAACCTCATGAAGTTGATGCCGGTCGATCTGGTGCCGTTCGCGCTGGAGCAAGTGGGTATCAACTACCAGAAGATCGCGCCAACTACAGACCCGAACATCACTCTGGGCATGGCGGCGTTCGTATTGATTATGGTCATTGCGTTCTCAATCAAAGTAAAAGGCTGGGGCTTTCTGCGTGAGCTGTCGTTCACGCCGTTCAATCACTGGTTGTTCATTCCGGTGAACCTCTTTATGGAAATCGTTGGTTTGCTGGCCAAGCCGGTAAGTCTCGGTCTGCGTCTGTTCGGCAATATGTACGCCGGTGAGATGATCTTCCTGCTGATCGCACTGATGTTCAGTGCTGGTCTACTATTCTGGCCTTTGGCTGGTGGCCTGCAGTTTATTTGGGCGGTCTTCCACATCTTGGTCATTACGCTGCAGGCATTCATCTTTATGGTGTTGACGATCGTCTATTTGGCGATGGCGCAAGAAGATCACTAAAAGCGTGACCGGTGTGACTGCGCGGCAGCCACACCCTAAAACTGTTTACTGTTTGACACTTTAAAACTTGAAACTACTGAAACCTTAGGAGAAAACCATGATTTTTATTGCTGTTGCAATCGTATTGGCTGCGGGCGCTTTGGGCGCATCTCTGGCAATCAGCCTGCTGGGTGGCAAACTGCTGGAAACTTCAGCGCGTCAGCCTGAACTGGCTCCTGCTTTGCAGACCAAGTTTTTCATCATCGCCGGTCTGGTAGAAGCTATTCCTATCATCGGTGTAGGTATCTCCATGTACCTGATCTTCGTTGTTGCTTAATCACGGTTGCTGATTCAAGAAGCGCCTTAGGGCGCTTTGCAATACGTAACTAATCAACAGAAGAGGTGAAGACGTGAACTTTAATTTTACGTTCGTTGGACAAATCATCACCTTTGCTCTGTTCGTCTGGTTTTGCGCCAAGTTCGTTTGGCCACCGCTGATGGCAGCCATCGAAGAACGCCAGAAGAAAATCGCTGACGGCTTAAACGCCGCTGATCGTGCAGCGAAAGATCTGGAGTTGGCTCAAGACAGCGCTGCCGCAAAATTGCGGGAAGCCAAAGAACAGGCTGCAGCCATTATTGAGCAGGCTAATCGCCGTGCTGCAAAACTGGTTGAAGAAGCAAAGGATGAAGCCCGTGTCGAAGGTGATCGTCTGCTGGCAGCTGCCCGCGACGAAATTCGTCATGAGCAGAACCTAGCAAAAGAAGAGCTGCGTGCGAAAGTTGCCGTACTCGCGATGCTGGGCGCAGAAAAAGTACTGGATGCCTCTATCGACGAGAAAGTCCACAGTGACATGCTGGAAAAACTGGCAGCAGAACTCTAAGGGGGCGGCGCAATGGCAGAAATCAGCACATTAGCACGTCCTTACGCGAAAGCGGCCTTTGACGTAGCCAAGGCAAACGGTCAGCTTTCGGGCTGGTCCGCCATGATGCGTTCATTGGCGAGCGTTGCAGCATTGCCAGCAGTACAGTCTCTGGTGAACCACGTCAGTCTGGCGACGGCACAAAAAGTCAGCCAATTGACCGGTTTGTGCCAAGAAAACATGGTGAACGGCGGTGAAAACCTGCTGACCACCATGGCTGAGAATGGCCGCTTGGGTCTGCTACCAGAAGTCTTTGAGCAATTCGAAACGCTGCGTCTGGCAGAAGAGAAAACTGCCGATGTGGTTATCTCTACTGCGTTCGCGTTGTCCGATGCACAGTTAAAAACCCTGTCAGAAAAACTTGCCAAAAAACTGGGTCGTGAGGTCCAGGTGTCTACAGAGCTCGATCCGTCTTTGAAAGGCGGCATCATCATTCGTTTCGGTGATACCGTGATCGATGGTTCTGTACGCGGTCGTTTGGTTAAGCTGGCAGAAGCGATGAATTCCTAATTGAGGGAAATAGCATGCAGCAACTGAATCCTTCAGAAATCAGTGAAGTGATCAAGAAGCGCATTGAGGGTCTCAATGTCTCTTCTGAAGCAAAAAATGAAGGCACTATCGTGTCGGTATCTGACGGTATCGTACGTATTCACGGTCTTGCCGATGTAATGTACGGTGAAATGATTGCCTTTGAAGGTGGTCTGTACGGTATGGCACTGAACTTGGAGCGTGACTCCGTCGGTGCTGTGGTACTGGGCGACTATAAAGGTTTGGCCGAAGGTCAGAAATGTCATTGCACCGGTCGTATCCTTGAAGTCCCGGTAGGCCCTGGCCTGATGGGTCGTGTCTTGGACGCATTGGGTAACCCAATCGATGGCAAAGGCCCCGTAGACTCGGTCGGCACGGATGCTATCGAAAAGGTAGCGCCCGGCGTAATCGCCCGCCAATCGGTCGATCAGCCTTTGCAAACCGGTTATAAAGCCGTTGATGCCATGGTGCCAATCGGCCGTGGTCAGCGTGAATTGATCATCGGTGACCGCCAGACGGGTAAAACCGCCATGGCGATCGATGCCATCATCGCGCAGAAAGAAACGGGCGTTAAGTGTGTCTACGTTGCAATCGGTCAGAAACAATCGACCATCGCTAACGTAGTACGCAAGCTAGAAGAGCACGATGCGTTGAAACACACCATCATCGTAGCCGCTTCTGCTTCTACCCCGGCTTCTATGCAGTTCTTGGCGCCATACTCTGGCTGCACCATGGGCGAATACTTCCGTGATCGCGGCGAAGACGCATTGATCGTATACGATGACCTGTCAAAGCAGGCTGTTGCATACCGTCAGATCTCTCTGCTGTTGCGTCGTCCGCCAGGCCGTGAAGCTTATCCTGGTGACGTTTTCTATCTGCACTCTCGTTTGCTTGAGCGCGCTTCACGCGTTAACGCGGAAGAAGTAGAAAAGCTGACCAACGGCGAAGTGAAAGGTAAAACCGGTTCTTTGACCGCTCTGCCAATCATTGAAACCCAAGGTGGTGACGTATCGGCATTCGTACCGACCAACGTAATCTCCATCACCGACGGTCAGATCTTCCTCGAAACCAACCTGTTCAACTCCGGTATTCGTCCGGCGATGAACGCCGGTATTTCGGTTTCTCGGGTAGGTGGTGCGGCGCAGACTAAAGTGGTTAAGAAATTGTCTGGTGGTATCCGTACCGCATTGGCTCAGTATCGTGAATTGGCGGCATTCTCGCAGTTCGCTTCTGATCTGGATGAGGCGACTCGTGCCCAGCTGGACCACGGTGAGCGTGTAACCGAGCTGATGAAGCAAGCTCAGTATGCGCCACTGTCTATCGCTCAAATGGCGGTGTCTATCTTCGCAGCGAACGAGGGTTACCTCAAAGACGTAGCGGTGAGTGACATTGGTTCTTTCGAGTCAGACTTGCACAAATTCATGCAAGCGGAATACGCCGATTTGATGAAGGACATCGTTGCCACCGGCAAATACGATGAAAGCATCGAGAAAGCGTTCCGTGAAGGCATTGAGAAGTTTAAAGCTTCACGTGCCTGAGCTGGTTCCTGATCATATCTGGGCAGTTGCCGCGTAGCGGCAATACTGCCCAGGTTAGTTTGAGGCGATAATTATGGCAGCCGGAAAAGAGATACGCTCCAAAATTGGGAGCATCAAGAACACGCAGAAAATCACCTCCGCTATGGAGATGGTGTCGGCGAGCAAGATGCGCAAAGCCCAGGACCGGATGCAAGCCACCAAGCCGTATTCTGAAAAAGTACGTCTGGTGATCGGCCACATCGCGAACGCCGATACCGACTATAACTACACTCACCCGTACCTCGAAGAGCGTGCGGTGAAGAATGTAGGCTATATCATGGTATCGACCGACCGTGGTCTGTGTGGTGGTCTGAACGCCAACATGTTCAAGGCCGCACTGAAGTCGATCACTGAATGGAAGAATCAGGGCGTAGGCGTTGAGGTCTGCACCATCGGTAATAAGGGCGCGGGATTTTTCCGCAAAATCGGCTTGCGCAGCGCTGCAGCCACGAGCTCACTGGGCGACAAACCGGAAGTCAAAGACGTCATCGGTTCTGTTCAGGTTATGCTCCAGAAATACAACAAGGGTGAAATTGACCGCTTGTTTCTGGTTTATAACGAGTTCGTCAACACCATGACGCAGACCCCTAACGTCGAGCAATTGTTGCCTTTGGTAGCAGCGGAAGACGAGACGGCGAAGCGTGACATTTGGGAATACATTTACGAGCCAACGCCTAAGCAGTTGTTGGACGGTTTGTTTTCTCGTTATGTCGAGTCACTGGTGTATCAGGCCGTGGTAGAGAATCTGGCTTGTGAGCAGGCCGCGCGGATGATGGCAATGAAGAACGCGACTGATAATGCTGGAGATTTGATGGACGCGCTGGCGTTGGAATACAACAAAGCCCGTCAAGCCAGTATTACGCAGGAATTGTCAGAGATCGTTAGCGGCGCCATGGCGGTGTAGCGAGCTCCCCAATATTCGGGATTGAGAGGAAATACTAATGAGTAGCGGAAAGATCGTACAGATCATCGGCGCGGTAGTAGACGTGGAATTCCCACGTGATTCCGTGCCTAAAGTGTATGACGCCCTGACCGTGGCAGGTAAAGACCTGACCCTGGAAGTTCAGCAGCAGCTGGGCGACGGCGTTGTACGTGCCATTGCCATGGGTGCGTCCGAAGGACTCACGCGTGGACTGGACGTTAGCAATACCAATGGTCCTATCATGGTTCCTGTGGGCGTCGAAACCCTGGGTCGCATCATGGACGTATTGGGTAACCCTATTGATGAGCGTGGCCCGATTGGTGAAAAAGACCGTATGTCTATTCACCGTGACGCGCCTACCTACGCTGAGCAAGCACAGAGCCAGGAAATTCTGGAAACGGGCATCAAGGTTATCGACCTGATCTGCCCGTTCGCCAAGGGTGGTAAAGTCGGTCTGTTCGGTGGTGCCGGTGTGGGTAAAACCGTAAACATGCTTGAGCTGATCAACAACATCGCCAAAGAGCACTCAGGTTTGTCTGTGTTCGCTGGTGTTGGTGAGCGTACTCGTGAAGGTAACGACTTCTACCACGAGATGTCAGAAGCCGGTGTTATCCAATTGGAAAACCTGCCTGAGTCTAAGGTAGCGATGGTATACGGTCAGATGAACGAGCCACCGGGTAACCGTTTGCGCGTTGCATTGACCGGTTTGACCATGGCTGAGCGTTTCCGTGATGAAGGCCGTGATGTACTGTTCTTCGTCGACAACATCTATCGTTATACCTTGGCCGGTACGGAAGTATCAGCACTGCTGGGCCGTATGCCTTCAGCGGTAGGTTATCAGCCAACACTGGCTGAAGAGATGGGTGCACTGCAGGAACGTATCACGTCAACCAAGTCTGGTTCTATCACCTCCGTACAGGCGGTATACGTACCAGCGGATGACTTGACTGACCCATCACCTGCGACCACTTTTGCTCACTTGGACGCGACTGTTGTATTGAGCCGTGACATCGCTGCACTGGGTATCTACCCCGCAGTAGATCCACTGGACTCAACGTCTCGTCAGCTTGATCCTTTGGTCATCGGCCGTGAACACTACGACGTGGCTCGTGATACGCAGGAAGTGTTGCAGCGTTACAACGAACTGAAAGACATCATCGCCATCTTGGGTATGGACGAGTTGTCTGACGAAGACAAGCAGATCGTTGCACGCGCACGTAAAATTCAGCGCTTCCTGTCTCAGCCTTTCCACGTGGCCGAGATCTTCACTGGCGCCCCTGGTAAGTACGTGTCGTTGAAAGACACCATCAGCGGTTTCCAGGGCATTCTGGACGGTAACTACGACCACATCCCTGAGCAGTTCTTCTACATGAAGGGCACCATTCAGGAAGTGATCGAAGGCTACGAAGCCAGCAAGGCCAAATGATGGAAGCCGGCCTTGCTCGGTTGTAACGGCAAGGCTGGTTTTCAGTGATCCCTTAGGGAGAGAATGATGGCAATGACTGTACATTGCGATATCGTCAGCGCTGAAGGCAAGATCTTTTCAGGTCTGGTTGAGTTTTTAGTCGCCAGTGGCTCCATGGGTGAGTTGGGTATTTTACCCAACCACGCACCGCTGCTGACCACGCTTGAGCCAGGCTATATTAAGATCACCCGACAGGGCGGCAAAGAAGAAATGATGTATGTATCCGGTGGCTTCTTGGAAGTGCAGCCGAACTTACTGACCATTCTTGCTGATACTGTAACCCGAGCGGATGATATCGATCAGGCGGCAGCAGAAAAAGCCGCTGAAGAAGCGAAAAAAGACATG
This sequence comes from Natronospirillum sp., assembly GCA_049115955.1. GTDB lineage: Bacteria > Pseudomonadota > Gammaproteobacteria > Pseudomonadales > Natronospirillaceae > Salinispirillum. Next base: position 260,397 of record JAGDZJ010000004.1, read on the forward strand.
GAGCATCTCACTGGCGACGTCGATTATGCATACGCCGCAGCGCGATTGGCAGAAGCCATGGCGCAATTGCGAGTGCTCGAAGCAGCGCGCCGTCGACGTAAGTAATTAGGTAACATCAGTTACTTACTCGATCAGCGATGCTAAAAAAGCGACCCAAGGGTCGCTTTTTTTTTGGTCACGATAAAGAGGTTACTGGGGGCTTGGTTTTTGGTTAGAGTTCATACTTCTTGTACAGCCTTTGTAATGTCACAGAAAAATTGACAAATAGAAGGGTATGAATATCGCCAACAAGGCTTAGAATGAGCGAATCATAGGGAGAAACTCAGAATGTCAGTACACATTGTCATATTAGCCGCGGGTCAGGGCACGCGCATGAAGTCGAAGTTGCCCAAGGTATTGCATCCGTTGGCTGGGACGCCCATGGTGCAGCATGTGGTCGACACGGCGCGCCAATTGGGCAGCGAAATTACTCTAGTGGTTGGTCATGGTGCCGACGCCGTACGCGCGCAGTTTGCTGATCAACCGGTGCGTTTCGTTACCCAAGCGGAACAACTGGGCACCGGGCACGCTGTCGCCCAAGCCTTGCCGCACATTCAAGCCGACCAGCGTGTATTGATACTCTACGCTGACGTTCCGCTTATTCAGCCAGAAGCGCTGAAGCCTTTGCTGACCGGTGCCGATGCTTCGGGCTTAACGTTGTTAACGGCGACGTTAGATAATCCGGCCGGATATGGGCGTATTGTACGCGAAAAGCAGTCAATTGCTGCTATCGTTGAACAAAAAGACGCCACGTCTGAGCAGTTACTTATTCAAGAAATCAACACCGGCATTATGGCCGTGCCCGGTGATTGGTTGCAAAAAGCCCTGCCACGGCTTGATAACAGTAACGCACAAAATGAATATTATTTGACCGATCTGGTCGCCATGGCGGTGCAAGATGGTCTTGCGGTTAACGGTGTGCAGGCGGATGATCTCATTGCCACGCAAGGCGTTAACAACCGTGTGCAGTTGGCGGCACTTGAACGCGAATACCAACGTCGCCGTGTCGAGGAACTGATGTTGCAAGGCGTCACCGTCATCGACCCCGCGCGTTTGGATTTGCGTGGCCCAGTAGAGAGCGGGACGGATAACCACATCGACGTTAACGTCATTTTGGATACCGTCACCTTGGGGTCTAATGTGACCATAGGTGCCAACTGCATTATTCGCCGCAGTCATATCGCAGACGGCGCCGTCATTCTGGATAACACCTTGATCGAAGACGCCATCGTCGGCCCCGCAGCACAAGTTGGCCCGTTTGCTCGCTTGCGCCCGGGTACCGAGCTGGCCGCTAAGGCAAAAGTCGGTAACTTCGTCGAGGTCAAAAAAGCCCACATTGGCGAAGGTGCTAAGGTAAACCACCTGACGTATGTTGGTGATGCCCGGGTCGGCGCAGGCGCGAATATCGGTGCAGGCACCATTACTTGTAACTACGACGGCGTGAATAAGTTTTTAACGGTTATCGGTGCGGGCGCTTTTATTGGTTCGAACAGCACCTTAATTGCTCCAGTCACCATCGGCGACGGTGGTTACGTCGGTGCCGGTTCGGTAATCAGCAAAGACGCGCCCGCACAACAGCTGACCTTGGCCCGTGCCAAGCAGCTCACCTTATCCAAATGGCAACGCCCCACAAAAAAGGACGCCTAAACCATGACGACTGAAACGGCTTTTGCCGCCATCTTGTTTGATTGTGATGGCGTATTGGTGGATTCTGAAACGATCGCGACTCGTGCCTTACATCGCTCGCTACAGGGTGTGGGTCTGACCCTGACCGAGCACGATGTCGCACAACAGTTCACCGGCCATGCGTGGCCGCGTTGCATTGAAATGATTGAAGAGCTGATCGGCCGAACCTTGCCCGATACGTTCTTAGCCGACAATCGGCAGTACTTTGAAAGCCTGATGGCCGATGCTTTGATACCAATGGACGGCATTGCTGAAATGTTACCGGCGCTGTCTTTGCCGTTCGCCGTCGTCACTAACTCGCGTACGCAAGAATTGGCGTTCAAGCTGCGAGTATCGGGACTCGACCCCTTCTTCACGGCCGATGCGCGCTTTGATGCAGAGGCCATGGGTGTCGCCAAGCCTGACCCGGCTATATACCGACAAGCTGCAGAACGCCTTGGGTACGATATTAAGCAGTGCTTGATCATTGAAGACAGCTATCCGGGGCTCGTGGCCGGCACAGAGAGCGGCGCGACCGTCTGGGCGTATCGTCCAACCGTCACGGCTGAACAACTGACACAACTGGGTGTGACGCGCATCATCGAAGACTGGCGCGAATTCCCCGCTTTATAAGTGATACCCATACAAACGTATTTAAACGCGCGTTAGGCTGCAAGTCCGAAGCGCCAAGCAATTAAACTGGCTTATGGTATGGCATCAACATACCGCAAGCACCTGGAGGAAAGGATATGTGTGGCATCGTCGGCGCTGTGGCGCAACGTGATATCGTTGAAATATTGGTAGAAGGCTTGCGCCGCTTGGAATACCGCGGGTACGACAGCGCTGGCGTGGCGGTCATGCAGGCTAATGGCACACTGGAACAGACCAAGCGCTTAGGCAAGGTATCGGAACTGGCGGCAGCCTTAACCGAACAACCCTTATTGGGCGGCACTGGTATCGCTCATACGCGTTGGGCCACCCACGGTGAACCCAGCGAGACCAACGCGCATCCACACCGCAGCGGCGGTATTGTTGTGGTGCACAATGGCATCATTGAAAACCACCAGACACTGCGCAACGAACTAAAGGCCAAAGGCTATGAATTTGTGTCGCAGACCGACACCGAAGTCATCGCTCACCTCATCGCCGATTTACGCACCCAGCATGGCAGCTTGGTCGAGGCCGTTCAGGCCGCGCGTAAATTGTTGGATGGTGCCTACGGCACCGCCGTGATGGATACCGGCGAGCCGGAGACCATCGTTGTGGCCCGTTCCGGCGCACCTTTGGTGATTGGCTACGGCATTGGAGAACACTTTGTCGCGTCGGATCAATTAGCCTTGTTGCCGGTTACCCGTCGTTTTCAGTACCTGGAAGAAGGCGACGTGGCGGAAGTTAAGCGCACCTCAGTACGCATCTTTGATCAGAACGATAAAGTGGTCGAACGGGAAATCATTGAGAGCACCGTGATGCACGACGCCGGTGATAAGGCCGGATTCCGTCATTTCATGTTGAAAGAGATCCACGAACAGCCATCCAGCCTGCGCGCCACATTAGAAGGCCGCATTACGTCGGGCCGCGTCGTGGCAGAAGCCTTCGGCGCGGGCAGTATCGACATTTTACGTGACATTCAGGCTGTACAGATCATTGCCTGTGGTACGTCTTATCACGCCGGTATGGTTGCGCGGTATTGGTTTGAAGAGATCGCCGGTATCCCTTGCCAAGTGGAAATCGCCTCCGAGTTCCGCTATCGCAAGTCTGTGGTACTGCCCAACAGCTTGTTGGTCACCATCTCACAGTCTGGTGAAACCGCTGATACTTTGGCTGCCTTGCGCTTGGCGAAAGAATTGGGCTACACGGCTTCGTTGACCATCTGTAACGCGCCGGGCTCCTCACTGGTACGTGAATCCGACCTTGCCTATATGATGCGCGCCGGTGTGGAAATCGGTGTGGCTTCAACCAAAGCCTTTACCGTGCAGTTGACCGGCCTGTTGTTGCTCACCATGAGCATTGCGCAAGAACAGGGCAAAAACGTTAAGCCCATGGTTGAACTGCTGAATCAGTTGCCGACCTTGGTTGAACAAGCTTTGCTGCTGTCATCGAGCATTGAAGAATTGGCGGAAGACTTTGCACACAAGCATCACGCCTTATTTCTCGGGCGTGGCACGCAATACCCCATCGCGATGGAAGGCGCGCTGAAACTCAAAGAGATTTCCTATATTCACGCTGAAGCCTACGCCGCAGGCGAGCTGAAACACGGCCCACTGGCGTTGATCGATGAAGACATGCCCGTCATCGTCGTTGCACCCAACAACGACCTGTTGGAAAAGCTGAAATCGAACATGGAAGAAGTGCGCGCGCGAGGCGGCCAGCTGTACGTGTTTGCGGACGAAAACGCCAACATGGAACCGGAGCCCGGTATTCAGGTGATTACCATGCAGACCGTGCCTGACTTGCTGGCACCGGTGGTCTACACCATACCGCTGCAGTTGTTGTCGTACTATGTAGCCTTGATTAAAGGGACGGATGTGGACCAGCCGAGGAACTTGGCTAAGAGTGTTACGGTGGAGTAAAAGGTGGCGGTATAGGGGCGCTTATGGTGCTACCTGCCCTTGAATAAACTCCGCATACAAATGCTCCAGCGAATCGGTCTCTTCTTCTAGGTAGGTGTCCATCAGCCCGGTGAAGAGATCAAGCAATATCAGTGCGTTGTTGATGGCGTCCGACGACGCCATGCTGCGCAGGCGCTGACTCATACCGATATTGACTTGGTGCACATCGGCATAAATACGTTCGAGTGTTTTGGGTGCGGTCTGCGGTAAGTTGGCGTCACGGCGGGCGGACAAGTGTTGCACAATCAAGAAATTACCCAACGACCGGAAGACGGTTTCGGCGTCGCTCGAAAACGGTAAATGGAAGCGTGCCAGAGGCCGGAAGTACAGCATGTAAGGGCAGCCACTGCCACCCATCAGTAACCCCAGTAATGATCGTAACCCTTGCTGCAACGAGGTTCGCTTCAGGTAACTGCGTTCTTCAGTGACTACTAACACGCGAGTTTCTTCGTATGAGGTCAGTTGGCCAAATTGGACTAAGGCCGGACAAATGGTGGCAGCAAGCGGGCAGTGTGGGTGTTCGTCGGTCTGCAACGGGCAATGGTCGCACTGACAATGCGCCAAGGCGGTCACCGACTCAAGGCTCTCTTGTGGCTCAGGCAATACGCTGGATATCAGGCCTTGCTCGTTCTGCTGTACCTCTATTTTAACCGTCGCGCGATCCGTAAAGCGGAAAATGTAATCGGTATTCATCATCGCGTGTCCCTACCGCAATAGGCGCGGCGGTTGAGGTGTGTGGTGCCAAACACGCGAGCAATCCAGACGTTATTTGTCCGGATCGTAGGCGTTGGCCCAGTGGATTGCCTCCCGATACAGTCCGTTGATCGTTTTGTCTTCAAGTTTTAAGCGTGACACGGCGGTAAACAAGCGTGTCCAATCAGCGCGCTCAAGCATGCGGATAACCGCCAAATAGCCCGCCAACAGCCCTTTGTGTTGAATCAATGCGGTACGCACGTCGGTATTCAGCAGCAGGCGTTCTAACAACGCCTCCAGTTTGTCATCCATTACGGCATCGAGCAGCGAGAACAGGCCCACCACGAAGGCGCGCGCCGGATCAACCAGCGCTTGCTCGCGGGCCAGTAGCTCGCAGAAGCGAGCGCGCGCAATCGCGAGCCGGATCAGCTCAGCGGGTTTCGACGGGCTGAGTTGCCCGGTGGCGATAACCGTAGCGAACCGCTTAACTTCATCTTCACCTAAATACACCAGTGCTTGTGGCAGCGTTTCAATCGGGTTACCGCGCAGAAAGGCGGGCGAGTTGACGTATTTCAGTAGCCGATCGGTCATGTCCTGGTCAGTTTCAATGATGTCGCTCATCAGTTTCAGGTCAGCGGCAGGTTTATTACACTCACTGATCAGGGTAACCAGAAGGGCTTGTTCCTCACTGAGTTTAACTGTGCGTTGCGCCTGTGGTCGGGCGAAGAATTGGCCTTGAAAATAATCGTACTCTTGCTCGCGCGCTTCAGAAAAATCGTTGTAGGTGTCGAGGTGTGTGGCCATATAACGCACATCAAAACGTTCGAGTGCTTCTTTGACCGCTTGCAGAGTTTCGGGCGCGGTGGCGCGATGATTCACTTTGACGATGTTGATGAGGGGGTAGATTGGTTCCCAGGCGGGGTCTGTTGGCAGATCTATGGCGAGTGAGTAACCCCGATTTTTGATTTTAATGATGGCATTGATGACGTCGGTGCTGGGCTGTAGGTCAGAGGCTAATGCCATGATGAGATGCTTTTTGGGCAGCGCCAACGGTGCCATGGCGAGCAGGCTTTCGGCGTCAAAGGTCACCATGCCATGCTTACCGGCGGTTAAATCCGCGATGGTCTTGAGCTGGAAAGGACCTGGCTCGCGCACCATTTCGCCATCGGCTATGTCGGCGTCGCTGGGCTCTGGCGCGCCTAAAGGCGTGCGCCGCAAAATAAGTTCATAGGCGTGCAGCTGCCGTTTCTTTTGGAAGATGGGCTGTCGAACAATGTGATAGTAATCCATAGCGCTCATGTCCCTCGCTAGACTGCAATGATGCTTTTAACAGCACCTTCTTGACGGACGTGCTTGATTACCATAAGGCTCACTCAGCTCTCCGCTATACCATAATCCCAGTATAGCAGCATTTTGTACATGAATTGTACAGCGCTAAGTGATGAGGGTGTACGGTATATATGGACCCGTTCTTCGTACCCCTTTGGAACCAACAAACAGTGCTCGAATAACTAGTTACTAAAACGCTCTACCAGTTCGTGCAATTCATCCGATGTGTGGTTCAAGTCAGTAGCAATACGTGCTGTTTCTTCACCTTTTTCTAAGCTGCTGTCGGCTAGGCTGGCAATGCGTGTGATTTGGCGATTTATCTCTTCTGCTACAGACGCCTGTTCTTCAATCGAAGCCGCCATTTGATGCGACATCGAGGTGATGCGCTCCACCGCTTCTGCAATGCCTTTCAAGCTGGTATTGGTGGCTTCCACGCGAGTGACACCGTCCTCTGCCGCAGACACACCGGCGTAGGCCGCTTTTTCTGCCTCTTTTGCGCCATCTTGTAAGGCAACAATGATTTGATGAATTTGATCGGTCGACTCATGGGTGCGTTTCGCTAGAGCGCGTACTTCGTCCGCCACGACAGAGAAGCCGCGTCCGTGCTCCCCAGCCCTAGCGGCTTCAATTGCGGCGTTGAGTGCTAAGAGGTTGGTTTGCTCGGTGATTTGTTGGATCAACTCGGCGGCCTTTGAAATATTGCCCGTTTTGATCACCACATCCGATACGGTATCTCCGATGGACTTTACTGCACTGGCTAACTGGTTCATGCCGTCGTGCGTGGACTTAACTACTTGAGTACCTTCCTCGGCAAGACTGTGGGCGCGATCGGCCTCGTCGGCCGAGCTTTGCACCTGCGTCGAAAGCTCATGAATGGTAGCGGACATCTGATTTATGGCCGTGGCGACCTGTGAAGACTCTTTTTGTTGCTCTTCAATGGACGACGCGGACTCGCGCGCTAAACTCATAGCACCCTTGCTCTGCGAGGCTAAATTACTGGCAGCGTCGTTGATCCGCGTAAGCACGTTTGCTAAATGGGCGCGCGAACTCATGACGGCCATTTCAATTTGCCCGGCTAAGCCCGGCGTTGGGGTGTAGGTACGCGCCACGATGGGATCATGAAAGGCGTTCTTTAAGCGACGCGAGATGGTGTTCAGCAGTTTACGCCGCTGTAGGAAACGCACTCCGTCTTGCGCCAATAGCAATAGAACGCCAACAGCGGCTACCGCCCACTGGCCGGTCACTGCCCCGGCCAGCAGCATAATGGCTATTGTCAGCAGTACGGCGCCCCACGTCGAACCGATGGCATACGCGGTTTCGACGGGTGTATCCACCGACTTACCAGCATTGATGCGTCGGTACATGCGGTCAGCACGCTCGACCGACTTCTTGTTGGGTTTTACACGTACCGACTCATAACCAACAATTTTGCCGTTTTCCGAGATGGGCGTTACGTAAGCGCTGACCCAATAGAAATCGCCGTTCTTGCGCCGGTTTTTCACCATCCCCATCCACGGGCGACCGGCTTGCAGGTAGCGCCACATGTCTTCAAATACCTTTGGTGGCATATCGGGGTGACGCACTAGGTTGTGCGGTTTGCCGATCAATTCGTCACGGGTGAAGCCCGATGTGCGCACGAAAGCGTCATTGCAATGGCGGATCTTGCCTTTGGCGTCTGTGCTGGAGATTAGGCGGTCTGTTTCAGGAAATTCGTATTCAACATCGGTGACAGGAAGGTTCTTGCGCATAGGGAACTCCATGTAAGGTTAAAACCGCTAAAGCACACCTGCGATGTGGGAAATTATTCTCATTACGAATACAGTTTTAGTCGAGGTTTAGCCAAATGTCATAATTCGGCCGTAAATTTTTTACCGAGGTGCTTTATTAGAAGGTATAAAAGTAGCGTTGTGGGACGCGGTTGCGCGACACCAAAATGCCATCGGCCAACAAGCGTTGCTTTTGCTCCGCCGCACCATCGTGTTCGGCCAGGGTGCCGTCGCTGCGAATAACACGGTGCCACGGCAGTTGGGTGTCAGCGGGCAGTTGGCCCATGGCACGCGCGACTTGGCGCGGACCCACACCACCGATGGCTTTGGCTAATGCACCGTAGCTGGTGACTTTGTCGCGCGGTAAACTGTGCAGCAATTGGTACAGTTGGTCGGTCCAGTTCGGAGTGCTCATCAGGGTAACATCCGGTAGCATGTGCGAGATGGCTCGGTGCCATCCTTGGGGTTAATTGTTGATTAGGTGCAGAGCAGTGTATGCGAACGTCTAGAGTATTTGAAAGCCAACCTTTGTTGGTTGGGGCTATAGTGGCCCTGAATGAACGCAATCATCAGCATTTGATTAAGGCGCTGCGACTGGAAGCGGGTGCGCCAATCATTCTGTTTAACGGTGATGGCAACGATTATGCGGCAACGCTGACAGTGGCGGGCAAAAAAAACGCCGAAGCAAGCGTTGAAGCCTGCCTGCCCGTTGCCAATGAAAGCCCGGTAAATGTGCACATTGGGTTGGGTATGTCACTGGGTGACCGGATGGAATACGCCATTCAGAAAGCCACAGAAGCGGGTGTTGCGGAATTGACACCGTTGGAAACCGAGCGCAGTGAGTTGCGTTTGAAGGGCGAGCGCGCCGAAAAGAAATGGCAGCGGTGGCAGCAAGTAGCGATCAGTGCAGCCGAGCAATGCGGGCGTGCTCGCGTGCCGATGATCCACCCACCGTGTGCGCTCAATGCATGGCTAGATGACCAAAACGCGGAGTTACGTTTGGTGCTGCACCATGAGCATGCTCAGCGCCTACCCGCTCAGTCGCCGGTCACGTCGGTATGTGCCTTGATAGGCCCCGAAGGCGGGCTCAGCGATGCCGATATTACGGCGGCATTAGCACAGAACTTTGTGCCGCTGGCCTTGGGGCCACGGGTGCTGCGCACCGAGACCGCGCCGGTTGTGTTGCTGGCGGCGCTCAATACCTTGTGGGGCGATTTTTAGGGCAGGGCTTGCCCCAAGGCCTCTTCCAGCGCTTCAAGGTCGGGCAAGTCGGCTTGGCCGAGTGGTGTGTCGACTTGAAATAGGGAGCCAGCAGCGGGTTCGCCAGAGACATTGACCAAATCTTCTTCCGTTACTTTCAACATCCGCGGGATACCCTGTATCAGCAGTCCGTAGAATCGTCCTCGGTAGCGCTCGCTGATGCTGTTCATGATGGCAATACGCAAATCATTCGCTTCCGCACCACGGCGCTTGCCTAAGTAGTTCTCATAGAGAACCAACGGGACAGACTCGCCACGCCATTGCACAAACCCTTGAATCCAATCCGGCAGGCTTTGTGCTGGCCGTTGTGGCAACTGATGCCCTACCAACTCCGCCATGCTGACATTAGGCACCAGCAGTTGACTGGCTTGCATCGGCAGCAGCAAGGTAGCCAGCAGGGTTGGCTGGGCGGTGTTCTTCTGGGATCCTGCTGGAGCACCACTCTGGGTAGAAAGTTGCTTGGCCATTTAAAAAAGTCCTCAGGTTAAACAGAGTGAGCGGGCGATGAGCGTTGGTGTTCGGCTACTAGCTGGTTGACCACGGCGTGCGCCAAAGCCTGTGGCGTGTCACGGTAGTGTGACAGTCCGGCTTGGTGTATGGCGTCCGGCATGGCGGGTTGAATGCACGATGCGGCAGACTGCGCCCATACGAGACCGCCAGCCTCCCGAATGTGTTCTGCGCCGACCAAGGCATCACCCTCCATGCCACTGAACACCAATGCATGGCATTGGCCAGCAAATTGCGCCGCTGCAAATTCCATGGTTTCGTCTATGCTCGGCGCGTAAGGCCCGGACCAGTGGGTGTCGTGGAGTTCGACCGTATTGTCTGATCGAAGGCTAAACGTTCTCTCGACGGGTACGATGTAAACCCGACCATTACGCAAAGTGATGCCATCGTTCAAGTGCTCCAGCGTTAAGGCGCTGTGTCGACCGACGGCGGTCAAAAGGTTGTCTTGAAAGTGCGCGTCGATGTGTTGGGCGTACAGAAAGGCACAGGGTAGCTGCGCAGGAAACGTATCTAAGAACGCTTTTACCGCAGCGGGGCCGCCCAATGAAGCGCCAATAACCCATAGGGTGTGCACGGGGTCGACGTCGCTGCTGGGTGGCAGGCTGGACGGCAGGCGTATTCGCTCTTTCTTGGTAGGAATGGGCAGGCTGACCAACTCTTGGCCGTCGATCAATGCTGTGACAGGGCTGGTTGAAGGCGGCGGCAATGTGCTGAAGATTTTGTCCAACAAGCGCCGTGACCACGCTTGATAGGCTAGATCGTCGCGGCGTAGGTCGGTGGCTTCGTTGATGATTACCGGTGCTTGGTGTTCGCCGAAAATAGCATCCAGTACGTCGTCCGGGCAGGCCTCTAGGTCCGTATCCACGAGCCAAAGCGCAACACTGCAACTGTCTAATAGGGCTGGATTCGTGCGTTGCGGTGCGGTGCACAACACAACGTGCAGACCGGCTTCAGACAATAAGGTGCGCAAGCGCTGCTGTTGCAGCGGTTGATCAGCCAAAATGCCAATGCGCGGTGCAGGATCCTGCATATGTATTACGCCTGTGTCAGTTCAGTACGAGACGCTGAATGGCGTCCAGCAACTGTGTTTCCTGAAAGGGTTTACCCATGTACTCATTCACGCCAACCTCAAGCGCACGGTCTTTGTGCTTTTGACCGGTCCGTGAAGTAATCATGATAATGGGAATGTCTTGCAGTCGTTCCGTATGGCGCACTCGGTTGGCGACTTCGAAGCCGTCCATGCGCGGCATCTCAATGTCGAGCAATATGATGTCGGGTACGTGATCCTGCAACAACAGCATGGCGTCGGCACCGTCTTTGGCGGTCATCACCTCCATGCCATTACGGGTGAGCAAGCGGCTGGTGACCTTGCGGACCGTTACCGAGTCGTCAACTACCATGACTGTGATGGTGGCATCGACATCGCGCTTGCGCGTCGGCAGTTGCGTCACAGTGTTGGAGTGTGAGCCCAGTGCGCCATCATTTGGGTTATCTTGCTGCTGCACCAAGGTGGTCAGATTGCTGCGCAACATCGCTGGCACATCAAGAATGACTACCACGCTGCCGTCGCCCAAAATAGTCGCGCCCGATACTGCTGGAACCGCTGCAAACTGTGGCCCCAGAGTTTTAACCACGATTTCGCGTGAGCCCATCAGGCGGTCAATGTGCAAGGCCACTGACTCATTTCGGTCGCCACCTTTGATCAAAATGATCGGTTGCGGCAGTGAAATTTCATCGGCATGTACTTCGTGCTCGTTCCCGAGCAAACGCCCCAACGGTTTAATGACGTACTGTTTTTCGCCGTACGGGTAGTGTTTGTCCGGGTGTTCCAAATACTCGCGCAACTCCGCCGGTTGCATGCGCACGATACCTTCAATGGTGTTTAAGGGAATGGCGTAAATGTCGTCACCACTGGCGACCATCAAGGCGCGGTTCACCGACACAGTGAATGGCAAGCGAATTAGGAAGGTGGTGCCCTGACCTTGTTCGGTACTGATTTCCATGGTACCGCCGAGGGCTTTCACCTCGTTGTGTACCACATCCATACCCACACCGCGGCCGGAAATCTGGGTGACCTTTTGCGCGGTGGAGAAACCGCTGCTAAGAATGAATTGCAGGATGTCGTCATCGGGCAGGTCGCTGTCAGCATTCATCAAGCCGCGTTCGATGGCTTTCTTTCTTACCGATGCTACGTCAATGCCACGGCCATCGTCTTGCAGCTTCAGCACCACATCGCCGCCTTCACGCGCCAACGACAGCACAATGTGGCCTTGCTGGGGCTTGCCGGATTTCTCGCGTGCGGCCATGGCCTCTATACCATGGTCAACCGCATTGCGTAACATGTGCTCAAGCGGTGAGACCATGCGCTCCAGCACAGAGCGGTCCATTTCACCCTCGGCGTTCAGTACCTCAAACCGGGCATCTTTGCCCAGCTCGGTAGCGACCTGACGTACGATGCGCCGCAGGCGCGGTACGAGCCGAGAAAACGGCACCATGCGGGTTTGCATCAAGCCTTCTTGCAACTCCGAATGAATCCGCGACTGTTGTAACAATACAGTTTCGGCGTCACGCGACTTATTGGCCAAGGTCGAGCGCAGGTCAATCAAGTCCGATGCGGTTTCCATCAGTGAGCGTGACAACTGTTGAATCTGTGTGTAGCGGTCCATTTCCAGCGGGTCGAAGTCTTCGTAATTGGATTCTTCGGCCCGTTCTTGGCGGAACAAGACTTGCGCTTCGGTTTCCATGTCCAACTGGCGTACTTTTTCGCGCAGCCGATCAATGGTGGTGTCCAGTTCGCCCAGTGTGAACCCCATGTCGCTGACTTGTTCCTCTAAGCGCGCCCGCGAGATACTGGTCTCACCAGCCAAATTGACCAGATTTTCCAATAAGCTGGCGCTGACCTTAACGGTTTCTTGCGGCGCTCGCCGGGCCGCAGTGGGGCCAGCGCTTGAGCCTGTAGGCGCAGGTTCCGGCAGAACATCGGGTTCGACTGCGTTCTCAGGTTGCCCACGGTGCTGAAACGGCACCACGTTGCCCTGGGCTGGTGCTGGTGCTGGTGCTGATGGTGGCGTGTCCGGGTCGGCTTCATGGGTCGCCGACGGTTCACCGCTGGCGAGCTGTTGCAGTTGCCCAACCGCAATACTGAGTTGGTCGTATTGCTGCAATACGTGCGCAAAAAAGGTGTCGTCGAGCGGTAGGCGTTGTTCTTGCGCGTTGACGATGAAGCTTTCTAGCTCGTGACTGAGCACCCCCATCGACGGTAGCCGTGCTAAGCGTGAACCGCCTTTCAGCGTATGCAGAACCCGTTTCATTTCGTCGGCGGCCAATTCATTGGTCGGGTCTTCATGCCATTGCGCGATGGCTTCATCCAACTCGCTGAGCAGTTCGACCGCTTCGTCGACAAAGACTTCCAGGATGTCGTTATCTAGCGTATCCAGCTCATCCAGGCTCAACAGCGGCGAGTCGACGGCATCGGGCACGATTTGCGCCCGCGCGGCACTCAGGTCACGCGGCGCCGGTGGCTCCAGTGGAAGCCCTTGGCGAGCGCGATGAATGGCGTCAATCAACGCCGGAGCGGCGAAGCAGCCTTGTTTTTCGATCAGGTCGTGGACCATATCGGAGAGCTTATCCTGACCTTGCAGGATCAAGTCCATCAAGTCATCTGAATGGGCGAGCTGGCCATTGCAGAGCCCTTCGTACAAAAACTCCAACTCGTGCGCCAAATCGCGAACAGGTGTGGCTTCCGACATGCGTGCGCCACCCTTCAGGGTATGCAGGTCACGTTGTAAGTCCGCGACGGGCTTGAGGTTGTCTGGGTCTGCACGCCACGTTTCCAGTTCGCGTTGAATTGACTCGAGCAATTCGCTCGCTTCTTCAAGAAACACATCCAGTATGTCGGCATCCATGGCTTTTAAAGAGAACCACGCTTCTTCGGCGGGTTCGTCAACAGCCTGCTCGGGGGGAGCTTCAATAACGGTGCGTTGGGCTTCGGGAGAATCGGCAGGCTCATCCGCCGGACCGGCCAATGGTGCCCCGGCCAGTTTGGCCAGCTCGGACTCGATGTCGTGGCGGGTCTGTATGCTCTGGCCCGCCGCTAAACGATCCATCATATCGATGACGGCTTCGTGCGCTTTGTACAAGGTGCCGAAGACGGGGTCGTCGGCGTCGGCCGGTGGGTGATCGGCAAGGTACTCGTACAGCACGACGAGTTGATTGGCCAATGAACTCAGCGGCAGCAGATCAATGGCACGCGCGGCATCGGCCAAGGTGGTCAGGTCGCGTTGTAGGGCAATGACGCGGTGCGATTCTATACCGCTTTCCTGCCAGGCTTTCAGTGTATCTTCAGCTTCCAAGACGGTGTTCATGGCTTCGTTGAGGAAGATCGACATCAAACTGGATGACGATTCACTGCCCGCGGCGGCAGCGCTGTCGGCGACCCACGCGTTGATGTCTTTAAGCTGATCGAAGAAGCTGCTGGGTGCGGCGGAAATGTCACCTTTTTCACTGGCTGCGTTGAGCTGTTCCGAGGCGATGGCTACCGTGTCTTGTAACAACTGTTGCACGGCGGGCGTGGCCGGTAGTCGATAAACCTGCAACGACTTTATCAGTTGTTCAACGGGGCTGGCCAGATTCGCCATGGCTTCAATGCCTGCCATGTGTGAACTGCCTTTGATGGTGTGCAAGGCGCGTTGTAGTGCGTCGGTCACCGACGCGTCAGGGTCACCTGCACTGGCACGAAGAAACTCTTCAATGGTAGTCAGGTGGTTGTGGATTTCCTGACTGAAAATACGAAACAATCGCGCTTTTTCGCTTTCGTCATCGCTGGTTGTTTCTTCGGCTGCTTTACTGTCAGCGTCACTGCTTTCTGCGATGGTGTCGCTGAGATCGTCTTCACCCGCCATAAAGGCATCAAGACCATCATCATACGGCTCAATGGCGTCATGATCGCCAGCAACAATGGCTTTGGCGCGCTCATGAAGTTGGTCTACTGCGTTGGTATCAGAAGGTGCACCTTGGGCAAAGTCATCCACCAATTGTGGCAGAATCTCGTTTACATCGGCAATCAGGGCGACCAGTGCATCGCTGTGCGGAATGACACCGTCACGACGGTGGTTCAACATGTTCTCGATCGACCAGCCCAGTTCGCCAATAACCATGGCGCGCACCATACGGCCGCTGCCCTTGAGCGTATGGAAGGCACGACGTAACTCACCCAGCGCTTTTTTGTTGTCCGGGTCAGCGCAGTATTGCGGAAACCAAGTGGCGATTTCTGCTTGTACGTCGGCGGCTTCTTCGAGAAAAATTTCGCGAATATCGTCGTCGATCAGGTCGTCGTCATTGTCTTCCTGCGTGCTATCAACGGTGGCAAGATGATCCTTAGGCGGCTCGTCGGTCACTGTCTCGACGGCGTCTAACGCGTCCAGATCCATCGCGCGGTATTCCGGCCAAGAATGGGTGGGCCCTGCAGGTTCAACGACGCTCTCAATATCTTCTGTTCGCTCGCGTGCTTCAGTATCGACGGCGAAATCTGGCGTTTCTTCGTACTCGGCACTGGCCGCAATGGCGGCATCAATATCGGCTTCGTCAATTTGGTCAATGAAGCCA
Organism: Natronospirillum sp.; assembly: GCA_049115955.1. Classification (GTDB taxonomy): domain Bacteria; phylum Pseudomonadota; class Gammaproteobacteria; order Pseudomonadales; family Natronospirillaceae; genus Salinispirillum. The sequence goes on from JAGDZJ010000004.1 coordinate 275,869, forward strand.
AAGTAGTCGTCCAGCGCTTGATTGACCGCGTCGTTGGCGGGTGGTGCCGTATATTGCCCGCCTGACAACGTGATCGGATACCCTAATTCCGCGAGGCTGTCCGCGGCGCGTTGCAATATGGCTTCGTTGCCGTCTTCACCACGGTCACGTGGCAGGCGCTCCAAATAATAGTCGATGCCCACTAGAGCATCGGCAAGGCGATCCATGTCCTGCCATTCCGGGACATAGTTCGTGGTTAACAGCGTGCTTTCAACGTAGGTCTGTATGCCATTGGCTACGGCGGCGGCATTAGGCAACGGTATGATGTTTAAGTTGGCGCGGATCTGTTGCAGTTCGGACGGTACGGCTTGCAACTTGCCGGAGTCCCATTGCGTGCCTAGGTATTCGACAATGGCTTCTTTGCACGTTTCAATGCTGTTGCGTACTTCTCGAATCAGCGCGATGTGAGCGTTGCTCAACTCGTTGTCCATGGAGTCAAATTGTTCGTCGTCCATGCCACTCTGTGCTAAACCGGAAAGCGTGGCTTCGACATAGAGCAACCCGCCAGCAATATCCATCAAGCTGTCGTCGTCGAGCTCTGCCTGATGCGACAAATTATCCAGGTGCTGGATTTGTTCATCTAATACCCGGCGCGCTTGCTTGATCTGCAAGAGATCCATGGTGTCACTGATTTGCTGCAACGGCGCGACAAGTGCGTGGAGCTGTGCGGGTTGACGGTCGGGCGCGCGCACCAATAAGTCCAGTTGTTCTTTGACGGTCGCCAGTTCATCCACCAGCACCCGAGCCACGCTGTCTACGGTGTGGGTGTCCGGGCCTTGCATTTGTTGGCGCCGAGTACTGACTTGTTGTTCGGTCAGCAAGGCTTCAGACAGTACGAAGCGTTCCTGCAGACTGGCAGCGGCCGCGTGTTCAGCGTTGACCTGACCTACAAAGTAGAGCATGGAGGTCAGTACCGCGTGGTCAATCTGCGGTGCTTGCTGGCGCTTGAGCTGCCGCAGTTGTTGCCGCCAAGTGCGATCCAATTGACTCAATAACCGCAGTAAGTCCTGACTGATCTCCAGTTGTTGCTGGCGGACAGCGTCCAATAAGGTGGTGGCGATGCTCCAAAATAAGCCAAGCCCGCAATCGCCGTATTCACTGGCAAGGCGGTGCGTGGATTTGCACAGATAATTCAGCGCTTCTTCGGGCTGGTAGTCGCGCAGCAGGTTGAGCAATGACAATTGATACAATTGATGCAGTTTTTGCAGGCGCGGTACAACGTCGTCTGCCATCTTCTCTATGGGATAGGGTTCCGCTAAAAGGGCTTGTTCGTGCCGTAAGTCGGGGGCGAAGAGCTTGGCGGCCGCGAGGCTTTTCGCATCGCGCTGCGCACGCAGGTCGTTCAGCAACGGCGCGAGAATCAGCGGTTGGTCGCTGTCGCCGCGCATCAAACGCTCTAAATACGTGGGCAGTTGCAGAATACCTTGCAGCAATACCGACAGACTGTCGTTGGTGGCACGTTCGGGCCGACTGACCAGAAACGCAGCCAGCTTTTCCAGCTCACTGGCCAGTAGGGCCGCGCCGTAGACTTCAACCATGTCCAGCGTGCCGCGCACTTGGTGCAAGTAATTCAAGCAGAACTGCAGCCGCGTAACATCGCTGTTGTCTTCTTCAAACGCCGCCAGTGCCAATTGCGCTTGGTTCAGCGTTTCGCCCAGTTCTTTATGCACCCAATCCAGGGCCGTGTAGTCATGACGATGACCCATGCTTACTCCGTGCTATCCGAGCGCTTTTTCAAAAACGCCAGGCAATGCTTATTGGGTATCGCGACCAGGTGGTCGTGCTTGAAATCCGTCAGTTCGCCGGGGCCGAGTACCAGTAGGCCACCGGGGCGCAGCTTATCAACAAACTGCGTTACGATGTCGCGACGGCGCCAGCGCCGGAAATAGATCAGTAGATTCTGACAATAAATGACGTCCATATTCTGCAACGGCGCCTGTTCCGTCTCGGTGACATTGAGGCGAGTAAAACACACGCGGCTTGCCAGCTCTGGCTTAACCACCATGCTGTCTTGTTCAGTCGCAAAGTAACGTTGCTGCCAGGCGGCCCGCACGGGCTCTAGTTTGCGGGTGGTATAACACCCTTGGCGAGCCTTTACGATGGCCGGCGCGCTGATGTCTGAGCCGGTCACACTGAAGTGACGTTGGTCGGGGTAACGCCGTGCCAGCTCGGACATGATCATGGCGAGGCTGTAGGCCTCTTCGCCGGTGGCGCAGCCCGCAGACCAGACCTGCAGTGGCTCATTGGAGCGCTGCCAGATTGCCCGCAGATGCTCGGCGACCAGTTCCATGGCATGCGTATCACGGAAAAAACGGGTTTCCTGTACCATCAGTCGGTCAACCAACAGATACCATTCGCTGCTGATCACACTGTCGTTGCTGACGTGCTCAAAGTAGCGTTGGAAGCCCGTGAAGCCAGCCTCTCTCATGCGCTGACGAATACTGGTTTCCAAAAAACTCCGGCGCGCCGGGGTAACTTCCATACCCGTGCGCTCTTCCAGCAAGGCGCGCCACTGCGCGAACTGCTGGTCGTCGAAGTTGGTATCATTGGCCATTGGCCACTGCACAATGTTGCTGGACGTTATACCCTTCATGGCTTTGGCCTATTGTCGGATCAGGCAGCACTGACGTTGTCGTCGGGTAACGCGATCAAGTCATCAAGATCGTCAGTGTCGCGTTCTTCCGGTAGCTTAAAGCCTGCCACCGACGCGCGCATGTCGTTGGCCAACTTGGCCAGGTTACCGATGCTCTTCGCGGTCGCCATGGTGCCGGCGGATGTCTGGGTGGTGATTTCCTGGATGACGTTCATCGTATTGGAAATGTGACCGGCCGACGATGCCTGCTGACGGGCGGCGTTCGAGATGTTCTGGATCAGGTCAGCCAAACTGCGCGATACGTTCTCGATTTCTTCCAGTGCGACCCCGGCGTCCTGCGCCAAGCGTGCCCCGCTGACCACCTCGGAGGTGGTCTGTTCCATCGAGATAACGGCTTCGTTGGTGTCGGACTGAATCGTCTTAACCAGGGCCTCAATCTGTTTCGTTGCAGCCGATGAACGTTCTGCCAAGCGCTGTACTTCGTCGGCAACGACCGCGAAGCCACGGCCTGCGTCACCGGCCATTGAGGCCTGAATGGCGGCGTTCAAAGACAGAATGTTGGTTTGGTCGGCAATGTCGTTGATCAGCGATACGATGTCACCGATTTCCTGCGACGATTCACCCAAGCGTTTAATACGCTTCGAGGTTTCCTGAATCTGTTCACGGATGTTATCCATGCCGTTAATGGTCGCCTGCACCACATCGGAACCTTTCTTGGCGATGGCTACCGAACGTTCCGCTACCGCTGACGACTCGGCGGCATTAGCAGATACTTGGTCGATCGACACGGCCATTTCGTTCACCGCCGCTGATGCCCCGGCGATTTCTTGCGCTTGGTGCTCTGAGGCTTCCGCCAAGTGCATGGCCGTGGCTTGCGTTTCTTGGGCCGCCGAAGATACCTGAACGGCGGTGGCGTTGATCGCCCCGACCAACTGACGCATTTGGTCGATCGCGAAGTTGATGGAGTCCGCGATGGCGCCCGTGAAATCCTCGGTTACCGTGGCCTGGGTGGTCAAGTCACCGTCGGCGAGATCAGCCAGTTCGTCCAGTAGGCGTAAGATGGCGTTCTGGTTCTGCTCGTTCTGTTCTTCGGTGCGCACCAAGTTGCGTGCCTGAGCGCGGTAGATCTCCATGATCGCCAGAATGATCAAGGCGGTCGCGGCCAAAGCCATGATGATGGCGAACTGCGGTTTCGCCAGGCGGCTTTCCGGCAGTAATTCAATTTGGTCGTTTACTTGGTTCGCGCGATCTAGGAGCGCTTGTGAATCCGCGAAGATCTGGTTGGCGGCTTCACGGACCTGGAACAATTCGGTAGAGGTTTGCAGCAATTCGTCGACAGAGCTACTGACACGATCAAAGTCGATCATGATGTTGTTCAGGTGCGATATCGCCTCTGGGTCGGAAATCTGCTGCAAGCTCAAGTCTGGGTTGCCGTTGATCAGGCCATCCAAAATGCGGCCGTACAGCTCGGCATCACGGCTGAAGGAGTTCGCTGCCAATACGGCGGCATCGCCACCGACCAGTACGTTGTTGATGTTACGAATGATGCGTTCGGCCAGCCAGTTTTGCCGTTGCGCTACAGCGACTTGTGACGGGTCGGACGTTTGGTCCAACATGATCTCAATAACGGCGTCGTTTTCTACCTGAATAACGGGAATACGCTCAGCCATGGTGCGGGCGAGGTTGTGGATATTCAGGATGGTTTGCCGTGATTCAAGAATTTGGTCCGCGTTTACCCGCACGCGCAGCCATACCCGCTCCAGTGGTTCGGGGTCTACCACGTTGCGGTTGACGGGAGGCAAGCCGGTTTCCGGGTTGCCGGTCAGGATGGCGTCCCAACTGCGTTGAAACTGGTTACGTGATTGTTGCAACAACGCAAAGGCGTCGTCCTTACCCGCCGCGGCCTCGGTGGCGTTCTTGGAAATCTCCTGTGACAGTACTTTCAAGTCACTGGCGTAGGCTAAGTATTCACGGTCGTTCGCCGCATCGTTGTTGATCAGGGTGATGAAGCCCCCTACGGTGAACAGTAAGATCAGAGCCAGCGTCAGATAGACGGACAGGTTCCGGTTACTGGCGACAATAGACAGTAGGCTGCCTTTGTTTGCTTTCATGTTGCGAACTCCCGTTCGTACCCCGGTTTATGGTTGTCTGCAGGGCGTCGCATTAAGCGGCGACCTGCATGAATTTTTGCTGGTTGATCAGTTTCTCCATGGAGAACAGATTCCAGATTTCGTCGTTCCACAGGTAGGAGCCGGTGGTGTAATCATCAAATACCGTCGGCAAATCGACGGTGTCGTCCTGTCGATTCTCCACGTTAAAATGTTGCATGCCGATCACTTGGTCGACGCGTAAACCAAACAGTAAGTCGTTCAATTCTACGATCAGCACCCGCCGAGTTTGTCGACTGGCTTCAGATTCAATGCCTAAATAGCCACAGAGATCCAGTACCGGCACCAATCGCCCGCGTACGTTGGCGACCCCGAGTACCCAAGGCTGAACGGCAGGTAAGCGGGTAAAAGGTGGGGGGGTTAGGATTTCCGCCACTTGGCTCATGGGGGTTACCAACGAACAGCCGGCGAGACGAAAGGCGATGCCGGTCCATGTTTCGACAAAGGCTTCTTGCGCGGGCAGACCAGAAGCTACCTTGCGATACTGCTCGGTCAGCGTGAGAAGTGCCTGATATGGGGTTGTCGCTTGTGCCATAAGTCGCTGTGTTTTTTGTGCGCTTTTCGCAGTGCCGCGGCCGCGCATTCTTATTATGCTGGACGATATCAGCCGATCAGATCGGCGATGGTATTCAGCAGCGTTTGTTCTTCGACTGGCTTGACCAGATAGCCGCGTGCGCCTTGGCGTTTGCCCCAGACTTTGTCGGTTTCTTGATCCTTGGTGGTCACGATGATGACGGGTATGTGTGCCGTATCGTCGCCCTTCGATAGTTGGCGGGTGGCCTGAAAGCCATTCAGGCCAGGCATGACGATGTCCATCAAGACAATATCGGGCAGCTCTTTGCGCGCCATGGCAACACCATCGGCGCCGTTCTCCGCTGCGATCACGTGATGGCCATGCTTTTCCAGCATGGTCCGAAAGGCATACGTTTCAGTCGGTGAATCGTCCACAATCAGTATCTTTGCCATAGTATCTACTGCACCATTTTTTAGCTGATATGTTCTCGGATAGCGCCCAGCAACTCTTCTTTGCCAAACGGTTTCGTTAAATACTGGTCTGACCCTACAATGCGCCCTTTGGCTTTATCAAACAGGCCGTCTTTACTGGAGAGCATGATGACCGGGGTGTGCTTAAAGGAGCTGTTGTTTTTAATCAAAGCGCATGTCTGGTAGCCATCGAGGCGCGGCATCATGATGTCGACAAAAATTATGTTGGGCTTCGAATCAGCAATTTTGGCCAAGGCGTCGAAGCCGTCGGTTGCGGTAATCACTTCACAACCCACTTTTTTCAGTAAGGTTTCGGCGGTGCGCCTGATGGTCTTGGAGTCGTCGATGACCATCACCTTCAGGTTTTCAAATGCGTTGTCCATACCAGACCCTATGGGTAATTTATTCTTATACCGCACGCGGCTTCCAATCGCGCGCAGCGTAACTCTGATTCAGCCTTTTGTTTTTACCATAGTTCATGGTCGCGTACCATAGCCGCTGGTGGCAGGAGGGACTGCATTTTGCTGGAAATCAGTTAGAATGAGATCAACGTCAAACTAACGAAAGAATTTGAGGACAGGCTATGTCATTGCGCGTTGCAGTTGTGATGGATCCGATAGAGCGCATTGCCTATAAAAAAGACAGCACCTTGGCTATGTTGTGGGCTGCTGCCGATCGTGGTTGGTCATTGTTCTATCTGGAACAGAAAGACCTGTTGGTGTCTAACGGTGCTCCTGAGGCTATTGTCCGCCCCTTGACGGTGCGGCGCGACCCGGACGACTACTATCAGCTTGGTGAGCCGGAACGGGTACCTTTGGACAGTATGGATGTGATCTTGATGCGCAAGGATCCGCCATTCGATAACGAATACATTTACAGCACCTATATTCTGGAAATGGCTGAACAACGCGGTACCTTGGTGGTTAACCGCCCGCAAGCTCTGCGCGACTGCAACGAGAAAATGTACGCCACGTGGTTTCCGCAGTTCTCACCCGCTCACCTTGTGACGCGCAGTGCAGACTTGTTACGAGCCTTTCATGCGACGCATGGCGATGTCATCTTTAAGCCGCTGGATGGCATGGGCGGCTCATCGATTTTCCGCCTCAAGGCTGACGACCCGAACGTATCGGTAATCATTGAAACCCTGACGTTGGAAGGCCGGGAATTGATCATGGCGCAGAAATACTTGCCCGAGATCACAGAAGGCGACAAACGTATTTTACTGGTCGATGGGGAACCCGTACCCTATTGCCTGGCGCGTATTCCCAAAAGTGGTGAAACGCGTGGTAATCTCGCGGCGGGTGGTACCGGACGAGCGCAGCCTTTGAGTGAACGTGATTGGGAAATTGCACGGCATATCGGCCCAGTGGTCAAAGAAAAGGGCCTGTTGTTCGTGGGGCTTGATGTGATTGGCGACTACCTGACGGAAGTTAACGTCACCAGCCCGACCTGCATTCGTGAGATCGACGCCGCGTATCAAACCGACATCGGTGGCTTGTTGATGGACGCCATTGCGCGTCGTAAACGTCCGGCATGATCGCCCCCAACAGCCATTGCCAGTGCAAACTTTATGAGCAAGACCATGACTGAGGCCCGCATATCCGCTTACGACCGCGTTCTGTTCACGGGCTTTATCGCCGTGGTGCTGCACGCTTTCGTGATTCTGGGCATCACGTTCGACATCACGCCGTTATCCGGCCCGCGCCCGACCATGGAAGTGACATTGGCCTTACAGCCAGATAACCAACGGCCCAATGACGACGCCGACTTTCTGGCCCAAGCCAGTCAGGAAGGCAGTGGTACGCTGGATGAACGGCAACGCATCACCACGGATCAAGTCGCAGATTTCGATGATAACGTAGTGCGCGAGGTGGAGCCGGCCCCGGTGACCGCATCGGCACCGTTTGAGCCGCTCACGCAACGGCTTATTGTTGCCTATGGTGACGCGAGTTGGGGCTTGGCACCTTTGCCAGAACCAGAAGACAGTGTGCAGGATGCGCCGGATATTGACCTCACTCAAACCGCCAGCATGGACATCGCCACGCTGCGTGCCATGCTGGATAATCGTCGCCAAAGTTACGCCAACCGGCCGCGTGTGCGCACGCTGACGGCGGTATCTACCCGTGCCGCCTCAGAAGCCGCCTATGTCCAAGCGTGGTTGGAAAAAGTTGAGCGTTTAGGCAATGCCAATTACCCGCAAGCCGCCCGCGCGCAACGGATGCGCGGCAACGTGCGTCTTTTGGTCAGCATTACCGCGAGTGGCGATCTGCATTCCGTCAGCATGCTCGAAAGCTCCGGCCAGGCGTTATTGGATGACGCCGCGCGGCGCATTGTGTTGCAGTCGGCCCCGTTTGAGCCCTTCAGTGCGGAAATGCGCGAGGACTTCGATTTACTGGAAATCATCCGGACCTTCCGTTTTGATGTTGACCAACCCATGACCACGGGTTGATCACCATGCAGGCACTTAATTTTTTGGTGTTCGATTACGGCATCAAGCGCATGGGGGTGGCCGCCGGGCAGACGGTCACCGGTACGGCGCGTCCACTGAACCCAATGGCCATGCAGAACGGCCACCCGGACTGGAATGCCATTGAGGTGTTGCTGGGTGAATGGAAGCCAGCCGGGGTGATCGTCGGCTTGCCGCTGAATATGGACGGCAGCGCCAGCGACATGACACGGCGCGCCGATAAGTTTCGTAAGCGCTTGCACGGCCGCTTTGCGTTGCCTGCGCTGGCGTGGGATGAACGTCTCACGTCCGATGCCATCAAACGCATCGAGCGCGCACGCGGAGTAACGGATTTCGGTCAACATTCGGTCGACAGCCAAGCCGCCGCGCTGATATTTCAGTCATGGTTCGACAGTCTGGATAACCTGGCCGATTGGCCAATGCACAGCATCGCCTTACCCCCACAATAGCGCGCTATCGCAGCGCCCGGAGTCTTCATGGTCACCACTGAATTGCAATTGAAGTTGAGAGCTTTTAACGAGGCCTTTGCCAGTAACGATATTGATGCGGTATTGAGCATGGTGACTGATGACATCGAATGGGCCATGGCCGGTGATCATACCATCGTGGGCAAAGACAATATGGCACACGCGTTGCGCGAAATGGCATCGAATGAAATCATGACGTTGACCATCCACAACATTATTACGCACGGTCGCACGGCGGCGGTGAATGGTGAACTGCAGGCGCCGAATGGCGGGTCGCGTTATGGGTTTTGTGACGTGTATCAGCTCAATGGCCTTAAAGACCCCAAGATCAAAGTGCTGACGTCGTACGTGGCGGAATTGGTTGACTGAATACGCCGCTAGCCTCTTTACAGGCGATTGGCATCCAGTTCATCTTGTACCGCCAGCACCACACCCACGCCGTTTAATTGCGCCGTCTGCTCTTGTACACGTTGATCGAAGGCGGGCAACTCTTCATCCGGAACGGATTGCGCCAATGGAATATTGGCGGTCATTGGGTTTACCGGTCGACCATTGATGTGCAACTCAAAATGCAGGTGAGGGCCGGTTGAGCGACCCGTATTGCCACTCTGAGCAATGCGCTGACCACGGGCAACGGTTTGCCCACGATTCACCAACACTCGATCTAAATGCAAATAGCGCGTTTTGTATTGTCCGCCGTGTTGAATCTCAACATAACGCCCCGCGAAGGGGTGGTTGCCCACACGGGTGACGACACCGTCGCCAGTGGTCAGTACCGGGGTGCCAATGGGCATCGCAAAATCGGTACCGTTATGGGGTGAAATACGCCCGGTGATGGGATGCTGGCGACGAAGGTTAAACGACGAGCTAATGCGGTACTGGCGTGACAAGGGCAAGCGCATAAAGGCGCGCGCCAGACTTTGTCCGTCGTTGTCGTAATAACGCCCGTCACTGAATAAGAACGCGCTAAGCTCTTGATTGCGGCGTTGAATGCGGGCACTTTCAATGCGTGTTTGTCCGGTCGGTTCACCGTCGACGTATTGCACACTGCGCACGACTTGAAAGCGATCACCCGCTTGAATAGAGCGCGCAAAATCCAGACGATCTTGAAAGACCGTGGTGACCGTGGCGGTTTCGGCGACGGATAATCCAGCGCGTTGTGCTGAGAGATAGAAAATACCGGCAATTTCGCCACTGACTAATTCGCTGCGCCACTCACCGTCATTAATCAATTCGTCGTATTCAAACAACGTATCGTTCACGCGTCGATAAACGATGCGGTTACCGGCGTGAATGAACAGCTCCATTTCTTGTAATACCAAGGTTTCCGGGGAAAAACGCATCCAGAGTGTTTGACCGGGACGAATGGTGTCCAAGGCCAATACGGCTTCATCGGCGCCCAGAATTTGGTACATCACCGTCTGGCCCAAGCCAAGACGGTCAAAGATAGTGCTCAGCGTATCACCGTCCTGCACGGTGTAACGCATTTCCGTAGGGCCGGGCAAACCCCATGCTGGCTCAATGCTCTGCGCATCGGATGGCATGATAAAGGCGACCTGTTCCTCTTGTGGCTGGGCTGTACCGTCGGCCGAACTCGGTACCAAAAAGGCGGCGATCAATGCGACCAGTGCCAGTGCGATCATAAGGAACAGGTGTGTGCGGGGGATGGGTAAGGTGGTTAACCGGCGAATCATTAGGCGCTCCCTGCACAATCGGCGCATAAGCCGTGTGTGGCAATGGCAGGATGCAGCGCCGTCATACCCATTTGTTGAAGACGTTGGTGAATAACGGCCACCGCTTTTTGTAGCTGCGGGTCAGAGGTCATTGCCGTAATGCGGTGACAGCGGTTGCACTCAAACTGTGCTTGCGTGTCGCGTTTCATTACGCTGAACCGTCGGGCGCGGCCAATAGTTGCCAGCGAAGACACCAAGCCGACGTCGATCAAGCGTTCCAACACCCGATACACCGTTACCCGGTCTGGCGTACGATCTCCCAGTCGACCCGTTATGCGGGTCAAGAGTTCGTCGTGCGACAAGGTAGTCGGCGCTGTATGCAGCTCCGCTAATACGGCTTGAGCCGCAGCGGTGGCACGCAGTCCGTGGGTTTTGAGTTGGGTGCTCCAGTCGGGCATGTGCCGTCCTTTCTTATAATATTTTGTTCTGCCAAGCGCGGTTTTTAGCACAAGGTTTTTGTTAATGCAATTATGTTGCGCTATTAATGTCGTGTTCAGCGCACTTTTACAATGGCTTATGATGCAATAAAGGCGCCAGCCACATCGTTATAGAACCACCAACCACGCTCGGTCAGGGCATGCCGTTCGTTGCGCATCATGCCCTTTTGTTGCCATTGGCTCAGTGCGGGCTCAAGGGCGCTGAGGGGCAAGCCGGTGCGTTCGCTGAACATCGGATGCGGCGTGCCTTGTTTCAAGCGCAGGGCGTTCAGCATGTACTCAAACGGCAGGTCTTCGCTGGCGACCGTATGCACTTTGCGGCCAAAGTCGATGGCGTTTTGGTAGTGCTCGGGCATGCGAGTACGCTGGGTGCGCAGCACGCCTTCAGGAGTGGTGATTTTGCCATGCGCCCCGGCGCCAATGCCTAGGTAGTCGCCAAAAGTCCAGTATGTTTGGTTGTGGCGGCAGTCGTGGCCCGGTTTGGCGTAGGCGGAAATTTCGTATTGTGCATAACCGTGGGCGGCCAGTAAGGCTTGGCCTTCAAGTTCGATGGTTTCCAATACGTCGTCGCTGGGGAGGGTGGGTTGTTGGCGATAGAAAACCGTATTGGGCTCAATGGTCAGTTGGTACCACGACAGGTGTCCGGGGTCGAGGGTTAGCGCTTTATTAAGGTCATCCAGTGCGCCTGCGGGCGTTTGCTCGGGCAGGCCGTGCATCAAGTCTATGTTAATACGCTGTACGTTGAGTTGTTGCAGTAAGTCCCAGGCGCGATATACATCGTCGCCGTTGTGAATGCGCCCCAGCGCCGTCAAGGCGTGGTCGTCGAACGATTGCACGCCGAGCGAAAAGCGATTTACACCGGCGGCCACGTAGTCGGCAAAATACTGACGTTCGACCGTGCCAGGGTTGGCTTCAAGGGTGATTTCGGCGTCGTCCGCCAGTTGGCCACTGCCACGCAAGGCATCCAGAAAGCGGGTCAATTCCCGGCCGCTGATTAAGCTGGGCGTGCCGCCACCAAAAAACACACTGCTGATACGGCGCTCGGGTACGCGGGCCAGTTCGGCCGTGAGGTCACCGATAAGCTGGCTGACATAAGCCGTTTCCGGCAGTTCGCCTTGATGGGTGTGCGAGTTGAAATCGCAGTAGGGGCATTTTCGTACGCACCACGGAAAGTGCACGTACAAGCCCAGCGGTATGTTGCCGGGCACGAGGGCGTTCATATCTATGCCAGCCAATGTTGAATCTGTTGTTGTAATTGACGGGCCGCTTGGCCGCGGTGGCTGAGTTGGTTTTTCAGCGATTTGGGCAGTTCAGAAGCACTGCAATTATGGTCGGGTACATAGAAAATAGGGTCGTAACCAAAGCCGCCTTCACCCTGTGGTGCGGTGAGAATACGGCCTTCCCACGTACCCTGGCAGATCAATGGCCGAGGGTCGTCACCGTGGCGCAGTAGCGCCAGTACGCAGACAAAGCGCGCCGTGCGCTGTGCTTCCGGTACACCGTCGAGCTCAGCGAGCACCTTGGCGATATGTCCGGCGTCGTCACCGTGGGTGCCGCAGTAACGCGCCGAATAGATGCCCGGTGCGCCGTTCAGATGGTCGATTTCCAGGCCGGAATCATCGGCTAAGGCGGGCAATCCGGTGATGCGTGCGGCGTGCCGGGCTTTCAAAATGGCATTTTCAATAAAGGTAAGACCGGTCTCGTCAGCGTCACTGACGCGAAAATCACTTTGTGGTTTTACTTCAACCTGCAGATCAAGCAGCAAGCCTTGAAACTCGTCTAATTTGCCGGCATTACCGCTGGCCAATACGATTTGATGGCTCATGGGCGATCCTCGCGGTAGATGGGCTGACTGAACCGTAACGCGTAACTGCGCGCGTCGCCTTCGGGTTGAAAATCCAGTTGGAAGCGCAGGATTTCACGGTGCGAAAAACGAAAGACCGCTATATGGTAAATCGCCTGACCTTCAGTGATGGTGCGGAACTCCAGCGGTACAGGCTGACCAACCAGGTTAAGTGCCTGTCCGCTGAGCGTGGCGGGGTGTGGCGTCGCCGGTGACTGGCGCGCATCCAAGATGGAGATGTTGATGAACGCCATGTTGTTCGAGCGCGTAATGCCGTTACGTGCGGCAATTTCAGGTTGTAGGGCGGTGGTGGGCAGCACAATGTAATGCGCTTCCCAAGAGCCGTGCACTTGGCGTTGACCGCTCTGGGCCAGCGCGCCAGATGATAAGCAAGTCAGCAATAACGCCATGGCGCAGAGCGCGGTGCGACGGCTTAAGGTAGAAATAAACATCATGCGTTGTTCTCAATGTGGTAAATGGCCACTTCACCGAGGAAGTTGGGCATCAGGTTAATCAGTTTGCGTGACCGATGTTGGTGGTCGGTCACCGTGCGCCGTTTGATACGGAAGTTAAGATCAGCGCACAGCTGCTCAAAGTCTTTGAACGTACACAGGTGAATGTTGGGGGTGTCGTACCAACTGTAAGGCAGCACATTCGACATCGGCATGCGGCCTTGAAAGCTCAAGTAGCGCCGGGTGCTCCAGTGACCGAAGTTCGGAAATGTGACAATGGCTTCGCGACCGATGCGCAGCATCTCGCGCAAGGTGCGGTCGGGCGCTTTCATTTGTTGCAGCGACTGTGTCATCAAGACCATATCGAAGCTTTGGTCGCGAAAATTGCCCAACCCGGTATCGAGGTTCTTTTGCACCACGGGCACGCCTTTGCGAATACACTCGATGATGCGACCTTCTTCGATCTCTACGCCCAGTCCATAAGCGTGGCGCTGATCTTTCAGTTGCGCCAACAGTTCGCCGTCACCGCAACCCAAGTCGAGTACTCGACTGCCTTCGGGGATCCACTCGGCAATAATGTCCAGATCAGCGCGCATCAGCGGTCACCTCCGAGCTTGTTTGAGTAGGTGCTTCGGATGCGTGTTCAGCCTGTGTGCGAGCCAGAAACCCCGATAAAGCGTTTACGTAGGGGTCAATCGGGAACAAGAAGGCATCGTGGCCTTGCGGAGCATCGATTTCCATATAGGACACGTCCTTACCGGCGTGAATCAGGGCGTTCACGATCTCTTCGCTGCGCGCCGGGGCAAAGCGCCAGTCGGTCGAAAATGAAATCACCAGAAAACGGGCGGTGGCTTGGGCAAGGCAGCGCGCCAAATCGCCGTCGTGATCGGCCGCTGGATCAAAATAATCCAAGGCTTTGGTCATTAACAAGTAGGTATTGGCGTCGAAATTCGCCGAAAACTGCTCACCTTGGTAGCGTAAGTAGCTTTCAACTTGAAAGTCGACGTCGTAGTCAAAGCTCAAGGTGCCCTTACGCAGGTCACGGCCGAATTTTTCGCGCATGCTCTCGTCGGACAAATAAGTAATGTGGCCGAGCATGCGCGCCAGTGACAACCCTTGTTTGGGGTAGGCGTTGTGCTCGATGTAGCGCCCTTCGTGGAAATCAGGGTCATTAATGATGGCTTGGCGTGCCACTTCATTAAAGCCGATGTTTTGCGCCGTGAGCTTGGGTGCCGAGGCAATGATGGCGCAGGCGCGCACGCGCTCGGGGTAGTCGATGGACCAGCGCAGTGCTTGCATACCACCCAAACTGCCGCCCACAACGGCCAACCACGACGGAATACCCAAGGCATCGGCCAGTCGGGCTTGGCTCTTCACCCAGTCGCGTACCGCGAAGACCGGGAAATCCGGCCCCCAGATCTTGCCGGTGGCGGGGTTAATGCTGGTCGGCCCGGTACTGCCGTGGCAGCCACCGAGGTTGTTCAAGCTCAGCACGAAATACTGGTTGGTATCGATGGCTTTGCCGGGGCCAATGCAGTCGTTCCACCAACCGGGCTTGGTGTCTTCGGCGCTGTGATAGCCGGCGGCATGATGATGCCCACTCAGCGCGTGGCAGATCAAAATGGCGTTCGATTTATCGGCATTCAGGGTGCCGTAGGTTTCGTACACCAGCTCGTACTGTTCCAACACCCGGCCGCTGCGCAGCGGGAGTGGTTCATCAAATACCATGCGTTGCGGGGTTACAATGCCCACGCTGTTAGCCAGTTTCTCGTTCAATGTCGTCCCGTTGCTTGATAGCGATAAGAAGGAATGGTTGGCCAGAAATAGCGCGGCCGACGAATCGGCCGATCTAATTAGGGTTAGAGCCCAGTCTACAAGCCGACGAATAAGATGCGTAAGTTGCCAATGGTGCTGGTAGCCACCGCGACCAACATCATCTTAGCGATGTACAGCACCATAAAGGCCAGTATATAGCTCAAATCCAGTACGCCGATTTGCAGGTTCAGCTTGCGGAAGGGCGCGACAAAAGGTTCGATCATCTGTGCTAAAAATCCCAGCATTGGGTTCGGCTGCCCACCGGTGAGCCAACTGCCGATGGCGACGATGATCATCGACCAGCGCAGTACTTCAAGCACCAACCCAAGTGTCGCAAACAGCGCGCCGACCAACAGCGGCCCGATAAAATTAGCTGGGCTGTTGCCGTAAACTAAGGCAATCAACAACGCAGCCAATATCGCCTGGGCCGCCCAAATGACCACCAACCCTGAAATGTCGAACCCGGCAACGCCGGGAATTACACGGCGCAACGGCCCCATAAACGGCTGTGAAATACGAATGGTGGTATCCGCTATCGGATTGCGCGGATCGGGTCGACCAAATTGCGCCAAAAAACGCGCCGACGTGGCAATCAAGACAATGGCAAACGCCGTCTTCAGAACCAGTACTAAAATCTCTGCCATGAAACGCTCCTAGGTGTCTGTATTTGCCAGCTCGCGTGCCAGCTCTTCACTGCGGCCAAAACAGGCCTGTACTGCGTGATCTACCAGTGTATCCAAGCCTTCACGATCAAAGGTCATGATGGCCTGTTCCGTGGTGCCTTTGGGTGAACAGACTTTCTGCCGTAGCAGCGCGGGGCTGTCTTCGGTTTCCGTCATCATACGCGCCGCGCCTAATGCCGTACAGGTAGCCAACTGATGCGCTTGTTGCTCGCTTAAGCCGCGTGCTTGTCCGGCTTTCATTAGGGCTTCGACAAAACGATAAAAATACGCCGGGCCACTGCCCGAAATCGCCGTTACCGTATGCATGTCTTCCTCACGGTCTACCCAAACGGTGCTGCCTACGGCGTTGAAAATACGGGTACACAGTGTTTTTTGTGCTTTAGTAGTACGATCATTGGCGTACAGGCCACTCATGCCGGCACCCAACATGGACGGCGTGTTGGGCATGCAGCGAACTACGGCCAGGTCGCCACCCAGCCAGCGGTCGAGGTCTTCCGCACGAATACCTGCGGCGACGGATACCACTAAGGGATTACGTGCCTGTATCGCTGCCTTCAGCGTTTGGCAGGTGTCGTACATCATTTGCGGTTTGACCGCGAGTACGACGACATCGGCTTGACTGATCGCCGCCGCGTTGTCAGTGCCAACCGCTATGCCATACGTCTCGGTGGCGTGTCGGGCGCTGTCTGCCGAGCGCGTGGTACCCAATACGTCATCACGGGCAAACCCGTTTTTTATCATGCCAGCGGCAATGGCGCCGGCCATGTTACCCACGCCGATGAAGGCGATGCGGGAAGAATGCTGCATGTGTTACCTCTTTATTCGTGGTTGCTTGGCTTGGCGGTGCGATCACCAAAAATACCGCGCCCGATACGGACGCACGTGCTGCCGTGTTTAACGGCCAGCTCAAGATCGTCACTCATGCCCATCGACAAGGTATCTACCGAAGGATACAGCGCTTTTAAACGCTCTAACCAAGTCTGCATGCGCTGAAATTGTTGCGCTAAGTCCGCTGGGCTAAGATCCAACGCTGGAATGGTCATCAAACCACGCAGTTGCAACCGAGGCAACGCCTGTACGGCTTCTGCTAAGGCAAGAATTTCATTTTCTTCAACGCCCGCCTTGTCGGGGTCGGCGCTGATGTTGACCTGCAAACACACCTGCAGCGGCGCTTGATCGTCTGGACGTTGATCGTTCAAGCGCTGGGCGACCTTCAAACGATCAATGGTGTGTACCCAATCAAAATGGGTGGCCACCGGACGTGTTTTGTTCGACTGCAACGGCCCGATAAAATGCCACACGGCGGCGATATCCGGCAACGATTGTATCTTCTCGATACCTTCTTGTACGTAGTTTTCACCGAATTCACGGGCACCCGCCCGCCAGGCTTCTACCACGGCGGTGGCCGGGAATGTCTTACTGACGGCAAGTACTCGCACATCTTCCGGTTTGCGGCCGGATTGTTTCGCCACAGTGTCGACCTTTTCACGGACTGAATGCCAGCGCTCTGTTATGTTAGCCATTATTGCCGCCTGAATGCAGAAGCCCGTATTCTAGCCTTCTAATGTCGTCGGCAAAACCACTCATCCAGAGGATTAGCATGGATATTACAGAACTCTTGGCGTTCAGCGCGAAGCAGAACGCATCTGACTTGCATTTGTCCGCCAATTTGCCGCCCATGATTCGCGTCGACGGCGATGTGCGCCGTATTAATCTGCCTGCTATGTCGCATAAAGAAGTGCATGGCTTGATTTACGACATCATGAACGACAAACAACGCAAAGATTACGAGGAGTTTCTGGAGACCGACTTTTCTTTTGAAGTGCCCGGCGTGGCGCGTTTTCGTGTTAACGCGTTCAACCATAACCGGGGTGCCGGCGCCGTGTTTCGTACCATCCCTTCCAAGGTGCTGAGCATGGAAGACCTCGGCATGGGTGAAGTGTTCAAAGACATCGCCAGCGCACCGCGCGGCTTGGTGTTGGTAACGGGGCCAACGGGTTCGGGTAAATCGACCACCTTGGCAGCGATGATCAACCACATCAACGAAAATCGATACGAGCACGTGCTGACGGTGGAAGACCCAATCGAATTCGTACACGAGAGCAAGCG
Organism: Natronospirillum sp.; assembly: GCA_049115955.1. Taxonomy (GTDB): domain Bacteria; phylum Pseudomonadota; class Gammaproteobacteria; order Pseudomonadales; family Natronospirillaceae; genus Salinispirillum. The sequence continues at coordinate 293,659 of JAGDZJ010000004.1, forward strand.
GTGCTTGGTGAACCAGCGCGAAGTCGGGCGCGATACTTTAGGCTTTAACGAAGCACTGCGTTCCGCGCTGCGGGAAGATCCTGATATCATTCTTGTTGGTGAGATGCGCGATATCGAAACCATTCGCCTCGCGTTGACGGCGGCGGAAACCGGGCACGTCGTGTTCGGTACACTACACACGACCTCGGCGGCCAAAACCATTGACCGTATCATCGACGTTTTTCCGGCCGAGGAAAAATCCATGGTACGTTCGATGCTGTCGGAATCGCTGCAAGCCGTTATTTCGCAAACCCTACTCAAACGCAAAGGCGGTGGGCGCGTCGCGGCGCACGAGATCATGCGCGGTACCTCAGCGATTCGTAACCTGATCCGTGAAGATAAGGTAGCGCAGATGTACAGCGCTATCCAAACCGGTGCGGCGCAAGGCATGATCACCATGGATCAGTCATTACACAACTTGGTGCAGAAAGGCGTCATTACAACGGAAGAAGCGCGGCATAAAGCCAAGTCACCGGAAAATTTCTAACGGAACACGATTATGGATTTTGAAGCCTTACTCCGCGTCATGGTCGATAAAGGTGCCTCCGACCTCTTTATCACCGCTGGTGTCGCACCCAGTATCAAGGTCAACGGGCGTATTGTACCGGTTACGAAGTCCCCGTTGACGCCGGAGCAGACGCGCGAAATGGTGTTCTCCGTAATGACGGAAAAGCAGCGGCGAGAGTTCACCGAGACACAAGAATGCAACTTCGCTATCAGTGCGCGGGGCATTGGTCGGTTCCGCGTCAGTGCCATGCATCAGCGCAACCTAGCGGCCATGGTATTGCGCCGTATCGAAGTCAATATTCCAAAAATGGATGAATTGCGTTTGCCAGAATCGTTAAAGCAATTGGCCATGGCCAAACGCGGACTGGTGATCTTTGTCGGGGCGACAGGGGCGGGTAAGTCGACCTCGTTGGCCGCCATGCTAGGGCATCGTAATCGGCATTCGCGCGGCCACATCATCAGCATCGAAGACCCGATCGAATTTATCCATCAGCACGAAGGGTGTATCGTTACCCAGCGTGAAGTGGGCATTGACACCGAGAGCTTTGAAGTCGGCCTTAAGAACGCCCTGCGCCAAGCGCCCGATGTCATCATGATCGGTGAAGTACGCTCCACCGAAACCATGAATTACGCCATTGCGTTCGCGGAGACAGGCCATCTGTGCTTGGCGACCATGCACGCCAACAACGCCAACCAAGCGTTAGACCGCATCATGCACTTCTTTCCGTCTGATAAGCAGCGCCAACTGTGGATGGATTTGTCATTGAACTTGCGCGCTATCGTCGCGCAGCAGTTGATCCCTACGCCGGATGGCAAAAGTCGCCGTGCGGTGGTTGAAGTGCTGTTGAATACACCCTTGGTGTCGGACCTGATTCGTAAAGGTGAAGTACATGCACTCAAAGATTTGATGGCAAAGAGTAATGATGTCGGGATGCAGACGTTTGATCAGGCATTGTTCGAGTTGTATTCGGCGGGCGAGATCACCTATGAGGACGCCTTGGCCCATGCGGATTCGGCCAATGACCTGCGTCTGATGATCAAACTGGATCAGGAATCGGATTCCGATCACTTGCAGGGGCGGGCAGCCGGCCTGACCATCCAAAGCGATGAACCCTATTGAAGCAAACGATTAACACGGAGCAACGGCGGTGAGAGTGAAGGTAAGTTCGGTCAAGGTAGCAGCCATCATGCTGTGTTTGCTCGGCGCAACTCAAGTGCAAGCCGCAGGGCTAAGACAAGCAGCGGGCACCGATATGGGCTGGTGGTTCCAAGGCCACCCGAATGTGGGTTATGAGCGCCGCCTGTCGGATCACTTTTCTTGGGGGAGTGGTGTAGGTATCGACTTTCGTGAAGACAACGAAGGGTTGATGCTGACGCCCTCGGTACGTTATTACCGCACGGGCGCATTGCGTTCGGGTTACATTTTTCAGGTCGGTTCACGCCTGCACAGTAATGAACCCATTTTGGGCGAATTGGGTGTGGGACATGCGTTCTGGATTGACCGCGTGTACATCACGCCCATAGGTAAGATGCGCCACGACATGTCGTGGCAGGTTGAGGTCAATCTGGGTGTGGGTTGGTACTGATCGCTATATTTCTTGTTAAGTTCGCTCGAACAATAAATCCCAGACACCGTGGCCCAGTTTATGGCCGCGCCGTTCAAACTTGGTCTCCGGCCGAAATTCCGGGCGTCCGGCGGTGAACTGGCCAGCACCTTGGGTGTTGCTGAAATCCGGCGCGGCAGTCATGACTTCCATCATATGTTCGGCGTAATTTTCCCAATCGGTCGCTAAATGCAACACCGCACCGGGTACCATTTTCTGCGCCAGCAAGGCCACAAACTCGGGCTGCACAATGCGGCGTTTGTTGTGCTTCTTTTTGTGCCAGGGGTCGGGAAAGAAGATCTGCACACCTGCCAAGCTGGCGTCGGGCACCTGCTTCTTCAGTATCTCGACAGCGTCTTCTTTCATGACTTTCAGATTGGTGGTGCCCGCTTCGTGGGCGCGATTCATCAAACGACCAACGCCGGGCAAATGGACTTCAATGCCGATGAAGTCTTTGTCGGGTGACACCTGTGCCATGTCGAGCAGCGAGTCACCCATACCAAAACCGATTTCCAGCACCACGGGTGCTTGGCGGCCGAACAACTGAGCGAAATCCAGCGGGGTGCCGTCGGCGTCAATGCCGTACAGCGGCCATTGCTCGTTCAAGGCTTTTTCCTGGCCGGGGGTCATGCGCCCAGTACGCATCACGAAGCTACGAATGGTGCGCTTGAAGAGCGGTTCTTCAGGGTTCATATTGAATACTTTTAATCAGAAGGGTTAACCAGCCGCCGATCATGGTGAAACCACCCAGCGGAGTAATAAAGGTCAGCCAACGCAGGTCGGTCAGTAACCACAGGTACAGGCTGCCGCCGAACAAGACGCCGCCGGTCAGCAAAACAGCGGCGGGCCAGCGCCAAAAATGTGGGTGGGCCAAGGTCAATACCAAGGCGGCCAGTACATGCCACACCAGATAGCGTGTGGCGGTTTCCCATGTGGCTAATTGTTCGACGCTCAGCACATCGCGCAGCGCATGGCCACCCAAGGCACCCAAGCCAATGGCCAGCGCACCAATACCGCCACAGGCGATCAGTAGATGTCGTTGATTCACGCAGTGTATCTCTTGATAGAAACGAAAAAGCCGCAAGCTCTTGATTATAGCGAGTGTTAGGAGTGTAAAAACCTCGGAGGCGATAATCTGGCTAGGCAAAAATGGCCAAGAACGCGCAGTTTACTGTGAGTAAACGAGCATTTCGAGGCCATTTTTAACAACGCCAGATTGAGAAAAAGAGGTTTTTAGTCGGTGTCAGGCGAAAGAGGCCTCGCTCATGGCCTCTTTAATCTTCTTCATGGCATTCTTTTCTAACTGGCGAATGCGCTCAGCTGACACGCCGTACTGGTCCGCCAGTTCGTGCAAAGTGCTCTTCTGATCACCCAACCAACGTTGGTTCAGAATGTCCCGACTGCGGTCGTCCAGATTTTCCAAGGCGGCGTACAGGCGGTCATTGGCGTCGTCTTCGGTGTTCGCCATTTCAACTTGGCGTGCCGGGTCGTAACGCTGGTCGCTCAGGTAATTAGCCGGAGCGAACGGGGTATCTTCATCGTCGTCATCGGCATCAAAGGTGGCGTCCTGAGCGGTCAGGCGGCCTTCCATGTCGTAGACGATCTTCTGTGATACACCGAGATCATCAGCAATACGCTGCGCTTCTTCTGGGTTCAACCAGCCGAGGCTTTTCTTCGAGCTGCGCAGATTGAAGAACAGTTTGCGCTGCGCTTTGGTGGTCGCGATTTTCACGATACGCCAATTGCGCAAGATGTATTCGTGCATCTCGGCCTTGATCCAATGCACCGCAAAGGATACGAGGCGCACGCCCACTTCCGGGTTGAACCGCTTAACGGCTTTCATCAGGCCCACGTTGCCTTCCTGAATCAGGTCAGCTAAGGGTAGGCCGTAGCCAGAGTAGCTGCGCGCGATGTGCACCACAAAACGCATGTGCGAAAGCACCAGCTGACGGGCAGCAGACAGGTCGCCGTGGTAATACAGTTCTTCGGCCAGTGTCCGCTCTTCTTCCGGCGTCAGCACTTGCACACTGTTGACCGCCTGAATATAAGATTCCAGGTTGCCACCAGGGCTCATGGTGTCGATTGCTAAAACCGGTAGCTGTTTGGTCATGTCGGTCTTTTCACCTCGAAACAATTGTCGGCTAGGTGTTATGGTTCAACACTATGCCATCCGGCAATATGATAGCATAATTCGTAAAAACACCCTATATCTGCACTGCTTTTACGTTTGGCTTACAAGACTGGATTAGGCTCAATATGCGCCAAGCGTCGTGATACCGTAACCCAGGTACTGAGTATGCTGAGTAACACCGCTGAAATCAGCAACAACAAGCCTTCACTGATGTGGAGCGAACGCAGTTGCATGGCGCTGCCGTAGCTCTGAGCCAGCGTGCTGACCGGCTCATTGAGGAGGGCAAGACTGGTCCAGACCAGTGCGCAGGCCATAATACCGCCGAAGAAGCCGTACCACAGCCCCATGTATAAGAATGGCCGCCGCACGAAGCTGTGCGTTGCGCCGACCAATTTGACCACCATTATCTCATCGCGCCGCGCTTCGGTGGCCATGCGCATGGTGTTGCCGACGACGAGCAGCACCGTTAAGCCCAGCACCGAGGCAATCGCCAGCATGGCGCGCCGCAGGAAGTCATTGATATTTTCTAGGCGCTGCACCCATTCAATGTCTAACTGCAGATCCGCGACCTCGGGCAGTCCGCCAAGCAATTCACCGAGTACTTCGATGTCGGTGCGGGTTTGACTGACCGGCAGCACAACAATGGTGGCGGGCAGGGGGTTGTTGTCGAGTGATTCAATCACGCCACCCATATCCAGCCAACTGGCAAAGTCGGCCATGGCTTCTTGTTTCGATAGATACCACGCTTCGCGCACTTCCGGACGGTCACGAATATCCAGCGCCAACAGGCGGCCTTCACGTTCAGGCACGCGGTCGTACAAAAATAAAGACACTTGAGCGCCGTCTTGCCACTGCCCGGCCAACTGCTCAAGGTTTTTTTGTGTCACGTACAGTAAAGCGGGCAACGCGAGAGCGACGGCAATCACCAGCCAGGTCAAGGCGTTAGAGAAGGGTTGCTTTACAACATCACGCAGGCTTTCCAAAAACAAGTGACGATGGTGGCTGAGCCAAGCGTGGCTATTGAACTCGCGCGGCGTATAACCGCGCCGTTTCATGCGATTGACGGGCTTCTTCTTAGCGTTCTTAGAGGCCACTGCGAATGCCCTCCAAGGCTGATGACTTCACCAACTGGCCTTCGCGCAGTGTAATAACGCGGTAGGGCATACGGGCGATCAACCCGAGGTCGTGGCTGGCTATAACCACGGTGGTGCCGACGCGGTTGAATTCAGCAAACAGGTTCATGACGTCGCGTGACAATACGGGGTCAAGGTTACCGGTGGGCTCGTCGGCGAGCAAAATAGTCGGTTTATTGACCACGGCGCGCGCGATGCCCACGCGTTGCTGTTCACCGCCGGACAACATCATGGGGAAATACTTTTCCCGCTTCAGTAAGCCGACTTTGTCGAGCGCAGCGCGCACGCGGCGTTGAATATCCTGCGTGGTGCAGCCGGCGACCCGCAACGGCAGGGCCACATTCTCAAAGACCGTGCGATCCATCAACAGTTGGTGGTTTTGAAACACCATACCGATTTCGCGCCGATAAAAGGGGATCTGCCCTTTGCGCATGCGGTTCAGCATTTGTCCGTTGACCCGCACTTGGCCGGTGGTAGCGATGTCGATGCGGGTGATCAGGCGCAGCAGCGTACTTTTGCCCGCGCCGCTGTGTCCGGTGATGAACACCATCTCGCCTTTTTCGATGTGCAGGTTCACGTTGCGCAGTGCTTCGTGCCCGCCGTCGTAGCGTTTGGTGACCTGATCAAGCAGGATCATGCGTTGGGTGGCTCCCGGTTGAATAGCGCGGTGCTGAATTCTTCAGCGTTAAAAGGGCGTAAATCCGCTGCTTGCTCGCCGACACCGATGTAGCGCACGGGCAAGCCAAACTGCTTGGCCAGAGCAAAGATCACGCCGCCCTTGGCGGTGCCGTCGAGCTTGGTCAGGGTCAGGCCGGTTACACCGACCGCTTCAAGGAATGTTTTGGTCTGCATTACCGCATTCTGGCCGGTACCTGCGTCGAGCACCAGCATGACTTCGTGCGGGGCATCAGGATCCAGCTTGCGCATGACTCGAACGACCTTTTCCAGTTCGTTCATCAGGTTGTCTTTGTTGTGCAAACGTCCTGCCGTGTCAGCAATCAATACATCGACTTCACGTTTATGCGCGGCTTGCAGGGCATCAAACAGCACCGAAGCACTGTCAGCCCCGGTATGCTGCGCGATCACCGGCACGTCGTTGCGCTCGCCCCAGCTTTGCAACTGCTCAACGGCTGCGGCCCGAAAGGTGTCTCCGGCGGCCAGTAGAACGGATTTTCCTTCGGCTTTAAATTGGTGGGCGAGTTTGCCAATGGTGGTGGTTTTACCCACACCGTTGATGCCAACCATTAAGATCACAAAGGGCTTATGGGTTGAGGTGTCCAGCGGTTTGCTGACCGGTTCCAGCAAGGCAGCTAATTGCTGTTGCAGGGCATTTTGTAGGGCTTCTACGTCTTTAAGGTCTTTGCGTTGCACGCGCGCGGTCAGTTCGGCAATGATGTCCGACGTGGCGGCGATGCCGACATCAGCGCTCAGTAGCTGGGTTTCAATGTCCTCCAGTAGGGCGTCGTCGATTTCTTTGCGCCCCAAAAACAGCTGCGTCAGGCCGTCGCTCAGATGCGCACGTGTTTTACCCAAGCCAGTGAGCACCTTGCCAAACAGACCGGTGGATTGGTCGTCAACAGGCGCGCTTTCAGCGGCAACAGGGGTCGATTTGTTCTTTTTACCAAAACCAAACATGAAAGACGTCCGATGGGAGACTAATAACTAATAATAGAGAAATACTGGCGATGAATCCTAACAGAATGCAGAATGTAGCAAAACTGAGACGTGTGTATTAGTTGTGACAGAGCAGCAGACAGAAGACAAAAAGTTATTCAGCCGCCGTAATATGTGGATCCTCATTTTCGTGTTGATTCCACTGATCTACGTGCTGAATGAAATGGGTGCTGATGACGACTCGCCCAACAGCGCCAATTCTGAGCCGCTACAAACGCTCTTTGATATGGGCCAAGTGGCGGTGCAGCGCGAACGCTTGAGTGGTCAGCCTGTCTGGTGGGCGGCCTTGCCGGGCAGCGGCGTGGTAGAAATAGGTATCTTGGAGCCTCGTCTGCCGACGGCACGTATCCCCATTCCTGATTCACAGGACTTGGTCACCACGGCCCGGAACAACCAGTTCATCGTCTATTTACGTTCCCCGGTTGAGCAGGCCGCACTTGAAGTCAGCCTCGACTTCTTAACCGAGTGGCTGCCGCCGCCATCGCCAGAGACCACCTATGTCTTGGCGGGCGACCTCAATGCGGCTTTGACCGAACAACTGGTAAGTATTTTGTCGCGCAGCCGAGGCCCGGCCATTCCTTTCTTGGCGCAACCGCGAGCATCCATTACGCGTTTAATCAGCCCGCCCACGGGCACGCAAGACCAGTTGGCCTTTTTGATGGCGGCGGAATTGCTCAGTGAGCGTTTAGCGGGCTACAACATCCAGCTGAGTTGGGATCATCGTGGGGAGCGTAGTATTGCGCTGATCAATTCGTCCCTGAACCCAGAGCACCGAGAGGTGCCCAGTGAAGCCGACTTCGAACGCGTGCAAAACGCGTTTTTAAATCAAGCGTATCAGACTGAACGCAGCGTACAGCAGATCAGCCGATACATGATGACCATGGCGGCCTTTGGTCTGGGTACCGACTATATGGCGACGCAGACGACGCGCACACGCACACTGGACTACGCCACGTTCGCGCGCGTTTGGCGGGAGCGCATCAGTGCCACGCAGTAGCAAAACGGCAGCCGTGCAGCGCAGTGAAAACAGCTTGCGGATTACCGGTGGTGATATGCGGGGCCGTCGCTTTCACTTTGCCGTACGGCCCGGGTTGCGGCCTACTTTAGAGCGTGAGCGCGAACGATTGTTCAACTGGCTACAATACGATCTCGCCGGACGACGGGTGCTCGACGGCTTCGCCGGCAGCGGCGTACTGGGACTGGAGGCACTGAGCCGGAACGCTGCGCATTGCACCTTCATTGAGCGCGATGCGGTCGCGGCTAAGGCCATTACGCAGACGGTTGAGACCTTTCGCTGTGCCAAGCGTAGCCGTGTGTCTGCGACGGATTTCTTCAGTTGGATCAAAACAACGCCAGACACCTTTGATGTGGTGTTTCTGGACCCACCGTTCGCCGCTGATCTGTTCGAGCAAGCAGTGGCAGCCTTGGCTACAGCGTCGGCAGTGCGTGATGGCGCATTGGTTTATTTGGAAGCCCCGGCCAGTTACGTGCCACAGTGGAGTGCCATGTGGTCGGTAGAAAAAGACAAGAAGAGTGGGTCCTTGGTGCAGTATCTGATTCGCAAAATCGCGCGCGGTGACACGACCGACAAACAGGAGACGGAATGATGAGTGAGCAGCCAACGTTGGAAGCTCGATTTGCACGCCAGAAAGCCGCTTTTGAAACGCAGCGCTATCCTGATTTGCTGGAGCGTAAGCGTCGGTTACGTTTATTGCGTAGATTAGTGGCGGAGAATCAGGAATTGATCTGCACTGCTATTTCAGTGGATTTTGGTCACCGCAGTCATGACGAAACACAGTTTGCCGAAATCATTCCGACCTTGTCGGCGATCGACTATCACCTGAAGAAGATGCCGGGATGGCTGCGCCCGGAGCGTCGCCTTTCGCATTGGACCTTCTGGCCCAGCCGGGCAGCGGTGCACTATCAGCCCAAAGGCGTTGCGGGCATCATTGTGCCGTGGAACTACCCGCTGTATTTGGCCACCGGTCCATTGATCAGTGCGCTGACGGCAGGCAATCACGCCATGATTAAGATGTCCGAAGCGACTCCCGAGTTTTCTGCATGCTTTGCCAGTTTGGTGGCGCGCTATTTCGACAGCTCCTTGGTGACGGTGGTGGAGGGTGATGTGGATGTTGCCGTGGCGTTTGGGCAACTGCCGTTCGATCACCTGCTGTTTACCGGGTCGACCACCGTGGGTAAAGCGGTGATGCGTGCTGCGGCCGAGCACCTGACACCCGTGACGCTGGAATTGGGCGGCAAGTCGCCCGCCTTCATCGGCCCGCGGGCACCGATTAAGGAAGCCGCCGAGCGGATTGCCTTTGCGAAGGGCATGAACGCCGGACAAACCTGCGTCGCACCCGACTACGTATTGGTACAAGAAGACCAAGCCGCTGCCTTTATCGAGCACTATAAGCAAGCAATGGCGGGCTTTTACGCCGACTACATTGAGAACCCGGACTACAGCGCCGTGGTGAACGACCGGCAGCGCAAACGGCTGTTGAGTTGGTTCAACGAAGCCGTTAAAGCCGGGGCGAAATGGCACGCCCCATGGACGTTGGCTGACGACTGGCAGAAACAGATCAAGCTGCCGCCGTTGGTGATTACTGATGCGCCAGACAACACAGCCTTGATGCAAGAAGAAATCTTCGGCCCGTGGTTGCCGCTGGTGACCTATCGTCAAGAAGCGGACGCCATAGCGTACATCAACGCTCGGCCACGTCCGCTCGCGCTGTACTATTTCGGCTACGATGCGCGCACGCGTGAAACCTTGTTAGCAGAAACCCACAGTGGCGGCATGGTGGTCAATAACGCCTTGGTGCATGTGGCCTATGATCAACTGCCTTTCGGTGGCATCGGGCCTTCGGGTATGGGTGCCTACCATGGCTTTGAGGGCTTTCAGACGTTCTCGCACGCCCGCGCGGTGGTGCGTCATGGTCGGCTCAGCGCCATCCCGTTGATCTTTCCGCCCTTTGGCCGCGGTGTGCATAAGTTGATGCAGCGTTTGGTTGGGCGCTAAATCCACTCGCACCCGCTACATTTCGTGGGAAGTTGAGTCGCGCTGGGGTTTCGCGCTACCATGCGTTCCCCAGCCATAATCTGAGAGAGTGACACTATGGTGACCATTGTTTATCCCGGTACCTTTGATCCGATCACCATCGGTCACCGTGATCTGGTTGAGCGCGCCAGTCGACTGTTCGACCACATTGTTGTCGGCGTCGCAGCGAGCCCGAAAAAGCGCCCGCTGTTCAGCCTGGACGAGCGCGTTGAGCTGGCCACAACCGTATTGCAGGATATCCCGAACGTCACCGTACTCGGTTTTCGCAATCTGCTGGTGGACTTCGTGCAAGAGCAGAATGCGCAAGCGATTTTGCGCGGTTTGCGCGCCGTGTCGGATTTCGAATACGAATTTCAGTTGGCGAACATGAACCGTGCGCTGGTCGATAACATGGAAAGTTTGTTTTTGACGCCGGCAGAACACTACTCATTCATATCATCTACGCTGGTGCGTGAAGTATCATTGCTGGGCGGTGACGTCGCCAAGTTTGTTCATCCGGTGGTGGCTGCCGCTTTGAAAGAAAAAAGCGGTCAGTTGGCTCAATAGAGGTTCATAAAACACCATGGCGCTCATCATTACCGACGATTGTATCAATTGCGATGTTTGCGAACCCGAATGCCCGAACGGCGCGATTTCAGAAGGTGAAGAGATTTACGTAATCGATCCCAACCTGTGCACGGAGTGCGTGGGTCACTATGACGAGCCGCAGTGTCAGCAAGTCTGTCCGGTTGATTGCATACCACTGGACCCGAATCGGGTCGAAAGCAAAGACCAATTGATGGAAAAGTACCGCATCATCACTGCAGCGTAATGCCCGGTTTTAACGGGTCTTTAAGTGCTCCCTCAGCGTACGCACATGGCGCCGACTCACTGGCAGACGCGCATTGTTCCGCAGCGTCACCCAATAAACCCCTTGTTCACGCTGTATAGCCCGCAGGGCATCCAAACGCACCAGATGGCTGCGGTGGATGCGCGCTAACCCTGTATCGTCCAATTCTTCCCACTCTTTTAGCGCGCGGTGACTCACGTATTCCCGGTCGTCTGTGACCACGCTCACCCAGCGTTCTTCTGCACTGCAATAACAAACGGCGCTGACATCAATCAGCTCACCGGTACCATCCGAGTGCAAACTTATGCGCCGTGCGGCTTGGGCGGTAACGGACGACGATTGTAAGCGGTGGCTTTTGCGCACCCGAGCAAGGGTGGCTTCGAGTTCATCGCGCTTAATGGGCTTCAGTAAGTAGCCGTCTGCGCCTTGCTGGATCGCGGGCAATGCATAGTCGCTGTACGCCGTGGTCATAATGACCGCCGGTGGCACAGTCCGCTGTTTCAGTGTGGTGAGCCAGTCCAAGCCGCTTCCGCCCGGCATTTCAATGTCGAGCAAGACCAAGGCGATGTCGAGGTCGGGGTTCTGTAGGCAGCGCTGTGCGGCCAGCGTGTCGGCGGCCTGCAGCACCTGCGCATCGGGTGCAATCTCCTGCATCAATAGCTCAAGGCGAATGCGTGCTAGTTTTTCGTCGTCAACGATCAACACGTGCATCACAAACTCCGCATCGTTGAGTTCACTTCAGGTTGGTAGGGTAAGCGCATGGTCACGACAAAGGCATCGTCGGTGGTGCGGATGATCAGCTCAAACCCGTCACCCATCAACGCTTGGCCGCGCGCGCGTAAGGTATCCAGTGCTGTGCCGTTACCGTCGGTTGCGGTATGCGGTGGCGGTAACGGATTACTCACTTGCACGCACCAGTGCGCCGTGTCGCGATAGGCCTTAACTTCGACGCTACCGCCTTCAACCCGTGGGCCAATGCCGTGACGGACGGCATTTTCCACCAAGGGTTGCAGCGCCAGAATAGGCAGTGGCTGGCTTAGCAAGTCGTCATCGATGGACCAGTTAATGTGTAAGCGCTCGCCAAAACGGGCTTGTTCTAACCCTGCGTAAGCTTGCGTCAGCGCCACCTCTTGCGCCAGGGTAATCAAGGTTTGGTTGGGTTGCAGACTGGCACGCATCAGGTCAGACAATTGCTCAACGGCGTTTTCGGCCTGACGTGCGTCCTGTCGGACAAGGGCGGCAATGGCATTGAGTGCATTAAACAAAAAGTGCGGATTGATGCGGGCTTGCAAGGCATCCAACTGCGCCTGTGTGGTCGCTTGCTGGCGCAGCGCAAGGCTATGTTGCAGATACCAATAGCGCAGCAGCAAGGCGCAAAACAGCATAATGGCGCTGGCTTGCATCAGCGTTACCAGCCACTCGGGCTCAGCCCGTGCGGGCAGCAGCCACGCAAGCAAGCGGTAACCCAGCAACAACCCTAGTACTGTGATGACACTGAGGGTGACCCAATACAGCATCCAATGTCGATGTCGGCTGCCATCAATGCCTCGGCGCTGTAACTGGCACAGCGTAACGAGGCCGATCAGTCCCACCCAATGGGCATATAGAGAGGCCATGGCGAGCTGCCACCAAAATGCCTCGGGGCCACCCAGCAGCGCAAATATTAATGCCAGCAGTTGGCAAATCAGCAATACAAACCACGCGGCGGTGTCGCTGCATAAACCGGGCGCACTGGTTCTACTGATGAAGGCCATTAAAAGAGCTACCGAAGTATTGTCATGGCGCTACCTTAAACCCAATGACACCTTAGGCCAATCGCCCTAGGTTGGAAATGTGCCCTACGTCCGGTGCCTTTGCAGGTAAACTGTATGGTGTATACTCGCGCACAGTGCACATTTTAGTTTTCGATTTCTCAGCCACGGAGTCAACATGTCAGACAGTCAGACCAACGTTCAGTGGGGCGGCCGCTTCACGGAATCCACCGATGCCTTTGTCGCCGCATTCACCGCCAGCGTGGGGTTTGACCGTCGCCTGTATCGTCAAGACATCGCTGGATCGATTGCGCACGCGACCATGTTGGCGAAAGTGGGCGTGTTGACCGATGGCGAACGCGATCAAATCGTGACGGGCTTACAAGACGTGCAAAAAGACATCGAGGCCGGACGATTTGAATGGAGTGTAGCGCTGGAAGACGTCCACATGAATGTGGAAAAGGCGCTGACCGACAAAATCGGCTTGGTGGGTAAAAAGCTGCACACCGGGCGTTCGCGCAATGACCAAGTAGCGACCGACATTCGGTTGTATTTGCGTGACGAAATCGACCACCTGCTGAGCGAAATCACGCGCTTGCAAACCGGTTTGATCAATCTGGCTGAACAAGAAGCGGATACCATTATGCCGGGCTTCACGCATTTGCAAACGGCGCAGCCGGTGACCTTTGGCCACCATTTGCTGGCGTGGAATGAAATGCTGGTGCGTGACTACGACCGCTTGGTGGACTGCCGCAAGCGCGTCAATGTGTTGCCTTTGGGTGCAGCGGCGCTGGCCGGCACCACCTATCCGATTGATCGTGCGTACACGGCGCAACTGTTGGGTTTCGACAAACCCACCGAAAACAGTTTAGACAGCGTCTCCGACCGTGATTTTGCCATTGAGTTCGCCAGTGCCGCGTCCTTGATCATGATGCACTTGTCGCGCATGTCTGAAGAACTAGTACTGTGGACTTCGGCCCAGTTCAATTTCATTGAGCTGCCCGACCGCTTCTGCACTGGCTCGTCGATCATGCCGCAGAAGAAGAACCCCGACGTACCTGAATTAGTGCGTGGTAAGTCTGGGCGTATTTTTGGTCACTTGGTGTCATTGCTGACCCTGATGAAGTCGCAACCGTTGGCGTACAACAAAGACAATCAAGAAGACAAAGAACCGATTTTCGACACCGTTGACAACCTAGGTGGTTCGTTACGCGCCTTTGCCGACATGATTCCGCACATTCTTGCCAAGCGCGACAGCATGCGCGAATCCGCCATCCGTGGTTTTTCGACCGCGACCGACTTGGCCGATTACTTGGTGAAGAAGGGCATGGCGTTCCGCGACGCCCACGAAGTGGTGGGCAAGTCGGTAGCCTATGGCATTGCGCAGAATAAAGACTTAGGACAGATGTCGCTCGCCGAGTTACAACAATTTAGCGACACCATTGCGGACGATGTGTTTGATGTGCTGACGCTCGAAGGTTCGGTCGCAGCGCGAGATCATTTTGGTGGTACAGCGCCGAATCAGGTACGCGCGGCTGTAACTCGGGCACGCGACCTGTTAGCGCAGCGCTCTTAAGTGCTCGTTTATAGTGAACGGTGATGGAGGGGTTGTGCTGTGTGTTTGATCACCCTGGCGTATCAACAGCACGCTGACTTCCCGCTGTTGCTGGCGGCAAACCGTGACGAGTTCTACGCTCGGCCAACGCAAGCACTGGACTACTGGCCCGAGCAGCCCGGCTTGCTGGCGGGGAAGGACCTGCAAGCCGGTGGCACCTGGATGGGCGTCATTGTGCGCGGGCCTAATACCGGCCGTTTCGCTGCGCTGACCAACGTGCGTCAACTGCCTGCACCCGAGATGCAAGCGCCATCGCGCGGTGAGCTGGTCACTCAGGTGTTACTGTCGGCGCCGAGTATTCCTGACTGCTTAGAAGCATTGGCGCTGCGCGGGCACCTCTATCAGGGTTTCAATTTGATCGCCGGTGATGCCACTGGCCTATGGTATCTAAGCAATCGGGTATCCGGTGTAAAGGCATTGTCACCCGGAGTCTACGGGCTCAGTAACGGCACCTTGGATGAGCCATGGCCGAAAACCACGTTGGCGTGCGCGCAGTTGAATGACTTTTTGGCCGAGCCCGGCTCGGTGCGCGATCTCGCCGTATTGTTATCGAGTCCCACGCGCGCTGCCGATGCGGCGCTGCCCAATACTGGTATTGCGCTGGAATGGGAGCGTGCACTGTCGGCGCAAAGGATCGATATTCCCGACTACGGTACGCGCGCGCAGACCGGGCTGCTGGTAACGTCGCAGGGTGAAGCTCAAGTCTACGAACACACTCTGCTGCCGGTGCCAGGTTCTACACCGCCAACGGGAAAAGAATTCCGTCTACCGGGCTTCTGGTAAGTCGTCTTCAACGGGTAATACGCTCTCATCTTCGCCGAATGCGGTGTTAAATTCTGAAAAATCTTCCGGTGCATCGGGCATCATTTCCAAGCCTTGCGGCGTGGTACGCAGCATAGGCGAGAAGTGCCCTGGGTGGTCGATTTCTTCGTCCGGCGTCTGTTGGATACTGAACAGCAAGATGCCCAACAGAATCGCCAGCATCACGGCGAAATACGTGGGCAGCGCCGAAACACCTTGCCAGTCCATCCATAAGCCGGCAATTAAAGGGCCAATCGCCGCTCCGACGCCGTACAGCATCAACAAGCCACTGGAGCCGGATAACACGTCGTCGGGCTCTAAATGGTCGACCATCAAGGCAATGGCGATCGGGTACAAGGCGAAGGTCATGGCACCCCACGCCGCCATGAACAGATACAGCCACGACGCGCTGGTGAAAAACAGCATCAAGACGGACACTACGACCGCGACCACCATCATGACCGCCAATACCAAACGACGGTCGTGTGAGTCGGAGAAATAGCCGAGCGGAATCTGCCCGACGATACCGCCCACAATGGCGGCACTCATCATGCCCGCAATGCCGCCGGCATCTAAGCCTGACCGCGCAGCAAAGACGGGCGCGAGGCCCCAAAAAGCCCCCAATACCAGACCGGAGAAGCCTGAAGTGGCTGCCGCCACTGGCGAGCCTTTCAACAGTACGTCAAATTTGAAGCTGGGCAGCTCCAAGTTATTGGGTTGAGCAAGGCGCGTCAACGTCACGGGCAACAAACCAAGACAGAGCATCACGGCAGCCAATACGAAGAGTGTGAACGCCGCCGGGCTGTCGAGACGCAGCAGTTGTTGGGCAAATGCAACGGCACCAAGACTGATGACCATGTAGATAGAAAACACCTTGCTGCGTTGTTCTGCGGGGGCGGCGGCGTTAAGCCAGCTTTCGATGATGGCGTACAGCGACACCAAGGCAATGCCGTACAGCACGCGTAAAAAGAACCACAACAGCGGGTGTGCACTGAGCGTGTGAATCAGACTGGCAGCGGCGGCCAGTGCAGCACAGAACGCAAAAGCACGAATGTGACCGACGCGCCGAATCAGCGGGACCACGATCCAGATACCGATAAAAAAACCAATGAAATAGCCTGAGCTCAAGGCGCCGAGTAACGCAGTAGAGAATCCGCGATGCTCACCGGCCAGTGTCACCAAGGTGTTCAACAGACCATTGCCCAGCAACAGCAAGGCGACGCCGGTGAACAATGCCGCAAGTGGCATGAGGTAACGGGGCATTTTGGTCTCCTTGACAGTGCTTTAAGCCAATAGGGCGCATGCTACCATGAGGTGGTTCCGCCATTCATGCGGTACATCAATATTCTGCCGATGCGGTGTACAGCGCAGCGCACACTCTAACCTTACACTCAAACCCATAGCGCTTAGATGCGCACTCCTTAGAATGTAGTATAGTATTTGCTCAATGTGACAACGAAGTTGTCACAATTAGAGCGTATACGCTCGCTTAAGGAGGTTTTATGAAAAACCGTGTGGAAGTCACCGCGCGCGACAGCGAAGTCACAGTGAATGGTGAGCCGGTTCGGTCACCGCTGGTACGCTTCATGATCGTTTTTTGTGCGATTGTGGGTGCATTTTCTCTGTTTTTATTGGTATTGCTGCCATTGTTAGGGATGGCGGTATCCTTGATGGTCACTTTGGTGCTGGGCTTTCTCGCTGTGCTGTCCGGGTTGGTGGTGGTGTTTATCTTGGTATCGCCGTTCGTATTAGCGGCGATCACCGTTCGGTCACTGACACGACGCAAATCCGGCAAATAGCCCTGAACTGGCGTCTCACTGTTGGCATGCTGGGTTTCTTAGCCTACTCTCCATTGCGCTTGTCCATTCGGTCAGGGAAGATGCACTGAACACCTCCCCTTCTTGTATTAGTTGTTTTGTTGTAAGAGGACCCTTCGTGGATATCAACAGCTTGTCGCTGCTCGAACGCATCTTCTTCACCGTTTTTCCGTTGGTGGTGATCGTCGGCATCGGGTTTTTCTATGCGCGCCGCCGTCACACCGATATGGCGATGGCGAATCAGGTCAACATTGATGTCTTTGTTCCTGCACTCATTTTCTCCGTCATGGCGTCGGAGTCTTTCGACTTACCGACGTATTCGACATTGGCCTTAGGTGCCTTTTTGGTGGTGCTTGGCTCGGGGCTCATTCTTTGGCCGTTGTGTCGTTGGATCGGTGTACACCCGAAAACGTTCTTGCCGCCGATGATGTTCAATAACAGCGGTAATCTGGGCATTCCGTTGATGGTGTTGGCGTTTGGCGAAGCGGCATTGCCTGCCGCGGTGGTGCTTTTCTTGGTGGAGAATCTGTTGCATTTCACCGTTGGCGCCTATGTGATGGATCACAAAACCAAGCTGCTGCGGTTGTTGCGCATGCCGATGATCGTCGCCACGTTAGCCGGTTTAGCGTGGAGTACGTGGCAGTTACCTTTGCCAGTGCCGGTAAAAACCGCCATTGATATGTTAGGGCAAATTGCTATTCCATTGATGCTGTTCGCCTTAGGTGTGCGGATGACCAGCATCGATTTTACACATTGGAAAGTCGGCGCCTGGGGTGCTGTATTGGCCCCGCTGAGCGGTATTGCCATTGCGTTGCTGTTGCAGCCATTCTTGCAGTTGGACAGCACGCAATTCGGGTATTTGGTCTTGTTCGGTGCCTTGCCTCCGGCGGTGTTGAACTACATGATTGCTGAACGGTATCAACAGGAGCCGCATTTAGTGGCCTCCATCGTATTGTTGGGCAACATCGGCAGTCTGGTGTTTATTCCGATCACCTTAGCGTTTGTTTTATAGTGGATTCACAGTTATGACGTTGAGCAAAAACAGTCCGGCACTGGCTTGGTTTTTATTGGCTGCAACCACCTTGTTTTGGGGCGGTAACTTTGTGCTCGGGCGCGCGGTGTCGGCGGAGATTCCGCCTATTGCACTGGCATGGTGGCGCTGGGTGTTGGCTATGGCGGTGATCTTGCCGTTCGCCGCCAAAGGATTGTGGCAGGTACGCGCTGTTTTACGGCGCGAATGGCGGTATTTGCTGCTGGTGTCGGTATTGAGTGTGTCGGTGTTCAATACCTTTGTGTATTTGGGTTTGCAGACTTCGCCGGCCACCAATGCATTGCTGTTGCTGTCTTCTGGACCGGTTATGATTCTGGGCTTTTCATGGTGGCTGTTCAGCGAGCGCATCAATTCTCAGCAGGTGTTGGGTATCACGTTGTCGCTGGTGGGCGTGGTCATCATCGTGACCGAAGGTAATCCGATGGCCTTAGACGCACTGCTGGCCGGTGGGTCGGGTAATCTGTGGATTCTATCCGCGGTGATCGCGTGGTCGCTGTATTCCGTGTTACTGCGCAAGCGTCCGGCGGAAATCAGTGGCACGGTCTTTTTTGCTTTGACGGCGGTGGTGGGCTGGCTGTGTTTGACGCCGTTTTTCTTGTTCGAGCATTTCGTACAGGGGCGCGTCATGGTGTTTAACGCCACGGCGGCACTGAGTATTGGCTACGTGGGCTTCTTTGCCTCGGTACTGGCCTTTTTGTTTTGGAACCGGGGCATTCAAATGCTCGGGGCTAACCGGGCCAGCAATTCCATTCATATGATTCCGGTGTGGGGTTTGTTGCTCGCGAGTGTGCTCTTGGGTGAGCGCTTGTTAGCGTTTCACTGGTTGGGTATGGGCTTGATCATTGCCGGGATATTGTTGGCCAGCGTACTGGCGCGACGCGCGGCGCCAGCCTAAATCAACTGCTTCTCAATGGCATACTTGGTCAGGCCGGCAATGGTTTGAATGCCCAGTTTGTTTTTCAGGTTTTGCCGGTGGGTTTCTACGGTGCGTGCACTGATGCGCAGGTCGCGCCCGATTTCTTTGTTCGATAAACCCATGGCCAACAATTTCAACACCATCAGCTCGCGGTTGCTCAGGTCGTCTAAGGCTTGGTCGGGTGCGCTGCTGCTTTGCTGGAACAGCGCGTTGGACGCGCCAGAACTAAAATAGGTATTCCCCGAGTGCACGGTTTCTATGGCATTAATAAGTTCGTGGGACGACACATCTTTGAGCACGTAACCGGAAGCGCCGGATTGAATCAGCGACAGAATGTATTCGCGGTCGTCGTGCATACTGAGCATCAAAATACGCGTACCAGACAACTCGGTGCGAAAGCGCTTGGTGGCTTCCAGGCCGTTTAACACCGGCATGGAAACGTCCATGATGACCACATCGGGCACTTTTTCGCGTGCCGCGCATAAGGCCTGCTCACCGTTATTGGCGGTACCGACGATTTCAATGTGAGGCTCCATGGCCAGTCTGGCTTGCAGGCCATCCAATACCAGTAGGTGGTCATCGACCAAGAGCACACGAATTTTCTTTGCCGCCATAAAGCACTGCCACACAAGGTGAGTTCGAGATGTTTTTTATTGTCTGTGCGGCAGTGTAGCAGCATTTATTGTGGGAGGTGAGCCCTTACCAACGTCGAGTGCGTTGGCGGCAGGGCAGTGTAGCGACGATCTGCGCGCCGCTGCCAGGCTCCGAATGCAAGGCGAAGGTGCCACCAATCACTTCTACACGCTCCTTCATGTTCACCAGGCCAATGCCCTGGCTTTTGGCAATGCGCGGATTGAAGCCTCGCCCGTTGTCACTGACGTCAAAATGAATATCGGGTGACTGATAGGTCAGACCGATGGTCACGCGGTTGGCGTCGGCGTGCTTCTCGATGTTGGTGAGGCATTCCTGCGCCAACCGATAAATGGTGGTTTCTATGTCGTCCGGCACCTTGATGCCTTCCAGCTCAAAGATCAGGTGTACTTGAATGGCGGTTCGTTCGGAGAATTGTTCGGTTAATGCACGCAGGGCGGGCTTCAAACCAAGGTCGTCCAGCAACACTGGCCGTAAGTTATGCGAGATTTGACGCACCTCCTGAATGGTGCCGTTCAGCACCGAACTGGCTATGTTCAGGTCGTGCAGGGCGGGGTGGGGCTCGGCACCACCGCCCAGTTTTTTGACCGCCAGTTCGAGGCGGAATTTCAATGAGACCAGCTCCTGATTGATGCCGTCGTGCAGCTCGCGCGAAAACTTGCGTCGTTCATTCACCTGCAAGCGCATGAACTTCTGTACCAGCTCTTGCAGCCGACTGTCGGCCAACCGATGTTCGTGCAGGTTGATGGCTAAACCCAGCATAATGATCAACAGCACTGTGACGATCAATATGCCCATGGCACCAGCGAAGCTGCGACGGATATTGGTGTCGAACGACGCTTTGACCTTATCGACTTCCGAATACACCGAATCCAGATACAGGCCAGTGCCGAACATCCAGTCCCAAGGCTCGATGAGCGCCGCGTAGCCCAGCTTGTCTTCTTGTTTCATCAGCGGCGGGCGTTCCCATATGTATCGGTGATAACCGCCACCGCTGTTGGCGGCAGCCAGCAGATGTTGAATCAACAGGTTGCCGCTGCGGTCTTGAAATTCAAACAAGTCTTGGCCAACAAATTCGGGTATGGTCGGGTGGACGAGGTTCACGCCATCTTGTGCATACGCAAAAAAATAGCCGTCTTCACCGAATTCCAGTTTACCCAGCAACACTTTCACCGCAGACTGCGCTTCGGCTTCGCTGAGGTTTGGGTCGTTGATGATGTTATTAATGGCCGATGAGGCGAGATCAACCTGCTCTTTTAAGGCTTGTTTTTTTGCCTCAACGAGATTGAATTCGTACACTGCCAACACTTGATCGGCTAGGTTGCGGGAATGGTGCAGTCCTAGGTATGACAGCAAGCCAATAGCGGCGAGCAAGGGTAGGATGGCTAAGAGTAAGATTTTGGCTTTTAGTTTCATGTCGGCATCACTGGCTGGCGGAGCACATAAGGTCGATTAAACCGCACGCAGAACAGGGATTGATCGGCGGCGTCTGCGTAAAACTACGTACCGCGTTACGTAGTTTTACCGGTCATTTCGGTACTCATACGAATAGTATTTGGCTGGCTGACCATGGATGCTACAACCTATTGGAAGCCAATAAAAATAATACTGAGGTATTTAAGATGCGTATTTTGTCTCTGTTGATCAGAGCCATATGCCGGTTCAACCAGGGTCTGGGTTATATCCTGTCCTGGTTTACGTTGGGCATAGTGCTGGTCTGTTTTACGGTGGTGGTGTTGCGTTACTTCTTTTCCATGGGTTTTGTGTGGATGCAGGACCTCTTTGTCTGGCTCAACGGCGTTATGTTTATGGGCATTGCGGGCTATACCCTGATGCAGGGTCAGCATGTGCGCGTGGATATTTTCTATCGGCCTGCGACGGTAAAGCGCAAGGCGCTGATTGATCTGATTGGCTCCTTTATTTTCATTGCTCCATTCGTTTATACCATCATCTACTACGCCTTACCGTACGTGCGGCGTTCATGGCGGCTGCTGGAAGGCTCTGCCAACTACGGCGGTATGCCGGGGCTTTATATGGTGAAGACCTTCATCATCGTTTTTGCGGTGGTCATCGCACTACAGGCGATCGCCATGGTGTGCCGCAGCATCTTAATTCTGCGCAACCGCGAAGACCTCGTGCCTGAGTATTATCAGTATAAGGTAGGGGGCTGACCATGGATCCGGTGTTATTAGGTGAACTGCTGTCGTTGTTGATGTTCTTTAGCATCATCGGCGTGCTGATGATGGGTTTCCCGGTGGCGTTTTCGCTGGCCGGTACATCGCTGATCTTTGCCACCATTGGCTATTATCTTGGGGTCTTCAACCCCACTAACTTGTCGAGCCTGGCTCCGCGCTACATGGGCGTGATGCTCAATGACGTGCTGGTGGCGGTGCCGCTGTTTATCTTTATGGGCATGATGCTGGAGCGCTCCGGTATCGCTGAACAGCTACTGATTACCATGGGTCGGCTGTTCCGCACTATGCGCGGTGGTCTGGGTCTGTCGGTGATCGTGGTGGGTGCCTTGCTGGCTGCGTCGACCGGTATTGTTGGGGCAACGGTGGTCACCATGGGCTTGTTGTCGCTGCCAGCGATGCTGCGTGCGGGGTACGATCCGCGCTTGGCGACCGGTGTTATCTGTGCGTCTGGTACCCTGGGGCAAATCATTCCGCCTTCAACCGTATTGATCTTTATGGGCGATATGTTGGCGGGTGTGAACCAACAGGTACAGATGTCGTTAGGCAATTTTGCGCCGAAGCCTGTATCAGTGGGTGACCTGTTCGCCGGTGCTTTTATCCCCGGTTTGATCTTGGTGGTCGTGTACATGCTGTACATGCTGTACATGGCGTGGCGCCATCCGGCCAGTTGCCCAGCCCTAGTGGTGACAGAAGAAGAAAAGGCCGCATTGCTGAAAGACGTGTTTGTCACCTTGTTTCCGCCGTTGATTTTGATCATTGCGGTCTTGGGTTCAATTCTGGGTGGTGTGGCAACACCAACGGAGTCTGCCTCTGTAGGTGCCGTCGGGGCCATACTGTTGGCCGGTATTCGCGGGCGATTGACCTACACTAATTTGCGCCAAGTGATGGTGGCCACAGCCAATACCACCACGATGATCTTTATCATTCTGATCGGTGCATCGGTCTTTTCGTTGGTGTTCCGCATGATGGGTGGTGAAGAACTGGTCAGCGATTTCTTGAACTCACTGCCCGGCGGTCAGGTCGGAGCTATCATCTTCGTAATGCTGTTGATGTTTGTGCTGGGGTTCATTCTGGACACCTTTGAAATCATCTTTCTGGTGGTGCCCATCACCGCACCTATTCTGTTGATGATGGGTGTAGACCCCATCTGGCTAGGCGTTATAGTGGCGGTGAACTTGCAAACCAGCTTCCTGACACCGCCCTTCGGCTTTGCGCTATTTTATCTGCGCGGCGTGGCACCAGACGGTGTAAGCACACGGCAGATATACGAAGGTGCGATGCCGTTTGTCGGCTTGCAGCTATTGGTGATCGGCTTGTTGGTGGCGTTCCCGAATCTAGTGACCTGGTTACCGTCGGTCATTTACGGGTCTTAAGATAACGATCAGAGGCAGCAGGGAGGCTGTCGACGTTGTATGTGGATGGACAAGGTGTACATTTAGGCTATAACTAAGTAATTCTACGGAGTGATTGCGTAGTCTTACTAATGGCTTCTTGCCAAATGTTAATGGAGGATGGAAACTCACCATCAGTGGATGCTCATTGATAGGGTATTCGTCACCCTGGGGACAGGGTGAGTCTGCTAGAGCGTCTGTTACGATTTGTTCCCAATCAAGAAAAACAACAATTGAATGAGGAAAAACAATGAAACGTCGTGATTTTATCGCAGGGGCCGCTGTCGGCGCCGGTGCACTCGCACTGACGGCCTG
Organism: Natronospirillum sp.; assembly: GCA_049115955.1. Taxonomy (GTDB): domain Bacteria; phylum Pseudomonadota; class Gammaproteobacteria; order Pseudomonadales; family Natronospirillaceae; genus Salinispirillum. Next base: position 317,134 of record JAGDZJ010000004.1, read on the forward strand.
TTCGTCAGATAATGGAACCGCTGAGAGCACAGGTGCAGCCGCGCCTGCGGTGCAGCAAGCTCGTATAACTTGGCGCATGGTAACCACTTGGCCACGTAACTTCCCTGGCTTGGGTGTAGGCGCTCAGCGTCTAGCGGATCGCATTACGCAGATGTCAGATGGTCGTTTGACCGTTCAAGTATACTCGGCTGGCGAATTGGTACCGGCACTGGGCACCTTTGATGCAGTGATCGAAGGCTCGGCTGAAATGAGCCATGGTGCTGCTTACTACTGGCAGAACAAGAGCCAAGCCACCAACTTCTTCACCGGGGTGCCTTTTGGTATGACCTCGCGTGAGATGGCGGCATGGGTGCGCTACATGGGCGGCCAAGAAATTTGGGACAAGGTGTACGACCAATACGGCGTTAAAGGCTTCTTGTCTGGCGATACTGGCACGCAAGCCGGTGGTTGGTTCCGTAATGAACTGACGGGTCTCTCCGGTGTGCAAGGTATTCGTTTCCGTACGCCTGGCCTCGGTGGTCAAGTTTGGCAGCGTTTGGGTGCAACCGTTGTTAACATGGCGGGCGGCGAGATTTATGCGGCGTTGCAGTCCGGTGCACTGGATGCGGCAGAGTTTGTTGGCCCATACAACGACTTGGCGTTGGGCTTCCATCAGATCGCTAAAGAATACTATTTCCCAAGCTTCATCGAGCCTGGTTTGGCGACTGAACTGGTAGTGAACAAGTCTAAGTTCGCCGAACTGCCACAAGACCTGCAGCGCATTGTCGAGTTTGCATGTCAGGCAGAATATGACCAAGTAGCGTCAGATTTCTACGCCAATGACCCTGTTGCCTTGGCAACGTTGGTACGTGATCACGGCGTTAATGTACGCCAGTTCCCAGAAGAAATTCTGCGTGCCGGTGCGGATGCAGCGAAAGCCATACTGACTGAACTGCGTGAAAGCAGCGATGCCCTGACGCGTGAAACGGCAGAGAGCTTTATTCGTTCACTGAACGTCGTGCGCACGCGCACGGAAACTGTGGACACGGCATTCCTGCGTGCTCGTGAGCAATATTTCCAACTGGATTAATTTGCCAGTATGCCGCCCATCCTTGGGCATAAGAAGCGACCTTCGGGTCGCTTTTTTTTGCCGGTATGAATAATTCAGAGGCTCGCTAGACTGTCTCTGTTTAGACTGTCACTATGCCATCATCACATAACGACAAAAACAGGATGTTCGATGCCGGAACTGCACGATGTTGAACTACTAATTCGTTCGCAAACACCGTTGGTGGTGATTGAAACCTTCGAAGAGCCACGTGCATTGCAGCTACTGACCCGTTTGGCCGCACGTACGTTTCAATCGTTTCATACGTGGAGTACCTCTCAAGGCTTGGTGGCCGGTGGTTTGTTGAATCGGCCAGAACAAAAGTTGGAATACGAGGCGGCGGAAGACGTTTTGCGGCACTTGCGCCAAAACCCGCCCGGCGGGTTAGTCGCGCTGTGTGACCTGCACCCCTATTTGACCGAACCCACTGTCGTTCGTCTGCTGAAAGACCTTGCCCAGAGTTATGACGAACACGGTCAGACGCTGTTTTTGATCAGTCATCAACTGAATTTGCCACCAGAGCTACAGCGCTTGGGTGTTCGTCTAGAGCTCGAAATGCCCAGCGACGACGAGCTGTTCAATATCGTGCGTGAGGAGGTGCGGGCCTATTCCGCGGCTAATGCCGGGCGCCGGGTACGCACTGATCGTGCTGCCATACAACAACTCATCGCCAATTTGCGCGGCGTTACGCACAGCGACGCACGTCGACTGATCCGCTCAGCCATTGTTGAAGATGGCGCCTTAACCTTGGACGATGTGCCCGATATCAATCAAGCACGCTTTGCCTTGATGAATCTCGATAGCGTGCTGAGTTATGAATACGAAACGGCGTCGTTTGGCGATGTCGGTGGATTGGATAACCTTAAAAAATGGCTCGGTAAGCGTCAGCAGAGCTTTGTGACGCCAGAATCCGGACTCGACAGCCCGAAAGGCGTACTGCTGTTGGGTGTTCAAGGCGGCGGTAAAAGCTTGGCGGCCAAGGCGGTGGCAGGGCTTTGGCATTTGCCGTTGCTGCGCCTGGACATTGGAGCGTTGTACAACAAGTATCAGGGTGAATCCGAACGCAACCTGCGAGAAGCGCTGGCCCTAGCCGACCGCATAGCGCCCTGTGTGCTCTGGATGGATGAGATCGAAAAGGCCATTTCGGTAGGAACGTCCGACGGTGGGACATCGAAGCGGTTGCTGGGCACCTTGTTGACCTGGATGGCCGAACGCAAGAGTTCGGTGTTTCTCGTGGCCACCAGTAACGATATTCGTGATTTGCCCCCGGAGTTGATGCGCAAAGGCCGCATGGATGAGATTTTCTTTGTCGACTTGCCCGATCAACGTATTCGCCAAGAAATCTTTCGTATTCATTTAGCCAAGCGCGGGCTGCAAGTGGGCGGGTTGGATCTGCCGTTGCTGGCGGAGACAGCCGAAGGCTATTCCGGGGCTGAAATAGAAGCCGCCGTGGTGTCCAGCTTGTACCATGCCAAAGCGCGCAAAGATTCGTTAAGTACCGCTCATCTGCTGCATGCTATTCAAAGCACCCAGCCCATTTCTGTGGTTCGGTCGGAAGACATACAAGCATTACGCCACTGGGCCAGTGAGCGGGCAGTACCGGCTTAAACCAAAAAAATAGAACGCAATTGGGATGACAGAGGGCAACGCCATGAGCACCAAAAACCCCGGAACGAAGCGCGAGATCTTTGGTTGGGCGATGTACGACGTGGCCAATCAGGCCTACACCACCGTGGTCATCTCCTTTGTCTATGGTGCCTTCTTTATCGGCTACATCGTGCCAGAGGGCAGTGCTTGGCGAGACTCGTACTGGTCAATTGCCTTAATAGCTTCCATGCTGCTGGCGATGGTGTTGTCACCCATGGCGGGTCACTTAATCGACCAAGGCAGAAGCAAAAAGCGGTTGTTGGCCATTTCCACCGTCTTCTGTGTCGTATTTACGTCGTTGCTGTGGTTCATTGAGCCAGGATACGTGTGGTGGGCCATTGCTTTTCTGGTTATCAGTAATACCGCATGGATGCTGGGTGAGGCCATTGTGTCCTCGTTTCTACCTGACATTGCCAGCCGTAAGAATATGGGCGTGGTGTCGGGTTTTGGTTGGGGCTTGGGATACATCGGTGGTCTGATCAGCATGGTGTTGGTGACGCTGCTGATTGTGACGGCGGATCCTGCCGACCAAGTAGCCGCCTACATTCGGCAAAACCAGTGGAGCATGGTGGCGATCTCCATCTACTTCCTGCTGTTTGCTATCCCTACCTTCGTGCTGCTGCGTGATCACCGCCACACACCGGATCCGGCGTTGGTACGTAAGCCGTTGAGGGAAAGCTTGAATTTGGTACAAACCTACCGCGAACAACCTGTTCTGATGCATTTCTTCTTGGCGTTTTTGTTTTACACCGCCGGGGTGCAGACGGTCATCAAGTTCATCGGTATTTATACATCCAGTGAGCTGGGCATGACTCCGGCCGAGCTGATTCCCATATTTTTAGCCACCCAGATCAGCGCCATGGTTGGGGCCATTTCGTTCGGTTTTGTTGAGCGCCGTATTGGCGCGCGCGCCACTCTGTATATCACCATCGCGATTTGGCTTGTGGCCATCACGGCCATGCACCAACTGCAAACCATCGCGGCGCTGGTGAATACTGAGGCGAAGCAGCTATTTGTGTACATTGCGTTGCTGGCGGGTACCGGTATTGGCTCGATACAATCGTCCAGCCGGTCACTGGTGGGTCAGCTTACGCAGACCTCGCACGCAGGCAGTGCTTTTGGCTTGTGGGGCTTCTTCTTGCGTAGCGCGGCCATTTTGGCCGCCATGTTCGGCGTCGTGGCCGATATTTTCAGCCGTCAGAATGCCTTGTTAATGGTCATTGGCTTTTTTATTGTCGGTGCGATTTTGTTGGCGCGTGTTCCGTTGGGCCGGACGATCAAGCAACGTTTAGCCGAAGATGAAGCGCGTGCAGAAGCATAAAATCTACGAACAAATGAACAATCGGTAATACAGTCTTTGAGTCAATGTGTTAGCCGGATTTAAAAACATTGTCTAAAGTAGTAGCCAGTGCTTGAGCAAAATCTTCAAGAGGGGGCAGTAGGCACCATGAATTATACGACCGACCCAGACATCATCGCTCGCGTCCCACATGTGGATGTCTGTGCTTGTCAGAAACCCTTACCTTTTGAATTCACCATGGCGTTTCAGCCCATATGGGACTGGAAGAACAAGCGGGTGTTTGCCTATGAAGCCTTGGTGCGAGGCAAAGACGGCGCCGGTGCGGGCGCGATCTTAAGCAAGGTTACTGCGGCAAACAAATACGCCTTTGACCAAGCTTGTCGGGTGACCGCTATTCGATTGGCGTCTGAGCTTAGCATGTCGACCGAAAGCTATTTAAGCATTAACTTTTTGCCCAACGCCATCTACGACCCGGACACCTGCATTCGAGCGACCTTAGAAGCCGCCTGCGAGTTTAAGTTTCCGCATGAGCAGATCATGTTTGAGATGACCGAGCAAGAAGGTTTGGCGGACAACAGCCATTTGAAGACGATCGTTGAAGCCTATCAACGGCTTGGATTCATTACTGCTATTGACGATTTCGGTCAGGGCTATTCCGGCTTGCATTTGTTGTCTCAGTTTCAGCCCGATGTACTGAAGATCGATATGGACTTGGTGCAAGGCATCGCGCACGATCAGGTGAAGCAAGCCATAGTGGAAGGCATTGTGTTGATGACCAAGCGCTTGAACATCAAGGTCATTGCTGAAGGTATTGAAACCGCCGAGGACATGCACATGCTGATTGAGATGGGCATCCCCTATTTGCAGGGCTATTTGTTGGCTCGCCCAGAAATAGAAGCCTTGCCAGTGGTACAAATTGATTAGAGGGCTTTTACTGCCGCAAAGAATTTGCTAACGTTAGACACTATTAAGAACACCGCTGATTTAAGAGCAACTTGCTGGCGGTATACAAATGTAGCTAAAGCGCACCGCGTGAATGGTCTTCATTCGTTACCACTATTGTTTCTGAATCAGCACGCCTTGCACTTTGAGGAATGCTGACACCATGGAAACCCTGAACCACAGTTATTTTTCTGCTTCCGAGCTCCCGCTAGCCACGGCTTCTTCGTGTCCGGGGTATCGCATTTATTTGCGCGCCCATTTAAAGCACGGTTATCGCTTGCCGATGGAGCAGCTACGCCAGGACATCACGGCCATCGTTCCTGCTTTGGCTGATCTCAGTTATCAACAACACATTACGCCACTGACGCGACGTATGCAGGTGAAGTTAGAGCAAGCGCTGGGTGTGGAGATAAAGACCATCGACGTTGAAGTGCAGTACCTGCCGATGCAAAAAAGTACCATAAGCCAAGTACAAAAAAACCACGCTGCCTGACGGCAGCGTGGCAAATATGCGATTGGAGGCATTCCAAATTCGCATCGAGACAGTATACCACGCTCAGGGGGTGCTGTTTTAGTCTTGCTGTACCTTAGCAACCGCCTTGCGCCAGCGCGCATAGTGTTCTTCACGCTCTGCCTTGCGTAATGACGGCGTGTAGTTTTCTGATACCTTCCAGACTTTGTCCAAGTCGTGCAGGCTGGAGAAGTGGCCAATTTGCAGCGCAGCCAGCATGGCCGCACCGAGGGCAGTGCTTTCTGTGGTGTGGCTGGTAACGGCAGGCACGCCGGTCAAGTCGGCCAATACTTGCAGGAACCATCGGTTCTTGACCATGCCGCCGTCCACTCGCAGGGCCTTCACGGCGATGCCGTCTTGCACCATGGCTTGCAGCAGATCTTCGGTTTGAAAGGCGATGCTGCGAATGGCGGCGGCGACCATTTCCGCCACACCGGTGTCGCGCGTCATACCGAAAATGGCCGCACGGGCATCGGGGTCCCAGTACGGAGCGCCCAAGCCGGTGAACGCAGGCACCATGATTTCCGATTGATTGTGGTTGATCGCCTTGGCGAGGCTTTCGGTATCCGACGCCTTGTTAATGATGCCTAAACCATCGCGCAACCACTGAATGATGGCGCCGGCCATAAAAATACTGCCCTCTAGGGCATAGGTTGTTTTGCCGTTGAGGCGATAGCCCACAGTGGTCAGCAATCGGTGTTGGCTGATGATAGCTTGCTCGCCAGTGTTCACCACCGCAAAGCAACCGGTACCATAGGTGCTTTTCAACATGCCGGGTTCAAAACAGGCTTGGCCTACCAAGGCGCTTTGCTGGTCGCCAATCATAGATCCCACGGGAATGTCGGCGCCCAGCCATTCAGCGTCACAGGTGCCGAAATCGTCGGCGCTGTCTTTTACCTCCGGCAGCATATTGGCGGGTACGGTTAGGTGCCCCAGCAATTCATCGTCCCACTCTTGCTTGTGGATATTAAACATTAGGGTGCGTGAGGCATTGGAGGCGTCGGTGGCATGCACCTGACCTTTGGTCAGACGCCACAGCAAATAGGTATCCACAGTACCAAACATCAGTTCACCGCGTTCGGCGCGTGCCCGCACACCGTTCACGTTGTTGAGTATCCACTGCACCTTAGTGCCAGAAAAATAAGGGTCTAACAGCAGTCCGGTTTTCTCCTGAAACACCGGCTCCAAGCCTTGTTCTTTCATGGTATGGCAGGTTTTGGATGAGCGACGGTCTTGCCACACAATGGCGTTGTACACCGGCTCGCCAGTCTGACGATCCCATACCACCGTCGTCTCGCGCTGGTTCGTAATGCCGATAGCACGGATGTCGGCGGCCGGTACATTCTTCTGCGCCAATACCGAACGACAAGTACGCAACACGGTCTGCCAGATGTCCTCCGGGTCGTGTTCCACCCAGCCATTCTTGGGGAAATGCTGCTTGAATTCTTCCTGTGCCGACATCACGACCTGCATGTCCATGCTGTACAAAATGGCGCGGCTGGAAGTGGTGCCTTGGTCGATCGCGAGAATATAGTCTGTCATGATGATATGTTCTTTAATATTCGTTTTTGTTCTTCGATGTGCATTTATAACCTCGAAGCCGGATCTTGGCAACCTTAGAGGCGTGGAAAGAGGGTTTCTTTTTGTGTCAGCGTGCTAAAATCAGCGCAGATGAATGATGAATTAAGCGCTTGAAACCCCATGAATCAGACGTTACGCCAGAATCGCATTTTCGAACTTGTGAAGCAAAAAGGCTATCTGACCATCGACGAGCTGGTGGAGCATTTTGCCGTTACGCCGCAGACCATTCGGCGCGACTTGAATCAAATGGCAGAGCGCGGTGAAATTGAGCGGCATCACGGCGGTGCCGGGCAGGCGTCCAGTGTGCAAAACACCGAATACCAAACACGCAAGATTCAGTATCTGGCGGAAAAACAGCGCATTGCTGAGCAGCTCGCGGCGCACATCCCGGATCATTCTTCTTTGTTCATCAACATCGGCACCACCACCGAAACCATAGCCCAAGCGCTGTTGCAGCGCCAAGGCCTAAAGATAGTCACCAACAATCTGCACGTGGCGTCCATTCTGAGCGCCAAGCCTGATTTTACGGTCATCATTGCTGGTGGCGAAGTACGCTCGCGTGATGGCGGCATTGTGGGCGAGGCAACGCGCGACTTCGTGCACCAGTTTAAACTGGACTATGGCATCATCGGCATCAGCGGTATCGATGATGACGGCACGTTGCTGGACTTCGACTACCAAGAAGTGCGCATCGCGCAGGCCATCATCGAAAATTCCCGCTACGTCTACCTCGCCGCCGACCACTCTAAGTTTGGCCGTAATGCCATGGTGCGCTTGGGTAACCTCGCCCAGTGCTCAGCCTTGTTTACCGATCGTTCGCCGAACGATAAGCTCAAGACACTGTTACAACAACAGCAAGTCGACCTGCATATCTGCTAGCGCGCAGGCCTATTTGGCTATAGGGCGGAAAAGCGCAGCGTCATCCGCCGCACGAATCCATGCCTTGCGGGTATGCAATCACATGAAAGCAGCCCGCCCTACCTTAATGTCCCGATTTTCCTGTTTACGAAAAATAACGCAGCTTTTGCTTGTGTGTGTGTTCGATATTGTCTATATTTTTGCGATAACGAACATTCGCGCACATTCACGCGCACGCATTCCTAGGTGAGGCAGGCACAGCATGAGCAGCAAGATCGTCGACCTATTGGTCATCGGTGGTGGGATAAACGGGGTTGGCGTCGCCGCTGACGCCGCAGGTCGTGGGTTGTCGGTAGCGCTTTATGAAGCCGATGATCTCGCCAGTGCCACGTCTTCATGGAGCTCCAAGCTTATTCATGGCGGCTTGCGTTACCTAGAGCACTACGAATTTCGCTTGGTACGTGAAGCGCTGGGCGAACGCGAAGTGCTGCTCCGCATGGCACCGCATTTGGTGACACCGCTGCGCGTGCGCATGCCACACCAAGGTGGGTTACGTCCGGCGTGGATGATCCGCATCGGCTTGTTTATGTACGATCACTTGGCTAAGCGCGTTAGCTTGCCAGGCTCGAAGAGCATCCGTTTCACGCCCGACAGCCCGGTGACCGATGCGTTTAAAAAAGGTTTTGAATACAGTGATTGTAAGGTCGACGATGCACGTTTGGTGGTAATGAACGCCAAGCTGGCGCAGCAAAAGGGCGCGCACATTGCTACTCACCATAAAGTCACTGGGGCCAAACGCGTCGGCGACCTGTGGGATGTCACCATCACTCCTGCTAAAGGTGAGTCTTTTACCGTGCAAGCGCGCGCCATTGTAAATGCGGCGGGCCCATGGGTGCGTAAAGTACTCGACGACATGGATGGCGTGACCATCGACAAGACCATTCGCTTGGTGAAAGGCAGCCATATCATCGTGCCGCGTATTCACGACGAAGAGCAGGCTTACATTCTGCAGAACAAAGACGGCCGCATTGTGTTCGTCATCCCGTTTCACGATAAGTACTCGCTGATTGGCACTACTGATGTGGATTACGACACCGATCCACGTAACCCGGCGATTGACGACGACGAAATCGATTACTTGTTGAACATCACGCACGACTATTTTAAGTGTGACGTCAGCCGCAAAGACATCGTGTGGACGTATTCTGGCGTGCGCCCTCTGATGCAGGGCGAGCGTGAAGAGGGCAAAGAAGCCGCTAAGGTCACGCGTGACTACCACTTTGAAGTGGAAGACAAGCAAGGCAAGGCACCGTTGTTGTCGATTTTCGGTGGCAAGCTGACCACTTATCGCAAGCTGTCGGAAGCGGCGATTAAGGGTTTAAAACCTTACTTCCCGCAGATGGGCGAGGCATGGACGGCCAAGGCAACCCTGCCTGGTGGCGAGCAGGTGACCACGCCGGAAGCGCTGGCGGAAGAATTTCAGCAACGTTACGGCTTTTTGGATCAGCCCACCGCGCGTCGTCTGGCGTTCAGTTACGGTCGCTTGGCCGACCTGTGGTTGGCGAATGCCGTCGCTATAGAAGACCTCGGTCAGCGCTTTGGACAATTGTTTCAAGCCGAAGTGGACTACTTGGTGGCGCACGAATGGGCCACGACCGTTGAGGACGTCATTTGGCGGCGCACGAAAACCGGCATTGCCATGAGTGATGATGATAAAACCCGACTGGCGAATTATCTGGCTGCGGGCGGTAACTCGGTAAAAAAGCCTGATCAGGCAGTGGCCTGAACAATTTCTCCCTTTTTGCGATCTCCATCGCGAATCCCGTTGCCCAGAGCGCTCGATAGCGTGTCTGGGCTTTTTTTCTTTTATGCATCCAAAACCCCTACCGGTGTCGTTCTTACGGTGTTGTAACTTCAATCACTGATTACTGAGGACGATACCATGTTCAACCGAATTCTGATTTTGCTGGTAACAGCACTTTTCCTGTCGGCTTGTGCTTCTAATGGAAACAACCCAACCACCTCTCGTACCACATCGGTAGGTAATGTACTGACCGACAAGGCGGGCATGACACTCTACATCTTCACTCGCGATACCGCTGGTGTGTCTAACTGCGCTGGCAACTGTGCGGTAAATTGGCCGCCGTTTATGGCGGACGATGGCGCTACGGGCAGTGGTAAGTTCAGCGTTATCGCTCGTGCTGATGGTGGGCGTCAATGGGCGTACGACGGTATGCCACTGTACTACTGGATTGGCGATACGCAACCGGGTGATGTGAACGGTCAAGGCGTAAACGATGTGTGGTTTGTGGTCGAAGCCAAAGCGACCAAAGAAAGCTCTGCATCAAGTGGCGGCTACGGTTACTGAGACGAGAAAATATTGCCTGAATACGGCAATGTCATCTAGTCTACAGGGATTCTAATGTGCAGGAAGAAACGGTGGTGAAAAGGATGAAAACCCGAGGTGCCAGCCCGCATCCGAGTGCCCATGCGCCGGACTTGGCGCTGCTCCTGCATCGGCTGCAACAACGCGATCACGCGGCGTTGCAGCGTCTCTATGAACTGACGAGTGCGCGCTTGATGGCGGTGATCATGCGTATTCTAAACGACGAAAGCGACAGTGCGGATGTCTTGCAGGAGCTTTATCTGAAGCTCTGGCAGTGGCCTGATCGATTTGTACCCGGTGGCTCGGCGTGGGGTTGGTTGTGTGTCGTCGCACGTCATGCGGCGTTGGATCACCTCAAACATCGGCAGCGTCGGCGTGAAGACGCATTGACGGAAGTCGAACACATGGTGCAGGTGCTGGTGAATCCTACTGAAGCGTTGTCGCTGTCTGAGGCTGGCGTGGATCGTTGCATGGCCGGGTTGGCGGAGGATCCACGCCGCGCCATCCTTTTGTCTTACCTGCACGGCTACAGTCAGCACGAATTAGTGACAGTCATGCAACGGCCGCTCGGTACAATTAAGTCTTGGTTGCGTCGGGGATTACAGGAGCTGAAACAATGTCTGCAGTCCTGAGGTATCGTCATCCTGCTGTCTGTCAGCATCTGGCCAGCCAATACGTTGCGGGGCACCTCAGTGTGCGGGTTCGACGTCGCGTCGAAGCATTGATGCCACAGCACCCGCCATTGGCAGACGCCGTGGCGCAGTGGTCTGACGAGCTGTGGCACGTGCAGTCGGCTTTGCCAACGCAAGCGCCGCCTCGACATGTTTGGCGCGCCATTCAACGTCTAACACAACCAGCGTTAAATAAGCCGCGCCGAACGTTGGTGGATTGGTGGAACGATGTAACGGCACTGCGTTGGTTGAGCGTGGGCAGCTCAGCGGCGGCGCTAGTGCTGGCGTGGGTTTTGGTGTGGCAACCAGCAACATCACCGTCTACCGGTGGGCCGGCGTATATGGCGCCGCTGAGTCAGGGCGATGCCATTACTTTGGTGGTCTATGGGTATTTGGGCGATGAATCGGGCCCTCCAGCCTTGCGTTTTCAATGGACGCAGACGGATGTTCCGCGTCCTGAAGGAGCGCTGCATCTGTGGGCGGAATCACAAGACGGCCAAGAGCAAGTGTACTTGGGTGAGTTGGTAGCCGGCCAAGCGTGGCAGGACTTAGAGCGCGTTCAGTGGCAGGCACTGGCGAGCAGTCGCCGCCTCTTAGTCAGCGCTCAGGCGGACCAGTTGGATCTGGCCAGTGTGTTCATGGAGGGGCCGTGTGTGCAGCTCAGGGATTATTCAAACGGCCAACCAAGCTGAGCACCAGTCTTTGTCGGCTGTAGTCTCCGACGTCGCTGTTGAGTTGATCGTGCTGTACCGAGGTATCAACGGCCCATTGTGGGCCGAGGTTGTAACGGGCACCGAGAATGGCGGTGTAGGCCAAGGCTTCTGTGCGGTAAACCCACCACGTGGACCCGAGGTCGTCACTCAGGCCGTCGTCGACCATGATGTTGTAGCCGTAGACCCCTGACGGTTGATAACTGCGGGTGCTAGCGAATTGACCTTGTTGGATGCCGCCGCGCAAGAGCACGCCGCTGAAGCCGTGTGGACGGGCTAAGCGGCGATCGAAATTCAACTGGCCATCCAGTCCATAGCGCCGATGGCGAAAAATGCGTTCATCGGCGAAGCTTTGAGTGGTTTGCAGCCCAAGGGTGTAGTTCAGTCGGTCGGTGAGACGCTGATGACGACTGACTCGCAATGCACTCTGTACTTGGTTGCGTTGCTCGTTCATCACCCACACGGGTGTTGCCGACAAGGCCAACTGGTACCAAGGTGCTGCGTAGCCTTGGCGTGGCTGGAAGTAACCCACCGCCGTCGACGGCGACGGTATTTTTCGTCGTGCTAGCCTGGTGCAACAGCAGGGTGATGGACTCTATGTCGCGCTGTCTGTGCGCCTGTTGCAATTAGCGTTAGGTGACCTGCCTTTGGCCATTCGTACCGCGCAACGCCGCGACGAGATCTTGCTGACGCAGTTGCAGTTGGGCAGTTTCTTGGTCCCGCTCAGTGCCCGTGGGTCGGTTCGGGTGCCCTATCTGGGGCCAGAAGGCAGCTTCCCGTATGTGTCTGTGGTGGATGTGATCGAAGGCCGCGTCGCACCGGAGGTGTTGCAAGATCGAATGGTGTTGGTGGGTACCACCGCGCCGGGGTTGAAAGACATTCGAGCCACTCCGGTCGATAACCTGATGCCGGGTGTTGAAGTCCACGCCAACATCATCGCAGGGATTCTCGATCAACGTATACCGGTGGCGCCCGACTGGGCGCTGGCGGCTGAGCTGTTGCAACTGCTGCTGGTGGGCGGTTTGGTGCTGCTGGCGTTACAACGACTAGAACCGCTGTACAGCATCCTGCTTGCCATCGGTCTGATGGCAATCTGTTTAGGTGCTAATTTGTTGCTCTGGCAAAAAGGGCTGCTGCTACCCATTACCGCCACGTTGTTGTTGATCATTCTACTGTTTGTGTTCAATACCAGTTGGAGCCTGTTGGTGGAAAATCGTTCGCGTAAGAAACTGACGCGTACTTTCGGGCAATACGTGCCGCCTGAATTGGTGGCAGAACTGGCGGATCGGCCGCAAGCGGCCAGTTTGGCCGGCGAATCTCGCACGATGACCGTGCTCTTTTCTGACGTCGTAGGCTTTACCAGTATTTCCGAATCCCTAGCGCCAGAACAACTGAGCCAGTTGATGAACCGCTTGCTGACACCGCTGACCGCCGAGATACACCGCCATCGTGGCACCATCGACAAATACATGGGTGATGCGGTGATGGCGTTTTGGGGCGCGCCCTTGCCTGAAGAACAGCATGCGAACCAAGCCGTAGCGACCGCGCTGGCCATGTGCCAGCGGGTGGATGAACTGTCGCACGAATTGGCGGCCGAAGGGCTGCCAGCGTTGCATCTGGGTATTGGTATCAGTACTGGCACCATGGCCGTGGGCAACATGGGCTCCACCTTTCGCATGGCCTATACCGTGATGGGCGACACGGTGAATCTGGGCGCACGACTGGAAGCACTGACCCGGCGTTATGGCATAGACATTCTAGTCAGCGAGGCCACACAGGCACAAGCCAGCGACTTTGTGTTCCAAGAAATTGATCAGACCACTGTAAAAGGCAAAGCGGAACCGGTTCGGGTATTCCGCCCATTGGGTCGCCTCGGGGCAGTCGATGAACAGACGCTGGCGTTCGCCACGCGCTATGCCGACGCAGTTGCACAGGGTCGCCAAGGTGCGGTAGGCATTGCGCATGCGGCCTTATTGGCATTGCGCGATGACGATCCACGTAACGCACCGCTGTATAACGCCATGGCCGAGCGTTTTGTTTAACGCACTTTAGAATAATTAGCCTGAAGTCGGATTGACCATTGGGTCAACTGCTCGTTAGACTGGGCGCCCTAATCTGTTTCCCGCCTCTTTCACAGCGAGTACCTTCATGCGTGGCTTAGTCTTGGCCTTCAGTGCCTATTTCATCTGGGGTTCGTTTCCGCTGTTCTTCAGTTTGCTGTCGCATGTTGCGCCGATGGAAGTCTTGGTTCAACGCATCATTTGGGCCTTTGTGGCGACGCTCTTGGTCATCTTAATGTTGCGTCGTTGGACGTCCTACGTGGCGTTGCTGAAGAACCGAAGCGCCATGTACTGGTTGTTGTTATCCGGCGTGCTCATTGGGTTGAACTGGTTGGTGTTCATCTGGGCAGTGAATGTGGGCCGTGTGTTGGAAAGCAGCTTAGGCTATTTCATGACACCCTTGGTCAGCTTGATGCTTGGGCGTTTGCTGTTGAAAGAATCCATGAACCGCTTTCAAGCAGTGGCGGGAGCGTTGGCCGCTATCGCCGTATTGTTTGAGTTGGTGGCCTTGGGTCGATTGCCATGGGTCTCGTTGGCATTAGCGGGCAGCTTTGGCTTCTATGGCTTGGTGCGCAAGCAACAACCGGTTGATAGCCTGCAAGGTTTGAACGTAGAGGCTCTGGTTTTATTGCCGGTGGCCGGGATCTGGTGGTTATGGCAAGTTGACGTAGGCGGGGTGATTCAATTTGGCGGTGACCTGCGCACCAGCCTGTTGCTGGCTGCTTCGGGTGTAGTGACGGCGGTGCCCTTGCTGCTGTTCGCGGCAGCGGCCCGACGGCTTGACCTCACAGTGGTCGGGTTCATTATGTACGTGAATCCCACCATGCAGTTTCTGACGGCGGTGTTCATCTTTAATGAACCTTACCCTCCGTTGCGGCTGGTTACCTTTGCCATCATTTGGCTGGCGATGGTGATCTTTATGATCGGTTTGTGGCACAGCGCGCAACAGCGCCGTCGGGCAGCACGCTTGATCTAACTCACCCTTCCCGACTGAGCTTCAAGTAAATACCTAGACCAACGAGTAAGGCCACAGCGGCGAGTAACATCCAAACGGCGTAGAGCAATTGGGTGGACTCGCCAAGCAGTGACTTGAACATCAGCAACAGCGATTCGATGGACACGGCAATCAAAATGGCTGACATAAAACGCGTAATGGTACGCCGCGTGGAGCCATGGTGGTGAATGTCCTTATGCACGAACACTTCTTCTTCGATGATCGTTTTACCCAAATCAAAAATCGCCAGCCCCAAGGTAATAAGCACTACCACCCCGAATGACTGGGTCACCACATTGAAGTTGCCTCCTAACAATTGGACTAACTGCAGCGTCGCAGAACCCAGTAAGACCAGTGCAACCAATAACAATAACAGGCCGATTAAAGAATACACGGCTTGAAAGAACGGATGAAAATGGTGCCGCAAACGGTCGCCATTTAAATACGCCACCATCTTCTGCAAATTAATGTTGAGCACCAAATAGCCCAGTACAATGCCGTCGCTGCTTAAAAATCGATGCACCGCCGAAATGGCCGGCAGTTGGGTGGCACTGGAGAGATAGGGGTCGGTAACGGTGATCGCATCCGAATGGTCGCGGGCGGCTACAAAATAGGGCCGATGGCTGCGGTCACTGCCCTGACCGAGCCGCCGCCGCTTGCGCTCGCTTACGTTAGGACTGTACGCCGTATCTAGAATTTGCACCCCTTGAGCATCCAAGCTGTACATCAATTCTACAAAGGGGTACGCCTTCGCCAAATGCGCCAGCTCATCCCGCTGCGCGGAGAAATCGTCCAGCAAATTTTTCGTCGCAAAACTGCTGATGATGGAACCAACAAGGCTTTGAATGGCGACGCGATGGTTTTGGTACTGCGATAACAAATTCAGATAACTGATGGATGACATGGCAACCGAACACTTCAATAAATGATAGAGAGAACCTACCACCTTAGTAGCGCGAGACCTAGTTTAGAAAGCTAAGTTCGTCGAATTGGACTAAAAATTGGCGAAATTGGAAAAGTACTGGATCCTAACTTTGCCTTGGTATGTCGTTGGCAGCGCTATGGTTTGGCGTGTTCGACACCTAACTTTTCCGCTTCCGACGCTTCATTTGATGATTCAATAACAGCGTATAGTGGTCGACAAAGGTCGAGCTGATGTCATTGCTATAACGGTTGGTTTTCTCGTCGTAATGCATGAGGACGGTATCTTGGAAGCCTAGCATGTTTTCGATGTAGCCCTTTGCCTCACGAATGATCTGGCTTTTCTGGTCTGCGGATTCCAACCAGTTGTCAGGTATCCCAGCGCTCTTCGGCGGCAGTTGGTCGCCATGGGTAATCAGCCCCACTATCATGGGCTTTGCGAGGAACGTTTTGCTGCTTTCAAGCCGTTGGTTCAGTCGTTTCAGCAATTCGGCATCGGGTTTCCGTGCGGGCTGGGTTGCTTTCACCATCCATAGCACTAAGTCGCTGTCGATGATTTCATTAACGGTGAACGCCAACGATTTTTACTGTGACGTATACCCCGGCAGGTCTACCACTCTGTAGGCTTTATTATCCCCTAGCACCCAATCGTACATATGGGCCTTTTCCGTGGTAGACATAATGCCGGTTGCGGCGTGGTCGCTGGCCTTTAACAAGGTATTGACCAACGTCGACTTGCCTGTGTTGGACTGCCCGACAATTACTACACGAACAGGCTCTATTTTGAGCTGCTGCTCGGCAATGGCTTGGTCATTTCTTAGGCGTTTTGACGGATGCTCAAGTGACCGATACTGGCCAGAATAGAGGCTCACGCTGGCCTTGAGAATCTCCAAATACAGCAAAGAAATCAGCTTGTTTTTGAAACTGCCCGACATCTTGTCCCACAGCGGATCAGTCATCATGGCGCGGATTTCAGAGAAAAAGCCGGTCGGCGTAAACATGCGCAGTTTGCGATAGATCTTCCAAGCCCGTTTAACCGATTCAACCTTATCGTTGTGCGAAATGTAGGTGTCGACAAACCCCAACGGGATTTTTGATAAAAAGCCGAACCGCTCCAACTCCAATAGGTAGTTATGCGCCACGGTTTCAATCAGCGTCAGAATCTCCGCCGCACTGAAACTCGTTCTGCCCTTCTTATAGTACGCGGACGTCGTAGACATGATCGAGAGGGTGTCATCCCATAACAGGTCTAGATTCTCTCGCTCCAAAGCCAGATTGTTTACGTCACCGCTCAACGCCACGAAAGCTGCCCGATCAGCCGCCGCCCACTCTTCATCACACAGTTCTTCGATGGGTATTTCAGGGTCACGTACTGCCTTGCGCTTTCTGTTGGCGATCAAGAAATACAGCATGGGCATGGCCGAGGCGATGACCATGAAGGCAATGAACCATAGAATCCAGCCCTCTTGGAACAGCCACCACAGCCCCGCTAATGCCAGGCCAACAAAGGGCAGCCCCCACACAATAAACAAGTAAGGGGCACTGGACCGCCAAGCTGAACTCAATATCACGGCCGATAGTTTATTGGGCATCTTTATTAACCGCCTTGCCAAAATGGTGTTTAAAGACCTCCTTTATTTCGGCATCGTTGAAGTCAATTTTGTGCTTCTTCTTATACAGGAACTGCGCCGCCGCCCGGCCTAGGCCATAGGTCGTGCCAAAGCTGATGGTTGAAGCCGACACCGCTCCGATGGTTTGCCCATAATAGGGAATCAACTTAACTAACTGGCGCACGCCCAGCTTTAAGCTGTAGTGCAACGCAAAGCCCGCGCCGAGGGCCGCAAAAAAATCTTTCAACAGTGTCTTCGACCAAACCACGTCGAACTGCCGCGCCAGCTCAACCAACAAGGCGGCATGAATACTGGGTACACCGACCAAACCGGCCACTGGAATGAGATCAACGGTTGCCGCCGAACTGGCATAGGCGAGCACCTTTGACCGGACCGCCGCGTTAAAAAACTGCGCTTCTGCCGTGTTCATATTTTCAGTCGCCAACAACACCGCCAACTGCGGTAGCAAATTAAATAAGGCTTCACGAAAGGCATTTAACTGGGCATGCTTTACCATATCAACAGCGGCAGAATGAATGTCAGACAGTTCAAGGGCGAAGGATTCAACCTTTTTAGGCCAAACCCGCTTCACCTCAGCGTGGTGCAGCTGTTGTTGCGCCACTAGCTCGGCGTTATCAGCATCATGAAAGCTATGAACCAACAGAATAGGATGCTTGCGTAGCTTACTCTTTCTCGTTTTTAACGCCTTCAGCGCCGCGAGCACATCATGCAGGTCTGGGTCGTCACTTTTAATGACCACCACCAATACGTGAGCCTGATGCACCATGCGTTCTAAGTCGCTGCTCAGCTCATCATCCTTGTAGCCAGCTTCGCCCAGCCCACGGGAGTCAAGGAACGACAACACTGGCGCATCTTGAGGAAAGGGGTACTCCATCAAGGTATTGGTACAGGGCTTATACCCCAAGCCCACTTCCACCCCTTTATCCCCGGTTAACGCAGCCACCAAACTCGACTTACCTACCCCCCCCCTGTTTTCCCCAGCATCACAATGGTTGGCTTGGCTTTCTCAACGGCGTCATCCACCTTCTGTAATGACGATTCACTATGCGAAAGCCGTTGGACCTTATCGAATAACATGTCGAGGATTTTCATGGGCTGACTGCGGTTTATGACTATGCCAAGTAATTTAGCATGGGGATGGGTTTTTATTTGAGTTTTACGAGTTGAGCGCTATTGCGTCCTAGAGCATGCACGCGGCAACTTATCAATAGCGCGTGGCTCGCTGTCAGCAGTATTGAGTTTTGAATCTGGTCTAGCCATTCGCGTCGCTGCTCACTCTTAAACTCATCTTCAACTGTCGTTAAGTTGACAACAACTTACAATCCGTCTCTGCGTATGTTAAATCTGCGATATTGATAGGCTTCTACGACGCCTACAAAGAAATCAATCTGATCTATGTAAGCATCCATGACTTCTTTTTTGAACTGTTCTTTTTCAGCATCCATGATTTCCAGCATTTCAGCTTTCAGTGGCTCTCTGTTTATTTTGTCGTCAGCCCAGATAATTGCGAAATCGGTTGCCAGCCAAGTAGCTCCCGCTGCTGCTGCGCCGCAAACGGGCGCACCTGGTCCGCATACTGCTCCGGCAGCTCCAGCAGTTCCCGTTGTGACAACCTTCACACTCAATCTTGCAAGGGTATTCACTACTACGCGACTGACCATTTTCGCCACCATTGTGCTTGCCACTCTTGCACCGATACGACTCGCAACTTGACGGCCAACAATAGCTATAGGAGCGCCCGAACCAGCCCCTCGCCATTGAAGATCAACCCATTGTTCAAGGTTAACTGATGGTGGGTTAACAGTCGCGCAATCGCCATTTCGTTCAAGTTCGTCCAAGAACTCAGTATGTCTGGAATAAAAGGAGGAAAGAGACTTAAGAAAATGATCGGACAATTCTTGATCAACAGTCATTGCAGCATTGGAAAAATGAACGCCTATTGTCTCCTGCAACTTGCTTTCTATAAGACCTTCTAAGCTAGATGAGGAAACGTACTGCGCACCCATAAACCCAAGCTGTTGATACTGCCCCCTAAGACTGAAGTTCCAATCTAAAAATGAATCAACTCCTGTTTCGGCTGAAGAGAACAAGGAATCGACCTGCTCATCGACCTTGTTTTCCATTGTCGCTATTAGCCTTTCCCTTTCCTCAGATAGACGAGCATTGGATTCAGCAAGGAAACTCTCGTTTTGGGCACTACGTCGCTCATCACGACATGTGAATTCAGTTAAAAAATTATTGCTCGATGTATGATGAAAAATGACCGCTTCATTATAACTACTGACTAAACCACCGACGTTGATCTTCGAGATGGCAATGAAAATAAAGAAGATCACAAGAATAGTTATGTTGTGCGAGCGACTAAAGGTTGTTTCACCTAAGGCTTTAATCCCTTTTTCCTGAAGCTTGCCCGCTAAAACGGCAACGCCCAATAAAAACAACCAAACAGAGCCGATTTTTAGTGAGTTTAGAAATAAAAATATTATCCAACCCAATAGTTTCATACCCAAAGAAAAGGACTCTGCTGATGAAGCAACCTGCATCAAATGCCATGCAACCGATGACGCTGTTTGACCAACCGCATAAACTATCCCTATCAAAGGAAGAACTGCTTCGGTACGTGAGCTTTCAAAGGTTTCTTGGGCAATCGCCATCAGTGTCAGGTGACGAGTATCAGGCACATCGGTAAAATTGAACTGAATTACTACCAGCACAACCACAGAAACCAAAAGCGTTAGCCAGTAAGCTACCTTCAACGAAGCCCCAAAGCGGTATCTGGGATTGACCTCTTTACGCACCGCTGTTCGTACATAGCGATGTAAGAGCAGAAAGACCGGTGTCATCCCAAAGATTACCAGCCACTCGACGAGGCTCATCTGGGCTGTGAGTACTAACGCAACAATGGCGGAGATAATTGAAGTTAATGCAAGCAAGGTTCGTGGTATTAATCCACCCCAAAACCGTGTTTTCCAACGACTTTTGTCCTTAAACACGTAGGACATAAAGGCATGCCGTCGCACCATCCAAAACAAATCAAAGTACTGATACGTTATCCAGCTCATTACCGCCACAGTAACTCCCAGAGCCAATTCGGTCATGGTTGTTACAGGTAATCGACTTAAAAATAGCAGAGCCAGAATGAAGCCAACTGCTGCATATATCATAAAAAGTAAGCGTGCTTTCATGACTGTCTATACCACTCTGTTAGATCTTCTGCTTGCTGTTTTAGCGCTTCTCGCCAATGCTGCGGGGCTTCCACCCTTACCTTTGCCCCGAGTGCTTGCAACCACCACTGAATACTGAGTTCGTCGTTCACGTTGGCTGTCATATAACCCCAACCTTCGTCATTGGGCACTGTAAGCCTTTGGGTTTCGTTCAATGGCGTCTCGCTTAGCCGGGTGTACAGCTCCGGGTGCACCCAAGCCTTTAATTCAACCTGTTTGCCAGAGGTGTTATAGCCAAAACCACCGTCTGCAATATATTGATCGAGGTTGAAGTCGACCTTCAGACGGTAATCCTCAATGGACGGGCTTACTTGATGAAAGCGATGCAAGGCGAACTGGCGAATATCATCGTAGTCTTTCACGGTCGCCAGTAGATAAGTCACGCTGTTGCGGTAAACAAGACCTTGTGGGTGTATTATATATGCGTCGGGCTCTTCCTTTCCTCTGCCGCTATAGATGACTTTTAGCGCTTTTTGGCGCAATAGGCCTTCGGTTATTTCCGCCCAGACATTTTTGGCGATGGGGGCCGGAACCAGTGTTTGCCCAATCCCAACAGCGCGCACTCGTTTATGCCAATTCGCTAAGTCATTTTGGTCTGCACTGTTAATGAATCGTTGTGCTTCTCGAATCTGTGGGGCTAGGCTGTCCATCACCGCTTGTGGCAATAGGCTTGATAGGTACTGTTCAGCCAGTACTAGAGTTAATGCTTTATTGGCATCCATGCTTGGTAAACTGAGCTGCTTTGTTTTATCAAAGCTCCACCGGTGCGGCCGCACCGATTCGTCACAGATTATGGGAAACTGTTGCTCTAGTTTTTTTAGGTCCCGTTGTATCGAACGCTGTGATACGTGAAATCCTGCTTCCATTAACTTTTGCATCAAGGTCAGTGTGTTTATGCGGGCTGGCTGCACGGGAATGTATTGCAGGGTCGCTAACCATCTGAATAACGTGTCGTTGTGCTTGGGCATGCCCAAAAATCCTTTTAATTCCCAGCGAGATACATATTTATAGTAGTCACATTTCTCATGGCTGGACAGAATTGTGGGTTAAAAACTTGTTGATAGATTGAACAATTTTGTCTCCGCCGCGTTCTGAGGGTTCTATCTCGGAGATTCCGGAGTAGTCTGATGCCTCATTGCACAGTATGCGCAGATCGATCAGATGATGGCCTCTGGCAAGTGTTTCGCGAGTGATAACGTCATTGTAGAGGCTCAAAGTCGTTCGCAGATTTTCAGGCAATAGGGGTATGTTGTCGTAAATTGTCATGATGGCGACGGGGCAATTGACGGTATCAATGATATCGAGTAAGCGTGAATATTGGATATGAAAGTTTTCTTTTAAAGTGGTGAGTACCGCCAATGCTTCTTGGACAGAGCTGGCTACTTGGTAAAGCTCTTGCGTGGCACGGAGTGCATCGTTGCCGCCACCGCTGAGCACGATGTAGCTAGTATGCTTAGGGATAGAGCCACATTGTTGTACGATCTCGCGGACTGTTGCGCCGTCGATGGCTAGCTTGGAAATTTGCCAGTCATTGCCAAGTTCGCTTGTGAGCTTTGCGGTCACGTTTTGATTAGGAGCCACATAGGCGTTGTTGTCGATGATGGAGTCACCGAGCAAAACGAGGGTGCCTTTCGTTATAAGCGGTTTTTGGGTCGGCATGTTATCCCCTACGCGGTCGATTGTGTTGGCTATCTAGGGATATTAATTTACCTAAGCGACATTATGGGTCGCATTAGGAGAGTTCTGTCTTTGGCGCTGAGGCAGTTATTTGGTGCTGGAAAGATCACGATCGAACCTGAGACAAGAGTGATACCAAACTCGCCAGATCAGCTACGCACCCTGTTAGAAGCGCAGTTGGATGAGCATGAACGACGTCGGATAAGGGTAGTGGTGATGGACGTTAGTCTTCCTAAATCCCCGCTACCACAATGAAGCAGGACACCTGCCAGATTCAGGTGTTAAAAACCCTAGTCGGTGCCCGAGTCTGCCTGAAGTTCACCGGCCGGTATGCGGTCTTTGCCCCAGCTGCGATACAGGTAACCTTTTACCTGTTCCAGCTCCTCATCGGTGACCAAGGCGGGTTCGCCGCTTTCCAAGTGATCAAAGTGAAAGATATATAGGCGGGAGGCGAGCTGCACAAAGGGTAGGGATGCCTCGCCATAGCGCTCACCCTTGTCTGCCGTGCTGACCACTACACCATCGCCCCAGTCTTGCCCGCTGTCGTTGTTGGGGTTATAGAAATAGAGCCGCATGACATCATCCGGATCTAAAGCGACGCGCAACAAGGTGATGGCATGCCAGCCAATAAAGCGTGCGGCGCTGTCTGTTACGGCAATGCCCGCAGGCTGTGGGTGAATGATGGGCTGATTGCCGTTGTAGAACGGGTGATAGGAGGCGTAGAAGTGCCGCAAAAAGTCATCGATCTCCATCAGAGAGCCGGTGCTCACATCCACATTGATGCGAAACCCGCGGCCTGACCACCAACCGTGAAACTCCGGGTTCACCCAGCGGTGCGGATCGCCTTCACGCCCGATGCAGCGCCGTCCCATTTCGGCGTAGATGCGATCCAAATGCGGTACTACCAGCAACGAAACCGCATCGAGGTCTATGGGTAGGCTTTGTGCCACGCCAGACACGCTGTCGCCAGAGGAAATCGGCTGCCCTTCAAAGTGCATAACCACTTCGTCGTCACGCGCCGCCCAAACCACCATCTGCAACAAATAATCCGGGTCATTATAGGCCTACATGGATAGCGCTCGGGCTGATTGGCAGGTCGGATTATTACCCTGTCCCACGCCCAGCGGCTGCCCCAACATACAGAGCACACCTTCCAGCAGGCGAGAACGCGGCGCTTCATCAGCGACTTATCACGCATTAACATGCTTTGGCCCAGCAGTCTTGGGTTGTTCAATAGCACCGCGTTGATGGCACCGGCCCATTCGACCGTTTCTTCGAACAATGGAATAGCGACATTGACGCCCATTTCTTTCAGGGTTTCGGCAATTTCCATCGATCGGTCATTCAAACGCTCAAAGTTCCAAGGAACGTAAGGAATGTCGTGTTTTTCGCAGTAGTCTAGCGCCCAGTCCGGCGCTACAACGACGTAGCGACGGTCAAAATTTTCCGCCGCTTCAATGGCATTTAAACTCCAACCTAATAGTGCGATGTAACCCTTGTTTGGATCATTCTTCATAAGAGAGTCCTCTTGTGTAGAGTGACGGATCCAACCTCTCGATTGCACCAGCAGAGCCCCCACCATACGCTAACGGTAGGGGCTTCGTACACCGAGGCAGCGGGTTTATACGGGGGTTTGACGAGGGTCAACAGCCTTGGCCGCCTAGTGAGACTAACCCAAGCGGGGTCAGAAATACGGCTTGGTTTATTTTTCTTAAAGCAAAAAAAGCGCATTACAGAGTAATGCGCTAAGTACCAGCTACCACAATGAAGCAGGTCACATGAAAAGGTTGGGTGTTAAATCCGGTTTTCTGTTTTTAGGTCAAAGAACACCGCTTTGTCCATGTTCATCAAGAACGTCATGGTGTCGCCCGGTGGCACGGCTTCCGTAGGGTGCACACGGCAATTCACTTCCTGGCCATTCATGTTTACCAACACCAGCGTGTCTGCACCGGTCGGCTCGACCACATCGACCTTGCCATCGAACTTCACCATATTGGGCTGGTCTTCGGCGTAGGGCACTACATGGGTGATCTGCTCTGGCCGAATGCCAAGAATGACTCGGTCGCCCACACGCGAGCGCACCGTTTGCTCTTGTTTAGGAATCGGCAAATGGTGCAGGGTGCCCGAGACTTCCAGTGCTACACAGACCTCTTTCTCGTATTCGACGATTTCGACTTCAATGAAGTTCATCGCCGGTGAGCCCATGAAGCCTGCAACAAACAGGTTGGCGGGGTTGTCGTAAACTTCTTGCGGCGTGCCGAACTGTTGCACATGACCGTCTTTCATGACGGCGATGCGGTTGGCCAGCGTCATGGCTTCGATTTGGTCGTGCGTTACGTACACAATGGTCGTGCCCAAGCGCTGGTGCAGCTTTTTGATTTCGGTGCGCATTTCAACGCGCAGTTTGGCGTCGAGGTTGGATAACGGCTCATCAAACAAATAGATCTTTGGGTGGCGTGCCAAGGCGCGGCCCATGGCGACGCGCTGGCGCTGTCCGCCGGACAATTGGCCGGGCTTACGCTTCAGCAGGTGCTCGATCTGCAGCAGGGCGGCGACGCGCTGTACTTCCTTTTCAATCTCTTCTTTCGGCAGCTTGCGAATTTCCAAGCCGAAAGCGATGTTTTTGTACACGTTCATGTTGGGGTAGAGCGCGTAAGACTGGAACACCATGGCGATGTCGCGGTCTTTCGGCATCACGTTGGTGATGTCGTCGTTGTCGATGCAGATCTGGCCAGAGGTGACTTCTTCCAAACCGGCGATGCAGTTCATCAAGGTGGACTTACCACACCCAGACGGGCCAACCAAGATGATGAATTCGCCATCTTGGATGTCCATGCTGATGCCCTTCAGAATATCAGTACTGCCGAAGGACTTTTTTACGTTATCAATAATTAAACTAGCCATCTGTGTTTCCTCTTCACCGTGTGGCTTTTAGCCACACTGAGTTATATTCGGTTGTCAGGGCGTCAATTAACCCTTAACAGAGCCTGCCGTTAATCCGCGTACAAAATACTTACCGGCGATGACATAAACCGCCAATGTCGGCAGGGCAGCGATGATGGCCCCAGCCATATCC
The DNA here is from genome assembly GCA_049115955.1 of Natronospirillum sp. Taxonomy (GTDB): domain Bacteria; phylum Pseudomonadota; class Gammaproteobacteria; order Pseudomonadales; family Natronospirillaceae; genus Salinispirillum. The sequence goes on from JAGDZJ010000004.1 coordinate 342,410, forward strand.
ACGTTGTAACGGCGTTCACCGGTGGAGCTGTTCACCAGGTTATTCAAGCCGACGGTCACCGGTTGTGATGACGGGTCAGAGAACGACACACCAAACAAGAAGTCGTTCCAAATCTGCGTAAACTGCCAGATCACGCTGACCACCAGAATTGGCGTCGACAGCGGCAGAATGATGCGCCAGAAAATACGCCAGAATCCCGCGCCGTCCAGTTGCGCGGCTTTGATCAGCTCACCGGGAATCGTCACATAGTAGTTGCGGAAGAACAGCGTCGTGAACGCGATGCCGTACACCACGTGGGTGAAGATCAGCCCGACGATGGAGCCGCTGATGCCCAGCTTGCCCAATACCATGGCTTGCGGCAGCAAGATGGCTTGGAACGGCAGGAAGCAGCCAAACAGCATCAGACCGAAGAACAGGTTGGCGCCTTTGAATTTCCAGAAACTCAGTACATAGCCGTTCAACGCGCCGATTACGGTTGAAATCGTGACGGCGGGAATGACCATGATGATGGAGTTGATGAAGTAAGGTCGTAGGCCGCGATCCGAGCGCGCGCCGATCTGCGCTTCGCTCCACGCCAAGCGCCAAGCTTCGGCGGTCCAGGTTTCTGGCCACGCGATCAATTGACCGAGACGGATCTCATCCATAGAGCGGAATGAGGTGGTGATCATCAGCATCAATGGCAGCAGGTAGTAGACCGCCATGATAGCGAGTACGGCATACAGAATGCTGCGACCGGTGATTTCAGCGTAACGTTTATTGGTCATTTTAGTCATCTTTCTTCACCCGCAGCTCGGAATACAAGAAGGGCACCAGTATGGCGACGATACCCAGCAACATGATCATGGCCGATGCCGCACCTACGCCCATTTGCCCTCGGTTAAACGAGAACTGGAACATAAAGATGGCGGGCAGGTCGGAACTGATTCCGGGGCCACCACCGGTCAGAGCTAACGCGAGGTCGAACGACTTGATGGCGATGTGGGCCAGCATGATGAACGCGCTGAAGAATACTGGACGCAAGCTCGGAATGATGATGCGCGTGTAAATGGTAATGGGCGACGCACCGTCAATCTGGGCGGCCTTAATGATGCTGTCATCAACCCCACGCAAACCGGCGAGAAACAACGCCATGACGAAGCCGGACGACTGCCAAACAGCGGCGATGACCACGGTGTAGATGGAAAAATCAGGGTTTACAATCCAGTCGAAGCGGAAGCTTTCCCAGCCGAGACTGATCATGAATTGCTCCAAGCCCACTTGAGGGTTGAGCATCCACTTCCACACGGTGCCGGTCACAATGAACGACAGGGCCATGGGGTACAGATAGATGGTACGCAAAGCGCCTTCGGCACGAATGCGTTGGTCGAGCAAGATGGCCATCAACAAGCCAATGATCAAACAAATAGCAATGAATAGGAAGGCATAGACGCCGAGGTTTTTCAGCGCCACGAGCCAGCGCTCATTGGCAAAGAGTCGAACGTAGTTGTCCCACCCGATGAAATCGTAACGCGGCAGTATCCGCGAATTAGTGAATGACAGAATCGCCGTCCAGATGACAAAGCCATAGACAAAGATCAGCGTGATCAACAAGGTCGGCGAAACGACGAGCTTGGGAATCCAGCTGGCAAGTCGGTCTCCCAGACTGACATGCCGCGCGCGGCGCACAGTGCCGGTCGGTGACTTGGAAGAGAGTGATTGGGTCATGGAAAGATCCTGTAGTCGTAGAGCGCAAAAAAGCCTGATCCATAATAGGGCCAGTGCCCGAAGGCATTAGTAGTATAGATCAGGCTTTTGGGAGTGGGTGAAAACGCCGACGTTAGTCCTGTGTCGTCTTCACCCGCTCACTTTCGGGTCGTTATTACTGAGCCGCGCGGACTGCACTGGCCAATTGGCGCACGCCGTCTTGAGCACTCATGTTGCTGTTGAAGTATGTAGTGACGACGTCAAAGATCGCACCGCTCACTGCTGAGGTGGTGGACATGCCGTGTGCCATTGAGGGCACCAAACCAGAACCAGACTCTGAAGTCTCTTGGAAGGTGTTCATTGCACTGACTGCGCACTCATCAAAAGGCGCCATGTTCTGGTCCAGACGGACTGGAATAGAGCCTTTGTTCAGGTTGAACGTTTCTTGGAACGAAGGTGACAACACCAAACGCGCCATCGTCTGTTGTGCTTCTACGTTCGCAGTACTGCGCTGTGAGAACATAGCCAACGAGTCGATGTTGAAGGTGAACGTACCGTCAGTACCTGGGAAAGGAACACACAGGTAGTCGCTGCCAGGAGACATGTTAGCGGCAGAGAATTCACCCTTCGCCCAGTCACCCATGAACTGCATACCGGCTTCGCCACGAATAACCATGGCTGTTGCGATGTTCCAATCACGACCCGGAGAGCCCGCATCGATGTAATCGCGTACTTTACGGAACTCTTGGAAGGTTTTCAGCATGTCTGCGCCTGTCAGAGCCGCTTGGTCGTGTTCAACGAAAGCGCGCTGGAAGAATTCAGGACCACCGACGCTCAAAGCAATCGACTCAAACGTTGTTGCGTCCTGCCAGGCCTGACCACCGTGGGCGATTGGCGTAATGCCCGCCGCTTTCAGTTTGTCAGCGGTTTCCCACAGTTCGGCCATGGTGGTCGGTACAGAGGCACCAGCACGCTGCAACGCTGAAGGGTTAACCCACATCCAGTTTACGCGGTGTACGTTAACCGGTACGGCAACGTAAGAACCTTCGTGCTTCATTACGTCAGACACGACAGGTGGCAGCACGTTGTCCCAGTTTTCAGCGCGGGCTACGTTGTCCAGTGTCGCGAGGAAACCGAGGTCACCCCATTCCTGAATTTCCAAGCCTTTGATTTGCGCAGAGGCTGGTGGATTGCCGGATACGGCACGAGCACGCAATACGGTCATGGCGTTTTCACCACCACCACCGGCTACCGCGAAGTCTTTCCACGTATGGCCTTCGCTTTCGACCATTTCTTTCAGTACGCTGATGGCACGGGCTTCACCGCCTGATGTCCACCAATGCAGTACTTCCACTTCACCAGCGACAGCGCTAGTAGCCATGGTGCCAGCCAGCGCCGCAGCGATGACGGTTTTTTGAGCGTTTTTCAATGAAATACGGGTCATGAGAGTCGATCCTCTACTTTTTTGTTGTTATCAAAAGGCACGTCATTACGTGTCGATGCAACTCTAGTTCGGCGTTGACTTGAATACACGTAAGATAGCGCAACCTAGTGTAACGGGGTGGCTGGTATCTGGAGTGGCTAAGACCCACAAGGAGACAACAAGCCCTATCAGCGGGCTGTGTGGCTGTTTTGAATTGTAACAAAGGTGTTACAAAACTTACTCGCGAGGTAGGATGATGCACACTTCCAGCCCAGCACCCATGCGATTGCGCAGCACGATATCGCCGCCGTGGCTGTGCACAATATTGCGCGCAATGGTCATGCCCAAGCCAGTGCCGCCGGTATGACGACTGCGCGAGCCTTCCAAGCGCACAAAGGGATCAAAGATGTGCTCGAGTTCGTGTTCTGGCACACCGGGACCATCGTCTAATATGATGATGGTGACGGCTTCATCGGTTTCCTGTACTTCCACCCATGCTTCGGTGCCATAGAAAACCGCATTGTGGATCAGGTTAGACAGGCAGCGCTTTAACGCCATGGGTTTGGCGTACAGCACGGCAGGTGAACGCACGGTCAGATGTACGTGGCGGCGCAACACCGCGACTTCCTCTTGTATGGCTTCCAACATGGGCCGCAATTGCACGCGGTCGGTCGGTTCGTTCAAATCGGTGCTTTGCGCCAGTTCCAGCGCGCCTTGCACCAATTGTTCTAATTCATTCAGGTCTTTATTGAGCTTTTCGCGCACTTCGTCGTCGTCCAGTAATTCGGCACGCAGGCGCAAGCGAGTGATGGGGGTTTTGAGGTCGTGCGAGATGGCGGAAAACAGCAGGTCGCGATCGTTGATAAAGGTCAGAATGCGGCGCTGCATGATGTTGAAGGCGCGCGCCGTTTCGCGGACTTCGTAGGTGCCCACCTCGGGCACTGACACCTGGTGGATGTCACGCCCCAGCGACATAGCCGCGCGTGACAGGGTGCGCAACGGTCGCGTGAGCCAACGCACAATAAACCAACTGCTGACCATCAAGAGCACCAGCAGGATCATGGTGAAGGCCAGTTGTTCCGGCGTGTAGGGTGCCACGCCTTCTACCACGTAAGGGTCGGGCAGCATCAGGCTGGCCAGATACAACCAGTCGCCATCGTCCATGCGCATTTGTGCCACCAGAACAGGGGCCGGTGGGTTCATCACCAAATTGTTCTGCACCCAGCGCGAAGGCAATTCTGAAAACAGCACACCCGTATTAAACACCCGCAGTTTGTCCGGATAGGCAAAATCGACATCAATGATTCCTACGCGCTGCCCGACGCGGTCGCGAAACGCGCGATGGTAGGCATCGATCAGTTGGCGTTTTAGGGCGTTGTCGCGCACCGTTTCGTAGTTCACAAATTCTTTGTTCACGCTCAGGAAAAAGCGACTGCCGCCGAGGTTGCGTTGTTGGTCTACAATGATGTGCTGGAATTCTTTCGGCAGGCTTTCAAAGTACATCACCGTTTGCGCCATGGAGACGGCGAGGTCTTGCACGCTGGCGAGCGCATCGGCTTGTTTGCCGCTTTCGATGTATTGAATCCAAATGGTGGTGGCGAGAAAGAAAGAGCCGCCAACGGCGAGTACGATCACCGACAGCAGGCGACTGAACAACGAAGAAAATACTCGAATCCAAACGCTGTGGATGCGCGCCAACAGATTCATATTACAGATGCTCGACGTCAGTGGTCAGCAAGTATCCTTGGCCGCGCACGGTTTTGATCAGTTGTGGTGATTTACCGTTGTCGTCCAGTTTGTGACGCAGTCGGCTGATCTGTACATCAATACTGCGATCATAGGGGCTGAGTTCCCGTCCTTTTAAACGCTGGAAGAGGTCTTCTCGGCTCAGAATCTCGCCGGGGTTGCTGATAAACAGTTGCAGCAGGTCAAAGTCCGCGCCGTTCAGTGGTATAACGTCGCCGCGCGCATGAATCAATTGGCGGTGCTGGGTGTCGAGGGTCCACGGGCCAAATTGGATTTTTTGCGCGACAGCCGTTTCCCGAGCGTGTTGGCGATCCTCTACGCGGCGCAACACGGCTTTGATGCGGGCCAGCAATTCACGCGGATTAAACGGTTTGCTCATGTAGTCGTCGGCGCCCAGCTCCAGGCCGATGATACGGTCGGTTTCATCGTTACCGGCGGTCAGCATGATGATGGGAATGGCGGAAGTTGTGCGCACTTTTTTGCACAGTGAAAAACCGTCTTCGCCGGGCATCATGATGTCGAGCACAATCAGGTCGATGGGCTGTTTGTCGAGTCGCGCCATCATTTGTTGACCGTTGTGTGCCGTGCTCACGCGGAACTGATTGCGGGTCAGATAGGTATCCAGTAACTCGGTGATCTCATGATCGTCGTCGACCACCAGCACATGGGTGTATTCGCTTGCATTATCCATGGGCACTAATTTTATTGTTGGAATAGGGACTAGACTATATTACAAGGGTTTCAGCGCAAACCATTATAAGGTAACAAGGGTGTTACAAACTTAGGCAATACGTTAGAGCTTCCTTGGCACCCGTGAATCAATAGAAGTATAGAATAAGCCCCGACTTGGAGATACGCCCCGCACATGAACGATCGTTCCGCCAGCGTCGCCGAACCAACGGCCAATAATCCAGACTTTTCTCGTTTGGACGCCGCGACCGTGCACGCCGCTCGGGAGCGTTTTGCTGCTGTTCAACAGGGGCGCATGGAGCGCGTGCGCCAAGTGCTGCAGCCGCAACAGCAAACCTGTTTGTCCATGTTACCGCTGTTATTGCACCTCAACAGCAGTGTGTTACCGGGCTTTATCAGTATGGATGTGCCCGCCGGTGTGTTGGGTTACACCCCGAACGACAACACCTTGAGGTTAACCGAGCAGTATGCGAGGCAGTTCCGCTTCAGCCAGAGCATGGTGGACCGCGAGCGTGAGATCGTCAGTGTATTCCTGATGGGTAGCCCCGGCAGTGTGGCGCACAATGTGCGTAGCGATTTAGACATTTGGATCTGCCATCGTCCGGCCATGAATCCGGAACGTTTAGCTCGCTTGCAAGAAAAAACCCGGATGTTAGAGCGGTGGGCCAAAGGGTTTAATCTGGAGGTGCATTTCTTCCTGATGGACGCGGCGCGCTTCAGTGGCGGTGAGCGCGAAACCTTGACCGGGGAGTACTGCGGTAGTACGCAACATTACCTGTTATTGGACGAATTTTACCGCACCGGCGTGCATCTGGCCGGTGCTATTCCGGTTTGGTGGTTTGTTCCGCCAGCCTTGGAAAATGACTACGACAACACCGTCCGTCGCCTGTTTGATGATGCGTTGCTGCGCCGTGATGAGGTGGTGGATTTCGGTAAAATTGATCGTATGCCGCAGGAAGAATATGTCGGTGCGGCCATGTGGCAGCTTTACAAAGGCATTGATTCTCCGTGGAAATCGCTGCTGAAGCTGTTGCTGCTGGAAGCCTACGCGCACGAGCCTAAGCAAAACCCCAGTATGCTGTGCCACAACTTCAAACAGCTGATTTACGACAATCAGTTGGAGCTCAACGACCTCGATCCCTATGTGATGATGTACCGGCGGATTGAGCGGCTGTTGCGCAAAAAAGAACAGAACCAGCGCCTTGAGCTGTTGCGCAAGTGCCTTTATCTCAAATCAGGCGTCGCACTCAGCAAGCCTTTAAACAAGGGGCGCGCCAACTGGCGGCGCACACTAATGGAGAAGCTGACGCTGGAATGGGGATGGTCTGGTTCGGATCTCGCAGTATTGGATGACCGAGACAGTTGGGGTATCCAGCGCGCATTGGAAGCGCGCAACGAAATCATGCGCGAGTTCACGCAGAGCTATCGCAACTTGACGCGCTTTGCTCAGCAGCAAGGTGGGCAGTCCATCATGAGCCGGGCCGATATGCGGGTGCTGGGGCGCAAGCTGCATACAACCTTTGAGCGTAAGCCGGGTAAGATCGACATCCTTAATGAACAGATTGCCCCCAATCTCAGCCAGGAAAAAGTGACCTTGCATCAGTTGCCGTCGCGCGAGCGCGGTATCTTTTTGTGGGCTGCCTATGTTGATCTGTTGATGACCGACCTGAAGAAATATCCGCCGCCATTGAAGCATGCGCGGGGCTTTCTGGAAGTGTTGTTATGGAGCCACCTAAATGGCTTGCTGACCGGCCACTTGCATGTACCGGTGTATACGCAACGCAGCAACCTCAGTGACTTCGAAGTGAAGGAGCTGATGTCGAGCCTGAAGCAGTGGCAGTCGTTTCCTTTGCCGCCGCCGCCGTCAACAGCGTTTCAGGAGCCATCGCGCACGCAGCGCGTTATGGTGTATGTGAACGTAGGGGTGGACCCTATGGCCAAGCTGTCGAAACGCGGCTTGCAGAAAATTTCCAGCCGCATAGATTCCCTAGACTACAGTGCCTTGGGTGAGAATTTGGTGCGCACTTTGGATGTGGTCACCGTCAGCACTTGGCATGAGGTCGTGTGTACCCGATACGACAGCGCCGATGCCTTGATTCAGTTCTTACAGGGTTTTTTCAGTCAGCTTCATCGACAGCCAGACACCTTGCCCGAGATCGACGTGCAAAGCTTTTGCGCCAGCCGTGCTGCGGCGACCATGAAGCGGGTCAAAGAACTGCTACAAGATATGATTCGCGTGTTCTTTCAAAGTGAAAACAGCGAACAGACGCGCTACCTGATTCGCATTGAACAGACATTTTACCTCTGCCAGTTTCACCAAGGGCGGTTCTACGCTCAGCCCGCCCCTACCGTGCGGCATCTGTATCCATTACTGGCGCAGGAACAAAGTACGTTCAGTCCGTTGGTGCTCGACGCCAACGCCATGCTGCGGCACAGTGGTCTCAAGTTGATTCTCGAAGCCGCCAAGCCGGGCCAGATCGTCGTGTGTTATCAGACCGAAAAATCGCACCTGTCGTATTGGATTTTGGACGAAAACGGTACGCTGTTTCAGGCCAGAGTGGCGAACAATGGCGTCAGCAATCTGCTCAATCACCTGTATCGGTTTCTGCGCAACGTTGAATTGCAGCAAATGGCGCAAGATGAAGCCGAGTCGATCTTGGACTTAGACCTGCTGGCCCGACGGCGTATCAACTTCTACGAAGTGCGGTTGGCACGCAACAACAAACCGGCGCACCTAAAACATTGGCCTGGCGGAGAAGACGACGAGCTGGACGCCAGCCCGCTGCAAGTGCTGGTGCAACTCGACAACTTCGGCAAGCCCTATTACACCCTGTACGTCGAAGACGAAGAGTTCAGCTCTCTGACTTTGGGCAAAGAACTGTTTGCGCGGGTGGCTGATAGAATCATGAGTTTTCGCCAAAATGATCAGCGTTACCCCTGTTTTATTACCGACTTGCAACTCTCGGATGACATCAAATCACGCCTGCCGGATGGCCATGCGCAGACCTACCATTACCTGCTTTACAAGCAGCGCATTGAGGCACAGATCAATCGCTACATTCAGCAGCCAGCCGCGCCGGAAGATCCGCTGCACACCAGTGCTGCGCCGGACCAATAAAATCCCTATACTGTGGGCTTAAATTAACCGAGAGCCATAACCATGCGCGGACTTCTCGTATTGCTGCTCAGCCTAGTGCTGTTGTCGGCTTGTGGTTACAAGACGGACTTGACGCTCCCAGAGCCGACACCGCCTTCTTCCACCAACGATTAATGCCTATGAAATTGGTTGTTCGGTCACCTAACGGATTCATGGAGATTACCGGCCGTTTATGAGTACCTTTGTTTATCGTCAGGGCGTCCTGCACGCCGAAGCCTGCGCTGTGCCTGATTTGGTGCGTCAATTCGGTTCGCCACTGTATGTCTATTCCAAGCAGGCGTTGTTGAGCCAGTTTCAGCGCTACCAGGATGCGTTGGATGACTATTCAGGCTTGATTTGCTTTGCCGTGAAAGCCAACTCGAACATCGGTGTTCTTAAAGTGTTGGCCGAGGCGGGTGCCGGGTTTGATATCGTATCGGTCGGCGAACTGGAGCGCGTGTTGCGTGCCGGTGGTCGCCCTGATCGCGTGGTATTCAGTGGCGTCGGTAAGCAACGCGATGAAATCGCCCGTGCTTTGGCCGTCGGTATTCATTGTTTCAACGTGGAGTCTTATCCCGAGTTGGAGCTGATCAACGCCGTCGCCATGGAACTGAAAGTACAGGCGCCCGTGTCCTTGCGCGTGAACCCCAATGTCGACGCAGGCACCCATCCGTATATTTCCACCGGACTCAAAGCCAACAAATTCGGCGTGCCGGTTGAACAGGCAGAAGCCTTCTACCGCCGTGCGCACGACCTGCAACACATCGACGTTGTCGGCGTGGACTGCCACATCGGGTCGCAGCTCACCGACACCGCACCCTTGGCGGAAGCCTTAGACAGCTTGCTGGCCTTGGTCGACAAACTGGCAGCCAGCGGCATTCAGTTGAGTCATGTCGATATGGGCGGTGGCTTGGGCGTTAGCTATACCGATGACGAGCAAGCGCCAGACATCGAAGCTTATATTGAGTACATCAAAAGCCGTCTTGCGCCGCGTGGCCTCAGCTTGGTACTGGAGCCGGGACGTTCGATTGTGGCCGATGCCGGCATCTTCGTGACTCAGGTACAGCTGTTGAAAGAAGGCGAAGAAAAGAACTTCGCCGTGGTGGACGGAGCGATGAACGACCTGTTGCGGCCCGCCCTGTACGGTGCTTGGCAGCGCGTGCAACCAGTGGTCACCATAGAAGACGCCGACGTGCGCCGTTGGGACATCGTTGGTCCGATCTGTGAGACGGGCGATTTTCTGGCGAAAGACCGGGATTTGGCGCTGCATACCGGCGATTTACTGGCTATTATGCAAGCAGGCGCTTACGGCTTTGTGATGGCCTCGAATTACAACACGCGACCCCGAGCAGCAGAAATCATGGTTGACGGTGCCGCGGTGGCTTTAGTGCGACGCCGTGAAACCTTGGACGATTTGCTGGCGCTGGAACAGGGAGCACTCTGATGCGCATTAATTTCACCAAAATGCATGGCCTCGGTAACGACTTCATGGTCATAGACGCCGTGCGGCAAGACATCGACATTACGCCCGCCATGGTGCAGGCGTGGGGCGACCGTCTATTTGGTGTGGGGTTTGACCAACTGTTGATTGTCGAGCCGCCGACCCAACCCGAGGTGGCTTTTAAGTATCGCATCTTTAATGCCGACGGTGATGAAGTCGAGCAGTGTGGCAACGGCGCGCGTTGTTTTGCCGCCTATGTAACGCGCGAAGGTTTGAGTAGCAGCTCGTCGATCAAAGTAGAAACCGCTGGTGGCATTATCGAGCTGCAACTGCTCGACAGCGGTTTAGTGCGAGTAAATATGGGTGTGCCACGCTTGCAACCTGATCAAGTTCCGTTCAAGGCTGAAGCCTTCGCGCCGATATACACCTTGCCGCTGGAAGATTCGGCCAACACCACAGTCAAACTGAGCGCGGTGTCCATGGGCAACCCGCACGCGGTGTTAATGGTTGATAATGTCGACAGTGGTTTAGTGCCTACCTTAGGCCCGGTGTTAGAATGCCATCCGGCATTTCCGGCCCGCGTGAACGTAGGTTTTATGCAGGTCATTAATCGCCAGACTGCACGCTTACGGGTTTACGAGCGCGGCGTCGGCGAAACCATGGCCTGCGGCTCCGGGGCCTGCGCCGCCATGGTTGCCGCGCGCTTACAAAACAAACTGGACGCCACCGCCACCTTGCAGTTGAATGGCGGTGAGCTAGAGCTGAGTTGGGAAGGCGAAGGAAAGCCGGTCTTTATGACGGGCCCAGCAACCTTTGTGTTCGATGGCACCATTGAGTGGGAGGAAGGACAGGATGGTTAATACACAGATTTCACCGGATGAAGTAGAAGCCTTTTTGGGTGAACACCCGGGCTTCTTCGAGGGCCGCGAAAGCCTGTTAAAAGCCATGCGCCTGAATCACCACAGCGGGCAAGCCATTTCGTTGCTGGAAAAACAGAACGACTTACTGCGCAAAGAACTGAATAGTCACCGCGATCGCCTGCATCACCTGATCGCCATCGCGCGCGACAACGACCATTTATTCCTGCGTTTGCGCGCCTTGGTACTGGCGCTGGTAGAAGCCAGCAGTTGGAACGGTATGCTCACTGCCCTGCGTACCGGCCTGACGGCCAATTTTCAAGTAGACTACGTACGCGTCGTTGCATTAGAAAGCTGGATGCTGTCCGGTGCAACGGAAATGATGCCGGCCAATCTCGCCAGTATGAGAGCGCTCCTGCCTGTACTGGTGGACGAGCGTAAATCGTGGTGCGGCCAGCCTGAACCAGACGCAGCCCTGATGTTGTTTGGCCAAGACATCGCACCCGATGTAGGCTCCGTTGCCTTGTCGCCGCTGCTCTACGACGGCCGCGTAGTGGGCGTACTGGCACTGGGTACACATGACGCCGACTACTTCCGCTCCAGCATGGACACCCTCTTTCTGACCTATGTCGCCGAAGTGGTCAGCCGCATGGCGGTTCATTGGTTGACGCCGCCGGAGTAACGTAGGCCGTCGTCTTTCGCCGTGTCCTAGGGGCTTGCTTGGGTCGGTACAGCACGTCGCCCTAGAACCTGATGCACATACGCCAGACCGAGCAGCGTCAACCCCAATCCCATAAATGAAGCCACGCGCCACAAGCCTGTCAGGTCGCTCAGATCTACAATAAAGATTTTGGCGATCACGAGCAGCAGCAAACCCATCCCGCCACGATACCAATCTCGTTTCTGCCGCCAACTGCCGAGCAGCATGGCCAACACGGCCAGTGCGAGCCAGGCAAGAGAGTAGCTGTACAGCTCGCCGCTGGACATGCGGTCGCCCCACCACAGTTGACCGTGCCACAGATGCCGTACTTCCAAGGTAACGAACCACCACAACGCCCCGGCCGCAACAAAGCCTAGCGTGCGGCGCAGTTCAGTCACGCCCCAGCGGGTAGCGAGGGCAAACAGTAACACCGGTAAGCCGTAACTGAGCAACAACAGGTTGGCGATTGGCGTACTGCCCACCAGATCGGCGCGCTGCCACAACGGGTTTTGTACCACCGCTAACCACAGATACTGAACGACGGAGGCGCTCAGTAACACAGTAGCAGCCACACCCAGCAGCGCCGCACTGACATCGGCGCGGCGGGCGCGCACAGCGTACACAATACCCAAGGCGGCGAGCAAACTGGTGTACAGGCTGGCTTCGGTAAAGGTGTAACGCCACACAAAGACTTCGCCATCGTAAAGGGCATAACGTACACAGACGGCAATAAACAAGACCAGCAGGTGCAGCATCGCGCCCTCTAGCCAGCGTTGCGTGTCTTTCAGTCCGGTCGCTAACCAGCGCGCCAAGGCAACTAAGGCCAGTGTGCCGCCGTAAGTCCAAAATACCCAAGTATCGCCCGCTAGACGGCTACTGGTAGCGTAGTCCGGTAGCCAAGGGTTGAGGGTCAGGCGCACGATGATCAATGTCATCACGGCGCGCAGCAACCAACGCAGTATCGGCAGCTCAAAGCGCTGCATCAACCAAACGATGGTCGCCACTTGCACGGCCAGCGCAAGGGTCAGGCTGGCGTGTGACAGCGCCATGACCGCAGCCAAAGAATAGGCGGCGTGGGCAGCAATAAACCACCACACCACTTGGGCGTCGGCCACGGTTTGCCAGCGACGGCGGGCACGGTCGGCATAAAACGCGCCCAGCCCGATGCACACGGCAGCCCAATACCATGCGTCGAAGCCATGAGGGTTGAGCAGCCACAGCACGACGAGGCATAACAAGGGCGTCAGGGTGGCCAGCGACAATGTAAGAGCCGGATAAAGATTCGTGTGTTGAGGTGATCGATGCACCCAAGTGGCATAGCCGCTCAAAAATAGCAAAACCATGTACAGCATGACGACGTCGTTCACTTCGCCAAAGGTAATAGGCAGAGCAGGCCAATGAGGTCCCCAGTAAAGATGGCCAAGGATAAGGCCAGAGAGTGCGGTGAACATCAACAACCAAGGTATGAGCTTGAAGACATCATCCTGTTGATGTATCCGCCAGACCAATAAGGTCATCAGCATCCATGCCGACGGTGAGAAATAATTGTGGTGGCCTAGCTGCATGGTCACGGCAAATGCGAAGATGACAGCAACCAACGTCAGCATGCGGTCGCGGCTGATCGGGCTATCAAAACGGAAAAACGAAGCGATACTAACGGCCGGTGGGTTGTCCTGAAATTGCCGTGCGCGGATCAATAGGCCAAGGGGGAAGGTTAGCGCCATATACCCTAAGGCAACCACGTAGACCAATAATGCAATGTTTTCAGCGTCCGCCGATAGAATCATCCACCACCAAAACAAGGCACCGCCCATTGTCAGCAGCATCAACCATGTTCTATAGACGCGGTGCAGCAACCAAAATCCAGCACCAGCGATGATCAAGCAGTAACCCAGCAATACGAGTAGGCTTCCTTCTTGGTCGCCTAAAAGCAATGGAACGGCATAAGCACCCACTATGCCGATGATGGCCAACAACGGGCCATGCTGTAGGCTCAACGCCATGGTGCCCAAAGAAACCAGTGCGAGCAGCACAAACACCAGGGTGTGGGGCCACAATTCATAAAGGTGGACGGAAGCCAGCAGCGTGGCGTAGAGAATGACGCTGGCTCCGGCGGCCAAGCCTGCGAGCGATTCATAACGCAATCGAGCTCTTCGGCGCAGCACTTCGGCCGCGCCGTGGAGCAAGAAGCCGGTGATCAAGCCCAGTGACAGTCGTGCCTGTGGGCCTAAATAGTCTTGCTCAATGGAGTAGGCGGCCAAGAACACACCCGCCAGTCCTACGCAAATGGCACCCAACCACACCATCCAGTGGTCTTTCAGGTGAGTCCACCATACCCACGTTTGTGTTTCGCGTGGCGGGGCGAATACGAGGGGTTCAGGTGCGGGCGCTGTGTTGCTGGTGTCCGCCGAGTCATCAGGGAGGTCCAAGTCTAAGATCAGGTCGTCTTGTTGGGTGGCCTCGGTGGCAAGCGGTTGGGCTGCAGGCTCTTGAGCGGGGGCTGATGGAGTCGTAATGGCTGGCGCGTTTTCGGACGATGTGAGCTGCGCTTCTAATGCGCTGATTTGGCCGCGCAATCGACGTACGGCAAAGAAATTGACCCAGCCGAGTAGACTGCCCGACAGCAGCACAAACACGATAGCAAGCAGTAGGAGTATTTCGCCGTCCATCATTCCATTCCTTGTGTTGTTTTGCGCCCGTTACCTTGGTGCGCTTACCTGATCTACCCGTTTAAAGCGGGCCGTCTGATCAGCGCTGACAGCTTACGCAATACACCGTACTCCGTCCAGCCATGCGGATCTCGCGCAGCGGTTCCGCACAGGTAACGCACGGCTCACCCTTGCGCCCATAGACCTTCAGTTCAATACGAAAATAGCCCGCTTGCCCGGTGGCGCTGACGTAATCGCGTAGCGTCGTACCGCCCTGATCAATTGCTCGTGCTAACACCGTCTTGATGTGGGCGGTTAAACTTTCGCAACGAGCCAAGCTGATGCGATCACAGGCGCGGGTCGGGTGAATGCCGGCTTCAAACAGCGCTTCATTGGCGTAGATATTTCCTACGCCTACCACCAACGACGCATCCATTAAGGCGGTTTTGATCGGGCCACGACGCCTGCGCAGTTGTGTATACAGATACTCGCTCGTGAAGTCGTCACTGAGCGGTTCCGGGCCGAGTTTGGTGATCAGTGGGTGCGTAGTCCAGTCGGGTGTGTAGAGTATCGCGCCAAAACGTCGTGGGTCGCGGTAGCGAATGAGCGTGCCGTCTTCCATGATCCAGTCACAATGGTCGTGCTTTTCCAGCGCTGCGCCGGTGGGCACAATACGAAACTGTCCACTCATGCCCAAATGCGCCAGTATCTGCCCCTGATCCAAGTGCAGCACCAAATACTTGCTGCGACGGGCGACGCGGTGCACCGTCTGTCCGGCGACCAGATTGGGCCACTGCGGCTCGATGGGCCAACGCAGCCGAGGTTCACGCACCAGCCATTGTGACAGTCGTTTGCCTTCGATGTGGGGGGCGATGCCGCGGCGGGTTGTTTCGACTTCTGGCAGTTCAGGCATATTTTTGCCTCTGAGGTTTTTATTTCAGTGCGTCGTTAATAAAAGAAGGGAAGTATAAAACGCGCACGCACAAAAAACCCGGCGAACTGACGTTGGCCGGGTTTTGCAGGAGCTAAAAATCAATTACTTGATTTTGGCTTCTTTGAACATTACGTGCTTACGAACCACTGGATCATACTTTTTCATTTCCAGTTTATCGGGTGTGGTACGCTTGTTCTTGTCAGTGGTATAGAAATACCCAGTACCCGCAGAGGATACCATCCGAATTTTATCGCGTGGCATCTTAGGCCTCCTTAAACTTTCTCACCGCGCTTGCGCAGATCGACCAGCACCGACTCGATGCCTTTTTTATCAATGATACGCATACCTTTAGCAGATACACGCAGTTTTACAAAGCGGTTCTCACCTTCAACCCAAAAGCGATGGGTGTGCAGGTTAGGCAGAAAACGACGTTTCGTTCTGCGCTTTGAGTGAGACACGTTGTTACCTGTTACAGGACGTTTACCTGTAACCTGACAAACTCTGGACATCTTGTATCGCCTCCGACTATGGGCTCGCCTGATTCATGCTCGGACCGCCCCAGCATGGAACGGCACGTAATCCACTTAAGGGCACATTTAAAACTACTGCGCTCACACTGGCGGCGTTAAAATTCTCCTCAAAATGCTCATTTACAATAGTAAACTGCGCGTTTTCGTCGAATTTTGCCTTGCCCGTGCTTCGCTCGTAACGTTTTAAGATGCCCCTTATGGACATACCTAATTTTGGTCGCGCGCGTTCGCTACCTTCGCAGAAGCACCCTGTGGCAATGCGCAGGGCGCGGGACCCGTTAAAAAAGAGCACGCTTTATACCAGACGGCTGTACTGATTTCAAGCAGTTATGTGGTTTATGAGCGAATGAACCACAGTGAATGGTTGAGGTCTGGGGCTGGTTGGGCGTTTGAGGCAGGCTCTAGGGGAAAGGGAACGTGGGAGGCAGGATGCCGACCCCGTAGCGCCCCATGGATGGGTTCAAGCGAGCCTGCCTCAAACACCCAACCATCACTTGGGGCGGCCTGCTGAGCGCTTTTTTAACACCGCCAGATTGAGCAAAAGTGGTTTCTTAAATTAAAGCCAGCCGCGCTCGGCGAATGAAACGGTCTCCCCACACCCCACGACAATATGATCGAGCAACCGGATATCGACCAAATCCAAGGCTTTTTGCAGGCGCTCGGTGATCATACGGTCGCTGTGACTGGGCTCGGCCACGCCACTGGGGTGGTTGTGGGAGATGATCAGCGCCGCTGCATTGTGCGCCAAGGCCGCCTTCACCACTTCACGCGGATGCACCGGCGCGCTGTCGATGGTGCCCTCAAATAAGGGCTCAAAAGCCAGTAGGCGATGTTGGTTATCAAGAAGGAGAGCGGCAAAGCACTCGCGGGGTCGGTGTTGCAACTGCGCCTGCAGGTAGGACTTCACGTGTTCGGGTTGGGTGAACACCGGGGCTTCGTTTAAGCCTTGCTGCAAATATCGGCGCGCCATTTCCAGTACTGCGCTCAGTTGAGCGAACTTGGCATCACCCAGACCGGGGCTGGAGCAGAACGCCGTGCGGCTCAATTGCAGAATGCTTCCGAGGGAACCATGTTGATTGATCAGAGTCCTAGCGAGGTCGACGGCACTCAAGCCGGGCAGGCCGGTGCGGAGGAAGATGGCTAGGAGTTCAGCGTCAGACAGGGCGGCAGCGCCCACCGAAAGTAATTTTTCCCGTGGGCGGTCGCCCTCGGGCCAGCTTTTTATAGACATTTCGCGTATCCTTATCGAAATAGTATCCTTCTGCCCGTATTGTTGAGTTTGGGTGCGCGCAGTGCAAGAGGAAACAGCATGAAATTGCACGGAAAACACATTTTGTTGGGTGTCAGTGGTGGCATTGCAGCTTATAAGAGTGCTGAGTTGGCGCGCGGGCTGATCAAGGCCGGTGCCGAGGTGCAGGTGATCCTGACAGCGGGTGCGGAAGCCTTTATTACGCCGCTGACGTTTCAGGCGCTGACCGGTCGTGCCGTGCGCACCGAATTGCTCGATGAAACGGCCGAGCAAGGCATGGGACATATTGAATTGGCGCGCTGGGCGGATTTGATTCTGCTCGCACCGGCGACGGCTAATGTGTTGGCGCGCTTGAATGCCGGTATGGCGGATGATCTGTTAACCACCGTTGTGTTGGCCAGCAAGGCGCCCTTGGCCATTGCACCGGCCATGAATCAGCAGATGTGGGCCAATGTTGCGACCCAACGTAATATAAAGGCATTGACTGACTTGTATCAGCCGCTGTGGTTGGGTCCGGACTCCGGAGAGCAGGCCTGTGGCGATGTGGGTGCGGGGCGCATGATGGAGCCCGACGCCATCGTGACTCAGCTCGAACAGCAGGCGACGGTTTCCGACGCATGGCAGGGTAAGAAGGTAGTGATAACCGCCGGGCCGACACGGGAAGCGGTGGACCCGGTGCGTTACCTGAGCAATCACAGCTCCGGCAAGATGGGCTATGCCTTAGCCGCGGAAGCTGCACGCCAAGGGGCCGAAGTGGTGTTGATCAGCGGCCCCGTTAATTTGCCCACGCCCGCAGGGGTAACGCGTGTCGACGTTGTTTCGGCACGCGACATGGCAACGGCAGCCGACCAATATGCCCCCGCAGCCGACCTCTTTATTGGCGCAGCGGCGGTGGCCGATTATCATGTGGTCAATACGTCTGCGGAGAAGCACAAAAAGCAGGCGGGGAATCAGGCTTGGTCACTGCAACTGGCGGAAAATCCAGATATCATTCAGCGAGTGGCACAGCATGCTGATCGCCCTGCGGTGGTGGTGGGGTTTGCTGCCGAAACCATCGATGTAGAGCAGTACGCGCAAGATAAGCTCGCGCGCAAGAATTTGGACTGGATAGTGGCTAACGATGTCAGTCGTACCGATATCGGCTTCAACAGCGATGACAATCAAGTGGTGGTGTTTGGGCGCAATGGGCTGCGCTCGGAACTGCCACAGCAAAGTAAGACCCAGCTCGCCAGTGCACTGCTGGCCCTGTTTACTAAGGAATGATGCATGAGTTTGCACTCGGTACAAATCAAGATTATGGACCCTCGCTTGGGCGACAGTATTCCGCTGCCTTCATACGCCACTGATGGTTCAGCCGGGCTCGACCTGCGGGCCTGTTTGGAAAAACCCCTGACGTTAGAACCCGGCCAGACCGAATTGATTCCTACAGGTTTAGCAATGTATGTGGCGAATCCGCAATACGCCGCGATGATTTTGCCGCGTTCCGGTTTGGGTCATAAACACGGTATTGTGTTGGGTAATTTGGTGGGTTTGATCGATTCCGATTATCAAGGGCAACTGATGGTGTCTTGTTGGAATCGTGGTCAGGAACCCTTCACCATTGAAGTGGGCGAGCGTATCGCGCAGTTGGTCATCGTGCCTGTGCTGCAGCCAGACTTTGATATCGTATCCGAATTTAGGCTGAGCCAGCGCGGTGATGGCGGCTTTGGCCATACCGGTAAACACTAATCGTACCCATTAATTCCACACATTAGGAATGCAGAAGACCATGCCTCTGACGCGAAAAGACGCCCTTAATTTCGCTGGTGTACTCAGCGAAGCGCTGCCGTACATCCAGAAATTTGCCGGTAAAGTGCTGGTGGTGAAGTACGGCGGTAACGCCATGGTCGACGAGAACCTGCAAGCCAGTTTTGCGCGCGACATGGTACTGCTTAAAACCGTGGGTATTCATCCTGTTGTGGTGCACGGCGGTGGGCCGCAGATCGGCGATTTGCTCAAGCGGTTGAATATTGAGTCGGAATTCGTGGATGGCATGCGCGTCACTACCGGTGAAACCATGGACGTGGTCGAAATGGTGCTGGGCGGACTGGTGAACAAGCAGATCGTCAATTTGATCAACCAAAACGGCGGTCGTGCCGTCGGTGTGACCGGAAAGGACGGGCAGACCATTCGTGCCACGCGCCTTAAAGTACGGAAAATGTCGCCCGATCTCGAAACGTCCGAAATCATCGACATCGGGCACGTCGGTGAAGTAGCGCACATTGATCCGAGCCTGATCAACCTGATGCTGAACAGCGACATGATTCCTGTCGTTGCACCCATCGGTGTCGGCGCAGACGGTACCAGTTACAACATCAACGCCGACCTTGTGGCCGGCAAGTTGGCGGAAACCATGGGCGCAGAAAAACTGATTCTGCTGACCAATATTTCCGGTGTGCAGGATAAAGAAGGCAATGTGTTGACGGGACTGTCTACCGAAGCGGTGAATGCCCTGATCGCCGATGGCACCATTTATGGCGGTATGCTACCGAAAATTCGTTGTGCGTTGGAAGCCGTGAACGGCGGCGTGCACAGTGCACACATCATTGACGGTCGGGTAGCACACGCTACATTGCTGGAAGTGTTCTCAAACGAGGGTGTCGGTACCCTCATCACCAACGACCAGAGTACGTTAGACTGATGACGACCAAAGGCCTTTCACGCAAGGAACAGATACTGCAGGCACTGGCGGAAATGCTGGAGCAGGGTGCGGGCAACAAGATCACCACCGCAAAATTAGCGGAACGGGTGGGTGTGTCCGAGGCGGCGTTGTATCGTCACTTTCCCAGCAAGGCGAAGATGTTTGAGGGACTGATTGAGTTCATTGAAGAGACCATCTTCACCCGCATCAATCGCATTTTGGCCGAAGAGCCGCGTGCCGTGGCGCGTTGTTACGCAGTATTGAGCCTGCTGTTGGCCTTTGCCGAGCGTAACCCTGGTATGAGTCGTATCATGGTGGGTGATGCCTTGGCAGGCGAGGTGGATCGTCTGCGCCAGCGTGTTGCGCAGTTTTTTGATCGCGTTGAATTGCAGCTCAAACAAATCATTCGTGAGTCCGGTTTAGCAGAAGAGTTGTATACGCCGATTGAACCGGTGCTGGTAGCGAATTTGCTGTTGGCTGTGGTGGAAGGGCGCATTGCGCAGTTTGTGCGCAGCCAGTTTGAGAAGCCACCGACGGCCGGTTGGGATGAACAATGGCCGGTGTTGTCGGGTGCAATTTTTGGTGTCGTCCCACAGACAGAAGAGGGTGAGTGATGGTTAAGGTATTTGTCGACGGGCAAGAAGGCACCACAGGTTTGCAGATTAAAGAGCGTTTGGATCGACATCCGAACGTTCATCTATTGGAAATCGACCCGGACGAACGTAAGAGTATCGCCGCCCGGCAGGCTCTGTTGAACGAAGCCGATGTGGCGTTTTTGTGTTTGCCGGATGCTGCAGCGAAAGAATCAGCGGCGTTAGTAACCAATCCGAATACCCGCCTGATTGATGCCAGCACCGCGCACCGCACCGACCCTGATTGGGTGTACGGCTTGCCAGAAATCAGCCCGGAGCAACGCCAGCGTATTGCGCAGAGTACGCGTGTTTCTAATCCCGGCTGTCATGCGACGGGCTTCAATCTGTTGGTCGCGCCGCTGGTGGCACGCGGTCTGTTGCACCCATCGTCACCCTTGAGTTGTCAGTCGCTGACCGGGTATAGCGGTGGCGGTAAGGCCCTGATAGCCACCTACGAAGACGCCGACGAGGCAACGCGTGCGCGCTTGCTGGGGCCATCGCACTATGGCTTGTCATTGAACCATAAGCACCTGCCTGAGATGCAGAACGTGTGTGGCTTAGCGCTACCGCCGGTGTTTACGCCCGTCGTCGGGCCGTTTTACAAGGGGATGGTGGTTACGGTGCCATTGCACGCGGCTCAGTTGATGATGGAGCATCGCGATGCTGCGAGCGTACGTGATGCGCTAGCCGAGCATTACGCTGACAGCCACTTCGTTGAAGTGATGCCTTACGACGCAGCCGGTGGAGTGGACGGTGGTTTTCTCAATCCGCAGGCGGCAAATGATACCAACCGCAACGAGATCTTTGTGTTCGGCAGTGACGCACGTATTTTGCTGGTGTCGCGTTTGGACAATCTCGGCAAGGGGGCGTCTGGTGCGGCGGTGCAGAATATGAATATTATGTTGGGGTTGCCGGAAGATACGTCGCTGTAGGGCGGAGCATCCTCCGTTTAGGTCTTTAGTAGGCTCTAGGGTGTATGCCTCCGGCGCTCCACGGCAGGCCGGGAGTCGCGCCTTGAGGCATACGCCCTGCGCCTACCCTTGCTTGACGGATTTTGCTTCACCTGACCGGCGTTTCAGCCACTGCACCAGCTTGTTGGCAACCAACGGGAATACGCCGATCAAGGCGAAGGACAGCAAGAGCGTTGGCGATGCAATACCGCTGAGCGAGTCGATCTGCGCCAACTGAGTACCCGCATTCACGTACACCGCTGTGCCAGCGAGCATGCCTACCTGACTGACCCAATAGAACGTCCAAACTCGCAAGCCGGTCAGGCCCATCAGCAAATTAATCACAAAAAACGGAAACAGCGGCACCAGGCGCAGGGTGAACAGATAAAACGCCCCTTCGCGACGAATGCCATCGTTAATGGCGTCCAGTTGGTGTGGAAAACGCTGTTGTAAGCTGTCTTGAAACAGAAAACGCGCCACCAGGAACGCCAAGGTAGCGCCGATGGTGCTGGCGAACGATACGGCGATTAAGCCCGTTGTTAAGCCGAACACCGCGCCACCCGCCAGCGTCATAATGGTCGCGCCCGGCAACGACAGCGCCGCCATGACAATGTAGATCACCATGTAGAGCGCAATCGTCAGCGCGCGGTTCGCTTGATAGAACGCATTCAGTTGGTCTTGTTGGGCTTTCAAATAGGCCAGATTAAAATACTGGCCGAGATCAAACAGAAAATAGGCGCCGATGGCACAAGCGATCACGGCAAAGAGGACGAGCTTTTTCATGGAAGGTTCCTAATAAGTTGCTTCCTCTAAGAGTACAGGCAGCGCAAAAAGTTCCGTTTGATAGGTATGGGCGTTGCCGACGACGATTACGGCGGATGACGCTTCGCTCTTCCGCCCTATAAGCCGATAAATGAAATCAAATACCGTAGCGTTCGCGATAAGCCTGCACTGCCGCTAAATGCTCGGCCATGCCTGCTTGCTCTTGCAAGAATGCTAGCAAGTCATACAGTGTCACAATGGATACGACGGGTACTCCGTAATCGGTTTCAATTTCTTGAATGGCGGAGCGCTCGCCTTTACCACGCTCTTGGCGATCCAAGGCTACCAACACGCCGCTAAGGCGCGCTTCTGGGTAAGCGGCGATGATGTCCATCACTTCGCGAATCGCCGTCCCGGCAGTAATCACGTC
The DNA here is from genome assembly GCA_049115955.1 of Natronospirillum sp. GTDB lineage: Bacteria > Pseudomonadota > Gammaproteobacteria > Pseudomonadales > Natronospirillaceae > Salinispirillum. The sequence continues at coordinate 364,901 of JAGDZJ010000004.1, forward strand.
GTCGATGATGACGGTATTACCCTGTAACGGCGCACCGACCAAACTGCCACCCTCGCCGTGGTCTTTTTTCTCTTTGCGGTTAAACACATACGGCGTATTCACGTGATGATTGCGATACAGCGCAATGCTGGTGGCACTCGCCAATGGGATGCCTTTGTAAGCCGGACCAAACAACAAATCGTATTGTAAGCCGCTGTTTTGCAGGGCAGCAGCGTAGAAATCGCCCAGTCGACTCAGGTCTTCGCCGGTTTGAAACAAGCCTGCGTTGAAAAAGTAGGGGCTCGTACGGCCGGATTTTAGGGTAAATTCGCCAAAGCGCAGTACGCCACGTTGTAGAGCAAATTCAATAAAGTCGCGTTGGTAGGTTTGCATTGCTGATGGGTCCGTATTAACTTGCTAATAAAGGCGAATGGTGTTGCTCAATAAGCTTGCTCACTGGCCGATAAGAATAGGATTAGGGTTTACTGAACACAGACAGTATAAACGCTTGTGACAATAGGTGGCGAGCAGCTTACAATACAGCATAACAGCGCTGCTACCAGTGCACACGCCTCAAACAAGAAATGGGTTCCTTAGGTAATTGCATGAAAATTGTCAGTATCAACGTCAATGGATTGGTGAACGCAGCTGATCGCGGTTTCGTGCATTGGTTGGAACACTCTGATGTTGACGTGGTGTGCGTGCAAGACATTCGAATCCGTGAACGCGATATTCCCGATAATTTGATGGAAGTGCCGGGTTATCACGCGTTTTTCTTTGACGCCGACGACCCAGAGCAAGGTGGAGTAGGCATCTATGCCAAAGAAATGCCTAAGGCGGTGATTCGTGGTCTCGGTTTTCCGCAGTGTGATATGGAAGGCCGCTTTTTACAGGCCGATTTTGAGAAATTCAGCATTTGTTCAGTACTTTTTCCGCGTGTGACGGCGGACGACGAAGACGAACAAGATCTGAAGTTTCAGTTCATGGAAAGTTTCCTTAATCACTTGAAAAAGACCCGCCGCAAGCGTCGCGAGTTCATCTTCGCCGGAACCTTCCATATTGCCCACCGCACCATCGATTTGGGCAATTGGCAGGACTATCAACGTTCGTCTGGCTTCTTGCCGGAAGAGCGCGCGTGGATGGATCAGGTGTTTGGTCCGCTGGGCTATGTGGACGCCTTCCGTCTGGTGAATCGCCGTGAAAAACAACACACATGGTGGCCGTACGATGAAGCACAGCGCAACGGGCTGCGTTTAGACTATCAAATCATTACGCCCAATTTGGCCGACTACGTGTTTGAAGCACGCATTATGACCGAGCCACGTGTGTCACCGCATTGCTTGCTCGAAGTGGACTACGATCTCGACTGATCATTGCCCGTAAGGCATGCGGTGGAATCTTGCGTAATTCACATACTATGGGTGGCGTGCGGGGGTAAAACTCTCCATAATTGCGCCCCCAATTATTGCCGCGCCCTCGTAGGCGCAGCGCAGATACACCCTGAGGTCCGGAGGGCACGTGAAGAATGGAAAAATTGCGACTGCATGGTTTCAACAACCTAACTAAGTCACTGAGCTTCAATATCTACGATATTGCTTACGCCAAGACAGAGCGCCATCGTCAGGAATACATCGAGTACATCGATGAGCTGTATAATGCAGATCGCCTGACCGCCATTCTCGAGCAGGTGACCGAGATCATCGGTGCCAATGTATTGAACATCGCACGTCAGGACTATGAGCCGGAAGGTGCGAGCGTCACCATTCTGATTGCCGAGCACCCCGTAGAACCTACGGCGGAAGAACTGACCGCAACACCCGGCCCGCTGCCGGAGTCTGTGGTTGGACACCTCGACAAAAGCCACATTACGGTACACACGTATCCAGAAAGCGACCCGGACAGCGGCATCAGCACCTTCCGCGCCGATATCGACGTATCCACTTGCGGCTTAATATCACCGCTGAAAGCGTTGAATTTTTTGATTCATTCGTTCGATTCCGACATCGTAATCATGGACTACCGCGTGCGTGGTTTTACCCGCATGGAAGACGGCAAGAAGATCTACATTGACCATGAGATCAATTCGATCCAGAACTATATGGATACCGATACGAAAGAAAAGTTCGAGATGATCGACGTGAACGTCTATCAGGAAAACATCTTTCACACCAAGATGATGATGAAGGATTTCGACATTGAGCAGTACTTGTTCGGTGCCGGGTCGGACGAATTTAAAGAAGAAGAGCTGGCCGAGATTCAGCGTCGCTTGCACAAAGAAATGCAGGAGATTTTCTACTCCCGCAATCTCAGTGACGGCCCACGCTGACCATCACCTAGAAGCCCGCACTTGCGGGCTTTTTTGTGTGTGCGCCAGGCATGGCGCGTAGCGC
>JAGDZJ010000005.1:0-216117 GCA_049115955.1 Natronospirillum sp.
CGGCGCTCCACGGCAGGCCGGGGAGTCGCGCCTTGAGGCATACACCCTGCGCCCACGCGTCATATCTGGTCGGCTGCCATAGAAAGAGCAAATTTATAGGTAGCCCTAACCGATCGAGAGTTTGCTAGGAGATGAGGAACAAGGTTAGTACTCATTAAACCCCTTACCATCGAAAATCTTATCACGGCATTTCTCAATCCGCGCTTCGCGGGTTTTGGCTTGTTTGGCACTGCTAATGTGCAGGATATAACTGCGCTGTCGACCGGGTGTTAACGCAAAGAAGGCCTCTTTGAGGTCTTCGTCTTGATCCATCGCCGCGCGCAACTCGAAGGGAATGTCGTAGTCTTCGTGTTTTTTGAACTCTACACGCAGGCCCGCTTTTTCAACGTCTATCGCTTCCAAGATATAGGCTTTGAGTATCGGAGCCAGCTCCGTTACCCGCTCGGCGTTGGTGAAACGAATCACCCGGCCCGACTGCGTGTTTTCGCCCGGCGCTTCTAATAGTTGGTGCTCATCGCGCAGCAACGCACCCTTCATAAAGCTCAGTACAAAGTTGGTGTTGAATGCACCGATCATCACCACGTTCTGGTCGTCTAGCGTGTAGCAGGGCGCGCCCCATTTCCGGTCTTCGACCAGCGGGGTATCCAGCACTACGTCACGCAATGCGACTAAGCCTTCACGCCACGAATTGACCTTACATTCGGGCGTACCCACTTTGTCGCAACGGCCACAGCCTTCGGCTAGATATTCATCGACTGCCGGGTTCTTGCTCATGATTACGTCACTTTTTTCGTCGGGAAACATAAGGTAGCACAAACAAGTACAACCCAGAAAACAACAGCAACGCCAAGGGCAGCAGCGGAGCGTAGGTTATCCAGTCGGGTGGCGCTTCCCCTCCGCCCGTTCCGATGGCAACAAAATTGGCGATCACCGTTATGGTAAAGGCTATGGCTATCCAGCGATGAGATTGACGAATTACGTTACTGACCGTCATCAAACATTCCCCCGTTCAATCATTTTCCAACCGTTGCCTGATGGGTCACGAAAACCCGCATCAATAGCACCAAAACGCTCAACTGGCTCTTGCGTCATATCCACCCCTAACTTCCTCAGACGTTGGTATTCCGCGCGACAATCGGCAACCTTCAGTACCAACGGTGGCATTGCACCTTTCGCTACCAGTGCAGCCATGGCTTGGCCTGTGGCTTCGTCCTGAATCGGTGGACCCGGCACAAACAGCCCGAGTTGGAACGACGGCTGCTCAGGGTGCTGCACCGTCAGCCAACGAAAATAGCCGTTGTTCGCATCGGTATGCACCTCAAAACCCAGTTTTTCGACGTAAAACGCCAGCGCTTCATCTTGGTCGCGCACGTACAGCCCTACCACCTCTACACCCTGACTCATTAGGCAATCTCCTTCGTTTATTTAGAAACCGCTGCATTGTGACCCATTGGCATGGGTCGCGACTTCTCCAAAACTGCGCTTTTGAGGTTGGGTCGATTACTGGCCTTGAGAAAACACGCGGGGATGCACATCGCCCCGTCACTCGCCTTCGCAAGCGCACGTGCACGGTACTCGCGTGGACTGGTACCGGTGATCTCACGAAAAGTACGGCCAAAGGTACCTAGACTGTCCCAGCCGACGTGCAGTGCAATCTCGGTGATTGGCAACGCGGTATCACGCAGCAAGGCAGTGGCGCGCTCAATGCGCCGCGACAGCAAATAGCGATGGGGTGGCACACCGAAGGCTTGCTTGAATGACCGGGCGAAATGCGCCGAAGAAACGCCACTGACGTCGGCTAACCGGGCAATAGGCCATGATTCATGTGACGCAGCGTCCATACGGTCTTTCGCACTCAGTAACCGCCGTAGCAGTCGGGGGTTTTGTAAGCTGTCACTACGCTCGATGTGATCGCTCATGACTCAACGGGAGAGGGAAACGACTGTTTGAAGGTGAACGCTTCAACGCTTGGCCCTTGCTCGCGCAACACTTTGAGTTTGTGCGCCGCTTCTTCCAGCGTTGGCCGATGGCCTTCAGGCACCCACCACAGCACCATGTGTGACTCACTCATGGTATGGAACCACTCTTTCTTGCGGCGCAGAATCTCCGTATGGGCAGAGCGATAAACGTAATTATGCAACGCGTCCAAGTCCTCCCACACCGACATGTTCACAATGTAATCTGGCCCAAAGAAATCAATCTCGGTCGCATTGCCCTCGTCGGTTTGCAACCGCCAGACGAAACCCGGCGAGCTCTCTGCCAAGGCATTAATGCGGTCGAGGTTAGCAGCAAAGTCCGCCAATTGAGGAGAGTCCATTGGGGCAAGCAGATGAGCGATGTTCAGTTGGGCGAGCTGATGGGGCATACTTCCTTCTCCTGTCTGTGACTATCTGCACACCGCCAATGCGGTCAACTTAGCTTATCTACGGTTTCGGCCAATGCATTTTTCGCCTGACTGTCGAGGGCAGACAGTACGCGCTCTGCAACCGCAGAGAAGGTTGCATCGGACTCTTGGAATATCCGCTCACCCGCCGCGGTTAACGCAACCAAACTCACGCGCGCATCACGGAGTGCTTCTTCTTTAGCTACCAAGCCAACTTTTTGCATTGGATTCAACAGCCGGGTAACACCAGACGCCGTCAAGCCCACTTTATCCGCGAGATCTATACGTCGCAACTTCTTATCCGGCGATTGGTCGAGGTAACGCAGAACCAAGTACTCAGTAAACCCTATGCCATGCATAGAAAGCGGGCCTGACAGTTGTTTTTGAATTTTACCCACCGTTTGGTTGAGTGAGATCAAGAGGTTTGCATCAGTATTAAGCATAACGTATTTCCTTGCGCATTCATTGATCACGCAAGTATATACAACAACTACTTGACTACTCAAGCACTAAGAGAGCTTATTCCGCATTCACCTGCTTTCGCTCAGCCTTCACTCAGTAACGGCCAGGCCCGATAGGTACCCACCGCATAAAGCAAGCCGAGGCTCAAGCAAATGGCTGAACTGACCAGCCAGAATGTCAGACTGTTCTCGGGAAACATGGGCATGATACCGACGAAGGCCACACCCCGAAGGAGGTAACCCGCGCTGATGGTCATCAAGCCCAACCGAAGGAGCGGCAAACGCCGAATAACACCCGCACCCGACAAGCCATACAACGCCCACAGGCTCAACACCAATACCAGCACCGACGTAACAGCCGCCGGATACCACTCGCCGCGCTCGGCCATCTGCGCCATGTCTTCACCCGCACCAAAGAACCGATACCATTCGGCGCCAAATATAATGCACCCGACGTGAGCAAGTGCTGCGATGGCACTTCCTGCAGCACCAACGACCAGCAGGGTTTTTCCTTTATTGCTCATGCGAACCTCCTTGGTTTCTAAAAATATTGGTTATACGCCAAACAACGTAAAACTGACCGTCAAATAGGCCCCATAACCGAACAGCAGTATGCCGCCCTCCAGGCGAGTTAAGCGTCGACCTGTATATAGGAACACAAACAATAACAGTGCCGTACCCATCAACACCCATTGGTCAAATTGCAAGATTCGCGGATGAATGGGCAGTGGTTGAAGCAGCGCTGAAATGCCAAGAATACCCAGCACGTTAAAGATGTTGCTGCCCAATATGTTGCCGATGGCAACGTCAGCATGGCGCCGAAAAGCGGCGATGACAGAAATGGAAAGTTCAGGCAGTGACGTGCCAATGGCCACCAGCGTCAGCCCTATAACGGCCTCTGACACACCGAATGACGTCGCAATTCCGGTCGCACCGCGCAACAACACTTGCGACCCTACAATCAACAGTGCCAAGCCAAATACGATTGCGCCGATGATCTGCCAAGCACGTGTAGGCAGTGCCGTCACCTCCTCACTTTCAGCAAGGTGAAGCTCGGCAGACGGCACCGCACCAGAACGTTCCGTCCGGTAGGCCCAAACGAGATACAGCAGTAACGCAACCAACAAAATAGCCGCATCTAACTGGACCAGTGCACTGCCACCCACCAGTATCAAGAACAGGGCGCTCGCGACCACCACCATGAGTCCATCGCGCCGCAACACCAGCGGCTTAACCGCCAGCGGAGTGATTAAGGCACACAGCCCGAGTATTAACAGAGAATTGCCGATATTACTGCCGACGACATTGCCCACTGCTATGTCTGGACGCCCACTGATGGCCGCATCTATCGACACCACGAGTTCCGGTGCCGACGTCCCAAAACCGACAATCAGCAGCCCGCTCAATAATGGCGACACACCCAAACGCTTCGCGGCTGCCAAGGAACCCCGGATCAGCGCTTCACCGCCACCGGTCAGCAACAGAATTCCCAGCATTACCCATAGAGCGTTCAACATACGACCGAGACCTCACTCCTAGTTGAGAGATATCATCGCAGACTGTGACATGAAGATATAGATGGGACAAAAACAATGTGGGTAGTGCTTCAGCTCCCTGCAGCGGCGAGCGATTCGCGCTCCTCATCACGCAGCGTTAAAACCTCATAACCATCGGCTGTAACGGCTATCGTGTGTTCCCACTGCGCAGACAGCTTTTTGTCGGCAGTGACCACCGTCCAGCCGTCTTTCTTCTGCTTAATTTTCGCTTTGCCTTGGTTGATCATGGGCTCGATAGTGAAGGTCATCCCTTCTTGCAGCGTTAAACCTTGGCCTTTCTTACCGTAGTGCAGCACTTGGGGCTCTTCGTGCATTTCCCTACCGATTCCATGCCCGCAATACTCACGCACCACGGTATATCCGTTCTTCGCAGCATGCTGTTGAATGGCATGACCGACATCACCCAGTGTAGCACCGGGTTTGACCACGCGAATGCCTGCCCACATGGCTTCATAAACGGAGTTAACTAACCGTTTCGCCAAGGGAGACACCTCACCCACACAATACATTTTGCTTGAATCAGCAATAAACCCGCCCTGTTCCAACGTGATATCGACGTTAACGATATCGCCCGACTTCAACGTCTGAGTGACGGATGGAACCCCGTGACAGACCACATGATTTACGGACGTGTTGAGCACATACGGAAAATCGTATTGTCCCTTGCTGGCAGGGCGAGCACCGAGTTGGTTAACGATGTAGTCTTCAGCCAGATTGTTGATGTCCATAGTCGACATGCCTTGCGTGATCCGACTATCCAGATAACGAAACACCGACGCCAATAGCCGACCCGACTCGCGCATGATCGCCAATTCATCCGACTGCTTTAGGATGACCCTACCCATTAGCCACCTGCCTCACCTCGACCTCAGCCAGCTTCATTTGCTCACGCATAATGTCGGTAAACGTCAGAGTTGGATTGGCTTCCGCCAACATGCCGATTTTGATCCAGTATTCGGATTGCGCATTGATCGAGCGCAGCATCACCGAGCTGGCTTTGCGGATCTCTTCATGCAGATCATCGTTGATTTTTACAATACCCATTGCGCTGCTCTATATATGATTCGTATATTAATCATATATTCGTGGTGATGCAGATGCAATACGTTGGAGGTTAAGGCTTCGTAACCGAGCGGCTTCCTTTATGCTCCCGACCCAACAATTGTTTGCCGATTGGTCAGGTCATGCGTAAAGTACATAAGCGTTTCGAATTGAAAGGTGACTGTAAAGGAGCTATCGGTGAGTCAAGGTAATCAAGCAGTAACCTCAAACTTTAGTTTCCTTGCCGAACACGATGCCTTGTTCGTTGAACTGGCTACCGCCGCCGAACAAGCTTTCTCCAGCGACCCCAACACCACGCTAATCAAACTTCGTCAATTGGGGGAAGCCCTAGCACAGCACTTAGCTGCATTATCCGGTGTTGAGTTTGACGACCAGACCAGCCAAGCAGATCTACTTTACCGTCTGAACCGCGAAATACAGCTTGAGCCGCAGATTAAAGAACTGTTCCACATTCTTCGCATTGAAGGTAACAAAGCAACGCACCAGTTCCGCACCCAGCACAAAGAAGCGATGGACGGATTGAAAGTGGCTCGCGCTTTAGCCATCTGGTTCCATCGTTCTTTTGGACAGCCGAGCGCCCAGTTCAAGCCTGGCCCATTCGTACCCCCCGCTGACCCCAGTACCGAATTGCGTAAGCTGCAGAACGATATTGAAAAACTACGCCATGAACTGCAGCAAACCAACATAGCGCTAGACAGCAGCCAACAACTCAACCAACTGATCGAACAAGAAAAAGCCGAGTACGAAACCTTAGCACTCGCGATGGATGAAGAGTCTCGGGCTCTGGCTGAACAAGCCCAAAAACACGAACAAGCGTTAGAACAACAGCGACAAACCTATGAAGACAAAATTAAGACGCTGCAAAAAGCCCTGACAGATCAAGGCGAAGCAGCCGTCAACCAACAGCGCCAGCAGGTCGCTCACAAAGTCAAAGCCGCCAGCGACACGCTCGTACTGAACGAAGAACTCACTCGCATCTTGATCGACCAACAACTGGTCGAAGCAGGATGGGAAGCAGACAGTCTTGAAATAACCTACCAAAAAGGTGCTCGTCCAGAGAAAGGCGTTAACCGTGCTATAGCCGAATGGCCCACTCGCTATGCAAACCAGATCGGCAGGGCCGACTACGTATTGTTTGCCGGACTAACTCCCATCGCCGTTGTGGAAGCCAAGAAAGAAAATACCAACGTCGCTGGTAAAATCCATCAAGCCGAGCGTTACAGCAAAGGCTTCAAAGTCGAAGCACCCTTAGTTGGCGCTTGGGAACTCACCAGCAGAACCATCGCTTGGCCTACCGACGAAAGCGGCCATTTTCATATACCGTTCGTCTATTCCTGCAATGATAGGCCATACATCCCGCAGCTCGCGGAGCAATCGGGTACGTGGTTTCGAGATGTCAGAGAACCCAGCAACCTGCGTCGGGCTTTACCACACTTCCACACCCCTAATGGTTTGCTAGACCTTCTATCAAGAGATAAAGCCAGCGCCGAACAACAGCTCAAAGACGAGCCCTTTGGCTACCTGAAACTGCGTGATTACCAGCAAGAAGCGATTAGAGCTACCGAACACGCGGTATCAAAAGGAGTACGCACCGCACTATTGGCGATGGCCACCGGCACGGGTAAAACCCGCACCATCATTGGCTTAATGTACCGGTTTCTAAAAGCCGAGCGCTTTCAGCGCATCTTGTTTTTGGTCGACCGAACCGCACTCGGCCAGCAAGCCATCGACGCCTTCAATGAAGCCCCGTTGGAGCAAAATCATACCCTCAGCGCCATTTACAACGTCGCCGAGTTGGGCGACATGGCTGCCGCCGCAGAAACGCGCATTCAGGTCGCTACCGTACAAGCCATGGTGAAACGCATCTTCATGAGCGACACCCCGCCGCCGATTGATCAATTCGATTGCATCATCATCGACGAAGCGCACCGTGGTTACACCCTGGATCAGGAAATGACGGACGGCGAATTAGCCACACGCGACTCTAGTCAATACCTGTCCAGCTACCGCAGAGTGTTGGACTATTTTGACGCAGTAAAGATCGGCCTCACCGCCACGCCCGCCAAGCACACCAGTGACATTTTTGGTAAACCCGTGTTTACCTATTCCTACCGCGAAGCGGTTGCCGACGACTGGTTAATTGACCACGAACCGCCAATCCGATACGAAACCCTGCTCACGCAAAACGGCATTACGTTTGAGAAAGGTAAGGCCGTACAGGTGATCAACACCCAGACAGGTGAAGTCGACACCACAGAACTCGAAGACGAATTGAAGTTTGACGTGGAAAACTTCAATCGGCGCGTCATTAACGAAAACTTCAACCGCGTCATCTGCGAACAACTGGCGCAAGAACTCGACCCCCTAGGTGAAGAAAAAACCCTGATTTTCTGTGCCACAGATTTGCATGCCGACATGGTCAAACGCCTACTCGACGAAGCGTTCAAGGATACCTACAACGGCAACTACAACGAGGCCGCTGTAGCCAAAATCACTGGGCAAAGCGACAAAGTCGAACAGCTCATTCGGCGTTACAAGAACGAGCGCTACCCAAGTATTGCCATTACCGTCGACCTACTCACCACCGGCATTGACGTACCGCGCATTTGCCACTTGGTATTTATGCGCCGTGTTCGCTCGCGCATTCTGTATGAACAAATGATCGGCCGCGCCACCCGCCGTTGCGACGAAATCGGCAAAACGGTGTTCAACATTTACGACCCGGTAGACATCTACGCCGCCCTGCAAGATGTAAACACCATGCAACCGCTCGTGCGCGACCCCAAGATCACCCTTGAACAACTGGTCAGCGAACTCACCAATGAACAAAAGTTGGAAAACGCCCTGAACAGCCCTGGCGAGCAACCCGGCGAAAGCCAAGCCGATGTGGTACTCAGCCAGCTCAGCCAAAAGCTGATGCGCGTACTGCGTAAAGCAGACAACAAAGCAGAAAATAAACCCGAACTCAAACAGGCGCTGAGCGAACTGGAGCAGACCTGGGGCGTGCCCGCGAAATCCTTGCACCAGCACCTCCGTCAACTCGGCCCACGCCAAGCATCCGCCTTTCTTCACCAACACAACGGCCTATTGCATCAACTGTCTAAAGTGAAACAGCTCGTGGGCAGTGAACACATGCCCTTGATCTCCGAGCACGAGGACGAAATACGTGACCGTAAGCAAACCTTTGGCCAAGATGAACGGCCTGAAGACTACTTAGATGCCTTTAACAGGTTTATTAAAGAGCAACTGAATCACTCGGTCGCACTTGCCGTGGTCGTCAACAAACCGCGCGACCTCACCCGCGAACAACTGCGCGAGGTCAAACTGCTGCTCGACAACCATGGCTACTCAGAAGCCCTCTTAAAGAGCGCCGTCCGTAACCAAACCAACAAAGACATTGCTGCCAGCATCATCGGACACATTCGTCAGGCTGCCCTGGGGGAACCGCTGATCCCCTTTGAACAACGCGTTGCCAACGCCATGGACCGTATCCTCACCCAGCATCCATGGAACCCCAATCAACGCCGTTGGTTAGACCGCCTCGCCAAGCAACTGGTGCACGAAGTCATCATCGACCGCGACTTCGTCAACCATCGTTTTGCCGACGACGGTGGCGCTAAGCAAATGGACAAAGTACTGGGTGAGCAACTGGATACCGTACTGGAAGAACTGAACGAAGCCATGTGGCCCAATGCTGGATAAGGATACTCCGATCAAGTTAAATTACCCTTGCATCTTATTTTATNNATAAAATAAGATGCAAGGGTAATTTTAACCGAGCCCCAACAGAGAGGTGTCGATGGAACGAGGAACAACCGGGCATTATGTCCACAGCATCGCAGGCGGAGTGAACTGTCAAGCGTTCATTCCGGCCCCTTTGCCGCCCATCCCAGCCTTGCAGATAGACAACAAACTACAGAGCCGTATCAATCAGGCTATGTTGGCACTCGGCCGTTTGGACGCTATCAGTACACTCCTACCGGATGCACGCTTGTTCTTATACAGTTACGTGCGCAAAGAAGCCGTCATGTCTTCACAAATTGAAGGCACACAATCTTCCTTAAGTGATCTAATGCTGTATGAAATGGAGGGCATGCCCGGCGTACCAATGGATGATGCGCAGGAAGTGTCCTGTTACGTTAATGCATTAGAGCTGGGCGTGCAGCGAATCAGAGAAGGCCACCCCATCACCTTTCGCTTACTGACCGAGTTGCATAAATCCCTCATGACCTCTGGCCGGGGCATCAGTAAAGGCCCGGGAGAGTTCCGTAAAAATCAAGTGTGGATTGGCGGCCATCGTGCCGATGAAGCCACCTTTGTGCCAACGCCAGCCAATGAGCTGGCGCACTGCTGGTCGGCTTTGGAACGCTTCTTAAACGATGTGCCTGAAGCCACCGACCCATTGATCAAATCGGCTCTGGCTCACGTACAGTTTGAAACCATTCACCCTTTCATGGACGGCAATGGCCGTCTGGGACGCTTACTGATTCCGCTCATCTTGGTCGAAGCAAAAATACTCAACGAACCGTTATTGTATTTATCCGTGTTCTTCAAAAAACATCGCCAAGTATACTACGACAAACTACAGCAGGTACGTTTAAGTGGCGACTGGGAAAGTTGGTTGCTGTTTTTTGTCGATGCCGTGGCTGACACGGCCAATCAGGCCGTAAATACCGCACAACAACTGAACCAACTGCGCCAAACCCATCGCAGCCAGCTTGTCAGCCTCGGCAGAATGGCCGCATCTGCTCAACGCGTGTTGGACGTTTTGTTTGAATACCCCATCGTGAACATCAACACCTTGGTAAAACACAGCGGCATCACACCTGCCACCGCAGGCAAGGTAATGGACAAATTAGCACAACCGGAGATTGCACTGGTGCGTGAACTCACCGGACAAAAACGTAATCGCATCTTTGCCTATAGTGCCTATATTAATATTCTGAATCAGGAACAAGCATGACCCACAACGACATCGTCCAAAAACTCTGGAACCTGTGTGACGTATTGCGTGACGACGGTATCAACTACTCGGATTACGTCACCGAACTGGTATTGTTGCTGTTCATCAAAATGGTGCACGAGAACACCGAAGCCGGCACCCTGAAAAAGCACCCGCTGCCGGAAGGCTGCCGTTGGACCGATCTTAATGGTAAATCCGGCATCAACCTGCTGAACGACTACAAACGTATCCTGCTCAGCCTGTCCACCGGCAAGGACGGCGACGGAACACTGGTACACGACGACCCGCTGATCAGCGCCATCTACGCCGATGCCCAGACCCGCCTCCGGGAGCCGCGCCACCTGGAACAGATGATCAAAACCCTGGACCAGATCGACTGGTTCAGCGCCCAGAAAGACGGCCTGGGCGATTTATACGAAGGCCTGCTGGAGAAGAACGCCAACGAAACCAAGTCCGGTGCCGGCCAGTACTTCACCCCCCGCGCTTTGATCAACACCATGGTGAACTGCCTGAAGCCGAAACCCGGCGAACGCATCCAGGACCCGGCCGCGGGTACCGCAGGCTTTCTGATTGCCGCCCACGAATACATCAAAAGCCAGACCGACGACCTGTACACACTGAGCGACAAAGACAAAACCTTCCAGACCACCCGCGCCTACGTAGGCATCGAACTGGTGCCCGGCACCCGCCGCCTGGCGCTGATGAACTGCCTGCTGCACGGCATGGAAGGCGGTGCCGAGGGCGTGGTGCAGCTTGGCAACGCCCTGGGCCAGACCGGCGCCGGGCTGGAAAAGGCCGACGTCATCCTCGCCAACCCGCCCTTCGGCACCAGCAAAGGCGGCGACGCCAGCATCACCCGCGACGACCTCACCTACAAAACCAGCAACAAACAACTGGCCTTTTTGCAGCACATCTACCGCAACCTAAAACCCGGCGGCCGCGCCGCCGTGGTGTTGCCGGACAACGTGCTGTTTGAAGCCGGCGTCGGCACCGACGTGCGCCGGGATTTGATGCACAAGTGCAACCTACACACTATTTTGCGCCTGCCCACCGGTATCTTCTACGCCCAGGGCGTGAAAACCAACGTGCTGTTCTTTACCAAAGGCAGCGCCACGGACAAGTACCAGGAAGAACACTGCACCGAAAACGTCTGGGTCTACGACCTGCGCACCAACATGCCCAGCTTCGGCAAACGTACGCCCTTCGGCGACCAGCATCTGAAGCCGTTTGAAACGGTGTATGGCGAAAGCCCCAACGGCGATAGTGAGCGCCAAGAGGGCGAAGACAGCTTCGACGTGCAGGACGCACAAGTGTCGCGGGAGCTAGGGAAGGCGGGAGCGACCCATTCCGAAGACATAGACCTGCCCGAACACAGCGACGAAAATCAGGGCGTCGACGAACGCTGCTCGACCGCCAGGGATGGCGGAAGTGCCGAGAATGCAGGAGCAATTCTCGGCCACAGCCGCTGGCGCGTCTTCAGCCGCCAATGGATCGCCGACAACAAAGGCGACTCCCTCGACATCACCTGGCTCAAGGACAGCGACAGCGTCGATGCCGCCAACCTGCCGGAGCCGAGTGTGTTGGCTGGGGAGGCAATGGGGGAACTGGTTCAGGCATTGGGAGAGCTGGATGCGTTGATGCGGGAGTTGGGGGCTGAGGAGGAGGCTGATGGGGCTAGGGTGCTTTTGGGGGAAGTGATGGGTGGGGTTGAGAAATGAGCCTCGGATACATCGGCGAACCACTACCGCAGGAGTGGTGTACTCCGTTTCTGTCAGAGTTAACCACCCCTAAGCAATGGAAGACCATATCGACCAAGTCTCTATTAAGCGAAGGCTACACGGTCTACGGTGCCAACGGGAAAATCGGATACTTTAACCAGTATACACATGAGCACCCCACAATCATGATTACCTGCCGGGGGGCAACCTGCGGCAATCTGCATATCTCCGAACCGTTCTCGTACATAAACGGCAATGCTATGGCTCTCGACGGGCAGCCGACTGCGCTAGTTGGCCTGAAATTCTTATACTTTGCGCTGAAAGCCCGAGGTTTGGAAGACACCATTTCTGGTTCTGCTCAACCACAAATTACTGGCAAAGGCTTATCGGAGGTGCGGCTCCCGCTCCCCCCCCTCGCCGAACAAAAAGTCATCGCCGACAAACTCGACACCCTACTGGCCCAGGTAGAAAACACCAAAGCCCGCCTCGAACGCGTCCCGCAAATCCTCAAACGCTTCCGCCAGTCCGTGCTGGCTGCGGCGGTGAGTGGGCGGTTGACGGAGGAGTGGCGAAATGGAGCCGAATTCGAAGTCGAATCAGACGCGCTCAGTAAATTCGTCTCTATCGATATCGGACATGCATTCAAAAGCAAGGAGTTTACCGATCGAGGTATTTCATTACTGAGGGGCCAAAACATTGAGCCTGGAGCACTAAGATGGAGTGAAACCAAGTACTTTCCTGAAGCCAAGCTCTCGGAGTTTCGCCACCTATTCATAAATTCCGGCGATATAGTCTTGGCGATGGATCGACCAATCATTTCCTCGGGATTGAAAATTGCGAGGGCCAAGCCGTCAGATTTGCCATGTGTCTTAGTCCAGCGAGTAGCGCGATTTAAAGACTTCAACGACCTGCTACCTGACTATCTATATGTCTTGCTTCAAGACATTTCGTTCAGCAATTACATACAGCCCAACCAAACCGGCAGCGATATTCCGCACATTAGCGGAAAACAGATTTTGGCCTACCCGGTAGAAATTCCAAGCATCGAAGAACAAACCGAAATCGTCCGCCGAGTAGACCAACTCTTCGCCCACGCCGACCGCATCGAACAACAAGTCAACAACGCCCTGGCCCGCGTCAACAACCTCACCCAGTCCATCCTGGCCAAAGCCTTCCGGGGCGAGCTCACTGAGCAATGGCGCAAGGATAATCCGGAGTTGATCAGCGGGGAGAAAAGTGCGGCGGCGTTGCTGGAAAGGATCAAGGCAGAGCGGGCGGCGATAACGCCGACCAAAAGCACTCGCAAGAGCAAAGCGAATGTCTGAACGCAGTATCGGTACCCGATCAGGCCTGCTGACGCAGGCCCACGCCGACCGAATGCGCACACCCTCCATGACGTGCGCCCTTCGGGCCAATATCAAGCCAACTAACCGTACGCGAAAAAGCAAAGCCGATGCCTGAGCAAAATTACTTGGCTACACAAGGCCTGCTCACGCAGGCCAAGCAAACCGAAATGCTCGCCCCATCCCCGGGGCTCGGTCGGCGGCCCGCCCGTCGGGCGCCTAAAATGGCGACCAATATGTTCTTTGGATTGGGGGTCGCATTTTGACCCTACCTCTCGTGTACCTTGACCAGAACATTATCAGCCTTCAGCTTGCAGGAAAGATTGATTTGTCTGGCTTAACAGGCATGCAGTGGGTTTACTCGAAGGAACATTTTGCCGAGATCAGCCGTTCACAAAATCCAGTACCCTTCTTGCAAACCTTGGATTCACTTTCTGCAAAGCTAATCGACTTGGAAATCGTTAACTGGGAATTTACCGGGGAGGCAAGACTAAACGAAGAAATTAACGCTGAAAGACATTATGAGCGGTATAGCGATGCGATAAAAACGGTACCTTCCATCGACACTCTATTCCATCCGTTTCATGTTTGGATCTGTGGCGGCGACAGTGAGGATGCACTTCGAAGCATACCCGAAAAGTTGGCTCATCACCTAAAAGCTCTGGCTGACTCATTACCTGACAGCACGGTCCTAGAAGGTTTCTACCACTTTCAGTCTGAGTTCAAGCAGATGATTGATGCGATGATCCGTTCAGGAAATGATATTGAGGAATTCAGGCATCAACTTGGCGTTGGCAATGGCGCGGCCGGCAGCATTAAGGGTGACAATCCTTTGGGTCAGCTCTGGGAAAAAGTCAGTCCGAAAATGCCGGGCATTACGTCCGATGAGTACTTTGGATTCTCTTCCTTACCGAATGAACAGCAGCAACCGTTAACTTGGTTTGGGATCATAAAATGCTGTGCAATTCTGGACGTTCTGGGTTATGCAGCAGAAGGAAAAAAGACGCGTAATCTGGATAAGATCGCAAATGTAATAAGTGATGCTAATCACATCGCAACCAGCGCTTATTGCCAAGCCATGATTTCTCGCGACAATCGCTTGGTTGATCGGGCACGTGCTATCTATCAATTTCGGAACATCGGTACTCAAGCTATATTTTTAGATCTCACACCGGAAAGCTAAAGGCCAGCAACGCCCGACAAGGCTTGCTGGTTCAGTACAAACAAACCGATATGAAACTACCGACTCAGGCATCGTAACTTGGCAAGTTCATTTGAACCGGCTGGGGCTCAACATCGGCCAGAGATTTTACAGTCAGGCCCTTTGTGAGGGCAATCTTGCGCAGTGATTCATCGTGCGACCAGACTTCATCCACCATTGCCGCCAAGGCGATGCTGACAATTTGGCGGTCAAACTTGAGTTTGCTGGCATTCTGCTCGGGGGATAATTGCGCGAGTTCTTGCCGGCTGGGTAACTGCGCGCACTCAATGGCTGCCGCTGTGTCGAAATCTACCAACTGAAAACACGCATGGCTGTTAATAGCGTCCAAATATTCCTGATATTTTTCGACGTCTACGCCCATTAAGAACTCAGCTAACACCGGTGTTGGGATTACCATTACTGCCTTCTGGCTCTCAACCTGACTTACAAAGGCGGCCGCGCGGTCGCTTAACCGAACTAGCTCTTCTTTGGTCTCTGGGTCTGCAAGGCCCGTGACGGTGGGAGCCAGAATCTGTATCAGCACATTGTTGTCCAAAAGAAGTCGCAAATCAGCTCCTTAAATCCTTGGCTATTCCGTGCGGGTCGTCCATTTCGGACCACTTCAGTCCGCCAATGGACTGCAATTGCGCGATAACGGCCCCTGCGTTGGCGGTTTTCAAAACGTCAAAGCTTTCTATCGTCAATTTGCGCAAGCTCCAGCGTCCTTCCACTGTACGGGCCCATTGGCCATGGCCACTCACTCGCACCTGTTTGAACAGGTAGGCTGAGAGCTGCTCGGCAATCTCCACTGTCGCTTCACAGTGCAGAGTCTCTCCATTTGCACCCTCCAGCCTCACCGGGATCGTCGCATCTTTACCGCCAATCTTATACAGTCGCCCCTGAACTGAACCGGACTTTGTAACAAGCAGTGGTTTTTCAGCATCCTGCTGCTTACGAAACGTCAAAACAGATGACTCCGCATTGTCCAAGATTGCTCCGCCCGTGCCATCTTCATTCATCAGGTTTTGCAGAGCACTGTAGGCCTTCTGTGATTTTTTAGATCCTTGTCCGCCATGCACAAGCCTAACCTGCTCGATAATTTTCGGATAATAGGACTCCTCAATCTCCACGTTTAACATAGCGCTACCGTCAGTCACCGACGCAAAATGCACGTGCTCCGACTCACCCAGCAAATCGGCTAGGTGAGGCAGGTACTGGCCTAGACGCTTCATTGTGAGGCGATCAGGGCTGGAATCATGCAATTTCAAGATGAGCTTTTTCATAACGGGCAGTATAGAGGGCATGGGTTTCGAGCGCCACTTCGATGATCTTAGATTAAATAGCACATTGGGCGTTTTAATTGAGAAGTTTTATTGCGATGGCGGGCGACAGGGAGTAGGAATCGGGTACGAAGGGGTCGGTATGAAAATTTTCCCTACGCCAAAAAGCGAAAAACCCCGATGAAACCACCGAGGTATAGACGCCGACCGGGACTGCCCAATCCATTTGTGGTGCATGATAGCCATGCTGACTGCTACAAACAACCTCAAGATAGACCTACTGGTATGTGCTGATACGATATTGGTTTATTACGTCATCGCTTTCACACTCATCAGCAACTCCAATGACCGAATGCGCTCATCCGGGTCAAACAGGTCATTGGTGAACATCAACTCATTCACCTGCAGTTCAGCAACCAAGCCTTCTAAATACCCTTTCACTTGCTCCGGCGTACCAATTGCAGCCAGTGACAGAAACTCCTTAACACCGGCTTCTTCTTGGGGCGACCAGAAGCCTGCCATGGATTCGACCGGCGGTTTGAGCCATACCGGTTCACCACGAAACAAGGCCAGAATGCGTTGCAGGCCGGAGGTAGATAACAACTTGGCGCGGGCTTCGGTTTCCGCAATCACCAGCGGTAAACCTAGCACGACGTAGGGTTCAGCCAGTGTTTCTGACGGCTGAAACCGACTGCGGTATATGTGCACGGCTTCACGCACCAGCCGAGGGGCAAAATGCCCGGCGAAAGCATAGGGCAAGCCCAATTGCGCCGCCAGCTGAGCACTGAACAGGCTGGAACCTAACAACCAAATCGGTACGTTGGTGCCGACGCCGGGAACGGCTTTCAGTCGTTGCCCTGGTTGCATGGGGCCAAGTAGCTGTTGCAATAATTGCACTTCATTGGGGAAGTCATCAGCGGCACGGTCATCGCGGCGCAAGGCGCGGGCGGTAACGGGGTCAGTGCCCGGCGCACGGCCCAGCCCTAAATCGATGCGGCCGGGATACAGGCTCTCTAATGTACCGAACTGTTCAGCCACAATCAGTGGTGGGTGATTGGGCAGCATTACGCCTCCGGAGCCGACGCGAATGCGCTGCGTACCACCGGCAATGTGACCGACCAATACAGCAGTGGCCGAGCTGGCAACGCCTTCGGTGTTGTGGTGTTCTGCCAGCCAAAAGCGCTGAAACCCTAAGTCGTCAGCAGCTTGTGCGTAGCGCAGGGAGTCTTTAAAGGTATCGGTCGCGTCGCGGCCTTCACGAATAGAAGCGAGCTCTAATAAAGAAAAGGGAATAGATTCCAGCATGGTCGGCTTAGTCGTTCGAGTGAATACCAGATATGCGGCCGAAGTGCGTTCAATTCAAGGTAATGCTTATGTATTCGTTTTGATCATACAATAGCCTTTGCTCTCTGCACGACGTTGCGCCCAAGTTTCATATGCCCAGGTGGCAGTAGGCTTTATAACCCACCAGCTTAAGAGCGTCGTTAGCCAGCCAAACCCTGCTACACGCCAGTAATACAGTGTGCCGTCAATGCCGGTATGAAAGCGCTCGCCATCCCACACATGAATGCGTTGCAGCATGGCCAACTGATGAACGCCGTGTGCTTCGTTGAAATCCGTTGCACTGATGTCAATCAAGGTCATTTTGCCCTGCAACCGAGGCGCTAAATGCCGAATTTCGGCACGGCACAGGCCGCAACTGTTGTCGTAATACAATTCTGGCAGGGGTTTGTTGGCACTCACAAAACAGCACTCGTGGCGGTATGTATTAGAAGTACGCCAACAAGCCCGTATCTGATCACACGACGACAGAAATCAAAGGGATTTCTCTACTTCAGCACAGCCTGCTTTATCACCAACGGTAACGCCGTCGCGTGATAGCCTACGACCGAGACAAGGAGCTTGGACATGTCGCGGAGTCATTCGGACTGGTTCCCGTGAAAGCCGACCTAAAGCTACCCCAGCTGCAGATTTATCTGTGCTGCCACCGCGATGTGAAACACAACCGACGCATCCGGCTGTTGATGGATTTTTTAGCGGAGCATCTGGTTTTAGGTAGGCTCTAAAGCACTCTATCTCTACTAAAGAAACAACGGCTACTTAAACCCCGCCGCCAGCACATCCAGCGTGATCTCACCGAAGCGTTTCAGCATCAAGGCTTCTGCCTCGTTCATTACGTCCTTCAGCGCATCATTCACCGCGTGCTCAATCGGGCAACTCGTGTGTTCATCCGTTAACCCGATAGCAAATACAGAGCTGTCTCCCAGTGCTTGATGCACCTCCAACAAGGTAATTTCGTTCAACGGTTTCGACAGAGACCAGCCACCGCTGTGCCCCTTAGCCGAGCGCACATAACCTTGGTCGCGCAGCAGCGCCATAGTGCGGCGCACCACCACAGGATTAGTGCTCAGCATGTTTGCCATGGTGTCCGATGTAACGGGCGTATCAAAGGCTTCTAAGTGCACCAACACGTGAAGCACGCGCGAAAGTCGGCTGTCTTTTCTCATGAATCGTCTGCTTAGCAAGGGGGTTTTATGAGGCAGATCTTATCATGAAACTTTTTTTGTTACATGTGTTGCGCACAGCCAATCATTGATGTAACAATTAAAGTTACATAATAAAGCGAGGTGATTGAAATGCCTAACCCTGAATTCAAAAACAAAGACAACGCAGATGTCGTTATCATCGGCGGCAGCTTTGCCGGACTGTCAGCAGCCATGCAACTGGTGCGCGCCCAGCGCCGCGTTGTGGTGATTGACGCCAACAAGCCCCGTAACCGTTTTGCGGCGGCGTCCCATGGGATATTCGCCCTAGACGGTAAAGCACCAGAAGAAATTCGCGCCACCGCGCTGGCGCAACTGCAAGCCTACCCAACGTTTGAACTGATGGAAGATATCGCCACCGGCATTGAGCAAACCCGCGATGGCTTTGCAGCTTTGACCAGCAAGGGCACGCAGGTGAATGCCCGGCGCATCATTCTGGCCATGGGCATTACCGACCAACTGCCAGACATTCCCGGCGTAAAAGAACACTGGGGCAAAAGCGTGATTCACTGCCCTTACTGCCACGGCTATGAGCTGAGAAACCGAGAACTCGGTGTACTGGCCACCAGCGAGATGTCCTTCCATCAAGCCGCGATGATTCCTGACTGGGGTGCCACCACGCTGTTTACTCAAGGGCAGTTTGAGCCGGAAGGTCAGACTCTGGCTCACCTGCAAGCACGCGGCGTTGAGATCGAGCGTTCACCTATTGTTGAAGTGGTTGGTGACGGCGTGCAAATTCAGCACGTTGTACTGGCAGACGGGCGCACGCAGGCGTTGGGCGGGCTGTATGTGGGGCCGAAGATCGTTCTGAATTCGCCGCTGATAGAGCGTTTAAATTTGGTACTGGAAGAAACACCGCTGGGGGCTATTGTGAAGGTAGACGGGTTTAAAGAAAGCTCACTGCAAGGCGTGTATGTGGCGGGTGACTTATCCAATGCCATGCAAAATGGCACCTTTGCCATTGCCTCAGGCACCATGGCAGGCGTAGCGGTGCATCGGTCGTTAATTTTTGACCTTTAATATGCTTAGTGCTTAGACGCCTGCTGCATGGCATGTTCTATGTAGTCCGACACATGCTTGTCAGCAATATCGGCTAACGCATGCAGCTTTATATGACGGCGAAACTTGCCTGTTCCCTCCAATACCCCATGCGGATCGGGCAAGTCGGCGCCATGGCTGAACTCCACTGAAACGTGTTTGGCATAAGCAAAAACGCCGCAAAAGGACTGCCCAGCGGAAAACAGAATACCGCCGTATTTCACTTCTTCTGTCACCCCCGCACCCGCCGACAGTGCCAGCTCCCGAATACGTTCAGCCATCAGATATTGAGCTTCACCCAAACCACGAATGTCCTCTAGCCATTGTTCGATCCGTTGCCCCATGATCACTCTCCGTGTTGTTTTGCCTAGAATTTAGCTTCTTGTATGCGGCATAGCAAAACAAAAAAGGCCGGACAATGTCCGGCCTTTCAATTTCTAGCGTGTCGACCGACTTAGATTCCTAACTTATCCCGCAAGCCATAATACAACCCACCAAGGGCGGTATAGGGCACGCGCAGCAGGTGACCGCCGGGGAACGGGAAGTGCTTAAGTTGACCGAAGGCATCGAAGCGTTCAGCATGGCCCTTAATGGCTTCCGAAATCAACTTACCCGCCAAGTGCGTGGTGGTGACGCCGTGGCCGCTGTAGCCTTGGGCGTAATAGATCTTCGGCGTTAAGCGCCCGAACTGTGGTAGTCGGCTGAGCGTCAGCAGGAAGTCGCCGCCCCACGCGTAGTCAAACTTGATGCCTTTAAGCTGCGGGAAGGTCTTTTCCAGATGCGGCCGCAAGAAGGCTTCGATAGACGCTGGATCGCCACCGCCGTAAGACGTGCCACCCCCATACAGCAGACGGTTGTCGCCAGTGATGCGGTAGTAGTCCAGTTTATAATTACTGTCCTCAACGCACTGCATCCCAGGAATGAGCGATTTGGCAACGTCATCGTCCAGCACTTGGGTGGTGATGATTTGTGTGCCGCACGGCATGGACTTAGCGGCGAGTTCTGGAACTAGTCCACCCAGATAAGCATTACCGGCAATGACCAAGTAGTCACAAGTGACTTTGCCGCCGCTTTCGGTAATGACTTCAGGCCGCTCTTTGCGCTCGATTTGGATGACTTTAGAGTCTTCAAATATCTGACCACCCAACGACTCCACCGCTGCGGCTTCGCCTAAGGCGAGGTTCAACGGGTGAATGTGGCCTGCTCCCTTGTCGAGCAAAGCGCCGGTGTAGCGGTCGCTGGCGATGTAACTTCTGGTCTGTTCGGCGTCGAGCAGTTCCAGTTCGTTGTAACCAAACCGCTCCCACAATGCTTTATGGTGTTCGAGCCCTTTGAACTGTTTTTTGTTCAATGCGGCGAACATGCCGCCGGGGCGGAAGTCGCATTTGATATCGTATTTGGCGATACGCTCTTTGATGATTTGCGCGCCTTCAAACGCCATACCACCGAGGGTTTTCGCCATTTCGGTGCCATAGTTGCGTTCGATGACGTCGATGTCGCGGCTGTAGCTGTTGACCAACTGCCCGCCATTGCGGCCACTGGCACCATAAGCAATGCGCGCAGCTTCGAGTACGACGACTTTGTACCCGGCTTCCGCAAGGTGCAAGGCACTCGACAGGCCAGTGTAGCCTGCGCCAATGATACACACTTGCGTGTCCAATGATTCGCGCAGCGGTGGACGCTCTGGCGAGGGATTCGCGCTGGCTGCGTAATACGAGCCTGTATGCGGTGTTTTCTGCATTTTTCGATACCCTTGATTCATCTCAAAACCAACGCAGACCGGGCAAGTAGACCCGTTGTCGGGACGCTGTAAACCCATCCTTGGGAGCTCGTTGCAGACATCCTGTCTGCAAACGCCCTACAACGGGTCTACTTGCTCGGTCTGCTTAATCCGTACTAAGGCTAAAAAGGGCTCTGGTCCCCTCGACAATGAACAACTATTCGTAGATCACGTAGATCTTTTTGCAATACGACGGCACTTCCCATGAGCCTTTAAACCCGGCGGGGATCAAGAAATGGTCGCCTGCTTTGACGATTTTGTGGGTGCCTTCATCATCGTGGATAATGGATTCACCTTCTAAAATATGGCAATACTCGTCTTCAGAGTAACTGACCTTCCAATGCCCGGCCTGAGAATCCCAAATTCCACTGTGAAAGCGTTCGTCTTTCGAACTCATCAGATTCCATACCCGTTGCTTGGGTTGGCCGTTGATGATCTTTTCTGCGTCTGGCAAATAAGACTCGACGTCTTCCGTAGGGGTTTTGACGTCTAGAATGCTATTGATATTCATACATACACACTTTTTATTAAGTCGATAAGTCCAGTGATGCTGACGACAGACTATCGGTTATGGTGGGCAGTGGACAGATCCTGAAGCGGGGCGTTTGCGGACAGGATGTCCGCAGCGAGCCCCCAAGGATGGGTTTACGGCGTCCACGCGCAAGGATCCGCCCACTGCCAACCATAACCTGTAAAAGCCTACGACATCGTCGGCATAACAAATTCCGCACCCATGTCGCCATCGGGCCAGCGCGCAGTCACCGCTTTGCGTTTGGTGTAGAACTTCACACCTTCCATACCGTGCACATGGTTACTGCCAAACAACGACCGCTTCCAACCACCGAATGAATGGAACGCCATGGGTACTGGAATCGGCACGTTAACGCCAACCATACCCACTTGAATGTCGTGCACGAACTGGCGCGCTACCCCACCACTGCGAGTGAAAATGGCAGTACCGTTGCCGTATTCGTGGGCGTTGATCAGTTTCACCGCAGACACATAGTCTGGCACTCGAACCACACAGAGGACGGGCCCAAAGATCTCTTCTTGGTAAATCGTCATATCTGCCGTTACGTGGTCAAACAACGTACCGCCGACAAAGTAGCCTTCTTCATGACCTGCCACTTTCAAGTCGCGGCCATCGACCACCAAGGCAGCGCCTTCTTTTATGCCTTGTTCAATATAGCCTAATACCTTGGCGCGGTGTTCTTTGGTGACCAACGGCCCCATGTCCAAACCTTTTTCTGCGCCGTTGCCGATTTTCAGTTGCTTCGTTTTCTCAGCCAACTGCGCGACCAGCTTATCGGCCACTTCATCGCCCACCGCCACAGCAACAGAGATCGCCATGCAACGCTCACCGGCTGAGCCGTAAGCGGCACCCATCAAAGCATTGACCGTCATGTCGAGGTCGGCATCCGGCATCACCACCATGTGATTCTTCGCGCCGCCTAAAGCTTGCACGCGCTTACCGTGCGCGCTGCCGGTGCTGTAGATGTATTCCGCAATCGGCGTAGAACCAACGAAGCTTACCGCCTGAATATCGGGGTGGCGCAACAAAACATCGACCGCTTCTTTGTCACCGTTGACAATGTTAAACACACCGTCAGGCAAACCGGCTTCTTTCAGCCACTGCGCCACCAACATGGGTGCCGAAGGGTCTTTTTCTGAGGGCTTCATGATGAAAGTATTGCCACAGGCAATAGCGACGGGCCACATCCACATAGGCACCATGGCAGGGAAGTTAAACGGTGAAATGCCTGCAACTACGCCTAACGGTTGATTCAGTGACCACGCATCGACGCCACGGCCTACTTGCTCGGTTATGTCGCCGCGCAGCAAATGAGGAATACCGGTGGCGAACTCCACTACTTCCATGCCGCGAATGATTTCACCGCGTGCGTCTTCAAACACTTTGCCGTGTTCGGCACTGATCACGCGTGCTAGTTCATCCATGCGCTCTTCTAAAATCGCCCGGAATTTGAACAATACACGTGCACGGTTCAAGGGTGACGTCTCAGCCCATGCTGGAAAGGCGGCTTTTGCGACCGCAATCGCCCGCTGGGTCTCAGTAGCCGAGGCCAAGGAAACCGCGCCTGTTTGCTGGCCTGTAGCCGGGTTGAATACCGGTGCTTGGCGTTCGCTGGGGGCGGTGGTTTCGCCTTTGATGAAGTGGTTAATCGAGTTCATAAAAAACTGTCCTATCTAAAAACTAATCTGTTGGGTCGCCTATGTGGTGCTATCTCGTGGGCTACCGTCTCGGTGGGCGAGGGCTCATGCCTTGCGCAGACCGTGCAAGCGCATGGATGCGCTTGACGAGCCTACACGGACGTATTCACGGCGTGTCTGCAAAAGGCATGAGCCCTTGCTTGTCGAGACCGTAGTGTTTAAGCCGCAGCGCGAATCGCTTTCCCCATGGAATCCACAAGCTGGTCAATGTGTGATTTTTCGATGATCAGTGGCGGTGACATGGCGATGATGTCGCCCGTGCAACGCACCAAGGTATTGCCTTCCCAGAAGCAATGCTCGAACACCGCATAACCGCGCTTGCCGACTTTCTCAGCGGGATGGAATTCTACCGCGCCGATCAATCCCAGGTTACGAATGTCTTTCACATTCGGCAGGTCTTTCAGGCTGTGCAACGCTTCTTGGAAATAGCTTTCCATTTCCAATGTGCGTTCGAACAACCCGTCACGCTCATAAATGTCCAATGAAGCCAATGCAGCAGCCGCAGCCACGGGATGTCCGGAATAGGTGTAACCGTGGAAGAAATCGATCACCTCTTCTGGGCCTTGCATAAAGGCATCGTGAATGTGGTCACCCACAAACACCGCCCCCATAGGAATGGCACCGTTGGTTAAGCCTTTCGCAGTGGTCAGGATATCCGGCGTCACACCGAACCGATTCGCGGCGAAGGCCTTACCGACACGTCCGAAGCCCGTGATCACTTCGTCGAAAATCAGCAAAATGCCGTGTTTCTGAGTGATCTCACGAATGCGCTGCAAATACCCTTGTGGCGGCATGATGACACCACCGGAACCCGCTACTGGCTCAATGATCACCGCAGCAATGGTGTCGCCACCGTGCAAGGCAATGCGCTGTTCTAGTTCATCGGCCAACCATAGGCCGTTTTCAGGCAAGCCTTTCGCAAAGGCATTCTCGGGTAACAACGTGTGTTTAAGATGGTCCACGCCAGCCAACATATTGCCGAACGAACGGCGGTTATTACCGATGCCGCCCACGGAAATGCCGCCAAAACCCACACCATGATACCCACGTTCGCGGCCAATAAAGCGCGTGCGCTGCGCCTGGCCACGGGCATGATGATAGCCCAAGGCAATTTTGAGCGCGGTGTCGGCCGACTCTGAACCGGAGTTGGTAAAAAAGACTTTATTCAGATTGCCCGGCGTATGTTTGATCAGGCGCTGCGCCAGCTCAAACGGCAATGGGTGACCCATTTGGAAGGTCGGTGCATAGTCCATCTTGGCAATCTGCTTCGCCACAGCCTGTGAAATCTCACTGCGGCCATGACCTGCATTCACGCACCATAAACCAGCGGTGCCGTCGAGAATGGTACGACCATCGTCGCTGGTGTAGAACATGCCCTCGGCCGACTCCAGCAAGCGTGGCTTGCCTTTAAACTGACGGTTTGCGGTAAAGGGCATCCAGAATGCGTCTAATGTATGAGAGTCGTGAGCCGACATGCTTCACCTATCTTCTGATATTTTGATGTATGTTATTTTGAACACTTGAAGCCCAGTGTATGTAAAATAAATCAAACATCAATGCTTTCGTGAAAAATTTCTTTTTCTCTGCACAAACATAGACTCTCAGGCCATAAAGAAGCACCAAAGTAGGACATTAAAGCGCCTTGCCGTGGCGAATTATTGTTCGATATATTGAATTAATACACGCTCAGAGCTATTGTGTGGCGACGATAAACGACACTTTTTCAGTACGCATAGCGAGGAACCCATGGCAGACGTGCATAATTTTGAATACTGGCAGAACAAAGCAGCCGCAATGAGGCCCGATGGACGCGCTTGGGTAGACGGCAAATCCTGCGACGCCATCAACGGTGAAACCTTCGCCAAACACAGCCCCATCGACAACCGATTGCTAACGCCCGTCGCATCATGTGATCAAGCGGATGCAGACGCTGCCGTGGTAGCGGCTCGTCGTGTATTCGAGCGCGGCGACTGGTCAAAATTGGCACCGGCCAAGCGCAAGGTCAAAATGCAGCGCTTTGCTGACTTGATTGAAGCCAACAAAGAAGAATTGGCGTTACTCGAAACACTGGATATGGGCAAGCCCATTGCCGACGCATTGTCAGTAGACATCAATGGCACAGTGCGTTGCATTCGCTGGAGCGCAGAAGCCATCGACAAATTGTACGACGAACTGGCACCCACCCCAGATAATGAAATCGGCATGATCACGCGCGAACCGTCTGGCGTAGTCGCCGCTATCGTCCCGTGGAACTTCCCGATGATCATGGCGAGCTGGAAGATTGGCCCTGCGCTGGCCACCGGCAACTCCGTCATTCTGAAGCCATCGGAGAAATCACCGCTCACGGCGATTCGCCTAGCGCAACTGGCCACCGAAGCTGGCATTCCTGATGGCGTGCTGAACGTGTTGCCGGGCTACGGGCATACGGTAGGTAAAGCACTGGCACTGCATATGGACGTTGATACTCTGGTATTCACCGGCTCGACGAAGATTGCCAAGCAATTGATGATTTACGCTGGCGAATCCAACATGAAGCGCGTATGGACCGAAGCGGGCGGTAAGTCGCCCAACATCGTGTTTGCCGATGCACCGGATTTAGACGCCGCTGCGGAAGCTGCCGCCAGCGCCATTTGCTACAACATGGGCGAAGTCTGCACCGCAGGTTCTCGTTTATTAGTAGAAGAGTCCATTGCTGAGACCTTTATGGCCAAAGTGCGGGACCACGTCGGCAAATGGCGTCCCGGCAACCCGTTAGACCCGAACACCAACATTGGTGCCATTGTTGATGAACAGCAAATGAACCAAGTGCTGAGCTACATTGAGAAAGGCAAAGCCGACGGTGGCCGCGTGACCAGTGGCGGCAAACGCGCCAGCGCGGTGGAAAACGGCTTCTTTATTGAGCCTACGGTGTTTGAAGGCGTGACCAATAACATGACCATCGCGCAAGAAGAGATCTTCGGGCCGGTTCTGGCGACCATTACCTTTAAAGACGAAGCAGAGGCGTTAAAAATCGCCAACGACACCATCTACGGTTTGGCGGCGGCTATTTGGACGGGCAACTTGGGTAAAGCACACCGCATGGCGAAGGGTGTTCGCGCCGGGTCGGTGTGGGTGAACCAGTACGACGGCGGCGATATGACCGCGCCGTTTGGCGGGTTCAAACAATCCGGTAACGGTCGCGATAAATCCATGCACGCCTTCGACAAGTACACCGAGTTGAAAGCGACGTGGATTAAGCTCGACTGATTACATTCACGGCGATAGAACCTAAACATGGACTATCGGGGTATGCCTCCGGCGCTCCACGGCAGGCCGGGAGTTACCTAGAAGAATGCTTAAGCATTCTTCTAGCCCTGCGGACGCCTAGCGGCGGTGTTAAATGCTAACGCATTTGATCGCGCCTTGAGGCACACACCCTGCGTCCATGTTGAGGCTCTATCGCATCCAGCACATCACAAAACAACAAGCTTCATACTAAAAAAGCGAATTAAATCACTTCTTTGAGTCGGTGATAAAGCATCCCTAAAGCCAGCAACGGCGACCGCAGCAGCTTTCCGCCAGGGAAGGTGATGTGTGGGATCTTCTCAAACACTTCGATACGTTGTGATTCGACACTGATGGATTCGGCGATCAGCTTCGCCGCCATGTGCGTGGCGTTCAGACCATGCCCCGCGTAGGCTTGTGCGTAATACACATTGGGCTTGAGGCGACCAATTTGCGGCATGCGGTTGGCGCCAATGCCGATCATCCCACCCCATTGATAGTCGATCTTCACGTCTGCCAAATAGGGAAAGACCTTCACGAGATGCGGTCGCAACACAGCCTCAATGCTCTTCGGGTCACGCCCTGAATAGTTGCAGATGCCGCCAAACAGCAAGCGGTTGTCAGCACTCAGGCGGTAGTAGTCCAGCCCCACTTTTTGATCGCACACCGCCATATTTTGCGGCAACACGCTCTTAGCTTGCTCGTCACTCAATGGCTCTGTGGCGATAACATAACTACCGGCAGGCAACACCTTACCTTCCAAAACAGGGTCCAACCCCTCCACGTACGCGTTGCCGCAAATAACCAGGGTATCCGCCGTCACCGTTCCCGTGGCGGTGTGTACAACGTTCGGCTCACCTTGCACGACTTTCGTCACCAAGGCTTGCTCAAATATTTTTACACCCAGAGACACAGCGGCGGCGGCTTCACCTTGCACCAAATTCAGCGGATGCACGTGCCCACTGCCCATGTCGATCAACCCGCCCACGTAGGCGTCGGAACCGACCACTTCGTGCATGCGCTCGGCGGTCAGCACCTCGGTGTGATGCGCGTAGCCCATTTTGTCTAGCCAGGCTTTGTCTTCAACGAAATGTTTTAAGTGCTCGGGCTTGTTGGCAAGGTCGCAATAGCCCATCTTCAAGTCGCAGTTGATGTGGTACTTCGCCACCCGCTCGCGCACTATGTCAACGGCCTCAAAACCCATACGGTCAATGGCTTCCATGCCCTGTTCGCCAATGTGCTTACGGAACTGTTCTGTGCCGTGACCGATACCGCGAATCAACTGACCGCCATTGCGACCGGACGCACCCCAGCCAACTTTTCGGCCTTCCAGCAGCACCACGTCAAAGCCCCGCTCAGCCAATTCCAGAGCCGTGTTGACACCGCCAAAACCGCCTCCGATGACGCACACCTGCGTGCGTACATCCCCCTCCAGTTGAGGGTAGTCACTGGTGTAATGCCGAGTGGCAGCGTAGTAGGAATCAGGTAGATTATCGGTATGAGTGAGAGGATTCAGGTACATAGAAATTCGTATATTATTTTGCTCAAGTGTTGTATATAATTGACACATTGGTCAGAAGGTTGCAAGTACGTTTAGTCAGTTTTTGTTTATTTCCTGAGTCATCGGGACGAGCCGGGATGGCTTGGAGTAGGCGTGTCTTGAAGCTGGCGTTTGCGACCGGGATGGTCGCAACCGAGCCCGCATGGATGCGTTTACGGCGTCCAGCGCAAAGGCACGCCTACTCCAATCCTTCACGGCGAACTAACAAACCAACGGGAGATCGAAGATTTGGACGTAGGGCCACGCCTCAAGCAGATTCGGAAGCAATTTGGCTTGTCACAACGCGAACTCGCCAAGCGAGCGGGCGTTACTAACAGCACCATTTCCATGATCGAAAAAAGCAGCGTCAGCCCCAGCGTCAGCTCGCTGAAAAAAGTGCTGTCGGGCATCCCCATGTCACTGGTTGAATTCTTCAGTACCGAAGGCGACCAAGAAATGCCGCAAGTGGTGTACCGCGACGCTGAAATGATGGACTTGTCCGTTGGAGAAGGCGTGAAGTACCAACTGGTTGGCAAAGCCTTCGGCCAACGCGCCATCGCCTTCCTCAAAGAAACCTATGCATCTGGCGCTGACACCGGCGAAGAAATGTATGAGCACCAAGGTGAAGAATCCGGCATGGTGGTGGAAGGCAAGCTCGAACTGACCGTCGATGGCGAGGTGTATGAATTGAATGCAGGCGACGGCTATTACTTCGAATCGACCCGTCCGCACCGCTTCCGCAATCCTTACGACACACCCTGCGTGGTGGTGTCGGCCACCACTCCGGCTAATTTTTAACCAAAAAGCACCTTAATTGCTCAAGTTTCGTACAGCTTCGCCGTTACTCCCTAAGTAGTTGTCTAATGTTAGGGAGAGCGGCGCATGATTATACAGTCACACAACATTGTCATGGGTGCCAGTCACCATCACGAACTGACGCATCAGGTTCGCGAGTCCAGACGCATCGAACGCCTAGATGACACAGCAATCGCGGAGTCTCCGCCACAGCGAACGCCACCCACCCCGCAACAGCAAGAACCGATTCCCCTAACATCGTCCGCTGCCGACCCAAATATGACACCACAGACCGCCTTGCGGGCCAAGGTGTTACAGTCGATGTTCAAAGCGACCTTTCGTAACGCCGTACCGGTCGAGTTCTCGCCCATGCAACGCAACACCCTCCCTATCGCACTGGTGGCTTCTGGTCCCATTAATATAACGCCTACCGGAGCCACAGGTCGCTTGATCTACGAACGCCATGAAATGCTGCGCGATGCCGAACGCTCACACTTTCACGCCCATGGCGAGGTCATCACCCAAGATGGGCAGCATATTAACATCGGCGTGCAACTGTCGATGTCGCGCGAATTTGTTGAACGTACGTCACTGCGCACGGCGCACTGGATCAACGAAAATAACGAGTTGATCGATCCTTTGGTCATCAATTTTGACGGGCGCGGCGTGCAGCTAGCAGACCAGCGGTTTCGTTTCGATTTGACGGTAGATGGCGAGGATAACAATATGGCGGCGCTGCAATCTGGCAGCGGTTACTTAGCCTTGGATCGTAACGGCGATGGCCTCATCAACGACGGCAGCGAACTGTTCGGCCCCATTTCCGGAAAAGGCTTCGACGAGCTGGCGCAGTATGATGAAGACGGCAACGGTTTTATTGATGCTGGCGATAGCATCTATGAGCAGTTGCGCATTTGGGAATTCCTACCTGATGGCAGCAGCCAGTTAGTGGGTTTAGCAGACCGTAACGTCGGAGCGATTTATTTGGGGCACGTCAGCAGCCCCTTCCAAATACGTGACCGAAACAACGAGTTGCAGGGTGAAATCGCCAACAGCAGTATTTGGCTGAACGACGAAGGACGTGTCGGCGTCGTTCAGGAGCTGCACTTGGTGGTGTAACGCTGTTACCATAGCGCGCTCAGTTCACCATGTAGGGATACTCGCCGCCATGCCTGTCAGTCAGTTCATCGTTCATCACATCAGTAAAGCCGACAGCCAAACCGCCGCGCAGATCAACACGCGCGCCGATGAGTGTCCTATAGAACCGCATGGCCAAACGCTGGTGAATGAAGTCAAACGGGTGCAGGCGGCCCGTGCCGGTAAGCAGTATGGGCGCTTTGACCCCGAACAAAGCGGGATTCGCGGTTTAGTGCAGCAGTGGCGTAGCGACCAACTGCCGTTCGTCGGTTTTACCCGGCGTGTTGCTGAACATTTGGGCCTGCAACTCGATCAGCACAACGAAATGCTGGAAGGCCATCTGGTGTTTCTCTTGGAAACCCTAGAGCAAAACGAAAGGCTGTTCATTGCCCTGCTGCGCGAAACCGAAGCCTTCGCCTTAAATACACAGTTGGATATTGTAGACACGGTTTATTTGGATTTCAGTCACACCGGCTTTGTTGCCAGTATTGACCTTACCGACTGGGCCGATGATGACAGCAAATACCTCACGGTCAGCCTCGGGCGCGGTGAACGCACCGTACAAAAGCCCTTGCTGGATTGGCTGGGCTTTACGGACACCCTCGACAAGCAAGCCGAAACCGCGCAGTTTCTCAGTTTGGTCGACGCCTACTGTGCCCAGTTGCCGGAAGAAGAAAGCTCAACCACCAAAGAACGCGTGATCGAGTTTTGCGTTGAACAGGATAAAGCCGGCGAACCTGTGGTGTACCGCGAGTTGTCGGCGCACGTGAACGACCACGCACCGGCACTGTTTGATGATTTCTTACAACAACATCAAGAAGCCCCGCGCGAAGAGCTGATTCCCGACCGCAAACAGCTGCGTCAGTACATTCGTTTGAGTGGCAAAAGCAAGGATGTGTCGATCAGCTTCGCCAGTGGTTCACTCGGCAAAGGCATTCAGTTTGATGCCGACAACGAAACCTTGATCATTCATCAGTTGCCAAAGTCATTGCTGCAACAATTACGAAAACTGCAAAACAGCGATTAATGCGGCTCGTCATCTTGCGCGTAGCGCTGTAGCCGGTTGTACAGCGTCTTCACACTGATACCCAATTGCTTGGCGGTGGCGCTGCGATTGCCTTTGTGCTGTTGCAAGCTGTCTAACACATAGCGATGCTGCAGCTCCTCTAGGGTCAACCCAGGCGGTAAGCGCTCTTCTCCCAAGCGATGCAAGGCGTCACTCTGCAGCGCCGGGCTGCGCAAATCTTTTGGCTCAATGATGTCCGCCGCCAATAAGTACGCACGCTCTACCTGAAACTTCAACTCACGCACATTGCCCAGCCATGGTTGCTTAACAATGAACGCTAAGGCCGCTGCAGAAAACGTTTTGTGTGTCTGTGACTCAGCGTTGCGCTGCACCAGAAAGTGCCGCGCCAACAACTCGGCATCGCCCGCACGCTCGCGCAGCGGCGGCAGCAACAGCGGCAGGTGCGCCAAGCGATAGAAAATATCCTGCCTGAGTCGTCCGTCACGAATGGCCTGCTCCGGGTCACGATTGCTGGCTGAAATGATGCGCACGTCAGCGGTACGTCTCTCCATGCTCCCGACCGGTTGATACTCGCCCGTTTCCAGTACTCGCAAAAGCTTGGCTTGCAAGGCAAGCGGCATTTCGGTGATTTCATCCAGAAACAAAGTGCCCTGATGCGCCTGCGCGAACGCCCCTGAACGCTCCCGATCGGCACCGGTGAAGGCACCGCGCACGTGGCCAAAGAGATCACTTTCGATAAGTTCTGCATTTAACGCCGCGCAGTTCACCGCGATGAACGGCCCTTGCCGACGCTTGCTGACTTGATGCACCGTATGCGCCGCCAGTTCTTTACCCGTACCACTTTCACCCAGAAGCAACACACTGGCTTCACTGGGCGCGAGTTGCTGAATGTCACGATACAACTGGCGCATAGCAGGCGAGGATCCCAGCAGGTAGCCGAATTGGTCGACAGCGCTGTGGCGGCTCGTTTGCCCGGCGTGGTGAGGTGCGGCTTTGCCATTGAGTTCTTGTGTTGGGTTTGACGTAGGCGCCAAAGCGTCATCCAATGCGCTGTCGGGGAAGGGCAAGCGCAGATGGTAGAACGCGCCTGCACGCATGGCGGCATCCATGACCGGGCTGGGTGCGCCATGGCTGAGTAGCACCACACGGCAAGCATCAAAAACACCACGGGCTCGCCATTCCGCCAGTTCTTCAGCGCTTAAGTCATTACGCCCGCACAGCAACACATCGGGTAGGATTTCGGGCAACTCTTCAGCCCATACCCAATGCTGGTCAGCGTTCGGCCCGCAACGCTGTCGATACGCTTCACAGCGGGCACGCAAAACAGCGTCATCGGTTAAGCACAATATGCGTGTCATAAGGGTCCCCTTTTGGATACATCCCTAGCCTACCGATTCATCTGAACAAAGCAAAATTAATCGGTAATTTTTACCGACTTATTCCCACTTTTTACCGACCCCCTCCCCTTAAATACTGTCCGGAACGCTTCAAACGCCCAAGGAACCTGTGTTCTGGGCGCTGGCACGATACTTGTTATAGAACTAACCAAGTACTTTCATCATTTACAACCGAAAGAGGATTTCGCATGTCGGTTTCGTTTTTAGCTCGCTCAGCCCATCAATCCACGATGCTCTTGCAACGCGGCATAGCTCTTAAAGCTTCGGCCATGGCTGCGCTTATAGTCTTAGGACTGTTCGCCTTGCCTTCCTACGCAGCCGAGGGCGAACGCCTGCAAGGACGAATTGAAGCAGCGTTGCTCTTGTCTGAACCATTGAATGGTTATGTATTTGAGGTCTCTGTTACAGGTTCCGACATCGTTGTGCGCGGCGAAGTGACTGACCTTGCGCATCAACGCATGGTGGAGCAAGTGGTTACCAGCATGTCCGACGACCATACGCTGACCAATGAGGTCCGCGTGGCTGTTGCGCAGCCCACAACCGATGGTAGTTTGCAAAACCAGCGCGCCATGCTGCAATCGTGGCAGCGAGCCCAACTAGAAGCCACCTTGCGGCGGGAGTTCGCTGAAAGTTCCGCCCTTGACGGCCTGAACATCGACATCGATATTCAGAACGATACCTTGATCCTATCCGGCACCGTCAGCTCAGAACTGGAGCGTATGGTGGCGAATCAACTGGGCCAGAATTTGAGCAGTATTCAAGTGGTCAACAATCAATTGGTCGTGGAGGAATAACACCATGTACGATCGTCATTATTGGATGCCTGTAATGGATGCCGTGCGGGAACCACCACCGCAAGACAGCGACCACCTGGAAGAGCTGCTGACCATTTGCAAAGACGGTATGGACTTCTATCAACACGCAGCCAATTTGGTCGAGCATCAAGGGGTCAAAAGCACTTTTCTGGAAATCGCCCAAACGCGTCGCGCCATCATCGCTGATTTGCTGCGGGAGATCAGCGAGGCCGGCAAGCAACCAGACGTCAGCGGATCGATGACTTTCACACTGCGCCAGTGGTACGCCGACGCGCAACATTTCGTGCTGCGCTACGACAGCGCGCCGTTTCTGGAACAGCTGCTGGCAGTGGAAAACGCTACTCTGGAACATTTCGAGCGCGCGCGCGAAGAAATTCAACAGCCTGATTGGGTTATGCATCTGGTGAGTTGTATGGCCACGTTCCGGCAAACTCGAGATCGATTGCAAGCGCTGTATGACGACTTGGGGCCTCGGCACTGAATGGCGGAAAGCGACCAGAGGGTCTGCCATTCACGGCCTGGCGGCTGTACGCTAGGCCGCTTTTTTGCTGGCATTATCGCCGATGGACGGTTAAGTTATGAGCCATAATGAGAAAGATGCCACCACGAGCGTCTTCATAAAGGTGTTACCCCGAACCATCACATGGAATTGCGATAATGACCGTCGATCATGTCATACCCTCA
Organism: Natronospirillum sp.; assembly: GCA_049115955.1. Taxonomy (GTDB): domain Bacteria; phylum Pseudomonadota; class Gammaproteobacteria; order Pseudomonadales; family Natronospirillaceae; genus Salinispirillum. Next base: position 34,214 of record JAGDZJ010000005.1, read on the forward strand.
AGCACAGTCTCACCCAGCGCTGGGCGGATTCGCCAAGAAAATACCGAAAAAATACTCGCCGCCGCCGCACATGAATTTGTGCAACATGGCTTTCGCGGTGCGTCGCTGCAAAAAATAGCTGAACGCGCCGATCTGCCCAAAGCCAACGTTTTGTATTACTTCAAGTCGAAACAAGGGCTCTATTCCGCCCTGCTTGAAGACATCATTGCGTTATGGAACTCGGCGTTTGACCACATTTCAGTAGACGACGACCCGGCCGAAGCACTCGCCAGTTACATCCATGCCAAGGTGCACTATTCCTTCACCCACCCCATGGCGTCACGAATTTTTGCCAGTGAAATCATTCACGGCGCACCCAACCTCAGTGCTCAACTGGGCAAACCCTTACACGACTGGGTAGAAGGGCGTACCCACGTTATGCAGCAATGGATGGCGCAAGGCAAGATGCGCCAGCTAGATCCTCTTCACCTATTGTTCCTGATCTGGAGCAGCACGCAGTTCTACGCCGACTTCGGCGCGCAAGTCGATGGACTGGTACCACGCCCCCTTGATGCCGACGAGCAAAAACGCATTGCCGACCAATTGACCGACGTCATTCTGCGTGGTTGCGGACTTCGCTAAAATTATTCACCTTGGCAGTGATCCAAAGTTGCCTATACTGCATATATTAATTCTTACTAATTTTTAGTGCGCAGTGGAATGGTGGTGGGGCATATGAATCGAGTTGCTAACAGTCGTCTGATCAGTTTCGTGCTGAACTATCGCAGTGAAGTCGACAGCATCATGCTGAAGGTGACCATTGGCATCTGGGCGATGTGCTTTTTGTACGCGCCCTTTCACGGCACTTGGGCTTTGGCTCTAGTGCTCGGTGGTGCTCTGACCGCCATTAACCTATTTGCCATAAAGGTACTCAACCACCAACGTTGGACGCCAGCGATCATTGCCGTTGTGTTCATGCTGTTCGTCACCCTGCACGTTCATCAGATGCACGGCATGATCGAAGCACACTTCGGCTATTTTGTCGTCTTGGCCATTCTGTTTGTGTATCTGGAATACCGTCCGATTCTTTGGGGTGCCGCAACCGCTGCCGTGGTCCATGTGGTGCTGCACATCATGCAACACGCGGGCTTTCCTGTTTACCTGTTCCCGTCAATGCAACACTCGTGGGCCATCGTCGCCATGCACGCCATGTACGTGGTCATTGAAACCGGCATCCTGTTAATACTCATGCGTTTACTGAAGCGCATGTTGCGCGCCTCGCAAGAATTAGTGCGGGTGACCACCACCATGCTGGGTGAGGACGACGCCACCATAGACTTATCTGTACGTGCTGACGCGACCGGCAACCCCATACTGGCGCAACTGAACTGGGTATTAGAGGCACTGCACTCGGCCATTATGGCGGCACAAAAAGCCTATAAATCAGCTGACGAAAACTTAGAACATTTGAACCACAACAGCGCCGATGTAGTGGCTTTGTCGGCCCAAAGCCAGTCCGCCATTGACCAGATGCGCGGTGCGATGCAAGACATGAACGATTCGTTCGTTGCCGTGTCTGAACAAACACAACGCGCCGCAACGCTGGCCGATGAAACCACCAGCGCGCAAAAAGAAGGACAAGTGGCCGTGCGCAGTGCGCGTGAAGGCATTGTGAGTTTATCGAGCGTACTCGGCGAAACCGGCGAGACGGTAAAAGGCTTAGCGGAAGACTGCGCGGCGGTAACCAAAACTCTGACTGAAATACAGGGCATCGCCGAGCAAACCAACTTGCTGGCGCTGAACGCCGCCATTGAAGCCGCGCGAGCTGGCGAACAAGGGCGCGGATTTGCTGTGGTTGCCGATGAAGTCCGAGCTTTGGCATCGCGTACGCAAGTATCCACGGCGAACATCAAGGTCATTATCGATCGCTTGGTCAGCGGCTCACAGGCTTCTGTTGCGGCGATGTCCTCCAGTCAGGGCCGGGTGCAAGATAACGTCGAGCAATCGAAACGCGTAGAAGAGGTGTTTGAACAGATTGGTCGAGCCTTGGCAGAAATCACCGAAATCAGTCAACAGATAGCCGTCGCGACAGAAGAGCAAACACAGGTATCGAGTGACATAACAAGGCAGATCAGCGACATCGCCGATACAAGCCTGGAAACTGCACAGAAGATCGAAGAGAACGGCCAGCGTACAAGCACCCTACAGGGTGCATTTAAGTCGCTGGCGGCTATGCTGAGAAAATTTGACTGATTGTTGCTCGGCTTACGTCGCTAATCAGTGCTGTTAGCGGCGTAAGCCTTTTGACTCAGAGTGGGTTCAACCAAGCGGCGCCACGCACGCCACTGGAGTCGCCGTGCACGGCTTGCCGTATGGGCGTGTCGCATTCGTTGCCAATCACATACTGTGACAACAAGTCTGGCAAGCGCTTGTAGATTTCTTTCAGGTTAGACGCTCCGCCACCTAACACAATCACGTCGGGATCCAAGACATTGATCACACTGGCCAGACCACGCGCCAGATGCTCAACATAGTCGTCGACTACTCGCACTGCAGCCGCTTGTCCGCTGTCCGCACGCTGTGCTATCTCAGCACCCGTCAGTTTCTCACCGGTCGCCATCTCGTAGGACTTCACCAACCCGGTGCCGGATAAAAAGGTCTCATTACAGCCCATTTGTCCACAGTAGCAGGGCCGCCGCATCAGTTCGTGGTCTGACGTCCAAGGCAGAGGATTATGCCCCCACTCTCCCGCCACACCGTTCGGGCCAGACAATGGCAACCCATTAACGGAAATACCGGCACCGCAACCGGTGCCCAAAATAGCCGCAAATACGACTGAATAGCCCTTCCCTGCACCGTCGGTGGCTTCCGACACCGCAAGACAATTTGCATCATTGGTCAGTTGAACCTCGCGCCCCAGTTTTGCGCTGAGATCGACTTGCATCGGCTGACCATTCAACCAAACAGAATTGGCGTTCTTCACGCTACCCGTTTTACGCGATACCGTACCGGGAATGCCTACACCAACGGGTATACCCGTTTCACCGGCAGCGGACTCAGCGTCTGCTACGAGATCAACAATGGCCTGTAAGGTAGCTGGATAATCATGTTGCGGGGTCGGTACGCGTTTGCGGAAATGTTCGGTACTGTCTCGACTGAGCAGGATCACTTCAATCTTGGTGCCGCCAAGGTCGATCCCGATGCGAAAGTCTGTCATGGTGCTCTCCACTGTATTGTTGGTCGGTCCTTGCTGGAACATCGGTGCTGTAAAAACCCGACATCAGGACTCTATCTTATTGGGTGCATCTAAAAGCTGCGGAGCGCAGTATACTACGAAGTTCGAAAGCACCGCCAAATTGTGTTGGTCGGCACCGTCAATATAGGTCTTTTTAATAGGCCGGCAGGGCGTCTTGTGGGCCGCTGACTTGGTTCTTTCCATTGCTTTTGCTGTGATAAACCTGTGCGTCGGCATCTCGAAAAAGAGTTTCAAGGTCGGCATCAGCCGCCGCAAAACTGACCCCAATGCTGACCGTTACCCCGGAATCGGAAAACGCGGCCATTTGGGTTTCAACCGCAGAACGGACTAATTCCGCGCGCGCCCGCAGCGCATCAGGCTCGATACCCCAGAGCGCGACCATAAACTCCTCACCCCCCATGCGACAGAGCAGATCGTCAGGACGCAGATGATCTTCCACATAGCGCGCTACCTGCACCAATGCGTCATCGCCCGCTTGGTGCCCATAGGTATCATTGACCTGTTTAAAATCATCAAGATCCAGCACCATCATTCCCACAGGCCCGTCTGGTAACGTCTGTTTGCGCTGTGTAAAAAGCTCTGAGAAAGCACGACGGTTCAAAACCCCGGTCAACGGATCACGTTGGCTTTGGTGCTCCAAGCGGCGCAATAGGTTCTGTGTTTCTGTCACATTGCGCACCGTGGACACAGTGGCCGCGTCATGCGTCTCACCCAGCGGTTGCACCACAACTTGAAAGTCGTCGTCACCAATGCGCACATCAATTTGGCTAACGCACCCCGCATAAATAGCTTCACGCCACATCGGGTAGTCGCGCAGCACCGAGCGAATACGCAAAGTACCGGTGTCTTCTGGCATAGGAATAATTGCTCGCAACGACGTATTGGCATCCAGAATACGCCCGCGACGATCCACAATCATGATGCCATCCGGCAGTAAGTTGAACACCCGATCACGGGCAACAGGACTGAAGCTGAACAGTTGCTGCCGCCACAACGCCACGAGGAAACACAGGCTGCTGGGCAGGAAAGCCAGCGACGTAGGGAAGGCTTGCACTGCTGATTCTGGCAGGGCCATTTTTGCGGCGGCCAACCAAACCGGCATGCTCATGCCCGCCATAACCCACAGCACTTTATCACGCCAACGCGGTGCTAAATTGCGCGACAACAGCGTACCGAGCACTAACAAAATGACCAACATAGCGATAACGTACCAGCGCAACGCCAACCCCATAGGTGTGAAAGCCACCACCACTTGGCCGCTGAACACCGTCATCTCATGCCACATCCAACCATGCCACTGGTTAGTCAGTGTCAATAAGGATGCCAATACCATCGGGGAAAAGATCAATAACATGAAACGCAGCGGCGCGTTCTCACGTAAACGCAACAAGCTGTAGATAACCCAAAGCACCACTAGGTCGTACGACCAGTACACGAACGTGGCCACTTGGCGAAACGCAAATTTCGCGCTTAATGCTTCTGCCCAGCCTTCGGCTCCATTGGCAAAAGCCGTCACCGCAGCCATAAATAAGAACGCACTGATGGCGAGTCCACCGGGACGATGGCGAAAGCGCAACGCGTAGAGCGCAAGGCTCAAACAGACAAAGCCTGTCAGTAAGGGCAGAACAATTTCAATGACCAACATCTAGTGTTGCAGCCTATGAGGTGAGAGCTCGGAAGCACTGTTTTTATTTGCTGACTACAATGCCCGTTGCAACCCGCGTCGCCAAGACTAGATGTGATACATATTCCGATTTTTAGCGTCTCATGTGCAAAAAATGCACGATAACCTAAAAACTATTGCGCTCTTGTCGCGAAATTCATCAGTGAATGAGTGACGATATTTCCGTACTTAACCGATGTGGCAATAAAAAAGCAGCCCGTAGGCTGCTTTTTTATTGGCATTGGCGCGGCTGCTAAACTTCCAAATAGTCCAACATGCCTTCCGCCGCTTTACGGCCTTCATAGATGGCCGTCACCACCAAATCAGAGCCGCGTACCATGTCGCCACCGGCAAAGATCTTCGGGTTGCTGGTTTGGAATGGGAACGTCTGCTGCTCGGTCGCAACAACACGATCGCCCTTGTCCAGCGCGACATCTTGCTCAGGAATCCAACCGGCTGGGCTGGGGCGGAAACCAAAGGCAATGATCACCGCATCAGCGGGCAATATTTCTTCCGAACCTTCTACGACCACCGGCTGACGACGGCCATTGGCATCGGGTTCGCCCATGGTGGTGGTCACCACCTTAATGCCCTCTACCTTACCATCACCGACGATCTCGACGGGCTGACGATTAAACAGGAACTTCACACCTTCTTCGCGCGCGTTCACCACTTCTTTGCGCGAGCCCGGCATGTTCTTTTCATCACGACGGTATGCGCAGGTGACGGACTTAGCGCCTTGACGAATAGACGTACGGTTGCAGTCCATCGCGGTGTCACCACCACCCAGAATCACGACTTTCTTGCCTTTCATATCAATGAAGTCAGCCGGATCTTTTTCGAAGCCTAAACAACGATTAACGTTGGCGATCAGGAACGGCAGGGCGTCGTGTACGCCGGGCAAGTCTTCACCCGGAAAACCGCCTTTCATATAGGTGTAGGTGCCCATGCCCATGAAGACGGCATCGTAGTCACGCAGCAACTCTTCGATGGTCACATCGGTGCCGATTTCCGTATTGAGGCGGAATTCGATGCCCATTTCCGTGAAGATTTCACGGCGGCGCGCCATAACGCTTTTTTCCAGTTTGAATTCAGGAATACCGAAGGTCAGCAAGCCGCCGATTTCCGGGTATTTGTCGAATACCACGGGCTTCACACCGTTGCGCACCAGTACATCGGCACAGCCTAAACCGGCTGGGCCAGCACCGATGATGGCGACTTTTTTGTCGGTCCACTCAACGCGTGACATGTCCGGCTTCCAGCCCATCGCAAAAGCGGTGTCCGTGATGTACTTCTCGGTGGAGCCGATGGTCACCGCGCCAAAGCCGTCGTTCAAGGTGCAAGCACCTTCACACAGACGGTCTTGCGGGCAGACACGGCCGCAGACTTCCGGCAAGGTGTTGGTCTGATGACTCAGTTCGACCGCCGCCATGATGTTGCCCCGCGCCGCCAACTCTAACCAGTCGGGAATGTAGTTGTGCACCGGGCACTTCCATTCACAATACGGGTTACCGCAGTCGAGACAGCGGTGCGCTTGTTGCTTAACGTCTTCGGCCGAATAGGGATCGTAGATTTCTACGAACTCGGTTTTACGAGTGCTCAGGCGACGCTTAGCCGGGTCCTTACGACCCACGTCTACAAACTGGAAATCGTTGTTCAGTCTTGTCGTCATAATGCTTACTCCGGACGCGCGCGCGTGTTGGACAATAACTGCGACACACTGGCCGCTTTCGGCTTCACCAGCCAGAAGTAACGAACGTAGTCGTCGAAGTCTTCCAGCAACTCTTTACCCCAGTCGCTGTTCGTTTCGGCAACAAATTCTTCAATCACGCCCGTCAAATGGTGACGGTACTCTTCCATGCTTTCAGGATGCACCCGAACCACATCAACCAGTTCACGGTTGTACTTGTCTTGGAAGGTGTTTTCCAAGTCGAGTACATAGGCAAAACCGCCGGTCATACCGGCGCCGAAGTTGGTACCCACTGACCCCAATATAGCAACCATACCGCCGGTCATGTATTCGCAGCAGTGATCCCCAGCGCCTTCAACCACCGCGTGCACACCGGAGTTACGTACCGCGAAACGCTCACCGGCTCGACCCGCCGCAAACAGCTTACCGCCCGTTGCGCCGTACAAGCAGGTGTTACCCATAATGGATGTGTCCACCGACTTGAACGCGGATCCTTGCGGCGGACGAATGACGATCTTACCGCCCGTCATGCCCTTACCCACATAGTCGTTCGCGTCGCCGTCAATGATCAGGTTCAAGCCGCCCGCGTTCCACACCCCGAAGCTTTGCCCGGCTATACCGGTAAAGTTCAAGGTGATGGGCGCGTCGTCCATGCCGTTGTTGCCATAGCGCTTGGCGATTTCGCCACTGACGCGCGCGCCGATGGAGCGGTCACAGTTGCCGATTTGGAAACTGAATTCGCCACCGGATTTGGCTTCAATCGCGGGCAATACGGCCGCCACAATGGCTTCCGCTTTTTCACCTTTATCAAACGGCTTATTGCGCTCCCACGTGCACTGGTGCGGCTTGTCCGTTGGTATGTTCGTGTAGTTCAGCAAGACGCTCAGATCAAGCCCTTGTTGCTTGCCGGTCTGCCCTTCACGCGGGGTGAACAGATCAATACGACCAATGATGTCGCTCAAGCTGGCATAACCCAATTGGGCCAACTGCTCGCGCACGTCTTCTGCTACAAAGGTGAAGTAATGCTTCACCATTTCCACCGTTCCACGGAAATGTTCTTGGCGCAGGTGCGCGTCTTGCGTGGCCACACCGGTCGCACAGTTGTTGAGGTGACAGATACGCAAGTACTTACAACCCAAGGCCACCATGGGCGCAGTACCAAAGCCGAAGCTTTCCGCACCGAACAAGGCACCCTTGATGACGTCGAGGCCGGTCTTCATGCCGCCGTCGGTTTGCAAGCGCACACGGTCACGCAGGTCGTTGCCGCGCAACGTTTGATGCGTTTCAGCCAGACCCAGCTCCCACGGGGAACCAGCGTGCTTGATGGAGGTGATCGGTGATGCACCGGTACCGCCGTCGTAACCCGATACGGTGATCAGGTCAGCGTAGGCTTTCGCCACACCGGCAGCGATGGTGCCGACACCCGGCTCTGATACCAGTTTCACCGATACCAAGGTCTGTGGGTTGACCTGCTTCAAGTCGTAAATCAACTGCGCCAAATCTTCGATCGAATAGATATCGTGGTGCGGTGGTGGCGAAATCAGGGTCACGCCCGGTACTGAGAAACGCAACCGTGCGATCAGCGGATTTACTTTACCGCCGGGTAGCTGGCCACCTTCACCGGGCTTAGCACCTTGGGCAATTTTGATCTGCAGCACATCAGCATTCACCAGATAGTGCGGCGTCACGCCAAAGCGACCCGAAGCGATCTGCTTGATCTTCGATACCTTGGTGGTGCCAAAACGGGCAGGGTCTTCACCACCCTCACCGCTGTTGGAGCGGCCGCCCAGCTCGTTCATTGCTACCGCGAGGGCTTCATGCGCTTCCGGAGACAAGGCTCCCAGCGACATAGCCGCAGAATCAAAGCGCTTCAAAATGCTTTCAATCGGCTCGACGTCTTGCAATGGGATAGGGCTGCGGTCTGATTTCAGATTCAACAGGTCACGAATGGTGGCGACCGGCCGGTCGTTGACCAAAGCCGCGTAGTCACGGTAGCGCCCGGCGTCACCGTTCTGCACCGCGTCTTGTAGCGTCTTCACCACATCCGGGTTGTAGGCGTGGTATTCCTCACCGTGCACATAGCGCAGATGACCACCTTGCTGAATGGGCTTACGGTCAGACCATGCGGCCTTGTTGAGCAGGTGCTGTTCTGTTTCAAAGTGCTCAAAACGCGCGCCTTGAATACGGCTGGTTACACCTTTGAAGCACAGATTGACGATCTCATCCGACAAGCCGATGGCCTCGAACAACTGTGCGCCGCGATAAGAAGCAATGGCGGAAATACCCATTTTTGACATGATCTTAAACAGACCCTTGTCGATGCCCTTGCGGTAATTACGGAACAACTCGTGCGGGTGCCCTTCCAGACGACCCTTGCGAATGTCCGAATGGATCACTTCGTAGGCTAAGTACGGGTAGATGGCCGAGGCACCAAAGCCAATGGCGACCGCGTAGTGGTGTGGGTCACGAATCGCGCCGCTGTCGAGCACGATATTGGCATTGGTACGCAGACCGGTGTCGATCAGGCGGTGGTGTACAGCACCCGTCGCGAATACGGCGTGAATGGCGTGTCGGTCTTCGGCAATATTACGGTCCGACAGAATGATCACGACTTTACCTGAGCGCACGGCCGCTTCGGCCTGATCGGCTACTCGACGAATGGCTGTTTCCAGGCCTTCACTCGGCTCATAGGTGATATCGATCATTTCATGTTGGTATTCCGGCTGCTCCATGTGCAGCAGCGTCTGATACTTCAACGGCGACAACACCGGTGAGGTCAAAATCAGGCGTTTAGCGTGCTCAGGCGACGGGCGAAACAGGTTACGCTCTGGCCCCAAACAGGTTTCCAACGACATCACGCAGGCTTCGCGCAGCGGGTCGATGGGTGGGTTGGTCACCTGCGCAAACTGCTGCCGGAAGTAGTCGGTCAGGGGACGAATGCGGCTCGACAGCACCGCCATTGGCGTGTCGTCGCCCATGGAGCCTACCGCTTCTTGCCCGCCTTCGGCCAGCGCGGTTAATACGTCGTCACACTCTTCGTTGGTGATCTGGAACATCTTCATGTACGAGCGCAGCGTTTTGCCTGACGTCGTTGCCCCGTCAGCCAGTTCGGCCAAGTCCAAACGCGACTGCAACCGTACGGCGTGCTCTTTCAGCCATTGCTTGTACGGGAAGGCTGTTTTCAGACGGTCGTCGATTTCTTCGGTCTGCAAGAATTCGCCAGTGTGCGTATCAATCGCCACGATGCGGCCCGGGCCAACACGGCCTTTGGACACCACATCTTCTGGCTTGTAATCAAATACGCCCACTTCCGACGCCAGGGTAATAAAACCATTCTTGGTGATGACCCAACGCGCCGGGCGCAAACCGTTACGGTCAAGCAAACACACCGCATAACGGCCGTCGGTCAATACGATACCGGCCGGGCCGTCCCACGGCTCCATGTGCATGGAGTTGAATTCATAGAACGCACGGAGCTTGGAGTCCATGGTTTCAAAGTTTTGCCACGCTGGCGGAATAACGGTGCGTGCGACGCGGAACAGATCCATACCGCCCAACATCATGAGCTCCATCATGTTGTCGAGACTGGAGGAGTCTGACCCTGTGGTGTTCACTACGGGTTGCAGGTCGTCCAGGTTTGGCAAACTGTCACTTTCGAACGTCCGCGCCCGGGCACGGGCCCAGTTACGGTTACCGGAAATGGTATTGATCTCACCGTTGTGGGCCAACAAACGGAACGGCTGGGCCAACGGCCACTTAGGTGCGGTGTTGGTAGAGAAGCGCTGGTGAAACACCGCAATGCCGGTTTTTACAGCACTGTTGCCCAGATCGGTGTAGAAGCGCGGCAGGTCGACCGGCATCACCAAACCTTTGTAAGAAATGACTTTCTCGGCCAACGAGCAGATATAGAAGTCTTCATCGTGCGCCATGGCTTGTTCAGCTTTACGGCGGGCGACGTACAACTGGACAGCGAATTCTTCGCTGCTCAGCGTCTCTGTGGAAACAAACACCTGACGAATACGCGGCAGGCAATCCAACGCCATGGGGCCACAGTAAGACGGATCCAATGGCACTTCGCGCCAGCCGTGCAGAACTAAGCCTTGATTGATCAACGCCTGCTCAGTCGCAGCAATGCCCGCTTCTGCCAGAGTATTGTCTTGGCTCAAAAAGATCATGCCAACGGCGTAATGTTCCGGCAGGCCTGTATTGAATAAAGCTTGCGCTTCGGCGCGTAAGAATTCATCGGGCTTTTGCAGCAACAGACCACAACCGTCGCCGGTTTTACCATCGGCGGCAATACCACCACGGTGCGTCATGCAGGCAAGGGATTCGATGGCGGTTTGCAACAACTTATGGCTCGCCTCACCTTCCATGTGCGCGATCAAACCGAAGCCACAGTTGTCACGGAACTCTTCTGGGCGATACAGCGCTTCACTCATACCAGACACTCTCTGTTCGTAATCTTGTGGAGCTGGTCAATATTCAACCAGCTCTATTATGTGGCACAAGTTTACTCACGAGGGTGGGGGTGAACAATTAAGGGCCAAGGTTTGGCCCTTAAAGCAGGATAATTTTTACTTTTTAACGGTATAATTGGTCAATGATCAGTCAGACAGATCCGTTTTTATGGCACTGATAGGTCGTGGCCAAGGCTCTGAGCTGCGTAAACTAGCAGGCAAACCAGGTATCGCTGCACGCGCATTGTCGGCACTGCTGTAGTTGCCATAAACCAATACGTACCACGGCTGACCCTGTAATTCAGTGCGATAGTAGCCAGCTTGAGTCGGTGCTAAAGCATTCGCTGCAATGAACTCCAATACGTTTTGCTCTTGCCGCGCACCCAGTAACTGCAACGTATAACGATTGTTATTGGCATTGCGTAACCATTCCGGCGCAAAGAATGGCCTGTCCGGAGTGGCAGTCGTAGGTGACGGTGCTGTCGGACTGGGCGTTTGTGAAGTTTCCTGCGCCGGTGCTGGCGCCGGTATCGGCATTATGCTGGGTGCAGCGCTTTCCGTAAGCTCGGCCAGTTTTTCTGCAGAAAGAGTACCACCAGTGGAAGGGGCTGGCGAAGCAGGTGTGGGTGCCACCTCAGAGGGTGCTGCAGGGCTCGGACTCGCCGGCTGACTGGCTGGCGCTTCAGCTTCTCTAGAGGATGCATCTTGGACTGCTCTGTCTGCCATGGCTTGCGCCAATCGTTCCCGCACAGCGGCGGCGTCTAATTCGGAGACGAGCTCTGGCGGTTCACCCGCCAGTAATTCAAACTGATCGCTCTCAGGCAAATCATCGCTGCCCGACTGGTACAACACCGCCAATACCAAAGCCGAGATAATTGCAGCCCCTGCAACCATGTGCGGCCACGGAATGCCGCGATGACGGCGTCGACGCTGCGTCTCAACCAACATAAAGTCTTTCACCGCATCCAATAAGCGCCCCGGGCGACCTGCGCTCAATTTAAAAAGGCGCTTTAGTGTGTTGTTATCGAAGGGTACTCCAGAAGTGATGCCACCGGCGGCAAAATAGCCTTGAATAAGATTAACACTGTCGCTGTAACGCAGGGTCGGTAAATCGATCAGTTGGCCTGACGCAAACCCCAGTGTGGACAACTCGCGCCGTATCTCCGCCACATCAGTGGCCAGGCCGACCAAACGCAAACCAGGATCGCCGTTCAGGCCGCCATGCAAAACCGGACTCAAGCTAGCCAGCGTCTCTGTGGGAAGTTCGTCGATGTCATCAATTGCCAAGGTGGGCACTTGTCCACGCGCATGCAAGCTTTGGCAATGCGCTTGAATCATTAGCTGCAAACGTTGCGTGCTGTGCGTGCGATCCGGGGTCAACTTAAACTGCGTCGCGATATCCCACAAAAGCTCTTTATCACTGCTGCTGTCGGACACTTCAATCATCACTAGATCGATGTTTTCCGGCAGTTGACGGATCAACTGCTCAAGAATCGCCGACTTGCCGCTACCGACGGGACCGGCAACAAAGATCACATCGTCAGAAAACTGCAATAAGTGCAACAAGGTGTCCACTGCTTTTTGTCGCCCTGCCACAGGCACAAAAGGATGGACGGCGTATTCGTCGAATGGATCGTTACTGAGGCCGTAATAATCGACATAGGTAGGCAGGTCAGACATGCGTTAACTCTGGTAGTGATCGATCGTCTGATAGAGCGTTTCCACCGGAAACTCGGCTGTTACTATGGCATGCCCTAAGGCTTTTAACAACACTAGGCGGAGCTGCCCTGCGTCGACCTTTTTGTCGCGCGCCATCAGCGCGATGTAATCTTCCCGGGTCATGCCGACGGGCGACTGTACCGGTAAGTTAGCTTGCAACAATAGCACTTTTACGCGTTCCACCAAGTCAGAAGACACATCCCCCATTAGAGACGACATGTGTGTTGCCATTAACAGACCTGTCGCGACCGCTTCACCGTGCAACCACTGTCCGTAGCCGGTAAAGGTTTCAATGGCATGCCCGAAGGTATGACCAAGGTTCAATATGGCACGCCGACCTTGCTCGGTTTCGTCTTCAATCACCACGTCGGCCTTTAAAGCGCAACTGCGATAAATAGCTTCTGTTAAGAGCACTTCGTCGCGCTCCAACAAGGCACCCCAATGTAGCTCGAGCCAGGCGAAGAACTCTGCATCTGCGATTAATCCGTACTTTAAGACCTCCGCCAATCCGGCGGCGAACTCACGGTCTGGCAGCGTATTCAACGTCGCAGTATCGATCAACACCAGCTCTGGCTGTTTGAAAGCGCCAATCATGTTCTTACCAAGGGCGTGATTAACCCCCGTTTTACCGCCGACCGACGAGTCCACTTGCGACAACAGGGTAGTGGGGACTTGAATGAACTTTACACCGCGTTGATAACTCGCCGCAGCGTATCCAGTCATATCGCCAATCACGCCGCCGCCCAAGGCAATTAAGGTACAACGACGCGAAAAATTGTGCTCCAGCAGCGCGGTATAGATTTGATTCAAAACGTCTAGCGTCTTGTGCATTTCGCCATCAGGCAATACCACTGACTGCAGGCGTGGCACTGAGCCCGCGAGCAGCTCTTTTACTCTCGACAAATAGAGCGGCGCGATGGTGTCGTTGGTGACCAGCATCACTTCAGCCGTCAAATGCGGGCGGATCAGCTCAAGCTGCTGCATCAAATCCCGCCCGATGTGAATGTCATACTGATGGGTCGGCAGGCGAAGATTAAGTGTTTTCATGGCGGCGATGAAATTCCTGAGCAATGTGGTCTGCTAATGCTCGCGGCGAAACGTCATCTGTGTCAACAACGAGGTGAGCAATTTGGAGATAAAACGGCTCGCGCTCCAAGAGCAAACGCGTAAGTACAGTGCCTGGATCGGCTTGTTGCAACAACGGACGGTTTTTATCTTTGGCCGTGCGCTCCAGTTGCGTATCAACACGAGTACGCAAATAAACCACCCAGCCGCGTTCATGCAACCAACGACGGTTATCAGGCGACTTAACCACACCGCCGCCCGTCGCCAGAACAAGATCATCTTGTTGCGTCAATTCGTCGATGGTGTGGCATTCGCGCTCGCGAAAACCGGGCTCGCCTTCGAGGTCAAAAATCCATGGAATATTGGCTCCGGCACGCTCTTCGATGACTTTATCAGAGTCAACAAACGTCTTACCCAGCACCTCGGCCAACAGGCGTCCCAGGGTGCTTTTACCGGCACCCATAGGACCCACCAAAAATACGCTATTGGACACCAACTTAACGCGACCCTATGGTAACCCGCTCATCAATAAGCTTGGGTGTTATGAAGATCAACAGTTCGTTTTTAAGCTCCAGCTTCTGCGTACTGCGGAAGAAGCGACCAATGAGAGGCAGATCGCCCAAAATAGGTGTTTTGAGTTCTTCTTCTACTTCTTCGACACGGTAGACACCGCCCAACACCAAGGTCTCGCCATTATCCACCAGCACCTGAGTTTCCAGTGTATTGGTGTTGATTGACACCCCGCCAGGGGTAAGGTTGCCTGGGGAGTCTTGCGTCACCAACAACTGCAACATAATACGGCCATCAGGTGTAATTTGTGGCGTCGCTTCCATAGACAGCACCGCCTGCCGGAACTGTATGCCTTCTTCCGTCAGATACGGTATTTCTGTACCCGAGGCCACTCGAGCGCGCTCACCATCGGCGGTGATCAACTTCGGTTGTGACACGATATTGGCACGACCACGGCTTTCAAGCGCTGACAGTTCGAGATCAAGCACGTAATCCAGCGCAGCAAAACCTACCGTGAACGACGTGGCGTTGGGGCTACTGGCGGGCATGTTAACGACCGGATTAAAACCGGTATTTAAGGGTACGGACACATCCTGGTAGGCTGGCAGCGCACCGCCACTGTAATAGTCGGCCCATTGGGCACCTGCATTCTGCAAACCTTGCGTGCCTTCAATCCCACCGGTCATGTATCCAAAGTTACGCCCACCGCGCGCCAGAGCACCGCCACCCCAGCGAATGCCCATCTCATTGCTCAGAGATGAGCGTGCCACGACGATGCGGCTTTCCAGCATGACTTGCCGAACCGGTACGTCTATAAAGTCGATGGCTTGACGAATACGCTCCAGATTAGCCGCTGTTTCTTTGATCAGCAGGCTGTTGGTACGGGTATCGATACTGGCGGCACCGCGCGACGACAGCAGGTTTTCATCATTGGTGATGAATGCCAGTACGTTAGTCGCCGTGGCATAATTGATCTGCACGAATTCAGTTTGCAACGGCGCTAAATCTTCCAGCGCGCGCTCGTTCGTCAGACGCTGCTGCTCTTGATCTGCAATTTCTTGCGCGGGTGCAACCAACAAGATATTGCCCTGAATCCGCTTGTCCAAACTGCGCGAGCGCAATATAAGATCAAGCGCTTGATCCCACGGCACGTTTTCTAAACGAATGGTGATGTTACCGGTGACGGTATCGGTGGCGACCAAGCTGAGGCCTGCGGTGTCGGCAATCAACTGTAATACGCGGCGTATCTCAATGTCTTGGAAGTTGAACGATATGCGATCACCGCTGAACGGCGTAGACCTCACGCCCGGCACGGACGTCGTTTCGGGCGTGACTTCCTTCACGTTGATCGACAACGTATTAGACGTCTGAAACGCGGAATACTCGAACATGCCATTCGGCTCTATCTCAATGCGCGTGCCATTCCCCATACGACGAGCCGTGATATAGCTGACCGATGTGGCGAAATCCAATACGTCAATGCGGCGCGCGAGCGCCAATGGTAGTTCGTAGTCAGGAATATCGACGATGATACGATCGCCAACGGAACGAATATCAACGTCCGCACTATTGTCCGACATCTGCACACGTACCTGAGCCTCGCCATCGGCATTACGCCGGAAATCCAGGTCAGCAATGCTGCCAGTACGCGGTGCAACAGCACCGGTTTGCGATAGGCTGGTACGGCCTACGGTAATAACCATTTGGTTATTGAGTACTTCGATATCGTGTGGAACCAGCGACGTCAGGTTCAACACCAAACGCGTTCTATCACCCGCTGTCAGCACGGTCGCAGCTCGGGTGTTTCCGCTGGTGACGGTAAAGTAACGCTGAGGCAAAACGCTGACCACGTCGGGTAGGTCAATTGATATACGTGCGGGCTGACGTATTTCATAAGACGACGCCTCTGGCGCTGGCCCGTTGAATGTCAGGGTGACCTCCGTCCGGCCGCCCGCCAAGCTCACGAAATCAATGTCGGTTAAATCAACAGCGGTGGCGAACGGCATCAGTAGAAGGCCCGCCAAAAAAACCAGACGCTGGCTCAGGGTGGTTAGTTGCACTCTTTTCATCATTGTTCTCACTTAAACCTTTGCCTTATTGCCCGGAGGCTTCAATGGACTGTGGACGCTCTAACCAACCGCCACGACCATTGGAAACTATTTCAACCACTCGCAGGCCGTTCTGAGTAATGGTGCTGATACGCCCGTGATTCTGTCCAAGGTAGTCACCCACACTGACTTGATGCACTTCTCGATCAGGGTCACGAATCAACGCTCGAACCGGCTGACCTTCACGATGCAAAAAACCTACCATCGTCAGTGTTTCGAGCCGAAAGCCTTCCAGTGCCTGCTTCGGTCGATCCATGTCTGGCTGGATACCTGAGCTTTGAACTTGCACCGCCAATTCTTCGGCGCGTACGCGAGGCTGGAACGGCGAGCGGCGATCCGTCGCGGAATAGAAAAACAGCTCTTGTGCATCGTAGGTCGGAACATCCGGAATGGTTCCGGTAGGACGACTATCGAGATCCGCCATGCGGACTCGGATGTCATCAAAGTTACGTCCTGTGTCACAACCCGCCAACACAAGCACCATGGCTACGATGGCGATATTGAGCGCCGGACGAGTACGTATACTGCGCATCAGTTTCTCCCCCCCGCCGCATCACGATATTGGTAAGTCTTCACATCAATGCTCAGGCGTAGGCGTGCCTCGGTAGAAGATTCGGCACCGGTGGGTTGCAACGAGTAATTGTGTAAGGTAACGATACGCGGCAAGGCCGAAATGCCTGACACAAAGGTACCTATTTCATGGTAGCCGCCAGTCGCCTCAAGCCGTAAGGGTTGTTCCGTGAACAACTCGCGATTGGTTGGCGTGCCAATACTCAGCTGCCCTACCTGCAAGCCACTGGACTCAGCCGTACGGTTAATGTCTACCAGCAAATCAGGGATCTCGGTGTCGTTGGGTAATTGGCGCAAGACAGACTCAAACGTTTGCCGCATTTCCACCAACTGAATCTGATAGGCCTCAAGGTTAGCGACTTGGAAAGCTTTACTTTCGTAATCACGCATCAAGCGCACTTCTTCAGCTTGAATCCTCTGCAAGCCTTCTTGTGCAGGCTTAATCAACGCAAAATAACCGCCGGTCAGAATACCGCCAATGATGATGAGGCAAAAAAGCACTTTAACCGGCACGGGCCAAACACCCATCCGGTCCCATTCGATGTTGTTAAAGTCGAACTCTTGTAGCTGTTTGAACGCATTGGGTTGGCTCATGATTCAACCTCCCCAGACGGCGTCGTTTGGGTGACACGGAGTTGGAACCTGTGTCGTGTCACACCGCCCGTTGATTCACTGACGACAGAACCGAGTATGGGGTTGGAGAACCATTCCGAACTTTCAAAATTACGCATCAGTTGTGAAATCGCTGCTGTGTTTTCAGCGACCCCGGTAATCTGAATTTGCCCGCCGGTATTGGCGACTGCGGTGTAATGCACGGGTTCTGGTGTTACGCGCGCCATTTCGTCGAACACATGGACAATGATCGGTCGATCGCCCTGTAACTGTTGGATGACCTGCATGCGCTCCAGCAATGCCGTCCGCTCGGCCCGAAGGGTGTTGATCTCGCGAATTTTTTCGTCCATAACACGCAATTCAGCACGAATAAAGTCGTTGCGCGCTCGCTGATTGCCCGTTTCCGCTCGAAAGTACTGATCCATCGCAAAGATAATAACGCCGGACAGCACGGCCACCCCAAGCATGACCCTGATGAATTCGGCTTTACGCTGATTACGAGCTTGTTCGCGCCATGGCAACAGATTGACAGTAATCATGCGAAGCTCCTCAAGGCCAAACCGCAGGCTACTAATAAGGACGGTGCGTCATTACTGAGATTGACTGCATTCACCTTACTGGCCAAGCTCATATTGGCAAAAGGGTTCGCCACCAAGGTGGGCGTTCCGAGCTTGTCTTGAATGGCTTTTGCTAACCCAAGTACCGCAGACGATCCGCCTGCCAGCATGATGTAATCCACATCATTGTATTCAGTACCAGCAAAGAAGAACTGCAAAGAACGCGAGACTTGCTGCACAGTAGCGTCGCGGAATGGTTCAAGCACTTCGCGCTGATAGTCATCCGGCAAACCGCCTTGTTTTTTTGCCAACCCGGCCTCTGGTACAGTAACACCGTAGCGCCGTGTAATTTCGTCGGTAAGCTGCTTGCCACCGAACACCTGTTCACGGGTGTAAATAATGCTCTGCCCACTCACTACAGTCAGCGTGGTCATGGTGTGACCGATATCCATAATCGCAACGGTCAGATCACCCGAGGCCGCATCAGTGGTTAATTGGGCTCGCAGCAAATCGAACGACCGCAGCATGGCGTAGATTTCAACATCAATAACCTCTGCCGTCAGCCCCGCCGCTTCCAACGAAAGTTGGCGGTCTTCTACAATTTCTTTTTTGCTCGCCGCCAGCTGTACCTCAACCTGATTGTCGTGCTTGGCAGATGCGCCGATGATGTCAAAATCCAACGCAACTTCGTCCATCGGATAGGGAATGTACTGATCCGCTTCAGCACGAATCTGCTCTTCCATATCGTCTTCGGACAGATTGGCGTTCATCTCGATCGTCTTGGTGATGACGGAAGAGCCAGACACTGCGCACGCAGCACCCTTCACACGAGTGCGTAGTTTTTGTAAAGCCCGCTGCACGGTGTTGCCCACCGCTTCCACGTCATTAATATGCTTTTCCACTACGGCGTTTTCCGGTAACGGTTCGACAGCGTAGCCCTCAACGCGGAATTGTTTACCTGAGCGACTCAATTCAAGAATTTTGACCGACGTCGAGCTAATGTCGACGCCAAGCATGGTTTTCGATTTATTTTTGGTAAGGCCGACCACAATGGTGTGTCCTTTATCCTGAAACTTATTATAGGTATGCTGCTGATTAATCGCATTTCGGCATCAATTAGAAATCACTCGTTAACAGATGACAACTGTCTATTGCCGAAAGAGGCGATATAATGCGGGGTTTTGAGAAACTGTTAGCAAATTGCGGACATCCTACGACATGAAGTTGCTAAAAAACACGTGGCACACACTCCTCTGGCTTGGCCTGACGGCTTTTTTCGGCTTTGTTATGGTGTGCGCAGCTATCTATATCTACTTAGCGCCCCCCATTCCTCCGGTAGAAGTACTCAAGGATGTCAAGCTGCAAACGCCGTTACGTATCTACAGTGCCGACAACGAGATGCTGGCAGAAATCGGCGAGCAGCGCCGTACGCCCATCAAATTTGAAGAAATCCCTGAGCTTTACGTTAAAGCATTAATGGCGATTGAAGATCATCGCTTCGAAACCCATCCAGGGGTCGATCCACTGCGCTTCACCAGTGCCGTTGTGGACTTCGTTACCACGGGCGACTTAGGGGCCGGCGGCAGCACCTTGACGCAACAGGTCGCGCGCAGCTTCTTCTTGAATCGCGACAAAACTTTTACCCGTAAGTTTACGGAAATAATCCTCGCCTTCCGGATGGAACAAGTACTGTCCAAAGCAGAGATTTTTGAGCTGTACTCGAACCAAATGTACCTGGGTCATCGCGCCTATGGTGCTCAAGCGGCAGCGCAGGTGTATTATGGCCGTAATCTGAGCGAGTTGACGCTGCCCCAGCTTGCGACCATCGCCGGACTGCATCAACTGCCGTCCGCCGCCAACCCCATTTCATTCCCGGAACGCTCGTTAGTGCGGCGAAATGTGGTACTGAGTCGCATGTATAATCTGGGCTACATAACACGTGAGGTCTATGAAGAGGCGCGCGCCACCCCGATCACCGCACAACGCAGCATCAACCGTATGGCCATCAGTGCGCCCTATGTGGCCGAAATGGCCCGCCAGGAGATGGTGGCGTTGTTTGGTGAAGACGTCATTAACGAAGGCTATAAAGTCTACACCACGGTACGCGCCGATTATCAGCAGTGGGCACATGACGCCGTGGTCGATGGCCTACTCGATTACTCGCAACGTCATGGTTATATTGGACCGGAAGGCCAGCATGAGCTACCGGAAGACCACGCGCTGGTCGCCACCGGTGTGTACCAATCCATCGTCAATGAATATGGTTTCTTCGGTGGCTTGGAGCCCGCGCTCATCATCGATGTTCATGATGACGGTGCCTTGGCTTGGGGGCGTTATAACGGCTACATCGAAATACCCCTCAGCAGCCTAACGTGGGCTCGAGAGCGCATCACCGTTGATAACCTTGGACCACAAATAGAGCGAGCCAGCGATGTCGTCACCGTCGGTGACGTGGTGCGGTTAAAGCGCAACGGCGACACTGAATGGCGCTTTACGCAAATACCGCGTGCTCAAAGTGGCTTTGTGGTGCTTGACCCCAATGACGGCGCAATCCTATCTCTGGTAGGTGGTTTCGACTACTTCTTGAGCAGCTACAACCGTGTAACGCAGGCGGCTCGCCAGCCAGGGTCCAATTTCAAACCCTTTGTCTACGCCGCCGCCCTAGACCGAGGCTACTCAGCGTCTACGCTGATCAATGACGCACCTTTTGTGGTGGAGGACTCAACGCTAGAAGGCTTATGGCGACCACGCAATTCGGGCGATCGTTATTTAGGGTATATCCCCATGCGTCAGGGCCTCTATCGCTCCATCAACGTAGCCAGCGTGCGCTTACTGAACGACATCGGTGTCGGCTATGCCGCTAACTATGTGTCTCGTTTCGGCCTCAATACCGACAGCATTCAACGCAACCTCGGCATGGTACTTGGAAACTCGACCCACACACCGATGGAAATCGCACGAGGCTACAGCGTGTTCGCCAACGGCGGTTATCTGGTCAATCCGTACTTGATTGATCGGGTGGAAGACGCCAACGGCAATATCGTGTACGAAGCACAGCGCGTACGCGTCTGTGTAGAATGCGAACCGGGTACACCGGGGACGGCAGAGCGCGTACTGTCACCGCAGACCAACTTCATCATGACGCACATCATGCGCGACACGATACAACGCGGCACCGCCACCGCGGCACGCTCGTTAAATAGGGCCGACATCGCGGGCAAAACGGGTACAACCAATAACGCCGTCGATGCCTGGTTTTCGGGCTTCAGCCCACATTTGACCGGTGTTACCTGGGTCGGATTCGACAATTCCACCCCATTAGGCTTCAACGAATTCGGTGGCCGCGCCTCACTGCCAATATGGATGAGTTTTATGAGCAAAGCCTTGGCCGACAAGCCGGTCACGGTGTGGCCACAGCCGCAGGGAATTGTTCAGGCGCGTATCGATCCTACCACAGGTCGCTTAGCGCCTCCTGGCAGCAGCAACGCCGTGTTCGAAATATTCCAAGCGGACCGTGTGCCCACCGAAGCCAGCCAGCCCAGTGCACCGAACCTTCCAGGGCTGTTCGGCGGCAGTGCGCCTTCTGGTGGTCAGAATGGCAGTAATGACGGCCTAGACCAGTTGTTCTGATGCAACACAGTTGACCCGGCCCAGTATGTCGCCCATAAAAAAGCCGCTCCAATGAGCGGCTTCTTTTATTTCCTTTCCTCGTGAACCCAACGAAGAAAGGAAGGGGTATGAGCTGCTTATGCTTTGTATTCCGCCGGCAACTCAATCCGCGCCACGCCGGTTGCTACCGCAGCACGCGCCACAGCACCCGCAACCGCATTCAACAAGCGCGCATCAATCGGCTTAGGAATAATGTATTCCGGACCAAACTCCATGCTCGACACGCCATAGGCGTCCAGAATGGCTTGTGGTACAGGCAATTTCGCCAAGTCTCTAATAGCGTGTGCGGCTGCCAGCTTCATTTCTTCATTGATCGCCGACGCACGAACGTCTAAAGCACCACGGAAGATGAAGGGAAAGCCCAGCACGTTGTTTACTTGGTTCGGGTAGTCTGAGCGCCCTGTGGCCATGATTACGTCCGGACGCGCCGCCTTCGCCACTTCTGGTTTAATTTCTGGGTCAGGGTTGGAGCATGCAAAGACAATCGGCTGCGGAGCCATTCTCGCCAGCAGGTCAGGCGACAACAAATCCGGGCCAGACAGACCCAAGAAGATATCAGCGCCGTCCAATGCATCGGCCAGAGTACGACGGTCAGTATCCACCGCGAACTCTTGCTTATATTCGTTCAGATCGGTGCGACCTGAGTGAATAACGCCAGAACGATCCAGCATCAAGATATTTTCTGGCTTCATACCTGCAGACTTCAACAGGCGACTGCATGAAATGGCGGCCGCGCCTGCACCCAGACACACCATACGGGCGTCTTCGATGGCTTTACCTTTGATTTCAAGTGCGTTCAGCATGCCCGCCACAGTGACAATGGCCGTACCGTGCTGATCATCGTGGAACACCGGAATGTCGCACGACTCTATCAAACGACGCTCGATCTCAAAGCATTCAGGAGCTTTGATATCTTCCAAATTGATGCCGCCAAACGTATTCGCTATGTTCTCAACGGTTTTTACGAAGTCGTCTACATTAGTGGTATCAACTTCCACATCAATGGAATCGATGTTAGCAAACCGTTTGAACAATAATGCCTTGCCTTCCATAACCGGCTTACTGGCCAATGCACCCAGATTACCCAAGCCCAAAATAGCGGTACCGTTCGAAATAACGCCCACTAAATTGCCTTTCATCGTGTAGGTGTAAGCGAGCTCTGGATTTTCGGCAATGGCACGCACGGGCTCAGCCACACCCGGACTGTACGCCAGCGACAGGTCACGTTGAGTTTCAGCAGGAGTAGAAATTTCGATGCTCAGTTTGCCGGGGCGAGGCTCGGCGTGGTAGCGCAATGCTTCTTGTTTGAAATCTGACATAGCTCTCTTTCCAATTGACAGTTCGTTTCACCGACTGATTCAGCGGTGAAATTGTTATTTGGGAAACTCTGAAGTATTCCCTTGGCTGACGAGTTGGCTTAGCGTAACAGAATTTCTTACGCTTTATCACCGACAATTACGACATTCATCTTGTCCGTTTCCTCCTTGTTTGACGGTACCCCGCGGCCATTTGTCAACATATTGACGCACCAATAGACAGGGCTCTGACAGACACCTTTCTTCGTTTTAACCCATGCACCCATACAGCATCTAATTCGTAAAAATCAGCAATAACAATTTTTGACTAAAAAGACATTTTATTGACTAAAGAACAATCTTTTTGCCAGAAAACTTGCGATTCCGACTCAAACGCTCTAAGTTTTTAACCAGTGTCTACTCGTCGAGTCCGTGAAAAAGACCGCATGACACCTTTACTCTTGCGTTAACTGACTGATTCTCGGCCACGGCTTTTTAGCCGAATGCCCAGAATGACAACTAATAAATTAATCACAGTCGAAACGCCTTGCTCGAGTGCCCTCGTGTCGCCAGTCGTCTATACGGCAGCTAACCGCGTGCCCATAACGACCGTATGGCCAGACATATCAAATCCACCACACGGAGCCAAACCGTGCAGGAGGCGTCAAATTGGACAATGACAATAAGAACGATGTGTTCGTAGCGTTTGAACGCGTGCAAAAAAGTTACGATGGCGAGGTGTTGGTGGTCAAAGACCTCAATCTTGCTATTTCTAAAGGTGAATTCCTCACCATGCTCGGCCCCTCAGGCTCGGGCAAAACCACCTGCTTGATGATGCTGGCCGGCTTCGAGACGGCTACGTTTGGTGACATCAAGCTCGACGGCCAAGCCATCAACAACATTCCACCCCACAAACGGGGCATTGGCATGGTGTTTCAGAACTACGCCCTGTTCCCCCACATGACCATTGGCGAGAATCTCGCGTTTCCACTGGAAGTGCGCGGCATGGGTAAGAGCGAGCGCGACGAGAAAGTCAAAAACGCCCTCGCCATGGTACAGATGGAAGACTTTGCCGGGCGGCGCCCCGCGCAACTGTCGGGCGGTCAACAGCAACGCGTCGCGTTGGCCCGCGCCTTGGTGTTTGAACCCGAACTGGTGTTGATGGACGAACCGCTGGGCGCGCTGGACAAAAACCTGCGCGAACAGATGCAGTATGAGATCAAACACATCCATGAGCGCTTAGGTGTTACTGTGGTTTATGTAACACACGACCAAACCGAAGCACTGACGATGTCGGATCGCATCGCGGTCTTTAACGACGGCAAGATTCAGCAACTCGCCCCCCCGGCGGATCTCTACGAGCGCCCGGAGAATGCGTTTGTTGCCGCGTTCATTGGTGAAAACAACCGCTTGCAGGGCACCGTGGAAAAAATCAACGGCGATACGGTCACAGTGACGCTGGATGACGGCTCTACGGTCAACGCCCTGAACGTGTGTGCCGATGCCGTGGGTGGCAAGACCACGTTGTCCTTGCGCCCCGAACGCGCACTGGTGGTACGTGATAGTTCGCCCGCCATGGACAACGTCTTTGACGCCAAGGTAAAGGAACTCATTTACCTCGGCGATCACATTCGCTCGCGACTCAGCGTATGCGGGCGTAACGACTTCATCATGAAAGTACCTAACTCATCCGATCAACACGCTATGTCTGTCGGACAGACTTTGCGTGTCGGTTGGTCAGCGCAGGATTGCCGTGCACTCGACGCTTCTTGAAGCGGTGACGGCATACCACGTTTCACCGGAATGAATCATTCCGGGAACGATAAAAAAGGGCGCAGGTTAGTGCCCGTATAAATTAGCAACGAGGAGAACACCATGAAAAAACCATCGTTTAAGGTCATCGGAGTCAGCAGCGCAATTGCTATGCTGACAGCTGGTGCAGTAATGGCGAATGATCCCGTGCGACTGACTGTCGTTTCCTGGGGTGGCGCTTACACACAGAGCCAAGTGCGTGCTTACCATGACCCGTACATGGCGGCTAACCCTCACGTACAAATCATTAATGATGACGGCTCCGCCAATGCCTTAGCAGGCTTGCGTGCACAAAGCCAAGCGGGCAACGTCACTTGGGACCTGGTCGACATGCTGCCTTCTGATGCTCAGTTGGCCTGTGATGAAGGCATCATCATGCCCATCGACCACGATGAATTACTGGCGCCTGCACCAGATGGCACGCCAGCCAGCCAAGACTTCTTGCCTGGTAGCTTAGGCGAATGCTTCATCCCGCAGATCATTTATTCAACAGTCGTCACCTACAACACCGAGATGTTCCCGGCCAATGCGCAGCCGAATTCGATTGATGACTTCTTTAATCTAGATGATTTCCCCGGTCGCCGCGCCATTCAGAATCGTCCAGGCGGTAACTTAGAGTGGGCCCTGTTTGCCGACGGTGTTGCGCCCGGCGACATCTATGACGTACTGGAAACCCCAGCAGGGGTTGACCGCGCCTTCGCCAAGCTCGACACCATTAAAGACAGCCTGATTTTCTGGACCGAAGGGGCGCAGTCACCCCAGTTGCTGGCGGACCAAGAAGTCTCGTTCTCTACCGGCTACAACGGGCGTATCTTTGACGCTGCGGAAGTAGAAGGTCAGCCGTTCGAGATCATCTGGGACGGTCAGATCGTCGAGTGGGATGGCTGGGTCGTGCCTTACGGTAACAACGTTGACGACGTCATGGAGTACCTGTTCTGGGCTACCGACTCTCAGCGGCTGGCTGACCAGGCCAAGTACATCTCTTATGGCCCAGCTCGCGCATCATCTGCCCCTCTCGTAGGTGAGCACGCTGACTTGGGTATTGACATGAACCAGCATATGCCGGGCCACCCGGACAACTTCTTCTCGCCCATCGTTCTGGATAACGACTTCTGGACCGATTACGGCGACGAGTTGCGTGAGCGCTTTGCGAACTGGATGCTGCAATAAGCTCGACCACTAGACGCTATACCGCGTAAGCGCGGCGGCTGGCTGTCCTGCCTTAGCAGGAACAGCCAGCCATCTTTCTTTACCCCTATTATGGTCTAGCGCACTACGCGATAGACCCTGCAAGAACAGTACGAGGACTGACGGCCATGACGACCGGAGTACAAGACGTCGCAGAGATGGACGCCCAAGGTGGCATGATTACCGCTGACGGAAAGCCCCTGAAGGCCAGCCTGCAACGCGCCGAACGACGACGCAAAATCATTGCTTTCCTGTTTGTCGCACCGTTGCTGACGTACTTGATGATCAGCTTCATCATTCCCATCGGGCAGATGATGTTCCGCAGTGTGGAAAACCCACACATCATCTCGACTCTGCCCAACACCTTGGCCGCACTGGACGAGTGGGATGGCGAAGGCCTGCCGGATGAGCCCGTGTACGCCGCGTTGGCCGAAGAACTGGCCGCCGCCCAAGAGCGCCGTCAAGTCGGCCCGTTGGCTGTTCGTTTAAATTATGAAATCAGCGCCGCACGTGGGGCGCTGACGCGCACCGCCCGCACAGCGGGCAGTATGGAGCCGCCCTACAAACAGCAGTTCTTGGACGCGCACCGGTTATGGGGCAGCCCGGAGATTTTCCGCATCATCAAACGCGAAGGTCGACCCCTCACCGCGTCCTATTACGTGTCGGCCGTGGACCGTACCTATGACGAAAACAACGACATTGTGCGCCAACCGGAAAACCGGCGTATCTATGTCGATCTCTATATGCGCACGCTGGGCATGAGCTTGGGCATCACCGTACTGACTTTAATGCTCGGCTTCCCGATCTCCTTCTTAATGGCCAGCCTGCCCATGCGGCACGCCAACCTGCTGATGATCCTGGTCTTGCTGCCGTTCTGGACATCCCTGCTGGTGCGCACCACCTCGTGGATCGTTCTCCTGCAACAACAAGGCGTGATCAACAGCCTGTTAGTGGGCGCAGGGCTCATTGGCGATGACGGCCGCTTGAGTCTGATGCACAACATGACGGGCACGATGATCGCCATGACGCACATTCTCTTGCCCTTTATGGTGCTGCCGCTGTACAGCGTCATGAAGACCATACCGCCGTCGTACGTCCGGGCCGCACGCAGCCTGGGCGCCAACCCGTGGACGGCCTTCTGGCGCGTGTATGTACCCCAGACCTTACCCGGCATCGGGGCCGGTGCCGTGTTGGTGTTCATCATCTCTATCGGTTACTACATCACCCCCGCCTTGGTGGGGGGTCAATCGGGCCAGATGATTTCGAACCAGATCGCTTACCACATGCAAACCTCCCTGAACTGGGGGCTGGCCGCTGCCTTAGGCACCATTTTGCTGGTCGGTGTGTTGGTCTTGTACTGGGTATACAACCGCTTGGTTGGTGCCGAAAATCTGAAGCTGGGTTAAGGAGACAAAGACATGGCATTACCGTCGTACGCCGGCCCGTTGGAACGTGTTTGGTATTACGCCTTTCGCGTCATCTGTGGCCTGATCTTCTTCTTTTTGATCGCCCCGACCATCATCATGGTGCCGCTGAGCTTCAACGCGCAGCCGTATTTTACCTTCACCACGGAGATGCTCACTCTAAAGCCAGAAGGCTTCTCGTTACGCTGGTATGAAGCGCTGTTTTCCTCCAGTCAGTGGATGACGTCGATTCGCAACTCAATCATGATCGGTATTGCGTCCACCATCGTCGCCACCGTATTGGGCACGCTGGCCGCCTTAGGGCTTTCGCGTTCTGAAATGCCGTTTAAGGGCCTCATCATGGGCTTATTGATTTCACCCATGATCGTCCCACTGATCATCTCCGCCGCCGGTATGTTCTTCTTCTATTCCAGCGTGGGCTTAGCCAATACCTTTCCCGGTGTTATTCTGGCGCACGCGGCCTTGGGTACACCTTTTGTGGTGATCACCGTCACCGCAACACTGACCGGCTTCGATCACTCGCTGACCCGCGCGTCGGCCAGCCTCGGTGCCGGGCCCGGTCGGACGTTCTTCAAGATACAGATGCCGCTGATTTTACCGGGTGTGATCTCCGGCGCGCTGTTCGCGTTCATCACATCGTTTGATGAGATCGTCATTGTGTTGTTCTTGGCGGGAGTTGAACAACGGACAATCCCACGGGAAATGTGGTCGGGTATTCGTGAGCAGATCAGCCCCACCATTTTGGCCGTGGCCAGTATATTGGTGGCGTTCTCCATCGCCTTGCTGACGACCGTCGAGCTATTGCGTCGGCGTTCGGAACGGATGCGCGGACTCAGTCCCGGTTAAAAGCCCGCCCATCCATGGGCATAAAAAAAGCCCCATATAGGTAGGGGCTTTTTTACAACCAAATCATGCCTAACGCATAATTTACTTGCTGATTGTACGGTTACCAAAGCGCTTGTTAAAGCGATCAACCCGGCCACCGGCATCAATCATTTTCTGCTTGCCGGTATAGAACGGGTGGCATGCAGAGCATACGTCCAAGTTCATTTCGCCGCCACGCACTGAACGCGTATTGATCACATTGCCACAAGAACATTTAGCGACCAGTTCTTTGTAGGCTGGGTGGATACCTTCTTTCATGGGAAAACCTCGTCTAGGTCGTGCCGCCACTTGCTCTCTGTCGCAAGCACCGCACATGAGTTTTAAAAAGCCGCTTTGAACTCACCAGCCACTTCGGGCACAATCAGTCCACAATTCGGGGCGGTGAATGTTACCAGATTTCTCACAAAGCACAAGTCAGGAAGCGGATAAGCCAGACAGCACCTACGCTGTGGCGGTTTTTACGCCCTTACATCAAAGCTTTAGCTACACTGGACCGGCCAACTTGCGCCCCGGTACACGGGTACGTGTTCCTTTTGGTCACCGCGACAGCACGGGCGTGGTGCTTGGCTTGGCACAAGACACGCAAGGCATCCAACTAAAAGCCATCTCCACGACACCCGATGGCGAACCCTTGTTGCCGCCCGACTTGGTGCATCTAGGCCAATGGCTCAGCGACTACTATCATGCGCCGATCGGCGCATGCTTCGAGCTCTTGCTGCCTGCACTGGCCCGTTCCGGCGATGAACTACCAGCACCGAAACCACGCCAGCAACTTGCTCTGACCGCCAACGGACGAGCGGTCAGCATCGACCAACTCAGAGGCACCAAACGACAGACGCTGATCAGCACTCTACAGCAACAAGGCAGTCTGCCCACCACCGAACTCAAGTCTCTGGGCGTTACACTTTCTACGGCGCGCTCACTGGAACGAGACGATCTTTTGATGGTGGAAACCGTCGCCACACCGCTGCCTCCGAAGCCTTCATCCAGCACCCTGACACTATCACCCGCGCAGCAACACTTACTGGACGCGCTGCTGCAACTGCCCGTCGAAGCACCACCTCAATTGTTGCTGGGTGCTACCGGCAGCGGCAAAACGGAGATTTACATAGAGTGGTGCCGAGCGGTACTGGCACAAGGTAAGCAGTGCTTGGTCCTACTGCCGGAGATCGGTCTAACGCCACAAATGGTCAGCCGCTTTAGCGCCCGTCTTGGCTTCAATGTCGCCCAACTGCACAGCGGTATGACGGACCTCGCCCGCTTAAGAGTCTGGCAGGGGTTGCGCAACGGTGACATCACATTAGTCCTTGGGACGCGTTCGGCGGTGCTGGCACCGTTCGCTGATCTCGGTTTAGTCATTGTTGACGAAGAACACGACGGCTCTTACAAACAGCAAGATGGCGTGCGTTACCACGCGCGTGATGTGGCGATATGGCGCACGCGCCAATTGGGCTGTCCGATTCTGTTAGGCAGTGCCACGCCCAGCCTAGAAAGCCTGGCCAACGCCGCACGCGGCCGATTTGCACGGCATGATCTCGCACGCCGTGCTGAACAGGGCGAGGTAGCACGCAGTTTGATCGACATTACGCGCCATGCCACGGTAGCGGGCTTGAGCGCCCCGCTTGCGGAGCGCATCACCGCGCATTTGCAACAGGGCCAGCAAGTCATGCTGTTCCTGAATCGCCGTGGCATCGCTCCCAGCATGATCTGCACCGCTTGCGGCACCATTCAACAATGCCCCAACTGTTCCGCTTACGTGACCTACCACCAAAAACCCGCGCGCCTGCTGTGCCACCACTGCGGCTGGTCGCATCGGCCACCGTATCCCTGCGAGTCCTGCGGTTCAACAACGCTCGAACCACTGGGCGTCGGCACCGCCGGTCTTGAAGAACAATTGCGCGAGCATTGGCCAGACGCCGCCCTTTGGCGAATCGACCGCGATACCATTAAGAACCGTGATGACTGGGCCGCACTCAACAGCGACGTTCACAGCGGCAAGCCCGGCATATTGTTGGGCACGCAAATGCTGGCGAAAGGGCACGACTACCCCAATGTTACTTTGACCGCCATTCTGGATGCCGACAGCGGTTTGTTCAGTGCCGATTTTCGGGCGTTTGAACGCACGGCGCAGCTGCTGACGCAAGTGTCCGGGCGCGCCGGGCGACGCAGCGCCCGCGCCGAGGTATTAGTACAAACACGTCTACCCGAACACCCTTTACTGAACCAATTCCTCACCCAAGACTACGCCACCATCGCCGAGCACCTGCTACGCGAACGACAGCGTGCCGATATGCCACCGTTCAGTTTTCTTGCTACCGTGCGAGCGGATCACCAGAAAGAAGAGGACGCGGCGCAGTTTCTCGACGATTTGATACAACAGTTAGGTCCTGTGGCACCAATAATGGGGATCGGCCCCATGCCCGCATTGATGAGTAAACGCGCCGGACAGTACAGACAACTCTGGTTATTGCGTGCATCATCTCGTCCAGCGCTGCATGGCTTGTTGCATACGATAGTGCGGCATCTATCATCCGCCCGGGTGCCTGCGGGCATTCGTTGGGGCATCGACGTTGATCCCCAGGATTTCTGACGACCGGATTTTCAAACCAGAGCCCTTACAATGCGTCGGCAAAAACCGGATAATGCCTCGCAGCAACACCTGCTTTAAACCTATGGAGATCAGACTCAGTGGCCCGAGATTACGCCCAGAAAAAACGCGCCCCCAGAGCCGCCCCGCGCTCTGAAGTACCACGTTGGGTCTGGATATTCACCACCACTGTAGCCCTCTGTTTTGTCGGCTTCCTTTATTTGCTCAGTCAACAACCAGACGGCGAACCTCTGCGCTTGGAATTACCTTCGCTGTCCAGCAGCAATACCACCACACCGCCAGCGCGTACGGAGCCAGCACGACCAGCCCCAGCACCGGCAGCACCCAGCCGTCAGGAGCAACTGGAGTTTTATACCCTGTTGCAACAAACAGACGTATTGGTACCGGACAGTAACTTGGTCTTTCGTGACCGGAGCTTACCCGACGCCCCGCCGACGCCCGGCGCAGAAGCTGCTCCAATAGCGCAGTATATGGTGCAAGTAGCGTCGTTTTCGCGACGCTCTGATGCCGATACATTGCGCGCCCAGTTAATTTTAGAAGGCTTAACCAGCGCCCACATCGCGCAGGCCGACCTCGGCGAGCGCGGCATCTTCCACCGCGTCATGGTAGGCCCTGTTAACGGCAGCCGCGAAGCCGCAGGCGTCGCCAACACGCTGGAGCGCATGGGGCTGCAAGGCTTGGTGCGAAACCACACTGTTCCTTAGCCGTAAACAAGGCTTGAAATCGCATGAACCAGTCCCATTAAAGTGGCTATTGTAGGCCAATAATGGGAGTGGTCATGACCACCATAGTTTCAGTACGTAAAGCCGGCCAAGTGGTCGTAGGCGGTGACGGACAAGTCAGCCTAGGCAACACCGTGATGAAGGGTAACGCGCGCAAAGTGCGCCGCCTGTACCACGACAAAGTGATTGCCGGTTTTGCAGGCAGTACCGCCGACGCCTTTACGCTGTTTGAAAAATTCGAAGGCCATTTGCAACAACATTCCGGCCACCTCACCCGCGCCGCTGTCGAACTCGCTAAAGAATGGCGCAGTGACCGCGCCTTGCGCCGCCTCGAAGCCATGCTGATCGTCGCCGACCGCGACACCTCACTGATCATTTCCGGTAACGGCGACGTAGTTGAACCCGAACACGGCATCATTGCCATTGGCTCCGGTGGCAACTATGCCCTCGCCGCCGCCCGTGCCCTCTTCGACAACAGCGAACTCAAAGCGCGCGACATTGCCGAAAAAGCACTGAACATCGCCGCCGATATTTGCGTATTCACCAATCATTCTCTGGTGCTGGAAAGCATCGAGCAGGGAGACGCCTGATGACCCAGATGACCCCACGCGAGATCGTATCTGAACTCGACAAACACATCATTGGCCAAGACGACGCCAAACGCGCCGTTGCCATTGCCTTGCGTAATCGCTGGCGCCGCATGCAGCTGGATGACCAGATGCGCGACGAAATCTCACCGAAGAACATTCTGATGATCGGCCCGACCGGCGTCGGTAAAACCGAAATTGCCCGCCGCCTCGCGCGCCTTGCCAACGCACCCTTTGTGAAAGTAGAAGCGACCAAATTCACTGAAGTCGGTTATGTGGGCCGTGATGTTGAATCCATCGTGCGTGACTTGGTGGAAATGGGCATAAAAATGTTCCGCGAACAGGCCACAAAGAAAGTGCAGCATCGCGCCGAAGACGCCGCCGAAGATCGCATCCTGGATGCATTAATTCCACCAGCGCGCAGCAGCCAGAACCACGAAGAAGCCACCACCGACGGCAAAGACTCAACCGCTCGGCAGGTTTTCCGCAAAAAACTGCGCCAAGGCGAACTCGACGACAAAGAAATCGAGATTGAACTGGCACAACCGAGCATGGGCATGGAAATCATGGCCCCGCCGGGCATGGAAGAAATGACCAGCCAGTTGCAGAGCATGTTCAGCAATCTGTCACAGCAGAAAAAGCACACGCGCAAAGTCAAAATTCGCGACGCCATGAAGCAGTTGATTGACGAAGAAGCCGCCAAACTGGTGAACGAAGACGACATCAAAGCCGACGCGCTGTATCAGGTCGAACACAACGGCATCGTGTTCATTGATGAAATCGACAAGATCGCCAAGAACGAGAACCGCGGTGGCGGCGATGTATCGCGTGAAGGCGTGCAGCGCGATCTATTACCATTGATCGAAGGCAGCACCGTAAGCACCAAGTACGGCATGGTGCGTACCGATCACATTCTGTTCATTGCCAGCGGTGCCTTCCACTTTTCCAAGCCGTCGGATTTGATTCCGGAACTGCAAGGCCGCTTGCCCATTCGCGTGGAACTGCAAGCGCTTAAAGTGGAAGACTTCGAACGCATCCTGACTGGCCCCGACTTCTGCTTGACCGAACAGTACAAAGCCTTGTTGAAAGCCGAAGGGCTGGACATTGAGTTCACCGCCGATGGCGTAGCCAAAATTGCCGAAATCGCATTTCAGGTGAATGAGCGCACGGAGAACATTGGCGCCCGTCGACTGCACACATTGTTAGAACGCTTGCTGGAAACCGTCTCGTTCGACGCCACCGACATGGCTGGTCGTGGCGAGTCGGTCATCATCAACGCCGAGTACGTCAGCGCGCAACTCAGCGGTCTGGTTGAAAACGAAGACCTCAGCCGGTTTATTCTTTGATGAGCACGCCTACCCCCACCGCTATTGAACTGCACAAACAGTCGGCTACTTTAGAAGTCGCCTTCAATGACGGCGTGCGGGGTAAGCTGACAGCCGAGTTTCTGCGCGTGCTGTCGCCGTCGGCCGAGGTGCAAGGCCACGGCAAACCCGTCTTACAAGTCGGTAAACAGAACGTGTGCATCACGCACATTGAAGCGGTAGGCAATTACGCACTGAAGATTGTGTTTGATGACGGCCACGACAGTGGCCTGTATTCTTGGACGTTGCTGCACAAGTTTGTGCGAGAGCAGGAGTCGTTATGGCAAGAATACCTTTCTCAAGTCGATAAGGTAGCCAAGTTCACAGACGCAACGAAACTCTGATTACGTTAATCGTTTGGCATAGGTACCACCTACCTGCTCGGGAGCCACTACGCGCTGTAACGCGTTTCCAGCATCTTCTTCGTCAGTTCCCCGACATCCTGAATAGGCAGGTGTTGCACATCTAGCCCGCCATCAATGATCAACGTTGCCAACCCATGGACCACGGTCCATGAACTCAAGGCTCGCAACATGAGGCTAGCAGGATCAGCGTCGGCCTGTTCCAACATCGCGCGTTCAGCATTTTCCAAAATACGATAAGAGTCCGCACCCGCCTCAACCAATTCAGGGTATTGCTCACAGTGCTCAATGGTTGCACCGAACATCAGCCGAAACAGCGCCGGATTAGCTACGGCAAACGCCACATAGGCGACGCCACAGGCAATCAAACGCGCTTTCACATCGCTACCTGCTGCATCCATACCTTCCTGCATCGCCGCGTTAAACTCGCGATGACCTTCCGTCGCCACACTGGCTAACAAGGCTGCCTTATCTTTGAAATGATGATAGGGCGCCGCCTGCGACACCCCCGCTCGCCGCGCCGCCGCGCGCAAGCTGAGCTTGGCCAAACCTTCCTCCTCCAAAATCGCGCGCGCCGCTTGGGTGAGCGCCAACGCGAGATTGCCATGGTGATAAGCGGCCTTGGGGGCATTTTTGTCATTTGCTCGGTCTGTAACCTTGTTGTTCATAGCTGCCTTAAATGTCGTTTATTCATCGAACGCTTCTGAAAAATTGTACCGGAAACAAATCAAACTTGACATTGTTAAAATGGCGACTATCTTAACACCTACAAGTTTATCTTAACAATTACAAGATAACCTGACGGAGGCTTGTGATGAAAAGTGCAATGAACGACAACTATCACTTACCCGAACTGACTCGGCGCCAAACCCTGCAGCTTGCTGCGGGCGGCATCACAGTTTTGAGTCTAGGCAATTCTGGCTGCGCAACCCGAAACCCTACTGAGTTCGAACCCGCACCCGACTGGTTACTCAAACTGACGCAATCGGAATCCGGTGGCCGCTCATACGCGCCACGCGTGGAAGGGGCTGTGCCGCGCGACCTTCAAGGTACGCTCTACCGCAATGGGCCTGGCCTGTTCGAACGTGCCGGGTATCGTAAACAGCATCTGTTGGATGGTGACGGTTTGGTGCAGAGGCTGCATTTTGATCAAGGGCAGGTGCATTATCGCAATGCATTTGTGCAAACACCCAAGTATCTGGCCGAGCAAGAAGCGCAACGCTATCTCTACTCCACATGGACCACACGGCGCGCTGGCGGCCCGTTACGTAATCTGGGTGGTGGTCCGATGGCCCCGCAGGCCGGAGTCACCGTCTACCCGGTGGGCAACAAGGTGTACGCCCTTGATGAAGCCAATCCGATTTTTGAAGTAGACCCCGTTACGCTGGGCACTTTAGGGTCGCGGGTGATGGGCGAGAAACTGCCCAATGTTAAAGCCCACACCAAGTTCGACCCCATCACTGGCGACTGGTTATTGGCCGGTCAAGACTTCGGACGCACCAGTTCGCTGCACGCGGTAGCTTATGACCGGCACGGTCGACTGACTCAGCAGCATAAGGTGACCGATCAGCCCCTGGTCTACTGGCACGACTTTATGATCACCCAGCAGTACTTCGTTTACGTCCTACACCCCTGTGAACTGGAGCCCTTTGGTATGCTCGCGGGCATGCGCAGTGTGGTAAATAGCCTACGCTGGCGTCCGGAGAAAGGTAATCGCATTGTGTTGCTGCCGCGCACCGGTGGCACGCCGACGTTTTTTGAGGCCAGCGGCGCCTTTATGTGGCATGCTCTTAACGCCTATGAGAAGGGAGATGAACTCATTGCCGACATCGTCGCTTACGATAATCCAGACCATTTCATTGGTGAAGATCCCCTGTTGCATACGCTGATGTCTGGTCGGATGGGTAATGCACAAGAGGCTGGCAAGTTACGCCGTTACATCATCAACACGCGCACCGGCACACTCAAGGAAGAGGTTCTCGACAGCGGCAATCATGAATTTCCGTTTGTTGACCCACGCGCGGTCGCGCAAGAACACAGCGTTGGCTACTACGCCTGGTCGGGTATCGGCACCATGCAGACCGGCCTGAAACGACTGGATATGAAAACCGGACAGGCACAAGTGTTCGACTTCGGCCCCGGCACCCATGTCGGTGAACCGGTGTTCGTCAATCGGCCCAGCGGGCAAATAGACGATGGCTGGCTGATCAGCCAATGCTTGGACGGCACCAGCGGCACGACTTTTTTCGCCCTGTTCGATGCCGCCGCCATCACCAATGGACCGGTCGCCAAGATCTGGCTCGACCACTCCGTGCCCCTGAGTTTTCATGGTTGGTGGCAAGCGGCGTGATCCGTATGAGCGGTCCACGGCGGGTGTATTTCGATAAGAGACGCACCCGCCCAACCGCTGACGGGTACTCTTTCACATAAAAGCACCCGCACCACAAGCACTGCGCTTGAGGGAGTACCCCGCACACAGGTACAATGCGGTCTCTTTTTTATTCGCATGCGGAATTCACGCCATGGCCGACCACGACACTACCCACTTTGGCTTTCAAACGGTCAATAAAGACGAGAAAGTTAAAAAAGTAGCGGAGGTGTTTCACTCCGTGGCGGCGCGTTATGACGTGATGAACGACCTGATGTCTTTCGGCATTCATCGGGTGTGGAAGATGTTCACCATCGAACTCAGTGGCGTGCGCACCGGCTCAAAAGTACTCGACATTGCAGGCGGCACGGGTGATCTGGCCGGTAAGTTCGCACAGCGTGTGGGACCGGAAGGCGAAGTGGTATTGGCCGACATCAACGAATCCATGTTGCGTGTGGGCCGTGACAAGCTGACCGACCGAGGTCTGGGGCATCGGGTGAAATACGTGCAGGCCAACGCTGAATGCCTGCCGTTCCCTGACAACTATTTCGACGCCATCACCATCGCCTTTGGTCTGCGTAATGTCACCGACAAAGACGCCGCACTGGCTTCGATGCATCGCATACTGAAGCCCGGCGGCAAACTGCTGGTCTTGGAATTCTCCAAGCCTCAGTCTACCTTGCTGTCTAAGGCCTATGATTTCTATTCTTTCCGAGCCTTACCTCTGATGGGTAAGCTGGTGGCCAACGACGCCGACAGCTACCAGTACTTGGCCGAGTCGATTCGTATGCACCCCGATCAAGATACATTAAAGGGCATGATGCTGAACGCCGGATTCGCTACGGTGAAGTACCACAACATGACCGGCGGCATTGTCGCCTTGCACGTAGGCAACAAAGCATGACGCAACCCGCGTGGTCGGTGTTGCTGCCGGTAGTGAATGGTACGTTGCGCAAAGCACTGGCCTACGCACCTGCCGCGCGCGCCCGTATTGCCAACATGGGCTCGGCGTGCTGGCGCATCCACATTGATGACTTCGACATCAGCTTTGATTTGCGTACTGAAGACGACCGCCTGCACGTCGACCTACCCGACGACGCCGTACCCGATGCCGACATTCGCGGACGCAGCAAGGACTTCATCACCCTGCTGCGCGCTGAAGACAAAACGGCAGCACTGGCCAGTCTGCCGATTCGAGTGGAAGGCAACACCAGCAGCTTCATGCAGCTGCAAAGCTTACTGAGCCACCTCGATATCGACACCGATGCGTGGCTGGAAGATTTGTTCGGCGACTTGGCGGCCAATCAACTGGGCAACCTGGGCCGCGCCATCGGCGCCCAAGCGCGCCAAACGGCGACGACTCTGCAACAGGCCACCGAACGCTATATCGTGCGGGAAAAAGCGTTATTAGTTACCCACACCGAAGCCGCGGCTTTTGGACAAGAATTG
Organism: Natronospirillum sp.; assembly: GCA_049115955.1. GTDB lineage: Bacteria > Pseudomonadota > Gammaproteobacteria > Pseudomonadales > Natronospirillaceae > Salinispirillum. Next base: position 72,133 of record JAGDZJ010000005.1, read on the forward strand.
CATCAACTGCGGCTGGGCATTGATCGCCTAGCGGCGCGCCTACGCCAGTTCCAGCAAGGAGAGGGATGACATGTATTGGTTACGCATTTGGCGCATTGGCTGGCTGATTCTCCGCTTTCGTCTCGACACCCTGATTCCGTGGGCCTCGCTGCCCTTGTGGATTCGCTGGTTAGCCATTGGGGCGTTCTTTCTACCTAACCCTAAAACTCCGGGCCCGGTGCGCCTGCGTTTGTTCTTCGAAGCACTGGGCCCGGTGTTTATTAAGTTCGGCCAAATCTTATCGACCCGGCGTGATCTCTACCCCGGTGAATACGCCGATGAGTTGGCTCGGCTGCAAGACAACGTGCCGCCATTCCCCGGCCAAGAAGCGGTTAAGGTCGTAGAAGCGGCGTTAGGCGACAGCATCGCCAATCTGTTTGCTGAGTTCGACACCACACCATTGGCCTCGGCGTCCATCGCCCAAGTGCACCCCGCAACGCTGCTTGACGGTCGTGCGGCGGTGGTGAAAATCATTCGCCCCAATATTCAGAAAGTGATTCGCAAGGACTTAGCCTGGATGAAGGCGCTAGCACGCTTGCTGGCAGGCATCCCCGAGGCCAAGCGCCTGCGACCGGTCGAGGTGGTGCACGATTTCGAACAGACCTTGCTGGATGAACTCGACCTCGTGCGTGAAGCCGCCAACACCACACAACTGCGCGATAATTTTGCCGGTTCGACCCTACTGTATGTACCCGAAGTGTATTGGGATTACAGCCACCGTAATGTACTGGTCATGGAACGCATATACGGTGTGTCTATTGATGAGACCGAAACCCTGAAAGCCGCTGGCACCGATATGAAGAAATTGGCCGAGCGTGGTGTGGAGATTTTCTTCACGCAGGTGTTCCGCGACTCCTTCTTCCACGCCGACATGCACCCTGGCAATGTGTTTGTCGACATTACCGACCCGGCCGCGCCGCGTTACATAGGCATAGACTGCGGCATTGTGGGCACCATGGCGGAAGAAGATCAGCATTATTTAGCGATGAACCTGCTGGCGTTTTTCAATCGCAATTATCATCAGGTCGCGCGATTGCACGTTGAGTCCGGCTGGGTGCCCGCCGACACGCCTATTCATCAGTTTGAGCAAGCGATCCGAGCGGTGTGTGAGCCTATTTTTGCCCGCCCACTAAAAGAGATTTCTTTCGGCTTGTTGCTGGTCCGCTTGTTCCAAGTGGCACGACGCTTCGATATGGAAGTACAGCCACAATTGGTCTTGTTACAAAAGACGCTGTTGAACATTGAGGGCTTGGGTCGTCAGCTTTACCCCGACTTAGATCTGTGGCAAACCGCGAAGCCTTATATGGAAAAGTGGCTGAAAGACCGTATTGGCTTGAAGCGCACCTTCAGCGCCCTGTACGAACAATTGCCTTTCCTGCTGGAGCAAGCGCCCGAATGGCCTTACCATATCCAGCAAATGGTGAAGCAGTTAGGCAAGGCGCAACCGCCCGCACAAGTAAAGGTCGTACAAGCCAGCAGCCGAGCTCTACCCAGTTTGGTCATTACACTGGCCGGTATTGGACTCGCGGTGTATGGCGACCATGTCAGCCACGATGTATTGATGTATTCTGGTTTGGGCGCTGCATTGGTCGCCGGACTCAGTACATTGCTGCGCAGTCGTTCGTAGCACCCGTATTTGCGTAGCCTTTCCCATGCCGGATGGGTCAGCAATTCTAGAGAACAGGAACCCAGTATGAGCACACCACAGCACACCTTTCTAGCACTGGAAAGTCTATTGCAGGAACGTAAGAGCGCCGACCCCGACAGATCCTACGTCGCGCAGTTGTATGCCAAAGGCCTGAATAAGATTTTAGAAAAGGTCGGCGAGGAAGCCACCGAGGTGATTTTAGCCGCCAAAGACATGCAACCTGGCGAAGCTCAGGAACTGGTCGCAGAAACGGCCGATTTGTGGTTCCATACGCTGGTGATGCTGGCGCAACGGGATGTACCCGTGCAAGCTGTATTCGACGAACTGGAAAGACGCTTTGGTTTGTCCGGTCTGGAAGAAAAGGCTCAACGTTCGGCTCAGTAACGCCGCCTTTGCGGCACATCAACATCAGGAGAAAACACATGTTAGGTGGTATTAGCCCGGTTCAACTGATTATCGTGCTGGTGATTGTCGTGCTGATTTTCGGTACCAAGAAACTCACCGGTATGGGCAAAGACATTGGCGGCGCAGTCAAAGGCTTTAAACAAGCCATGAGCGAAGACGAAAAAGCCGAAGAGAAGAAAAAAGAAGAAGAGAAGGCAGCACTGGAAGGCAAGCAAGCCGACGCGCAGTTTTCTGAAGCTGAGAAAACCAGCAAAGACAAAGAAAAGCAGGACTCTTAAACCACTATGTTTGATATTGGTTTTCTTGAACTGGCGGTCATTATGGGCATAGCGCTGATTGTACTCGGACCAGAGCGTCTGCCCGGCGCAGCGCGCACCGTGGGCCGTTATATTGGTCAAGCGCGGCGTATGGTGGGTAACTTTCAGCGCCAGATTGAGCAAGAAATTCGCTTGGATGAGCTGAACAAGAAAATCATGGATGATACGCAAGGCCAAACGTTTACCAACAACGATGGTACGACGTCAAAACCTGCCAACGGCAACGCCGACCCCGTCGTCCAACGTGAGCCCACAGAAGACGACCCTGGCGTGCGCGAGATATCGCCCGAAAACGTAAAAATGCCTACGCCCAAAAAAGAACCCACAGCCGAAACGGCCGCTAAAACAGAAAAACCGAGACCTCAGGATGACTGATCACGACGACGCAGTACCCTTGATTGAGCATTTAAAAGAACTGCGTGTGCGCCTAATTCGTGCTGTCTTGCTCATTTTGGTGGTCTTCGGTGGCTTGTATGCCTTTTCTAACGAGCTCTATACCTTCTTGTCCGCGCCCCTACGCATATTGCTGGAAGACCGAGCTGGAATGATCATCGCCACCGGCGTCGCCTCACCTTTTTTGGTACCGCTTAAACTGGCTTTTGTTGCCGCTGTTATGGTCACAATGCCGTTCACGCTTTATCAGATCTGGGCGTTTGTGGCCCCAGCGCTGTATTTGCACGAACGGCGCCTGATGATCCCGCTGTTTGTGTCCAGCGTTGTCCTCTTCTATCTCGGTGTCGCCTTCACCTACTACGTCGTCATGCCGCTGGTGTTTGCGTTTTTTACCGGCGTCGGTCCGGTGGATGTCAACATCACGCCAGACATCACCGCCATCTTAGACTTCAGCCTGAAGATGTTCTTTGCTTTTGGCTTGGCGTTTGAAATACCCATCGCCACCGTATTGCTGGTGATCAGTGGCATCACCACCGTCGAAAAACTGAGCAAAAAGCGCCCGTACATTTTCCTTGGTTGCTTCGTCGTCGGCATGCTCATCACGCCACCTGACGTTCTGTCGCAAACCATTCTTGCGGTACCCATGTGGATGCTGTTCGAATTTGGCTTGTTTATGGCACGCTTTGTTAAGCCGAATGCAAAAACAGAAGACGACAGCACGGCAGAAGAAACAGAATCTGAATCAAAAGCGTAAGGTGAGTTAGATCCATCATTGTTGACTGGCTAACTCCTGCTGCACCTGGCGCAGCAGTGCACGTAACTTGGCTGGCGCCACCGGCTTAGACAACCAGAAAAAGCCGGCGCCTTGCACCGCCGCTTTCAGTGTGTCGTGGTTGTGCGCAGTAACGATGATACCCGCACCTGTCCAACCTTCACTGCGCCAATGCGTCAACCAGTCCAAGCCGGTACGCGCGGCCCCAAGGTCGTAATCCATTAACACCATAGGCGGCAACTCGTGCAGCGCCAAGCGCGCAGGCCGGTGCTCTATGCGCAGTTGTTGTTGCCACTGAGAGAACAGCGCTTGCATGGCGTCTAAGTTAGTAATGTCGTTATCAACATAAAGCACATCGGTCGCCGATATGTCGTCGCGCACGGGCACTGCCTTAGGTATTTCCATGGGCGCACTGGTATTCAGCATCAGCCAAAAATGCGTACCGTGGCCATCAGTCGAGCGCACGTCCAACTCTGCATCAAGCATCCTCGCCAAGCGCGACACCACGGCCAACCCGAGGCCAACACCGGGGCGCGATTCATCGGTACGATAGAATTCGTTGAAGATAAAAGGCAAGTGATGCCCACCAATACCCGGCCCAGTATCCAACACCTGCAGGCGAATGCGCTTGGCACGCCGCCGCCATGCCACCAGCACCTGCGCTCCGGCGCAATGGCGGATGGCGTTGGTGACCAGGTTCTGCACGATACGGCGCAAATAGATGGGGTCAGACCACGCCCAAATGTCCGGCCCACGCCAACGTAAACGCACGCCCTGTTGCTGTGCCGCCACCTCCGCTTCTGCCATTACGTCTTCTACCAAGGTGCGCAAAGACACCGGCTGCATGTGCGGGTTCATCTGCCCGGCGTCTAATCGTGCAATATCCAACAGCGTCGAAAGCAAAGTCTCTGTTGCCGACAGTCCGGCGTCGATCTTTCCGATCAAGTCGTCATTGTTGCGGCCAGCAAGTGCGTCCAAGTAAAGACGCGCCGCGTTCAACGGCTGGCGAATGTCGTGGCTGGCGAAAGCGAGGAAGCGTGACTTACTGGCGTTGGCTTCCTCGGCCTCTTGTTTCGCTAACACCAAGTCGGCCTCAATAGCACGACGACGCGCGATCTCTTTTTCTAACTCTTCGGTGCGCTGGGCAACGCGCTCTTCCAAGTGTTCCTTGGCTTCAGTTAAGGCCTTTTGTGTGGCGACGAATTCAGTAATGTCGTTGAAGGTTGTAACAAACCCACCACCCGGCAGTGGATTCCCTTTCATCTCCAACACCATGCCATTGCTGCGTTCGCGCACAAAGCGATGCGCGGAGCCCTGCTCAAGGAAGGCGATACGGCGCTCAACGTGGCTGTCTACCGAGCCGGGACCACACTCACCTCGTTCGGCGTTGTAGCGCACCACATCGGCAATGGGTCGGCCCGCGTAGAGAAAGCCACGGGGGTAATGGAACATCTGCAAATAGCGTTGGTTCCAGGCCACCAGCCTGAGTTGGCGATCCACCACGCTGACGCCTTGATCTAAATTTTCAATGGTGGTCTGCAGCAACTTTTGATTAAACGCCATAATGCGCGAGGATTCACCGAACAGGTTTACCACCTCGGCGACGTCCAGACGCTTGCCCACTAAAATTGATTGCATCACAGCTTTAGCAGAGACCGCGCCAATAACCCCGGCGAGGGCCTTTTCAATGGCCTCCAACAACTCTTGGTCCGGTGCCATATCATGCACTAACGCCGTGCGCTGCTGCCTGTTGTAGTCCGCCAACAGGCGCTCACCCGTGCCGACCCCACCGAAGTTATCCAGCGCTTCAAGACAGTCTTTAATCTGTACTTTGTCATCTATAAGGGACCAGCCGTCGCTCGCCAATTCATCGACAAAGGCATGACTTTGCGCACGGTCCGTCAAACCAGCTCGCGCGTGTCGGGAACCCCACCACATACCAAAGGTATTGAGCACCAGCGACAGCAAAACACCCTCGGTCAACGCATCGCTCATAAAAAACGGAACATTGTGCATCACCTGCGTGCCGAAACCCGCTGCGACTAACGGCGGCCACATCAACCAGAGGAACCAAACGCTGACGCCCAGCGATAGGCCGAGGTAGACGCCACGCGCGTGTGCGCCATGCCACCACAAGCCCAGCAACAAAGGAGGGACGAGTTGGGCGATCAATGAAAAACTCAGCAAACCAATGCTGGTCAACGCTGCTTCGGCGCCTAGCATGCGTTCGTAGATGCTAGCCAGCAACACCACCATGATGAGTGTCAGGCGGCGCAGTAGCACTAACGTGCTGCGCCCTAAAGTCCCCTGGCTGTGACGCCGACGCAATAGCCAAGGCAAGACAACGTCGTTGGTGACCATGGTGCTCAGCGTGATGGTCGATACCACGATCATGGCCATAGCGGCTGAAAACCCGCCCAAGAAAGCAAACAGCCCGAGCCAATTTTGTCCCAACGCTAGGGGCAAGCTCAGCACATAGGTGTCGCCCAACACATCCGTACCGCGAAACACCTGTGAGCCCAGTGTTGCGATAGGTACAATTACTAAACAGGTGATAATCAAATAGCCGACAAATATCCAGCGGCCACGATAGAGTTGTCGGCGTTCGGTACTTTCAACAAAGGACACATGGAACTGGCGTGGCAGAACCAGAATTGCACAGGCCGCCAATAGCGTCTGGGTCAGGAAGTTAGCGCTCAACTGCCATGTTTGGAACGGATCTCCCGCGATGACAACCTGCTCACCCCCCGCATTCATCCATTGAATAGCCAGCAAAGCGACCGCGATCAAGGCAACGATTTTAACGACACTTTCAAAAGCAATGGCCAACATCAAGCCCGGGTGAGGCCGCGATACATCCGCCACCCGCGTGCCGAATAAAATGGCGAACCCTGCCATCAAAATAGCAATCCAGACGCCCAACTGTTCGACCAGGTTCGGGTTGTCAACCCATGCGCTGTCGAGGATCAGCACCAAGCTGCCTTTAATGGCTTTGAGCTGCAGCGCGATATAAGGTACCACCGCCACCAAACACACCAGCGTCACAAACAGCGCAATGCCCGGTCGCTTGCCATAACGGCTCGCCAGTAAGTCAGCAATGGTAGTCAATCGGTGGCGCTTGACGATGCGATGAATCTTTCGCACCAGTGGGAAGGCGAACGACCAGATCAAGATCGGGCCTAAGTATATCGGAATGTAATCCCAGCCAGTGATCGACGCTTGACCCACAGCCCCATAGTAGGTCCACGAAGTACAGTAAACGCCCAACGCAAGACCATAAACCCAGATCCCGCGATTGCCACGCGCGCGACCACGCCGATCCCCCACCATAGCCACGGCGAATAACAGGGCGGCGTACAAGAGTACTGTTAAGATGATTGTGGTCAGACTCATAGCCGCAGTATCAGATGCACCGCCGCAGCTTGCAAGTCACAAGCGCCCACACAGTGTCCGACGGAGCCGATATCGACCAAAGTCTAAGCGCCGATTGACCCACCCGTTGCTATTGTGCATAGGGTGAAATCGGCTTTAACCCACTCCCTCCCAGAGGGCTGACAAAATGCACAGTGTGGGGTAAGCAGAGAATCAAGGGTTACGGGTTAGCCTACTTGGGTAAGAATTGCAGGATTCACCCAGTATCCCTTCTCATAAAGCAATAACAAGAACGGAGAGAAAACCATGATTGTTGATGAACGTTCCCCCGCTGCCCAATACTGGTCAGCTAACCTCAGACTGATCAGCGGATGCTTGGTCGTGTGGGCGCTGTGCTCATATGGCTTCGCCATCTTGCTGCGTCCGGCACTGTCGGGTATCGCCATTGGCGGCACCGACCTCGGCTTCTGGTTTGCGCAACAAGGCTCCATCCTCACCTTTATCGGCTTGATCTTCTTCTATTCGTGGAAGATGAATCAGTACGATAAAAAATTCGGCATGGAGGAGTAATTCATGAGTCAGTTTGCCATTAACCTACTTTTTGTGGGCGGCTCCTTTGCGCTGTACATCGGTATAGCAATTTGGGCTCGTGCCAGCTCCACGAAAGAATTCTACGTCGCCGGTGGTGGTATCAACCCCATTACCAACGGTATGGCGACCGCCGCAGACTGGATGTCCGCTGCGTCTTTTATCTCGATGGCGGGTTTGATCGCCGCAGGCGGCTACGCCAACTCGACCTACCTCATGGGTTGGACGGGCGGCTACGTATTGCTGGCCATGCTGCTGGCACCTTACCTGCGTAAGTTCGGTAAGTTTACCGTGCCTGACTTCATTGGTGACCGCTTCTATAGCAGCCAAGCCCGCTTAGTGGCTGTGGTCTGTTTGATCGTCGCATCAGTGACCTACGTTATCGGTCAGATGACCGGTGCGGGCGTTGCCTTCTCACGTTTCTTGGAAGTGAGCAGTACTGCCGGTATCTGGATTGCAGCCGGTATCGTGTTCTTGTACGCCGTATTCGGTGGCATGAAAGGCATAACCTACACTCAGGTTGCACAGTACGTGGTACTGATCATCGCCTACACCATTCCTGCGGTGTTCATTTCACTGCAATTGACGGGTAATGCGATTCCTCAGTTGGGCTTGTGGGGCACGCACACTGAGTCGGGCATGCCATTGTTGGCTAAACTGGATGAAGTGGTACGTGAACTGGGCTTTGTAGACTACACCGCTGACGTGTCGAACAAGTTGAACATGGTATTGTTCACCTTGTCACTGATGATCGGTACTGCTGGTCTGCCGCACGTTATCATTCGCTTCTTCACCGTACCTAAAGTCGCTGACGCGCGTTGGTCTGCGGGCTGGGCTTTGGTCTTCATCGCTATTCTGTACACCACTGCTCCTGCAGTAGCGTCTATGGCACGTTTGAATCTGTTCACTACCATTTATCCTGATGGCCCAACAGAACCAGCGTTGCTGTATGAAGATCGCCCGGACTGGGTTAAGAGCTGGGAAAATACAGGTCTGATCGTGTTCAATGATCAAAACAACGACGGCCGCATCCAGATGTACAACGCCACCGAAGCCTTTGCACCCACTGCAGCTGAACGCGGTTGGGCTGGTAACGAGTTGACCGTTAACAACGACATCTTGGTATTGGCTAACCCAGAGATTGCTAACCTGCCTGGTTGGGTTATTGGTTTGATCGCTGCGGGTGGTATTGCGGCAGCCTTGTCTACAGCGGCCGGTCTGCTGTTGGCCATCTCGTCTGCAATCAGTCACGACTTGATCAAGAAGACGCTCAAACCGGACATCAGCGAAAAAGGCGAAATGCTGGCCGCGCGGATATCCATGGCGGGGGCTATTTTGCTGGCAACCTACTTGGGCTTGAATCCACCCGGATTCGCGGCACAAACGGTAGCGCTAGCCTTTGGTATCGCCGCGGCGTCGATCTTCCCAGCACTGATGATGGGTATCTTCTCTACGAAGATGAACGACAAAGGCGCTATCGCGGGTATGTTGGCGGGCTTGCTGTCTACCCTGCTGTACATCTTCACCTATCTGGGCTGGTTCTTCATCCCCGGTACCAACATGCTGCCGAACACCGAGCCAAATTGGCTGATCGGGATTTCGCCGCTGTCGTTTGGTGCTGTTGGTGCTATGATCAACTTCGCCGTAGCTTATGGTGTAGCGAGCGTGACGCAAGAGCCACCAGCTGAGATTCAAGAGCTGGTAGAAAGCGTACGCTATCCTAAAGGCGCGGGCATGGCCATTGATCACTAAGCGCCTCTGCGCTAAGTGATTTAAAGAACCGAAGGGCCTTCATCATTGAAGGCCCTATTTTTTTAAGGCAGTACATTATGATTTGGCACCTTGTCGCTCTTGCGATTTGCGGTCTCGGCAGTGCAGGTATTGCACTGTTACTGCGTAAACTAACGCGGCAAAAACTTCCGCGTTGGATTGTTCCACTGTTTGCCGGCGCAGGCATGCTGGCGTACCAAATCCATTTCGAATACTCGTGGTTTGATCACAAGCAATCGCAACTACCTGCGGGTTCGGTTGTGGTATCCAGTGAAGCAGGCACAGTATTCTGGCGCCCTTGGACTTTTTTCTTTCCTATGACCACGCAGTTCAGCGTGATCGATGCGGGTAATCTCCGTTTTTCCGACACCACCGGTGAGCGCGTTGTACAGTTCGTACAGTATGACTTCGAGAAGCAATACATCGATGTGGTGACCTACAACACGTATCTCCTAAACTGCACCACAGCAGACTTAATTCCACTGACCAGCGACGGCATGCCGAACGTTGGCCGCTTGCAGACTATGTCGCGCAGCGACGCAAGATACAATACCGTCTGTGCCGCAGCTAATTAGTGTATCTTCGACCAATGTCTAGTGGCGACTGCAGAGCCACCGCCGCACTATTAAAGGTCAGTGTGGCGATCGCTTGCTGTACCCACCACCGGTCGCCGTACTGTACTGTGACCTGATTCAACAGGGGTAGCCAATGGCCAATGCCGACGATCTTGCAGACAGCCTACAGTTTCTTCATCACCGTCCGCCGTTTGATCAGTTAGACGAAGACGCCTTGTTGCAACTCTGTCAGCAATTGATGATCCACTACCAACCGCATCAGTCCGGGCGCTCAATCTCCGCCGACCAGCATCTCAATATCATTCGTTCCGGCGCTATTGAACTGCGCAATCGCCATGGCGTGCTCGTGGATCGCCTGCATGAAGGTGATCTCTTCGGCATCAGCAGCGCACTGGACCAAAACACGCAAGGCTTGACCATTCATACCTTGGAAGACTGCTTGCTGTACCGCATTCCGAAAGCCACTTTTGATCAATTGATGCAGCAGCACAGTGTGTTGGCCGACTTCTTTCGCCACCTTGCCGATCGCCGACAAAATCTAGGCACCTTGGATACGACCTCCAGCCACCCACTGTTGCAAAAAGTGGATAGCTGGATGTCACAACGCCTGATCACTGCGCCGCCCAGCATGAGCATACAGCAGGGTGCTGCGTTGATGACTGAGGCCAGGGTATCCAGTTTGCTGATCGTCGAAGCGCAACGGTTACAAGGCATCGTAACGGATCGCGATTTGCGTTCTCGCGTGCTGGTACCGGGTCTTGCGGGCGATCTCCCGCTCTCCGACATAATGACCAAAACACCCACCACGATCGCCAGCGGCGCGACCCTACTGGACGCCCAATGGTTGATGAGTGAACGCCAATTGCACCATTTACCGGTACTGAAGGCCAGTCAGCCTGTCGGCATGCTCACCGCCACAGACTTGATGCACGCGCAAGAGGACTCCCCGCTGTTTTTTATTCAGCGTCTGAGTCGTGAGCATACCTTGGAAGGCTTACAACGCCAGATGGCTGGGTGCCAGCAGTGGCTTGACCGTTTGCGCCAACAAGACAATGCGCTACCGTTATTAGGCCAGTTGTACACTACGGTGATGGACGGCCTAACACGTCGCTTGTTACAACTGGGCGAGAAGAAATTGGGCAAGCCGCCTATGACTTATGGCTGGCTGGCGTTTGGTTCGCAAGCCCGTCGTGAGATGACGTTGGAATCGGATCAAGACAACGGCCTGATCTTTAGCGCAGAACCTGATGCCGATGCCCAACATTACTTTGCTGAGATGGCAGAGTGGGTATGTGACGGCCTCAATGCCTGCGGACTCCGCCATTGCCCGGGTGATGTCATGGCGAAGAACCCGAAATGGCGTCTCAGCAGCCAACAATGGGTGCAGCAATTTGATCAATGGATCAACACACCCACCCAAGATGCCTTGCTGTTCAGCACCATTTTCTTTGATTGGCGTCTGATCTCCGGGCCCAACCATTTGCAAAATGGCTTGCGTGAACGCATGCAGCAGATACAGCCTAACAGCCGATTTTTAGCCATGTTAACGCAATCGGCGTTGCGTCAATCACCACCGCTCGGGTTTTTCCGCAGTTTATTGTTAACGCACTCCGGTGAACACAAGAACAAACTGGACCTAAAACACGAAGGCATTGCCTTAATCAATGATCTGGCGCGCATACACGCCTTAGCCGTGCATGCCGAAGACCAAAATACATTGGACCGGCTGTTGTATGCCGAACTCCATCAGTCTCTGTCCGGTGGGCTGGCGCAAGATTTACGGCTGGCGTGGAACCTCCTCACGCGACTGCGGCAGCGCGTTGGTAATACCGGTGACCACAGCGGCCACTGGCTCAACCCGGATCAACTCAGTCCTAACGAAAAACAACAACTCAAGGCCGCATTCCGCACCATCAAGGATGCACAAGCGGCGGCGCTGCAAACCTTTGCCGGAGGCTTTTCCGCATGAGCCACAGCAGACCCCTCTTATTCGATCGAGCCCTGCTCGCCATTGACTTGGAAATGAGCGGGCTAAACCCAAAAACCGACCGTATTTTGAGTTTGGGGTGCGTTCCCGTCACACCCGAAGGCATTCCGCTCGGGCAAGCACAACATTGGCTTTTCAACAGTGCGAAAAGTGTCGCAGACAGCGCAACCATTCATCATTTACGCGACTGTGATCTGCAACAAGAAGGTGAAGATCCGGATCACGTTTTACCGGATTTGCTGCAGAGTCTGAAAGGGCATGTGCTGATCACGCACGGCGGTGATATTGATGCGGATTTTCTCAATCAAGCGCATGTACAGTATTGGGGGCAGCGCTGGCGCCCCACTCGCTTGGATACACAAGATTTTGCTCGACGCCGACTGGGCTCAGAGCACCTGCCGACCGCAAGTAATCTCTCACTGCGGCACTGCCGACAACATTATCACTTACCAGCGTGGCGAGCGCATCACGCGTTGAGTGACGCCATTGCGACAGCGGAACTGTTTCAAGCTCAACTGCAGGACGCCTTTCCGGACAACCAGAACCCGCAATGGCGTGCAGCACACAAAAGCTTTAGCAATCTTTGGATGCGCTGGGGCATACGCTAAAAAACGCGCGGGTCAGAGCGCGTAGTTCAAACTCAGACCAGCACTGTAGGTAGATAGATCCAGCGCTACCTCACCCTGCACGCCGAAAAGCAAGCGCGTTGCGCCCTGTAGATACTCCACGTTAACGGTGTTGTATTGGGTATTTCCACCCATCATATAACGGCGCAAAGCAATGCTGCCTTCAGACCATGGACCCAGCAAAAAGTTGTGTAATCCAATCTCAGCCCAGCGATAACCCACTTCGGTTTCACTACCGACTAAGGGCACTTCATCCGACGCCAGCTCTCCACCGTAAGCCCGAGCCGCCAGCGAGAACGCCATATCACCACTGCCGATACCAAATACTGCACGGGCTCCGTAAGCGTAATAGTTTTCTACCAAGGTGTATTCTTCGCCCGACACAACGAAGAATTCACGTTTTTGTCCCACGCCTGCTTCCAGCACAAACATCTGGGTCAGACTGGCCTGAACTTCAATACCGGCATTGTAACCCTGCCCAGTAATATCACCCTCGTATTCTGTATGTATCCCTTGTGTGCTCAGTTTAACGCGATTAAACGTTACGCTTTCGGCCGCTGCTGGAAAGGCTACTACGGAGCACAGCGTGCCCACTATCCAGTTCCTTGTCATCGCTCTCATCCTATACACCTTCATTGTTCGTGTTGATGGCGCAATAATGCCATGTCTCCTCCATCATGCCTATTAGGAAGCGGCGCTAATTCCAACAGCGCAGAAATTCCACCGCCAATATCAGTTGTCCAATCAGACAGCTTGTCGAGCGACTGGCATAATGGCGACCTGATTACAGGAGAAGTCGTTTGCCATCGTTGACCATCAGTCCCATGCGCCGCCGTTTGTTCACCTTGGCGTGGCCAATCATCTTGCAGGTGTATTTGTTTCAAATGACGGGTGTGGTCGACAACCTAATGGTCGGCCAGTTCGGTGAAGAGACGATCGCCGCCTTAGGCAATTGCCTGCAATTGAATTTCTTCATACTGTTGACCTACGCCGCGCTAACGCAAGGCGGAGCCGTTATCACTGCGCAGTATCGCGGTGCGCGCAAACTGGCGGCGCTGCGCGAGACCATCGCTACACTGCTGTGTGCGGGCGTTATGGTCGGTTTAGCCATCTCTGCGCTGTACGTCTTCGCGGGTGAATGGCTACTGAGTTTGCTGACCACTGACCTGTTTCGACCGTTTGATGAACGATCGAACCTGCCCGCGCTGGGTTATCAATATCTGAGCGTTATCGGCTTCGGCATCATCTTTGTCGCCCCCGGTCAAATCGCTATGCACATATTGCAGGCCTTGGGCGACACCAAAACACCCATGCGACTGGCTTTGTACGGTAACGGGCTGAACGTTGTGGGGAATTATTTACTGCTGTTTGGCGGCGCGATACCGGGGCTGACCGAGCCGCTGTTTACGCCCATGGGCATTCGGGGCGTCGCCATTTCGACCACAGTGGCCTGGGCGTTTCAGACCCTGTTGATGATCAATGCGTTGCTGCGCCACCCGCTGGTGAATATGCGTTGGCGCGATCTACAAGCGCTGGCGTGGCAGCGCTTGCTGCGCATCTTGCGCATTGGTTATCCATTGTCGCTAGACGGTTTTCTGTGGCAAGGCTCATCGTTTTTATACGCCATGATGTTCAATCGCGTAGGTGCGGAAGCCTATGCCGCATTCTTGATTGCCTTATTGATCCGTAGCTTATCATTGGCTCCGGGCGCAGGGTATCAGCAAGCCATTGGTATTTCGGTCGGGCAAGCCGTCGGCGGCGACCATTACCAGCGTGCACGTGGCTATGTGCGGGCGGGTATTACATCGTGTTTGGTCATACTGCCGGCACTCGGCGTGCTACTTTGGCTGGCTGCACCCTTATACCTGCAGCTCTATGACATCGGTGACACGACGCGGCGCCATATCCTGATTATGGTCGGACTAGGGGTGCTGTACAGTTGGGCCACCGCATTAACCATCACCATACCCGGCGTATTGCGTGCTGGCGGTGACACCAAGGCGCCTATGGTCATCACCACACTGGGGTTCGCCTGTGTCGGCGTGCCCATTGCGTATGTCACCGGCATTCATCTGGGCTTGGGGTTATGGGGCGTGTTTGCGGGCTTTGTGGCTGACGAAGTGGCTAAGGCACTCATCATGGTGTTTTATCTGAGGCGCGAAACGTGGTTGCGCAACCTGACCCGCGAACAGGAACAGGTAGAACTCACAACGGAAGCGCGCTGATCACACGTACAGCGCGGCGATCTGGCTGGCGTACTGTTCGGCGACCTTTTGACGGCGGACTTTCATGGTGGCCGTCACCTCGCCGTCGTCGTGATCCAGCTCCTTGGTCAACAAAAAGAACTTTTTCACTTGTTCCACCGGCGCCAACTGGCTATTGGCGCGATCCACTTCTTCTTGAATCAGTGCCCGCACCGACGCATGCACAGCCAGAGATTGAAAGGTGGTGTAGGCCAAACTCTGTCGTTCCGCCCAATGTGCCACCGTATCGTAGTCGATCTGCAACAGCGCCGAGACGTATTTCTTGCCGTCACCGATGACGATGCACTCTTTAATGTAAGGGCTCGCTTTGACCTGATTTTCAATGATGCTCGGGGAGAGGTTCTTGCCACCCGCCGTGATCATAATGTCCTTTTTCCGGTCAATGATCGACACTGAGCCATCCGGATGCAATTCCGCTATATCGCCGGTGTGCAGCCAGCCATCGACAAGCGTCTCTGCGGTGGCTTGGGCATTGCCATAGTAGCCCTTGAACACGATGTCGCCGCGCACCAGAAGTTCGCCGTCGTCGGCTACGGCAACACTGACACCGGGCAACGGCAAACCGACTCGGCCAGTACAGCTCAAGTTCATGGGTTGCATGGTGGCCGCACCCGTGGTTTCGGTCATTCCCCAGATTTCAGTCAACGGTAGCCCCATACCACGAAACAACGCCAACAAGTCAGGCGCAATGGGCGCCGCAGCCGTCATTGCGGTATGACAACGGGCCAAACCCAGATAGCTCAACACCGGTCGATACACTAAGACGGACCAACAACCGTACGCCAACCAATCACGCCATTGCCACTGTGCCCGGGGCCGCTGACCGCGCTGCTGTGCCGACGCCAAGGCACGTTGCAACAACCACCCCCTGACCAAGCCACTGCGCCCTCCCAGCACCACCAACTCCGATTGCATCTTTTCCCAAATGCGCGGTACACCGAAAAACAACTGCGGTGAAATCTCCTGCAAATCGGTACGAATGGTGCGCAGGCTTTCACCGAAGTTTACCACCATCCGACGCGCCATCGCGTTCATGGTAGAGAACGCTTGCTCGGCGACATGACACAGCGGCAAGTAAGACAGCACGTTCTGTCCGGGCTGAGCATCAATGCTGTCCCACAACACCGCCATTTCAGCCCAAATATTGGTGTATGAAATCATCGCCGCTTTGGGCAGCCCGGTGGAGCCTGAGGTAAAAACGATCAACGCGGTATCGTCAGGGTGTTGCGTTGCCAAGCCCTGTTGTATTGCCTCTTCCGCACCCTCTCGCAGTGCCTGTTCGCCACGGGACTCCAAGTCCGCCAAACTCATCCACAGTTCAGCGTCGTAACTCTGTAGGCCTTTGTCATCAAACACCACCAGATACTGCAACAAGGGCAGTTGGTCCCGAATGGCCAGTACCTTATCGACCTGCTCCTGATCTTCACAGAACACCACTTTACAGTCGGCACTCAATAACAGGTGCAGTACTTCATTCGCCGGACTCGTGGGGTACAGACCGCAGGTCACGGCACCTGCGGTGTTGATTCCTATTTGTGTAATCACCCACTCTTGGCGATTTTCTGCAATGATGCCGAGTTGATCGCCCCGCTGAATACCCAACGCCATCAACCCCGCCGCAATGGCGTATGTGCGGTGCCGATACTGTTCCCAAGTGGTTTCCTGCCAGATACCCAAGCGTTTCTGACGCATGGCGACCTCGTGTGGAACCTGCTCGGAATGACGTTGTAGGAGCTGGGTTAAACTGATGTAACCCTGCGCACGAAAAGCGGTGTCGGTCATGTCTGCGGAAGCCTCTCAGTTCAACCAGCGCTTGCGCCGCTTATAATGTTTGATGTCGCGGAACGACTTTTGTCCTTCGTGCTCGCCCATACCCAAATAGAAGGTCTGAATATCGGCGTTTTGTCGCAGTTCGGCCACGGGCCCTTCGAGTACAATTTTGCCGTTTTCAAGAATGTACACCTGATCGGCGATCCCAAAAGCCGCGTTGGCGTTCTGCTCCACCAATAGGAGGCTGACGCCCTGTTCTTGATTAATCCGCTGAATGATGGCGAAAATTTCCTCGACGATCTGCGGTGCCAAACCCAATGAAGGCTCATCCAGCAACATCAGACTCGGCTGTCCGATCAGCGCCCGGCCAATGGCCAACATCTGTTGTTCGCCACCTGACAGCAAACCAGCGGTTTGTCGAGCACGCTCCTTTAAGCGCGGGAAAAACTGATAGACCGCATCATAGTCCGGCTTGCCGGAGCGCCCCGTCAGTGCGTAGGACGCTGCTATCAAGTTATCTTCCACGGTCATCTCGGCAAAGATGCGCCGCCCTTCACGCACATGCAGCAACCCGCCCCGCGCCAGTTCGTGCGGAGCGCTGTGTTGAATCATCTGCTCATTGAATAGAATCCGCCCTTCGTCCACGCTGCCATTTTCGAGCGGCAGCAACCCTGACACGGTTTTTAACAACGTCGACTTACCCGCACCATTGGCCCCGAGCAAGGCCACTACCTGGCCCGGTTTGACGTCCAACGTCAGACCGCGCAACACCTGAATAGCGTGGTGATAGGACACTTCTAGATTCTCAATGCGCAGCATGGGCTTAGACCATGATCCAATCCGATACCGGATTGAACAGCTTGCTACCGGCGTCATAACGGTAGACTCGGCCCTGCCCGATTTTATTGTCCTTAAAACTAACGGGCTGGCCGAAGAAGCCACCGCTGTCCCAGTTTTGAATGCTGTCCAGAGCCGCCATCAGATTATCCGGCGTAACGGGGCGATCGGCGTCGATCACCCGGTTCATGCTTTCCCGCCACAGCTCTAAACTGAGTCGCGTTTCCAATTCCCACGTCGACACATAGCCGGAAAACGAAGCGTTGCGTGACTGTTTAAAGGCGGCCATTTCACGATAGAACGGTGCATCCTCCTGATCATAAAAATACCGATAAGGCATAACCCCTTGGTAGCCATCAAGGAACGGACCGGCTTGTTCGGTCACGCGATCCGCAATGATCTTTTCCATACCCCAAAAGGTGCCCATAAACTCGGTGGTCAAGCCGAAAGCCCGCGCCCCACCGATCAATTGCGGCCAGACACCCGTCACATAACCCTGCAAAATGGCGTATTCCGGGTTGGCTTGTGCCAAACGTGTGACATGGCTTTCAATGTCAGCGCCCTCAGCGCGCGTCACCTCTTCAAGCACCACTCGGATGCCCAGTTCCTCGGCGACACGTTTGCCATGTGCAATGGGGTCACGGCCAAACTCGGTATCCGAGTATATAAAGGCTACGGTACGGCCGCCCTTGGCGGCGATGTCACGCAACAGGATTTCAAATTGGTCTTCATAGGTTGGCCCAGCCATGAATTGATATGGCCGATGTGCCTTGTTAGCCAACGCGGAGGCAAAGGAAGTC
Organism: Natronospirillum sp.; assembly: GCA_049115955.1. Lineage (GTDB taxonomy): Bacteria > Pseudomonadota > Gammaproteobacteria > Pseudomonadales > Natronospirillaceae > Salinispirillum. The sequence goes on from JAGDZJ010000005.1 coordinate 90,296, forward strand.
GAACCCATCATTACCGCGTTATCACCGCTTAATGTAGGGCCGACTAGCTCCATGAACCCCGTAGAGTCACCGAAGTAAAAATGCAGGTCACCTCCCGCTTGGGCGCGCTGGAAGTTCGCCAAGGCATTGCGTGGGATGTACCCCGAGTCTTCAATTTCCACGCGAATGGGTCGTCCACCAATGCCGCCGTTGTCGTTCACGATGGCTTCAAATTCAGCAAATGCGGGAGCCACCAGTTGTCCCGCCGTGGCGAAGGGACCGGTCATCGGCAGCGATGCGGCCACCCGCCATTCCCGTGTTTGTGCACTGACAATGCTTGGGGCCATAGAGGCAGTCGCCAATAAGGCACTGGTTTTGAGCAAGGAGCGTCGAGTGATGGACATAGTGTGTTCCTCTCTTATTGTTCACTGGTACGAAGTACGTCAATCCAAAAAAGCGCCGACACCACTCTGACGCTGAGCCAAGCTTAATCCGTTTGCTAACGCCCAAAGGGCCAGCGGCCGACAAATCGCCAAAAGCGATCCCAGATAGCGACCAGCCCCATGGGTTCGAAAATGAGGAAGCCGATGATCATTAGGCCGAACACGATGTCACGCAACGGACTGAAATACCGCTGTGCGTTGGCCTCCCCCTGAGTAATGCCACTGGCTAGAATCTTCAGCAGTTCCGGCACCAACAAGATCAATACAGTGCCAAAAATAGGCCCCAAGGTGCGTCCCATGCCACCGGCGACCAGACACACCACCAAGGTAATCGACAGACTCAAACCGAAATCTTCCGGCAGAATCGCTGGGAAAAAATAGGCCCATAGACAACCCGCTGCGCCGCAATAAGCCGCTGAAATGGCGAAGCTCTGTAATTTGTAGCGATACAAAGATATGCCCATGATCTCTGCGGAATAGTCCTTGTCGCGAATAGCGATCAATGCACGCCCAAAGCGTGTGCGGAACAGGTTTTGCGCAAATAACAGCATCAGCACCATGATGGGCACGATGAACAGGTACTTATCTCGCTGACTGACCAACTCCCAACCAAACAGAATGGGGTTGGGCGTCTCTGTGCCCGACACACCACCCGTCCAAGGTGCCAGAGAATCACGCTTGATTAAAAACAGAATAATGAAGTTGGCGGACAGGGTAGCGACTGCCAGATACAAGCCTTTTACCCGCAACGACGGCAGCCCAAACAGCACACCGAAGGCAGCGGCCGCGGCTGTGGACAAGGCCAGAGTAATCAGCGGGGAAGTGGCCGGAAATTCGACGTGCACCGCAACCGCAACGTAAGCACCAATAGCAAAAAAGGCACCGTGGCCCAACGACATCAGCCCGGTGTAGCCCACCAGTACGTTCAACCCCACTACAGCAATAACGAAAATGGCAATCTGGCTGGCCATCAACAACACATAATTGTTAGCAAAGAAGGGCAGCAGTAACAAGAACAACAAGCCGAGTGCTAGGCCCAATTTCTTCGGCCAAGTATCCCAGATACCTTCGTCCGCTTGATAACTGGTTTTGAAATGGCCGGTAATCATATGCGTTCGATCTCCTGTTGGCCGAGGAAGCCGTGCGGACGCACTAAGATGACCAATAAGACGGCAACATAGGGTACGATTTCAGCGTAATCCCCACCCAGCTTCCATTGCGTCATGGCTTCAAGGATACCGACCACAAAGGCTGCGATCAGCACCCCGGCGAAGGAGTCCAGCCCGCCCATCAGCACCACTGCCAACACCGACAGGCCAAACAAACCGATGGCCGGCGACAGCCCCGTGCGCGAGGCCAAAATGGCGCCCGCAACCGCCCCCGTTACCGAGGCAATCAACCACGCCGCCGAGAACACGCGGGGCACGTTGATGCCCATGGTATAGGCCGTACTTTGGTCTTCTGCGGTGGCACGTATCGCCACGCCGTAACGGCTGAAGCGCAATACCAACATCAGCGCAGCGAACAACAGTAAGGCAATAATCAGATTGAACAACGACGCACTGAAGAAAAACAAACGCTCGCCAAAGAGTTCAAAGCGGACCGGAAAATTGGGCCCCAACGTAGGCACCTGCTCGGCTTCGGCAGTCCAGATCAGCCCCGCCGTACCATCTAACACCCAGATCAAACCAACGGTGGCGAGAATCATCGCAAACGCAGAGTGGCCTAGTAGCGGCCGCATGACCGTGCGTTCAATCAGCAAGGCCAGTACAGCATTCGCCAACATGGCACCGACGAGGCCCAAAATAATACGCGGTAGATTACTCACCCAGGTGGCGATAGCCGCTTGCGGCGAAAACATCATGGCGTCGCCTCGGTAGTCGAGCAACCATTGCGGCTCCCAACTGCGAATCCAATCCGGCATAAAGGCCGCTTCCGGCAACATAACGGCGAACGTAAAATAAAAATATGCCCCGAACATGATCAAATGGCCGTGCGCAAAATTCACCACCTTAGTGGCTTTAAACACCGCCACAATGCCCAAGGCAATCAACGCCAATATGCCACCCGACACCATGCCATTGATCAAGTACTGTACGAACTGCCCCATCAGCTTTGCTCCTGAACAGTCGCTTTGGTATCTTTGGTCAGCGCCGCTTGTTGTGTTTCAGGGGTGCCCAAATAGGCTGCGACTACGTCAGGGTTGCGCTGTACCGCGTCCGGCGTACCGGCGGCGATTTGTTTACCAAAATTGAGCACTACGACTTGATCTGACAAATCCATCACCATGCCCATGTCGTGTTCTACGAGCAAAATGGTGGTCTGCCAACGTTCCTGAATATCCAGGATAAACCGCGCCATATCCTCAGTTTCTTCGCGGTTCATACCGGCGACCGGCTCATCCAGTAGCAAAACCTGCGGCTTCATAGCCAGCGCACGCCCTAATTCCACACGTTTTTGTAAGCCGTACGGCAACGCAGCAACAGGCGCTTTTCGGATGTGATCCAATTCCAGGAAGTCGATGACTTCACGCTCTAGGTCGTGGCGCAGGGCCTCTTCTTCGCGTCGTGCAGCGCCGTAGTACCAGCCCGAGGCCCAAAAGCCGGAGCGTAAGCGGACATGGCCGCCCAGTTTGATGTTATCGAGTACCGACATGCCGCGAAACAGAGCAAGATTTTGAAATGTACGAGCGATGCCCAGCTGCGCACGTTTGTCGGGTCGCAGGCGTGTGATGTCACTGTCGGCAAAGAGGATCTGCCCCTGCTGTGGCCGATAGAAACCGGAGATGATGTTAAACAGACTGGTTTTGCCCGCGCCATTAGGCCCGATGATGGCCGTAATTTCACCCGCGCGCGCGGTGAACGACACGTCACTCAATGCCTGAATACCACCAAAGGCCAAACTGGCCTCCTTGACTGTAAGCATCGACTACTTCCCTTGTGAGCTTCTTGAATTATTTTTATAGAACTCAGAGTAGGCTATTTCGGTCGGTTGTCAAAGTGGCTACCGAATTTGCTTCGAAATTTGCGACGCGCGTTAGGTTTCTTCCTTCTGACTTGGCTTCATACAGCAGTGCATCGGCTTGCGTCATCATGTCGTGACGCCACTCGGCGTCAGGCTGCTCTGCTAGACTACCACCAACACTTACGGTCAGTAGTCCCGCGATTGGGTGTTCAATGCCACAATCCACAATGTCTTGACGCACACGATTGGCCAGTTCTTCCAACTGCACCAGTCGCTTACGTAAAAAGACACAGACAAATTCTTCACCACCAAAACGCATCACCAAATCCGCAGGATGGTAGCGCGCCCGCATCAACGACTGGGCAACTTCAATCAGCGCAGCATCACCCTCAAGGTGGCCTTTCTCGTCGTTGAACACCTTAAAATGATCGATATCGATAATAAACAACCCAACAGCCAAGCGATCACGCCTTGCTCGTTTGCAGATATCGCTAAAGGTGTCGCGGAAGCCGTGGCGATTGAGGGTGCCCGTGAGTTGGTCCGTATGGGCCATTTTCTCCAGCATTAGGACACGCCGATACAGGCGCAACTGGCTTTCTTGTTGAGACCAACTAATGGTGGCCATGACCAAATTGGTGAGCAGCAGAAAAGTCAGCTGATAACCAATATCGAGCACGGCGTCATTACGCAGAATTATGGCGGTGTACGAGAACGACAACAGTAAACTGAGGGCAATTTTTTCCTTAAAACTGAGGGCGAGAAAAGCGTGGACATACAACAAAACCAACAGGAGTCCATTAATGGGCGTGTGCCAATTTAGCCTGAAGCCTTCAGACACCATGACACAATAGCCCACCACAGTAGCCAACAACACTATGGCACCTAAACGGTGGAGCCGTTGCGCCCAATAGGTTCGAAAGCTGAGTGCTATGGTCAACAAAAACAGCAGAATCAACAGCACACGGATGGCGCCAATGATCAGCAAAGACGACGACAGCTCTGGCCCGGCCCACCAGTCCCAGATCAGCAACCACAGCATGACAGCAGCACCCGAGAGGCTTAAGAGGCGCGCTTGCCATATATGGCGTTGCGATGTTTGCGCTCGATAGTCACGCCACTCGGCGGCTGACAATGTGTGCTTAGACAATTCCTGCTGCACCCGTGGCCACTCTTCAACATGTGTTGCTTTGACTATGGCACAGGTTGAACGATATACCCAAGTAGGCGTGACGGAAAACGCTAGGAGGACTCCGGCCAAGCCACAAACACACGGTCGCGCCCGTCTGCTTTTGCCTTATACAAAGCGCGGTCGGCGAGCGTCATCAGCGCCCGTCGGTCAAGTGCTTTGGGGTCGTGCTGCAAACACGCGCCAATACTGATGGTCAGCATCTTGCCGGCAGCAGATGCCGGATGCGCAATACGACACCCCCGCACCTCGTCTACTAGACGTTGACTCAGTTGCTGCAGCTCTGCCACATTGTCACGCAGAAACACACAGACAAACTCCTCACCACCAAAACGCACGACCAAGTCGCTATCGTGCGCCTGCGCCGCCCGCAACACACTGGCCACCTTGATCAAGGCTTCGTCACCCGCTAAATGCCCAAGGTTATCGTTGTAGGCTTTGAAGTCATCGATGTCGGCGATCAAAACACCCATGGCGAGACCCGAACGAGCGGCGGCATTTTGCACCTGCTCGAATAAGTCCATAAACGAATGGCGGTTTAGGGCACCCGTCAGTTTGTCAGTAAGCGCCAATTCCTCCAGCACAATGCGGCGCTTGAAGGCATCCCGCAGGCTGGTTTCTAGCGTCCAACTGAGTGCCGATACTGCGATATTGATAAACACCACGATAAGCGCAATTTGCAAACCCCAGCGGGCTTCAGAGAAATACAGGACCGCCAAGAAGGCCGCCGACATGATGCTCGACAAAACAACTTTTTGCCGCGTTATAACGTTGGGAAAGGCGTGCAGATAGAACACCAAGAGCAACAACTCATCTGTGGCGCGATTCCATCCAAGCGCGAAGCCGGTGTAGCACACCAGTACGAACGCTATCGCCACACCGAGATTAGACCAGTAAACAACACGCCCCAGCTGCTGTGCCCCGCTGGAACGCCAAGACGCCACCACAATGACGGCCATACAGACCTGCAGGAGAGTCCAAGCAGTCAGCAAAAGCCATGCTTGCCAGGTTCCGTTCAATACGCCGGGCAGTTCCAAGCCCGCAAAGATCAGCCCGATGACGAACGCGACGGCGCTGATGAGACGAATCTGTGCGACATTCCGAACCGACAGTTCGTGTCGGAAACGCAGTTCATCTTGCGGCGTTAAGGTTACCTGCGCACTTTGCTCAACCATGACGAATCGAACCACCGTATCCGCGGCGATCCTTCTTGACGTTGTCTGCTTGCACTACCATGTGACTGCACTCTACTGCTGTTCCAATACCTCCATGATGTCGCTGCCAGCGCATAGAATCAAGAGTAAGTGCACATAAAAAAAGCCCTTCCGAAGAAGGGCCCTGTCCGCCGCTACGGGTTAGGCATCGCCCCCCAGTGACAGCAAGCTGGCGTTACCGCCTACCGCAGTAGTGTTAATAGTGCGCGTACGTTCGGTTGCAAAACGCAGCACGTAGTTCGGCCCACCGGCTTTCGGGCCAGTGCCTGACAAGCCACGCCCACCAAAAGGTTGCACACCGACCACAGCGCCAATTTGGTTTCGGTTAACATAGCAGTTACCCACTCGTACACGTTTTTCTATGTAAGCAGCAGTCGCTTCGTTGCGCGTGTGTACACCTAAGGTGAGACCATAGCCAGTGCCATTGATCGCATCCAGCACAGCATCCAGCTCTTTAGCCTTAAAACGCAGCACATGCAATATCGGTCCAAATTGCTCGCGTCCTAATTCCGCAATGCTGCCAATCGACAGCACGGTGGGAGGCACGAAGGTACCCTTGCTGCAGGCGTCCGGCAGAGTCATCTGGTGCACCAGTTTGCCAGCTTGTGTTTGTTCGGCTACATAGGTCATCAGGCCGTCTTGAGCTTTGGCGTCAATCACAGGGCCAACATCGGTAGCAAAGTCTTCTGGATTCCCCACGTGCAGTTCTTCCATTGCACCTTTGATCAGGTCGATCACGCGGTCACCAATGTCGTCTTGCACACACAGCACGCGCAGCGCGGAACACCGTTGGCCTGCTGACGCAAACGCCGAATGAATCACATCGGTCACGACTTGCTCGGGTAAAGCGGTAGAGTCAACCACCATGGCATTCTGCCCGCCGGTTTCAGCAATAAAGGTAGCGATGGGGCCGTCGCGGTCAGCCAGTTGACGGTTAATAACCCGCGCCGTTTCCGTTGAACCGGTAAAGGCAATGCCGGAGATACGGGCGTCGGGCACCAAGGCACCACCCACCACGCGACCTTCACCGGGCAGCAGTTGCAGAACGTCAGCCGGCATTCCCGCTTGGTAGAACAGCTCCACCGCACGCGCCGCGATCAGTGAAGTGGTTTCGGCGGGTTTAGCCAATACGGTATTGCCCGCGACTACGGCAGCGGCCACTTGTCCGAGGAAGATAGCTAACGGGAAGTTCCATGGGCTGATGCACAGGAACACCCCACGGCCTTCGTAATAAAGCTCGTTGCTTTCTCCGGTCGGCCCCGGCAACTTAATGCTGTCGGAAAAGTGATTCCGTGCCTCGCGCGCATAAAAGCGACAAAAATCGACCGCTTCGCGCACTTCGTCAATGCCATCTTGCAATGTTTTACCCGCTTCACGGGTACACAAGGCAATCAGCTCGCCTTCATTATCTTCCAACAAGTCTGCCATGCGTTCCAAAACAGCGGCACGCTGGCTAACCGGAGTTTGATACCAATCGACAAAGGCAGCATCAGCAATATCGAGGGCTTTCTGGCATTGCTCAGCCGTCGCAAAATCCACCTGGCCGACGGCCAACTGTTGATCATAAGGGCTTTTTACGTCGATGGTGTGGCCCGACGCATCCGGCTTACCAGACAACAAGGGGTAAGCACGCCACTGCGTATTATTGAATTCTGCAATCTTGGACATGAGGGCGCTCCGTTCAGCGTCTATCATTAGGTTATGGCCACGTGAATTCACTCGTTCAGGGCCGTACAGGGCGTTGGGCAACAGAATACGGGTATTGCTGTGTTGCTCTCTTGATGCCACCAGATCAACCGGAGAGGCAATAAGCTCTTCTACCGGGGTGCGCGCATCGACTAATCGATGCACAAACGACGAGTTCGCGCCGTTCTCCAACAAACGCCGTACCAGATAAGGCAACAGGTCTTTGTGCGCGCCAACAGGTGCGTAAATACGTACCGAGCGCTCTTCGCCTTTTTTAAAAGTGTCGTAGAGCGCGTCACCCATGCCGTGCAAACGCTGGAATTCAAACGCTTTGCCCACACCCATGCTGTTAATAGCAGCCACGGTGTGCGCGTTGTGGGTCGCAAACTGTGGAAAAATGTGCGGCTGCACGGCATCGCTGAGCAAGTAGCGCGCACAGGCCAAATAGGCTGTGTCGGTGTTTTCTTTGCGTGTGTACACCGGGTAGCCTTGGGTGCCCAGTTGTTGGCAATGTTTAATTTCACTATCCCAGTAGGCACCTTTCACTAAGCGAACCGGAATGCAGTCGCCTTGTTGGCGCGCCAAGCCTGCGAGGTAGCCCAACACCGGCAAGGCACGCTTCGAATATGCCTGAATCACCAAGCCCAGGTTGCCGAAGCCTTGTACGCTTGGGTGCTGGTACACGCGCTCGAACAGTGCCAACGACAGTTCAAGCCGATCGGCTTCTTCCGCATCAATAGTGATGCCAATGTTATTAGGCCGCGCGACCTCTACCAACGACAATACACGCTCAGCCAGTTCGGATAACACACGCTCACGCTGTGTCTCTTCATAACGCGGGTGCAACGCCGACAATTTGATCGAAATGGTGGGCAGGGGTACGCCCTCTGGCCATTGCGTATTGAACGCGGCAAGCGTCTCAATGGCTTGCCGATAAGAGGCCAGATAGCGCGTAGCATCTTTTTCCGTTAAGGCCGCCTCACCCAGCATGTCGAATGAATAGGTGTACTGTTTAGCGCGGTAAGGCTTGCCGTTTTTCAACGCTTCTTTAATGCTTTGCCCAAGCACAAACTGTTTGCCCATGATGCGCATGGCTTGGTGCATGGCTTGGCGAATCACCGGCTCACCAGCACTGTTGATCAATTTTGCCAATAGATTGGCGGGCGACTTTTCACGGCTGTCCAAACGCACTACCTTACCCGTAAGCATCAAACCCCAAGTCGACGCATTCACCAACAAGGAGTCAGACTTACCCAAGTGCTCAGCCCAATTGGCGGGAGAGAGCTTGTCGCGGATCAGGTCATCTGCAGTATCTGCATCCGGAATACGCATCAGCGCTTCCGCCAGACACATCAGAATCACGCCTTCTTCGTTGTCGAGGCTGTATTCCTGCAGCAGTTTATCGACCGCATGAGCTACATCGGACTCACTGCGCACGCGCTCTACCAATCTACGGGCTTGCACTTTGATTTGCCGCGCTTCGTCAGCAGTCGATTGAGCCAACGGTAACAAGGCTTTCATCCAGCGGGTTTCGTCGACCGAGTAAAGCTGGGTGATGGCCTGCTGCCATGCGGCGCTGTCCCAGTGATCATAGTCACCGGTGAGCAGTCGCGTAGGTATGAATTGATCACTCATGATGGACAACCCTAAAAATACTATTGTTCTGACACCTAACCTTAGTTCAGTTACCCGTTATCTTCTTGTCAAAAAAGTGGAAACTGTATTCCAAAGGTCTGTCGAAAATTGAAAAAAAGCCCCAGACAGCTTCTAGGGAAGCTCTGAGGCAAATACAACAAGAAGCGATTAAGCGCCGTTAACGCACCTTGGCCAGAAAGCGTTGCAAATGCTCGCTTTTGGGCTGATTGAACAATTTGTCTGGCGTATCGAGCTCATCAATAACACCTTGATGAAAGAATGCCACGCGGTCGGATACGTCACGCGCAAACCCCATTTCATGGGTAACCACAATCATGGTCATGCCTTCTTCGGCGAGCAGACGCATGGTATCCAATACCTCACCGACCAGCTCAGGGTCTAACGCCGATGTGGCTTCGTCGAACAGCATGTAGTTGGGCTCCATGGCCAAAGCACGAGCGATGGCCACGCGCTGCAATTGCCCACCCGACAGCGCGCTGGGGTAAAGATTCAGTTTGTCTTCAAGACCTACATGGCACAGTTGTTTTTCTGCCAGTGCCATTGCATCGGCCTTGCTCATCTTACGGACCTTACGCGGTGCCAGCGCCACGTTCTCAAGCGCGGTCAGGTGTGGAAAAGCATTCCACTGTTGAAACACCATGCCGATTTTTTGCCGCAAATGGTTTAGGTTGGTTTTTTTGTCGTGGACGGCCATGCCATCGACTTCAATACCACCGGCCTGAATGGGCTCCAATCCATTAATGCAATACAGCAAGGTGGACTTGCCAGAGCCCGACGCCCCGATGATCGACAGGACTTCACCCTGTTGCACTTCGAGCGTGATGCCTTTTAATACTTCGACATCGCCGAATGACTTCCGTACGTTATTAATTTTAATCATGATCGTTGCCACCTTTTTTCAATGTACTCACCCGCCTTCGACAGCGGGAAGGACAAGGCAAAATAAAACAAGCCTGCAATACCCAGAATGGTGAAGGTTTCCGCCGTGCGGCCAATTAAGATTTGCGAAGCGCGCAGCAATTCCACATACCCCAATACAGATACGAGAGCCGAGTCTTTGATCACACTCAGCGCTATGCCTAACCAAGAGGCGAAAACCGCACGAATGCCGACCGGCCACACCACATAGCGCATATCTTGCCAGTACGTCATCCCCAGTGAACGACTCGCCCGGCGCAACGGCTGCGGTACGGCCTCAATGCCGCCACGCGCCACAGAGGCGACCAATGCCGAGGTGTAGACAGACAACACGATGGTGCCCGACCAAAAGGCTTGCATCGGGTAACCCATAATGGCGATAAAAGAATCGAACAAGATCAACTGAATCAGCAATGGAACGCTGCGGAAAACATCCAACACCGTGTTCACGCAAAATTGCACCAACCGATTACCGGCTGCCATAAACCACCCAAATACAATACCAAACAAGGTACCGACGGTGATGGAGATGACCGATATGTGCAGCGTTCGCAGCGCCGCCTCGCCCAGATAGAGCAAATCCTGGGGACGCAGGTCACCAAATATTTGTACCGTACTCGTCGCAGTCGTCATCATCGACCTCCGGATTCATGGCGAAACAGGCTGCGCCCAAGCAACCTCATACCAATCAACAGAACCTTCGCCATGATGTAATAAATCACAGCGGTAACAGCAAAGAATTCAAAGGCACGGAAGGTGCGGGAGTACAAGAATTGGGTTTCGCCCGACAATTCACGCAAACCGACCAGCATGCCCAGCGAGCTCATCAGCAAGACCCAAATGAACTGATTGGTCATCGGGTAATAGACCGCTCGTAAAAGCTGCGGCACCATCACGTACACTTGCGACTGAGTAGCACTTAAGCCCAATGAACGCGCGGCGCGTAATTGCGTGCTGGGTATCGCTTGATAGCCCCCGCGAAAGGTTTCCGCCATATAGCCCGCCGTATTAAAAGCCAAGGCCATTACCACGGTGGGATAAGGGTCAATAATGATACCCACAGCCCCCAAACCAAATTTAAAGAAGAATAATTGAAACAACGCTGGCGTATTCCGTGCCACTTCGATCCAAGTATTAGCGAATAACCGCAAAGGCCATATCGCCGACATCTTGGCAAAACAAATAAAGAACGCGATCACCGTACCTATTATCATGGATAATATAGATACTTCTAATGTAATCAGCGCAGCATCAAATAATTGGGGTAGGGCGCGCCATACCGGCCGCCATAAGAACGTATAGTCCATACTGCATTACCTCCGCAGAGAGGATTATTAAAATTGGGCGCAGTTGCCTACGCCCAAACGTTTTAATAATCGACTTTAGTAATATACGTTCGGGGTGATCAACGACGGAGCTTCGCCACCAATCCACTTGCTGTACAGTTCTTCATAACGACCCGTGCGCACTTGACGGTTGATGAACAAGTTCAGGTAGTTAATCCAACCGTACTCTGAACGCAACGTCATCATACCCACAACGTCAGCACCGAAAGGCGCAACAGGACCCAATTTCAGATCACCATAACGGCCTGATTCCACCACATTAGCCGCAGCGGTATCGGTCACAATAACTGCGTCTACCTGGCCTTGCGATACTGCTAGGAAGGACTCGTTTTCGCTTTGGAACGACAGGTAGCGCCCTGAATCATCACCCCAGTTGGCTTCTTTGTACGCGAGGAATTCGCTTTCGTAGGTGGTACCTACAGCAGCACCCACACGGGCAGTACGCAAGTCTTCCCAGGTTGAAATGTCTGAGTCAGCAGGGATCAGTGCTTGAAATTGGAACACCATGTAAGGAACGGTAAAGCCAACGGTTTGTGCCCGCTCTAGCGTATCGGAAGTCGAAGCAATCGCCACATCAACTCGGCCAGTAATCAGCGCCGGAATACGCTCGGCCCAAGTCACACCCACAACTTGATGATCTACACCCATGGCCGCGGCCAAGTCTGCACAGGTGTCCACATCCATACCCACAGGCTGGTTGTTCTGGTCGCGGAAGCCCATGGGCGGGAAGTCCAACACCACTGCGCAACGCAAGGTGCCGCGCTGCAATACGTCGTCGAGCTTATCGGCAACGGCGGTGCCTGCCAGCATACCGGCACTGATTGCGCCGACCATCAGATTCTTCAATATTCTATTCATCTTATACATAATGTATTCCACTATAAGTTATTGATCGCATGACAAACCCATGCTGGCGATAAATATCGCAGCGGATATCGTGGGTAGTTTTCGGGTGCACTCATTGCATTGCTAGGCCATCGATCGGGCTGTCTTTTTTATTTTTTCTTTGTATGCATGAGTCTCCTCAGGAGAGTCAAACGCAGCATCGCTAATATCGGACTTCAGTTCTTGTCAAAAACACCGATTCATTTTTCCAAAACTCCGGTATCGATATTGAAATACGTTTTATCATTGATTTCTGGAGCTCTGAGTAATATTCAAATAGGACTATCATCACACCTCAGTCAGAGCAGAGTCATGACCGTAAAACTCAGTTTTAATCAGAAAATGTTGTTCATGATTATCTTAACCATGGTGGGCTTTATTGGCGTGGCCCTGGTCGCGACGGGTGCACTGCGACAGATGAACAATACCTCTCGCGTGGTCGATCAATTGACCAACCAACAAGACACCCTTAACGCCTTGCAAGTCGACTTGTTGTTGGCCGCCAACGCGTTGTCTCCTTCCGCCAACCCAAATCAGCTTGCTGCCTTACCTGAGCGGCACTTATTGGTCTTGCAGCCCGGAGGGGCCGCCGGGCTTGCCGATAACACCATGGCCGACGGCTTGCAGCAGTGGGTTAACACCATGACGAAATGGCTGAACCTGCACGCTGAGCGCGGCATCAATCGGGAGTCGGGTGTTCGAGGGCAAGCCCAAGCCGCTGTTGAAACCTTGCGCGGCCAGATGTTTTCCATGTTTAACAATGTCTTTCAATCTCTGCGTGCGCACTTAGACGCGCTGAATGACGACCCCAGTCCAGAAAACTTTGCGGCCGCTGATGCGGCACTGACGGCCTTTGAACAAAGTGCTGAAGACTACGATTTTATGGAACTGTACGGCCCTACTCTGGCTACTTTACGGCAAGCCATGGAAGCCATCGGTCACTTAGATGTTCAAATTGCCGAACACGATCTACAAGCCCGAACGCAACAGTCGGCCTTATTGGCACAGGTAAATGACCAACTAGCCGAACTCGACAACCGTCTAACCTCTGCTCGCTCTGCCGCATTGAACGCCAGTGAGCGCGCCGAGCGTCTCATTCTAAGCGCGAGCATCAGTATTGCTTTGGTAGTGGTCGTGGTGCTTTGGCTCATGCAACGGCGAGTATCACGCACGTTGAACTCAACTGTAGTGACCTTAAACCGTATTGCGCAGGGCGATCTCAGCCAGCGGCTGATGGTCAATACGGGGCGTCAGGACGAGTTTGATAAGGTCGGTGAAGCCGTTAATCGTGTCACGCAAGATTTATCCACCGCGTTAACAGAGGTGCAGCGCGGTAGCGCTGAATTACAGCAGGGCGCGACGGCCTTGCGCAGCACTTTGCATGAACTGGTGGTGAGCAATGACGAAGCCAGTCGGCAAACCCAGTCGGTGGCGGGTTCAGTGCAAGAAATCGCGTCGACTGTGCATCAAATGGCCGAAGAAACAACGCAAGCACATCACCAAGCGAGCGATGCCAGTTCCGCGGCAGAGTCCGGCCACCACTCCGTCCAGCAAGCGATGACAGCGATTGAGTCCGTGCATGATATTTTTGGCACCTTGAATCAAAACGCCGCTGAACTGGAAAAGGCCTCTGAACGCGTCGACAGCGTCACCGATATGATCAACAACTTAGCGGAACAAACCAACATGCTGGCTCTTAACGCGGCTATTGAAGCAGCACGGGCAGGAGAAGCAGGGCGCGGCTTTTCAGTGGTCGCCGATGAAGTCCGTGGCTTAGTGGAAAAAACAGTACGAGCGACCAGCAACATCAATGGCATCGTGGGAGATATGCAGGATCAGATGCATCGACTGCTGGACTCCATCACCGCAGGCAGCGCACAGGTCACACAAGGGAAATCGATGAGCGAACGAGCGGCCGAAGAGATCCATCAAGTGAAGGCACTGGTCGACGACGTAGCCTCACGAAACCACATATTGGCCACCAGCATTGAGGAAATTGCTCAAACAACGGTGGTCATCAACGACAGCATGACGCAAGTCACTGCGTTGGCCCAGGTCAGTAACGATAAGCTGCACGCTGTTGAGGGGTTTTCTGAGCAGGTGGCCGCTCAGACAGAGCAGCAGAGAACCGTGACACAGAGGTTTCGCTGCACATAAAACCTCCTTTTCTCAAGCTAGCGTTGTTAAAAATGGACTCAAAATGCTCATTTACAGGAGTAAACTGCGCTTCTTCGGCCATTTTTGCCTAGCCAGCTTATCGCCTCTGAGGTTTTAACCCTTTCCAACCTCCTTTTCTCAAACTGGCGTTGTTAAAAGCGGGCTTAATGTAGGCGGGGTCGGCGGTACTGGCTCGGCACCCGATCATGCACCTTGCGCATTGCTTTGGTCAGCGCACTCTGGTTAGCAAAGCCAACCTGTAAAGCGACGTCAGCAATGGGTTGTTGGGTGTGCTGCAGCAACCAAATGGCCGTATTTAAGCGCACATGCAACACATACTGATAAGGGGTTTTACCCGTCAACTGCTGAAAGCTGTGCTGAAACTGACTGACACTCAGGCAACACAAGCTCGCCATATCTGAGACTCGAATCACGTCCGCCAGATGCTGATGCAACCACGCGTCGACCCGAGCTAAATTGATTCGTCGTGACGGTTCAGACTGCAATGCCACCGCATCGGTCAAACGATGAAATAAACTGTGTACCAATATGCCGGTAACGTGTCCAGCCAGCCAAGGATCCGTAGGGTTATTGGCGATCTCGGTGCCTACCGAGCGCAACATGCGCACAAAAGGCAAATCCAATTCGACGTAGCGTGGCTTATCAAACAGTTGGCCAATTACTTGCGGGTGAATAAACGACATTGCGTGGGGTTTGGGGTCGACATTGACGATCAACATTTGGTTACTGCCAATGCCCTGAAACGCGTGATTGTATTCCGACGGCACTAAACACCCTGTCCACGGTGTCACATCTCGCCCGCCTTCCCCTTCCAGTTCAAACTCGGCCCGGCCTTCAAGGCCAAACACCAGTTGATGGTGCGTGTGATGATGCGCTTGGTTGTGGCTGGCTAATTGCTGTAACTGCGCTTCTGTCGTCATGGCTCGCTGCCTGCGTGGGGCGAATATTTGCTATCATGTTAAACTCGCCCAGCAGACGGCATAGGCAATCTTACGTGGCATGAGTGAAACGATGCATAAAAAACAGCCAAAAAGCAAGCCTGTATCTTCATGGACCGTGTATGTCCT
Organism: Natronospirillum sp.; assembly: GCA_049115955.1. Classification (GTDB taxonomy): domain Bacteria; phylum Pseudomonadota; class Gammaproteobacteria; order Pseudomonadales; family Natronospirillaceae; genus Salinispirillum. The sequence goes on from JAGDZJ010000005.1 coordinate 105,818, forward strand.
GCGCTGCGCTGATGCCACCCTGTATACGGGAGTAACGACGGACGTAAATCGCCGCGTGCGCCAGCATAATGGCGAATTGGTAGGCGGCGCACGCTATACACTGCCACGCCGACCGGTAAAGCTGGTGTATGAAGAAGCGTGGCCGAACCGTGCTGAAGCGTGTCGCCGCGAAGCGGCGATCAAAGCCTTACCACGCACAGAAAAACTGCAGTTATTGGCAAGCGAGACGTCAACGACCGAAACGGTCGATCAATGACACCTGCTCACGGGCCATTTGCTCTATGCGATCCACTTGCGTTGCGCCTTCACCCATGTCGCTGTGCGTCGACTCAGCACCTTCGGCAATGCGCATGGTCGAGGTTGATATTTCGTTAGCGGCGATCTCTTGTTGGGACGCTGCGACCGAAATGTTGTCGGTACCTTTTTCAATGTCACTGATGGATTGCAGAATTAAATCCATCTGCTCACCCGCATGATTGATCACCTCAACCCCTTCGGCGGCTTCTTTGTGACTGCGTTCAATGGCGCCCACCGCGCGCTGCGTCGCCTCCGCTAAATGGTTCAATAACCCGCTGATGGACACCGTGCTGTCTTGCGTGCGCTGCGCCAAACTGCGCACTTCGTCGGCCACGACCGCAAACCCGCGACCCTGCTCACCGGCACGCGCCGCTTCGATGGCGGCATTCAACGCCAGCAAGTTCGTTTGTTCGGCGATCGCCCCGATGCTGTCGACCGCGCTCTTGATGCTACCGGAGTCGGTCGCCAATTGGCTGATTACCGAATTGGCTTGGTTAACTTCGTGATTCAAGGCTTTTACTTTGTCTACTGCACTGCGCAACGCGGTATTACTGTCACGTACCTGCTGGCTGACTTCGACCGTGCGCGTCGCGGTTAGCCGCGTATTTTCCGCCACTTCACGAATGGTCGCGGACATTTCATGCACCGCAGAGGCCACGGTATCGGTGTCGTTGCGTTGTTGACCGACGCGATCCGCCACCTGATGTATACGAGTACTGGTCAGGTGTGTAGCTTCGCTCAGTTCACCGGCCAAACTGCCCAGCCGCCCAAGCACCGTGCGGAGGTGGTGTTGTTGCATCAGTACCGCTAAGCGACTGCGGCCCAACGGGCCTATATCGCCGGTGTAGACGTATTGCGCAACGAGGTCATCCACCACCTCGACAGCGTGCTTCATATGCTTGTTCAGCAGACGTGGAAACATCAAAGCACCCAGTACAGGTGACGCGAGCAGCAATACGGCCTGACTGATTAACCCTACCGTGCCCAAGCTCAATACGTTCAGCAGTACCAACAACAACACACCCAACGCCAAGCCAAAACCCGCGAAGGGTGCGTAAGCACGTGCATGATCGCCCCATGAAAATGGCTTTTTACCAGCATTTAAGCGCCCATACAGCCGTTCAGCACGTTCCTGCATGACGGGGTCTGTTTGCACACGAACGGATTCATAACCGACAATTTTGTCGTGTTCCCAGACCGGTACCACATAGGCATCCACCCAATAGTGATCGCCGTTCTTGCAACGGTTTTTAACCAAGCCCATCCACGGCTTACCCGACTGAATACGCTCCCACAGCATGGCAAAGCCCGCGCCAGGCATATCAGGGTGGCGCAGAATGTTATGCGCTTCACCCAGCAACTCTTCACGGCGATAGCCACTGATCTTTACGAAGGTGTCGTTCACATGTGTGATGCGACTTTTAGGGTCGGTGGCAGAGATGATTTGCTCGCCGGGTTTCAGCTTTACTTCACGCTGGGTAACAGCACCGGTCTTACGCATATCTCATCTCCTTTCCATTGATGGTTGGGTAGCCCATGGTCAACTGATGTACTTCGTACAGTATATTACTTTATGGAATTCCCTTATTGCCAGCTACCCATTAATGATAATTGGCCCTGTTTTCTAGAGGTAGTGTTGCTTATCCATTGATCTGCATCAACCTATTGAAACGATCCGAAGATAGCCTAGAACGCTATGCCATCAGAACCCAGCGTAAGGTCCGTCATGAACGAATGTTGCCAGACTATTGACTTGTTAAGCCTAGAAGATGCCATAGCTCTCCTTCAGAGGAGTCTCCAGCCCATAACAGAAAGCGCCACCTTACCCCTATTGTCGGCATTGAACCATACGCTCGCGCGTCCTGTGGTTGCCCCTTGTAGTGTGCCGCCGCTAACCAGTTCTGCTATGGACGGCTATGCCCTCAGTGCAGACGCTGACCTCCATACCGGTAGTCATTTCCAGATTGTGGGCACCAGTAGTGCAGGCAGACCATGGACAGGCACCTTACTACCCATGCAAGCGGTGCGGATTATGACCGGTGCGGCAGTACCCGCTGGTGCAACGGCGGTGGTGATGCAAGAAAGTGCCGTGCGCACTTCGGCCAACTTAGTGCTGAGCGCTGATGTATCCCCTGGAGAACACATACGACCGGCAGGCGACGACATTCAGCAAGGCAGTATGGTATTGACTACAGGCACCACTTTAACGCCGTCGACAATAGCCGCACTGGCTGCCCTCGGAAGAACAACGGTGGAGGTTATACGCCCGCTACGTGTCGCGCTGGCCACCACTGGCAACGAACTGCATCAACCCGGCCGCCCTTTGTCGCTTGGGGGTATCTACGATAGCAATAGCACACTTCTGCAAGCATTATTGCGCTCACTTCCTGTTACCGTCACTGATCTTGGCATTATACCGGACAATCCTTCGGCCCTACGCCAAGCATTTTCCCACGCCGCCATGAGCCATGATGTACTCATTTCTACCGGCGGCGTTTCCGTTGGCGACACCGATCATACCGGCCAAGTATTGGCGGACTTGGGCGCCATAGACTTCTGGAAGCTGGCGCTGAAACCTGGCAAGCCCATGGCGTTTGGACAGATTGATCAAACGTATTTTTTTGGTCTGCCCGGAAACCCAGTCGGCGCAATGGTGACCGCGCAACTGCTGGTGCTCCCTGCATTAGGTGTTTTACTGGGGCATGGCTGGCGCAACCCTTTGCGCTTTTCTGCTCTGACAACGACGCGGATAAACAAAAAACCCGGGCGCTTGGACGTGCAACGGGCGCAAATAATTCGGCGTTCAGATGGCCAATGGCTAGTCACCCCCGTACCTCAGCAAGGTTCACATCAGCTTACTGGCCTGATGGCCGCCAACGCCTATGCCGTGTTGTCTGCTGAGGCGAGCGACATCCCGGAAAACACATTAGTGGACGTTATACCCTTTAGCCTCAATCAGCTTTAGATGTACCCTTACAGCACAATCGGTTTTGAGAACACTACAACCAAAAAGGCGGTAACGCGCAGTGATACTCTACAGTACCTTAAAAGTTCTGCACATTAGCTTCGCGCTCTTGAGTATTAGTGGATTTCTGGTTCGTGGTTACTGGATGTGGCACGCATCGCCGTGGTTGAATCATCCGGTAACGCGCCGTCTTCCTCATGTGATCGACACACTGTTTTTGCTGTGCGGTCTGGGTCTGATGTTGGTGATCAAACAATACCCGTTCGTGAACCATTGGCTCACGGCGAAAGTGCTCGCTTTAGTACTCTATATTCTTCTGGGTACATACGCGCTGAAGCGCGCACCCACGCGGAATCTACGTCTGATTTGCTTGATACTGGCAACACTGACTTTTGTGTACATCGTAGGCGTGGCCCGCACTTGGCACCCGGCCAGTTGGTTGTACGCCTTGTACTTATCCCGCTAACATCTGCACTGGCTCACCCCGACGATCAAACACCAGATACTGGCTGACCTTACCCGCGTGGATATGGTCCACCATCTGGTGTAATACGTCATCGGCCTGCTCCAGCGTAGGCGCATTGCCACCCAAGCCGAACAGTGCCCCGACAAACATCATATCCCACGACTTTTGCACAGTTTCCGATTCCGCGACCAACTGTGAAAAGTCCACCACCTCGTCCGGTGCTTTATCCACACACAGCACTGGACTGAGATGTCCGCCCCCCTCCACCGGGCTTACACTCGCGGCTTCTGCTTGTGCAAACACAAATAGCAAGCGCTGGGGCTCGGACTGAGCACGAGCCAACCTCAGAAAATCGTTAAAGTCCGCCAGCTCAAATGACTGCATGTATCTAACCTCCAAAAGATTGTCCTAATTTAAAACACGCAACGCTCACGCGGGTACGGCTAATATCGTTTGAACATGTCGGAATACCTGCTCTACATCCGCATCACTGCAATCCTGATGTTGTCGCTTCTTCAAGCCTAACTCGGTTAATAGCACCCAATGATCCGGGGCGATGCTATGCCGCGCAAGTGTGGCCCGAGCGCACTGCAACATGCAGCCATCTAGAGCCACAATGGGCCGACCGCTCTGCGCTTTCTTTAACAATGCAGGTACGTCGCCACCCAAACCAGCAATGCAAGACATTTCAGCCAGGCCCTTACGATCCAGCATCACCGCCACATTATTGGCTAACTGCGCCACATTTGAACAACCTGAGCAGGAATACACCAAGGGCAGCTGTTTGTCAGTAGTAATAATTAACTGTGTCATATATCCGCCTCCTCAACCACACAATAACCAATTGGCTGTATAAAATAGTGACTTGTAGCAATATGTTATTGATTACATACAAAAATCCCGCTCAAACTACCCATAAAATATCGACTTATATACTCCTTAGTAAGTAGTCACAGCCTATTTATAGATAGGCGTATGAGATAATAATTAGGCGTTACGGGAAATTTATTTCTGTCAACATACCACTGCAATAACATGACTATCTTCAATATGGAATCAGTAACTCTATCGAGATCACTCTGCAAATCATGCTTACTCATGACAAATCGCAGAATGCCAAAAAAGCATTAGCACAAGTCATAACGATGTTTCAGCCCTTAAATTCAGGACTTGTGGTCTGTATGTGCCACCCAAGCAGCTTAGGTGGCACGAGGCCAGTATTTCTGGGTGCTCAGCAGGGCACTGGCGCGTTACGCCGACTGTATTGCCACCAGGTCAATACGAGCGCACTGATGTAAAAGGCGATAAAACCAGTAAATGCCGCACCGACCCCGCCTGTCGCTTCAAACGAGGTACCGTAAGCCATCGGAATGAAAAAGCCACCGTAAGCCGCAATGGCTGAAATGAACCCGAGTACTGCAGCCGCTTCTTTATTGGCCTGCTTTTGGATCTCCACTTTTTGAGTGCCTCCTAGCGCTCTGGTACGCAATGTATGGAAAATAACCGGTACCATTCGGAAGGTGGAACCGTTGGCTATGCCCGAAGCCACAAACAAAATCAGAAACATAAAAAAGAACCCGGCAAAGCTTCCCTCATCGTTTCCGCTCGGTATGAACTGCATTAAACCCATAACTCCGAGAGCCATCACCACGTAGACCCAGAAAGTTACTCTAGCACCTCCCATGACATCGGCCAGTTTGCCTCCCACCGGCCTTGCCAGGGCACCCAATAATGGGCCAATAAACGCATAGCGAGTCGGGTCAACATCAGAGAACAGCATCCCAGACAGCATCGGGAATCCAGCGGCAAATCCGATAAAGCTGCCAAATGCACCAAGGTATAGCCAACACATCAACCATGTGTGGCCACGCTTGAAGATGACGGATTGCTCTTTGAAGGATGAGCGGGCTGAAGCGATGTCATTCATGCCGAACCAGGCCGCGACTGAGGCAATAATGATCAGCGGAACCCAGACCAGTGCGGCATTCTGCAGCCACACTGGATTGCCTGCTGATACGCCTGCAGACGCGACCAGCGGATCACCGCTAACCGGACCCAGCACGCTGGCAGCAATGACGAGAGGGCCAATAAGCTGCATTGCTGACACGCCGAGGTTACCCAGGCCGGCATTCATGCCCATGGCACCGCCTTTCTCCTTCTGCGGATAGAAGAAGCTGATGTTGGCCATGCTGGAGGCAAAGTTCCCGCCACCAAACCCGCACATCAGCGCCAGAATCAACATGACGAGATAAGGCGTATCCGGGTTTTGCAAAGCCACACCAAGCCACAAGCAAGGCAGCAACAAACTGGCGGTGGAAATCGCTGTCCAGCGCCTTCCACCGACAACAGGTACGACGAAGCTGTAGAAGATGCGCAGGGTTGCTCCCGAAAGCGACGGTAACGCAGCTAACCAGAATAATTGAGAGCTGGTGTAGGAAAAACCGACCTGCGGAAGCTTTACTACCAGAATGCTCCAGATTGACCAGACCGCGAACGCCAGAAACAGGTTGGGTATGGAAATCAACAGGTTGCGCCGTGCGATGCGTTTACCGGTCTCCGTCCAGTAGGTTGGGTCTTCCGGACGCCAGTCCTGAAGTACAAAGGGCGATGGCGTAGACAACTCGGGCAGGTCGGTGACGTCCTGCTGGTTGGCCCATTCCAGCCGCTCCGCCTTGCGGATAGCGTAATGCATCCACGCCAGTGATGCGCTGGCAATAACAAACAGCAGCATGAATGCACTCTGCCAGACGCCAACCACATCGTTGAGCATGCCGAAGGTCAGCGGTAGCAGGAAGCCACCCAGGCCTCCGATCATGCCAACAACGCCACCTACCGCACCGACGTGCATGGGATAATAGACGGGAATATGTTTGAACACGGCGGCTTTGCCGAGCGACATAAAAAAGCCCAGCAGGAAAATCATGATGGTAAACGGCACTAGGCGGGTGCTCAGCTCAAAACTGTAGGTAGTAGAAATACCTGAAACGAGATATTTGGTAGGCGGGTAACTAAGCAGAAAAGTAAAAAATACCGACGCCACCAGCGTCCAGTACATAACACGCCGCGCACCGTACCGGTCTGATAGCCAGCCACCCAAGATGCGGAACAGCGAGGCGGGTATGGTATATAAAGCCGCAATCGCACCTGCCGCGACGACACTCAGGCCGTACACTTCCATCAGATAGTGTGGCAACCAGAGAGCGAGCGCGACAAAGGCGCCAAAAACAAAAAAGTAATAGAGCGCAAAGCGCCAGACGCGAAGCTCCTTCAAAGGTGCTATCTGCTCGCCAAAGGTACGCTGTGCGGGCGCTTCATCGGGCACCGGATCCGGTTTTGCGAAAACAATAAAGGCAACGCCCATCACTGCCAGTATGACTGCATAGACCTGAGCTGTGCCTTGCCAGCCCAGAAGAATCAACAGGAAGGGAGCCCCGAAATTGGTAAGGGCAGAGCCGACGTTACCTGCCCCGAAAATTCCCAGTGCGGTGCCTTGCTTTCCGGCCTGATACCAGGCTGACGTGTAGGTAACCCCAACAATAAAGGAGCCACCTGCCAGGCCGACACCCAGCGCAGCAAGGAGCATCATCTCGTAGGTTGTTGCCAGGCTGAGCAGGTAAACCGCAATCGCTGCGGTGATCATCAGCAGGCCAAATACCCAGCGGCCACCGAAGCGGTCAGACAGCAAGCCAAGAAACAGCCGGCTGATGGCCCCACTGAGAATCGGAGTCGCCATCAACAGACCCAACTGGCTGTCGCTGAGATTTAATTCCTGTTTGATCTGAATCCCGATGATGGAAAAGAGCGTCCAGGCTGCAAAGCAAAGCGTGAACGCAAGTGTCGACAAGCCTAAGGCCTGACGTTGATCCTTAGGGCTGTAATCACTTTGTCCAACCATTATGTACTCCGGCTGATGTATGGATCAGGCAATGCCACCTGATTTCCCTGACATTACATCAGGAGAGATTAGAAAAGTTTATGATCTAAATCAAATTATCAGTGAAGGGTGCAGGAACTGAATCAAAAACCCATATTTTTTCGATTTTATCTCATCCCTAGGAAATAAATATGCCTCCCAGCAAGATTTTTGATTGGTCAGTATTCAAACGATAATTATTAATTCGGTAACAGAATGTAATTTTTATGTTCTGGGATATCCGTTGGCTTTGTCTTAATGAAGTTGCTGAATTCCAGCTTGCCTTTGATTATCGCTATCGCTATCACCATCGTCATTGCGAGTTGATACACACCAAAAGCCCGATACTGTTACAGCATCGGGCATAATTAGCGTGAGAAAAGTGGTTTTTAATATGTCTTTAACCACAACTGCCGCAACAGCTACCGGCTTCTCCATGCACCGCACTCGATTCAATGGCCCCATCAACCCGCTCGAACAAAATATTGTTTTCCAGGTGTATGTGGTTCATCAAATCTTCTTCCAAAGTCTCTAAGCCGAGGTAGAGCGCGCGCCAGGTATTACAGGCCCCTTTGGGTAATGAAATGCCGTTGGTGAGTTTGTGCAACTCGCGCAACGCAGCCCCGTGTTCATCGTGCTCAAGGCGCATCATGCTGACTGGCGCTCGTGCCATCCTAGCGTTACCCGATTCCTGGGCCAGCATGGGAAACAGTATTTGCTCTTCTTTCTGCATGTGATCTTCCAATTCCACCAACATGGTTTGCAAATGCTCCGACAGGCCGTTCGGGCAGTGAGGATGAGACTCATGAACATATTCCACGCGAGCAGCCAGGCGGATTAATTCGGGCAACTGCTGACGGTGCACATCGTGATAGCGCTGCAGAATAAAGTCGATCAATTCGCGATTGGTCGCATTATTCCACTGCGTTTCCGTGGGCGATTCATGTTGTAGCGCCTCTAGCTCGTGGGCTATTTCATAGGCATCCAGTTGCCGTTCAGTCGCCGCGCGGCGCAAGCTGTCTTTGCCGCCACAACAAAAATCCAGTTGGTGGGCGTGAAAAACGGCTGTTGCGCCTGGCAATAAACGAGCGATTTTTCCAACCGAGGTGTCCAGTAAGCGTTCTGCGGTTTCCATAGTAGTACTCCAGCACTTAGGTAATAATCTTAAAGATGCATTGTAGTTGCATCTTTAAAAGATGTACAATAAATGAATCTTTAAAAGATGAGATTTTTACCATGTCGACGCTCTTGTCGTTCGCCTTTCGGCCCTTCTTTTTAGCAACCGGCTTCTATGGGGCATTAATAGTGCTTTCGTGGGTCGGGTTTCTGTTCGCTGGGTGGCCGCTGCCCGTGGGATGGTCTCCCACCCACTGGCACAGCCATGAAATGATTTACGGGTTAGTACCGGCCTCCATCGCGGGCTTTCTGCTCACCGCAATCACCAACTGGACGGGCGCAGCCCCCTTACGCGGGCTCCCATTGTTGGGCTTACTTGGGCTTTGGGTACTTGGCCGAGTTGGTATGTGGAGTGCTGGTTGGCTACCCCAAGCGCTTTGGGTCATTGCGCTCGCCGACCTGCTCTTTCTACTGGTCTTGGCGGCCTACGTGACCACCATCCTGCTGCTGTATGGAAATCGGCGAAACCTTATTTTGGTCATCGTTCTGCTGAGCATGGCGACCGGTAATTTGCTGATGCACCTTGGGTTTGTGCGCGGCACCTACACGCTGTTACAACAAGGTCAACAACTCGGGCTGGGGCTGGTGGCGCTGTTGCTTGCCGTTATTGCCGGGCGCATTACGCCAGCGTTTACCGCTAACTGGCTACGCCAGCGGGGCAGCCAAGACACAGTAAAACGATCGCCGTGGCTTGATCGCCTTGCCTTAGGGTCTTTGGCGTTGTTAATTCCGCTCAATCTATGGGTCAGCAATTCTGCGCTGACCGGTGGCCTTGCGTTGGCCAGTGGACTCATCAACGGCTTTCGGCTGTGGCAATGGGCTGGCTGGCGTGCCGCTCGGGAGCCCCTCCTGTGGGTCCTCCACTTGGGTTATGCATGGTTGGTCGTCGCATTACTGCTGCGCGGCATCACCGAACTGCATTGGCTCCGCCTACCGCCTACGCTGTGGCAGCATGCCCTAGGGGTTGGCGCACTGGGCACCTTGGTGCTGGGTGTGATGCTTCGCGTATCGCTGGGGCACACAGGCCGCCCATTAAAATTACCGCGCTTTGCGGTCAGCATAGTGTGGTTGATCACTCTGGCCACGGTGTTACGCCTGCTGGCGGCCATGCAATTCGTACCCTATCGTTTAGGCATTACCGTATCAGCCACGGCTTGGTTTCTAGCCTTTCTGCTTTTTACCCTGTTATATTGGCCGATTTTAAGCCGCTCACGTATAGATGCTCACCCTTAAAATAGGAAACAACGCGCATGCACATCACGCGCTATACAGACTACGCCCTGCGCGTGATGATATTTTCGGCGCTAAAGGGCGACGAGCTATCCACCATTCAGGAAATAGCGACGCACTACGATATTTCTAAAAACCACTTAATGAAGGTCGTACAGCAACTTAACACGCAGGGTTATGTACAGGCCCTGCGTGGCAAAAATGGCGGCTTACGTTTAAGCCGCTCGCCTGCCGATATCAACCTAGGGAAGCTGTTTCGCGACACCGAGCAGGATATGGCACTGGTCGAGTGCTTTAACGCCCGTTCAGACTGCGCTATTTCACCCGCCTGTGAATTGCGCCGCATACTGCAAGAAGCCTTACAGGCCTTTGTCGCTACGTTAGACCAATACACCTTGGCTGATATCGTTGACCACCGTAGACCCGAGCTTATTCACTTGCTCCAGTTGGGCAGTCCGGCGTAGATTGGGCTGCTGTTCAATTTGTCCGGTTCACAACCGACCAAGCCTACTCTGCGCTCACCATACCGGCCAATTGACGCCAATAGCCATTCACGTCGCCCTCCGGCATGGCGCAGTGTTCGTCATTCGTCAAGGCGCGGCTGAAGTGCCCCACCCAAGCCAGGGTGACCTCCGGCTCCGGGCTGATGCGTACCACGTCCACCAAACCCGCCATGCTGGATAAGTCGTTGATGAGGTTGTATCGACTGCCAGACTGCGTCTGAATGCCATTGAGTACAAACACCGGCTGATTTTCTTGGCTATGCACCAGCCGCCCACCGGGATATTTCAGGCAGCACAGTTCACACGCATCCTTCATGCGATTCTCCGAGCGCGCCGTAAAACAACGCGCCGAGAACGCCAAGGGCAAGTGACCGAAGGCGAATACTTCCAAGGCAAACCGCGACCGGGCGGCCATCACAGCAGGATCCGCCAGCAGCGCCGCCAGCCACGTGCGCGATAATTCCACCGGCATCACCCAACCCTGCATACCCAATGTAAGCAGGCGGAGCAAGGCACTGGCGTTGTAAACATTAAGGGCTGACCCGGCAACAAACGGCAACCCGTTGTTGTGGCACAGTTGTATGGCGGCAACGTCGTTAGCTTCGATAACGAATTCGCCGTTGTCACACCACGCCGCCAGCTCCTTCAGTTCACCCGCCGACTCGATCAGCGTCAGCGTCGACAGCACGACTTTCTTACCCGCATCACGCAGCTCTCGTGCTATGGCGCGATAGTCGTCGGCCGATAACGCGCGCCGCTTGCTGCACACGGTTTCGCCGAGGTACACCCTGTCCACGGGCGACGCCGCTACCTTCTGATAGAAATCCAGCATCGTTTGACGGGGCCAGAAATAGGGTACCGGGCCTAAAGACAATTGCATGATCAAAACTCCTTCAGTTCCATTTACGGTAGTAAGCGCCCAACGTGGTTTGGCTGCCTTCTGACAAGTCTTCTAGGGTTTGGCTCCACTCACTCTGCACTTGGAAGCGCGTAGGGTCCGCCAGCATGGCATCGATGGCAGCTCGCCACACGCGCGTGACGTCGGCCACATAGATGGGACTGCGCTGGCGACCTTCTATTTTTACCGCCTTGATGCCTTCGGCGTGCAATTGCGGCAATAGCTCCAGCGTATTCAGACTGGTCGGTTCTTCCAGCATATGGTAGTTGTGTTCGTCGACGCGGAACCGCCCTTTGCACAGGGTGGGATAACCGGCTTGCTCGTGGGGCGCAAACCGATCGATCAGCACGTCATTCAGCCGCGACTCAAGCCTGTCACCATGGTTACTCCAGCGTACAAACTCGGCCGGTGAACACGCGCCCTGCGTATTAGGCGACTGACCCGTCAGATAGGAACTGAGGTAGCAACGCCCCTCCGCCATGATGCACAGACTGCCATAGGCAAACACTTCCAGTTCTGTAGTGGTCGCCCGTGCCAGCGCCCGCACCTGACCCATCGACAACACCCGTGGCAGAACCACGCGACGCACCGAAAACTGTTCCGTATAGAACGCCACGGCAGCGGCATTAGTCGCCGACGCCTGTACCGACAGATGGACCTCAATATCAGGGTGCCGGTCAGCGACATAGGCCAGCAGCGCCAAGTCAGCCACGATCAACACATCCACACCTGTGGCAACCGCCTGATCAATGGCCTCGTACCAACTCGCCTCCATACCCGGATGCGCAAAAGTATTGACCGCTAAGTGAAGTCGCTTTCCCTGCTTATGAGTGAGCTGCACCGCTTGTCTGAGTTCGTCGACGCTTAAGTTCAAACCGGAAAAGTGGCGCGCATTGGTGCCACCACGCAAACCGACATAGACGGCGTCCGCACCATTGTTCAACGCGGCTTTTAACGCTGGCAAGCTGCCAGCCGGGCAAAGTAGTTCCATATCAGGTATTTCCTAGGGAGCCTCTGAATTTGCCGATGCAGAGTAATATTCATTGGTACGTCATACATTGATCTGACGCAGTAAATGGTCGAAATAATATGGCTAACATAAACGCTTTAAGGAGCCTAAACATGACCTACCAATGGCAGCACATATCCACTAAGGCGAAGGGCGTTAATAAACACCTGCTATTACGAGGTATACCCCTATTACCAACGCGGTTAATAGTGCATACACTCAATATTGTGGTGCAAAAAATACTACGTCCTTATGTTGCGCAAGGTGATCTGGATTGTTTAATAAACCACGTGCTCAAGGTGGAAATTTCCGATATTAATATGCACATTAACGTAACGCTGAAGCAGCGCCAGATAGTATTAAGCGATGGCAGTGCTCAACCCGGCGATGTGGCCTTCACAGGCGACCTGCACAGCTTTTTGCAGTTGGCTTTGCAGTTGCAGGATCCGGACAGTTTGTTTTTTCGGCGCAAATTGATGATTTCGGGAGACACCGCATTGGGTTTGACGATACGGAATTGTCTAGACCGGCTGGAAGCTAAAACCGTTATGCCAGCGCCGCTGTACCAGTCGTTGTCGGCAGCAGAGCGGCTGTTGGCGGATGAATAAAGCGCTAGGGAATCGCTGAAGTATCCGCACGGTGCTCTACCGGCGGGTGCCTTTCTGTATGGGTACACACCGCCGGTAGGAAGCGCAGACTCAACCGCGACCGCTTCGCGTGGCGCAGTTCTCCACATTCACATTCAAGTGCGGCACGAAATTGCAGGGCTGCCGGGTGCTGTTTAATTGCTCCGCAAGGATGCCGTCCCACGCGGTGCGACACGCATTGGTTGAACCGGGCACGCAAAAAATCATGGTCGCGTTCGCCAGCCCGGCAATGGCACGGCTCTGTACGGTGGATGTACCCACATCGGCAAACGACAGATGGCGAAACAGCTCACCAAACCCCTCTACCGTTTTGTCGAACAAAACGCCCAAGGCTTCCGGTGTCGAATCGCGTGCCGTCAAGCCAGTGCCCCCCGTCACTAACACCACTTGAACCGAAGGGTCGGCAATCCAGTCCGACACCACAGCACGCATGGCATAGACATCGTCTTTGACAATGCACCGTGTCGCCAGTCGGTGCCCGGCGGTCGTCAGGCGGTCAACCAGTAGATCACCTGATGTATCATTGTCGGCGGTGCGCGTATCCGATACGGTCAACACCGCGATGTTCAGCGGAATAAATTGTTCTGTAGCATGATTTCCCATGGTTTTCTCCGGTGGTGTAATGATTGATTCCATAGAGAGCGCTTAAAAACCTCAGAGGCGAAAATCTGGCTAGGCAAAAAAGACCGAAAAGAGTCGAGTTTACAGGTCGTAAACGAGCGATTTGAGGGCTTTTTTAACAACGCCAGATTGAGAAAAAGAGGTTTTTATCCGCCCAGCATGGATAAGTCTCGGGTAGCTCCTACATTATGCTCATGCAAACCATGAGTAGCGGTTTTGTTGCCCAAAGCACGTTGAATCACTGCCGCCAATTCGTCGGCGTCGGTATCGCTCTGCAACCATGGGCGTAATTCATAGCCTTGTTCGCCAAACAAACATAAATGCAGTTTGCCTTGTGCCGACACACGCAGGCGATTACAGGAAGCACAGAAGCCAGCACCGTAGGGCATGATCAGGCCGATGCGGCCAGCGTAGTCGGGGTGCCAGAACTCTTCCGCTGGCCCGGCGTCTCGGCGGCGCACGATGGACTGCCAACCTTCCAACAACAGCTGTTGCTTTGTCGCCTGTAACGAGATGTGATGATGGGCATGAAAATCAGGCTGGTCGCCGATTTCCATCACTTCAATGAAGCGCAAGGTCACGGGCATAGTACGCAACCAGTCCAGATAACGACTGAGTTGGTCGTTCACGCCTTTCATATAGACCACGTTAATTTTGACGTCTAGACCTAGCGCAATGGCTTTTTCCACACCTTGCAGTACCTCACGCAGGCGGTCGTGCCCGGTTATTGCTTTGAACTGTTGTGCGTCCAGGCTGTCCATACTGACATTGATCTGATCGAGCCCGGCATCACGCCACTGTTTCACCTGCCGTGGCAGGCGATAGCCATTGGTTGTTAATGCCACTCTCTCAATGCCCAGAGTATGGTGAGCGATCTCTATGATCTCTGGTAAATCCTTACGAATGGACGGTTCACCGCCGGTCAATCGCACCTTACGCGTGCCCAAGGCCGTAAAGGTACTCAGCAAGCGTCGTATCTCAGCCGTCGTTAAAAACGTGGGCCGATCCGCCCCCTGATACCCATTGGGCAAACAGTAGGTGCACCGAAAATTACAGACTTCGGTCACCGATAGGCGGAGGTAATAAAAACGACGACCAAAGTGGTCCATTAACATGGCGGTGTACCCGGTTTATTGCATCATGGGCGAAGCACTGACCTGCAACGCGAGCCCGCTGATGTCGGCGTTGGCCAACAGCTGTTCGATGTACTGCGCCACCGCCTTGCGACGCACGCGTTCGTTGAGGTAGTCCGCGATTCTGTCCTGCACCTCTGCGAAGGGCAGCAAGCGGCCATCAACACGGCGGTTGACACGCACCAGATGAAAGCCGTAGCGCGTTTCTACCGGGTAGGGCAATACCCCCACGGTGGCATTGAAGACAATGCGCTCAAATTCCGCCACGGTGTCACCGCGCGTTATTTGACCAAGATGACCACCGTCGCCACTACTGCTGCAAATGGAATGGGCTTTCGCCAGACGTGCCATGGCTTTGGGGTCTCGTTGCAGGGTAAGCAGCAAGGCTTCGGCCCGCTCTTTTGCGGCGACCCGCTCAACGTCATCTTGCGGATCGGCAGCGATCAGGATATGACTGACATCGAGCAACGGCGACGTGGTAAAGCGCTGCGGGTTGGCGTGAAAATACGCCTCACACTCGGCACGACTGGCCTGCGGTATAGCCACTTCCAGCTCAATCAACTGTTCAATTAACTCTTCCTGCTCGGCAGACGTTTCCAGTTGTTCAATGTCTGCTTGCGGCAGGCCTAGTGCTAACGCGCGCTGGCGCAGCACTTCTCCAACCACCAAGGTCATGGCGGCGTTATGTTCAGCCTCTTCTTTGCTGGGCGACGGATGGTACTGCATTTCCCGAAAAATACGTTCGGGTGCGATGGCAATGTTGTTTACAGTGATCATGATGTTGTCTCCCCATCATCTGGCGTTTGGTTTCCGGCGTACCACTTGGTAATTTCTACCCAGATACTTCACCGGCACACTCCACACGTGAACCAAGCGACTGAACGGGAAGACCACAAACAGCGTCATGCCCAAGAACACATGTGACTTATAGATCCAATGCACGTCGGCAATGAACTCCGCCGCCGCCAAGCCACGAAAGGTCACGGTGTACTGCGCCCAGTTCATCAGTTTCAGCATCTCAGCGCCTTCCGGGTGTGTGGCTGACACCGGAATACTGAGCAGGCCCAGAATCAACTGCGCGTACAGCAGCAAAAGAATCGTTAAATCCATAAAGCTGCTGGTGGCGCGTATCCGTGGGTTGGTAAACCGCCGAATGATCAGCATGGTCAGACCGTAGAAGCAAATAACGCCAAACAGCCCACCGGCCACCATGGCCAACATTTGTTTCGCAGCGGTACTGACACCCAGCGCATACCACACCTGCGCCGGCATCAGTAGGCCGAAGAAGTGCCCAACCAGAATACCGAGAATGCCAATGTGAAAGGCAATACTCCCACGCCGTAAATTCTTACCTTCTAAAAATTGGCTGGAGCTGGCTTTCCAAGTGTATTGCTCTCGGTCATAACGAATGACGCTGCCGACCAAAAAGATGGTCAGGGCAATGTACGGATAGATACCAAAAGCCAAAGTGTTGATGAAATTCATGCCTTATCCTCCTGCAACGCCGCAGGCCTCTGGCTGGCGTCTTCCGGCAAATTAAGGGGTATGTATTGGTCGCGGCGCTGTTGTTCGCTGGGTTTGCTGGTGCCCGTGCCACAGGCGTCTTGCGCGTCGCCGGGGCCAAAGGTGACCGCTTCCTCTTCCCATACTTTATCCAGCGCAGCACGGGTGTCGTCGCGCTCTTCTCCGCGTACCGTGGTACGCAGCTCATCGAGATTTACCCGCACATCGGCCAGCTCCAGTAAGGCATGGAATAGCACGTCGTAGTTGCTTTTCCGGTGCTCCAAGCGGCAAGCCAATACAGCCAGTACGGGCGATATTTCAGCGAGCCCCTCGCGCGCATTCACGGCACCTTGGGTGCTGAGAAACTCCAGAAAAAGCGGTAGATAGTCCGGCAGCTCTCGCTGACTGAGCTCTAGTCCGGCCGTACGGTACTGCGCCAACAAATCCACCATGGCTTGCCCGCGGTCACGCGACTCGCCGTGCACGTGCTCAAACAACAGCAACGATAAAGAGCGACCTTTTTCAAACAGACCATCGTATTCCGACTGCCAGTCATCAAGGTCGGCCTCGGTGCGGGTGCGCACGAACTGCATCAATTGCGTGCGGACTTTCTTCGACAGCGACATCGCCTGCACGGCCTCAAGCAAGTCCACTTGATGGTCGATCAAATCCACGGTGGGGTAATCCATAAGGCGAGATAACACATTCAAGGTTGTCATGGCTTACTCCTTTATCTGCACAGGAATGATTTGACGGTCGGTCTGACGATTCCCACCAAACAAGGTGACACCGGGGCTATCGCCATCGCTGCACCCGTTACCAAAGCTAAAACCACAGCCACTCTTCATATCGAAGGCATTTTCGGCGTAAGCGCGATGGCTGGTCGGAATGACGAAACGGTCTTCGTAGTCGGCAATGGCCATATAACGGTACATTTCTTCGACTTCATCCACCGTAATACCCACTTGTGCTAGTACTGCGAGGTCTTCCACGTTATCCACCTGTTGGGCGCGTTTGAAGGCGCGCATGGCGATCATACGCTCCAACGCTCGCACCACTGGCGCTTCGTTACCGGCGGTCAGCAGATTGGCAAGATAGCGCAATGGAATGCGCAGAGATTTCAGGTCGGGGATGTCACCGTTCATACCGACATGACCGGCTTCCGTGGCCGACTGAATGGGCGACAGCGGTGGTACGTACCAAACCATTGGCAGGGTGCGATATTCAGGGTGCAATGGCAGCGCCACTTTCCATTCTACCGCCATTTTATACACTGGCGACTGTTGGGCGGCGGTGATCCAATGATCAGGAATCCCTTCTGCCTTGGCGGCCGCAATGACCGCTGGGTCATTTGGATCAAGGAAGATATCGAGCTGAGCTTGATAGAGATCTTGCTCATTGGCTACACTGGCAGCCTCTTCAATCCGGTCTGCGTCATACAACAAGACACCCAGATAACGAATGCGTCCGACGCACGTTTCCGAGCAGACGGTCGGCTGACCGACTTCAATACGCGGGTAGCAGAAGGTGCATTTCTCCGATTTACCACTTTTCCAATTGTAATAGATCTTCTTGTACGGGCAGCCCGATACACACATCCGCCAACCACGACATTTGTCCTGATCTATCAGTACAATGCCGTCTTCTTCACGCTTATAGATAGCACCGGAAGGACAGGCAGCCGCACAGGTCGGGTTCAAACAGTGCTCGCACAAACGCGGCAAGTACATCATGAAGGTTTGTTCAAACTGACCGTATATATCGGCCTGAATGTTATCGAAGTTTTTGTCCTTACGACGCTTTTCAAACTCCGTACCGAGAATCTCTTCCCAGTTTGGCCCCCACACGATTTTCTCCATGCGCTGACCACTCAGCAGTGAGCGCGGGCGAGCTGTCGGGGCATGTTGGGTGTCACCGGCGGTATGCAGGTGCTGATAGTCGAAGTCAAACGGCTCGTAATAGTCGTCGATTTGCGGCATGTCCGGGTTAGCGAAAATGTTCGCCAGCACCCGTAATTTGCCGCCCATACGCGGGACGATTTTGCCGCTGTTCTTGCGTTTCCAACCGCCGTTCCACTTATCCTGATTCTCCCATTCTTTCGGGAAGCCAATACCAGGTTTGGTTTCAACATTGTTAAACCAGGCGTACTCCATACCTTCACGCGACGTCCAGACGTTTTTACAGGTCACGGAACAGGTATGGCAGCCGATGCATTTGTCCAGATTAAGGACCTTGCCAATTTGGGCACGTACTTTCATATCAAGCTCCTATTCCGTATCCAGCCAGTCGACTTCATTCATTTTTCTGACGATCACAAACTCGTCCCGGTTGGCCCCTACGGTGCCGTAGTAGTTAAAGCCGTAGGACTGCTGTGCGTAACCGCCGATCATATGCGTGGGTTTCATCACGGTGCGGGTGACCGAGTTATGAATACCACCACGGGTGCCGGTGAGGCTTGACCCCGGCGTATTCACGATCTTCTCTTGTGCGTGGTACATCATGCTCATACCTTCTGGCACCCGTTGCGACACCACCGCACGCGCTGCAATAGCGCCGTTGACGTTGAATACATCAACCCAGTCGTTGTCGACGATGCCCGCGGCCAAGGCGTCTGTCTCACTGAGCCAAACGATCGGGCCGCCGCGCGACAAGGTGAGCATCAACAGGTTGTCGGAATAGGTACTGTGGATGCCCCATTTTTGGTGCGGGGTGATCCAGTTGAGTACCAACTCTTTGTTGCCGTTGCTGCGTTGATTCAGCATCGGTTGGATCGTCTTCATATTGACGGGTGGCTTGTACAGGCACTGCGTTTCGCCAAAGTCACGCATCCATTCGTGATCCTGATAGAACTGCTGACGCCCGGTGATGGTGCGCCATGGAATCAGTTCATGTACGTTGGTATAGCCTGCGTTGTAGGAGACGTGCTCGTCTTCTAAACCCGACCATGTAGGGGAAGATATGATCTTACGCGGTTGTGCCACCACATCGCGGAAGCGGATTTTTTCGTCAGCCTTAGGTCGGGCTAGGTGCGTATGGTCGCGGCCGGTGAAGACCGACAGCGCATCCCACGCTTTAACCGCAACGGCACCATTGGTTTCCGGCGCTAACGACAGAATCACTTCGCAGGCATCAATGGCACTTTCGATGCGTGGCCGCCCGTGATTGGCGCCACCGCCGCCATGCGTGCGGTTCAGCTTGCCTAAAAATTCGACTTCTTCGTCGGTGTTCCAACTGATCCCCTTGCCGCCATTACCCAGTTTTTCCAATGCCGGACCCAACGCGGTAAAACGTGCATAGGTATTCGGGTAGTCGCGTTCTACCACCGCAATATTGGGCATGGTTAAGCCGGGGATTGGCTCGCATTCGCCCTTCCACCACGCTTTTACCTCATAGGGCTGAGCCAGCTCACCGGGCGAGTCGTGCAGCAACGGCACCGTGACCACATCCGTTTCTACGTCCAAGTGCCCTGGTGCCAAGGCAGAAAAGGATTCTGCAATGCCCTTAAAAATGTCCCAGTCACTGCGTGACTCCCACACGGGGTCTATCGCCTTGGTCAGCGGGTGAATAAAGGGGTGCATGTCCGACGTGTTCAGGTCGTCTTTTTCATACCAGGTCGCAGTCGGCAAAACGATGTCGGAATACAGGCAGGTAGTGGACATCCGGAAGTCCAACGTTACCCACAAGTCGACCTTACCTTCCGCACCTTCTTCGTGCCAAACCACGTCTTCCGGCTTGCTTCCGCCACCGGTGTTGTTCAGGTCGGTGCCCAAGTCTTTGCCCAGCAAGCCGTGTTTGGTGCCGAGCAAGTGCTTCAGCATGTATTCGTGCCCTTTACCGGAAGACCCCAGTAAATTCGAGCGCCAAATAAACATGTTACGCGGGAAGTTTTGCGGGTTGTCGGGGTCTTCGCAGGCGAAGGTCAACTCACCTGATTTCAACTGCTGTACGACATAGTCTTTCACGTCCATGCCCGCGCTATCGGCGGCGGCCTTAATACGCAAAGGGTTAGTGCCGAGCTGGGGCGCGGAAGGCAACCAGCCCATGCGTTCAGCACGCGTATTGAAGTCCAGTATAGAGCCCGTCCATTTGCTGGCATCCGCGAGCGGAGAGATCACTTCACTCATTTCCAATTTTTCGTAGCGCCACTGGCTGGAATGGTTGTAGAAGAAAGAAGTACTGTTCATCTGGCGCGGCGGACGCTGCCAATCCAGGCCAAAGGCCAAAGGCAACCAACCCGTTTGTGGGCGCAGCTTTTCTTGCCCAACGTAGTGCGCCCAGCCGCCACCGCTTTGTCCGACGCAGCCACACATCATGAGCATATTGATCAGCCCACGGTAGTTCATGTCCATGTTGTACCAGTGGTTCATACCAGCGCCGACAATGACCATGGAGCGGCCACGTGTTTTGTGTGCAGTGCTGGCGAATTCACGCGCAATGCGAATGACGTCAGCACGGGGTACACCGGTGATTTGTTCTTGCCACGCGGGTGTATAAGGCACATCGTCGTCAAACGACTTGGCCGTATTGGCGTCGTTTAAGCCATTGTCGACGCCATAATGCGCCAGCGTCAGGTCAAACACCGTGGTCACCAAGGCGGTTTCGCCATTGGCCAACGTGATGCGTTTTACCGGCACCAGACGGCGTTGAATGTCTTCATGATCGGTGTGTTGAAAATAGCCGTACTCGTGCTCTTTGCCACCAAAATAGGGAAACGACACGGTGGCCAGTTCGTCGTGCTTATCCTTCAATGACAACCGCAAACTCACATCGTTGCCCGCGCCCCCTTCGCGATCTTCCAGATTCCATTTGCCATGTTCACCCCAGCGATACCCAATGGAGCCGGTGGGCGAACAGAGTTCACCAGTGGTTTCATCTAAGGCAATGGTCTTCCAGTCGGGGTTATTCGCTTGGCCAAGGTTATCGGCCAAGTCAGCCGCACGCAGAAAACGCCCTTGTTGCAATTCGCCGTTTATGTCTTCCAACACCACCAGCATAGGCAGGTCGGTATAACGCCGCACGTAATCGGTGAAATAGCTGCTCGGCGTATTGACATGAAACTCTTGCAAGATGACATGGCCAAATGCCATCGCCAATGCCGCGTCCGTGCCTTGACGGGGGTGCAACCAGGTATCGCCGAACTTGGCGGCTTCCGAGTAATCCGGCGCGATGACGCACGTTTTAGTGCCCTTGTAGCGTACTTCCGTCAAGAAGTGAGCATCTGGTGTGCGCGTTTGGGGTACGTTAGAGCCCCAAACAATGATGTAGGCCGAGTTGTACCAGTCGGCCGATTCCGGTACATCCGTTTGCTCGCCCCAGGTCTGCGGTGACGCGGGCGGCAAGTCACAATACCAATCGTAGAAACTCAAACAGTTACCACCGATGAGCGACAAATACCGCGAACCGGCAGCGTAAGACACCATCGACATAGCCGGAATGGGTGAAAAGCCATTAATGCGGTCAGGCCCGTAGACTTTGGCGGTGTAGATATTGGACGCGGCAATCAGCTCATTAACTTCATCCCACTGAGCGCGAATAAAACCACCGAGGCCCCGGCGCGACTTATAGCTTTTGGCCTTAACCGGGTCTTCGACGATAGAGGCCCACGCATCCACCGGGTCGGCATGCTCCACGCGCGCAGCACGCCAAAGTTGCATGAGCGATTTACGAATCTTGGGGTACTTCAGGCGGTTCGCGCTGTAAATGTACCAAGAATAGCTGGCCCCCCGGGGACACCCGCGCGGCTCATGATTAGGCAGGTCCGGGCGTGTGCGTGGGTAGTCCGTCTGCTGCGTTTCCCAAGTAACCAAGCCGTCTTTAACATAGATTTTCCAACTGCAAGAACCCGTACAGTTAACACCGTGCGTCGACCGCACCACTTTGTCGTGCTGCCAACGCTGCCGGTAGCCTTTTTCCCAAGCGCGGTTCTCTTCAGTCGTAACGCCGTGGGAGCCGGAAAAGGCCGTCTCCTTTTGCTTAAAAAAGCGTAGTTTGTCGAGGAAATGGCTCATGCTCGTTCTCCTAATCCGGTATACTTTTTAGCCACCGAAGCCTGTTTGAATGTCGTGACCAAGGGGTTGCTTGCGTTCAATATAAGGCCCAAGCCTAGGCGTAACTTGACCTAGATCAAGGCGAGGAGCGCGGTTAATCGGTAGAAAGGAGCCTCTCTACTCAGTGTGGTTCTCGGTGCGTACTCCTAAGGGAGTAGGGGTCAAGCGGATAGACGTACAATACACCGGTACAACCTTCTTTTTGGGTGAAATCACCGACCCGATGCATACGACGGAAATTTAGAGGTACTCCCATGACAGCTCCATCAAATGGTATGTGTTATTCCGCCGTTAGCAGAATAACGCTTTGCGTCATCGCTATTGCCATTACTGCTGTAATAGCGTTATTGCTATCATGGAAAATCGCCTCCAGCAATCAGCATGATGCAGAAGCCATCAATGTTGCTGGTTCCTTGCGTATGCAAACCTACCGGCTGGGCATGTTGGTGCAGAGTGGCGAGGCCGTTCAACGGCAGTTATTGATCGACAAACTGAATCAGGGCTGGCAACACAGCGCCATGCTCTCGCGGGTGTCACAGTCGCCTCAGGGTGTGAATCCACTGTATGACACGGCGCACCAATACTGGACCGCGACCTCCCTTCCAGAGCTCATGCAGGAGATTGCAGAACCCGACACGCTGCACGAACAAGTCGCGCTCATTGACCAATGGGTAATGCAGTTGCAGGAAGAGTCCGAGCAAAAACTGCAGACCCTCCAACGGTGGCTTGTTTCCTCAGCTATCTTCTTGGTTGCCATTACTCTGCTGGTCATTTACTGGCTGAAGAACCACATCGCCACGCCGGTTAAGCTACTGACCGATGCCGCCAGCCGCCTGGCAAAAGGGGACTTTCATTACCAGCTTAGCCACATTCCGCAGAACGAGCTTGGTTTGCTGGCACGCACACTGACGTGGGCTGGCGGCAATTTAGCCAACGCCCAACAACATTTAGAACAGCAAATAGCGCTCAAAACTCAGGAACTGCAACGCAGCAATACATCTCTTACACTGCTGTATCGCATGACCCGGGAAGCCATTGAGCAAGGGCCGGAAGATATTGACCTAGAAGGATTTATCGGTGAGTTGCGCCAAATACTGGGCGTTAAAACCGTGGACCTCTGTCTCGCCACGCCAGAAGGTGAACGCCCGTGGAATCAGATTCGTTGCTCCTCCGACCCTATGGACACGCAGTGTGCACAACTTAATTGCCACACCTGTATTCATGGCCAGAACGATAAACTGAACAACACGGACACGCGCTTTCTCCTGCAGCGTGCCAACCATCTACATGGGGTACTGCTGGTGCGCACCAACGCCGCCCATCCACTCACCGAATGGCAAAACCAGTTAACCCAATCCATTGCCGATCAATTGGCGGTTATTCTAAGCCTGCGTCATGAGCATGACCGAATCCGGCGTCTCGCACTGTTTCATGAACGCTCGGTGATTGCGCGCGAACTGCATGACTCGCTGGCGCAATCCCTGTCTTACCTGAAGATACAAGTGGTCCGCTTGGAATTAGCGCTCGGCGAACAGCAATCACCCGCGGTGGCCGGCGTGCTTGGCGAACTGCGCGAGGGGTTGTCGTCGGCTTATGGACACCTGCGCGACTTGCTGACCACATTCCGCCTGAAAATCAACAGCGAAGGGCTGTACAGCACCTTGCAAGAGATCAGAGACCAGCTTGCGCGGCAATCCAGCATGCACATTGTGCTGAACTACCGCTTGATTGACTTACCGCTATCCCCGCAGGAAGAAATTCATTTGGTGCAAATCATTAGGGAAGGCATACAGAACGCCATCAAGCACAGTGGCGGTGAAACCGTGACGGTGACATTGTCGTCGCGCAACGGCGAAATTAACCTGTCCATCGAGGACGATGGCGTCGGCCTAACGGAGATAGGTGATAGGCCGAACCACTATGGGCTGGTGATCATAAGAGAGCGTGCGGAATCCTTGGGTGGCCAATTATCACTGACCACCCGAGTAGAAGGCGGCGCTCGCATTTTGTTATCTTTTCAACCTGATTGCATACATGAGGAGCAGGTTATCGTTGAACGCACAGTTAAGGATTCTGAACATATGCATTCCGACGTAAATAGAACTACCAGTTGAGTACCAAACACAGGACAACCCCGCCTGACCTTCAGAAATACCAAAAAAGCAACAATATAAAATATCACTTATTAATAAATTACATATATATAAAATTTACGGCCACTAAGAAAGCTCAGAATTATTTCCTAGCGGCCTCTGTTTAACCAGGTGAATGGCCGAACTGCTGACCCAGATCAATACTCTATTGGGCGTAATGGCGGTACAACAGACCTGTGTTAAATTGGCAACTCGCCTTAAACTGCTGGGGCATGGCTATGGATACCCTATACAAAGTTATGATTGTTGACGACCACCCGCTGTTTCGGCGTGGTCTGCAACAACTCTTCGACGTTACACCCGATGTTACTGTGGTCGGCGAATTCGGTTCCGGCGAGGAAGCTCTGGAATCTGTCGAGCGCTTGCAGCCTGACTTGATTATGTTGGATATGAACATGAAAGGTATGGACGGCATCGCCACCCTGACCGAACTGCGCGCGCGCGATATCGATGCCCGCATTGTTATGCTGACGGTATCAGACGCTGAGGAAGATGTGGTTGCCGCCTTATCACTAGGCGCCGACGGTTATCTACTAAAGGACACCGACCCGTTAGAGCTGTCACGCTTACTGCGCTCGGCTCTGGACGGAAAAATGGTGCTGAGCGAACAGGTTACCGCCATTCTTGCATCCCAGTTACGCCACCGTAAGGATGCTCCCACGACACCCAATGCCGACACCCTAACTGAACGCGAATGGGAAGTGCTGCATTTGCTCGCCAAAGGTAAAAGCAACAAGATGGTCGCACGCGAACTGGATGTTACAGAGGGTACGGTAAAAGTACATGTGAAAAACCTGTTGAAAAAGCTGGGCTTGAAATCACGCCTTCAAGCCGCAGTCTGGGTGATGAACTATCAACAAGAACAACAGTCACCTTGAAGATGAGGATGCAAATAGACAGCGTCTAGTACGCAGCGTTCCATCGGCACGACTGACGTGAATGGCAATTTATTGATCCATGTCAGACTATGACGTTTCTTACACTTGATAATAAAAATCCCCAAGTGGAGAGAAACGACATGACACGTAGCGAAATAATACTCAACCGCAAACCGCCTAAGTGGTATGACCGCCTAGCAAATTTCTGTTGCGAAGCATCCGCGAAAAGACTCGTGAGCCAGTTAAGAACTGGGGCTCCAATGGTATTTCGGGAGATGATCGATGACTTGGAAAACCCCATAGCTCCCGAGGTTGAAGCAGAAATTGCGCGGTATCTTAGGTCTCCGTTTCAGAGCGAACTGAAGCCTTCTGATACTCTGATGCCTAGAATGATGGAAAAGCATGGTATTAGTGCCACACAATTTGCAGAACTTGAAAAAAAGCAAAGATCCCTGCTCCAACGGCGATGCAATCAATGCACTGCTGTCAGTCAGTGTTGGCAAGCCATGCGGGCTAATGCTGATCTCGAAACATGCGAACGCTTCTGTCCTAACCAGACCTCATTCGAGATTATAAGTCACTGAGCAGAAACCCTGACGACCGTCACTAGTGGTCAGGGTTTCCACTTGGGTCATGCCAACGAACCTTATCAGCACAAAAAAATTCATAGCAATTTGCTTAAATTGTTGTCCTTAGTACAACTCTCAGGTACATCTATAACAGCTCTGAAGCATTCCACGTACCTCTCGGCTTTGGCATCGTGCGTCGCTCTACCTTCTGCATCCATGCAGTCGTGCGCTAGCCAACACAACAAAAGGATCTACCATGCCCTTCTCTCCCGAACACCTCGCTGAATTGAATCTGTTGGCCTTGTTCGACTCCCAGTCGCAGCAAGCTGGTATCAAAGTGCACAGCCATGAAGCTGCGCCGGAAGCCGTCGCTGCGGCAGAACGACTTTTTCGCAAAGGCCTCATCACCCAAAACGACGGCGGGTACTTGACCAGTTTGGGCAGCGAAACGGTGGAATACACACAAAAGCTGATGGGCATTCTGTCTTCTTAAGCAGCAACCGGCGGTACGAGCACAGCCCTTTTTCGCCGTGCAGCGTTTGCGGTAGAATGCACGCCTCCTAGAAACTTAGAGCAGCGCATGACTGAAACACGCAAAGACTTGTCGGATGAAGAACTCACCGCCGTTTTAAACACCGAAACCGCACAGATCAACTGGCTGGAGCTGCAACCTTATTTCGCTCGCGGCCAGGTGATTGTGGTACACAACGACCTAGACCTCATTGCTGTTGGGCGTGAGTTGATCCGCGACAATACCGCACAGTTCCAGCGCTGGACAGAAGCCGAGCAAGTGGCTGGGGTCAGCAACGAGCAGGCACAAAGCTGGTACGACCAGAAAAAAGACTTATGGGCGCTGGTCATTGCGCCTTGGGTGCTGGTGCAAGATCGCGCCTAAGTTATAGTAGGAGCGCGGTCCTCCGCGAAGATTCGGCCGGAGGGCTGGCCTCCTAAGCTCCTACGACAGTGCTGTGGAACTTTGCACCTACGGTTCCGCTT
Source organism: Natronospirillum sp. (assembly GCA_049115955.1). Classification (GTDB taxonomy): domain Bacteria; phylum Pseudomonadota; class Gammaproteobacteria; order Pseudomonadales; family Natronospirillaceae; genus Salinispirillum. The sequence continues at coordinate 132,822 of JAGDZJ010000005.1, forward strand.
TATCCTGACCGGACACCTGTTCTTCAAACTGCTCATACCACCAGTCGCGTTCGGGGCCTGGCCAGCCGCCTTCCTTCAGACGGGTTTGGGCTAGTGATTCCTTGCTCGGCATGCCTTCTCCGCGCAATACCGCCGCCAAAACGTCAGCCGGTTGGCCGACCAGTTCACCGGTACCGCCGTCTTCAACTGCAAACCAGCGGGATACGGGCAAGGGAGCAAGGGGATCATTCTTGCAAGCGGGGTCGGCTCGGGTACCCCGCAGGTGAGGTGGTAAGGTGTAACTCTTATTCCACAATCCGAACCACCCAAAACGGGCTCGCACTGCGGGGCGCACCTGCTGCCAATGGCCGTGTTCGTCCCGCACCCAGTTGGGCTCTGTGGGTAGGCGTTCTGGGTCAATCAGGGACCAGAATTCTTTATGGTTTTTTATTGTGCGCTCGAAGTCATTGTTCCCGAACTGCTTCATTTCAATGCCCATATCTTTAAAGCTCATCGCATCCAATGCAACAGACTGCTCAGGCGGGCGGGTCATAAAATCAACAATGAACCGAAACACCGCTTCCGCGCCTTCAGCGGGATAGCCGTCATGCTCTTTTAGGTCGACGGGGCGCTTGCTGTCGTAGTGGTATTTAAAGAACCGCCACCAAGGTTTGGTGCCCTGTTGCTGCAAGCTGAGCGGTGGTGGCACCACGCTCAACTCGGTGGTGATGGACTCATGAAAATAGCCAGTGAGCATATCCAATACACACAAGTCAGCGTCTTCCCAACGAATGCTGTCTTGCTTATGGCTGAACCAGCGAGGCAGATGGATCAGTCGGTGGCGTCGGTCAAACACAATGTAGTGGCTGAAGGGGCTGCGAAAGTACCACCAGAAACTGATGTAAAACAGCACCGCGCAGAAGGCCACGCCCGGCCAGTCCCATACCCAATGAATGGACTCCCCTTCGGTGGTGAGCGCAGCAATCAGTGCAGTGATCCCAAACCCGCCGCTGATCGCCCAGAGCAGAGTCATGGGGGCCATCCAAGGCCGCCAGCCGTAAATCAAAAAATCGCCGCGCAGGTCGACAGCGACATTACACAGTTTGTCTGTGACCTTATGTCCGTGAAGGCTATATCCCTTCTCCCCCACCAGCGTAGAGTCATCACTGTTGGGTGAATAGCCATCGCTGGCCAACACCTTGTCGGCGGGCAAGGCTACGGGCTGATCGTTCTTGCACGTTAAGCGATAGTAGATTTTATTGCCCGTTAACGGCGGCAGTGGGTACTGCGCACGCGGTAAGCGTAAGCCACGAAAGACCGGCATCAGTTCCGCTCCTGCTTCAGTGCAGCGGCACCTTCAAACTCCGCGTTATCCTGACCGGACACCTGTTCTTCAAACTGCTCATACCACCAGTCGCGTTCGGGGCCTGGCCAGCCACCTTCCTTCAGGCGAGTTTGGCCTAGTGTTTCCTTGCTCGGCATGCCTTCTCCGCGCAATACCGCTGCCAGAACTTCAGGCGGTTGGCCGACCAGTTCACCGGTACCGCCGTCTTCAATGGCGTACCAGCGGGATACGGGCAAGGGAGCAAGGGGATCATCCTTGCAAGCAGGGTCGGCCCGGGTACCCCGCAGGTGAGGCGGTAAAGTGTAACTTTTGTTCCACAATCCGAACCACCCAAAACGAGCTCGCACCGCCGGGCGCACTTGCTGCCACCGGCCCTGTTCATCCCGTACCCAGTTGGGTTCAGTAGGTAGACGTTCGGGGTCAATCAGGGACCAGAACTTTCTATTCTTGCTGACAGCTTGTTCAAAATCATTATTCCCAAGCTGCTTCATCTCAATGCTCCACTCTTTATAGCTCATCGCATCCAATGCAACAGACCGCTCGGGCGGGCGGGTCATAAAATCAACAATGAACCGAAACACCGCTTCCGCGCCTTCAAAGGGGTAACCGTCATGTTCTTTTAGGTCGACGGGGCGCTTGCTGTCGTAGTGGTATTTAAAGAACCGCCACCAAGGTTTGGTGCCCTGTTGTTGTAAGCTCAGCGGTGGTGGCACCACGCTCAACTCGGTGGTGATGGACTCATGAAAATAGCCGGTGAGCATATCCAATACACACAAGTCAGCGTCTTCCCAACGAATGCTGTCTTGCTTATGGCTGAACCAGCGAGGCAGATGGATCAGTCGGTGGCGTCGGTCAAACACTATGTAGTGACTGAAAGGGCTGCGAAAGTACCACCAGAAACTGATGTAAAACAACACCGCGCAGAAGGCCACGCCCGGCCAGTCCCATATCCAATGGGCCGCAGTGCCTGAGCCAAATAGAGAGAGGATCAGGCCAGTAATCCCAAACCCGCCGCTGATCGCCCAGAGCAGAGTCATGGGGGCCATCCAAGGCCGCCAGCCGTAAATCAGAAAATCACCACGCAGGTCGCTGACCATGCCAATGCCTTTGCTGACGACCTTGCCGTACATATGATTGTAGCTCTGCTCACCGACCAGCGTAGAGTCATCACTGTTGGTTGAATAACCATCGCTGGCCAACACCTTGTCGGCGGGCAAGGCCACGGGCTGATCGTTCTTGCACGTTAAGCGATAGTAGATTTTATTGCCCGTTAACGGTGGCAGTGGGTACTGCGCACGCGGTAAGCGTAGACCACGAAAGACCGGCATCAGTGGGCTCCCAGGCTCAAAAAGGGTCGGAACAGGGCCTCCTCTCTGGGTACCATCCGGCAATGGAGCCCTTGGTCAACCATGACCATGTCATCATGTGCCCCGAGGGGTTTCTGAACAGCCAATTGCTTCAGGCGCTGCCATTCATGGATATTCATGGGTTGGACGGTGCGGTTCCAACGACAGGTAACCGGGCGTTCCGGTACTTGCACCTGTCCGCTGCCATCGGGGTCCAGCCACGCTTGGGCGCTGATCCGGCTGCGCGCCATGCTTTCATGCACTTCCAGCAGGATACGAAGTTCTTGTGGCGGGCTGATGCCATCTGGTGACGCATGCGAACGCCCCTCCACCACATAACAACGAGACAGCGGGTATTTATGGCCAATGAGGGTCAACTCTCCGTCCAACACCGTATCGATGGGGGCAAAAGCGCCCAACCGCACATAAAGCTCCACAATGCGGTTCGTGGGTTGGCGGGGTGCTGGATGATCCGTGGCGACCATGGACGGCTCCGTTAGACTGTAGACCTTAATTTGCGCACTGAAGTGAAACAGTTGCCGAGTGAACGCTTGTAACTCGCCGGTCAGCTCCGGCTCTGCGTCAGGCCAAATAAAGGGGTCTTCTTGCTGTCCGTCTGGCGGGCTACTTTGCAGATGGTGCAACAGGTTTTGCTGGATGGTTGACGGGTTCTCACCGGTTGGTGGTTGTAATCCGGAAACCCCGCGGGTATAGGGATGGCTACCAAACCAGCCGTGACGGACAATTTGCTCTAAAACCGTGTGCTCGGAGCGGATGGCTAAGATGATACTCAGCGCAATGAGACCCAGAGCCAGCAGCGCAGCGGTAAAAGGCGTCAGTGCCATCACTACCAGCAGCCCCTTCATCACCGCAATATGGGTAGCCAGCATCAACAGACCGGCAAAGGCCAACAACCCACCAGCCACAGCGACACCGGCATTACCGGTGCGCACCCCGCGCACGGCCTGCCAAATTCCGAGTGCGACGCCTAGAATCGCTTCACCGATGACCAAGGCACGCAGCACAATCGGGAAGGTGCCGCCATGGACTAAGCGATGCAGCCTACCACTTTCTACTATGAAATTACGTTGCCTGCCTGATACTTGGATCGTAGAATTAAGTTGCAACTCGATCGGCTTCGGCACCCACTTTTGCAGGGACTCCATCACCAATACTAAGAAGGACACTGTGGTACTGGTTGCTGCCAAACTGTTTTCTATAGATTGCTCTTTCATTGCCTTGTTAATAGCAAAAATACCATTAACCCCCAGCAGTATGCCCAGCGTGGGCGTTAAAGCCCCTTGCACACCGGGGTGGGTGTTCAAACGTCGCATAAAGCTATCCACACTCTGCTCGGTCGGGCGCAGTTGCAGTACTTGCAAGCTGCCCAGTCTATGCAGGGTTTCGGTGAAGGTGCTGTTCAGGTAGCGATAGCCTTTGTGCGGCTTCAGGTTAGCGGGTGGCATCCAAACGCGCATAGGAGCTGACTCTATCTGCGTGGCGATTTGTGTAAAGCGCTCGAAACGTTGGCTGACGTTGTTCAATACTCGACTGAGGTTGGCCGCATCTTGGGTGGTGGCCAGTTCGGTATACTTGCCGATGATGCCGTTCAGTGTGGTTGGCAACAGCGACAGCAGTTGCAAACGGTCTGCCCAATTTATCCCGCGCAGGCGTTCATCTTCCTGATCCGGCAGGGGAATGGTTAAATTGGTGCGGTGCACCAATTGCAGGTTGAGTGCTTCGTTTACTCCGCGAGCGGGTGCATACACAGGGTGTTGGTCGGCTTGCTCATCCCCCAACACGGTGCAGAGCCAGGCGAGGGAATCCGGCATCACCAAATGCTGAATAAACTGAGAGAACAGAGACAACCCTAATTCGTTGCTCAGCAGGTCATCGGACTGCATATAGTCACTGATGGCCAAGGTAAAGTCATCTTGTTGCAGGTAAGCCAGTAACGCTTGTTCGGCCGCTTCCATGCGTTCAGGCAGTTGGTCGCTCACGCTGTCCCACGTGTCCAGCAATTGTTGGTCGTAGCGGTTTTCCGCCAGGTGCTTCACCAGATCCATGGGGCCACCGTCTGCGGTCAGATCCTGAATCATGCGTGCCAACCCTAACTGGCCCGTCTGCTGGCTTTGCTGTCCGGCATTTTGCAGGGCGATCAATTCGTCCTGCTGTGCTTTGAGCTCCCGGGCATCTTGCAGGGTATCCACGATCAACAGGTGCGGCAGGGTCAGAGTCTCGACGTCGACCTGAGGCTCAGCGGCAACGTCCGGCTGTGACGGGCCACTCAATACCTGAACCCGACAGTCGTTGATGTCTTCATCGGTCAGCGGCAGTACGCAGGCGCGCTGCTCCAGAGCGGACAGCGTGGTTGCGGTTTGCAGATCTTCGCCATTGGCGTTGCGAGGGTCTTCCGGGTGTATACCACCGACAGCCTGTATTTGCTGCCAGCTCCATTGAACTTCGGAAAAAGCCAAGCGGTATTCGGGGTTTTCGCCGTTGATTCGGTACGGTAGCACCAGGTTTTCACCGCCCAGACACTGAGCCGGGCGTTGGTCTTTGCCAGCGTGTAGGGATAGGTTGACGTCTTGCTGTAATGGCATATGGCCATAAGGCAGCCGAATCTCACGCCAGAGGTAACCGTTCTGAAAGACGTAGAGCCAGCAAGCGGCCCGCAAGGGTTGTGTGCTGCCATCGGCTTTCAGGCGCAGCAAGCGCACCGGCATCAGCAGGTTGGGCACGTCAGCCAGTTCGGGTAGTGGATCACCGGCTGCTCGGGCTTGCCAAGATGTAGGCTGGCTGGCGGTCAGGGGAACCAGATAGTGTCCGCCCCCTTGCTGGGGCAGTCGCATGCCGGGCCGATGGAGCTGTAGGTCTTCTTTAAAGTCAAAGCTGGTAATGCTGGAATGGCGGAGTGCGCGTATTTGTGACATGTCCTTATCCTTGAACGTGTTCAAATGTAAATACTGATTGGTCACACGGTCTATGCTATGCCCCTAGAGAACATCTTGCAGCTGTGTACCACCCTGGGTGTGGGTTATGCAGTAATCCAAATGGTGGTCTACAGGGGGTTCAACCGAATTTACGGCGGCGGCTCGGAGTTCAGGTGGCATAGGGCCACCGGGCTGCATCAGTGGCGCAGGCGGTGTATTGCCATCGTTGGAGACCATCAGGTCACCCATGCGCACAGCGGGTTCGCCTTCAATAAATACATTCGGGGAACTGGTGATGAACTCCGCTGCGCCTTGGGTACTTCCTGAGCGGAGGCCACCTTTTTTACCGGGTTGATCGCCCGTACTGGACGCGAAAACCGACGCTGCTGTGCAAGCCGGATGGCCATTAATGAACACAGTAGACGCCGTCGCGTCAGCGTCTTTACTCTCGGCTATGTTGGGGTAAGGAATGGGCACGATCGAGTTACCGATCTGGGTTTTGCAGACATCTATGGTATTGAGAATCCCGCCGGAACCGGCGTGCACGGCAGTACGGCCGTTGATCAGTACATTACTCATGAAAAAGCTCCTTTATTGAATTATTCCTTTAACCAAGCAGAATCCTACTGCTGGTGGTTTGCTACAAACTTTATGGCTATTTTTACATCGCAAGCAACAGGATATAAGGCTTTGGGGAGCATCTAAAAACCTCAGAGGCGAAAAGCTGGCTAGGCAAAAATGCCCGATAAAGCGCAGTTTACTGGCTGTAAATGAGCATTTTGAGGACATTTTTAACAACGCCAGCTTGAGAAAAGGGGGTTTTTAGATGCTCCCTTTGAGCCAAACATTACGGTCTTACTGTGGAAAGCCACGGATAATATGGCAAAGTTTGTCTGAGGCACCATAACCATCGTAATTTCTGAAATCAAGACGCTGTTTTAAGAAAGCGTACTCACACCACATCCTAGAGAAATCTTAGACTGTGAATCGGACAATTCTTTCAATTAGGGGTTACTGCAGTCCGAGCGGGCATAAAAGTGAGAATCCCTTTTGAACTTTATGAACGCACAGCACTCTTATTGTTGAACCCCAACAAGAGCGTTCTATCGTGTCCACTACTCTTTCCCTAGCAAAATTACCCTTCGCCATCAGCACGTTGTTTCTGCTGCTCGGCCTTCCAGCCATCAGCGCAGCGGTTGAACCGATATACACCGGTTTTCGCAGTCAATACGCCATTCAGGGCTACGACACCGTGGCGTATTTTACGCAGAATCAGGCGGTGCGTGGCGACACCGAGTTCCAAAGTGAATGGCAAGACACCGTTTGGCTGTTCAGTAGCGCGGAGCACAAGGCGTTGTTTGATGCCAATCCGGAAGCCTATGCCCCGCAATACGGCGGGTACCGCGCCTATGGCATGGCCGATGGCAAGGCAGTGCGGATAGACCCAATGGCGTTCAGTGTCCTTGACGGCAAGCTGTATCTGAATTTCAGTCGACGCATCCATAACCGTTGGGAGCTGGATTCAGCGGCTTACATTGAGCGCGCTGATCCGCATTGGTCGACACTAATAGCAGACCAGTAACCAAGACCACGCCGAACGCCCCACACTCACCCTAGGGTCAGGTGCAATGGATGCAGTGATGCTTTATCCTTCGCCCCTCTCTCCTTGGGTAACGTGCAGTAATGTCAGGCTTCACCCCAGAACAGGCCCGCGTCATTGCGGCGCGGCAGCAACACAGCCGTGTGATTGCCGTGGCCGGTTCAGGCAAAACCTCGACCCTGATTGGGCAAACCGAAGCCTTGCTGGCAGACGGCGTACCGCCTCGGCGCTTACTGGTGCTGATGTACAACCGCAGCGCGCAACAGGATTTCTTGCAGCGCTTACGCGCCCGCAACAAAGGCCCGCTGCCCGATGTACGCACCTTTCATTCACTGGGCCTCAGTATTTATCGCACGCTGATTCAACGCGGCTTGCTGCCGCCGTTTCAGGGCGACATTCTCAGCGACGGCGAGTTAGAGCCACGCATTTGGCGTTGGTTACAAGAACTGGCCACCACCGGCGAGCAAGCGCAGGACATTCTAAACAACAAACGCAAATGGGTAGAGCCCACACTGACCTTCATTGAGCGCGTCAAAGCGGGGCTGGAGCCGCCCGCCGTGGTGTTCAAGCAACTGGGCATGCCCGGCAATGCGCACTTGTTGGTAAAAACCTTTGAACGTTTAGAAAAATGGCGCAAGACACAACAACGCATCACCTTTGCTGACATGCTGTACGATCCCGTCGCACTGTTCAGCCATCGGTCCGACATCGCGGCACAGTTTGCCAATCATTTAGATCACATTGTGGTGGACGAGTTTCAAGACATTAACGCAATCCAACACCTGTTACTGGAAACACTGTCGGGCGAGCGTGCCACCGTGACCGTGGTCGGTGACCCTGATCAAACCATTTACGAATTTCGCGGCTCAGATCCCAGCTTTATGCTGCACCAGTTCCCCGAACGTTACCCCAATAGCCATGTGCATACGCTCAGCCATACCTTTCGTTACGGGCCGCAAGTCGCGCTGGCGGCCAACCATCTGATCCAGCACAACCAGGGCCGCCAACCCGTGCTGACCTGTGCGCACGACAGCACACCGGATACAGCCCTGCACCTGCATCGCGTGACCGATGAAACCGCCGCCCTCGTGCAGCAAATAACCCAGCTTCGCGCTCAGCGCCCGCTGTCGGACATCGCCGTTTTGCATCGGTTGTGGGCGCAAGCTGCACGACTGGAGTTGCAGCTATTAACGCTCAACATACCCTTTCATCTGGAAACCGAGCGCGGCGTGTTGCAACGCCATGAGCTACAACCCTTGCTGCTGTTGCTCAGCATCGCCAGTGGTCGCTTCGCTTCGCTCAACAAGGCGGCGCGCACGCAAGCCTGGATGACGCTGCTCACCCAGCCGTACCCGAAGATCCAGCGCGATATCCTGAAGCAAATGGCGACGCGATTGGCGTCTGCGACGTCTGGGCTGGGCAAGCATTTTATGGCCCAGTTGCCGCCCAAATGCTCACACTGGCAACAGGAACAGTTGGCCTTACGCGGCAGTGTCATTCAATTAGCCGAGCAGCCCAACACCACAGCGAAACAACTGGTCAGCGCGTGGTTAAACAACACGGATTACTTAAACGCACTCGCCAGCGGTGCATTCTCCGCGCAACAAAGCGACGAGCAAAAGGAAACGGTTAAGGCGTTTTTGAGTTTCTTGCAGCAGAACGATCGACCGGCAGCAGAAGCGGACGCTTGGCTGCAAGACATTCAATCGGCACAAAAACCGACCGGGGCAGCCTTAACGTTAACCAGCATTCATAAAGCCAAAGGACGTGAATGGCCCATTGTGCTGATTCCCGGATTGAATCAACACTTCTACCCGTATCGACCCGACGGCGACTTGCGCTTACCGGTAGACGAAGAAAGCGAGCGACGTTTGCTCTATGTGGCGCTGACCCGCGGCCAACACGAAGTGCACCTGTATACGCCTGCGGTGAATGACGAGCGCAGTGCGTTTGTGCATGAAATGGAAGTGCCCTTAAGCGTTGCGTTGGGCAAGGCACTGCGCGATCCGGCAACACCTTCCACGGGTGAACTGGAACTGGCAACCGGTATCACAACCTTGGCGCAAAAGTACTTAACTCGAATTGGGGCGTCTTTTACCGTGGTGGGTCGCCCGTTACCCGAGCGCGCGGCACAAACAGGGCCGCGCCGTGTGCGTCACAATTTTTTTGGTGCAGGTACGTTAATACGTGAAGACGAAGCCCAGTTGCATATTCGCTTTGACGACGGCAAGACCCGCGTGTTTGAGCGTGACGTAGTCAGCAGTATGCTTGAGGCGCTCTAAAAACCCCTTAATCTTTTGGGGCTTGCTCCGTTGCCCGCGCCTCTTCATCACGCTTGCGCCCGTAGAATAAGCGCGCGGCCGTCATGGCAATCATCAGCACAAACAGACCCATCACGCGGGCCCAGTCGATCTCGCCAAAGCCCAGAAAAACAATGCCGGTACAGGCCATAAACACCACAAGGGTCCACGAATACGCCGTGAATCGATTAAAATGCCACCAACGTGTCCAGAGTGCCGGTGTGGCAATGAGTATCAGCAATAGTACGCCGTAACTGAAGATGATCACCGTAAAACCCCATGCGTTTGTGACGAGGCCGCAACGGTAGCAAATTTACGTTCTCGGGAGAAGCGCCGAACGCCGATCTACGATCTCGTCCAGAGACCCTATCCTGCAAGGGTTGTAGCTGAACACCCGCAACAAACCACGCTAGACCTTAGTCGGAAAGCCCGCTCAGTCATACGATTGTCATGGTTTTTCTGGTATCGATCAGTAAAATCAGCCACCTGACATAAGAAAGAAAATGCTCATATGACCACAACCGATTACCGCCAAATAGCCAAACAGGTGCGCGCGTACGCTCAGGCCCGCACCGGTCGCGCTTGGCTAGAAGTGATTTTCACCGTCGTTCCCTTCATCGTCATTTTTGCCGCTGCTGCTGCACTCTGGCAAAGTTACCCTGTCGTCAGTGTCGTATTGACCGTCCCCGCCGCCTTCTTCATGGTGCGCATCTTTTTGGTTCAGCACGATCTCGGCCACGGCTCTTTTTTTCGCAACAAGACACTGAACAAGTGGGTTGGTAAGGCATTAGGTGTTACCACCGGCATTCCTTACAGCTATTGGAAACGCACGCACGCCATGCATCACGCCAGCACCGGCAACCTTGACAAGCGAGGTGCGGGGGATGTCACAACGTGGACGGTGGACGAATACCGAGAAGCCGGTTTCTGGGGCCGCTTGGGGTACCGCTTCTATCGCAATCCGTTGGTCATCATTGTACTGGGGCCCGCTTTCTTGTTACTTAAAATGCGCTTACCCTTTGGCCACCCGACGCCGTTCAAAGAAAACTGGCGCAGCATCCTCAGCAACAACGTTGTGTTAGCGGCCATTGTGATTTTGCTCGGTACTTTTCTGGGTTTCGGCTTCGTCGCAGCGGTGTATTGCTTAACACTGTATCTCGCCATGATGATCGGCATCTGGCTGTTCTACGTGCAGCACCAATTTGAAGACGCCTATTGGGCGCCACAAGAGACGTGGAATTACCACCAGGCGGCGATCGAAGGCAGCAGCCAACTGGCCATGCCCGGCTTTATGAATTGGTTAACGGCCAACATCGGCTTGCACCACATTCACCACCTAGACAGCAAAGTGCCCTTTTACCGCCTTAAAGAAGTGGTGCGCGGCATCCCGGACTTAGAAGCGGTGAATAAGATTTCATGGTTGCGTACGCCACGCCTACTGACCCTGACGTTGTACGACGAAGCGCGTCAACGCATGGTAACCTTCCGTGAAGCACGACGCGGCCATGCGACGAAGCAATAAGTTCGCGCATCGTCATTAGAGGGCCAACCGGCCCTTTTTTGTTTCCTGACATTTTGTAACCCAATCACAACAGTCTAATACGCTTCGCTGCACTAAGCTCAAAGGACGAGTTCATGTGATGGGAGACGTCACCATGCAATGCCAAAATGTACTCTTGGTGTGTTCACAGCCCGTTGTGCGGCGACAGATTGAATCTGCCTTGCACATGGGCATGCCCAACACCGTGCTGTATGAAGCGACGGACTGTGAAGGGGCGGAAAGACTGGCGGAATACCACGACATAGACGTCATGATCATCGCCCTGGATATGGGCATCGCTCCCTCGATGGAAGCATTGGCGATTTTGCGCAAACTGCATCCGCAGTCAGAAATGATTGGTTTAACCTTAAGTCGGCTTACGGCAGATCAGCGCCAAGGTCTCAAGTTGCTCGACATTCGCGCGGTACCCTTATCGCGCTTAGCAACCACCTTATTGCAACCGACCACAGAGCAGGTCGCCATACCCGGCAGCTTACTGGATTTTGACCGCACACACCGCCCGGTATTTTAGACCCTTAATGCTCCGCTTCTAGACGCTGGCGCTGCTCTTGAGCGCGCCGAAGCGCTTCTGCTTGCTGCTGATGTGCTTGTTCCAATTCGTGATACGCCCTTTGCAATTCCGTCAACTCAGAACGTAACAGTGTTACGGCTTCTTGGGTCATCTCTGCCCCATCCACCTGAGCTTGAATCAATGCGGTGAGGCGGCGCATGTCGTCGCGCAAGGCGCTTTGGCGCTGTTCATCCGTCGTTGCAACCTGTTCTACGGATGGCACGGCACGCGCACCCACAACATAACCGACCGCATAGCCCAGCAACAGTAAGCCTGAAACCACCAGCGTGATGATCGCAAATTGTAATTGATGCGGCGGCAAGCGCCTTTTCAGCCAGTCCATGGCGGGCGATTCTAGCACGGTGGAGCACGCGGGCGTCTGTCAGCGCTGGGTAATTCTTTCCAGTGTGGTATGCTTCGGACAAAATGGGCTGAGGAACCAACCATGCGTATAGTGGCCTTATTGGCGTTGATACTGGCCATGCCTGCACAGGCGGTGGAAATTCGTTTTGATCCTTATCGTCTCTGGCAAGGACTGGAGGCCTACTTCGACGAAGGCCCCGTCATGTTTGATGTTGCCGTGGACGTACCACGCAATGACGCGATGATCGGCCCGCAATACAATTTCTACACCAATGATTCAGCGACGCTGCATTTGTTAGGTATTCACTGGAACCGCATGCAAGAGCGCGAGAGCGGATTCTATTGGGGCACCAGTGTGAATTGGGTACAAATCGTACCTGTGGACGGGGCTGAACTGGCTGACGCTTGCCGTCCTTTGATTCCGGTTAACGTGAGTGGCCGCTGGGGTTACCGTTGGCAGGTGAACCCCGTGTTTAACGCACAGCTAGGCCTCCAGGTAAATACCGGACAGGTTACCCAGCGCCAAGGCGAGCAGTGTGCGGACGACGGCACCGAGCTGGATTTGGGTGTGGTGCAGAATTTCGTTGATCCACGACTCGATTTTAAATTCTCCTTCCGGCTGTAGGCTGGAGGAGCTTCGGAGAGATAAGAGCATGGCTGACATAAAGAAAAGCGACGCTGAATGGCAGGCGCAACTGACGCCAGAGCAATACCGTGTCACACGCCAAGCAGGCACCGAGCGCCCGTTCACTGGCGCCTACTGGGACACCTTCACACCGGGTCAGTACCACTGTATTTGCTGTGATGCCCCGTTGTTTGTGAACAGCCATAAATTCGATGCGGGCTGCGGCTGGCCGTCTTTTTCCGAAGTAATGGAAAGCGCCAATGTCACCCGGCACGAAGACAATAGCCACGGCATGGTGCGGGTCGAAGTACGTTGTGGCAATTGCGACGCTCACCTCGGGCATGTGTTTCCCGATGGTCCGACCGAGACCGGTCTGCGCTACTGCATCAATTCAGTCTCAATGAAGTTCTACCCCGACGACGCAAGCTGAATACGCACCCGCAAACCAGGCCCGGTGTCGTGCAACGACAATTCCGCCTGATGGATATGCGTCACAGCCCTAACTAAGCTCAAGCCTAGGCCAAATCCTTCCGTCTGCCGATGCGCTTCGGCACGGAAGAAGCGCTCGAATACTTGCTCACGCTGTTCGGGTGCGATACCTGGCCCGTTGTCAATGATCTCAATCGTCGGTACCGGCGAAGCCTGCAGCCGTATGCTCACCTGACCACCCCTTGGCGTGTACTTCAAGGCGTTATCAAGCAGATTGCCGAGCGCTTGGAACCAGAGATCCGGGTCGCCTTGGGTAAACACATCACTACCGACCACACCAAACTGAATACCCTTGTCTTCCAACAAGGGCTCATAGAGTTCAGCGAGGTCCTGCACCAAAGCACGCAGATCAATACGGTCGCGCTTCAACTGCGCACTGCCCGCCTCCAAGCGACCGATACGCAGTAATGCGTTGAACATCACCATCATACGGTCCGCTTCCGCCATCACCTCATCCATGACCTCACCGTCCTGATCCTGTCGAATCAATTCCAGTCGGGCGCGCAATCGAGCCAATGGCGTTTTCAAATCATGCGCAATGTTATCGGACACCTGTTGAATGCTGTGCATCAGTTGTTGAATACGGTCTAGCATCAAGTTGATGCTGAGCGCCAAGCGATCATAGTCATCGCGCCCGGTTTCCACCGGCACCCGTTTGTCCATATGCCCCGCAACGATATCGGCACACAGGCGGTTGATGTCGTTCAAGCGCCGCACCGTGCGCCGCCCGAGCAAAATAGCGCCCGCCAAACTTAATAGCAGCGTCAGTACCAACCCGCTGATAATGGCTCCGCGCAATGCAGCATCAATGGCGTACAGGTAGTCCACGTTGCGGCCAAAACGCACCATTAAATTGGGTGGTAGGGCAATACGGCGCGTGATGAACAGGTGGCCGCCTTCTTCCATCAGCATCGCTGAAGAACCCTGACTAAAACCGGGTGGCCGGGCAACTGAAAACGAGTGCGGTTTGGGCCCCGTATAGACCTTGTCGTGGCCGTTACGCCGCTCCACTTCTAGAATCCAAAGGCGCTCTGAGCCCTGTTCGCTGTTGTAGGCGGGTAGGGGACGATCCGGGTCCAGTGGTTGCCGCTGATGAAACCGTTCTATGCGCACGACATCTTGATCAAGCTGGGCATGAATGCCTTCCCACAGCTGACTGCGAATATGCTGATACATAAATAGCATCACAATGGCGAGGGTGAGCCAGGACAGCCCCAGATACAGCACCGTGATACGAAAACTGGAACTGCGCCAGAGTTTCTCAGGGGCTTTGGAAGACATAGCCCGCTCCCCGCACCGTTTGGATCAGACTGGTGTCTTGGCCCAGATCAATCTTTTGCCGCAACCGACTGATGTGTACATCAATGACATTGGTTTGCGGATCAAAATGATAGTCCCACACGTTTTCTAGCAACATGGTGCGCGTCACCACTTGTCCGGCATGGCGCATCAAGTATTCCAACAAGCGGAACTCGCGTTGTTGCAGATGAATTTTTTGCCCGGCACGAAAGGCTTGGCGGGTGCGCAGATCGAGTCGCAAGTCACCCAGCTCAATGGCTGTAACCGGTTCAGCACTTTGTTGGCCGCGGCGCAACAATGCTTCCACGCGCGCCTGCAGTTCTTCAAAGGCAAAGGGTTTGGCCAGATAGTCGTCGCTGCCCGCGCGCAAACCTTCCACGCGCTGTTCGACTTCCCCTAAGGCACTGAGCACCAGTACCGGCGTCGCAAGATTAGACGCACGTAAGGTACGGACAATGGTCAAGCCATCCACCCCTGGTAACATTCGGTCCACGATGATCAGGTCGTGTGTTTCCGACACCGCCAGCATCAAGCCGTCTTTGCCGTTGTCACAACTGTCCACCACATAGCCTGCCTGCTCAAGGCCCTGACAAACGAATTGTTTGAGTTGCTGATCGTCTTCGATCACCAGAATTTTCATGCGCGCCTGCGATTGGGTGAAGAGGTTATAGAGTAGCACCAGCGGAGAGAATCGGTAATTACGATTCTGTAAGGGCGGTTGTCGCCTAGAGCAACGGTAATTGGGGGCCAGCCAGCGTTTGAAAATCCTGCCCCATGACATGTAACACGGCATCGGCGATGGGTGCTAACTGCTTGTCAAAATAGTGTTGATAGTTAATGGGCTGAGCACCATCGGCCGGCACCATCACACCGTGCAGTCCTTGCCGATACCGCACCCATCCTTGTGGCGGCTTACCAGTCAGCAATTCATAGCGGCGCGCCGCTTGCACATGCGGTGGGTTACTTTTGGCGTAGCTGGATACGGGGCGGCGCAAGCGCTTGCGGTACCAGAGTTCATCGTCCAATTCACCCGCAAACAGTTGCCGCACAAAACGTTGTAACACGGGCTGCAATGATCGGTCGTGAAACAAGGCTTGGTAGAGTTCATGTTGAAAGCGCTGCGCCAGCGGTGTCCAGTCTGACCGCACCGCTTCCATGCCGCGAAACACCAGCTTTTCTTCGCCATTCGGCTCGACCACCAACCCGGCGTAGCGCTTTTTGGAGCCTTGCTCGGTGCCACGAATGGTGGGCATGTGAAAACGCTGATAACAGGTTTCGTACTCCAGTTCCAAACGGCTTTCTATGCCGAATTCGCGCTGTATTTCGTCCCGCCAAAAAGCGTTCAGCCCCACGGCCAATTCAGCGCCCAACGCATCGGGGTCGGTGACGCCATCGCGCACCCAGACGAATTGCGAGTCGGTGTCGCCGTAAATGACCGTTAAGCCTTGCGCTTCAAACCACGCTTTCGAGCGAATCATAATGTCGTGGCCGCGCCGGGTGATCGACGACGCCAAGCGAGGATCAAAAAAGCGACAAAGGTCGGAACCCAGCACGCCGTAAAAGGAGTTCATTAGAATCTTAATGGCTTGACTCAGCGGGGCGTTCTTTTGCGCCTTGGCGACATCACGTGCGTCCCATAGCTGATCCAGCAAGGTCGGCAATATGGCCCCCTTGCGCATAAAGCGACCGCCTAGATAGCCCGGAATGGTGTTCTCTTCGGGTGCTTGCATACCTTCCCAAAGCGCCCACGGGTCTACCTGAAAAGTACGCATGATGCTCGGGTACAGGCTTTTGAAGTCGAGCACCAACACCTGTCGGTACAAGCCGGGCAACGAGTCCATCACGTAACCGCCGGGGCTGGCAGTATGCAGCGTCTGGCTGCCAACGTGCGGTGCCACATAACCCTTGCGATGCAGCCGTGGTAGATAGAGGTAATTGAATGCGGCAGCCGAACCACCCACGCGGTCGAGTGTGTGGCCGGTCATGCGGCTACGGGCCACGAGGAATTCCAGTAAGGCTTCCTGTTTGACGATGTCAGCCACC
This sequence comes from Natronospirillum sp., assembly GCA_049115955.1. Classification (GTDB taxonomy): domain Bacteria; phylum Pseudomonadota; class Gammaproteobacteria; order Pseudomonadales; family Natronospirillaceae; genus Salinispirillum. The sequence goes on from JAGDZJ010000005.1 coordinate 149,255, forward strand.
AAGTCGGCGTCGGTCAGGTTGTACCACAGTAAGTCGGTGTCCTGGGTCTGAAACCAGCGGTCGATGGTGTCGGTTTTGCTCTCGCCGCCCTTGTGTTCCATGGCCTTACCAGTGCCCATCAGACGATGCGCCACGGCGTCCAGGCTGAAGCTGTCGAACTGATACCCGGCGGCTCGCAGTGCTTCGATGCCGTCGACCACCATGCGCCCCGGCACGGTGAGGTAATGCTTTTCTTGCCGTTTGTGCCAGGTGGCTATGCGTTGCTGGCGACCCAAGGTAAACGGAATACCCCATTGGTCCGCGAGCCCGGATAACACATGCAAATCAAAACCGACCACGTGCCACCCGAGAATGACATCTATCTCTAAGGCTTCCCAATCATCAAAAAACCGTTGCAACAGAGCTTTCCCGTCACCACAGGGAATGATCTCGACATCGTTCAGCCGAGGGTCATCCGGCACGGTAGACCACGCCACATAAACACGTCGAATACCGACGCCTGACAATGCAATACTGTACAGTTCGGGCAGTTGATCAGGCACAAAGGGTGAGGTTTCAATGTCGAGCGATACCCAACGCAGACTTACATCAACTTCCGCCGGGCGCAGCCGCTTACCCTGTTCGTGGTGCTCCACTTCCACACCCGCCGTGATGAAACGCTCCATCAGGTAACGCTCGGCGGGCTGAATATCGTCTTCCTCCAGTCGAATGCCATGGCGCTCGGCTTTGCGCACCCAGCGCCGTTGCACCGACCAACCGGGCGAACGCACGGGGTGCACTTGCTCTCCGAGTACGGTCTTAAAAGACTCATCGCCCACCCGGCAGCCCAAAGGCAGAAGTGGGCGCAGCGTGGGTAAGTCCGTGGCACGCGCAAAACAGACGCTGTCTGCACCGGCTACTTCAACAGGCACAGCCGTCTGCCCGTCCGCTACCCAATAGCGCAGCAATACACCGTCCACGCGGTCTTCGTGCTCGCGCATCAGCACCAAACCTTTTTGGTGTGTGTTTGTCATAATCTGAACTGGGTCATGCAATTATAACGCGACTCCTGATACTCTGTTTCGCAGTAAAAATAAGACAATTCTTGCAAGGCGTAACCATGTATTTACTGACTGGCAACAGCGACGTTTCATCTGCACTCACGCGTCGGATACGCCAATTGAGCCAGCTTTTATTTGCCGATTTACCGGCCCCCAGCGCCCGCATCACCCTGCAACCGGGCGACTCCCTAGACAGTGCTGCACCCGCTGACCACTGGTCTTTTTTAGACACCGGTGAAGTGCGCGGCATTCAGGCTCAACAGGGCATTGTGGAATACGAACCTGGCGATTTACTCTGCATGACAGGGGGCTATGCACTGCCCGATTTCCGCTATGTCGCGCAGCAAACCAGCACGCTAAACCTTTATCCAGTAGGTGATGCACTGCGGCATCTGCATCAGAGCAAGCAACGCGCCGCCCAATGGACGGCGTTTTTGCTAACGCACGTCAGCTTGTTGCAACAAACCATCACCGAAGGCCCGCAAGCCGCCCCGACCTCTGGCAGCGGTTTTCTACAGTTCGCGCCCGGCGAAGTCATGATCCGTGAAGGTGAACTGGCGGGCGAAGTCTACCATGTGGTGCAGGGCCATGCCGACGTCTATCGTGGAGAAACCAAGGTTGGAGAGGTGCTGCCGGGTGAGCTGTTTGGGGCAATGGCCATGTTGTGTGGTACGCCGCGCACAGCAACGGTGATTGCGCGCAGCGATGTGCTGGTCGCCGCTGTACCGCAAGAAGATTTCCAGTCTCTGATCGGTCGCCACCCTGAAACGGCAGTGACCTTGATGGAAAACATGGCGCGTGCCATTAACGACCTTAATGACCGCCTAAGGGAGCATGAAACCGCGACGACCTAACGCTTTATGCACCCCTGCGCACAACCACTATCGGCAATCTCTTACACACCTCTCCGACAATTGGCTCTGGTGGCACCGCGCCCCTCATTTATACTGCAAGGGTGTTCAGGACGAACCAGTGGAACCCGGCAGGACGCTGTACACAGGACGTGCTTGAATTCTTCATCGTAACCCTAGGACTGAAGCCCTGCCTCGGATGGCGACATGCCAACATACGACGAGAGCCTGGACTGGCTTTGTTGGGATGGCAGTTTGTCAACGGATGACCGGCAGGAGCCGCGCGGGGACACGGGATGTCCTATTTCTGTCTTAGAAAAGCAGCAAGTTTGGGAAGCGCGTTGACAACCATGTCAGCGCCTTCTTTTTTTGCGTGCTCGCTTTCATCACCGATCCAACAGGTGCGAAACCCCATCCCCTTACCACCCAGGATATCCGCTTTATAATTGTCGCCCACCACCAGTATTTCTTCTGGGTGCACGGCATCCGTAATCTGATCCAACGTGTGTTGGAAAAATGCCTTAGCAGGCTTAGCCGCTCCAACTTCTTCCGAAATACTGACGGCGTCGAAAATGCCGTCCATCTGCTGCAATTGTTTACGTTTCACATTGCTAAGGCCGTTGGTGATCAGCGCTAAGCCGAAGTGTTGTCGCCAGTTCTTCAGTATCTCAGGCACACCCGCGTACCAGTCTACGTGATCACCCAGGCAGCTTTCATAAGCTTGCGCAACGGCATCCGGATCGGCATCAACGCCTACCTCATGCAACCAGTAACGCTGGCGTTCGCGGCGCAATTCAGCGGCGCTGATTTCTCCCGCTTCCAAACGTGGCCACAAGGGGCGATTTCCTTCAATAAAGGTCGCAAAAGCCAAGGCGGCATCCTTTACAGACAACTGCGCACACAAGTCTGCGAAGGCTTTGCGCTCGGTCAGATCGAAATCGACCAAAGTGTGGTCCATGTCGAGAAACAGCCAGCGGATATCGGATAGCCAGTTCATAATATGTCCTTTGTTAATCGTTTGGGCAAAAGGCTTACCACAAGTCATCCAACGCGGTCAGCGCTTCTTGCAGGCGTTGCACGCCGATGACTTTAACGCCGTCGATGACCTTACGGGGTTGATTCGATTTCGGCACTAAGATCGTGCGAAACCCATGCTTGGCGGCTTCGGTTACGCGCTCTTGGCCGGAAGATACGGGGCGCACCTCACCCGACAGGCCAATTTCGCCGAATACGCAGAAGTCTTTGGGTAAGGCGCGGTCTTTCAGGCTCGACAGAATAGCCACCACGCTGGCGAGGTCGGCGCTGGTTTCGTTGACCTTCACGCCACCCACGACGTTCAGGTAAACGTCTTGATCGCCGGTGAAAATGCCGCCATGGCGATGCACTACGGCCAACATCATGGCGAGGCGATTCTGGTCTAAACCTAGGGTGACACGTTTAGGATAATTGGCGATGGAGTCGTCCACCAGCGCTTGCAGTTCCACCAATAATGGCCGCGTGCCTTCCCACAGTACCGTAACTACACTGCCGGGTGTAGCCTCGGCTTGGCGATTCAGAAAAATCGAGCTGGGGTTGGTGACTTCTTTGAGTCCGGTTTCCAGCATAGCGAACACGCCCAATTCGTTCACCGCGCCGAAGCGATTTTTGATTGAGCGCAGGGTACGGAAGCGGCTGTCGTGCGCGGCGTCCAGCATTACCGAGCAGTCAATCATGTGTTCCAGCACTTTCGGGCCTGCTAGCGAGCCGTCTTTGGTGACGTGGCCGATCAGAAACAACGCGGTGTTCGAGCGTTTGGCGTATTGCGTCAACATGGCGGCGCTTTCGCGCACCTGCGACACCGAACCGGGGGCGGATTCAATATCCGGGTGATGAACGACTTGAATAGAGTCGACCACCAGAATGTCGGGTTGTCGGTCTTCCGCTTGCGCCAAGATCACCGCCACATCGGTTTCCGCCATCACATGCACGTTGTCGGTCGGCAATTGCAAGCGTTGTGCACGCATGGCGATCTGTTGCAGGCTTTCTTCGCCGGTGACGTACAACACGGAGAAGCGCTGCGCGAGGGCGCAGATCATTTGCAGCAACAGGGTCGATTTTCCCGCGCCGGGGTTGCCGCCGATCAGTACGGCCGAACCGGGGACAATGCCGCCGCCCAGTACGCGATCAAACTCACCAATACCCGTCATTAAGCGCGGCACTTCCGCCACGCCCACATCACTGAGGGTTTTTACTTCACTGAGCGCGCCAGCGTAGCCCTGGCGCCGTGCACCGGGGGTGCTTTTGGCTTCACGAAATTCCACCACAGTATTCCACGCCTTGCATTCACCGCACTGGCCTTGCCATTTGGTGTAGTTCGCGCCGCATTCGGTGCAGACGAACTGAATGTCCTTTTTCTTGGCCATAGTGTTTACATCATCTAAAGGAATTTACAAAAATGGGGAGAGTTGGCCCTCGGATTTGAGCAACCATGAAACCAAAAAGCAAGCGATACCCCAAACATTACCCACCTCACAGGCACTGTAAGTTTTGTGAGTGTTACCCATACACGGATTCCGCTACAATGAAAACACGGCCGTAAGGATACATAAAAAGATGAACAAAAAAGCCTTCAGCGAACGCGATATTTGTTCCAAGTTTATCACCCCAGCCTTACAGCAAGCCGGTTGGGATCTGCAAAGCCAAATCCGCGAAGAGCTAACTTTTACCGCAGGGCGCGTCATTGTTCGCGGCCGCATGCATACCCGCGGCGAAAAACGCCGTGCGGATTATGTGCTGTACCACAAGAAGAACCTGCCACTGGCCGTAGTGGAAGCCAAAGACAATAAGCACAGTATTGGTTCAGGCATGCAACAGGCGCTTGCTTACAGCGAAGCGTTGGATGTGCTTTTTGTGTTTTCCAGCAACGGCGATGGTTTTTTATTTCATGACAAAACCGGTTTAAGTGGCGCTGTCGAGCGCGAGCTTACCCTAAGCGAATTTCCTTCACCGCAGCAGTTATGGCAATGGTACTGTCAGCATCACGGGTTTAAAGACAGTGCCGTACAATTAGTAGACACGCCATATTTTGACGATGGCAGTGGTCGCAGCCCCCGTTATTACCAGATGACCGCCATCAACCGTACAGTGGAGGCCGTGGCCAAGGGCCAAGATCGCATCCTGTTGGTGATGGCCACCGGCACTGGCAAAACCTACACCGCGTTTCAAATCATCTGGCGATTATGGAAATCACGGCAGAAGAAACGCATTTTGTTTCTCGCCGACCGCAACATCTTGGTCGATCAAACCAAAAACAACGACTTCAAACCCTTTGGTCAGGCCATGACCAAAATTACCAAGCGCACAATTAACAAATCATACGAAATCTATTTGTCGCTTTACCAAGCCGTCACCGGCACGGAAGAAGAGCAAAACATCTACCGTGAATTTTCACCCGACTTCTTTGATTTAATTGTGATTGACGAATGCCACCGTGGCAGCGCACGCGAAGACTCGGCTTGGCGTGAGATTCTCGGTTATTTTAAATCGGCTACTCATATTGGCCTTACCGCCACACCAAAAGAAACCAAGGAAGTGAGCAACATTCATTACTTTGGTGAACCCATTTTTACCTACTCGTTAAAACAAGGCATTGATGACGGTTTCTTAGCCCCATATAAAGTGGTGCGCATTGATTTCGACATCGACCTTCAAGGTTGGCGGCCAAAGAAAGGCCAAAAGGATAAGTACGGTCTGGAAATTGAAGACCGCATCTACAACCAAAAAGACATGGACCGCAATATCGTCTTTGACGAGCGCACCCAACTGGTGGCGCAAAAGGTCACTGAATACCTACAAAAAACCGGCGAATTTCAGAAAACCATTATCTTTTGTGATGACATAGACCACGCAGAGCGAATGCGCCAAGCATTGGTGAACCTAAACCCGGTACGAGTGCGCGAAAACAGCAAATACATCATGCGTATTACCGGCGACGACAACGAAGGCAAAGCCGAGCTGGACAACTTCATTAACCCGGAAAGCCGTTATCCAGTCATTACCACCACCAGCAAACTGATGACCACTGGCGTGGATGCGCAAACCTGTAAATTGGTGGTGCTTGATCAGCGCATACAGTCTATGACCGAGTTTAAACAAATCATTGGCCGTGGCACTCGTATCAATGAAGACTACGACAAGCTGTGGTTCACCATCATGGACTTTAAAAAAGCCACCGAGCTGTTTGCTGACCCCGCCTTCGATGGCGACCCCGTTATCGTTTACGCCCCGAAACCAGGTGACGATCCGGTTCCGCCGGAAACCACCCAGATTGGCGTGCAGGACGAAAATCCAGGGTATGGCGCACAACCTGAAGATAGCGCAGACGGCAGCCTTGATGAAAACGCCAGCACAGACGATCAGAAAAAGAAGAAGTTCTTCGTCAACGGCCAACCCGTGCAGATGATCGGCCAGCGCGTGCAGTTTTTAGGCCCGGACGGCAAACTCATTACTGAATCCCTCACCGATTACACCAAACACTGTGTGCAAAAGCAGTTTGCGACACTAAGCGACTTCTTCCGCCACTGGAGCAGTGCCGAACGCAAACAGGAAATTATTCAGCAACTGGCCGAGCAAGGCGTCTTTTGGGATGAACTGCGCGCAGAAGTGAAACAAAAACGCGGTAGCGAGCTGGACGCCTTCGATTTGATTGCCCATATCGTCTACGACCAGCCACCACTGACTCGGCGTGAACGCGCCAATAACGTAAAAAAGCGTAACTACTTTACCAAATACCAAGGGCCAGCCTTACAAGTGCTGGAAAACCTGTTGGAGAAATACGCCGACACCGGCATTGAACACATAGAAGACATTAAAATCTTGCAGCTACCACCGTTTGACCAAATTGGCACCGGCCTTGAACTGGTGCGCGCCTTTGGTGGCAAAGCGGGCTACGAGCAAGCTTTGCATGAGTTGGAAGACGCACTGTACGACGACAAAAGCATCGCTTAAATCAGCACCTACGCCTACTGCAAGCCGCTAAGTTTAGAGGAATACCATGTCTATCAGCAGTACCATTAAGTCCATTCAAGACATTATGCGCAAAGACGTTGGTGTCGACGGCGACGCCCAGCGTATCGGCCAGCTAGTCTGGATGCTCTTCTTAAAAATTTATGACGATAAAGAACAGGAGTGGGAGCTGTTTGGCGATTACACCTCGCCCATCCCAGAGCCACTGCGCTGGCGCAACTGGGCAGCTGATGCCGAAGGCATTACCGGCGATGAGCTGAAACATTTTATTGATAACGGTCTATTCCCTACGCTACAAAACCTTCAACCCAAAGGCGATGACCAGCGCGCGTTTGTCATTAAAAGCGTATTTGAAGATGCCTACAACTACATGAAATCCGGTCAGCTGCTACGGCAGATGATCAACAAAATTCAGGACGGCATCGACTTCAACAAAGCACAAGAGCGCCACCTATTTGGCGATATGTACGAACAGATTCTGCGTGATCTGCAAAACGCCGGCAATGCCGGAGAGTTTTACACACCGCGTCCGGTAACCGAGTTTATGGTGCGCATGGTAAACCCCAAGCTGGAAGAAAAAGTGCTCGACCCGGCCTGTGGTACCGGCGGCTTTTTAACCTGCACTATCGAACATAAACGCAAGCATTACGTTAAAACCCCAAGCGACGAGCAAGTGCTGCAAAACAGCATCTTTGGCGTAGAGAAAAAGCCACTGCCGCATTTGCTCGCCACCACCAATATGATATTGCACGGCATTGAAGTGCCGTTTCAAATTCGTCATGACAACACGCTAGCCCGGCCGCTTATCAGCTGGGGGCCAAAAGAGCGGGTCGACTGCATTATTACCAACCCACCATTTGGTGGCATGGAAGAAGACGGCATCGAAACCAACTTCCCGCAGGCGCTACGCACACGCGAAACCGCCGACTTGTTTATGACGCTGATTATCCACCTGCTAAAAGACGGTGGCCGCGCCGCAGTGGTGCTGCCCGACGGCTTCTTATTTGGCGAGGGCATGAAATCACGCTTAAAAGAAAAGCTGCTGCAAGAGTGCAACCTGCACACCATAGTGCGCCTGCCCAATGGCGTGTTTAACCCTTACACCGGCATTAAAACCAACCTGCTGTTTTTTACCAAAGGCACACCCACCAAAGACATTTGGTTTTACGAGCACCAATACCCGGAGGGCGTAAAAAACTACAGCAAAACCCGTCCGATGCGTATTGAAGAATTCGCTGTTGAAGAAGCCTGGTGGGGCAGCGAAGCCGATGGCTTTGCTGCGCGAGAGGAAAACGAGTTTGCCTGGAAGGTATCCGCTGAGGATATTAAAGCGCGTAACTACAACCTGGATTGTAAAAACCCGCATATTGGCGAGCAAATAAGCCATGACCCGGAAGAGTTGTTAGCCAGTTATGCCCAACAGCAGCAGGAAATACAGCAGCTGCGCGACCAGTTAAAAAGCATACTGGCCGAAGCCTTAGCGCCAACAAGCGGCAGAGGTTAATAGCATGGCACTGCAAGTTGAACAGCTAATTACCGATCATCTAGATCTGTGGACACAGGCGCAAACCGCCAAAAGCACCAGCGGGCGGGGTAGCAATAACAAGATTGAGCTAACCGGCATTAAAAAACTGCGCGAGCTGATTTTAGAACTCGCCGTACGTGGAAAGTTAGTGCCACAAGATCCCAATGATGAGCCGGCCAGTGAACTGTTAAAGCGCATTGCAGCAGAGAAAGAAGCGTTGGTAAAAGCAAAAGTAATCCGTAAGTCAAAAGAGTTACCGCCTGTTGCTACAAACGAAATCCCTTATGACATCCCAAACGGCTGGATCTTGACGAGGCTTGGTTCAATTGGTGATTGGGGTGCAGGGGCCACGCCTAGCCGTGCGCGTTCAGAGTATTACGGCGGGGATATTCCTTGGTTCAAATCAGGTGAACTGACTGCTGATTTCATTGATTTTTCTGAAGAGAAGATTACCTCATTAGCTTTACAGGATTGTTCACTACGTTTAAACAAGATCGGCGATGTATTGATAGCAATGTACGGTGCTACTATCGGTAAAGCATCAATCCTTAGTGTTGAGGGTACAACCAATCAAGCGGTGTGTGCGTGCACTCCTTTTTGCGGTATCACTAACGTCTACTTGCTTATTTTATTGAAAGCTTACAAGCATCGCTTCATTAGTATGGGGGCTGGCGGTGCTCAGCCAAATATCTCCCGAGAGAAAATTATTGCTACTCCTATTTTGCTGCCACCTTTAAACGAGCAAACTAGAATAGTTGCCAAAGTCGACGAGCTAATGGCCCTTTGCGATCAACTGGAACAGCAAAGCTACCAGCAGCTTGATGCCCATAACCAACTGGTTGATGCCTTACTCGCCACCTTAACCCAAAGCCAAAACGCCGATGAGCTAGCCAGCAACTGGCAACTTTTGGCCGCACACTTTGATACGCTATTTACCACCGAATACAGCATAGACGCGCTAAAGCAAACCATCCTGCAACTGGCAGTAATGGGCAAGCTGGTAAAACAAGATCCCAACGACGAACCCGCCAGCGAACTGCTAAAACGCATCGCCGCTGAAAAAGACGCCCTGATAAAAGCCGGTAAAATTAAAAATCAAAAACCATTACCACCCATTAGTGAAGAGGAAAAACCGTTTGAACTACCCGAGGGGTGGGAGTGGTGCCGTTTTAATGATTTTATCAGCCTAATTTCAGGGCAGCATCTGAAACCTGAAGAGTATTTGTTGCAGAGTGAGAATGGCACGGTTCCCTACATTACTGGCCCAGCCGAATTTGGAGAGCAATTTCCGACTTATGACAAATTCACTTTTGAAAAGAGGGCTGTGGCTAGTCCAGGAGATGTATTAATTACTTGCAAAGGTGCAGGGCTTGGTAAGCTCAATGTAGCTAATTGTGAAATTGCTATTAGTCGTCAATTAATGGCTGTCAGGGCAGTTTTGGTAGATTCGCAGTACATGACTCTAATGCTTAATTCCATGTATGACTATTTTCAAAGCAAAGGCGTAGGAATAGCAATACCTGGCATTTCTCGCGAGGATATTCTTGAAAAAAACTGTGCTTTACCTCCGATCGCTGAGCAGAAAAGGATAGTTTTGAAAGTTAATGAATTAATTGAGCTTTTCGACGGATTGTGCAAAACACTGGATAATATAAGAAGAACCCAAGCTGTTTTAGCCGAAGTACTAGTTGAGCAGGTGGTTGCCTAATGCCCTATAGCAAACCCTGGCTAAGTTACCACGAGCAACTGGCGTTGCTAGAAAGCCGGGGTTTGCTTATTACTGATCGGGCTGCGGCGCTGGAGTATTTAGAGCGAATTGGTTATTACCGTTTAAGTGGCTACTGGTATGCCTTTCGTGAGCGCTCTGGTGAGTTGGTGTTGCTGGATCAAGCTAAAAAGCCGAAAAACCCAAAAAGCACGACCATGGCGTTAGATCATTTTAAAGCCGGCGCTACCTTTAAAAATGCGGTAGATCTGTATGTGTTTGATAAGCGCCTGCGGCTATTAGTCATGGATGCGCTTGAACGAATCGAAGTTGCGCTGCGTGTTGATATTTCCCATGCCTTAGGCAAGCTCGATCCCTTTGCTTACCTTAAACCAGAACTGCTGTTTGCTGATTTTTGCCACAAGCTGGACTCCCGTACTGGTGTCACAGATCATCATAGTTGGTTATCCAAACACGCCCAGCTGATTAGTCGCTCCAAGGAAGAGTTTGTAAAACACAATAAAGCCAAATATGGTTTGCCACTGCCAATCTGGGTAGCCTGTGAGGTATGGGATTTTGGCACCTTATCTACGTTGTTTAGTGGTATGCGCGAAAAGGAGCAGGACGCCATTTCAGCGTTATATGGGCTAAGTAATGGCCGCGTTTTTGCCAGTTGGCTTCGCAGCCTAAATTATCTGCGCAATGTTTGCGCGCATCATAGCCGCCTGTGGAACCGAAATATTATTGACCAACCCAAATTACCTGATACTGCTGAAGTGGCTTGGGTTGCCGACTTTACCAATAATAATCACGCTATTGCACGCTGCTTTTTATTGCTAAAAATCTGCAAGCATTTGCTGCTGGTGATTAATCCATCTTCGACCTGGCCAGCTAAGATGCGGGAGCAATTACTTGATTTTCCAAACTTAGCGCATATCGGGTTGGATTTAAAAGGAATGGGCGTTACTGCTGATTGGTCGAACAAATGGTAATAAAAAACCCCTAAGCAGTGTGGTCGCCGAAGCAACTTTACCGATAGGGGCCGTGTTATCTGGAACTTTAGTAGCTCGTGAAAAAGTAGTCAATGAAAATATAGGTATTCTGTAAACCTAATACTTTAATGGCTGGCCGCGCCCCCTGAAAGGGACGGGACCGCAACTCCTTCTACACATGGTAGATGAGCTGACTGCAGACTAGTGGACTCACCGCCATTCATCAAGTCTGCTTTAACATAACAGATACTATTTTTCATTTATCTTGTTATATCGAATCAGTCCAGCGACTTGTGCAAGACCGCAAGCAACTGATTCATCTCCTCGTCAGCGCCAATGGTGATACGCAAATAGTCGCTGATGCGTGGCTTATTGAAATACCGCACGATGATTTTATGTTCACGTAAGGTCTGCGCGAGCTCCGCAGCATCCACGCCAGCGGGCGGCTTGGCGAAGACAAAGTTCGCACTTGAAGGCAGCACCGAAAAACCCAGTTTTTCCAACTCGGCGGTGGTGTGCGCCCGGGTCGCCATGATCTTCTGGCAACACTCGGCAAAATAGGTTTCATCTTCAATCGCAGCCACGGCGGCGGCTTCGGCGATGCGATCCATGGGATAGGAGTTAAAGGAGTTTTTAACCCGATCCAGCCCTTCAATCAGCTCAGAGCTACCGATGGCAAAGCCGACACGTAAACCCGCCAAAGAACGCGATTTCGACAACGTCTGGCACACCAACAGGTTAGGGTATTGGTTAACCAAGGCCACGGCCGACTGCGCGCCAAAGTCCACATAGGCTTCATCCACCAGCACGACGGTGTCGGTGTTGGCTTGCAACAAGGCTTCGATATCCGCCAAAGGCACGGCGCGGCCAGTCGGTGCATTGGGGTTCGGGAAAATCACGCCACCGTTGGGCTGCACGAAGTCTTGCAGGTTCAGGCTCAAATCGTCCTGCAACGCCACACGCTCGGCATTGATGCCAAACAACTGGCAATACACGGGATAAAAGCTGTAGCTGATGTCGGGGAACAGCAATGGTTTTGGCTGCTGAAAGAACGCCATAAAGGCCAGCGCCAACACTTCATCCGAACCGTTCCCAACAAACACCTGCGACGCCTCAACGCCGTGGTGTTTGGCAATGGCAGCTTTTAAGCGCTGCGAATTCGGGTCGGGGTAGAGGCGCAAACGCTCAACCAACTGTTCGTCCTGCAGCACCGCTTGCACGCGGGGCGAAGGCGGATAAGGACTTTCGTTGGTGTTCAGTTTGACCAGGCCATCCACTTGCGGTTGTTCGCCGGGCACGTAGGGTTCAAGGTTACGGACGACTTCACTCCAAAACTGGGACATAGCGGCTCTCATTACCAAGCAATAACTGATTGGTACAGAGTGTACCCATTAACGCGGTGCAGTAACACGGAGGTTGCATCCAAAGTGCAGAATTCGTCATGGAATTTTCTGAACGATTGGGTATGCTGACACATTGCCCAAGATGTCGAAAGCACGGCTTTGGAGCCCTACAAATGGATACCGGTCAGCTACTCATCAACGCCCTGTTGTTTGTTTTTCTTCCCCTCTGGGGCATTGCCGGTTTCGTTGACTGGTGTTGCCACCGCGCCACGGGCATTGAAACCACCTCAGGCTTGAAAGAATCCTTAATGCATTCTGTGATGGGCATTCAGGTCGGCATTCCGATCTTGATGTGCTTGTTATTTCGCGTGAACGTCTTGGTGTTGTTGGTCTGCCTCACCGCGTGGGTATTACACGAAACCATAGCGCACTGGGATGTGCATTACGCTTCCACGCGCCGCAAAATCACCATATGGGAAATGCATGCGCATAGCTACTTAGCGACCTTGCCGTTTTACATGCTGGCCATGATCTTCGTCATCAATTGGCCCATAGTGCTCGACTTGGTGCAGTTCAATTGGCAGGGCCAAATGCACTTGCAGCGCATGGAATACGCCCACGGCGGCGAACAGTACCTCACACACTATCTTCTGTTTATGGCCATTGTCTGTGGGCTGCCGTACTTAGAAGAAAATCTGCGCTGTTTGCGCCAAGCCTTACGCAAGGAAGCTCCCACAACATGACGGTTTACATCACCAGCACAGGGCACCACCTCCCCGGCCCCGCCATCAACAACGACGACATTGAAGACATTCTCGGGCGCGTGCACGGTAAGCCCAGTCGGCTGAAAAAGCGCATTTTACAGTCCAACGGCATTCAAACCCGGCATTACGCCATGAACGCCGAACACCAAACCACCATCAGCAACAGCGCCATGGCCGCGCACGCTGCGCAGGACTGTTTAGCCCAAAGCCCGCTCAACCCAAAGCGCATACAACAACTGAGCGCCGCCACCAGCCAAGGCGACCTCGTCTTACCCGGCTTTGGCAGCATGGTGCAAGCCGAGCTGGGGCTACGCGATATCGAACTGCACACCAGCCACGGTATTTGCGCCAGCGGCATGATGGCCTTAAAAGCCGCCTACACCGGCATCAAAGCCGGTGAACACCAGAATGGATTAGTGGTCGCCAGTGAATTGGCCTCTCGTCTGTTCAAGTCCACCCGCTATGAAGCCGCCGGAGACGAAGTGGACTTCAATGCCGAGTTTCTGCGTTGGATGCTGTCGGACGGCGCTGGCGCCATGCTGCTGGAAGACCAACCACGCGGCACCTGCTTTCGCATTGACTGGATACGCGGTTATTCACACGCCGACGCCTATCCGGTGTGCATGAGCGTCGGTTCCCCAACCGACCCCAACGACCAACGCACATGGCAGGACTTCCCTACCTACGCCGAGGCGGAAGCCGCAGGTGCTTTATTGCTGCGCCAAGACGTTCGCCTACTCGACAACATTGTGAAACTGGGAATAGACGGCTTTTTGCGCCTGTTGAACGAAGGCCGCGTGCAGGTTGATCAGGTAGACCATCTGCTCTGCCATTATTCGTCTCACTATTTCCGCAGCCGCATCTTCGACAGTTTGGTACAAGCTGGGGCAATGATTCCTGAGGAGAAGTGGTATACCAACCTTTATACGCGCGGCAATACCGGCTGTGCATCCATCTTCATTATGTTGGACGAGTTTCGACGTACACAAACCTATAAGGTGGGTGATGTGATCTTATGTATGGTGCCAGAGAGTGGGCGATTCAATACGATGTATATGCAACTGACTGTCATAGCTGAATGACGGGCTATGCTGGGGTTTCATGTGTGCACGGGGCTTGTTCGGGGACGTGTGCGCCCCGGACGGGCGCACTCGAGCTTACAGGGACGTACTGGCAGCGTTCCTCGAATGGGCCCCGTGCACACATGGAATCCACCGGTAGATCGTCGCCATCCGAGAGAAGGGAATAAAGAGAAATGAGCCAAAAAGTCACCACCGACCTGGGCCAACACTGTTTGCAAGGGCTGCTGCGCATCTGGTTCGACTTTGAACGTCAGCTCGGCCGCGTGCCAGTGATTCAGCGCCTGGAGCGCGACCAATTCACCATTGAAGATTATCGGCAGTTGCTGCTGCACCTGCGCCAACAAGTCATCGAAGGCGCCCGCTGGATCACCCGTGGTGCGTCCAGTTTCGACCGCGACTTTGCTGATGTGCGCTCTGAAGTCATTGGCCACGCCCGCGACGAACACCGCGACTATGAAATACTGGAACGCGACTATGTGGCCGCAGGCGGTGCCTTGGCCGATATTCAAAACGGCGAACGCAATCTGGGCACCGAAGCGTTGCATGCCTTCTTGATGCACCGGGCGTCCCAACCCAACCCCATCGACCTCATCGGCGCGATGTGGATCATCGAAGGACTCGGCCAGAAAATGGCCACCGACTGGGCCAAACGCATCAATGCCTGCACCGGTGGCGATGGCAGCTACACCCAGTTTATGGGTTACCACGGTGCGAACGATGAGGCCCATATGGACAAACTTTATGCGTTGTTGGATCGCGTCTGTGTAGACGCGCAAGCAGTAAAAAGCATTCACCGCACTGCCCGCGTGGTCGGGCGCTTGTACGCGCTGCAACTGGAGGAAATTGATCATGACTGAATCGTCAGGCCCAACGAACACCGCCAAGCGAGCCAAACGCAGTGCGTTCTTGCGCGCCATTGAATTCGATAATTCACTTCCCATTCAAGACGACGCGGTGCAACTGTGGCTTAACGACCTCGACAACCCGTTCCGTTGGTCATTGCGTCCGCTGTTGCAGTTCTTCTTCGCCGCACTGCTGCATCTGATCTGGTTCTTTAAACGCTTACCGTTGCCGCAGTTTCGCGCACACGGCCTACTGCAAAGCATGATCTGCTGGTTCTGCCGTCATTTCGTCAGTCGCGAAGCGAACTTGCTGATCCTGCGCCATTTCGCCACCGAGTCCAACGTGTTGAATTTTCTCGCCGACAACTCGCCAGAAGCCAACGACATCGCGCGCGTCGACCTATACCCCACCACCATCAATGGCATGCAGCAAGCGAGCTTTGTGGAGCACGACCAAGAGCTGTTTCGCCTGTTTGCGGAACTGGGCCATTGGACGCCCGCGAAAGCCAAAAAACCGCAAGACCTCAATTGGCAGCACTGGCAACCCGTAGACATAGCCGCCTTTCAGATTGCCCCCAAGCGCACACAGGTTTTGGACTTCGAAACCTCACACGCCTTGTTTATGTGCCTGTTTTGTTTATTGCTGACGCGCGAGGAATACCGCGATGCCATTAACGGCTTCAACCTCGACCAGTCCATTGCGTTGCGTATTGGCCAACTGATCAACGATCCTTCTTTGGCTGAAATGGCCTACAACAAGCACCCGCTCTACTTGGTCGGCCCGTGGAATCTGAGCCAGCGATTTTTGATGCACGGTTTTTTTACCGAATACTTGTATGCGCGCTTGGAGCAGGCTCGGCTGCATAGCTCCCCGAAAAAGACCACCCGTAATACATCCACAAAACCAAACGAGGTAAAATAATGATTCACGCGCAACGCGCCGATTTATACAACCCCCAGCACGCTAAAGCCGTGGTCGACTTGCTCAACGGCTATGCCCTAGACCCCATGGGAGGCAATGAGCCGCTGGCAAATTTCGCCCGAGAAAACCTAGTGAATGAGCTGCGCAAACGCCCTACCGCACACATTGTGTTGGGTTTTGTAGACGATGAACCGGCGGGATTGGTGAACTGCTTTGAAGGGTTTTCGACCTTTGCGTGCAAGCCCTTGTTGAACATTCATGATGTCGCAGTGGCACCAGAGCATCGCGGTAAAGGGCTGTCTTCAGTGATGCTGGATAAAGTTGAAGAGATTGCCCGTGAACTGGGCTGCTGCAAGCTGACGCTTGAGGTATTAGAGGGCAACACACTGGCCCAGTCCGCATACAAGCGCATGGGCTTTGCGGGTTACGAACTTGACCCAGCCATGGGCCGGGCCATGTTTTGGCAGAAAAAACTGAGTTAACTCAGTCTTTTTTGTGGCGTTCCAACACGGGGTACGCCACCGCCGTCAAATGCGAACAGATGCGTTGCAGGTCACGCAGTACGTCGATAAAAATCTGCGTGGACTGCAAGTTCTCACGATGATGGCCGCGCAGGCGTTCCAAGTGCTCCCGGCGCGCATTCAATATACGCGAACGATACTGCCGTTTTATCTTCAGCAGATCCTTGCCCAGTTCTGCGCTGTCGCTGGTGAACACCGCTTGCGACAACCTAAAAGCGTCCACCAGCTCTTCGTGCAACGCTTCAATCACTTTGTTCTGTTCCGCATCAAAGTGCACATCATTGCGCAACTTGTTACGCGCCAACTGCATTAAACTGGTGTCTATGATGTCGCCAATGTGCTCTAAGTTGGTCATAAAAGTAATGATTTCATGACGTTCGTGACGCGTGGATGCGCTGTTATCCGACCCTTCAATCGACACCACATAATGCAGCGCTTCGCGGTGCAAGCGGTCGATGTCATCGTCCAGATCACTGATCTGCCTGACCAATTCACGGTCTTTGAAGGCGTCCATCGAGTAATTGAGCATGCGATACACCAAATCAGCGATGCGCAGTGCTTCATTGCGCGCATTAGCCATGGCGCGCGCCGGATTATTGATATCGTCGAGCGCCAGATACATCGGCTGATCGGTTTCTTCAGAAATGTCGGTGCCGCTCTGCCCTTGCTGGCTGTGCCACTCAAACAACGGCAGCAGCAAAGGCAAACACGCCAGCAACAGCAGTCCATTCACCAAGTTCAAAGCAATATGCGCCGTCACTATGCCCATAGCACCAGCGGGCAGCAGGTCTAGTAGGGTATCGCCGCCAACCAGCAAGGCCAGCATGCCGAGCAGTACGGCAATCAGGCGAAACAACAGGTTGCCCAACACCACTTCACGCCCGTCGCCCTTGAGCGACCAACCAGCCACCAAAGCCGGTACAGCACCACCCAAATTCGCACCCAGCAAAAGAAAGATACCGGTTTCGAGTGTCACGGTGCCATCCATGGCAAACTGCGCCAGGATCAATACCGCTGCCAGTGTTGAATGAATCACCCAGGTCAATACGGCCATCAAGCTGATGGCCATGAAGGCATCGGATTCGACGTAACGGGTAATCTGCTGGAACAATTCGCTGTCGCGCAACTCACTGGTGATTTGCCCTAGCAGGCTAAGCGACAGCAAGAGAATACCCAAGCCGATCAGAATACGCCCGGTGTGCTTACGACTGCGGTTTTGCTGATTGCGGAATAAGATGAAACCCAGCAACACCAAGGGCAGGGCGAGGGCCTGAACATTCAGGTTGAACAGGAAGGCGGCCAAGCTGGCCCCGACTTCAGCGCCGAGCACGGTACCCAGCGCCATCGGCAGTGTCATCATGCCGGCCGAGCTGAATCCGGCGATCATCAGAATAACGGCGGTAGAGGATTGCAAAGAGAACGCGGCCACCGCTCCGGTAGCAAAGGCACGGGGTCTATCACTGGTGCTACGCCGCAGCAGTCTTTCCAGTCGGCTGCCCATGAGCCGGCTGAATCCCGTCTGCACCATGCGAATGCCCCACAGCAAGAGCGCCACTGCCCCTGCCAGTTGTATCATGACCGCCATTCCGGCTCCCTGTTAATTCAAATTCCCGGCGCGTTGCGCCAGCCAATGTTGCGCCAATTCCACCACACCCAATCCCGACGGTGCGGTGGTAATGGTCGCGGGGTGATGCCACATGCTCGACAGATGCGGACGGATATTCGCCACCCCGACACTGAGCGGGAAATGGGCGAACATGGATTCATCGTTCGGTGCATCACCGATAAAGAGCACCTGGGCTTGCATGCTGGGTTCATCTAACTGAAAGACGTCCTGCAACATACGCCGCGCCATGGCACCTTTGTTAAAGTCGCCGCGCCAGACATTAATGTGAATAGAACTGCGCTTCGCATCAAAGCCTTGTTGCCGTAACAAGGCACAGACCTCATCGGCTTGTTCTATCGTCAGTTCGCTGTCTTGATTATAGTCGATGGCGACATCAACATGGCGAAACGACTGGTCTTTCGCCAATACTAACGAATAAGACACGGGCAATTGTTGGATAGACGCAAGAATAGCCTGCTGGTCGGCTTGATGCTCCGACAATGAGCGCCAATACTGCCAATGCAGATGGTGCGATTCGTCGCGCCGCACGTAAAAAGCGCCGCCTTCGCCGATTACTCCAGCCACCGGCCACGTGCGCGCAATTTGATCGCACCACCCGGCACAGCCACCGGTAATAGGCACGATCTGCACGCCGCTGCGCGCCAAGTCCCAGAGCGCAGCGTAGGTTTCTGGCAGTAACTGCCCTGCAGTGGTCAGAGTATCATCGACGTCGGTAAACAGAAAGCGCACCGCCGATAGATCCAAATCCTTTACCGCGCTTGACGAAACGGTCACTGCGGAAACAACAGCGGGTTATCGGTGATGAGTCCATCCACACCCATCCGCCACAACGCCTCGCCCGCCTTGGCATCATTGACGGTGTAGCAATATAGGTCCAAGCCAGCGGCTTTAATCGCGCTCGCCTGAGCTGGTTTTAGCAGCGCGTAATGCGAGTGAATGCTCACTAACGCCAGTTCATTCGCCAATTCTTCCCAGTCATCTTCAATGTCTTCATACAGCATGCCGAGCTGCCAATCCGGTTTGGCGGCACGCACCAAACGTAGGGCATCGGCATCAAAACTGGAAATGATCAAGCGATCGAAGTCCGTCCAATGGTGTTCCAACGCAGCAATGACTTTGGGTACGATGTCGGCAGCGCTGAAACTGGGATACACCTTAATCTCCAAGTTCAAACCTAACCCCAGCCCAGCAATGTGGTCTAACGCTGTTTCGAGCTTGGGCATGCGCTCGGCTTGATACTCCGTGCTGAAATGACTGCCCACGTCCAAGTCCTTAACGTCGCTCCAACTCTGGTCTGCCAGCGCGCCTGCACCTGGCGTCAAACGATCCAGGTAGTCATCATGAAACATCACCACAGTGCCATCGCCCACCAAGTTGGCGTCGATTTCGACCCATTTGATGTCTAGCTCATGGGTCAACGTCATGGCAGCCAGCGTGTTTTCCGGGCGCAATAAGGAACAGCCGCAATGGGCAATCAATTTGTCAGCGATCATGGTTTACTGGATCCGTTGCTGAGTGTCTTTGTTGAACAAGTGTATATTGGCGCGATCCACCCGCAAAGGGACTTGCGTGCCGCGCTCATAACGTATCTTACCAGACTGCTCGGCAACCATCAGATCGGGATTGCCGGGTAAACGTCCATACAACAAGGTATCTGCCCCCAAGGGCTCGACCATTTCCACTTGCAGCGTGAAATCTGCCGCCTCTGGAATACAGGCTTCCAGGTGTTCCGGGCGCAAACCCAACACCAGCTCTTGGCCTTGCAAGCCGGACAAGTCCAACGCGCTTTCGCCGGTCGTGCCTAAATCCAATACATGACCACCGGTTAACAGCAACTGCGTGCCTTGCACTTGTGCCGCCATGAAGTTCATCCCCGGCGAACCCAGAAAGCTGGCAACGAATTGCGTCTCAGGGCGTTCGTACAGATCCAACGGCGGGCCCATTTGCTCGACGCGGCCGTTATTCATCACCACCAGGCGATCAGCCAGCGTCATGGCCTCGACTTGGTCGTGCGTCACATAGATCGACGTCGTGCCAAACTCTTGCTGCAAACGCTTGATCTCGATGCGCATCTGCACACGCAGCTTGGCGTCCAAATTCGACAGCGGCTCATCAAACAAAAACACCTTGGGGTTACGCACAATGGCGCGCCCCATGGCCACGCGCTGGCGCTGACCACCCGACAACTGCTTAGGCTTGTTGTTCAATAAATGGCTGATTTCCAAGGTGGCCGCTGCGCGCTCCACTTTTTGTTTGATGTCTTCTTTCGACATACCCCGGTTTTTCAAACCATAACCCATGTTCTGCGCCACCGTCATATGGGGGTACAGCGCGTAGTTCTGGAATACCATGGCGATGTCACGTTCGGCGGGTTCGAGGTCGTTCACCCGCACATCGCCAATAAACAGGTCGCCGCCGCTGACGCTTTCCAAGCCCGCCACCATGCGTAAGGACGTGGATTTACCACACCCGGAAGGCCCGACCAATACCACCAGCTCGCCGTCAGGGATTTCGATGTTCAAGTCATGAATGGCTTCAAAGCCATTGTTATAGGTTTTCTTGATATTGCGTAATGAAACTGTGGCCACGGTAATGTCCCCTTAATTATTTCTCTTGCTCGATGAGGCCTTTGACAAAAAACTTCTGCATCACAATGACCACCACCACGGGCGGCAGCATGGCCAATACCGTTGTGGTCATGATGATGTTCCAGGGCACATTGCCCTCGCCAGCCGTCATCAAACGCTTGATGACCATCACAATGGTGTAGTAATTCTCGTCGGTGGTGATCAACAGTGGCCACAGATACTGGTTCCAACCGTATATAAACAGAATGACGAACAACGCCGCTATGTTGTTCACCGACAATGGCAACAGGATGTCTTTAAAGAACTTAAAAGGCCCCGCCCCGTCGATGCGCGCTGCTTCTACCAGCGAACTGGGAATCGACAAGAAGAACTGCCGAAACAAGAAGGTCGCCGTAGCGCTGGCGATCAACGGAATGGTCAGGCCAGCGTACGAGTTCAGCATGCCCAAACGCGCCACGACCTCGTAAGTGGGCAGAATCCGCACCTCCACCGGCAGCATCAAAGTCAGGAAGATCAACCAAAAGCAGGTACGACGGAACGGAAAGCGGAAATACACGATGGCGTAAGCCGACATCAGTGAAATCACTATTTTGCCGACCGCGATGACCATGGCCATAATAAAACTGTTCCACATCATCCACGAAGCCGACACGGTAACACCCAGCACCCGCTCGTCGTTTTGCCAGACGCGACGGAAGTTATCCAAGCCCTGCTCGCCAAACCACAGGGGCATGACACCAGAGACGAAGGAGCTGGAGGTGTTGGTCGAGGCCACCAAAGCGATCCAGATCGGAAAGCCGATGATGCCTATACCCAGAATAAGCACAATATGCCGCAGTGCGGACAACCAAGGGCGATTCTCTATCATCAGTATTGCACCTTCCGCTCGACGTACCGAAATTGAATGACCGTCAGGGTGATCACCAGAATCATCAAGATCACCGACTGCGCCGCTGAGCTGCCGAGATCAAGGCCAACAAAGCCATCTTCATACACCTTGTACACCAAGGTGCGGGTGGAGTTGTCCGGGCCGCCTAAAGTAGTGGCGTGAATGACACCAAAAGTCTCGAAGAAGGCATACACCACGTTCACCACCAGCAAGAAGAAAGCGGTGGGTGAAAGCAGCGGAAATACAATCTGCCAGAACCGCTTGAACGGACTCGCACCATCAATCGCAGCCGCTTCAATCAACGATTTAGGAATGGCCTGCATACCGGCCAAGAAGAAAATGAAGTTGTAACTCACCTGTTTCCACGCCGAGGCAATCACCACCACGGCCATGGCTTCGCCACCGTTCACATAGTGGTTCCAGTGGTAGCCCACAAACTTCATCCAATAAGGCAAGATACCCATAGAAGGGTTAAACATCAGCCACCAGAGTACGGCTGCGACAACCGGTGCCACAGCATAAGGCCAGATCAACAGGGTTTTATACGTGCCTGCGCCCTTGATCACTCGGTCAGCCATTGCGGCCAGCAAAAGCGCGACCGCCATGCCGGAAAAAGCCACCATGGCGCTGAAAGCAAAGGTGACGCGCATGGAATTCCAATACTCGTCATCTTGAAACAGATAGATAAAATTCTCGAACCAGACGAATTCGCGCGAAAAGCCAAAGGCGTCTTCAATAAGGAACGATTGATACAATGCCTGACCCGCAGGCCAGAGAAAGAATACTATGGTCACAGCCAATTGCGGTGCCAACAGAAAGTAGGGCAGCACCTTGTTATTAAATACCACGGTATCGTGCATAGAAACGCTCACCAGACAGTAACGGCACAGCCCCAACATCACGTTGAGGCTGTGCCTTGCGATCACATCGCGTCAATGGCGGCCATCAAAGCCGCCGTCACCCAGTCAACAGCAATCAGCGATTAGCACGCTCAAAACGACGCAGTTGCTCGTTGCCGCGCTGTACAGCACGATCCAACGCTTGCTGTGCCGTCGCACTGCCGTTCCATACCGACTCCAAAGACTCATCAATGATGCTGCGGATCTGTGGGAAGTTACCCAGACGCACACCCATAGAGTTGTCTGTTGGCTCAACCGACGTCATCTGCTTGATGGAAGTGTCTGTGCCAGGGTTTTGCGTGTAGAAGTTCTGACGCTCAGACAGCTCAATGGCTGAGTAAGTGATTGGCAGGTAACCAGTGAACTGGTGCCAATCGGCCTGCACTTCCGGTACGGCGAGGTAGTCATAGAAGGCGGCTACGGCGCGGTAAGCGTCTTCATCGTGACCGCGCAAAGTCCACAGGGTTGCACCACCAATGATGGTGTTCTGTGGCGTTTCGATGACGTTGTCCCAATACGGCAATGAACTTACACCGAACTCAAACTGCGCATTGGCATTGATACCGGCATAACCCGCAGAAGACTCGGTATACATACCGCATTCTTGACCGTAGAACTTCGCTGAACCTTCGTTAGTACGACCGGAATAGCTGAAGATTCCGTCGCGCTGCCACTGGCCCATACGCTCAACGTGAGCCACTTGCACCGGGCCATTGAAGACCAGCTCGGTATCCAAACCACCAAAACCGTTCATTTGCGTGGCGAACGGCACGTCATGACGGGCCGACAGGTTTTCGAGGTGAATCCACGACTGCCAAGCGGTGGTGAAACCACAGGCGTAACCGGCGCCCAACAACGCCTCACCGAACTCTTCCATTTCGTCCCACGTGCGTGGGCCGCGATCCGGCAGACCGGCTTTTTGGAAAGCTTCTTTATTGTAATACAGCACCGGCGTCGAGCTGTTGAACGGCATCGACAGCATGTTGCCGTCTTCGTCCGCGTAGTAACCGGTCACACTGCTTAAATAGTTGTCGGGTTCAAAATTACGGCCATGCTGCTCCATCAACTGGTAAGCAGGATACACCGCACCTTCAGCGGCCATCATGGTAGCGGTGCCCACTTCATACACCTGCACAATGGCAGGCTGCTGACCCGAACGGAAGGCCGCGATGGCACCGGTCATGGTGTCGTTGTAGTTACCCCGGTAACTCGCGGTAACCTGATACTCGCTTTGCGACGCATTGAAACCGGCCACAACATCTTCGACCTTCTCACCCAATGCACCACCCATGGCGTGCCAAAATTGAATTTCCGTAGTAGCCATTGCAGGGGCTGCACTCAGCGACGCAACAACGGCGGCAATCAATGTCTTTTTCATACTGTTTTCCTCAGTGTTTTTATTGTTGTGGCAGTTTCATATGCACACTCATAAGAACAGCATATGAACTCAAGGCCACCCAATCTAACGCATACATTTTCATTTTGTCACTACCTTATGACGTTTTTATGGCAAAAACGAAAACCTCATTGTCATTTTTGCTGAACAGTATTATTCATTTGAACATTCGTGAGTTCTGCACAGTAATCAATCACTATTCGGTAAATTGCCGGGTTATGCAGTAAACTACCTGCCCCGAAAACGCTGGCCAAAACATGGAGCTCCGCATGCCCTTGCTACCCTATGAAGAAATCAACCCGTCTGCGCCCGCTGATAGCGCGGTGATTTGGTTACACGGACTAGGCGCAGATGGTCACGACTTCGTACCCATCGTGCCGGAGCTCAAATTGCCCAGTACGCTGGCCACTCGTTTCATATTTCCACATGCACCCAGCCTGCCCGTCACCGTCAACGGTGGCATGGTCATGCCCGCGTGGTACGACATTTTGGACATCAGTATTGACCGCAAAGTGGATGTCGAGCAGTTGTCTGCGTCTGCAACTGCGATACTGGAATTGGTACAGCAGGAAATCGATCGGGGCATCGACTCAAAGCGGATCGTCTTGGCAGGCTTCTCACAAGGCGGCGCAGTGGCCTATCACGCCGCACTGGGTTGTGACAAACCTTTGGCCGGGCTGCTGGCCATGTCGACTTACTTTGCCACCGCCGACAACCTAACCCCGCACCCGAACAATGCTGAACTGCCCGTGTTGATTCAACACGGCGACCAGGACCCCATCGTCCCAGAGCAGCTAGGCCGCGCCGCCCAAAGCCGCCTAACCGCCATGGGTTACAAACCGGAATATCAGGTTTACCCCATGCCGCATTCAGTGCACCCGCAACAGGTTCAAGCGATCAGTCAGTGGCTACAGGCGGTACTCAATTGATCAACGACACGCCACATACGAGCGCAACCATATGATACGCAGACTGATACGGCGATTACTGCGCTGGGGATTTTTGCTCGGTCTGCTGTTCGTCACTGTGAGCCTACTGATGGTCGCGCCACTGCGCTGGGTGAATCCCGTCACCTCGATGGTGATCTTAGAGCGTTGGTGGACCGGCGGTGACGACTTCGAACTGCGGCAAGACTGGTTGAGCTGGGATGACATACCACGCCACGCAGCGTTGGCGGTAGTAGCGTCGGAAGACCAATTATTCCCACAGCATCGTGGTTTCGACTTGGAATCCATTGCGCAAGCGGTACAAGAGCGTGAGCAACGCGGGCAATTACGCGGCGCCAGCACCATCAGCCAGCAAGTAGCGCGGAACATGTATCTCTGGACCGGCCGCAGCTGGGTGCGCAAAGGCTTGGAAGCCTGGTTTACCTTGCTACTGGAACTGACCGTACCCAAGCACCGCATTCTGGAGATTTACCTGAACATCGCAGAGTGGGGGCCAAACGGAGTGTTCGGCTTGGAAGCCGCCGCACAGTATCATTTTAATCGCTCGGCGGATCGCTTGATTCCGTACCAGAGTGCCTTATTGGCCGCGACCTTACCCAGCCCGGCACGCTATACACCGGGGCGTGCTACGCCTTATATGCGCGAACGGGCGAATTGGATTATTAACCAGCAGAGGATGTTGGGTGGGACGGCTTGGTTGGCACCGATAGAGCCAGTTGAGCCGAACTGATCGAAACCTTATGATCATCAACGACGTAGGCTGATCTATGGGTATCAATCGAGCGTTTGTTTTAGCGAATAAACAACTCATAGGTAAGTGTTAGTGCTCACGGCACATGGCTATGGCTTGCGTCTATTTGAAGGCTACGTCGGCTTTTCTTCATTGACGAGCATATCCATAAATTTTGCAAATCGCCTTTGTCTTGTTTCGGGTTTCTTTGCACTGGTCAATCCGTGCGCGATGACATAACGACTCGATTTAGTGAGCGTCTTAAAAAATTGTTCTGCTTTCGGCTTGCCCTCCAATGCTACTAGGAAGTCTGACGGCACTTTCACATCACTTGCCACATTGGCATTTTCCCACCGACCATCCGCTTGGGCGGAACGAACATGCACAAGTCCTGGGTTCTTCATACGTCCCTCGCTCATTAGCGCTTCTGCATGCTCTTTATTCCTTTTCGACCAACTGCTCCGAGCTTTCCTAGGGGTAATACGCTGAATATAGGTATGCTCATCCAGTGACTTTTTGACACCATCAATCCACCCCCAGCAAAGCGACTCAATCACTACATCATCCCAAGTCACGCTGGAAATTCCGGTGCTTTTCTTAAAGATCTTTACCCACAATTCATTTTCAGTAGCGTGGTGCGCCATAAGCCAACGACCGAGATCTTTTGGCTCAGCAAAGGCCATAATTTTTACTGGATCGGCTTCCGGCATGTCTCTAGTCTCTCAGTAATCACGTTCTACTTGGAGCAAACCGAAGCGTTGGCTTGCTCCAAGTAGAACACTGCCAGCCCCTAGTTCATGACATAGAGAATGGTTGTGGCAATGGAAATGCCAACCAAATGATAGCACCCCGTAATAATCGTATAGTAGATAGGTCTAGGCATATTAGGGTTGATGGCTATATTTAATGTGTTCGCAACCAAGTAACCAAAACCAACCAAGGCCGTGAACTCCAGCAACTCACCGAACGTCTCGACATTTAGCGCCTTCAATAAAATAGCACTAGCGACTGTGACCATGAGCGTGCAAATTGCAGGGCCAACGATAAATATTGGGGCTTGAGGCAGTTCTCTATCGCTACCCCATCCAAGGGCTTCCATATACTGTTTCTTGAAAAAAACTGCGAACCACAAGGCTCCCAGCATGCAATACAGGAAAAACGCGGCAAAGACTGCAAAAGGGTTCAACTGCGGTAGCATCGTTAACATACATTGTCCTCCAAAGGTTTGAAGGCACAGTATGAACCTGTGTTGAGACAACCCTATGTCACAGTAGTTTATCGACTTTTCGTTTGTTCAAAGAGCTCCTCTAACGTTATGTTGTGAGCAGAAAAACTTAGCTCAAGCAACTCAAAGCCTACGATTCTATCCAGCCTGAAGTACCGAAAATCATCACGCAGTTGGCAAAATGCTATCATCCACCAAGCATCGGCAGAGCTGACGATAGCAAAGGGCTCAACGACGCGTTCAGTGATCTGATTTCTTTGGTCGCAATAGCGAATTTTAATGAGCTTGAAGTTTGTCAGTGCAGATTGTATGTCAGAAAGATAGTTGCTGGTGCTGCTCGAACCTATGACGTTTTTCAACATCATTCGATCAGAAAGCAGTTGTATTTTTTTCCTTTGGTCCGGCGCCAACGCCAATTCAATTTTTTTAACAACGTTTGTATATATGTCTATAATCGATTTATCACTAGATTTAAATATCAAATGCTTAACTGCAATTAATACATTAGCCTCAGCTTCACTAAGCATCAACGGCAAGGTTTTAAACCCGTCGACCAGCTTGTAACCTTTATTCCCGTCTAAATATATAGGCACCCCTGCATCTTCTAGTGCTCGTATGTCTCGATAAATTGTGCGAGTAGACACCTCGAACTCTTTAGATAACCTTTTTGCGGTGACAACAGAGTTAACTTGTAAGTAAGTATAAATTGAATAAAGGCGTGAAAGCCTCTTTTTGTCATCAACACTCATTATTCATACCCTCTCAGAACAACACGCCACCGAAGTTGTCGATAACAATAAAAGATATTCGCATACAGTCACACAAAAATGTTGATGAGCCCGCTTGTCTTCGGGCGTGCCAGTAAGATAATCGCTCCGCACTTTGTCTGTCCATGGCAGCAAACGACTACTCATCCATCAGGTCTCTTTGCGTGCTTTTCCCTGCTTTGAATTGCTCAATAGAGCGATTCAAGTGCTTCGCATTGGCTGGTGAACGCAACAAGTGAACCGTCGTCTCCATCAGACTGTTGTAGTAGGCCAGAGACATCACCACAGCACCTTCGACATCACGATGGATAATCACCGTTGTATCCGCGTCATTCACCACGGAATCCAACACCGCTTTTAAGCCATTTTTGGCTTCTGTAAATGACTGGACTTACCCCGGTACCGGGGTAAGTCCAGTCAGTTTAAAGAGGCGTCCGTTTTAATGGGGCAAGATCACGGCCTCCGTGATTGGCCTAGTTAAACATCTGACTTCACCGTATCAATGTCTTTTATCAACCACTTAAGTAAATCTTTGTTCGTCATTGCCGTGGAACTATTTCCGAGACTCCGCCGAATTGCCAGCAACACATTCCCAAATTCAATTAGGATGTCTGTACTTTGGCCCTCTCCAAGCTCAGCTCTATAAATAGTTGACCACATGGAATTCCAAGAGGACACCACTTCATCAGAACCAACAAGTACCAACTTAAATGATTTTGCCCGATATTCACGTGACTTAATTTTTTTCAATGTCTCTGCTTGGCTTTTCGGAGACAAATCCGAAAACAAGGTTGCAAATGGCAGCAAAATTTCAAGATAGATTTGAGCTGCTTCTTCTTGTAGAGATTCCTCGACTCTGCGTTTGGCTTCGAGTTTTGACTTCAGAAGCCATCCGGCGCCACCACCAATCAAAGTTAATAAAACAGGTGCAAGATTACTTAGCCAATCCAATGCCTGCTGCTCCTTAATGTTTACTAGTTTTATTTCTGCGCATGCGCGTTAATCTGGCTGCAAAATTGTTTGATCGTGCGCATAAACAAGGCACACCCAATCCCAGCGCGTTGTTTTAAATGAACTTTCCAATAACCTACCCCGAAAAACGCGCACATCATTGATGTCAGCTTAGCAGAAAAACACGCGTGTGCCGGTGAAAAGTCTTATTGGGTATTAGGGGGTGCGAAGTTCAGGCGATGGACGTAGAGGTATGCCTCAAGGCGCGATCAATTGCGACAGCAATTGACACCGCCGCTAGGCGCCCACAGGGCGAGAAAATGCCCAAGTATTTTCTCGGTACCTCCCGGCCTGCCGTGGAGCGCCGGAGGCATGCCTCGAAAGTCCACGCCGGGGCAATAGGACTACTGCCGTTCGATGACGACCCGGCCGGGTTTAACGACTTGCCTCCGCACACCGCGCAACGGGGCGATCATGAACAGGTCGCCGTTGCTGCCGGTGAGTTGGCGCGGTACGCCACTGGCTTTGGCTACTGCGGCATTGGCTTTCATGTGTTGCGCTTCGCCATGTACGGGAATGGCGAGGTGAGGCTTCACCCATTCGTACATCACACTGAGTTCGTCTTGTGCGGGGTGCCCAGATGCATGAATGGGGTGCTCGGCGGTTTCTGAAGCGATCACCTCAACGCCCAATATCTCCAAGCGTTTCACCAAGCGTTGAATGTCTTGTTCATTGCCGGGAATGACTTTGCTGCTGAAGATCACCCGGTCACCGATGTCGAGCGTCATGTCCGGGTGATTGTTTAAGGCTAGGCGCGATAAAGCGGCGCGTGGCTCGCCTTGGCTACCGGTGGCAATGACCAGCGTTTTATCACGCGGCAAATAACCCATGTCGCGGCTGCGCACCAACACCGAGTCGTCGTCCCACAGCCCTACACTGCGCGCCGCGCCCAGCATGTTGTGCAGCGACCGGCCCAGTAAAACCACCGAGCGCTCGGTGGCGCGGGCAACGTGCAGCAACGTTAACAGGCGCGCCAAGTTGCTGGCGAAACAGGCGACGATCACCCGCCCCGGTGCACTGGCCACGTAATGCAGTATCCCTGCATGCAAGTCACCTTCTGACGCCGACCAACCGGGCAGGGTGGCGTTGGTGGAATCGCACACCATGGCGTCGATGCCTTCAGCGGCCAAGGCACGATAGGGCGCCGCATCGAAGGGTTCACCCAGCACTGGGTTGTGGTCAATTTTCCAATCGGCGGTATGAAAAACCGTACCGGCGGGGGTACGAATGAGGATGCCACTGGGCTCGGGAATGCTGTGCGTTAAGTTAAGCCATTCGATGTTGAACACGCCGACTTGATGACGCCCGCCGAGCTCAATAATGTGCACCGGCACGCGTCCGGCCAAGCCCACTTCGCTAAGTTTGCGGCGCAGTATTTCGGCGGTAAAAGGGGTGGCGTACACCGGGCAACGCAGCCGATCCCACAAATACGGCACGGCACCGATGTGGTCTTCGTGCGCATGGGTGATGATCATACCCGCGATCTGGTCATTGCGGTCGGCGATGAATTTGGGGTCTGCTGCTTCGATCCGGGTGTCGAGGCCAGCCGTGGGGTCGAGGATCGATGGACGCTCAAAGGTGACGCCGCAATCGACGATCAGCCATTGCCCATCATGGCCGTACAGATTGAAGTTCATGCCAATCTCGCCGCAGCCGCCGAGCGGTAGGAACCAAAGGTCTGAGCTGCGCGGTGTCATATTGCTCCTTAAGGGCTTCTGGTGCTGAGCCAGAGGGTCAACTGNNCAGTTGACCCTCTGGCTCAGCACCAAAAGGCCCGGCCCGTACCGCCGATGACGAAATGCAAAGCAACAACGCCGTTAAATATGATATTGCGGGCCTAACTCAACCACCGCTTCAATGAATGCCTTGGCGTGTTCTGGGTCAACCCCCGGTGTAATACCGTGGCCCAGATTGAACACATGGCCCGTGCCTTTGCCGTAGCTGGCTAAAATGCGTCCGACTTCGGCACGAATCTGTGCCGGTTTAGCGTACAGTACGGCGGGGTCCATATTGCCTTGCAAGGCCACACGGTCGCCGACGCGTGCGCGTGCTTGCCCCAAGTCTGTCGTCCAATCGAGACCCAACGCATCAGCGCCGGTATCGGCCATGGCTTCAAGCCACTGGCCGCCGCCTTTGGTGAACAAAATGACCGGAACAGTGCGGCCGTCGTGCTCACGTATAAGCCCGTTCACGATGCGCTGCATATAAGCCAAGCTGAACTCTACATAGGCGTTGTGTGCCAGTGCACCGCCCCACGAGTCAAAGATTTGTACGGCTTGCGCACCGGCACGGATCTGCGCGTTCAGGTAATCGGTCACGGCGTCGGCCAATTTAGCCAACAGGGCGTGCAGGGTCTCTGGCTCGTTGTACAGCATGGCCTTGGCGTTCTGATAGTCTTTGCTGGAGCCACCTTCAATCATGTAGGTAGCCAGTGTCCACGGGCTGCCAGAAAAGCCGATCAAAGGCACTTTGCCATTCAGCTCTTGGCGAATGGTGCTGACGGCGCGCATCACGTAATCCAGATCGACGTCGGCTTTCAAGGTTGGCAAGGCGTCTACCGTGGCACGATCGCGCACCACGTGCTTGAACTTGGGGCCTTCGCCGGTTTCGAAATACAAACCCAAGCCCATGGCGTCGGGGATGGTCAAAATGTCACTGAACAGAATGGCCGCATCTAACGGGTAGCGACGTAACGGCTGCATGGTGACTTCGCACGCCAATTCGTGATTCTTGCACAGGCTCATAAAGTCACCCGCTTGCGCGCGGGTAGCACGGTATTCAGGCAGATAGCGCCCGGCTTGGCGCATCATCCA
Organism: Natronospirillum sp.; assembly: GCA_049115955.1. GTDB lineage: Bacteria > Pseudomonadota > Gammaproteobacteria > Pseudomonadales > Natronospirillaceae > Salinispirillum. The sequence goes on from JAGDZJ010000005.1 coordinate 180,738, forward strand.
AATGGGTGTGCGATCGACGGGTTGACGCAACAGTGCGCGCAGGAAACGGTCGTTTTGGAGTTCCGCCATAGGTGCTGTTCCTAAATGAAAGCCTGAATTTGAATGGCGCGCAGTGTACCATGAGTGCACGCGTTGGTCTGTATGAGCACGACATGAACTACCTTGCCCACCTGTATTTTTCTGATCTCACGCCCGACAGTTGTGTGGGACAGTTGCTGCCCGATTGTATGCCGCCGCGCGCATTGCCTGAGCATATAAACCCCGAGCTGGCGTTGCACATTCAATTGCATCAGTTTATTGACCGCTTCACCGACCAACACGAGGAAGTGATCGCGTTGCGCCAGCGTTTCGAGCCGCCCTATCGGCGCTTTGCCGGGGTGTTGATCGATGTGTTTTTTGACCATGTACTGGCGCGTGATTGGTCGGATTGGCACCACCGGTCAATTGGGGAATTCTCGGCTCAGGTGTACACCGCTTTAGGGCAGTACGATGGCCCGGAAAATGAACGCCTACGTGGGTTGCGGCTGGCTTTATTGGAACACCGCTGGCTACCGGGCTATGCCTATCCACTGGGTATGCAGCGGGCGTTGGAAGGGCTGAATCGACGCAGCCGTTTTCAGACACCTTTGGCGCAGGCGCATACCCTGTTGCCTGCACTTTATCCGGAATTGGCCGAACGCTTTGGGCGCTTCTTTCCGCAGCTCTGCGCCGCCGTGCAACAAGAACGCGCTCGCCTGACCTAAGACGCTGGCGCTCTGCGCGGGGCTTTCCTATAGTGAAGACTCAGAGTGTTGTGAGACGGAACCCCGCGCATGAGCGACGACCACAGTGAAGCCGAAAGCGACGACAGCGTAACACCCGGCAGTGCCAATTTCGTAGCCCGGATATCCCATGAACTGCGCTCGCCGATGAACGCTATTTTGGGCTTCTCCGAATTGCTGGGTGAGTCGCCTTTGGATACCGAGCAGCGCCATTGGGTCAATCTGATTCAAGACTCCGTAGATCACATGCTGCTGATCATCAATGATGTGCTCGACATCGCTAAAATCGAAGCCGGGCATATGTCTTTGAATCCGCAGCGGGTCATGATCGCACCCTTGCTCATTCGTCTGGTCGAGCAATTTGCCCCGCAGGTGCGCAGTGAATCGGTGCAACTGGACGTCGCCATAGACCCTCACACGCCGGCCGAGATTGAACTGGATTCCATTCGCCTGCGCCAGATACTCACCAACTTTCTCAGTAATGCCGTCAAGTTCACCGACAATGGACACATCAGTCTCAAAGTGCGAACCCAAGGTGGGCAGTTGCAATTTGTGGTGCGCGATACCGGCATTGGCATTCCACCGGACAAGCTCTTGCAGGTATTCAGTGAATACGAGCAGGCGGGGCAAGACACCGCCGCGCACTACGGTGGCACTGGCTTGGGACTATCGATCAGCCGCCGCCTAGCGACCTTGATGAGCGGAAGGGTCTGGGCGGAAAGCCAACCGGGGCGTGGCAGTGCATTTTTTCTTGAATTGCCGCTGCGCGCGCAAAACGAAGCACTGGTGTTTGGGCCGACCGGTCAACTGGCGGGCCACACCATTGCGTTGTACCTCGACAATGCACTGGCTGCTCGACGCTGCCAAGAATTGTTGAATTGGGCCGGGGCAAAAGTAATAGCCCCAGAAAAAGACAGCAGACCGGCACAATTGGTACTGGCTGACCATGTGCCTGACCAGCCAGAAAAAGAAAATGAACCGCCGGTGATTTGGGTTGAGCGGCACCCACACGATGGCTCTGCAGCGCACTACGAGCACCTCACGCTGCCCATAAACGGACTGAAACTGTTGGACATCTGCCAGCGCATTTTGAATCACGCGGCCCCCAGCAGTGAGCACAACGGTTCGACCTCAGCAACCAGCGGGACCGATCTGAAGGGTACGGTATTACTGGCCGACGACAATAATGTGAACCTGATGGTGACGGAAAAAATCCTGACCACCTTCGGCGTGCGAGTGATTACGGCGAGCAACGGCGAAGCGGCGGTCGACGCCTACATTCATCATCGGGACGACATTGACGTGATTTTAATGGATGTGGAAATGCCAGTACTCGATGGCCTAGCGGCGACAGCGGTGATTCGCCGTTTAGCAGAAGGACGGACATTGCCCATCATTGCACTGACGGGCAATGCGCTGCAAAAAAACATTCAAGATTGTTACGACGCCGGCATGAACGATCACCTCACCAAGCCGGTCTCCAAAAGCACCATGTATCACATGCTGAAGCGTTGGCTGTCCGGTGGGTGACTGAGCACCACGTTGTTCAATACGTCTTTGAGTTCAGCCTGCTTAAAGGGCTTGGTTAAATATTGATCCATACCGGCCGCGAGACAGCGCTGACGGTCACCAAATAAGGCATTGGCGGTGACCGCGATGATGTGTTGGCGTGGCCAGCCTAGATCCCGCTCGTGTTGACGAATCGTTTCTGTGGCCGAGAAGCCATCCAACACCGGCATATGGCAGTCCATCATAATGACATGATAGGGGCCGTTTTCCATAACACGCTCTATCGCCGTTGCGCCATTGTCAGCCACATCCACTTCGATGGACATACGCCCCAGCATTTTACGCAACACCATTTGGTTAACGTCGTTGTCTTCCGCGACCAAGACGCGCAGTCCGTCATAACACATCAAATGCCCTAGTCGGTTGTCCGCAAGCGGGGCTTTACCCGTGCGCAGGCTGACGGTCAGGATGAAACGGGAGCCGCCGGACAGCGTGGGTTCAAAACGAAGATCACCCGCCATCATGCGCGCCAAGCGACGACTCAGCGCCAGCCCCAAGCCGGTACCGCCAAACTCGCGCGTGGTCGACACGTCGGCCTGGCTGAATTCAGCAAACAACGAAGGAACGAAGTGTTCGGCCACGCCAACGCCGGTGTCTTCCACCTCGATGCGCAGATTGATTTGTTGTGCCAAAGTAACATCGGCACGCGCACGCAAAGTGATGTGCCCACTGGCGGTGAATTTCACGCTGTTGCTGAGCAAATTGAGAATGACTTGTTGCAGACGGTGCCAGTCGCCGTGCGCATAAGCGGGAATATTCGGTGCCAGATCCAAACGAAACTCAGTGCTGGTGTTGCGGCGCTGGCGCAGCATGGCGTGCACCAAGCCTTCCATATCTTGCAGTGCGCGGGCCAATTCAAAGTCTTCCGATTCTAATTGAAATTGCTCTGCTTCAATTTTTGATAAATCCAAAATGTCGCTGATGTGTTTCAACAAGTTGTCGGCAGTTTGGCTCAACGTATGCAAATAGCTGGTTTGTTTTTTGTCTAGTACTGTGTCTTGAAGTAATTCGGTCAGCCCGATGATGCCGTTCAATGGGGTGCGCATTTCATGGCTCATGTTGGCTAAAAATCGACTTTTGGCATCGTTAGCACTCTCGGCCATCAGCCGTAAGCGATTGGAGCGGCGCACTTCCACGATGATGATCATGGAGTACAACACGATGATGGCGAATCCTGCGGCAAGTAGGCCCATGATCCATTGATAGTTTTCTTGCAGCTTTTCCAGTGCCAAGCTGGACGACTCCGAAGCGCTGTACAGATAGTCCTGTGACAACTGGAACAGGCGGCTTTCGAACTGGCGGAAATACGCCAACAAGGCGATGCCATGTGCCTGGTCCATCTCGACCACCATGGGCCGCAACTCTTCCAACTCTTGTTTCATGTCCGCTGTTGCATTCAGCAGTTGCTCGTGCGAATCCTGCAAGAGAGCACGTTCTGATACCGCACGCACCAAGTCCAGACGGTGCAACAAGATATCGAGCCGCAACCTAACTTGCTCCAGTTGCTCCACATCGGGCACTGATATAAAAGCATTTAAAGCGAATAAAAAGCGCTGATTCTCAAGTTCTAAACGCGATACATTCCACGACAATTCGTCCTGACCTACGGCGGTAACGGTGTCTATTTCCTGCTCGACCCGCCACAAACCTACGATGATCAAACAGATCAATAAGAGGCTCAGGCTGCCCAGAATAGAGAAACGCACCCACCGCCACGTCATCGGCTAATGTCCAACGCTTTCAGTTGCCACACCGCCCAAACACGATGCGTGCGATCGTTCAACTCGGGGCGCTGCGTAAAGGGAAACAAAAGCCAATACGGCCCGTAGTGACGCACCGGCATCAACTCGCCGTTACGGGAAAAACTGAGAAAAGCATCGGCAACGACCAAGTCGGCCAGCGGTGCCTCAACGCGATAGTCATTCAGTGCCGTTAGCACCAGAACACCCTGCTCACTACCTACATCCAAATGTGTTAATAGATCGGCTAAATAAATGCCTTCATAGCTGTCTTCTGCCTCTGTCCAAGGTGTCTCGGTGACCAAGGTATTGGTCCGAATTGCGCGCAAACTATCTACTGACATCCTGTCTTCAACTCCATCCACCGTCACCACTAATGTAGCAGCTACGGCAGGAAAGGCGACCATCGTGGCCAACCATACTAAGTAAATACAGGCTTTCAGCATGCCGTCCTCTTTCTTATTGTTACTGGTTTAACGTCAATGACCAGTTTAGACCATCGGCCATGCTAATGTCTCGGGGCACAGCCAGTCTTTCGGCCAATGTTCAATCATTGGCCAGTCGGCAACCGACACCTCTGCGCGGAGCGTATGGACTTGGTCTTGCCATGGAAAACTCAATTGCCGAGCATGCAGATACAGCCGTGGCGCAATCGCCCCACCATAACGCGTATCGCCCAGCAGCGGGGCGCCCAGAGCCTTCATAGCGACGCGGAGTTGATGCGTTTTGCCGGTGACGGGGCGCAGCACAAGAGCCCGTTGGCCGTTGCCGAGACCGGCCGATTTGAAGTAGGTACGAGCCGGGTTCGTGCGCGCCGTCGTTAATTTCCAACTGCCTTGGCGCGCCTTCACTTGATCGCCAATCACCAGACCCTCTTTCTTGCTCGGCTTACGATCGGTGACTGCCCAGTAGTATTTTTCTACCGAGCGCGATGTGAAAAGCTGCCTGAATTGTTCGGCCGCCACAGCCGAACGAGCCAACACCAACACCCCGGAAGTGCCCTGATCCAAACGATGCACCAAATGCAGTTGATCGCCGTTGGGCAAGCACCGCAATATGCCTTGCTGTGCGTCGGTGTCTTGTACCGGCACCCCGGATGGCTTATTGATCGCCAACCAATCGGCGTGTTCGATCAGCACTTCGATGGGTGCGGTCACGCTCAGATCAAGCCCGCCAATCGGTCGCGCAGCAAGACGTAGTCGGCGTGGAACTGACGTATACCCTGCGCCAGTTTTTCCGTCGCCATGGCGTCTTCGTTCATGTGCCAACGAAACGCCGCTTCGTCCAGCTTCAGGCGCTCCAGGCCTTGCACGGCGACTGGGTTCAGTTTACGTGCCAAGTGGCCTTCGTCTGCCGCCAACTCTGCAAGCAAGGCCGGGCTGATGGTTAACCGGTCGCAACCGGCCAACTGCTCGATTTCACCCATGCTGCGGAAGCTCGCGCCCATAACCACCGTGGGGTAATGGAAGGTTTTGTAGTATTGGTAGATGCGCGTAACCGACAGCACGCCAGGATCTTCTTCCGGCGTGAAATCACGTCCTTCAGCGGCTTTGTACCAATCCAGAATGCGGCCCACAAAGGGCGAGATCAGAAAGGCGCCCGCTTCCGCACAGGCCACGGCTTGCGCAAAGCTGAACAACAGCGTCAGGTTACAGCGAATGCCTTCCTTCTCTAACTGTTCCGCCGCCTTGATGCCTTCCCACGTAGAGGCGATTTTGATCAGAATGCGATCACGCGACACGCCTTGGTCTTCATACAGAGCAATCAAGTGCCGGGCTTTCGCTAACGTCGCTTCCGTATTGAACGACAGGTGCGCGTCCACTTCGGTCGATACATAACCGGGCACCACTTGCGTCAATTCACGGCCGAAGTTTACAGCCAGCTTATCCATCGCCAAGGACAATTTCTGCTCGGCAGATACACCCGCACGGCGACCGTAGGCCAGGGCACTTTCCACCAAGTGCTGGTATTCCTCTTGCGCTGCCGCTTTTAGAATAAGTGATGGGTTGGTCGTTGCATCCTGCGGTTGGTAAACCGATATTGCGGCGAAATCGCCGGTATCCGCCACCACCGTAGTGAAGCTTTTTAGCTGTTCCAATTTGTTCATGAGTACTCCTTCAATGCTCGTTGACTGGCAAACGCTTGCCTAACCGGTATGTTCTGAGAATACCAGACAGGGCGAGTGGCCCCGAAGGATTATATTGCAAATGTTCTACGGCGTTTACGAAGGTTATAATGCACGCCTAGTCTTTTTTGGAAACGCTGTGGCATGACCCCGTTTTTATCACATTGGCCACGGCCACTGAAAGCCATCGTATTTCGCTTGGCCGGTATTCATCAAGGCAATCAACTGTTGGCCGCCGCCGCGGAGCGAGCAAGAAATGGCGAGCATTTTATTGGTAGTTTATTAGCTCACCAAAGTGTGGTCGTTGAGGTTTCCGGCCTAGAGCATTTAGCCAGCGTGCAACACCGTGGTTATTTAATTGCGGGAAACCATCCGCATGGCCTATTAGATGCTCTCGCATTAGCGACCTTAGCGGAACAGCAAGGTAAGCACTTCGATATGCTGGCGCGTCATTTCTTGACCATCTTCGAAGACCTCAGACCACATCTTTTACCTTTGAAAATTAACCCCGATCGCAGTGCGCAGAACGGACGCTTGCAGCTCGACAATGCCATTGAAAGCCTGCACCGTGGCAATGTGGTGGTGATTACCCCCGCCGCCCACTTGAGTGTACCTAAGATACAGGGTGCACCGGCAATGGACGCGCCGTGGAAAGCGGGTGCCGTGCGCATTGCCAGAGCCGCCGCCGCACCCATAGTGCCTGTGACGGTGCGTATGGAAATTCCGGCGTGGACGTACAGAGCGCACCGTATTCACCCGATAGTCCGATCTATTATTCAAGTCTGGTGTTTTCTGGCCCGCCGACGCGAGCACATACACCTGCAAGTGCATGCACCGGTGCAGCCGTCAGACTTCGCGGAATTGGATGATCAGCAGGCCACCGAACAACTGCAAACCACGGTCTGCGCACCCCTGATGGGATCAGGGTAGGCGCAACGCCAAATGATCGCGGCGGGCCCAGAAGCCCGCCAGCGCAAGCCCGCTGACCAGATGCCACACACCCCAGAATGCGGTAATGATCATCATGCCACCTTGATTAGGGAAGAAGTTGAACAGGATGATCAACCCCAATCCGGAGTTCTGAATACCCACCTCAAGCATCACTGCGCGCCGGTCAGCCGTTGGCAGATTCAATAAGCGTCCGGCACTCCAACCAATGCCCAACGCCACCGCGTTGTGCAGGATGACGAAACCGGCGAACAGGGTGAAGTATTGCAAAAAGAGTTCGCCGTTATTACCCAAGGCAATGCCAACAAACAACAGGAAGATCAAAAGACTGAGCTTTTTAAGCCAAGGCTCGATACGGGCACTGATGACCGGCAAATAGTTCCCAACCAACATACCCAATAACAAGGGAATACCCAGCACCATCACAATAAGCTGCAGAATCTGCACACCATCGACTTGAATAGAACTGAGCAGCTCGCGCGTACTGGGGTTAACGCTGCCCCAGAAGGTGAAATTCAGCGGGGTAAACAACAACGCAGCAACGCTGCTGGTGGCGGTCATGCTGACCGACACCGCCACGTTACCGCGTGACATCCACGTCATGACGTTGGAAAAGGAGCCACCAGGACAGGAGGCTACCAAGATCATACCGAGCGCGATGCCAGGGTCCATTGGCACCAAGACGGTGAGCAAGCAGGTTAACGCGGGAAGCAACATGAACTGGGCGATTAAGCCCGATACCGGTGCTTTGGGTGACCGAAATACGCGGGTGAAATCGCTGGGCTTTAAACCCAGCGACACCCCGAACATCATGGTTGCTAATATAATATTCAGCAACCGTTGGCTGGCGGGGTCAAACGCAATGCGTACTTCGTCCAGCATGCACTACCTCTCAACCAGCAGAGTTTATTGCGGGCGCGGGGCGCTGTTTGGCTTACCTTTACGCGGTGCACGTTTTGCTTTGAAGTCGCCCTTTGGCGCGCCTTTAAAGTCACCTTTTGGTGGGCCTTTACGATCGGGGCGCGGGCCACGGCTGGCGCCGCCTTCAGACTTGCCAACGAAGCTGAGCTTCATCGGCTGCTGACGCACACGTACCTTACCCAAGTGCGTTTGCATCTCTTTTGGCAGGCCTTCCGGCAAGTCGATCAAAGAGAACGTATCGTGCATCTGGATCTTGCCGATGAACTGGTTCTGAATGTTGGCTTCGTTGGTGATGGCACCGACGATATCGCCGACGTTCGCCCCATGATCACGACCCACTTCAATGCGGTAACGGTCGAAAGACTGTGGCTTACCACCGCTGAAACCGGCACCGCCGCCTTCACGCTTGTCGCGGAAAGACTTCTCTTCACGGCCAGCGATAAAGCCGTTATCCAGCGCCTGAAAGGTACTGGCAACATCCAACGGACGCTCTTTTTGAGCCAAGAACAACAAAGCAGCACTCAGGGTACGCAAGTCGGTATCAATACCTTCTTGCATCTGCTCGGACAGGCCGATGAAATAGGTCAGGTCTTCATTGGTGATGGCACTGGCCAAAGACTCACGGAAAGACTCAACGCGCTGCGCAGCAATCTCTTCACCCGTCGGCAATTCACGTTTGTCCAAAGGACGACCTGCGGTGCGCTCAATGGCTTGCAGCAAACGACGCTCACGCGGCGCAACCAGCATAACAGCGCGACCGGTACGGCCCGCACGGCCAGTACGCCCAACACGGTGTACGTAAGATTCGGTATCCAATGGAATGTCGTAGTTCAACACCAGCTCAATGCGCTGTACGTCCAGACCACGCGCCGCAACATCAGTCGCAACGATGATGTCGATCTGGCCTTCTTTCAACTGACGAATGGTGGCTTCACGGTGTTGCTGGCTCAGGTCACCGTTCAGCGGTGCACATTCGTAGCCGCGTGAAGACAACTTTTCTGCCAACTCAATGGTCGCTGCTTTGGTACGGGCGAAGATGATCGCCGCGTCAAAGTCTTCCACTTCCAACAGACGCGTCAAAGCGTCCAGTTTTTGGTGCGGCTTCACAATCACAAAAGACTGATTAATCTGCGCCAAGCTGGTTTCGGTGGCTTGAATCTTCACATGGACCGGATCGGTCATGTATTTTTTCGTGATGCGCGCGATTTCTGGCGGCATAGTCGCCGAGAACATCGCCACCTGACGGCCTGCCGGGCAGGCTTCAATGATGGTGGTCACGTCGTCGATAAAGCCCATGCGCAGCATTTCGTCGGCTTCGTCGAGCACCAATGCTTGCAGGTTGCTCAGGTCAATACGGCCGCGCTCCATGTGGTCCATCAAACGACCGGGGGTAGCCACAACAACCTGCGGGCCACGCTCTAACTGGCGCAACTGAGTGGAATAGTTCTGGCCACCGTAGATAGGCATGACGTGCAGGCCTTTCATCTGGCGAGCATACGAACCAAAGGCTTCAGACACCTGAATCGCCAGTTCACGGGTCGGTGCCAACACCAATACCTGTGGCTTAGCCATTTTCAGATCGATACGGGCTAACAAAGGTAAGGCGAACGCACCGGTTTTACCGGTACCGGTTTGCGCCTGACCCAGAATGTCACGGCCTTCCAAAATGGGCGGAATGGCTTCGGCTTGGATCGGTGACGGAATCTCGTAACCCAGATCGGCTACGGCGCGCACCAGCGACTCGGGCAAGCCCAACTCAGCAAAATTCAAAGGGGTTTTTACAGCGGATGTATCAGTCATGCGAGGTCTCTCATTAAATAGCCCCATGCGGGCGAGGTCAGGTCGACCCATGCGCACAATGGTTAAAGAGAGCACTCAGTCGACAACGATCCCGGGCTGGCAGTCATGCCAAAAGCGGGACGCGGATTCTACAGGAAAGGATAGCAGAAAGCGGCAATTATTTTGGATATGATGATCGAAGGATGAATTATGGAGTGCCTTATGAGCTGAAAAAGAAGCCCCCAGGCACTCATCAACGCGCCACTAACCGCTCACGCAACTGCGAAGGCACAGGGAATAGCCAAGTCCTTCCCTGCTTCACTTTACCCAGCAACTTAAGATCTGCAAGACTCAACAAGTCACGCCGTGCAGTCTCATAGGTAATGCCGTGCGACCGCATATGATCTTCAATGCGGTAAGCGTGACGAGGATTCTCCAGCGCGTGACGTAGCAAGCCTAACTGGCGCGCATTGAGTTCGGAATTTAAGCGTGGACTGTGGGCAATCAGTTCACGTGCTGCACGCATTTCTTGCTGTTTACGATCGAGATATTCCTGCAACTCTTCGACAGCCTTTTTGATCACACCGAGCTGATGGAAAATGAAATACGTCATGTCATTTTCATCGGTCTCGGTGTGCAAGAAAGCTTGGCCGTATTGCCTTGGAGCCCGCTTGATGATTTTGGAGATGGTAATGAACTCCATCAGCCAATAACCGTTACGCAGCATAACCCAATAGAACAAGGCGCGTGCTGTTCGCCCATTCCCATCAACAAAGGGATGGTCATAAGCCAACAAGAAATGCGTGATAATGGCACGTAAAACGGGGTGGATAAATTCACCGGGTACGCTGCCATTGGCGAAATCGCACAGAAATTTCAGCCGCGCTGCTAGCGATTCTGCCGCTGGCGGCGTGTGCAGCACATCGCCGCTCACAGTATCAACGACCATGACGGGATCCGTTGGCTGGCGTAACACGCCAGCTCTCTCAGGCTGCTCTAAAGTGTCTTCTGTTACCATGCGGTGGAGCTCAAGCACCATATCCGACGTCAGCGGCGTATCGTGTTGCTCACGAATGAAAGACATCACCTGATAATTGTTCCGTATCATGGTTTCATCTTTCGTCCGTGGTTGCCGATTCTGGCGCAGCATCTCTTTAGCTTCCACCAAGGTGGTACTGGCACCTTCAAGTTGGCTGGATGTTATAGCCTCTTCAATGAGAGACCGCACAATGTAGGTGTTACGTGTTTCAGCCCGGTTAACACGCTCATCCATTTTGAGCGTTCCAGCGGCGTGCATATCCAGTTGATGCAGTGCAGCCGATAAGCTTAAAGGCTCACACCAACGAAGGGGTGCTCCATCAATGCCGTCCACTGCAAGTTTCCTAGAGGCACCACAACGCGCTATCTTCAACCCCGCCCACCAAAGTTCTGCTGACAAACCTTCAGGGTGTTTCTTAAAACGTAATTTTTCCCAATGTGTATATCGCTGCTTGTCGTCCAGCATACCGGCAGTCAATACTTGCCGCTCGATAGTGCTGTCTTTAACTTCATCAAGCCATTGCAATACCTGATCAAAGCTAGGTGCTGTCTTAGGAATGCGCATACAGGATGAACCTCTAAAAGCATTAAAAACGGGCGTGGCTTTGCCAATATATACTATTTTTAGAAAATTAGTAATTAGAGGGATTTGGAGGCTAGGAAAGAGCTTGTCTGGAGAGCCGAGGCTGTTAACAGCCCCGACTTTTGTACTGTATCTGCGCTTACAGACGCAGGAAGTTTTTCACTTGCAGACTGATGGTGTTTGCACAGTTGGAATTCCATCGGCAATGCCCACTGCGTGAAGAACACACCGACGCTTAAGCTTACTTAAACAATGGCAGGTCTTCCTTAGACCTTTACCTTGTACCCCGTTTTAAAGATCCAGCCGATGATCGCGAGACAGATCAGCATAAACAGCGCAATCATGCCAAGACTGACCCCAACAGCCACATCCGACACGCCGTAGAAGCTCCAGCGAAACCCGCTGATCAGGTACACCACCGGATTAAACAGCGTAATGGCTTGCCAGACGGGCGGCAACATACTGATGGAATAGAAGCTCCCGCCAAGAAAGGCCAGCGGGGTAACGATCATCAGCGGCACGATTTGTAGCTTTTCAAAGCCATCGGCCCATACGCCGATGATGAATCCCATGAGGCTGAACGTGAGGCTGGTCAGCACCAAAAAGCCGAGCATGATGAACGGGTGCTCAATGCTGTAGTCCACGAACAGGCGCGCCGTGAGCATGATGATAAAGCCCAGCACAATGGACTTGGTCGCCGCCGCGCCGACGTAACCAATCACAATTTCCAGTGGCGACACCGGTGCCGACAGAATTTCATAAATGGTGCCGGAGAACTTCGGCATATAGATACCAAAAGACGCGTTGGAAATGCTCTCGGCCATCAGCGTCATCATGATCAAACCGGGGATAATGAAGGCACCGTAGCTGACTCCGTCGATGGCGGTCATCTGTGAGCCAATGGCCGCACCAAAGACGACAAAATAGAGCGAGGTCGAAATAACCGGCGACGCAATACTCTGAAACAGCGTGCGCAACGTGCGGCCAAGCTCATAGCGATAAATGGCGAGTACACCCTGCAAGTTCATGCGGCGGCTCCTTCTTTGGGATCGGTAACGAGGCTGACAAAGATGTCTTCCAGTGAACTCTGCGTGGTGTGCAGGTCGGTCACGTCAATGCTTTGGTCCTGCAAGGCGCGCAGCAAGGTCGGGATGCTGTGCGCGTCATTCTGCGCATCGTAGGTGTACACCAAGGTCTGACCTTCCGCCTCCAACGTCAGCGCAAAGGGCGCCAGCGCATCGGGCAACGCGCTCATAGGTTGCGCAAGCTGCAGCGTTAACTGCTTCTTACCCAGCTTCTGCATCAAAGCGGCCTTGTCTTCCACCAGCATGATCTCACCTTTGTTGATGACACCAATACGGTCGGCCATTTCCTCTGCTTCTTCGATGTAGTGCGTGGTGAGAATGATGGTGACGCCTTTTTCACGCAACTTGCGGATCATTAGCCACATATCGCGCCGCAGCTCGACATCTACGCCAGCCGTCGGCTCGTCAAGAAAGAGGATTTCAGGCTCGTGCGCCAGTGCTTTGGCGATCAACACACGACGTTTCATGCCGCCAGACAAAGCGATGATCTTGCTGTCTCGCTTATCCCACAGCGAGAGGTCGCGCAGAATTTGTTCGAGATATGCGGGGTCAGGCTTCTTACCAAACAAACCGCGACTGAATTGCACGGTGTCCCACACCTTTTCAAAGATGTTCACCGCCAATTCCTGCGGTACCAAACCGATTTTCATGCGCGCCGCACGATAGTCGCGCACCACATCCATTCCATCAGCCAGCACCCGCCCTTCACCGGGGTTCACGATGCCGCAGATGATGCTGATTAAGGTCGTTTTACCTGCGCCGTTAGGCCCGAGCAGCGCAAATATCTCGCCCTGTTTGATGTCTAGATTGATGTCTTTCAAGGCTTGGAAGCCCGAGGCGTAGGTCTTGGTTAACCCTTGCACAGAAATGATCGGTGGCGTATCTGGCATGATCCGTTCCCTGAAGTGAGTAGGCAGCACGCCAGTGTTACAAGTATCTGCGGGCTCGTCAACAGAGTGAATACGCGCCGCAAGACTTCAATCAATCTACTAAACTGCAGGGAGCATTTAAAAGCCAAACTGGTAAACTTCCACCCACAAATGACGTGTACCTAGAAACTCGACAAACGCCGTCGTGTTTAGGCGCATAGAGGAGGCATTAATGAAAGCCAAGGCCAATACCGCGGACACACTCACCGTAGGCGAAGAAACCTATCAAATTTTTAGCTTGCCGAAGGCCGCCGCCGCGTGGGGCAACATTGACCGCCTGCCGTTCTCATTAAAAGTCCTGTTGGAAAATCTACTGCGCAACTTTGATGGTGAGACAGTCACCAACGACGACATTCAAGCGCTGGTCGACTGGCAGAAAACCGGACAGTCGGATCGCGAAATCGCCTTTCGCCCGGCCCGTGTATTAATGCAGGATTTCACAGGCGTACCCGCCGTGGTGGACCTAGCGTCCATGCGCGCCGCCGTCGCTGCACTCGGAGCTGACCCGGAGAAAGTTAACCCGTTGTCACCGGTCGATCTCGTTATCGATCACTCCGTCATGGTGGATCAATACGCCACGCCGGAGGCGTTCAAAGCCAATGTGGACATCGAAATGGCGCGCAATGGCGAGCGCTACACCTTCTTGCGCTGGGGTCAGCAGGCGTTCAACAATTTTCGTGTAGTACCGCCGGGGACGGGCATTTGCCATCAGGTGAACTTGGAGTATTTGGCGCAGTCCGTCTGGACCGGCGACCACGATGGTCAACTGACGGCCTACCCCGACACCTTGGTAGGCACGGATTCGCACACCACCATGATCAACGGTTTGGGTGTACTTGGCTGGGGCGTGGGCGGCATCGAAGCAGAAGCGGCCATGCTGGGTCAGCCGGTGTCGATGCTGATTCCCGAAGTCGTGGGCTTTGAACTCACCGGAAAGCTGCGTGAAGGCATCACCGCCACCGACCTTGTGCTGACCGTAACGCAACAGTTACGGCGGCATGGCGTAGTCGGCAAGTTCGTTGAATTTTACGGCGATGGCTTGGCCGACTTACCGCTGGCAGACCGCGCCACGCTGGCCAATATGGCACCCGAGTACGGGGCAACGTGCGGCTTTTTCCCGGTGGATGACGTCACTCTTGATTACCTGCGCTTAACGGGCCGCGACGACCAAGTGATCGCCCGTGTGGAAGCCTACTGCAAGGCACAGGGTTTATGGCGCGAACCGGGTCATAAACCGCACTTCAGCGCCTCACTCAGCTTGGACATGAACTCGGTCGTTCCCAGTCTGGCCGGCCCTAAACGGCCGCAAGACCGGGTAGCGCTCAGCGATATGAAGCGGGCGTTTTTGGACCACATGGATTTACAAGGCACACCCACGGACGACGCCAAAGCCAGGCTGATGAGCGAAGGCGGTGGACAGGCCGCGGTGGGCGGACCGTTACCCAATGGTGACGTGTCGGTATCGGTGGACGGTGAAACCTTCACGCTAAAACAAGGTGCTGTGGTCATCGCCGCCATTACATCCTGTACCAACACCTCCAACCCCAGTGTATTGATGGCTGCCGGACTGGTGGCGAAAAAAGCCGTCGAGAAAGGGTTAGTGCGTCAGCCATGGGTCAAAAGCTCACTCGCGCCCGGCTCAAAGGTGGTGACCGAGTATTTGGATGCCGCGGGTTTAACACCGTATTTAGAGCAATTAGGCTTTCACTTGGTGGGCTATGGTTGCACCACCTGCATCGGTAATTCAGGCCCACTCAAAGAGCCTATAGAAGCCGCCATTCACGACCACGACTTAACGGTCGCGTCGGTGCTGTCGGGCAATCGCAACTTTGAAGGCCGAGTACACCCGCTGGTAAAAACGAATTGGCTGGCCTCCCCGCCTTTGGTCGTCGCCTTTGCATTGGCAGGCACCGTGCGCACCGACTTGAGCGCCGAACCGTTAGGAAAAGATACAGACGGCAACCCCGTTTACCTGAAAGACATTTGGCCGTCACAACAGGAGATCGCCAGCGCGGTAGAACAAGTCCGCACCACTATGTTTCGCCGTGAATACGGTGCCGTGTTCGACGGCGATGCGGCATGGCAGTCGATTGCCGTGCCGGAAGATAAAACCTACAGTTGGCCCGAGTCGACTTACATTCAGGAATCACCGTTCTTTCAAGGCATGCAGCGTCAGCCGGAGCCCGTTGCCGACATTATAAACGCAAATGTTTTGGCGTTACTGGGTGATTCCGTGACCACCGATCACATATCGCCCGCCGGAGCTATCAAGACTGACAGCCCAGCCGGACAGTACTTGCAGGAATTGGGCGTGGCACCCAAGGATTTCAATTCATACGGTTCACGGCGCGGCAGCCACGACGTCATGATGCGCGGTACGTTCGCTAATGTGCGTATTCGCAATGAAATGGTACCGGGCGAGGAGGGCGGGGTCACCCGCCACATTCCCAGCGGTGACAAACTCCCAATCTATGACGCCGCCATGCGTTACCAAAGCGCCAGCACGCCGCTGGTCGTGGTCGCCGGACAGGAATACGGCACTGGCTCGTCGCGGGATTGGGCCGCCAAGGGCACGCGTTTGCTTGGCGTACGGGCGGTGCTGACCGAATCGTTTGAGCGCATTCATCGCTCGAATTTGGTCGGCATGGGTATTCTGCCGTTGCAGTTTCCGGCCGGTGTCACCCGCAAAACGCTTGGACTGACCGGGGCAGAAACCTTTACCATACGCGGTCTGAACTCACTGACGCCACAACAGGATATCGATGTGGTCATTACGCATTCTGACGGCCGCGAAGAGACTCTGACCGCTCTTTGTCGGATCGATACCGGCAATGAGCTGGCGTACTTTCAGCACGGTGGGATATTACATTATGTGTTGCGGAACATGATCGCTGATTGAGCGGAGAAAGCCTTTTTATGAAAAACAGCCGACTTGTTTATTCCACGGAAACCGGCCGTATCAAGCCGGAGGACGAGCCAGAAGCGGCCGCACCGACGGGCGACGGCGTTGTCCGCTTGCTGCGCGAAACCAAGGGCCGCAAAGGCAAAGGGGTCACATTGATTACCGGCGTGCCTTTGGCTGGTGAGGAGCTGAAACAGTTTGCCAAAACGTTGAAGCAGAAAGCCAGCGTGGGCGGCAGCGTGAAGGACGGCGTGATCGAGATTCAAGGCGATCAGCGCGACCTGTTGCTGCCCTTGCTGCAAGCGCAGGGTTGGACGGTGAAGAAAGCGGGCGGTTAATCTTAGAGAAAACCATTACCGTAGAAGGTTCGACCATAGGGCGGAAGAGCGCAGCGTCATCCGCCAAACCAAGGCTGAGCGCATTAGTTTTCAGGCGTTTTCTACCGGCCGCGCTGGAGGATAGACACATACCGTTTAATGGTCTCAGCAAAGCCCAACTGCAACGCTTCCACTGTCAACGCATGACCAATAGACACTTCCGCTATATTACCGCGCGCGACAAAGTTACCCAGATTGTCGAGGTCCAAATCGTGCCCGGCGTTCACCGTCATCCCTAAAGACAACGCCAAGTCGGCGCACTGCATGTATTGTTCGAGCAGCGGCTCGTAGTTATTCAACACAAAAGCCTCGGCATAGGCTTCGGTGTATAGCTCGATACGATCCGTCCCCGTATCGGCGGCGCGACGCACCTGCTCTAAATCCGGGTCAACAAACAGGCTGGTGCGAATGCCCGCGCCCTGACACTGCGCAATAATAGGCTTTAGCCGCTCTCCGTGTAGATTCAAGTCCCAACCGTGATCTGACGTAATCTGATTCGGATCATCGGGCACCAGTGTGAACTGGTCTGGTGTCTCCGCAAGCACATGCGCCACCAACGTCTCATCGGGGTAGCCTTCCACATTCAGCTCTTTGCCTTCAAAGCGCTGCACCACGGCTTTCAAGTCAGCGATGTCTTGGTAGGTGGCGTGCCGCTGATCAGGGCGTGGATGTATGGTCAAACCTACGGCACCGCCCACTAAAGCCAGTTCGCCAAATTCGGTAATGGCGGGGAAATTGCGCCCGCGGGCATTACGAACCAAGGCGATTTTATTCAGGTTCACACTCAATTGGGTGGTCATTTCAGCGGGCACTCTGCGATCTGTGGAGATAGCCGACAGTATAAAGCAGTGCAATCTGAAACCCCAGCAGCAGCTGGGCGCAAACGCGCGGGTAAATATTTCACCTAGGCTCTGGCGTCACCGACTATAAAGGATACACTCTGCGCTTCGCTCCTCTGGGCAAGACGATCCACCCTATGGCTCTGGCTTCTATATTCGACACGCAACCACCCAACGACCCCAACGCGCGCATTGCTGCCGAGGTTGAGCGTCAAGGCTACGCTGTGGTGCCGAATTTCTTTTCGACAGCCGAAGTGGATGCATTGCTGCAGCTATTTCACAACTTGCGTCAGCAAGAAAATGCATTGCAGCCCGCCGGAATAGGTCGGGGTGGCGACTATCAAACTAACGATTTCGTGCGCCAAGATTGGATCCATTGGTTGGACGGCACGACCCAACCGACACAATTGTTTTTGGATCGTATGCGCGACCTACAGGTCACGCTTAATAGACGCTTGATCATGGGGCTCTTTGACTACGAAGCCCATTTCGCCTTGTATCCTGACGGTGCATTCTACAAAAAACACTTAGACGCCTTTCAAGGCCAGAGCAACCGCAGACTGTCTACGGTGCTTTATTTAAATTACGACTGGCAGCCCACCGACGGTGGTGAATTACGCTGCTACGATCCGGACGAACCCAGCCAAGTGCTCTTTGACCTCGCGCCACTTGCCGGCACATTGGTCGTGTTTGAGAGCGAACGTTTTTGGCACGAAGTCCTTCCTGCTAAGCGGCGACGTTTTTCCATCGCCGGTTGGTTCCGTATTAACACCAGCACAAGCACCCGAGTTGATCCACCATTATGGCTATAAAACCACAAACGCTTACCACCCTTACCAGCGAGCAACTGTTGCAATTTCGCAAAGACGGCTACCTAGTACTAGAAGGTTTTGCTCCTAGTGCATTGTGTGAGGAGATGCATCTCGTCGCCCAAGAACATTTGGCGGCCACTATTGAGCCGCTCGAATTCGAAGCTGACGTTGGCTATCCCGGCGCCCCTGCGTCGCTTGAGGCGCCCGGAGGTCACACCGTGCGACGTTTACGGGGGGCTTATCAACGCCATCCCAGCCTGCGCGCCTGGGCAACACATCGTCCCTTGGTGGCCGTGTTACGTCAGTTGCTGCAAGAACCTCCCTGCCTCACCCAAGCGCACCACAACTGCGTGATGACCAAGCACCCTGCGTTTGGCACAGCGACCGATTGGCATCGTGACATTCGCTATTGGTCTTTTCTTAAGCCCGATCTGGTATCAGTCTGGCTCGCCTTAGGCCCTGAAAATGCCAACAACGGCGGTTTGAAATTTATCCCCGGTTCGCATCGGCTGGCGATCCCGCCTGAGCAACTGGACGACATGGATTTTCTGCGTCCTGATGTCGAAGAGAACCAAGAGTTGTTTGAGCAAGGCATGGAGCTGAACCTGCAAGCGGGTGACGTTGTGTTGTTTCACAGTGGTTTATTTCATGCCGCTGGCGTAAATAACAGTGAGGTGGTGAAGACCTCGGTGGTCTTTGCCTATCACGGTCACTCGAACCGCCCGACAGCAGGGACCCGATCGGCACTGAGCAGTACGGTCTTTCTCAGCAACTAGACGCTGAGCTGTTCGGTTTTTGAACAGAATTAGGTTATAGTTGTTTAGAATATACGCAACGGACAGCAACTAGACCGTGACCTCTATTCATTCCGAGCTGTTTCCACGCAGGGTCTCCATCCTGTTTCATGTGGTCGCCATCCTGCCGTTGGGTGGCTTTATGCTGTACCACTGGTTTTGGGGCAGCCGACCACTGAGCGCGTTTCTTGCCGTGGCTTTGACCACGGTGGCAATGTCTCTGGCGCAAGAAATACGACATCGCGACAGCCTTCTCTATCGACAGATGTTTGTACTGACTTGTTCTGCCGCCATCGCTTACGCCTGTTATCAGGTCGGCTTGCGCGGCCTGATCTACGCCTTCCCCATGGCTTCGGTGTTCTTTTTCACTTTTCGCTTATCGCACGGCATGATCACCGGCATCTTATTTTCTGTGACTTGCTTGCTCGCAGCCCTGAACGTTGAAGACCCCATCTTGGTATTACGTTTCGCCATTGGCATCACTATTTGCATGATTTTTGCTGCCATCTTTGCCTTTATTGTGCAGCGACAAAAAGAAGATCTGGCACGACAAGCGTCGACTGACACGCTAATGGGCGCATGGAATCGTAATCGCTTGCAAGAAATGCTGGAGACGCATGCACAGCTCAGTCAGCGCAGCGGTGCGCCTGTCAGCTTACTGCTGATTGATTTAGACCATTTCAAAGCGGTCAATGATGAACACGGCCATTTGGTCGGCGATCAAATACTCGTAGCCTTTGCCCAATTGGTCCGCGAGCGCATCCGCGCCTACGACACCTTATTTCGCTTCGGTGGCGAGGAGTTTCTTATTTTGCTGCCGCAAACCTCTGCGGTGGAGGCCAAAATGCTGGCCGGCGCCATTTGTGCCTTGATTGAGGAGGCAATGTTCGTCGATAACGTTCGCCTGACTTGCAGTATCGGTGTTAGCCAATGGCAGCCCGGGGATACCTTAGAAGTCTGGTTAAAAGCCTGCGACACCGCGCTTTACCAAGCTAAAGCCGCCGGGCGCAACTGTGTATCCGAGCGCCCTTAGGGCTCGCGCCCCAGTTTTTGGCTGTTAGATGAAAATCAAACCCACTGAGGCGACCGTCAGTCCCGCTAGTGTGCTGTTGAACCACATTCTCGCCCGATCACTTTTCAACAGTTTCACCACCTCTTGGCCCAATAGGGCCCAGAAAGAACAAGACGGAAAAGACACGGCAAAATAGGCCAATACGACCGCTGCTGACGACCAGACGTGCAACGGCGGTGGCAAACTGAAGGCCGCCAAAGCCGTCAGCACCATGGTCCAAGCCTTAGGGTTAACCCACTGAAAAGCCGCCGCCTGCCAAAAGCTAAAAGGTTTGGCATCCTCTGCCAGCGCATCCGCCTGATTTAAGTGAACGCGCCCTGCACGGTATATCTTCCATGCTAAAAACAGCAAATATGCCGAGCCGATGATTTTCAGTACCGTATACAGCACCGGCCAAAGCTCGAACACCACGCCTAAACCCAGGGCCACCACAATGGCCATAAACGTAAAGCCAAAGGCGATACCCAACAAGTGCGGCACTGTGCGACGAAAACCAAAATTGGCTCCGCTGGCCGTTAACATGATGTTGTTAGGGCCCGGTGTTATCGTGGCAACGAAGGTAAACAGCAGTAACGATAGTACGTAGGTGAAGTCCATTCAGTCTCTCGCTTAGGCTTTAGTTGGTTTATTGTATGGGTACATTGCAACGCATTTTAGTCGCCAACAATGAATACAATTGATAATATCGACCTCCAACAATAGTGCAATGAGATTTTTGTCCCTATGACAATCTGGAACCCCAGCGCGCTGAACCTAGCGAAACCCAAGTATCAGGCCTTGGCAGATGCCATTGCCGAAGCGATTTCCCAAGGCGAACTGAATCCCGGCGCGCGTCTACCGGCGCAGCGTATGTTGGCAGATCGGCTTGGCGTAACCGTGGGGACCATTACGCGCGCCTACGCCGAAGCCGAACGGCGTGGCCTGTTGGTTGCTACCGTCGGCTCAGGTACTTATGTGCGCGAAAAAGCGCAAAGTGAAGGGTTTCAGATTCAAGAGCGCTCGCCATCCATACTGGATCTCGGCTTTACGTTAGCCGTCGAGAAAGGCCAAACAAACCTGCTGCGCGATCACTTACGCGACATTGCCGACACGCCGGAATTGGTGAGCGCTTTGTTCGACTACGTACCGGAGACGGGTCTAGCACCGCATCGGGAAGCGGCCAAAATATGGCTGGCGGAAGAAGGCATTGTGCGCGACACGGAAGACATTCTTTGGTGCCACGGTGGTCAGAACGCCTTGTTCACCTGCCTGCACGCACTCTGTGAAAGTGGCGACACGGTACTCAGCGACGGCATTACTTACAGTGGGTTTATTCTCGCGGCGCGTTATCTGCATTGTCGCCATGTTGGGCTACCCATGGACGACGAAGGGCTCATACCCCATGAGCTGCGCATTGCCTGTGAACGCTACCGGCCGCGCGTGCTCTATCTCATGCCTCAATTACATAACCCAACGGGCGTTCAGATGTCCGATACACGCAAGCGCGAGATATTGGCGATCTGCGCACAATATGACGTTGTGGTGCTTGAGGACAATGTGCAGACCGCACTGCTATCAGACAAACCCACCCCCATGGTGGCCATGGCGCCTGACCGCGTGGTGGCTTTAAGCAGTTGTTCCAAGGCCATGGTAGGGGGTTTACGTACCGGTTTCTTGGTGCCACCCCCGGCGTGGCGTGATCGCTTCCGTATGGCCTTGCGCGTCAGCAGTTGGATGGTGTCACCCTTGTTGGCAGAGTTGACCAGTCGTTGGATCAGGGACCCGCAGCGCGCACAGATCATGCACGCGCAACGCGCCGACGTGGTTGAGCGTCAAGTTCTTGCCCAACAGGTTTTGGGGCCACATGGGTACCGCGCCCACCCGGAAGCCTTGCACGGCTGGCTGCCGTTATCGGGGCAATGGCGAGCAGTGGAGTTCGCGCAACTGATGGCGAGCCAAGGCGTTGCCGTTAAGCCCGCAGAAGTGTTTGCCGTCGGGCAATTTGTCGCACCGCAGGCGTTGCGTCTCTGTATTGGCGCGCCGCTGACACACGCGCAACTGGCGTCGGCCCTACAAACGATTGCGACTGCGTTACAGGCACCGTCGGCGGACGCACATTGGCTTAATCAGGGAACCATTTAACAGAACTGTGTAACGGCGCTATTTATAGCGCCGGCTTTTTATTATGCTGACGTCAATAAGCCGCTTTAGCGGCGCGTTTTTTGATACCACGCCCACAAGACCAGGATGGATCTGACCCATGTCGAAACAGCTTTTTGCAATCGCTGTCGCCGCGCTACTGAGTGTAACGTTGACGACCACCGCCACCACGAACCCGCACTTGTCGATGGTGCCGACCGACGGTATTTTTCACTATCAAGCCCGCATCAGCGAACTGACCAGCACTGAGCTATCGTCTGCCGGGTTACGGTCTTACAGTGACATGCTGCCCGAAGACGACGGCACTACGGATTACGCCGTGGCCGTTCGCCTGTTACAAGATGTCTTGCAGACCATGGCAGAAGGCCCCAGCGGCGGCGACCAACTGGGCTTGGATCAGGATGGCTGGGCAACGCTGTATCATGTGGGTTCGACCTTCATGTTACGTATGGACATCACGAATCCGGCACCCATGACTGCGTGGATGAAGGACCTGGCCGCCCGTCAAAACCTTACACCACAGCGTCTGCCCAGCACCGAGGGCGAATTGTATCGGGTAGCCCAGGGTGATGCTTTCGACCAAACCAGCACCTATTTATGGCTGGGAGAACGCCAAGCAACGCTAGCGGTGTCCAGTGATCGCGTGGCCGCCACCGCGCTGCAACAGCGCCTACGTGGCGTCGCCGTTACGCCGTCATTGGCTTCCCAAGGCACCGCCGCAACGCTGGCGAACGAACTGCAAGTCAGCACCAGCCAGCTTGGCTGGCTGCATATCGAAAACCTGACGCGCTCTCTGGTGAGCACCGCGCCGTCGTTACTGGCACAAGAGTTAGATTTAACAACGCCCGACTACACCCCCCAGCAAGCGGCAGCCTGCGAGACTGAATGGCTTGAGCTGGCGCAACAGTCGCCACGCATTGTATTTGGACAAACACACACCACCAGCAGTGCAGGAACAGTCGACAGCACCAGCAAAGTGCTGTGGGAAGTCAAAAATGCCAGCGTCCAGCAACAGATTGGGCGGTTACAGGGTACGCTGCCAACAGATCAAGCGGACATCGACCGCACCCAATTCAGCGTCGGCCTTGGCCTGAATGTCGACGCCATAGCACCTGTATTAATGATGTGGTGGCAGAGCCTGACGCAACGCCAATGGGCGTGCCCTACACTGGATGAAATGAAACAAGAGCTGGCCCAAAGCAACCCGGCCACCATCGCCATTGCGGCGGCGGTGATGCAGGGCGCCCAAAGTGCGGTGTTGGATATCTTTGCCAGTGGTGATGCGAATGGCGATCTGGCGGGCTTGGATGCGTTGATGGCCGTACGTAGCCGCGATCCCTTCCTATTGTCGGCCATTCTGACGCAATCGGTGCCCTTCTTGAGTGGTGTCGTCGTACCCGCCACGGGTGAACCGGTTTCTTTACCGCTGCCGTTTCCTGGCTTGAAGTTGCAAGCCCGGATCACCGGCGATTACTTGGCGGTGTATCAGGGTGCGCAAGCAACGGCGCGCGCCGCCGTGCTGAAAGACATCCCGCACAGCCCAGCATTCTTGCGCTTCTCATTAGACGCCTTGCAGGCAATGGACACGCTGAATAGCGGTTTGACCGATTTGCTACCGCGCGATAGTTTGAACCGCGAAAGTTGTGACCAGTTCTACGCAGCCGCTGATCTGATGGCCGAGTTTGATATTGCGCGCGGCGGTGTAGAGTTAGCCACTAACCCACAGGGCGTCTCTATGCGCCAGCAAAACCGCGTGCGGCTGCGCGCTGCTCAGAGCACCGCAGCAGCTTCAGGACCCACAGCCGGGCAGTATGATCTGGCCATTCTTTGGGATGATTGCAGCTGGCAAAACATCGGAACAGACACGCTTAATGCCGACGGTTCAGCGCTGTACAGCGAACTGGATACAGTGCAGGGCCAGGCCTGCTCCGTCTCTGAAACCCGTTACCAATGGCAACTGAGCGACCGTACGCTGGTGTGGGCCAACAGCGAAAGTCGGTATCGCGATGGCTGCAACGACAGTTTCTCCGCGTGGGAAGACGATGGCGCAGACATCCAGTGTAAGGTCGTACGCACCAGCGCCGATGGCAGCTTCGACTGCATCGCTAATTTCGAGTTACCTGAGCGCTTCCGTTACACCCCACGCCGCGAGAATTGATCTCTCAACGGCGATCAGTTTGGGAAAAACAACGCTCGTGCATTGGCGGTGGTTACCATCGCTACCTGCTCGGGCGTTTCATTTTTCACCGCCGCGACTTGGTGCGCCACCAAGGGCAGGTAGAAAGGCGCATTCTCCTGGCCACGAAAGGGCACAGGGGTGAGGTAAGGCGCATCGGTCTCTAACAAAACGCGAGACAACGGTGTGGCCTCCAACACGGCCCGCACATTGTCCGCTTTATTGAACGTGATGATGCCATTGAAGCCCAAGTAAAAGCCTTCTTCCACGCAAAAAGCGGCCAACTCCGGGCTGCTGGTGAAGCTATGAATCACGCCGCGCAACCCTTGCCCACTGAACTCACGAAAGATCGCCATGGTGTCGTCATCGGCGTCACGGGTGTGCACAACAATGGGCAGGTCAACTTCTAGCGCAATATTTAATTGTGCAGCAAATGCATCGCGCTGTTCTTTGCGTGGCGAATTATCGTAATGGTAATCGAGGCCAATTTCGCCAATCGCCACCACCTTAGGGTGTGCCGCACCGGCCTGAATTCTCCGCCCGACGTCAGCGCTGTATTCAGCCGCCGAATGCGGGTGCACACCTTGTGTGCCATACAGCCCATCGTGCTGATCAATTAAGTCCAACACCGTTTGTAAATTACCGGGCTCCACAGCAATGGTCACCACTTGCTCCACACCCATTTCACGGGCGCGGGCTAAGGTACTCGCCGTATCACCTTCCTTAAGAAAGTCGAGGTGGCAGTGCGTTTCGATCAAAGGTGTGGTGAAAACCGGAATTTCCTTACGTTTACTGGCAGACATGTTACAACCAAAGATAAGCGTGTCGGTCTATTATACTGTAGGAAGGTGTGAAAATCGTCACCGAGTTAGCACGGCGCCCAACCCTTATTGGTATTATATTGGTTTTATTTTAATTGCGAATTTGTTACGATCGGACTCTGTTAAGACAGCCCTATAGGTGTCGAGCAATGAAAAAAATAACGAGAAATCTGCTCATTCTGGCTCTTATTAGTGTACTACTGCTGAATACGGCCAGCGCTTCGGACAATACCATTTTGGTACCACCGGACGTACTGCGCGACTATCACACCCTGATTGGTGACCGCGACCCGCTGACCATCACCGACTATGCAGGTCCCGGTTCGCGCCGTGATGTGGTTGAGCTGGTCCTGTTGCAACAAGCCATTGCCGCCGCCGGTGTGCATTTCGACCTGACCTTCGTCGAAGAGCCTGACTACGCCGCCACACTCGACGCCTTATCAAATGGTACAGCGCTGGCATCCGGCACCAGCGCGTGGCTCAACGACCTAACCCCACTGCACCAACACCTCTACATCACCACCGCCCTGATCGGACGCGGGGAGTTTGAGGCCGGGTTCTATGTCCATCCCGACAATCAAAGTGCCCTTGAAGTGGGACAGACACAGGCGATACAACAGTTAACCGGTATCAGCAGTCGCCACTGGCAGGCCGACTGGAACACCCTATCAGAGTTGCCTCTTGATGCTTTGTTACACTCTGATACTTGGCCGGGCATGGTGGATGCTGTTATGAATGGCGGAGCTGATTTTCTGTTAGCACCGTTTCAGACCAGCGAGTCTATGCGCTTAACCGTAGATAACGGCGTGCTGGTGCCTATTCCCGGCATTAAGCTGGGCCTGGTGGGAAGTCGGCACATGGCTATTTCGCGCCGTCACGTCGAAGGGCCGTTCTTTAACTCGGTCGTTCATCTCGGCCTGCTGCGCTTAAAGAAAGACGGCACAGTGCGCAAGGCTTATACAGACGCGGGGTTTTTGCACCCCGAGGTAGAAGACTGGGCATTGATCACCGTGGAGGGCGGTGGTTCGGCTTGGAGCATGAATTAAAACAACAATACAGCGTCACTTGATGAGGCTGACATGCGCGACACTCGTTCGCTTAACCACCTAAGAAGTACGGTGCCCTATGACAACGAAAACAAAAATCTCATTCCAACTGACGGTGGTGCAACGTATCGTCGCCGGTTTCGTCCTATTGAGTGCTGGCTTGGTCTTCGTCGCCATCAGCGCACTCACTGCGGTATCCGATATTCAAAGCGGCGTTGATCGCCTCGTGGAGCGCGCGGGTCCGGCAGCTGACGGCGCCAATGCCTTGAGCCTCTCGTTCACGCGGGTCAACCAACTCATTTTGGCGCATTACAACTCCGAATCAACAGACGTGTTAGCGCAGTTGGAGCAGGAGTACCAAACAGAACGTGCACGCATAGAACGAGCCATCGCTGAGCTGGTCGCCATAACCGCCGACATCAGCAGCGGAGCTGCTGCATCCACCGAGTTGGTGACGTTGCAGGAGTCCTTGCCTGAGCTATTTGACAACATCGAATCTACCCAGCGCATTTACCGCGATTCATTGCAAAGCTTCAGTGAACTGAACAATCGCCGCGTCAGCATGAACGAAAACGCCGCGACCATTAATCAGGTGCTTGAGACCATACACGCTGAAGTAGAAACCCCCAGCGCACAGATTCTGATGTATCAAGCACACGTCTCATTGCGACAGGGCATCGACCTTGCCAACCAACTCGGCTCTGCGCGTTCGGTAGCGGAATTTGCGCAGATTCAGACCGAGTTTCGGCGCTGGATGGACGGCTACGGCAGACTCGGCTTCCGGCTGTTAGGTGCACGACGCCAGGACGCCGCCGTGGACGCTAATTTCGAAGCCTTCGGCGGCGCCGTTTCCGACTTCTTAGCCAATGTATCTGGAGACGGCGGCTTGGTTACTACGGTAAACAACTATTTGCAGATTCGAGCGTCACTGGAGGCACGCCTGCAACGCTCGCAGGATGAATTAGCAAACGCCGAACGTGTTTTAGCGAACACGCGCCAGTTTGCCAACACTTATCGTCGCCAAGTTAACAGCGACTCCACGCAAGTTGTCGCAGACAGCCAACTGATCATCGTAGGCGTCAGCTTACTGGCGCTGCTCGCCGGTATAGTGATTGCGTGGCTCGTAACACGAACCATTCGCAAACCTCTGAAAGCCGTGGTCGGCGCATTACGTCGCATCGCACAAGGCGATTTGAGTGAGCGTTGGCCGTCACACTCAAACGATGAATTCGGCGAGCTCACGCGCTCCGCTGAACAGGTCGTAGAATCCCTGCGCGACATGGTAACGGTTATTCAGCAGCAGTCGGACACCCTGAACCAAGTCGTCACACAAGCGCATCAAGTAGCCATGAACATGCAGGCGGACGTCAGCAAACAACGCGAAGAAACCGACTGGGTGGCAACGGCGGTACATGAAATGGCGGCGACCATTGAAGAAGTGGCCCGCCATGCTGAACATGCGTCGTCTGAAATGGAACAAGCCACCGGCTATGCCAGCAACAGTCGCGAGATTGTCAGTGCCAGTCAACAGTCCATCAGCACTCTGGTCGGGGTCATGACCGGTGCCGCAACGGCCATCCAACAACTGGATAATGACGTCAACAGCATCCAAGACATCTTGCAGGTGATCGACGCCATTGCTGAACAGACGAACTTACTGGCCTTGAACGCGGCCATCGAAGCGGCGCGGGCGGGCGAACAAGGCCGGGGCTTTGCTGTGGTCGCTGATGAAGTGCGCACACTGGCCAGCCGAACTCAGCAGTCCACGGTCGAAATCAAAGAAAAGATTGAGGTGATGTTGCGTGCCTCAAGCGGTGCGGTTGAAGCCATACGCTCTGGCCAAACCCATACTGATCACTCGGCAGAGCAGTCCGCGCAAGCGCTTAATGTGATCACGGAGTTTGCCGACGTCGTCGATCGCATTCGAGACCTGAATGTCCAAATAGCCACCGCGGCTGAGCAGCAAGCGCAGGTGGCCAATGAGATTAATCAGAACGTCACCCGCATTGCTGATATCGCAGAAAAGACCGAACAAGGTGCAACCGCTACTCGAGACGCCAACGGGCAACTGCACCAATCGGCGGATGCTTTGTTGGAATCAGTTAAGCGGTTTAGCCTTTAAAGACTAGAGGCGTCTGCTCATGCAGACGCCTTTTCTGTAGCGGTTATATGTTACGGAAAAGCGATGGTCGTAACGGCATCGAACACTTTAGTCCCGTCCCAAAACACGGGATCATAAGGTGCCGTCTCATCTCGTCCAGCGTCGTCAACCAACACTGTGGTGCCTTGCCCCACATCGGTCAGCAGAACCTCTCCAGACGCGTTGGACACGGTGACAGGGCCGCCTTCTAACAGGACGTAGTCCGCCTGTCCTGGAATGAAGTAGCCACCCCACACGATAGTGCCACGAATGCCAATGGTTGCTGCCGGTGTTTCAATCACGTAAGAATCTGACCCTGGCGTTACGCCATCGGCGATGGCCAGAATAACGCCGCTCAAGACACGGAAATACGCCACTTGTTCAGAGCTGTCTGTAGCGGGCTCATAGCGACTGATTTCAAAGCGCGTATTTTCGCCCAAGGTCAGCAGACTACCGCCATTAAAACGCATACGCAGGCGCGAGTCAGGCCCTGTCTCAACAACGCTGCCTTCGTGCAACGCTGTACCCCGCGTTGCCGATTCAAGATCGTCTAACTGAGCACTCCCGGTCAGACTGACTACCCGTGCTACCGGCCGTTCATTAGCCATAGCGGCGCTGACAACACCCGCCCACAACACGAGTGCACTGGCACCCACAATTAACCAATTTTTCATTCCACACCCTCTCAGTTTTATCGCTTTTCATCCAGTACAGACTCAACAGCACTCAATGTCAAAGGTAATTCTATACTACATCGTCTCACTTACTGACCGGTCAGATTTTTTGACAGTGTTAGAGTTACGCGGCATTATTCTGTATTAGATCAGTCTATCTGCAGGCTTCACGTTATGGATACCTACGATCAGCTAACGCGGTACCTGCAAAAGCACAATGGCATACGAGTTGCCCCCTACACCGAACAAGAAACGGGGCTAGGTAATCATTTGGGTCAGATGTTCCGGCGCTGTCGTGCTGACCGTGGTGTTTCGCAACAAGCAGAAGCGGAAAAATTGCGCGTAAGTCGTGCTCAATATCTGCGCTATGAGTCCGGCGTCTCTATTCCACGCTTGCACACCATTGCGCTGTGGTCATTACAAACCGGTGTACCACCTGAATCTTTGGTTGGGCAACTGCCTTACGCCAGTCCTGGACTGACGGTACCAGCCCAGTTCTTTCGCTTATCCACTTGGCTTTGCCACGCCTCCGATGAACTGTTTATCAGCGGCACGCAACATCTTTGTTACAACTTGCACATGCGCTTGCCTGAACTGAATAAAAAGGCCATATCTTTGCCCAGTAGCACCATGCGCCAAGCGTTCAACGAAGTGTTGGAGCAGAAAATCTACGGCGCCGTCGGTGCCAACCTGCGGCTCGTACGCCAGATCCTATCGTACAGCCAGGAAGACATGGCAAACGGGCTGGGCGTATCCACAAGTCACTACCTGGCTATTGAGCGCGGTGATATCGCGTATTCTTTCTTGCTGTTTCCACGCTTCGCCTACAGCATGCAAATACCGCCCATCGCTTTGACCGTAAATACGCAATACTACCAAACCCGGTTAGCGTTGCAGACGAGGTACCGCATCATTAGCGATATTCTGCAGGACCTTCCCGAGTGTGTTCGAGCGGACGCCATACGCTGGATCGCCGAAGGCATTCGGCTGCATCAACAATATAAGCCAACTTAAGACGCTCTCAGCATACCGGCTCATTGGCGTCCTAAAAATTCGTAAAACGCAACTACCGGCCATAGCTTTTGTATCGTTTCTACTATGGTCGCGTCCTACACTACGGGTTAACGTAAGACCATGTGTTGCAGTGATCGCCTGCAGCATATACTTGCAGACAAAGGTACTCCCGATTGTCTGCCTGTGTGATGAGTAATCTGTGTCTGCCAAGACACATAGTGGCATCTTTTCCGGGGCTTTCTTAGCCCCATTTTTTTGCCCATTAATTACCTTCGCGTCAATTCTCTGTGCATTTTCATGGGCTTAACCAGCAAGACTGTTTCAATGGCTTCTTGGAATAAAGCAGAAGATGCTTATTCACATTCTCAACATTATCTTCCAGGCCACATAAATTCTAACGATTTTGTCGCCACTAGCCTATTGACTTTCATATCTTGTTGTTTTTAAAGGGGTTTATTCTATTGGTTATTTTTTAACCAATCTAAGAAAGGGCCCGAACAATAAGGCCTACATACAGTTTCCGACAACTTACCCACACAGTTATCCACAGTATCTGGGGAAAAGCGAGTGCAGGCTATATGGCAGCACGATTGCGGTTTGATGACAGAAAAATGGCGTTCTTTCCCGCCAAATTTTAACCAACCGTTGACCCTTTTATTACCTATGAAGGTGCCCCTAAATAGGCGCAGAAATGCACCGTTTTGGCACGAGACTGGGCACATAAAAAAGCCCTCCTGGGAGGGCTTCGAGCAACTCGTAAGCAGTGTCTTACGTACGCTCTTTCGCATACGGCTTGCCGATACTCTTCGGGGCAATAGCACGACCGATGAAACCGGCCAGCAACACCACGGTCAGCACATAAGGTAGCATTTCGATGAACTGCACTGGCACCACTACACCGCCGATTTCAACACCCTGCAGGCGAATAGCGACGGCCTCTAAGAAGCCAAACAGGAAACAAGCCGCCAGAGCTTGAACCGGGCGCCATTTACCGAATATCAGCGCCGCCAACGCCATATAGCCCTTACCGGCGCTCATGTCCGGGATAAACTGACTGCTGTGGGCAATACTCAAGTAAGCACCACCGATGCCCGCCAGTACACCGCAGATGGTTAAGGCTAAATAGCGCATCTTTGTGACGCCAATGCCTGCGGTATCAATGGCTTGCGGGTTCTCACCCACTGCACGCAGGCGGAGCCCAAAGCGTGTACGAAACACCGTCCACCACACCAGCGGTACCGCCAGCCAAGACATGTAGACGAGCACGGTATGCCCAGAAATGACTTCACGATAAATCGTGCCGATAAGGGGCACATGGTTAATCAGGTCTACCAAAGGCAATTCAATAGGGCGGAAACGCGCCGCACCCGACAAGGAAGGCGTCTGCCCGCCCATATCGAACCAATGACGTGCCAAGGTGACGGTCAGACCCGCTGCCAGTATATTGATCGCCAGACCACTGACCACATGGTCGCCGCGGTGCGTCACAGTCGCAAAAGCGTGCAACCAAGCAAACAGAACACCGACACTGATTGCGGCTAAGACTCCCAACCACGCCGAGCCCGTGAAATAGGCAGCCGCTGCCGCAGCAAAGGCCCCAAGCAACAACTTACCTTCCAAGGCAATATTGACGATACCGGCGCGCTCTGAAAACAAGCCAGCCAGCGCGGCAAAAATCAGTGGTGTAGAGACGCGCAAGGTGGCGTCCACCATGACTAAGATGATGTCAAACATGCGCAGCCACCTCCTTCTTCTTCAGGTGCCAGCGCTGGTAAAAGCGCGTTAATGGCCCTTTAAGCATGTGTTCAAGTGCACCACTGAACAACACCACCAGCCCCTGCAGTACCACCACGATATTGCGGTCGACTTCATAGGCAAACTTCAATTCAGCACCGCCCTGATACAAAAAGCCGAAAAATATAGCGGCCAACACAATGCCAACGGGGTGATTTCGTCCCATCAAGGCCACGGCGATACCGGTGAATCCGAACCCGGCCACATAGCCTAGCTTCAACTGGTGCAGGTCCCCTAACAGCGCGTTGACGGCAAAGAAGCCCGCCAGCATACCCGACACCAACATGGCCAAGATCACCACCTTGCTGTCACTGATACCGGCATACTTAGCAGCGCTATGATTGAACCCCAGCGCACGCACTTCGTAACCCCAACGGGTGCGCCATAGGAACAGCCAGGTGCCGTAGGCGCAGATCAAAGCCCAGACAAACGTCAGGTTCAGCGGGCTCCGCCGCCAACCAAACCACTCCCACACACGCGGCATCCAGGTGTTTTGCGGGAATACGGCACTTTCACTCGACATGGAACCCGGTGGGCGTAGCCAATCAACCAGCAAATACACCATCAAGGACGCTGCAATGAAGTTGAACATGATGGTGGTGATAACGATGTGTGACCCGCGCTTGGCTTGCAAGTACGCGGGAATGTAAGCCCAAGCGGCACCGAAGGCACCACCCAGCAAAATGGCTATCGGAATCACCAGCAGCATTGGCAACCATGGCCCCAAAGCTAATGCGGCGGCGGTCACACCTAGGCCAGCAAAGGTCGCCTGACCCTCACCACCGATGTTGAACAACCCGGCGTGAAAGGCGACCGCAACCGCTAAGCCGGTGAAGATATAGCCCGTGGCATAGAAGAGGGTATAACCTAAACCCTCTGTATTACCAAAGGAACCATCGACCATCGCTACGATGGCGTCCCAAGGATTCACTTCGATGTACAGAAACAGCAACGAACAAACAGCAAAAGCCAACACAATATTGGCCAGTGGCATGACCACAGCGGTCATCCACCACGGTAGACTAGTGGGCGTCATGGACTTCATCCTCCCCATGCGCATTGGCCATCATTAGGCCGAGCATACGTTCATTCGCTTCACTGGCGACCACTTCAGCGACGATCTCGCCATCAAACATCACCAAGATGCGATCGCTGAGCGACAGTATTTCTTCCAGTTCAACCGATACCAAGAGTATGGCCTTGCCATGGTCACGTAAGGCAATGATTTGCTGGTGAATAAATTCAATAGCACCGATATCGACGCCGCGTGTCGGCTGACCGATCAGCATCACATCCGGGTCGCGCTCTACTTCGCGCGCCAGCACCAGCTTCTGCTGATTACCACCGGAGAAATTCGCCGTCTTCAGGTCAGGAATGGGCGGACGAACATCCCATTTTTTCATCTGTTTGGCGCAATCAGCCACGATGTCATGTTGCTTCAAAAAAACGCGATGGTTGTATTGCGGGTCACGGTGATAACCGAGAATAAAAGCCTCGCTGGCCATCATCGCTGTCACCAAGCCCTGACTGTGGCGATCTTCTGGCACATGCGCCACCTTCAATTGCCGGATCTGCTCAGCGTCGCGCGGTGCCTCTGGCGTGATCTCAGTACCGCCGTAGCTGAAGCTACCGGAGGTTAGGCTTTTCATGCCGGCCAATACTTCAAGCAATTCAGATTGACCGTTACCGGAAACCCCGGCAATACCAACAATTTCACCGGCACGCACCGAGAAATTGAGATTCTTCAACCGCGGAACACCGTGTTTGTCGGTATAGCTGAGCTGGTTCACGTGCAACAATTCTTGTTGCGGCTTGGCGTCCCCTTTGGTCACCCGCAACAACACTTTGCGTCCCACCATTTGCTCGGCCAGCTCTTCCCGTGTCGTGTCTTTGGTGACCAAATGCGCCACCATTGCGCCCTGACGCATGACGGACACGTTATCCGTTACGGCCAAAATCTCACGCAATTTGTGCGTAATGATGATGACGGTGGTGCCCTGATCGCGCAGCGCCGCCAATACTTTAAATAAGTGGTCGGTTTCTTGTGGGGTCAGCACACCGGTTGGTTCGTCGAGAATCAATACCTTGGCACCGCGATACAGAGCTTTCAGTATCTCGACACGCTGCTGAATACCCACGGGCAAGTCTTGCACCTGCGTATCCAGCGGTACTTGTAAATTGTATTCCTGTTCCAGTTTCTTTAGCGCCGCGCGCGCTTCGCGCATGCTGCGGTTCAAAAGAGGACTGGATTCGGCCCCGAGAATGACATTCTCAAGGACGGTAAAATTGTGTATCAGCATAAAGTGCTGATGAACCATGCCGATACCGGCATCAATGGCAGCCTTAGAGTCTTTAGCCACAAAGGGCTGACCATCGATAAACATCTCACCTTCGTCGGCTTGATAGAAGCCGTAGATGATGCTCATCAGGGTGGACTTGCCAGCGCCGTTCTCGCCAACTATGCCATGAATCGTGCCTTTCTTTACCTGTAAGTCGATGGCGCGGTTGGCGTGTACGGTGCCAAAACGCTTATCGATACCCTTCAACTCCAAGGCATAAGGCGTTGTTGTTTGTTGTGACATCTGAGTAACCTGCTGAAACCTAAAAACGCAGGACGCGTTTTTTGCTTGCCGTAAAAGTTAAAGGAGTCTTTAAACAATTCCCGGTTGAGAATTGCTCAAAGACTCCTCCACCCCCGCACAGGTCCTGTACGGGGGTTTACTTTCAGTCGGCTTTACATGGCTGCGTAGTTGCAGTCGCCGTTTTGCATGTAGTCGTACACTTCGATATCACCGGAAATGATCATGTTCCGGATATCGTTGATCTGCGCTTCCAGTTCAGCACTGATCAGGTCGCGGTTGAACTCGTCCAGTGACCAGTCAACGCCGTTTTCAGCGATGCCAAACACCTGAACGCCGCCTTCCCACTCACCCATCATGGCCTGTTCCCATGATACGTAAGCAGCAGTACCTACGCGCTTCTCCATGGAAGACAACATAGTACCTGGCTGCAGGTAGTTTTGGTTGGAGTCAACACCGATGGCATAGATGCCACGGTCAGCGGCCGTTTGATATACGCCCAGACCAGTACCGCCGGCAGCAGCATAGATCACGTCAGCGCCTTGAGAAATCTGCGAGTTAGCCAACTCACCACCACGGACAGGGTCATTAAACGCTGTCGGAGTAGAACCGGTCATGTTTTGCAATACACGGACGTCGCTGTTGACGTACTTAGCACCCTGCTCGTAACCACAGGCGAACTTACGAATCAGCGGGATATCCATGCCGCCAACAAAGCCAACGG
>JAGDZJ010000006.1:0-109361 GCA_049115955.1 Natronospirillum sp.
AGGACGCCCTAGAATGAACGGTTACCATTCAATGTTGAATTGGAAACTGGGCTTTAGAGAGCGCTACAGGTCGCATCATTATGCTGCCCATTCAAGGTTTTCCACCTCAACACTACAGCCAAAAAAATCATTAGAGGGCCTTCATGCCAAACTCGCAGCCACTTCACAATAAGGTCATTTGGGTTACCGGGGCTTCTTCCGGTATCGGTGAAGCCATGGCGCAAAAATTGGCAGAGCAGGGCGCCTCAGTTGTGTTGAGTGCGCGCCGTGAGTCTGAGTTAAGCCGAGTACAGCAACGATTGCCGGAACCCGACCGTCACCTCAGTGTGGTGCTGGATATTTGTGACCACTCGGCGCATCAAGCAGCACTGGATGCGATTATTGCGCGTTATGGGAAGCTGGACTGGCTGATCAATAACGCGGGTATCAGTCAGCGTTCTCTGGTGATGGAGACGGCCAATGACACAGATCGTCGGATCATGGAGGTCGACTATTTCGCTCAAGTCGCACTGACGCGTACAGTCTTACCTCAGATGCTCAAACAACAACACGGCCAACTGGTGTTTGTGTCCAGCGTGGCAGGTTTGGTCGGTACTCAGTATCGTGGCAGTTACTCGGCCGCCAAGGCGGCAATACACCTGTGGGCCAACAGTGTGCGTGCTGAGCTGTTCGACCAAGGTATTCGGGTGGCGGTGGTATTTCCTGGCTTTGTTCGCACGGAAGTCTCTCAAAACGCGTTGACTGGCGATGGCAAGCCGTTGGGCACCATGGACGATGCTCAGGCTACTGCCATGAGTGCTGTTGACTTCACCACGAAGACCATTAAAGCGCTGCTGAAAGGCAAGAGTTACATTGTGGTAGGCGGGCTCAAAGAACGGCTTGGCGCACTGCTGGCTCGTCTAGCACCTGAACTGCTGTACCTGATGGTTCGGCGCTCTAAGGTGCGTTAATCCGTAGGCTGTTTCAACTCCATATTTTACTTGGTTCCTGCGAGAAGTTCTCGAAGCACTAAGGCTTGCTACGCTTCCGCCAATAACCCGGTTTTCGGGAGTGGTGAGCAACGGCGACGACAATAACTTCTTCCGGTAATTCGATGGCGACTATATCGTAAGGGAAGCGCTGCAGAATCAGGCGTTTTGCACCGGTGTTGCCCGCCTCATTCAGGAGAGGTGATAAGGGGATAAAACTTTCTTCAATAACGTCGATAGCCTCTTCTAGTGCAGCGAAGAAATCTGCACCAAGTCCGGGTTGCTCATATTCGTACCATGCCGCTGCCTCTATCGCTTCTTGCGAGGCTTCTTCCAGTATCCTTACTGTTCGCATTGTTACTGGCCTATTCTCGCTCGCATTTTTGTCCGGAATTTATCACGGCTGAGCAGTGTGGCTTTACCACTTTTGACCTCGGACACACGCCGGATAACTTCATCCTTCCAAGCTTGCTCAACCGAGTCGTCTCTAGGGCCATCCAGACTCATTATTAGCTCGCGAGCCAGCGCTGCACGTTCCGACTCAGAGAGTGTCGAAATTTGAGAGCGTAGGTGATTTAGTGTTTCGGTAGTCATGGTGCCTCCGCACGTAGCGTTACAGTAATGGTATCCCGACTTATAGACTCCGAACAAGGTCGATATGCTGACATTCGCAATACGCCAGATGTTCTTGGTGGCAGCATGCGCTGGCAATGAGTTACGCTAGGTTGCCAACGCGGCGCCAAACTTTCGCGCTGAATAAATGAAAACGGAGCCCTGTCCTTTGAGCAAAAAGGTTCGCCAAAGCTACGATGCCCATATGGACGTATACGGCGTGCCTGATCTAACCGCTCGATCTCTGATCTAGGCGGCCAGCCACTTTGTGCCGATTGACGATGAGCTTCTGTTGTAACGCTCCTGCGGATTCAGTGCGAAGAGAATGATCGTCAACGTTAAGCAAAGGTTTTTCACATCTATGCGGGACCTATGGAGAATTGAATGATGCAAAGCAAGGGTATGTATATCGGGACCCGTTGCGGGCTTGGGAGAGGCTGGAAGGTCGGCGCATTCTAGCTGTCAATTTTATTGAACAGTTTTTAGCCGCTAAGGCTACGGCCCATGCTTTAAAATCTCATTTTGGCGCCGATATTAAGATTGATCACTTAACGCCAGAGAGGCATCGAACTATGTTCAGCCGTCAACCTAAGGTTGCTTCGACCGCATTTTCTGACTTCATTCGGAATGCTTCGTCTAAAAAGAAAAAACGGGTCTATGCCAAAGTCTTGGAAGGCGCATCTGAGCGCCAGCGTAAGCAGGTTGAGCAGGCGCAACAAGCTACTAACGCCGGCTAGTAGCTCTATCGTTCATCGAACGGCTCAAACATTGATCCACAGCCCACTTGGATGGCTTTATGAAAATCCTAGGCTGCGGGAGTAAGGTTGTTAGTCAAAGTCGATTAAGATTGGCCATTCCCTTCAATCAAAGACCTCACCCAAAACATCCCTTCGCCTGACAGTGTCATTGGTCGCTTTCATGTGTTTGAGTTCGATCAAACGGTCGTACGAGTGCTAAACCTTTTCATTTGAACCACTGTATCTTAAGGTCTGGCGGTCTAAGGTGCGTTAGTTGAGCTTTTCTGAGCTTGTCGATGAACTAGAAGGAAACTACGATGCGTTTTAATGACAAATCCCGTTACAGGCCTCGGCGGTCATTCGAAGGAGTGGCCGCCCGAGCAACTGTAATTACTCGGGATCATCAACATGAAAACGTTAAAACGAGCGGTGCGTCGGCACCATAATGCGCGGGTTGCCAAGAATCGGAAAGACTACTGGGGTGGTAATGCAAGACACTCCAAGCGTACACTGGGTATGTGTACCACCACACCTTGCTTATGCTCCTGTCCACTATGCGGTAATCAACGCAAACATTGGGGCAAAAGACACTCGGAAGCGCGACAAGGCGGTGTATACTGCTTACAGTTCGTTGACCAAAGTAGAAGGAACAACTAATGGTTATAAATTTTTCTAGCAATAGAGCACTGAGTGTCCTTGAGCAGTCTGAAAAACAGATGGTCATATGGATCTATGCATTATATCTATCAATCTTTGTCACTACGATTTTGCTGCCTGCCGTTGGTCTGGCGCTGGCTTTATGGCAGCGTAAGAAGCTCACGACGGAGTTGGGTTTAACTCATGTTAATCGTCAGATTCGGCTTGCAACACGCTGTTTTTCAGTGTTTTTGGCTGCATTGATATTGTTTATTGCAACTCTCCTCGCCATGTCGGAATTTGATCAAGATTGGCTGATTCTAGTCCTCGCGGTGTCTTCAATTGCATTATTTGGTTCTCTCGTTTGGTTCACGATAGGTAGCATCACTGGTTTAGTATCGCTGCTTTTAGGCTAATCTGAGGTTTTGGAGTGCGCGGCAATGGGGTTAGCTCCACAAAAGTTACGGAGCCCACCTTTTGAGCAAAATCGCCTTGTTCGTCGACGTCCAGAACGTTTACTACACCACGCGTGAGTCTTATGGTCGCCGGTTCGACTACAACCAGTTCTGGCGTCAGGCCACGGCTGGGCATGAGGTTGTGGCAGCCTTTGCCTATGCCATTGATCGAGGCGATGAAAAACAGCGTCAGTTTCAGAACATTCTGAGCGCCATTGGCTTTACGGTTCGCCTGAAGCCATTTATCCAGCGGCAGGACGGGTCGGCAAAAGCCGATTGGGATGTAGGCATAGCCATTGATGTGATGGAAGTAGCACCCAAAGTCGACAGGGTGGTGCTGGTCTCTGGGGACGGTGATTTCGATTTGCTGGTCGACAAGGTTCGGCAGAGTTACGATGTCTATGTCGATGTTTACGGCGTTCCTGATTTAACCGCACGGTCTCTGATGCAGGCCGCCAGCCGCTTTGTGCCGATTGACGATGAGCTTCTGTTGTGACGATTCTACGGCATAAGTGAGAAGAGGGTGCACTACGTCAAGTGCACCCTCTGATCAAACCGGCTTAGCCTGTTCTTACAGTTTCACGATCAACTTGCCTTTGTTCTCACCGCTGAAAAACAGGTTTAAACCCGTCATCGCCGATTCAAGCCCTTCCAACGTGTGCGCGCGATACTTGATCTTGCCTTGCTGCACATAGGGCGTCAGTTTTGCCAGCAATTCCGGTGCTTTGTGTAGGTGGTCTGGCATCGTAAAGCCCTGGATCAACAGGCGTTTTTTAATGATGTTCATCCAGTTTGGACCGGGGCTCGGTTGGCTTGCGGTGTAGTCTGCTATCATGCCGCAAACGATGATGCGTCCGTGAGCATTCATGCGGTCGAATACGCTGTGCTGAATCGGGCCGCCGGTGTTCTCGAAATAGAGGTCTATGCCGTTGGGGGCAAGCTCATCCAGTTTGGCATTGAGATCATCGGTTTTGTAGTTAATTGCGCCGTCAAAACCAAGCTCGTTGGTGATCCAGTCGGCTTTGGCTTCGCTACCGACAACTCCGATAACGGTTAAGCCGTCAGCCTTGGCCAACTGCCCAACGATGGAGCCTACAGACCCTGCGGCACCCGACACCACGATGGTTTCTCCGGCTAGAGGTTTGCCAATATTGTACAACCCTTGCGTAGCCGTGAGGCCGGGCAGGGCAAAGATCGACAGCAGCATTTCAGGGGGGAGCGATGCATCCACCTTGTTAACGCCCTTGCCATTACTGACGGCCATTTCCTGCCAGCCAAACATGCCCATCACGCGGTCGCCTACGGCGAAATCCGGGTGGTTCGATTCAACCACTTCACCCAGTCCGGAAGAACGCATTACAGTGCCTAATTCGACAGGTGGGATGTAGCTTTCTGTATCGGGAGACATCCAACCTAGCATGGCTGGATCCAGTGACATGTGCGTCTGGCGAACCAGAAACTCTCCGGCGTTAGGGGTCGGGATGGGCTTCTGGACAACTTCGAATAGGTCGGGGCCAATAGGCCCATGTGGGCGGCCTATCAGGTTAATGGCGGTAAAGTGACTCATGCGTGTAACTCCGAGTAGTGATTCATTTCAATAGGCTGTTAATTTGCCTTGAGCTTATTATTGGGTAATAAAGTTTGATAAAAACCGTTGGTTTAGCGAATATCTATTGTCATTAAAGCAATAATAGCAGTGTAGGTAGCCTTGTGGATCAACTGAAAGCCATCAAGTATTTTTTGAAAGTGGCAGAAACGAAGAGTTTTTCGCAAGCTGCAGCACATTTTCGCGTGCCGCCGTCGTCTCTGTCGCGCCGTGTAGCGGATCTCGAGTCGCTTCTTGGGGCTACGTTGCTAACGCGATCAACCCGCGTGGTCAGGCTCACCGAGATTGGCCAGCGGTACTACCGAGACATAACGGAGGTGTTGGCGCAGCTAGATGCGACGGACGAAGCCGTAAAGTTGTATCAAACCGAACCCATGGGGCGCTTGCGTATTAGCTCTACAGTCGGTTTCGGCGAACTGATACTCTTGCCGCTGATGGATCGGTTTAACCGGCGCTATCCGGATATTCAATTGGACATTACCCTCAGTGATGAGCTGAGTGTGCTTGATCGAGATGAAGTAGACATTGCTGTTCGTGGTGGCTACGCACCTGACAGTAGGGTGGTCGCCATAAAATTGATGGATAACGACTTTATTGCAGTTGCCGCGCCTGCGTACTTGGCACACTATGGAACGCCGCTAGATGCTACGGAACTGAAAAGTCACAAAGGGCTATATTTTCGCACACCACAGGGGCCAACACGTTGGATTTGCGAGCTGGATGGCCGTTGGCAGGATGTTTCTGCTCCCGCTGTAGCTATTTCAAACTCCGGGGGGTGGCTGGTAGATCGAGCACTAAAGGGTGAAGGCATTCTGATGCTGCCCCTCTGGGTGTTAAAGCCTTATATAGAGCGAGGGGAATTGCTGCCTATTGACGTGTTTCCTGCCTTACAGGTGACGACCGAGCCAGGGTTAGCGATTTACTTGTTGTATCAAAAGATTCGTTATCAGGTACCCAAAATACGCGCTGCAGTCGATTTTTTGGTGGCTGAAGTGCCGTTGTTTTCAGAACAAGAAAAGTGAGTGAGTTGAGGGCTGATAAGGTGTTTAATCTACTGATTAAAACGTCATTTAAACCCGTAAACGTAAGAGGAAGGAATCATGAACATTTCTGTTGAAGTCACTGTTCAAGCGCCAATCGACAAGGTTTGGCATGCGTACAGCAACCCGGACGACATTATGCAATGGAACGCCGCGTCGGATGACTGGCATA
This sequence comes from Natronospirillum sp., assembly GCA_049115955.1. GTDB lineage: Bacteria > Pseudomonadota > Gammaproteobacteria > Pseudomonadales > Natronospirillaceae > Salinispirillum. The sequence continues at coordinate 6,227 of JAGDZJ010000006.1, forward strand.
CCACCCGGTCTGAGGTGGATCTCCGGCCTGGCGGTCGGTTTTGCTCTCGTATGGAGGCCAAAGACGGCAGCTTCGGTTTTGACTTTGAAGGCACCTACACAAAGGTTGTGCCCAATAGTCTGATCGAGTACGAGTTTGGTGGCCGGCAAGCCAGCGTTGAGTTCAGCGACGGCTCCGACGGGGTGTTGGTGCGGGTTTCCTTCGACAGCGAAGATACGCATACCCTTGAGCAACAGCGCGAGGGTTGGCAGGCGATTCTTAATCGCTTCAAGCAGCATGTTGAAACGCAATGAACGTGTCTGAAGTCATTACTCTGCTTGAGGCTGAACGCGACGAGCGGGGCATAAAACACTGGCAGAATCTGGGCGATAAAACGGCCAGGATGACCAGTTATGGCATAGGACTGACGCGCTTACGGAAGCTGGCGAAGCAGGTAGGGCGCAACCGAGAGCTGGCGCAGGCGCTTTGGAAATCAGACGTGTACGATGCGCGAATCATCGCGCTGCTGATTGACGACCCGGCACAGGTCACCCGCGATCAAGCTGAACGTCAGGTAGAGGAGTTGACGGGCGGTATGTTGGCACATGTGTTTTCTTCCTGTGACGCAACGCTGGCTAAGACCCCCTTTGTGGTTGAACTTGCTGAGCAATGGGTACGCAGTGACGACCCCGTCCGGCGCAGTTGCGGTTATGGTTTGTTTTACGAGGCGTCGAAGTTTTCCGGGAAGAAAGCGCCGAGCGATGAGTTCTTTCTCGCTCAAATTGCGCTCATTGCAGAAACCATTGATGATGAATCGGAGTCGGTTCGTATGGCGATGGGCACTGCGTTGATGGGTATTGGGAAGCGCAATGCTGCATTAAACACAGCGGCTCTGAATGTCGCGCAGGCAGTAGGGCCGATAGAATTTACCTCCGCCAGCGGCAAGTGCGAGCCGTTCGATGTCGCAAAGCACCTGACTACTGATTGGCTGAAAGAAAAGCTGGGAATACGCTAACTTCTTCAGAAAAAATATTGGAGGCAAGAATGACAGTATCGGCAAGGGCCGAAAAGCTCATTTCTGAGATCAGTGACGCGAAGCTTGGCGACATCAAGCGGTGTGCCAAAGAGATCAAAATTGACCATGAATTGGCGTTGGAACTTTGGGTGACCGGTGCATACTTTCCTCGTTTGCTAGCGGTGCTCATTCTCGACAAGAAGCGCCTCACGCAAGATGTGATTGATGAGCTGGCAGCAGACATTCTGCAGCACGACGACGTGAAGGGCAGCCAGTTAGCTGACTGGCTGATGGCCAACCAACTGGCGAAAGACAAGAAACTCGTTTCGCTAATGGAAACGTGGGAATCAAATCCTTCCCCCATTCTGCGTCGGCTTTTCTGGTATCACCAAGCTCGCTTGCGCTGGACAGGAAGAACACCTCCAGGAAATACGCAGCACTTGATGGACGCATTAGAGAAGGGTCTGGCGGACGCTGAGCCTGTCGTGCAATGGGCAATGAACTTCTGCGCTGGTCAGATCGGAGTCCATGAGCCGGAGTTCCGCCCCCGTTGCATTAAGCTTGGCAAAACGCTAGGGCTGTACAAAGACGAGCATGTCTCAAAAAACTGCGTGCCGTCGTACCTTCCTGAATTCATCAGGATAGAAGTGTCAAAACGGGAGTGACGAAGTTAAAATTTGAGTACGCTAAGTACGCTATCGCACAGAAGAAGTTTTTTTGCTGCATTACAGTTTGATCGACAAAAAGGACCAAGGAGACTCTGACTCTCGGTCAGTCTCCGCGTTAAGGGTCTTATCAGTCACCTTTCAAACTGAAAAGGCATCTAAAAATGACTTCCGTCGTGAACAGAAATACAAGCGACCGATATATCGCGACTAAGTTCGCGGTGATATCTGTTGTCCTTCTGCTGAGTGCTTGCACTGCACCTGAAGTACCTGAATTGTCGATGAACAATGCTCGTGAATCTATTCTGAACGCAGAAGAAGATGCTGCTAAAGCGCGCAGTGATGCCGAGGCTGCACAGCAGTCTTCGTCACAGCAGGCTGCGGAGTATCAGCGCCAAATCGACGCTTTGGAAGCACGTCCAACAGACCGTGGTTTAGTGCTGACATTGGGTGACGTGCTGTTTGCTACGGGCAGTGCCGAGCTGCAAGGTGGAACGGACAACAATCTTTATCGGTTGGTTACGTTTCTGAAGCAGTACCCTGAGCGTAATGTTCAGGTCGAAGGCCATACCGATAACGTTGGTAGCGAGCAGCTTAATCAGCAGTTGTCTAAGCAACGTGCTGACTCGGTGCAGAAGTTTTTGACCGAGCAGGGCGTAGACTCACAACGTATCAAAACGAGTGGGCTCAGTATGGATAAGCCTGTGTCGAGCAACGATACAGCTGCTGGACGTCAGCAGAATCGCCGTGTTGAAATCATCATTGATGATCCTGCTAACCAACAGTAAGCCTATATAGGAAGTATATGTTCGCCGGACAAGGATGTCCGGGCTGGGTCTTGCGGTGTCTGGATGACTTGGCCGCTGTAAGATCAATCCCTGCTTTTCCTCAGTTTTTCTGATCAACATCCCTATCTTTCTTCGATACATCAAAAGTGCCAAACTACTGCGCATGGAATTTGTTGCGGATTGACCGCTCTAAGGAACAGTAATGCGCATTGGCTCTGCAAAAAAGGCGTTTGTGTTCGCCGGTGTATTTCTGCTTGTTGTGGCCGTCCTCTGTGCCATGGGCTTTCTGCCCCTTTTTGTTCTTTGGGTCTATTTAGGCATCAGCCTGCTCACCTTTGTGATCTATGCTCTGGATAAATCTGCTGCTGGGTCTGGTAGGCGACGTACGCCAGAAAACACTCTGCATGTGCTCTCTTTGATTGGCGGTTGGCCAGGTGCCTTGTATGCGCAGCAATTGCTGAGGCATAAGACCAGCAAGAAATCTTTCCGGTTTGTTTATTGGTTGACGGTGTTGCTTAATCTGGCGGTGCTTAGCTACCTGCTTTGAGCATGGTGATTTTTTGTGTGTGGGTCAGCAGTAGAAGAGGGTGTTCCTGTGCGCGCGAAGGTCGTGCGTGCCAATCTTAATAAAAAGGATAAAGTTTATGCGCCAAGCGCTACGTAACAAAATACTCGAAGTCTGTGCAAAGAAAGTGCAATCCAAGGGCGACACCGTTGGTTTGTCATTCTATGCGTTTTTCGCCAATAAGAACGATGACCCTGTCATGCTTATGGAAGCTGCAACTTGGTGGATCAAAACGCATGAGCTGGATCATTTCGAGAAGGCGGTCAAAATCCAACGGATGGTTGAATCTGGGCTTTGATCTAAAGAGAGGCAGCGCCCAACCGTGGAAATTAAAGAATTTGCGCCAGAGTTCGCTGCGGCGTTAAGCGAGATCTACCTTGAGTCACGACGGTCTGCGTTTAGCTGGCTGGATACGTCAGGATTTAAACTGGCCGATTTTGCACGTGACACCGATGGCGAGCGAATTTGGGTGTGTGTGAAAGCCGGCGTTGTCGTCGGTTTTATTTCAACTGTAGGCCAAATGCCTAGGCAGATGCCCAAAACAGCCCTGTTTTCGCTCCAATACACCAATACCGATAATAATAATTATCGGAGATTTTATGTATGTATTTATGTGGACGTGTCACTACCTGCATACCCCACTCAGTTAACCTCATCTAAACTCAATAGCTCACCGTCCGTCGTAGGCTTTCTGTAGCGTGGTCACGCTAGCTACTTGATCTACTTAGCCTTCAATCGCGCTCTTAAACCAGTTCAGTTGATGATGCAGTTGAACTACTTCACCGACGATGATCAGCGTGGGCGCCGATACGTCCTTATTGGCGATCAAGGTTTCCATGGTGCTCAGTGTGCCGGTAAACACTCTGTGCTGAGGTGTGGTGCCTTTTTCTATCAAGGCAATGGGGGTTTCAGGGCTGCGGCCATGAGCTTGTAGCTGGGTACAAATTTCCGATAAACCGGTTAAACCCATATAGAACACGACCGTTTGATTGGTCTGCACCAATTCTTGCCACGGCAGATTAGCGCTGCCATCTTTCAGGTGCGCGGTAATAAAACGGACGGACTGTGAATAGTCTCGATGCGTCAACGGTATGCCGCTGTATGCAGCGCAGCCAGAAGCGGCCGTTATACCGGGTACCACCTGAAATTCAATGCCAGCGTCGGCGAGACGGTCAATCTCTTCTCCACCGCGACCAAAAATAAACGGATCACCGCCCTTCAGTCGACAAACGCGTTTTCCTGCCAAAGCATGCTGTACCAACAGTTCGTTGATGCCATCTTGCGGTACGGCGTGTTCACTGCGCCGTTTACCCACGTAGATCATCTCGGCGTCACGACGCACCAACGCTAGAATTTCCGGGCTGACAAGACGGTCATACAAGACTACATCGGCTTGCTGCATTAGGCGGAGCGCCTTGAACGTTAATAAATCCGGGTCGCCTGGCCCTGCTCCGACTAAATACACTTCGCCTTTGGTTGACGCGTTGTTGGCGTAGGCTTCCAGTTCGTCTTGCAGTAGGGTTTCTGCCACGTCGAATTGGCCTGTCATGGCCCGGTCGGCTATGACGCCGCTCAGAACATGCTCCCAAAAACGGCGGCGTTCGGCCTCTGGCAGTTTGTCTTTAACCGCTTGGCGGTAGCGTCCTACCAGTTCAGCGAGCTTGCCGTAGCTGGCAGGAATAAGGCTTTCGATTTTACCGCGCATTAAACGCGTTAAGACGGGTGCAGCGCCGCTGCTGGACACGGCGGCTACAACCGGTGAACGATCGATTACCGCAGGAAAGATAAAGGTGCCAGTATCGGGGTCGTTCACCACGTTAACCGGCAAATGCGCCACTTTGGCGTCCGTGGCCACCTGATGGTTAACGGCTTTGGAGTCCGTTGCGGCAATAACGATTTGATGCCCGGTTAAATGGCTGGCGTTGTAGGAAGCCTGCAGCACTTCGATCAGTTCCGGGTGGGCTTGCGCGAGGTCAGCCGCCGCAGCGGAAATTGAAGGCGCTACCAGGGTAACCTGAGCCCCTGCTTCGACCAGGAGTTGAGCTTTACGTGCTGCAATGGGGCCTGCACCAACAATCAGTGCCTTCTGATCGGTGACGCGGTGAAATAACGGAAGAAAGTCCATAGGGGTACCATTGTTGTATAAAAAAGGGGCTTCTTTGAGCCCCCTTACAAGAGCTGTACTTTAGCTCTTACCGTATAACTTCTAGGCCAGCCATATAGGGTCGTAGCACCTCAGGCACTACCACACTGCCGTCTTCTTGCTGGTAGTTTTCCAACACAGCCACAAGGGTACGGCCAACAGCCAAACCAGAACCGTTCAAGGTATGCACCAGTTCCGGTTTGCCGGTTTCCGGGTTACGCCAGCGTGCCATCATGCGGCGAGCTTGAAAGTCGGTCATGTTGGAGCAGCTGGAAATTTCGCGGTAGGTGTTCTGCGAAGGAATCCAGACTTCTAAGTCATAGGTTTTAGCCGCGCCAAAGCCCATGTCTCCGCCACAGAGAATCACCTTGCGGTACGGCAAGTTCAGCCGTTGCAAGATGACTTCAGCGTGCCCTGTCAGCTCTTCCAATGCGTCATAGGACACGTCTGGGCGGACAATCTGTACCATTTCGACTTTATCGAACTGGTGCTGGCGGATCATGCCCCGGGTATCGCGACCGTGTGATCCTGCTTCGCTGCGAAAGCACGGTGTATGGGCGGTGAATTTCAGGCGCCCGTCTTCAGGCAATTCCAGAATTTCGTCGCGCGCCAGATTCGTTAACGTCGCTTCACTGGTCGGGATCAGGTAGTAATCCGTGTTGTTGAAAGGAACATGAAACAAATCTTCGGCGAATTTGGGCAACTGACCGGTACCGTACAACGAATCCGCGTTCACCAAATACGGTGTGTACACTTCTTCATAGCCGTGTTCGGCGGTGTGTGTGTCTAACATGAACTGCGCCAAAGCACGGTGCATGCGTGCAATGTGCGAACGCATGACCACGAAACGGCTACCCGTTAACTTAATGCCAGCTTCAAAATCCAGACCGCCGAGCTGAGTACCAACGTCTACATGGTCTTTGGGTTCGAAAGCCATTTGCGTCGGTGTGCCCCAGCGCAGAACTTCAACGTTGGCGTCTTCGTCAGCGCCCTCGGGTACCGATTCATGTGGTACGTTAGGTACGCCCAGCAAGAGGCTGTCCAGTTGTTCCTGCACGGCTTTTAACTGATGGCTGAGTTCGGTCATGCGGTCAGTGATGCTGGCGCTGTCCCGGTCTACCTGGGCGCGCGCTTCATCCACAGGCATACCCTGCCCGATCAGTTCACCTATTTTCTTCGACAATTTATTTTTGTCGGCCTGATGTTGTTCAGACTCTACTTGAAGTGACTTACGTTGTGCTTCCAGGGATTGAAACGTGCTCACGTCAAACGAGAATCCTTTACGCGCCAATAATTGGGCGATGCTTTCGGGATCTTGTCGCAGAGCTTTAATGTCGAGCATTTTACCTTCCTGTTTACAACGTACTGATGGGTTTGACACGTCAGAGCTGAATTAGTCGTCCGGCGTGTCTTTTGAGGGTCCCTGTTTGGAGGGTGTGTATCGTTTCCGGGTCGCTGTCTCGTTTAAGCTTCTCAGATGTGACAATTTTGCCGCAATTTTACTTTCCAAGCCACGCTCAACCGGATAATAGTGGCGAATATCCTGAATTTCTTCGGGGAAGTAGTTTTCTCCGGCGGCAAACGCGTCGGGTTCGTTGTGTGCATAGCGATACCCCTGCCCCATGCCCATATCTTTCATTAAGGTGGTCGGGGCATTGCGGAGATGCATGGGCACGTCGTAGTCGGCGGTGTTTTTCACCGTTTCACGCATGGCGTTGTAGGCGTTATAGACGGCGTTGGATTTGGCGGCGCACGCTATGTACACGATGGCTTGGGCAACAGACAGTTCACCCTCGGGCGAGCCAAGGCGTGTTTGTACATCCCATGCGTTCATGGCCAGTTGCAGGGCGCGCGGGTCGGCGTTACCGACTTCTTCTGAAGCCATGCGGACCACTCGGCGCGCAATGTACAGCGGGTCGGCACCACCTTCGAGCATACGACAAAACCAGTACAGTGCAGCATCCGGGTCGCTCCCGCGCACCGACTTGTGCAGTGCGGAAATTTGCTCGTAAAAAACATCACCGCCTTTGTCGAATCCTTTGATTTGTTCGCCAAGCAGTTCGGCCAACAATTCAGGGGTTACGGTTTGCTCCGGCGACAACTGCAAGCTGACCGATTCAAGGTTGTTCAGCGCCCGCCGAGCATCCCCCATGGCGGCCTGAGCCAACAGAGACAGCGCATCCTGATCAAAGCGATCACGCCAATTGCTTAGGGCCTCATCTGTCGCCAGCGCATCACTGAGTACGGATTCGAGTTCTTCGACAGTAAAGGATTTCAGTCGGTAAACCGTGGCGCGCGACAACAGCGCTCGATTAAGTTCAAAAGACGGATTTTCTGTGGTAGCACCGATTAAGACGATGGTGCCTGCTTCGACATGGGGCAGAAAGGCGTCTTGCTGTGATTTATTGAAACGATGCACTTCGTCTACAAACAGGACTGTTACCCTGCCCCGCTGTTGCGCTGCTTGGGCGCGCTCTATGACTTCACGTATCTCTTTAACTCCGCTCATCACAGCCGATATTTGCTGGAACTCTGCATCCATGGCATGCGTCAGCAAGCGCGCCAGTGTGGTTTTACCGGTGCCCGGAGGCCCCCAGAGAATCATGGAATGCAGTGTTTTTTGTTTCAGGAGCTGGTGTATGGGGCCTTGTGGCCCCAACAAGTGTGACTGGCTGCGATAGTCTTCTATGCGTTGTGGCCGAACCCGTTCTGCGAGCGGCTGATACGGCGGCTTATTAGCCCCGAAGAGGTCATTGCCGGGCTGTCGAATCATGGCCCAAGCTGTTCAATGACATCCACCCCCGCTGGCGGATTGAACTGGAATACGGATGCATCAATAGGTTCGTTCATCACCACGTTGTCAAAATTGACCAATGTGGTCTGATTGAAGCCATCAACCAGACGAATGCTGGTGGGCTTGTTTCCGTCAAAGGCCAACGCCAGAGAATCGATGGAACTGCTGACGCCCAGGGGCTCCAGCACAAAGGTAGCAAAAGGGGGGCGATCGGCTGTTTGGGTTACAGCGTAGCGCGCACTTATTTGGTCACGATTGCCGGTCAACACCAAAGCGGGCGATTGTTCCCATTGCTCTTCTAAGGGCTGTCGCACGGCCTGCTCTAAATCAATGTCGTAGATCCAGATCATACCGTCATTGACATAAATTGCCTGCTCGTACGGTGCATTGCTGTACCAGTACAGGGTATCTGGTCGCACCAGTTGCAAGGTGCCAGTGATGGTTTGCACGCTGGTTTCTGCGGCGTCTAAGGTGAGCTGTCGAAACTCGGTAGACAGCGTTTCGAGATCGCTTAGGCGTTCCATTAAGGCGTCGATGTCGTCTGCAAAGGCTGACGGCACTGCCAATAGGGAGCCAGTACAGATGGCCAAAACTGCGAAATGCTTACGCATACTTCTCCTTTGTTCTATCGTTCAGGGGGTGGTGGTGCAAGCACTTCACGTGCCCCGTTGTGTCCAGGTGTCGATACTATGCCTGCCATTTCCATGGCTTCTATTAAACGTGCAGCGCGGTTATAGCCGATACGCAATTTTCGTTGCACTGACGAAATCGAAGCTTTCTGTGTTTGAGTCACAAAGGCCACCGCTTCGTCGAACAGTAAGTCGGATTCCGGGTTGTCGCTGTCTTCATCCACTAGACCGGTGAGCATACCGCTGTTGTCTTGGTCGCCACTGAGAATGTCTTCAATGTAGTTCGGCTGTCCGCGCTTTTTCCAGTCCGCGACTACGCGGTGGACTTCGTCATCGTCTACGAAGGCACCGTGCACACGAATAGGCAGACTGGTGCCCGGTGGCATATAGAGCATGTCGCCGTGGCCCAGTAACTGCTCTGCCCCGCCCTGATCAAGAATGGTGCGCGAGTCGATCTTTGACGACACTTGAAAAGCGATACGAGTCGGTACGTTAGCCTTAATCAAGCCCGTGATGACGTCAACCGACGGCCGCTGTGTTGCCAGAATCAAGTGGATACCCGCCGCACGCGCTTTTTGCGCGATACGGGCGATCAGTTCTTCCACTTTTTTGCCGACAATCATCATCATGTCGGCAAATTCGTCGATCACTACAACGATGAACGGCAAGTGTTCCAAATCGGGCGCTTCTTCGCCGTAGTGGTCTTCCGCTTTCCACAGTGGGTCTTTCAGCGGGTGACCGGCTGCTGCGGCTTCTTGTACCTTACGGTTGTAGCCTGCCAGGTTACGTACGCCGACTTTCGACATCAGCTTGTAGCGGCGTTCCATCTCGGCAACACACCAACGCAGCGCATTGGCGGCGTCTTTCATGTCGGTGACGACCGGCGTCAGCAAATGGGGGATATCGTCGTAGACGGACAATTCCAGCATCTTAGGATCGATCAATATCAAACGAACCTGCTCTGGCGAAGCTTTCAGCAAGATGCTCAACAGCATGGCGTTCACGCCCACCGATTTACCAGAGCCGGTGGTGCCGGCAACCAGCAAGTGAGGCATTTTGCCCAAGTTGGCCACCACCGGGACACCGGCGATGTCGTGCCCTAAGGCCAGAGAGATGGGCGAGTTGGCGTCATCATAAGCCGTGGAAGACAGAACATCTTTTAGGCTGACAATGGCACGATTTTCGTTCGGTACTTCGATGCCTACGACGGATTTGCCAGGAATGATTTCTACTACTCGCACGCTGATCATGGCTAATGAACGAGCCAAGTCTTTTGCCAAGTTAGAAATCTTACTGACTTTTACACCCGCCGCTGGCTGGATCTCAAACCGAGTAATGACCGGTCCGGGACACACCGCCACCACTTCAGCAACGACGCCGAAGTCTTTCAGTTTGCTTTCCAGTAAGCGTGATAGCTCTTCCAGCCGCTCTTCAGTGTAGCCGGCCTCGGGTTGGTGCTTAGGTGGGTCTAACAGCGACAAACTTGGCAAGGTGCCTTTAAGAGAGTCGTCGAACAAAATTTGTTGTTTGTCTTTAATGGCGCGCTCAGAAACTTCTGGTTTCTGCTCCGAGCGCAGCGGCTCGATCTTCATCGGCCGCTTAGGTGCGTCGGGCGCCGTTTCTGCTTGAACAGGAGGTGCAATGACCGGTTCACGGCGTACTTTCTGCCGTGATGACGGCGCCATGTCGTTACCTTGGCGCATGCTTAAGGCGCTGGCGCGTGGTGCGTCATCAAGGTGCACGTCAAGGTTTTCACGGCGACGTTGAATGATTTCGCGCTGTGCCAGCTTGGCATCACGAGACTGGGACCGTTTTTGTGCTAAACGTGAAAAGGCGGAAAGAACCCAATCCCCTACTCTCTCGCACAGGCGGAGCCAGGAGATATTGGTCGCTAATGTGATGCCGAGTAAGCAAAAAATGAGACTGACCAAGCTGGAGGCCATTAGACCTAAATACGGGAACCACCATTCGCTGACCGCGATGCCAACATAACCGCCCGCGCTGAATGATAAGTCGGACGAGAAATGCAGCGTCAGTAGTGCACTGGCCCCCATGGTGAAAAAGAAGATGCCGATCACGCGCAGCAAAATCAGTGGCCAGAACCAGAGTTCGGTCGACTTGCGCAAACGCACCACCGTTAAGGTGAGCATTGCGAATGCTGGTGGAATGAGAAAAGCTACCCAGCCTGCGACCGCTACCATGAAGGACGAAAACCAAGCCCCTGCAGTACCGGCCAGATTGGTGACGCCTCTGCCCTGCCCGCTCGACACCCAACCGGGGTCACTCGGGTTAAAAGAATACAAAGCCAACGCGGTGAGCAGCGTGACAGCGGCCAACACAAGAGCAAGCCCTTCGTTCAGAAAACGATGGCGAGTGGAATGATACTGTTTCTGTGCGTCAAAGCTCATATAAAAAGGCTGTATAAACAAGAAGATACGGCGAGTATTTCACTCACTCAGATTGCCGCGTACTATAGCATTCTATGTGTACATCTAAAAACGGATAAATTGAAAGCGAGCTGTATGTCCATCTTTTGGCTCAACCCTGACGGTGACCCTGTTTTCCCGCCAACCGTCCATGCCCTAGAAGACCCCAACGGATTGTTGGCTACCGGCGGTGCACTATCAGTTCCGTGGCTCGCCTTGGCGTACCGAAATGGCATCTTCCCGTGGTTCGCTGACGAAGAGCCCATACTCTGGTGGTCGCCCAGCCCGCGCTGTGTGTTTTTGCCGGGTGAGCTTCACCTCAGTCGCCGTTTGAAGCGTCAATTGCGCAGTCTTGGCGGCTTGACCATTAAGATCGATCACGACTTTGCAGCCGTCATGGCACAATGTGCTGGCGTTCCCCGCCACGGACAACCAGGCACCTGGATAACTGACGACATGCAGCGGGCCTATTACGACCTGCATCGCGCTGGTTGCGCTACGTCGGTATCGGTTTGGGACAGTGATACTCTGCTGGGTGGCATCTACGGTGTATCGTTAGGCCAAGTCTTTTTTGGTGAGTCCATGTTTTCATCACACACTGGGGGTTCTAAGATTGCCCTGGCGGTGATTGATTATCTAGCGCGCGCTGGTGCTTGGTCGTTGATTGACGCACAGGTAGAGAACCCGCATTTGATGTCGATGGGTGCCCGCTTGTTGCCACGCGATGCTTTTGAGGCGCGGCTGAACCACGCGGTTAATCAAGACAGTAGATTTAAAGTAATTTCTCAGGAGTTTACCGTTGACGCGTTTATTCAAGACGTCGCCACATGATTGCAGTTATATCCGTGACCGTCAGGCAGAAACGCTGTTCGTAGACCCCGAAGCGGCAGTTACGCCGGATATGTATGAACAACTGAATCTGGCGGGCTTCAGGCGCAGCGGCTCGCACTTCTATCGCCCTGCCTGCAGCGGCTGTAACGAATGCCAGTCTTTACGTGTGCTGGTGGAAGAATATCAACCGGCGCGCCGCCATCGCCGAATTCTGAAGAAAGCCGACCCACTCGTGCGTTGGCAGGTCACGCCAGTGCACTATGAAGAAGCGTACTGGAACCTGTATGAACGTTACATCAACGTGCGGCATCGTGACGGCGATATGTTTCCACCCGCTAAAGAAGACTTCTACCGGTTTCTCTTGCAGCGCTCGGAGTTCGGTTTTTTGCTGGAAGCTCGGCTCGGCGATGAGCTGCTTCTGGTGACAGCAGTCGACCAATTCAGTCAGGGGTTGAGCGCGGTGTATACGTTTTTTGATCCAGACCACAGCGCCCTGTCACCGGGCACCTTGGCAGTATTGCAGTTGTGGCGGGCCTGTAAAGAGCTCCAACTGCCCTATCTGTATCTGGGCTACTGGTTGTCGTCTGTGCCCAACATGCGCTACAAGGCCGATTTTATGCCTGCGGAAGTGTTTCAGGATGATCAGTGGCAGCGTTTAATTCGTACAAGCACCGACATTTAACCGTGCTTTTAAGGCCCATTGACCGGATTCCGACATAAGTTTTGCCCTTTGGCGCTTTTTCAGGCAGAATTGCGCGCCACAAATCACGATATCTGAGGAAACACAGGCATTATGGCGAAAGAAGACGTCATTGAAATGGAAGGCGAGATTCTTGACACTCTGCCAAATACCATGTTCCGCGTACAACTGGAAAACGGGCACGTTATTACTGCTCATATCTCTGGCAAAATGCGGAAGAACTACATCCGTATCCTGACTGGCGACAAAGTGAAAGTGGAACTGACGGCTTACGACCTGACCAAAGGCCGTATCGTTTATCGCTCTAAATAATCGCCCCGCGTTACTTTGGATACGCCCATAAAAAAGCGCCTTTCGGCGCTTTTTTTGTTTTAAGGTGTCAGTAGTTTTTAAGCTTCTTCCAATACCTTGCCGGTCTTCGACTCTTTAAACATAAAGTGCAGTCGATCCTCTTTCACCGACACATCCACTTCACCGCCAGCACTCAGCACACCGAACAACAAGGCATCAGCCAGCTTCTTCTTGATCTCTTCCTGGATCAAGCGGGCCATTGGGCGCGCGCCCATGCTCTTGTCGTAGCCGTGCTCAGCCAGCCATTCGCGGGCATCGTCGTGCACGGAGATATGTACTTTCTTATCATCCAGTTGCACTTGCAGTTCCACCAGGAACTTGTCGACCACTGACATAATGACTTCGCGTGGCAACGCATTGAACTGAATGATGCCGTCCAAGCGGTTACGGAACTCCGGCGAAAACATCTTACGAATCGCCTCTGAACCGTCTGTCGCATGATCTTGGGTGGTAAAGCCCATCGACCGGCGGTTCATGTCTTCTGCCCCTGCGTTACTGGTCATGACCAGTATCACGTTACGGAAGTCAGCCTTACGGCCGTTGTTGTCGGTCAGCGTGCCGTGATCCATTACCTGCAACAGCAAGTTAAAGACTTCAGGATGCGCCTTTTCGATTTCGTCCAACAACAACACCGAGTGCGGATGTTTGGTCACGGCGTCCGTCAACAGACCACCTTGATCGTACCCGACGTAGCCCGGAGGCGCGCCAATCAAGCGTGAGACGGTGTGCCGTTCCATGTACTCCGACATGTCAAAACGAATCAGCTCAACGCCCAGTGCTTCAGCCAGTTGACGAGTTACTTCCGTTTTACCAACACCCGTAGGGCCAGCAAACAGGAAGGAGCCTATCGGTTTGTCGCCGTCTTTCAACCCGGCGCGGGCCATCTTGATGGCGCTGCCTAGGGTATCAATAGCACTATCCTGACCAAACACTGTCATTTTTAGGTTGCGTTCGAGGTTCTTGAGCAGTTCTTTGTCATTGCGCGATACCGATTTCGGCGGAATACGTGCAATAACCGCAACGATCTCTTCGATTTCGCCAACGCCAATGACTTTCTTACGACGGCTCACCGGCTTCAGGCGTTGCGCAGCGCCCGCTTCATCAATCACGTCAATGGCCTTATCGGGCATATGACGATCATTAATGTAGCGCGAGCTCAGCGTCACCGCTGTGCGCAAAGCTTTATCAGTGTAGCGAATGTCATGGTGCTCTTCGAAACGGCTCTTCAGACCTTTGAGGATTTGATAGGTGTCGTCTTCGCTCGGCTCTACAACGTCTATCTTCTGGAAGCGACGCGTCAACGCGCTGTCTTTCTCGAAGATGCCACGAAACTCTTGAAACGTGGTCGAACCAACGCAACGTAACTCACCGCTGCTCAGCATTGGCTTCAGCAAGTTAGACGCGTCCATCACACCACCAGAGGCAGCGCCCGCACCAATAATGGTGTGGATTTCATCGATGAACAAAATCGCCTTCTCGCGCTTCTTGAGCTGTGACAGCAGTGACTTCAAGCGTTTCTCGAAGTCACCCCGGTATTTGGTACCGGCCAACAAAGCCCCGAGGTCCAACGAATAGACTTCGGCGTCTTTGATGATGTCTGGGACATCGCCTTCGACGATCTTCTTGGCCAGACCTTCAACAATGGCGGTTTTACCCACGCCACTCTCACCCACCAACAGCGGGTTGTTCTTGCGACGCCGTGAAAGCACCTGCACCAAGCGCTCAACTTCTTTTTCACGACCCACTAATGGGTCGATCTTGCCGCGTTTTGCCAGCTCGTTGAGGTTAGCTACAAAGCTTTCCAAGCCTTCGCCGGTTTCGCTGTCAACGGCTTCTTCGCTCTGTGCTTCACGAGCCCGAGTGCCGTCGTCGGCGGTGCCGTCGTCGATTTTTGAGATGCCGTGGGCAATGAAGTTCACCACATCAATGCGGCTGACATTTTGCTGGCGTAGCAGGTAAACCGCTTGGCTTTCCTGTTCGCTGAAAATCGCCACCAACACATTCGCCCCGGATACTTCGTTCTTTCCGGACGACTGGACATGGAAGACGGCACGCTGCAAGACGCGCTGGAAACCCAGCGTCGGCTGCGTGTCCCGCTCTTCATCATTCTCAGGAATTAATGGCGTTGTGGCATCGATGAACTCGCCCAGTTCACGGCGCAAACGCTCAGCGTCTACGGCACAGGCATCCAATACTTCCGTCGCTGCACTGTTGTCGAGTAGAGCCAGCAACAGATGCTCTACCGTCATAAATTCATGGCGCTTATCGCGAGCTTCTTTAAAAGCCTGATTGAGCGTACCTTCGAGTTCTTTGCTTAACATAAGCCACCTCGCTCGCTATTCCAATGGTTCTACTTCACACATCAGTGGGTGCTCGTGATCTCGTGCACACTGATTCACCTGTGTTGCCTTGGTCTCCGCAATATCCTTAGTATAGACGCCACATACACCTTTGCCTTGTGTATGTACAGCCAGCATCACCTGCGTGGCTTGTTCCCGTTGCATGTTAAAAAATACTTCTAAAACCTCTACTACAAACTCCATGGGGGTGTAGTCGTCATTTATCAACACCACGCGGTACATTGCCGGTCTCTTTAACTCTGGATCGGCCACCTGAGGTTTAACTACAGGACTTTCTGTCTGATCATACTGACCGAACACAGCGCCGCTAATGGAATTCATGTTCAACATATCTGATCTTTAGACTCTTTCTACGGTTACTGCAATAAATGTGCATTGGATCATGTTTCACCAAACTATACTTGACACCGATGTTTGTCGACTACTACATTGACTACTGACTGGTCAGATTTTGTGCAGTAGCTGCCCGGTACGTACATTCTACCTCAAATAGCAGTTCAGGAGTGAAGTCATGCCTGCAGGGAAAGTTAAGTGGTTTAACAACGCAAAAGGTTACGGGTTTATTCTGGCCGATGGCAGTGACGAAGACCTCTTCGCACACTACTCTACCATCGTGATGGAAGGCTACAAAACTTTAAAGGCTGGACAGCCGGTAGCGTTCGATACCATGCAAGTAGACAAGGGCATACACGCGGTGCACATTCACCCGTGTAAGACCGAGGAAGAAGCCAACCGTTTGGCCGTCGAAATGAGCCAGATTGATTTGGATGCCCCGGTTCAAGCAACGTCGACCAGTGAAGAGGCCAAAGCAGTTAACCAATAAGCCGTGGTTGGTGCTCTGGAGCTTTGTGGTTCGATCAGTGCCCGTACTCGCTGACAGATGAAAGAGTCTGTCGTAAAGACTTTTTGAGTCTAAATTTTGGGGGGAATCCCCTGCTTTGTTCAAGTTTGCACATTCAAGATATAAAAAAAGGGTACCTAGCGATAGGTACCCTTTTTTATGCCCATCGAGCGCAATTACATGCGAGCGATGATTTCTTTACCGAACTGTGAGGCAGAGACCAACTCAGCGCCGTCCATCAGACGGTGGAAGTCATAGGTCACTTTCTTGTCGCCGATGGCAGCAGACGTGCCTTTCAGGATCATGTCGGCAGCTTCAGTCCAGCCTAAGTGACGCAGCATCATTTCACCTGACAGAATCAATGAACCTGGGTTCACTTTATCTTGACCAGCATATTTAGGTGCTGTGCCGTGCGTGGCTTCGAAAACGCCTACTGTGTCAGACAGGTTCGCACCAGGAGCAATACCGATGCCGCCTACTTCTGCCGCCAAAGCGTCAGACAGGTAGTCGCCGTTCAGGTTCAGGGTAGCGATCACGTCGTATTCAGCCGGACGCAACAGAATCTGCTGCAGCATGGCATCAGCGATGACGTCTTTAACGATGACGTTCTTGCCGGTTTTGGGGTTCTTGAACTGCATCCAAGGGCCGCCGTCCAGCAACTCTGCGCCGAATTCGTCACGCGCGATTTCGTAGCCCCAATCTTTGAAGGCACCTTCGGTGAACTTCATGATGTTGCCTTTGTGTACCAAAGTCAGGGAGTCACGGTCGTTGTCGACAGTGTACTGCAGAGCCTGACGCACCAAACGCTTAGTACCTTCTTCCGATACTGGCTTAACGCCGATACCGCACATGTCTTCGAAACGGATGTTGGTCACGCCCATTTCTTCAGTGAAGAACTTGATGACTTTTTTCGCTTCAGGAGAACCGGCTTTCCACTCGATACCCGCGTAGATGTCTTCTGAGTTTTCACGGAAGATCACCATGTCCACGTCTTGTGGGTTTTTGACCGGGCTAGGAACACCGGTAAACCACAATACAGGGCGCTGGCAAACGAACAGGTCAAGCTTCTGGCGAATGGCCACGTTCAAGGAACGAATGCCGCCGCCTACTGGCGTAGTCAGAGGGCCTTTGATGCCCACTTTGAATTCTTGCAGGGCTTCCAGAGTTTCTTCCGGCAACCAAGTGTCATCACCGTATACTTTAACGGCTTTTTCACCAGCGTAGACTTCCATCCATACCAGCTTGCGCTCGCCGCCATAGGCTTTTTCAACAGCGGCATTCAATACTTCAAGCATAGGTGGTGTAACGTCAACACCGATTCCATCCCCTTCAATGAACGGGATAATAGGGTTATTCGGTACATTCAGAGAACCATCTGTATTGATGGCGATCTTGGTTCCTTCAGCAGGCACCTGGATCTTTTGGTAAGCCATATTTCGCTCCATGTTTCAAGGAAAGGGCGTTTTGCGGTGCCGAAGTATACCGAAATGACGAATGATCTGGTAGCGTCTGACACCACCCTTCGACTAAAAGATGATAAAAGAGGCCTGTGTTGGCGAAATTAGTTTTGTTCAATAAACCTTACAACGTCCTGTCTCAGTTCACTGATGACACGGGCAAGGCCGTACTGGCGGACTATATTCCGATACGCAACGTTTATCCGGCGGGACGCTTAGACTACGACTCGGAAGGTTTGTTGCTGTTGACCGACGATGGCGCATTGCAGCACCAGATATCTCATCCAAAGAAAAAGATGTCTAAAACCTATTGGGTACAGGTCGAAGGCGAGATTACCGATGAGGCACTACAGGCGCTGCGTAGCGGCGTGATCCTTAAAGATGGTAAAACCTTACCCGCCAAGGCCGAACGGCAAGCCCCGCCACCTTGGCTGTGGCCGCGCAACCCACCGATTCGTGAACGGAAAAATGTGTCAGACAGTTGGCTGAGCTTGCAGATCAGTGAAGGGAAGAATCGCCAGGTGCGTCGTATGACAGCCGCGGTGGGCTTCCCTACCTTGCGTTTGATTCGCTACGCGATTGGGCCATGGTCGCTCGACGGCATTCAGCCCAGTCAGTATCAAGAAATAAGCGTTCATATGCCCAAAGGGAATTAGTTGTAGCAAAATCCGGTATCGTAAAAACCTCAGAGGCGAAAAGCTGCCTAGGCAAAAAGATTCGACAAAGCGCAGCTTATTAAAGGTAAGTGAGCATTTGGAGAATCTTTTTAACAACGGCAGATTGAGAAAAGGAGGTTTTTTAAATCCAGTTTAAGATGACTTTACCCGACTGCCCTGACCGCATCACATCAAACCCCTGCTGGAAGTCATCGACAGAAAAGTGATGGGTGATCATCGGGGTTAAATCCAACCCGGACTGAATCAACGCTGCCATCTTGTACCATGTTTCGAACATTTCGCGGCCGTAGATGCCCTTGATTTGCAGTCCTTTGAAGATCACTTTAGTCCAGTCCACCGCCATATCAGACGGCGGGATGCCTAGCATGGCTATCTTGCCACCATGGTTCATGCCGTTCAGCATGGCAGTGAAAGCGGATGGCACGCCGGACATTTCCAAACCGACATCAAAACCTTCGGTCATACCCAGTTCCCGCATCACGTCGGGCAGTTTTTCTTGTGTCACGTTCACTGTGCGTGTCGCACCCATTTGCGCCGCCAGGCTCAAACGATAGTCATTTACGTCGGTGACGACGATTTTCCGTGCGCCAACGTGGCGGCAAACAGCAGCAGCCATGATGCCAATTGGACCTGCGCCGGTGATCAGAACGTCTTCCCCGACCAGATCAAATGACAACGCCGTGTGTACGGCATTGCCAAAGGGGTCGAAAATCGCTGCGAGGTCATCAGGAATGTTGTCCGGCAGTTTGAATGCGTTGAACGCGGGCAACACCAAGTATTCGGCAAAAGCACCGTCGCGGTTCACCCCGACACCAATGGTGTTGCGGCATAGGTGTGTGCGCCCGGCGCGGCAGTTTCGGCAATGCCCACAGGTAATATGGCCTTCACCGCTGACGCGGTCGCCGACTTTAAAACCGCGTACTTCTTGGCCCATGTCCACCACTTCGCCGACGTATTCGTGGCCTGCTACCAAGGGTACTTGAATGGTGTTTTGCGACCACTCGTCCCAGTTGTAAATGTGGACATCGGTGCCACAAATGGCGGTTTTGCGGATTTTAATCAGTAAGTCGTTGTGCCCCATTTCTGGCTTGGGCACATCCGTCATCCAGATACCCTGTTCGGGTTTTAATTTAGCTAATGCTTTCATGCTGACTCCACGATGTTCAAATCCCGGCCGACCCGAATAAATGTATCGATTGCGGTGTTCAACTGTTGTTCTGAATGTGCGGCTGACATTTGCACGCGGATACGAGCCTGCCCTTTGGGCACCACCGGATAAGAAAACGCCACGACATAGACACCCTCGGCTAACATGGCTTCGGCAAACTCTGCCGCTTTGTGAGCGTCGCCGATCATCACCGGAATAATAGGATGGCCTGCACCCGCGAGCGTAAAGCCGGCCTCGGTCATGCGGTTCCGGAAGGTAGTGGTATTGCTCCACAGTTGGTCGCGCAGCGCATCACCGCGTTCCAGCATGCTCAGCACGCGCAACGACGCCGAGACAATGGCAGGAGCCAGTGAATTGGAGAATAAATAAGGCCGCGAGCGTTGACGTAACAGGTCAACCACCGGCTTGCGCGCCGCCGTATAGCCGCCTGATGCACCGCCAAGCGCTTTACCCAAGGTGCCGGTAATAATGTCGATACGATCCATGACGTCGCAGTACTCGTGGCTGCCACGGCCTTTTGCACCGAGAAACCCTACGGCATGAGAGTCATCGACCATTACCAAGGCGTTGTATCGGTCAGCAAGGTCACAAATCGCTTTAAGATTGGCGATGATGCCATCCATGGAGAAGACGCCGTCGGTGGCAATCAAGATGTGCCGTGCTCCGGCGGCCTGCGCGGCTTTGAGTTGAGCTTCCAGGTCTTGCATGTCGTTGTTGGCGTAGCGATAGCGCTGCGCTTTGCACAAGCGAATGCCGTCAATGATGGAGGCGTGGTTCAATGCATCAGAAATAATGGCGTCGTCGGCCGTAAACAAGGTTTCAAACAAGCCGCCGTTGGCGTCAAAGCACGACGAATACAGAATGCAGTCTTCCATGCCGAGAAAACTCGCCAAGCGTTTTTCAAGCTGCTGGTGTAAGTCTTGCGTGCCGCAAATGAAACGCACCGACGCCATACCAAAACCGTGGCCATCCAACCCTGCTTTTGCGGCGTCGATCAACGATGGATTGTTGGCCAAACCCAGGTAATTGTTGGCGCAAAAGTTCAGGACGTGTCGCCCCTCGCCCACTTGAATGTCACCCTGTTGCGCCGACGTAATCGTACGCTCGTGTTTGTACAGGCCATCGTTTTGAATCTGCGTCAGCGTGGCCGTGATGTCTTGATAGAAGTCGTTCGACATGCTTATTCCTTTGCGCTTCTTATGGCTTGAAAGAATATGAGTCTAGCAAGGAACTGCGGCGCGGCGCAGGATTCCCTGCACTGCGCCCTGTGCGCGATGGCAAGTAGCCATTACGGTGCTACAAACCTTTCTATATCTGGCCAGTCTGTACCCGCCATTGCGCGGCGTATTGCCCGCCCAACGTCACCAACTCGTCGTGCGTACCTTGTTCGATCACATGGCCGTGCTCTAACACCACAATCTGGTCGGCGTGCACGACGGTGGACAGCCGGTGCGCGATCATAATGACCGTACGGCCATGGCTGATCTTTTTCAATGAGCGCTGAATTGCCGCCTCGGTTTCATTGTCGACGGCGCTGGTGGCCTCGTCGAGCACCAGTATGGGCGGGTTCTTCAATAGCGCCCGGGCTAACGACAAGCGCTGACGTTGGCCTCCCGATAAACGTACGCCGCGCTCGCCCACCAAAGTATCGATACCTTGCGGCAGGCGTTCGATGAATTCCCACGCTTCGGCGACTCGCGCGGCTTCGATCACTTCCTCCAGCGGTGCATCAGGGCGTCCGTAGGCAATGTTTTCGCGAATACTGCCTTCGAACAAAAATACATCCTGACTGACCAGACCAATGGTGCTGCGTAGACTGTTTAAGCTGATGTCATCAATAGTTGTGCCATCAATGCTGATGTGACCTTCGGCGGGGCTGTAATAACGCAGTAAAAGCTTTATCAGCGTCGATTTACCCGAGCCCGTTGCGCCCACCAGGGCCAAGGTATTACCCGCCGGAACATCAATGCTGATGCCATGCAAGCCTTCGTTCGACGATGGATAGGTAAAAGCCAGTTGCGACACAGTAACACGACCTGGAGTAGTTGCTGGCAGTACGGTTTTTCCGTCGTCGGGTACGGCGATGTGCAGACCCAGTAAGTCTAGAATGCGACGGGTACTGGCCATGGCGCGTTCGAACAAGTCGATAGTTTGCGCCAAACCAGTCAGAGGCCACAGTAAACGCTGAGTCAGAAACACTAGGACACCGTAGGCGCCGACGTTTAAGGAGCCTTCCAGGGCCATAAAACCGCCAATCACAAAGGTCGCCAAGAACCCTAACAAAATGGCCATGCGAATGACCGGGATGAACGCCGAACTGATGGCGATGGCTTTGCGGTTGGCTTCTACATATTCTTCGCTGGTAACGCGCAAGCGCTCAGCCTCGCGCAATTCTGCCGTAAAACTTTTGATGGTCGCCATGCCGCCGATGTTGTTGGACAAGCGACTGGACAGGCTGCCGACCTTTTCACGAACGTCGTTGTACAGTGGTCCCGCTTTACCTTGGAAGAAAAAAGCGCCCCAAATAATCAGCGGTATTGGCGTAAAAGCGAAGACGGCGATCAGCGGCGACAGAACGAAAAACACTGCACCTACTGCGACAACCGTCACTAAAACCTGAATCAGGTCATTCGCGCCGCCATCAAGAAAGCGCTCTAGCTGGTTAACGTCATCGTTCATGACGGCAACCAAATCACCCGAGCTGCGTGATTCAAAAAAAGCCATGTCGAGCTTCTGTACGTGCTCGTAGGCATCCTGGCGCATATCCGCCTGTAAGCGCTGCGCCAAATTACGCCATAAGATCATGTAGAGGTACTGAAAGATGGACTCACCGGCCCAAATAAAGAACGTCAAAACAGCAAGAATAAAAATCTGTTCTTTGGGGGACTCGAACCCGAGCTGCGCCACAAAGCTGCGGTCCTGATTGACCACCACATCAATGGCAATACCGATCAGAATTTCCGGGGCGATGTCGAACAGTTTGTTAATGACGGAGCACGTAGTGGCCGCGATGATACGGCGGCGATAGCCTTTGGCGTA
Organism: Natronospirillum sp.; assembly: GCA_049115955.1. Taxonomy (GTDB): domain Bacteria; phylum Pseudomonadota; class Gammaproteobacteria; order Pseudomonadales; family Natronospirillaceae; genus Salinispirillum. The sequence goes on from JAGDZJ010000006.1 coordinate 28,655, forward strand.
GCGTAACAAGCGCCCGAGGGCTTGAAAGGAGGAAGTGGTTTCCGATGGCATGCAGACGTCCCTTTAAAAGTGTTTTGGGAAGTCTGCATGCTGCCACTGAACCTCGGAAAAACCAAGGTTTTCAGTCGGTTATTATAGAGTCTTAAACAACCGGATTGACATCCTGCTCGTAATCGACCGATGCAAAACCGAAGCCGAACAGTTTGAAGAACTCTTCTTGGTAGCCCGCGAAGTCAGACAGTTCCATCACGTTGTCGGTTGTGCACAGATGCCACAAGCGCTCTACTTCGTTCTGCACGCTGTCGTCCAGCTCTTTCATGTCAACCCGTACACGGCCGTTGTCGTCCAGCGTCAAGGCTTTGCCAGAATAGTATTCACCCGACAACAACTGATGAATCTGCTCGATGCATCCCTCATGGGTGCCTTGCGCTTTCATTACTTTGTACAGCAATGAAATGTACAGCGGCATAACAGGAATGGCGGAAGAGGCTTGGGTAACCAACGCCTTCAACACTGATACCCGAGCACTGCCTTGGTACTTGCTGGCCAGCGTGGCGTTGATTGCTTTCGCCGCGCGGTCGAGGTCCTCTTTGGCCTTGCCGATGGTGGCCTTGCCATAAATCGGCCAAGTCAGCTCTTTACCAATGTAGGTGTAGGCCGTGGTTTGCACGTTGTCGGCCAATACACCGGCTGCGTCCAGCGCGTTCAGCCACAGTTCCCAGTCTTCGCCACCCATGACTTTCACGGTCGCGTCGATTTCTTCCTGCGTGGCAGGTTCAAGAGTAACTTCGGTAACCTGTTTGGTATCGGTGTTCAGCGTTTTACGCGTTACCGCTTCACCGATCGGCTTCAACGTCGAGTTGTAGATGGTGTCGGAATTGGGGTCTTTGCGTCGTGGTGAAGCCAAGCTGTATACCACCAGATCAATCTTGCCCATGTTGGCTTTGATCTCAGCAATCACTTCTTCTTTGGCTTCGTTAGAGAACGCGTCCATATTGAAGGTCTTGGCATAGATGCCTTTTGCCGCGGCCTTGTCTTCAAAAGCGCGGGTGTTGTACCAACCTGCGGAACCGGTTTTGGTTTCTGTAGCGGGTTTTTCAAACATCACACCCAGCGTATTAGCACCGTAGCCAAACGCGCTGACGATGCGTGACGCCAGGCCATAGCCCGTTGAGCTGCCCAATACCAATACGTTTTTTGGGCCTTTGCCTTGCACACCTTGGCGCGCTACGTAGTCAATCTGTTCTTGTACGTTAGCGGCACAACCCGTCGGGTGAGCTGTGGTGCAGATAAAGCCGCGTACTTTTGGTTTTATGATCATAGCGATTTCCATTCTTCATCGCGCCGCCGAAGCCGACGCATGGGTTTACTCAATTGTGGCGTAGTGTAAAAGGCCCGGACAGGAATCTGAACCCTCTTGATTCATAAGTGTTTTGAACTATCGTACGATCTGCACGCCCTTCCAGAAGGCAATGTAGCCGCGAATGCCCTTGGCGGTGGACTTCGGGTTGGCATAATACCAAGCCGCGTCTTCGTTAACTTGACCGTCTACCACGATGGAATAATAGTTGGCGGTGCCCTTCCACGAGCACACAGTCGTCTTGTCGCTGTCGATTAGGTAATCTTCGTTCACCGATTCTTCGGGGAAGTAATGGTTACCTTCCACCACGACCGTGTCATCGGACTCCGCAATTATTGTATCGTTCCAGATCGCTTTCATAACCACCCACCTATGTGTCCAATGTCAGGCTACGTCCCGACGGGTTTTCTTGTACAGCAGAATGGCACAACTCATGGTGCCCAACAACACGATTATTGACCCAAATACGACACCCTGCCACGCGGCCCAGTGCCAAAATGGATAAAGGTAGAAACCACCGGCAGTCGCACCCAAATAGTAGAACAATAAATACAGCGCGGAAGCACTGGCTTTGGCGTGCGTTGCTTGTTGGCTAACCCAACTGCTGGCCGTGGCTTGAGTAAAAAACAAGCCGAACGCGCTGATGAAAAAGCCGCCGACGATTCCGGCTAAATTGGACGAAAGTGTTACGAGCGAACCGAGCATTAAAATGCCAATACCCAACACCATACACAGCGGCTGCGGTATGCGCTGAGCGATTCGGCCGGAAATGGCAGAGCCGAAGGTGCCGGTTAAATAGGTCAGAAACAACAGCCCTAGCCAAGTGGACGACAAGTTGTACGGCGGCGCTGCCAGTAAGAAGGTCACATAACTGTATTGATTGATAAAAATAAAGAAATTGAAGCCACCGATTAAACAGGCCAACAATATCAGCGGGTTCTGCAAGTGGCCGTACAGGTCACCCAGCATCATTCGAGGGTGTACGGGCCTTGGAGTAAAACGCTGTGCGGTCGGTAACAGCACAACAAATAGCATCAGCAGTGCGGCACTGAGCCCAGCCATGACTAAAAACACTGCAGGCCAGCCTAGCCACTCGCCAACGAACCCGCCAATCAGGCGGCCGCTGATACCTCCCACTGTATTGGCACTGATGTAGAAGCCAACGGCGACGATCAGGGCTGGGCGCTCAAACTCGTCACCCATGTAGGCGATAGCAATGGCGGGTAAACCGCCGAGAAAAAGCCCCAGCAGCCCTCGCAATGCCATCAATTGGGCATAGCTTTGCACCTGAGACATGAACAGTACGGTGATCACGACACCCAGTAGGCTGCCAATCATCAGTGGCTTGCGCCCTAGGGCATCCGAAAGCGCGCCGTAGACGAGTAAGGACAACCCTAACGTTAAGGTGGTTATGGAGAAGCTGTAGCTGGCTTGCAGTGCCGTCAATTCAAATTCAGTCGCCAGCAGAGGCAGTAAAGGCTGCAACGCGTACAGATTGGCAAACACCAATATAGAGCCCAGGCACAATGCCCAGATGGCGTGCCGGTAACCTTTACTGCCGAGGGTGATCAAGGTATCACCCGTATTGCTATCCTTGCCGCTTTTATCCGTGATGATGCCCGCCTACACCGTGCGCATGGCCGTGAGAGATCTCATCGGCTTCTGCGGCACGTACCGACACCACGTCAACCGCAAACGTCAGCTCACGCCCGGCAAGTGGGTGATTGGTGTCAACATCTACTTGCTTCAGACCAACCTTAACGACGGTCACTTGGCGCGGCCCTTGGTCTGTTTGCACGGTAGCCATCATACCCGGTTTCCACTTACGCGCACCTTGCAGGTGCTTTAAAGGAATGCGCTGAATGGAATCTTCGTGCGGCATACCATAAGCGTCAGCCGGCGGAATGGTCACGGAAAACTGTGTACCCGCTTCCTTACCTTCCATTGCCGTTTCTAATCCGGGAATTATGCCGCCATGACCATGCAAATACAGCATTGGGTCAGCATCGTGTGACGACTCAATTTCGCCGTGGGCGTCGCTGAGCGTGTAATGGAACTGTACTACCGTATTTTTTTTAATCTGCATGATTCGACCTTATGAATTCGGATTCCGGCGCACGTGGGCGACCAGAAAAAACTGTGGCGAGCATTATCAACATCCTCATATTAGGACGCAACGCTTTTAGATGTGTTTAAAGGCCTATGCGGAGTGCCTTTTGCATTCCCAAAACAGCCAATTTTCGGTAGCATTGGCGACCCGAATTTTAGGCTGTGCTGCGGTCCTCACGAGTTGAACTATGAGCTTCCATCCCCATGTTACCGTTGCGGCACTGATCAAACAGGGTGAACGTTATTTGATGGTGGAAGAAGGTGATCGCCAAGCCTCGGTGTTCAACCAGCCAGCGGGTCACATTGAAGCCGGAGAAACGGCCGTTCAAGCTTGTGTGCGAGAAGTGTTGGAAGAGACAGGCTGGGACGTAAAGGTAGCGCATTTAATCGGGGTGTACGTCTATTCGGCGCCCAATGGCGTAACCTATTATCGATTTGGTTTCGCTGCAGAGCCTGTGCAACAAACACAGCACACACTGGACAGCGATATCATAGCGGCACACTGGTTAACGTACGACGAGTTGTATGCTCTCCAGAAAACCGGACGACTGCGCAGTCCACTGGTCATGCAACTGATTGATGATGACCGCGCAGGCCAACAATTTCCATTGTCACTTATTCACGAAGGGTTTCATGTCACTCAGCAGTAACGAACGTCTAAAAGTCATTGTCGGCATGTCCGGCGGTGTTGACTCCTCTGTCAGTGCCCTGCTGCTTATGCAGCAAGGCTATGCAGTGGAAGGCCTGTTCATGAAAAACTGGGAAGAAGACGACAACACCGAATATTGCACGGCTAAAGAAGACTTAGCCGACGCACAAGCGGTGTGCGACAAGCTGGGCATCAAGCTGCACACGGCGAACTTTGCGGCCGAGTACTGGGATAACGTCTTTGAACACTTCCTTGAAGAGTACAAGGCGGGTCGTACGCCGAACCCAGATATTCTGTGCAACCGCGAAATCAAATTTAAAGTCTTTCTTGATTACGCCCGTATTCTCGGTGCTGACCTAATTGCTACCGGGCACTATGTGCGGCGCGGCCAAGGCGCAGATGGCGAGGCCATTCTGCTTAAGGGTCTAGACACTAACAAAGACCAGTCGTACTTCCTGCACCAAGTGGGCGAAGCACAATTGGCGCAAACCCTATTCCCGGTCGGCGAGATGGCCAAACCGGAAGTGCGTCGGTTGGCTGAAGAGCATGACCTTGTTACGCACAACAAGAAAGACAGTACTGGCATCTGCTTCATCGGTGAGCGTCGGTTCAGTGATTTTCTGAAACAGTATCTGCCCGCACAGCCTGGTGTTATAGAAACGCCGGACGGTGAAGTGATCGGCGAACACCATGGCCTGATGTATTACACCATCGGACAGCGCCAGGGCTTGGGTATTGGTGGGTTAAAGAACCACCCGGAAGCGCCGTGGTTTGCCGCCGAAAAAGATTTAACACGCAATGTGCTGGTAGCGGTGCAAGGCATTGACCACCCGTTGTTGTTTAAGAACCACATGCGTTTGAGTGAGGTATTCTGGATCAATGGCGGTCCTGAACACACTCAGGCCCCGGATCTTAGCCAGCCATTAACCTGTAAGCACCGTTATCGTCAGGATGACCAAGACTGCTTGGTGATCCCCGAAGCCGACGGCAGTTACCGGGTTGAATTCCACCAGCCGCAGCGGGCGATTACCCCCGGCCAGTCGGCCGTATTTTATCGTGGCAAACACTGTTTGGGTGGCGGCGTCATTGAAGAGGCATGGAAAGCATAATGGCTGAACACACTATTCACGAACAGGCTCTGGCTTTGGGCGGCGTGTTACAAGCCGCCTTGCTGGTTGAGCAAATTGCACGGCGGGGCACGTGTCCGCAGGAAGACGTTGCGACAGCGGTAAACGGTATCCTGAACACCAATCCCGAGTCGACGTTGGCGGTGTTTGGTAGCGAGTCGAACATTCGTGACGGATTAAAAGCCCTACGTACCCTGCTCTCGCGTGAACAACCCAGTGTACACAGTGACGTTATTCGTTACACCATGAGCCTGCTGCACTTGGAAGGTAAGATGCAGCGTAAAACGGACATGCTAGCAACGCTGGGCAAGCTCATTACCCAAAGCCAGGATCGCTTGGCCTATTTTCAAGAACCGCATCATGATGCGGTGGTTGGCTCGCTGGCACGGGCCTATCAAGACACATTGAGCAAGCTGAATTTCCGTATTCAAGTCACGGGAAACCCCACCTACCTCAACCAACAACGACACGCCGACCAAATACGGATGCTGCTGTTGTTCGGCGTACGCAGTGCATTGCTCTGGCGGCAATGCGGCGGTCGCCGTTGGCAATTACTGTTGCGGCGGCGCAAATTGCTGCAAGCAACCCAGGAACTATTAACCGGACATACCGTCCCTTAGCAGAGAGGCCCATATGGACTTATCGGCATTGACCGCGATCTCACCGATTGATGGTCGTTACGGCAACAAAACACTCACCTTGCGTGAACATTTCAGTGAGTTTGGCCTCATAAAATACCGTGTGCTGGTAGAGATTCGCTGGCTTCAGTGCTTAGCAAACCATGCTGGCATCACTGAGCTGACGACCTTTTCTGAAGAAGCGAATGCCCTGCTGAACAGCATTGTGGTGAACTTCTCTGTGACGGACGCACAGCGCATCAAAGACATTGAGCGCACCACCAACCACGACGTTAAAGCGGTTGAGTATTTCATCAAAGAAAAGATTGCCGACAACGCAGAACTGCAGGCCGTTACCGAGTTTGTGCATTTCGCCTGCACCTCGGAAGACATCAACAACCTGTCGCACGCTTTGATGCTTAAGCACGGCGTAGAAGACGTCATGCTGCCGATCATGGAACGCATTGTCGCGGAGATCCGCGCCCTCGCCCATACGCACGCAGCGCAGCCGATGTTGTCGCGCACACACGGCCAGACGGCTTCGCCGACGACCTTAGGCAAAGAAATGGCGAACGTGGTGCACCGCTTGGAGCGTCAAATTGCGCAGATCAAACGCACCGAGTTTCTGGGTAAGATCAACGGTGCAGTAGGCAACTACAATGCACACTTGGCGACCTACCCGGAGGTTGACTGGCAAGCCAATGCGGCGACGTTCATTGAAGACTTAGGGCTGACCTTTAACCCCTACACCACGCAGATTGAGCCGCACGACTACATTGCTGAGTTGTATGACGCCTTTGCACGATTCAATACGATTCTGATCGATTTCGACCGCGACGTTTGGGGCTACATCTCACTGGGTTACTTCAAGCAACGTACGATTGCCGGTGAAGTCGGCTCAAGTACCATGCCACACAAGGTAAACCCTATCGACTTCGAAAACTCCGAAGGCAACTTAGGTATAGCTAACGCCATTCTGGCGCATCTAGGCAGCAAGTTGCCGGTCTCACGCTGGCAGCGCGACCTCACCGATTCGACGGTATTGCGCAACATGGGCGTTGGTTTAGCGCACAGTCTGATTGGCTACGAATCTACGCTGAAAGGCGTCAGCAAGTTGGAAGTGAACGCTGAGCGCTTGAACCAAGACTTGAACCAAGCTTGGGAAGTGATGGCTGAAGCCGTGCAGACCGTGATGCGTCGTTACGGCATTGAACAGCCGTATGAAAAGCTGAAGGCGTTCACACGCGGCAAGGCCATCACCCGTGACGGCATGATCGAGTTTATTGGTACACTGGACCTACCCGCTGCAGAAAAAGAGCGTTTGTTGGCGATGACGCCGGCGAGTTATATCGGTAACGCGATTGCACAGGCCAAAGCGGTTTAACACCGGGAGAATCGGGCACCATGATGTTATTTGATCAAATGCCGGTGGACGTGTTTTTACGCGACTACTGGCAGAAAAAGCCGTATCTGTTTCGTCAGGCTTTGCCCGATTTTCGCTCTCCGCTCGCACCCGATGAGCTGGCTGGTTTGGCACTGGAAGAAGAGATTGAAAGCCGCTTGGTGATCGAACACGGTAATACGCCGTGGGAGTTGCGCCGCGGCCCCTTCACCGAAAAAGACTTCGCTCAACTGCCCGACTCTCACTGGACGCTGCTGGTACAAGCCGTTGATCAGTGGGTTCCGGAAGTTAAAGTATTACTTGAAGAGTTCCGTAGCCTGCCCAGTTGGCGGTTGGATGACATCATGATCAGCTTCGCCCCGCAAGGTGGCAGCGTCGGCCCGCATTACGATCAATACGATGTCTTTTTAATCCAAGTAGAAGGTGACCGCCACTGGGACATCGGGCAAATGTGCGACCACAATACGCCTCTGCATCCGGACACCGACTTAAAGATTCTGACCGAATTGGCGCGCAGCGATGGCTGGGATCTCAACCCCGGCGATGTATTGTACTTGCCACCCGGTTTGGCTCACCACGGTGTGGCGTTGAACAACTGTCTCACCTATTCGGTAGGCTTTCGCGCCCCCGATGCGGTTGAAGCCTTACAAGGTTTGGCGTTGCGTTTGGATTTAGAAGCTGACGTCGATGCATTGCGCTATTCGGACGCGGATCTAGCGGCCGACGAGCCGAGCGACCGCATAACCCCTGCTGCCCTCAAAAGACTGCGTACGCTGTTGGCAACAGCAGCAGAGCGTGACGATGTGCTGGCCGACTGGCTGGGCGCATATATGACGCAGAACAAGTACGATCTGTTTGATTGGGCTGATGTTTCCGACGAAGCGGTAGAACTGAGTGATGCAACCCTGATTACCAAGGCTTTGCCGACGCGTATGGCGGTGTTTAACCAACGTCTGTACGTGAACGGCCGAGTGTTTTTGTTGCAGCAAGATGACCAACCACTAGCGGATACCTTGATCAAGCAGGATCATTGGAGCTGGGGTGAATTGACTGCTCTCGCCAAGAGTGACGAGGCACAAGTTCTGCTTGATCTGCTGATTCTCAGCGGGAGTTTGGAATTGCCGGAAGAAGAAGCCTTTGCGGCGCCGACCACGCAGCAGTAGCAAAAGCGAGCGTGTCTCGGCGTGTTTTGACAGAAAATCAGTGGGTTATGGGTCAGTGGATGGTGGTATAGAGGGGCTCGATCTCGGTCCATTCTTCAAAGCCGTCCATGCCCTCTTCCATTTCCATCAGTTGTTCTACTGCATCCATGCCGGCACCGATCATAGCTTTCGCCACTTCAACGTGATTCGCTTGCAGGCGGTCTTTAGCCTCTTTAGAAAAAGCAATCTTCAGCATCGGCTCCGTTTCGTCTTCACGAACCAGCGCGATGTCTCCGTCTTCAAGCTCAATAATTTCCCAGTACATGGTTTCCTCTTAATAAGTCTGACTGTGTTCACGGAAAGCATCCGCCCAGTCTTTTAGTCCGTGCAGCGCGTCTATCTGCCAATCGGCTTTTTCGCTGACCACACCGGCAATGACGGCATTAGACGCCATGCTGCTTTGCGCTGCGTCATCCGACCACAGTGCGCGCCAATTTCCAAGTAACTGGTGCAGCCAGTGATCCGGTTGTTGCCGTGCCTCTTCGAGAATATTCAATTCGTACATGCTCGCATTGTAGGTACGCAACGCCTGCAGAAAGGTGTCTTCGTCCCAAGGATCCCCTACGACTGTCCCACCGATGCGGTAGTTGTGACACAACTCCTGCAAAAGAGACAGGTAGGTTCGATAGAGTTGCCAGGTCAGGGCTTCTTTGAGCAAGGCCACCGCTTCCGTGGGTGCCGCTTGCTGCATATCGAGCAAACGTTGCGCACGGAAGTGGTGACGATTGAAGTTACGCACGATCAGTAGCGAACCCGGAATCCAATAGTTACTGTGGAGTCGAGAATACGCTCACGCTCATAGCTCGCCCGACTATCGCTGTAGCCGACAAACAACCGAGCTTGTGGCAATACCAAATACGTCAGACGTGCTTGCACATCAAAGAAGTCACCTAGGTCACCAAACGCCAATACAGGTGGAGCGTAGTAGGCAGATACCTCTGCGCCGACACCGTTCAACTGCGGCGGGTTGTAACGCACGAAACCGCCAAGGCCAACTGCGACGCTGGTGTTCTCTTCTGGCACTTTGAATAAAAAGCCTTTACCACCAATACCGCCAATCAATTCCGGACGTTGATTGGTAGGGTCGATAGCGTGGAAACCGCCTGAAATCAATGAACCTTCGTCCTGACGATACCAACCACCTATGGTGATGTATGCCCCCGTACCAACACGGGCGGCGCCGTGCTCAGCGCGAATGGATTGATCAGATAATGCGATGTCGACTGAACCACCCGCTAAGGCAGTGCTGGAAAGTGCAATTGCGGCTACCGCCAATGTGAATTTCTTAAGCATCCTGTAACGGCTCCTTTATGAATGCCCGCATTCTAACGGTTTCAAACCTTAAATTCATCCATTAAACCGTATAGACCGGGAACAGGAGCGCCCTACTAGTGGGCAGGGCACTCCTATCGTCAGCCTTGCAGCTCATAGGCCTTTTTAGTCAGCCTTGCAGCTCATAGGCCTTTTTAGTCAGCCTTCAGATTCGCTCTTAAGATCGCTTTTAAAATCAAAGCTCCATAAGCAACTTATTGATGCGCTGCACATAAGCGGCCGGGTCTTTCAAACCGTCGCCACCCGCCAGTCGCGCTTGCTCATAGATCACCGCGATCAAGTCTTTGGTACGGTCATCGTTGGTTTCATTGTTCAAACGCTGCACCAATGGGTGATCCGGGTTGATCTCCAGAATGGGCTTGGCGTCTGGCACCTTCTGCCCCGCCGCTTCCATGATCTTACGCATTTGCGCGCCCATGTCGTATTCACCCACCACCAAGCACGCGGGCGACTCGGTCAAGCGATGCGTGGTACGCACCTCTTTAACGTCGGCTTCCAGTTCTTTGGCGATTTGTGCGGTCAGGCTGGCAAACGTCTTATCGGTTTCTTCTTGCTTCTGTTTTTCCGCTTCGTCTTCCAGTTCACCGAGGTCAAGCTGGCCTTTGCCGACGTCTTTGAGATGTTTACCGTCGAAGTCACTCAGGTGTCCCATCAACCACTCGTCGATGCGATCAGACAGCAACAGTACCTCAATGCCTTTCTTACGGAATACTTCGAGGTGTGGGCTACCTGCTGCAGTGTTGTGATTGTCCGCTGCCACGTAGTAAATTTCTTTCTGGCCTTCTTTCATGCGGCCAATATAGTCCGCCAATGAAACGGTTTGCGCCGCATCGCCCGTGCGCGTAGTAGCAAAACGCAACAAGCCTGCAATGCGCTCTTTGTTGGCGTGGTCTTCCGCCGGGCCTTCTTTCAACACCTGACCGAATTCATCCCAGAACTGCTGGTATTCTTCCGGCTTTTTCTTCGCCATTTTATCCAGCATGTCGAGTACGCGCTTGGTCAGCGCAGTTTTCAGTGACTCAACGGTTTTGTTGCTTTGTAAGATTTCACGTGACACGTTCAGCGACAGGTCATTGCTGTCGACCACACCTTTGATGAAGCGCAGATACGTTGGCAGGAACTGTTCAGCGTCGTCCATGATGAACACGCGCTGTACATACAGTTTCAAGCCACGTTGCTGGTCGCGGTTCCACATGTCGAAAGGTGCTTTTGACGGCAAGAACAGCAACGAGGTGTAATCCAGCTTGCCTTCAACACGGTTGTGCGCCCAGGTCGCTGCGTCCGCGAAGTCGTGCGAGATGTGCTTGTAGAATTCTTGATACTCTTCATCACTGATGTCGGACTTGTTGCGCGTCCACAAAGCCGTAGCCGAGTTGATCTGTTCAAGCTTAAAGACCGGCTTGTGGCCTTCTTTTTCTTTGCCTTCTTCGTCGTACTTCGCAGCGTTGTCTTCCACTTCCATCATGACGGGGATAGAAATGTGGTCGCTGTATTTCCGTACCAGGCTCTTCAGGCGCCATTCGTCGAGGAATTCTTCTTCACCTTTCTTCAGGTGCAAGACGATTTCAGTACCGCGTGATTCACGCTCCACTGCACCCAAGTCAAACTCACCGGCACCTTCGCTGGCCCAGTACACGCCTTTGGCTTTATCTTCGCCTGCCTTACGGGTGAACACCTCGACGCGGTCGGCCACGATGAACGCACTGTAGAAGCCCACACCGAACTGGCCGATCAATCGTGCGTCTTTCTTCTCGTTGCCACTCATGTTTTTCAGGAATTCAGCGGTACCGGATTTGGCGATGGTGCCAAGGTTTGCGACCACTTCATCCTGCGTCATACCGATACCCTTATCGGTAATGGTCAGCGTCTTCTTCTTTTTGTCGAAGTCGATGCGAATGTTCAGGTCGCCCTCACCTTCGTACAGGGTGTCATCGTTTAAGGCCAAAAAGGACAGTTTGTCGGACGCATCGGATGCGTTGGATATCAGCTCACGCAGGAAGATTTCCTTGTTGCTGTACAGTGAATGCACCATGAGGTGGAGCAGCTGTTTTACTTCCGTCTGAAATTCACGTTTTTCAGTAGTAGCCTGGGACATGGTGTGGTTCATCCTCCATTTAGATTTATGCAATTCAATATCGATGCGGCGTCTAATCGACAATGGCCGCTATGATTGAGTAAATGGGGTGAGTGAACGCAGTTTTCAAGCACTGCAGCGCAATGGTTACGTGTGAAGGTTTACTTGTTGAATTTTTTGGCTATTATACTGTATATATGAACAGTATTTAGGCGGTGTGGCGTGGACGCAGAGCAGTCGGCCCAACGGTCAAAATCAATACGCAAGATTATCCATATTGATATGGACTGCTTTTTTGCGGCGGTTGAAATGCGCGACCACCCGGAGTTGCGTACCCTACCCATCGCTATTGCGGGTTCTGTGCATCGCGGAGTAGTAGCGACCTGTAACTATCCGGCACGGCAATACGGCGTACGGTCTGCTATGGCAACCGCACATGCCCTCAAACTGTGTCCGCAACTGGTGTTGGTACCCGGCAATATGGAAAAGTACCGGCAAGCCAGCCAGAAAATACGCTCGATTATGGAGCGTTACGCGACGGACATTGAGCCCTTATCGATGGATGAAGCCTACTTAGATGTCACAGGCTCCCCACTGTTCGCGGGCAGCGCCACTCGGATTGCGGAGCATTTGCGACACGCTATTTATCAAGAAACTGGCCTGACGGCATCCGCCGGGGTTGCGCCGAATAAGTTTCTAGCAAAAATAGCCAGTGAGGAGAATAAGCCGGACGGACTTTGCGTAATAGCGCCCAACCAAGTAGATGCCTTTGTACGTAACCTACCGCTGAGAAAATTGCCCGGAGTCGGCAAGAAAGGTGCCGAACGCCTTGAGTCACTGGGGTTGTATCTGTGCAGCGATGTACAAGAAGCGCCACTTGACTTCCTGGTTCGATATTGCGGTTCGATGACAGAGCAGCTGATTAAACGGTCGAAAGGCATAGACACTCGACCTGTGCAAACCAGCCGCGAACGCAAATCTGTAGGTGTAGAGCGTACCCTGATGGAAGACCTGTCGTCGCAGGAAGGCTGTCTGGCCAAGGCACTGGAACTGTGGCCACGTTTACAGGACCGACTGATAAACGCGGGCGCGGAACGCTACGTTAAGTCTATCAGTGTAAAACTCAAGTTTAATGACTTCCTGCTAACCACTGCAGAAAAACGCTGCCAAGACATTACCGCCAACGATATACAAGAGCTGGTGGCACAAGGTTGGCAGCGTGGGCTCGGTAAGCCGGTCCGTCTGGTTGGTTTGCAAGCTGGATTGTTGACGCAGTCTACACGGCAAATGACGCTGCCCTTTGATGCGTGAAGGCTGCTATATCTGCACAAGTGACGTTGTTTTTGATCCACTGCAGTATTTGTCTATACTAATAGATTCATACTATGCTCGGCAGTATTCCGTTATGAAGATGTTGTTGTTTTGGCTTCTCGTTATGCTGGCATGGAACAGCTCTGCGGAAGAACACTCAACGACCTGTTAGAGCAGTACCGCGAAACGGGCGTCATAGACACCTTGATGCAGCGCTATCGCTGACGTGACAGCGACACCTTATCGGGTTTTCAAACTTATGGGGTTCTCTGTACAACGTTGTCTCGTTATTTTCCACCCTCCTTGCTGTTGGTTTGTGTAACGACTAGCCTTAGACTGCGGATCTTAATCATAGGAGGACGCAGGTGACCAACTGGACCGCTCAAGATAGTGTGGCTTTGTACAACGTCAATCGCTGGGGTGCTGGCTACTTTGATATTGCTGAAAACGGTGACGTAACCGTTAAAGACCCCGACTCATCGTCGACCGTGAGTTTTACACGGATTCTTGAATTGGTTCAGGAAAAAGGCCTTGAGTTGCCTGTGCTGATCCGTTTCCCTCATATATTGCATCACCGCGTTGCCAATCTCGTTGGTAGTTTCGCGCGAGCTATTGAGTCTGAAGAGTATGAAGGCCACTTCATGCCTATCTACCCAATCAAGGTCAACCAGCAGCGCCACGTGGTGGAAGAAATCGTCGAAGGTCAAAAGCGTGTGCTGGATGGCCGAATTGGCCTAGAAGCAGGCAGTAAACCTGAGTTACTCGCTGTTTTAGCGGTTGCTGAACCGGGCAAATCGACCATCGTCTGCAACGGCTACAAAGACAAAGACTACATTCGCTTGGCGTTGGTTGGTGAACGCTTGGGTCATAAAGTCTATATCGTGTTGGAAAAGTCGAGCGAGCTGATTGATGTCTTGAGCATCGCTGAAGAGCTGGGTGTAGAACCACGCATCGGCGTGCGCGCTCGCCTCTCAACGGTCGGTAAGGGTAACTGGCAGGACACCGGTGGCTATAAATCGAAATTTGGCTTGTCGGCCAGTGAAATCCTGCGCACTATTGAGATTCTGCGCAGCCGCGACAAAGTAGCGGCGTTTCAGTTGCTGCATTTTCATCTTGGTAGTCAGATCGCCAACATTCAAGACATCCAAGTCGGCTTGCGTGAAGCAGCGCGCTTTTATACTGAGCTGTGCACACTGGGTATGCCCATCAATGTCGTTGACGTTGGCGGCGGTCTTGGCGTCGACTACGAAGGCACGGCCTCTCGTAACGTGTGCTCCATGAACTACTCCATGGACGAATACGCCAAAAAAGTGGTTCATGCTTTCCGTGAAGCCGCGATTCAAAACGATTTACCGCACCCAGATGTATTCAGCGAGTCGGGTCGTGCGGTGACCGCGCATCACGCTGTATTGATGACCAACGTGATTGGCATTGAGCGCAACGCTGTGCATGATCTGGAGACTCCTGATCCAGACAGCCTACCCTTGCTGTTGGATATCTGGCAGAACTATTGCGATGCCTTAGCGCGTGAGCGCAGTCTGATTGAAGTGCATCACGATCTTGTAGCCTTCACGCAAGACATCAATCAAGCCTTTACTCATGGGCAGTTGAGTTTGACTGAGCGGTCGCAGTGCGAACAGATCATGCGCGCTACGGCCTTTCATTTGATGAAGACACTGAACCCGGCGAAACGCCCACAGCGTTTGATCATAGACGAGTTGAACGAGCAAATGGCCGATAAGGTCTTTGCCAATTTTTCGTTGTTTCAGTCATTGCCGGATGCTTGGGGTATCAAGCAGATATTCCCGATTATCCCGTTGAAGGATCTTAATCAAGAACCGACGCGGCGCGGCGTCATTCGTGACATTACGTGCGATTCTGACGGACGCATTGACCACTACGTAGATGGCGAAGGCATAGAAACGACATTACCCTACCCTCCAATGGAAATGGCCAACTCATTGTTAGGGTTTTTCTTGGTGGGTGCTTATCAGGAAATCCTAGGCGATCTGCACAACCTGTTTGGCGATACCGATGCCGTCAACGTGGTGTTTAATGATGCCGGCGAGGCTGAACTCTCGCATTGGCAGCGCGGTGATACGGTAAGCAAGGTGTTGCAGTTCGTGAACTTCGACCCGCAGTTGCTATTGAACGCACTGGAGAAACAAGTGAAGCAGTCTGATTTGACAGTGAAGGAACATGACGAGTTTATGCTTTGGATGAGCAATGGGTTGAATGATACTACTTACCTTGATCAACCCGAATCATAAGGGCAGCTAAAAACCCCTTTTTCTCAAGCTGGCCTTAGTGAAACACTCTTGCCGGAAAGGCTTTGGGGCGGTACAACCGCCCTTTTTCTTGCCCCTAAATAATCAGCTCTTTCACTTCGTCGTCTTTGCGATCAAGATAATGCGTGCTCTGAATGCGGCGCACGGTGCGTGACTTACCGCGAATCAGCAACGTCTCGGTAGTCGCCAGAATACCATCCCGCGTTACTCCTTCCAGCAAGTCACCCTTTGTTATGCCGGTTGCCGAGAACACCAGGTTATCGGAACGCACCATGTCATCCAGACGCAAAGCCATACCGGTTTTGATCCCCATGGATGCACAACGCCGGGCTTCCATTTCACTGGCAGCGTTATTCTCCGGTGATTCGCCTTTGGCGTCTTTGCGTAAAACCAAGCGACCGTTCATATCACCGCCTAGAGCGCGAATAACCGCCGCGGAAATAATGCCTTCCGGGGCACCACCGACACAGTACATCATGTCTACTTGGCTTTCCGGTACGCTGGTCAAAATAGAAGCCGCCACATCGCCGTCTGGCAAGGCAAAGACACGCACGCCCATGCTCTGCAACAAAGCGATCATTTTGTCGTGACGCGGCTTGGCCAAGGTCACCACAGTCATGTCTTTTAAACTCTTACCCAACGCTTTCGCGACGTTTTTGACGTTTTCGGCCAGTGGCAGGTCAATGTCGATGGATCCGCGTGCATTAGGGCCTACGACCAACTTTTCCATGTACATATCAGGGGCTTTCAGAAAGCATCCGCGCTCCCCCGCCGCCAATACGGCAATAGCATTAGACTGGCCCATGGCGGTCATACGCGTACCCTCGATGGGGTCTACGGCGATATCAACCGGCTCGCCACCCAGGCCAACTTTTTCACCGATAAACAGCATGGGGGCTTCGTCGATTTCACCTTCACCGATGACAATCTCACCGTCAATTTCGCTTTTGTTAAGTAAGCTGCGCATGGCGCTGACGGCGGCTTGGTCGGCAGCCATCTTGTCGCCACGGCCTAGCCATTTGTGTCCGGCCAACGCGGCGGCCTCTGTGACGCGGGAAAATTGCAGGGCTAGATCGCGTTTCATAGGGGTGGGATCCCGTTGCTAAAATCAGAAGGGGCGCGATTCTATCACGCCCTAGCAAAGGATCAAATCAGTCCGGCTGACGCATGGTCACAAACTCTTCGGCGGCCGTTGGGTGAATACCAATGGTTTGGTCAAAGTCTTCTTTTGTTGCACCCATAGCGTAGGCAATGCCAATGCCTTGCATGATCTCACCCGCATCAGGCCCGACCATATGTGCGCCTAGAATACGACGGGTATCTTTGCAGACAATCAATTTCATCATGGCGCGTAATGGGTTGCCTGAAATGGTGTTTTGCATGGGGCGAAAACTGCTGCGGTAGATTTCGACCGAATGTTTGGCACGCGCCTCCTCTTCCGTTAAGCCTACCGTGCCGATGTTCGGCTGCGAAAACACCGCCGTGGGTATGGCATCGTAACGCACGGCGCGGCCGCCACTACCAAACCACTCATGAGCCAGATACATGCCTTCCGCTAGGGCAACGGGCGTTAATGCCATACGGCCGACAACATCCCCGATGGCAAAGATAGACGGTACGTTCGTGGCGAAGTGATCATCGACTTTTATCGCTCCGTTTGGCTCAGTGAGTACTCCGACGTTATCCAGACCTAAACCCTCTGTATTCGGAACACGTCCGGTACAGCCGAGGACCAAATCAGCTTCGAGCGTTTCACCATTACTGAGACTGACCAAAAAGCCTTGGTCGTTTTTTTTCACGCGAGTGACTTCGGCGTTCATTTGTAAGCGGATGCCCGAGACTTCGAACTGCTCTTGGGCAAAGGCTTGAATGTCGGCATCGAAACCGCGCAGTACTTTTTCGCCACGATGCACCAAGG
This sequence comes from Natronospirillum sp., assembly GCA_049115955.1. Taxonomy (GTDB): domain Bacteria; phylum Pseudomonadota; class Gammaproteobacteria; order Pseudomonadales; family Natronospirillaceae; genus Salinispirillum. Next base: position 46,044 of record JAGDZJ010000006.1, read on the forward strand.
TGGTTTCGACGCCGGTACCGTTAAATATCCCAGAGAACTCAACGGCTATATAACCACCGCCAATGACGACAGCGCGCTTGGGCCATGCAGCGAGATGGAAGACTTCGTTGCTCGAGATGATGTGCTCTTTGCCGTCCACCTCTGGCATGAACGGCCAGCCGCCGGTGGCAATCAAGATTTTCTTCGCACTGTAGGACTGGTCGTTGATCGTCACTTCATTGGGGCCAGTGATGACTGCCCGTCCGCGTATCAATTCAACGCCAGCGCCTTCCAACAAATTGCCGTAGATCCCGTTTAGGCGTGCAATTTCTTTGTCCTTGTTATCACGTAAGCGATCCCAATCAAACCTGGGCACCGCGGTATCTAAACCGAATTCCCGCGCATCAATGAAGCCTTGTGCAAATTGGGATGCGTATACAAAGAGTTTTTTGGGTACACAGCCTACATTAACGCAGGTTCCGCCGAGATCACTGACTTCAGCAATGGCTACCTTGGCCCCCATTTGGGCACTCATTCGCGCGGCCCTCACACCGCCTGAACCCGCGCCAATTACGAATAAATCAAAGTCCATAGTCGCCTCGATATCAAAAAACTCAAAAAATAAGGATAAATATTAGCAGATTCAATGACCACACAGGGGTTCCATACGAAGACTTATCGCTTCCCTAGACAAAGGTTATCCACACTTCTAAACTCAAAACAGTCTCACAGGCTAAACAGCACCCCTCTCAAGCGATCAAAGAAGTTCACTATGAATCATAATAAGACGCTGTACGCCCTTCTACTTTCATTGCTGTGCCTATCCGGCGCGGTCAGTGTGGCTGAAGAAACGTTTCCCAACCGACCACTCACGATGATCGTCGGATTTAATCCCGGTGGCAGTACGGATATTCAAGCAAAAGCGTTAGCGCCGGTGCTTGAAGACTTGCTGGGGCAGCCTGTCGACATCTTGTATTTGCCGGGCGCGGGTGGCGGGCTTGCGGCTTCTATGTTGGCAAGCAGCACGGACCAAGGCTATGTATTCCAGTTTGGTACCTCTCTGCCCTACACGTTTACACCACTGACCACTCCAGCGTCTTATGATGTAAACAGTTTCCGCTATGTTGCGGCTTTGGCTCTTGAGCAGTCTGCAATCGTCACTGGTGGAGTCAAACCGTATAAGACTTGGGATGAATTGCTGGCCTATGCGCGGGAGAATCCAGATTTGACGGTTGCATCGCAAACGCCGCAAGACCGCTTTATTCTCAATTTAATATCTCGGCGCGAAGGTCTAAATCTACGCATTGTGCCCACCACCGGTGGTGCTGGCATGACCCCTTTAGTGGTTTCCGGCGATGTGCACTTTGCCTTCAGCGGCGGCACCCATACACAGTACACAGACTCTGGGCAAATGGTCGTGCTTGCCAGTTTGATTGATGAACGTTTAATCGGGTATCCAGATGTACCTACCCTACGAGAATTCGGCTACGAAGCAAGTGTTCAGAACCCTCGAGTGGTCGCCGTGCCAGCCAATACGCCCGATACCCATGTTGACGCTTTGTCCAAAGCCTTAGAAGCGGCGACGCAGGATCCTCGATTCATTGCGGCCACCGCTAACGTACGCCTACCGGTAGTTTTTTTAGACGAAGCTACGTTGACCGAATATTTTAATCGGCAGTTGGAAGAGTACTTGTGGCTGATCAACGAATATGGAGACTGACCTAATCGCCCCGCAAATTATGCAAGCTGGGTTATGGCGTCAACATGCAATTCGCGTGATTGGTGTTCCTGTAAGCACTCCCAGCAATTAAGACACCCGTTGTGTTAATGGACGAGTTGCAATTGAATTCTCTGGTCACCACGCAAGTTGAAGAGTACAAAAGGCTGATATCGTGCTCGAATGATAATTGATGCTTAGATCCTTAATCATTGCCGTACATTATAATCGGAACGTTGACGAAGTAGTGGAGTACCGATGCCAGAGCAAAACATAGACAGGCCTGTAGATGGTAAACGCAGAGCTTTGTTTGAACTGAAGTTTGCAACCCGTATCGCCCTACTCTTCGGAGCATTGGGTTTGCTCGCGTTGTTAGTCAGTATGGTCTATTCCGTGCGTACTGCAGAGCAGAGCCTAGATGCAGAAATACAAGGGGCGCTGCAGCAGCGACATCGCACCATTGTCAACTTGATTGAAACACGCCTAGGCCTTCTGGACGTTTATCTACAAAGCGCCGCTGCCAATCGAATTTTTACCTCATTGGTTAATGAACCGTCATCACACAATCAAGGGCTCGACCTGATGGTTGAAGACATGGCGTTTATGTTTCAGGACTCTGCGCTTGGTGCGAACCTGGATATCTTCTACATCGTCGATCCAGCCGGTGGGCTTGTGTTTGATGCAGGCTCGCCACTGTACGGCATCACCCCAATGTTACCCAGTATGCGTGCTCCGTTGCACTATGCAAATCAATGGACCGTGGTGAATACGGAAAGCCTAACGGCTATGGTCAAGTCAGTCCCTATTTTTGATCCCGCGACCATTCAACTGCGCGGGTATATGTTTATCGGCACTGCAATCGGTCAGAATCGATCGTTTATCGAAGAAATAGCACAGCGCTCTGATGTCGATATTCTGAAGATTGGCCTCGGCAACAACATTCTTATACGGTACACCGGCGTTGATTTCTCGATTGATGAAAACCGTCAGGCGCCGATGAATGAAGTTGTTGTTGTGGACGACGTCAATCTACTGCGCTCGCCCGTTTCCATCGACTCCAGCGGCGATACGATTTGGGCTGAAGTGGGTATCTCTAATGCCCGTTTTCCATCCGTTACCGAGCGCTATCAACAGTTGTTCTTCCTATTATCGGGTGGTTTTATATTCCTACTCATAATGGCCGCGTGGTTAGTGCATTTGAGTCACACACGCAGTGTCGGACAGCTCATGCAATACATTAAAGCCATCAATACTGGCGAGCGCAGTCGCCAATATTCCCCTGGTGGCATCGTTGAATACAATCAAGTTGGCTATGCGATGCAAGAAATGGTGCACGACCTAAACATTGCTGCGACGGTGTTTGAGTCTGCCGAAGGGATGATGGTTACGGATCAATATCGTACTATTTTGCGCGTTAACAAAGGTTTTACCGACATCACAGGCTATTCACCGGAAGAAGCTATTGGGCAACGACTGGATTTCATTAAGTCTGAGCGCGATGACGCAACCTACTTTGAACAGATTGAGCAAGCGCTGAATGTGAATGGTTCATGGCAGGGCGAAATCTGGAATCAACGTAAGGACGGTCAGGAGTACTTGCAATGGACCAGTATCACTGCTGTGCGTTCAGAAGACGAGTCAAGAATCATTAACTACGTGGTCACCTTGATTGACGCAACGCAACGCAAGGCCGCAGAGACCAAGATTACTCAGTTAGCGTTCTATGACCAGTTAACGGGCCTGCCCAATCGGCAATTATTGATGGATCGTTTAGAAAAGGCACTTACGTCCAGCGAACGACACGATAACTCCGGTGCCATTCTCTATATTGATTTGGATGATTTTAAAACTCTGAACGATACCCGTGGACACGACGTGGGGGACCAACTGCTGAAACAGGTGGCGAATCGTCTCTTGAGCTGCGTGCGACGCAATGACACCGTTGCTCGTATAGGTGGTGACGAGTTCATTATTCTGTTGGAAGACCTCGACCCTGATATCGAAGTAGCATCACAGCAAGCCGACATTATGTCTGAAAAAATCTTAGAAGCTCTACCTAGGCCTTACTATATCGGGGGCATAGAACAGTTCAGCACGTTAAGCATTGGCTTAACGCTGTTTCAAGGAACGAAGGAGTCGGTTGATGAACTGCTGAAGCAATCCGACTTGGCGATGTACCAAGCCAAGGCGGCAGGTAGAAACACGCGGCGCTTCTTTAACCCGACGATGCAAGCGCGCGTTTTAGAGCATGCGGCGCTGGCTAATGACATTCGCAAAGGCATGCAAAACGACGAGTTCGTGTTGTATTTTCAACCGCAAGTCGACCGGCAACACAAGGTATTAGGGGCCGAGGTGCTGCTGCGTTGGAATCACCCCACTCGGGGCATTACGCCACCCGGAGAGATCATTCCTGTTGCTGAAGAGACGGGGCTAATATTGCCCTTAGGGGAATGGGTTCTAAGGTCAGCCTGTACGGTGCTTGCTCGTTGGGCTACGCAAGCAGAAACGCAACACCTAACGCTGTCGGTTAACATCAGTGCGCGACAGTTACACCAAGTCGATTTCGTATCTCAGGTACAGAATATTATCGCCGAGACCGGTGCCGATGCACGTAAGCTCAAGCTTGAGCTGACGGAGAGCATGCTGCTGCATGATGTTAAAGACACTATTCAGAAAATGCATCAACTGCGAGGCGATGGCGTGTCATTCTCCTTGGACGACTTTGGTACTGGATATTCATCGTTGTCGTACTTAAAACAACTGCCGCTGGACCAGTTAAAAATAGATCAGTCTTTTGTCCGTGACCTAGCCTTTGACTCTCACGACTCAAACATAGCACGTACGATTGTTTCGCTGGCCAATGGGCTTGGCATTTCGGTCATTGCCGAAGGTGTGGAGACAGCGGCGCAATGCGAACGTTTGGCGGCATACGGCTGCAATGAATACCAAGGCTATTTGTTTGGACGTCCGGTTCAGTTAGAAGATATGCCGTTGTAAGGCATATCTCTATGAGCGTCTCAGCTTCTATGGTTCAAGGGGTCTAGGAAGGGCTAGAAGATGTGTTCGCGGGCCTGAACAGTATGACTTCGGCGAGTGACTTCAATTGCACCGTGGCGAACTGCTGGTAGCCCAGGCCTTCATAGAATGGCAAATAAGCGTTGTTGCCCGTATCTAAGTAAACACCTTCGGAAATGCTGTCTTGCGCACAGATTTCATGAACTGCGTCCATCAGTTTCCGACCAAAGCCCTGCTTTTGAAACTCTGGCAGCACGCCAACCAGGCTGACCATTCGGTGCGGCGCTTCCGGCAGCGCAGCCTGTACCCGATTAAAGTACTGCGTGAAGTTACGTGCTGCCTGCAAGCCTGCAGTGAGAATCAACTTTAAGTGCCACAACGTCTTGTTAGACAAATCCTGACGTAACTCAATATCGCTGAGAAACACAGCACCGATCAAGCGAGCAGGCTCACCCACCGTAATACCAAGCACCACTTCATTGCGCTCAAAATGCAATCTCACCAGCTCACGCAATGTCGCGCGCAAACGTTGTTGGTAACCGGGGCGATGAGCTTCCAACAAATACTGATACGTCGGTTCATCACGATAACTGTGAAAAAGTACAGAGCGTATTTGTGCTGCACTGGACTCGTCCAGTCTTACCACTGATGCTTGGTCAGGTGTGAATGTCATGCAGAATCACTCTTTATAATTATTGACGTAAAAATACACCACGTACGGTCACTAAGCCAGGCGTGCTGGTTTGGCTTATGGTTACCTGATCAACTCGAATGCCCTGAGACTCCAGATCGGCTAGCCACGCCAGCGTTAGGTCAAAACGCTGATTATCTAGCCAGAAGCGCAATCCGTTCTGCCCGCTTTGCTCGAAGCGTGTCAGGCTGACATTACCTTGTCGAGCGGCTTCGCTGACTAAGTTGGTCATGCTCTGTTGCTGGGACACACCTCCGGCACCTTCCGTCAATGATGCTTGGCGCAACCTAGGTGCGGCACGGCTTAGCCACTGAAGGCTCTCTTCGGCACGTTGAAGGTCGCGAGTGGCTTGTTCACGCCAGTCAGCAATGGGCTGCACTAACAGCAACCACACGAAGACCACAATTGAAACGCCACCTACCGCTGCAATGATGCGTTGCTCATTGGTGTCATAGGCGTTCCAGCGCTGCTGTATCGTCTGCCAAAGTGCGTTCACTGGCTACCTCCTAACCACTGCAGTTGGAAATTTCCACGAAAACCCGAATCAACACGCCCGGCAGAATAACTGACTTGAACGCCCTGTTCTTCCAGGCGTCGTCGCAAGGTCTCCAGCTCTGCCGTACTCGGTGCTACGACCTGCATTTGTACTTCGCTGCGCTCACTCGCATAACGTATTTCTTGCAGCTCTACGGCAGTACCCTGCTTTGACATATTGATGCGCTGTAGAAAGGCTAGGAAAACCCCTTCCCCTTGTGCCGTGCCGGATTGACTGAGTCGAGATTCAACAATGGGTCGAAACTGCACGCGATTAAAAGGTCGCTCGTCACCACTGGCCTGAGCATACAGCTCTGCTGTGAGACGCCATGCTGTTTCTGCACGTTGTTGAGTTTGCCGCGTGTCGGTAATGATATGCGCCACCAGTGACAGCAGCAGCAAACCAGCGGCAGTGGCGGCTACCGGTAGGTAACGCCGGTAGCGCACGAAGGACGTTTCAGGCTCATAGGGGCCGGTAAGCAGATTGGTGACTCGCCCAATGCTTAGCCAACACTCTACCAGCAGTTCTAACTGACTGTGCGGGCCAATAGCGGGGCTAGATACCTGGTCGTACGACTGCACTAACTCGGCTTCCAGTGTTGCACCTTCTGCTCGACTATCGGGTGCTAAGGTTATCTTGACCGACCCGGTTAAATTACCGTCCGGAACAACCCGCTCAAGCCAGCCAGACAGATTGGCACGAGTGCAGGAGAACCCCCGCCCTACGGCGCTGACCAGCAGGCGATCCTGGTACCAACTGATGTGTAAAGCACTGGGATCACCCTTGCTCAGCAATTCGCTGTCGATGTGAACGGCGCTGGGTGACATGCCTGCTTCATTGAGCAACTGGAGCAGTTTTTCTAAATACACATGCGGTAGCGCCAGCACGCTGACTTGATCGCCCGCTTGATAGGTGCCGACAACGATATGCAGTTCTTCAATGTTCTGCGCCGTCTGCCCTTCTAAAATAAAAGGCAATGTACGTGCGAGAAACCGACGTTGCTTACGCGGCACTTCAACCAATGAATGCAGTGCGACTTCCACGGGAAGGACAACGATGCAATCGGGGCTCTTGTTGGCCAGTGAGCTCAAACCGTGGCGCAACTGTGCGCGGTCACCGATTTTAATTTGCTGTGGCTCACCCTGTTCAACCAGCAGCCATTGGAATTGTTCCAACCGGCTGTCCGGATATACGAATACGGTCTGAGATTTCATGGTAATCCAATCATTATTCTGCGGCTTCTTGCTCCGGATTCAAAGGCAAGCGGCTACGCTGATAGACGGTCATAATGCCGTCCGGCCCACGATGAATCCAACTGGTCAGATAGAGTAGCCGTTCCTGATAACGGACGCGAGCCTCCATGCGGTAAAACTCGCCTTCATGAGTGAACCACTCGGATTTGAGTTCACCTAAAAATGGCTCCATCACCTCCATGCCCAACCAGTCATCAGCGCTCTGCAAACCGTTACCAATGGCAGTTTGCAGTGCTTGCCAGTGCTCAGTTCCTAAGTCTGGATGCAGCGCCCTTATGGTGCTCTCTGCAGCGCTGGTAACGTCTAACCTCGACCATGGCGGCAATAGGGCACCCCACTCGCCAAGCTCTAGTGGTGCCAGCGCCCCGCTTTCCGGAACCATAAGGCGCAATTCACTGGCATCAGCTATCGGATTGAACGACGGCCGATAACCGGGTCGAACCAGTCGGTACTCGAATTCTGCGCCGCTGTCGGCACTGAACCAATCGGCTATACGCCCCGCCCAAGCTTGTTCATAGCCTTCTGCTGCCAACAGCCGTTGCAGTTGCTCCTGAGCTTCAGGGCGGTTAGCCTCCGTATGTAGCCAGTTAAGGTTGAACTTGCCTTGAAGTGGAACCAGACGAAACTGCGCTGTACCGATATCAAGTTCGGGGTCTAGAGGGTATTCCGGCGACCATTCGTTCCAATAATCAGGTGCCAAGGGCGCACTAAAATCCATGGCAAGATCGGCCATCGCCAGGGCCTCGGTGCTCTGCACCCACGCTTGGCCCTGCGCGTGTTCAATGGTGTAGCTTGCCGTCGCTATGGCAACGCCTTGACGAAAAGCAATCTGCGTCGTGATGGCCATCAACAAGGCAAACACCAGCAACACCTGAATCAGCGCAACGCCGCGTGGCTTACGCAGGCTGTCAGGGCTTCTGCGCCTTACCATTAATCGTTGCTCCGCGCATGCAGTTGAGTCGGTACCTGCCAAAAGAAGCGGACAGGCCCAATGGGCTCAAAGTCGAGAGTCAATTCAATGCCTTGAACGCTTAAGGCTCGGTCATCTCTGTCTGGCGGCCAAGTATCGAGCCATTCCGTCGTGCCGTTTTGATCTTTCGCCTGAAAGCGCAGAGACATGTCGGTTACAGGGGCTAAAACCACCTGCTCTATCCACGGGTTGTCGCGCTCGGCTTCAACATGCTGACGATAACGACGAACCAAACAATAGCCGCTAAGACTGTCTCGTTGATCCCACTCTTCGGTGGTCAGGCCCATACGGCAAAGATCATTGCTGATGTCTACCAACCGATATTCCAGACGTTGCAAATCAGAACGCAACGGCGCATTTATGATCGACAACGGCCAACCCAGCCGGGTCAGTTCCAGCACCCCATCAGGGCTGTATACCAAGGCGGGTTGAGTATTCCCGAATTCATCGGATATCGGACGATGGGGAGCGAACTGGGTCAGGTCGGCTTCAATACGAGACCTGGCGATGCCCAAACGGTCTAACGTAGCGGTGCTAGCAGTGATACGTTCTTGGCTCGTTGCCATCTGGCTTACAAGATTGAGCGTGGCCAAGCCCAACAGCGCCGACAGCGTAATGGCGATCATGAGTTCGAGTAAGGTGAATCCGCGCTGCTTCACAATGGCACCTGTATCAAGGCGACAAGGCTGGCGACGTCGCGCAGATCCCCTTCTTGGTGTAAGAAACTGCGCACGGTAACGCGCCTAACATAGGAGCCGTAATCGGCTGACTGGGCATCTTCGACCGTCCAACGTACGACCCAGTCGCGACCGAAATTAGATTCCTCTACTTCATAATCGTTAATGGCGGGTGCGCCAACAATGCGCAGTTCAGCCATTTTGTTTTCTGCCACCCAAAGTCCGTACAGGCGATTTTCCAACTGCGCGGCATTGCTGATGGCGCGCGTATTCACTAAAACGACGCTACTGGCAATAACGGCAAACACCGCCAGCGCCACCATGACCTCAATGAGCGTAAAACCGCGAGGGCTTTTTTTCATCGGTAAGTTATTCATTGGCGGGCTACTCACTGTCATAGCGCCATTGTGGGCGATTTAAGCCATCGCTGACCAAACGACGGAATAGCTCGCCGTCGTCTTGCCACAGTATTTCAACAGACCACGGCTCTTCGTTGGTACCGTCAGGTTGAATAAAGATTTGTGCCGCCTGCGCGGTGGGCTCAGGTGCGGTGTGTGTACTGGGTAAAAGGAGGCGATTGCCTTGCTGTTGCAGTATCAGTTCTAAGGTATCGGGCATGGCCAAGGTGCTCTCGACCTCCCCTACCACCACTGCGTCGCCGTCATCATTAACATCAGCAACCAGCGCCATCAATACGACTTGATCGCGATACCACTGCAATGCATGGTCTTGGCTTTTTAGACGCGCTTGAATATAGGCTTCATCAACAAAGGATTGCAACTGCACAAGGTATTGTTGATGGCTACGTTCACGGTCGCGCGTACCGATGGAGCCGACCACCATAGCGCCGACTACCGCCAGCAAGATGATGACCACCATCAGCTCTATCAGGGTAAAGCCATGCGCTCGATGAGCGCGATCAGTTACTGCCATTGTCCAAGCTGGATAAATCCGCGTCGTCGCCTGAGCCACCCGGTTGTCCGTCTGCGCCGTAGGAGATAATTTCGATACGGTTGCTGCCATGATTGATAAAGACGTAAGGATTGCCCCATGGATCTTGTGGCTGCGAACGCAAATAAGGTCCGCGCCAGTTGCGTGCAGGTGGGGTGCCCGCCGGTTGGCTCATCAAGGCATCTAAGCCTTGCTCGGTGCTGGGCAGGCTTTGGTTGTCCAAGCGATAAATCTCTAACGCATTCTGAATACTATTAAAGTCGGCTTTGGCTGCCTGTACACGAGCGTCATGGTCTCGGCCAATAAAGTTCTGCGCTACCAAGCCTGTTAGAACCGCAATGATCACCAGCACGATCATCAGCTCGATGAGCGTAAAACCCGACTGGTTAGTTTTCTGTTTCTTCATATGCTTGCTACACCATTGTATTCATTTGTGTCAAAGGCAGTACCACTGCCAACAGAATGATCATAACGATCAACCCCATAAGTATCAGCATCAAGGGTTCGAGTAGCCCAACCACCGTCGAGATCACGTCCTTCAATGCCTGCTCTTGCGTGCGCGCTGTACGTGCCAGCATGTCCTCAAGATTACCACTGGCCTCACCGCTGGCAATCATGTGAATCATCATGGGTGGGAAGTACCCGGTTTCTTTCAATGCCCGGCTCATCGTGCCACCTTCACTCACTTTGCGCGTCGCGTCGGCCACTGCATGACGAATGGGCAAGTTATTAATCACCGAGCCCGAAATGCGCATGGCCTCCACCAGAGGTACGCCGCTGCTCGCCAGCATGGCTACTGTACTGGCAAAGCGTGAGGTGCTGAATCCACGAATTAACGATCGGATGAAAGGAACACGTAAATACGCCCGGTGTGTTAGAGTTCTGCGCTTGGTATCGCGATTCCAGTAGTGAAAGGCAATACCGAGCAATACCATTACCACGATCACGTGCATCCAATAACCTTGAAAAAAATCCGTTACCACAATCAAGGCCATGGTCGCTGGCGGCAATACCTGCCCGCTGGAGGTGAAAACATCCAGAATGCGAGGCACTACATTGTTCAATAGAAACACTACAATACCGACCGCAATGACTGTCAGAATGACCGGATAAGTCGCCGCCATCTGCAGTTTTCTGCGCGTCTCTTCCTGATCTTCCACATAATCCGCCAAGCGGCTCAGAACCAAGTCGAGTTTACCTGAGTGCTCCCCAGCATCAATGGTGGCACAGTACTGGTTATCGAACGCCCGCGGGTATTCACTGAACGCTTTGGCGAGGCTATAACCCTCCAGCACTTTGGCCCGTACGGCCATAAACATGGAGCGTATACGGCGTGATTCATTCTGCTCCGCTACGGCGCGTAAACATTCTTCTAAGGGCATGCTGGAAGCCACCAGCGTTGACAGTTGACGTGTGACCATGGCCAGTTCGCTGACCGAAATGGAAGGCTGTCTGAGCCAGTTATTGGTTTTCTTTTGCTCCGCTGCGCGCTCGACTTCCAACGGCACCCAGCCTTTATCACGCAATTGCGTACGGATTTGGCGTGGACTATCGCCCTCCAATACGCCTTTCTTTTGTCGGCCGCGATCGTCCAGTGCCGTGTATTCGAAAGCTGCCATCTATACGTTCCTACAGACACGCATGACTTCTTCAATGGTGGTTTCACCGCTGAGAACTTTTTCAATACCGTCTTGCATGATGTTGGTGGTGTGCTTACGCGCCAGCTTACTTAACTCAAGTTCACCCGCCTTGTCATGAATCGCCGTACGCATTTCGTCGTTGATCACGACCAATTCATACAAGCCTAAGCGGCCTCTATAACCTGTTTGTTTGCAGCTTTTACAACCCAAGGGATGATAGATGACTTGGTCAGTTACGGTGGCGCTCAAACCCAGCACCTTGGCTTCCGCAGTGTCTGGCGCCGCTGGTTTTTTGCAATCGGGGCATAGCGTACGCACCAAGCGCTGGGCTAACACGCCCACCAGGCTGGATGACAACAAAAAGGGCTCAACGCCCATGTCTTGCAAACGTGTGACCGCACCCACGGCTGAGTTCGTGTGCAAGGTACTCAATACCAAGTGGCCTGTTAAACTCGCTTGGACGGCAATTTCTACCGTTTCGACGTCACGAATCTCACCGATCATCACGACATCGGGGTCTTGGCGCAAAATTGCGCGCAGTCCACGCGCAAATGTCATATTAACCTTGGTGTTTACCTGTGTCTGGCCAATGCCCGGCAAGGTGTACTCGATAGGATCCTCCACCGTCATGATGTTGCGTTCGGCTGAGTTTAAATGCTCGAGAGCGGCATAAAGCGTGGTGCTTTTCCCTGAGCCGGTTGGACCTGTAACCAAGATAATTCCGTGTGGGCGGGCAATCATGCCGCGCAATTGCTCTAGGTCTTTCGGACGCATGCCTAGATGCGTCAGGTTTAACCGCCCGGCTTGTTTATCCAGCAAACGCATCACGACGCGCTCACCGTAGCTCGACGGTAAAGTCGATACACGAATATCTACTTCTCGTCCGGCGACTTTAAGCGCGATTCGACCATCCTGCGGTAAGCGTTTTTCTGCTATGTCTAATTTCGCCATGACCTTGATACGTGAAATCAGCAAGGACGCCAATGCACGCTTTGGTTGCAACACTTCGCGCAACACACCGTCGACTCTGAAGCGGATAACAAGGCGTTTCTCAAAGGTTTCAACATGAATATCAGACGCTGACTCATGCACCGCTTCGGTCAGAATGGCATTGATTAAACGAATGATCGGCGCGTCATCGGCCTGTTCCAGCAGATCTTCGGTTTCTGGCACCGACTCCGCCAGTGCAATTAAGTCTAGGTCATCAAAGTCATCCGCTTGCTGCATGCGGTCTTCATCTTGCGACTGATACGCCAAAACCAACTGTTGGTTAAAGCGTTCATCATCCAACACTTCAAAAGGTATTGTGGCGCCATGCCAGCGAATGGCTTCTTGGATGGCAAAGGCTGGCGTGTTGTCGCGGATGAACAACACGGCGCCAGCCAAGACGACACCGTGGCGTTTGGCGTATGCAAAAGGCATTCGGCCGACATCCTGTGTTGTGGTGTCGGGTTGTTCTGTTTGCTCCGCCACAGTGGCCAGTTGTTCACTCATTGTTCGCTGTGCTGCCTATTATTTTCATTATGTCGGTATCGACCGCCAGACTTAGGTTAGATGCCGTTGTATCGTCTCGGTGACCAAAGGCAGGTTAAGTGGTTTCGCCAACACGTCGTCCATACCGGCGGCTTGGCAATTACGCTCAATGCTGACCGAGTGTGCATCGGTTAGGCCGATAATGGTAACATGACCAGCGCCCTGCTCTTTTTCCTCATTGCGAATCATGCCAACCAGTTCATGCCCGGTCATGTCTTCACCGAGGTACTGATCAACCCAAATCATGTCGAAGCTGTCTTGTTTAAACAGTTCCAAGGCTTGCTCCGCACCGGTCGCCAGTTCCACTTCGACACCTAGGCGCTGCAGTATTTTCTTAGCGATCATAGCATTCACATGATTGCTGTCGACCACGAGAATGCGATAGCCCAATGACTGATGTACCATCTGCTCGTCAAGGTCGTCGCGCCATGTCTTGCGGTCCAACATCCAGCGATGCAAGGTGCGCCGAGAAACGGGCTTACTGATCATTAGCTCTGCGCGCATCCACTGGCGTAACAGTGCCTGTTGATTGGCGCTGGCTTGAAAATAAATTCTTGGTTTGTCATCGTCGCCGTTCGCATCGGTCAGCTCGACCAACTTGCGAATATGTTGCTGTTCTTCTTCTGTCGTGTGTAACGGGATATTCACCAAACAAAAGTCGATGTTGTATATGGCGTCGCCCAGTCCCAACAGCTCATCCAACGAACGCTCTTCAACGCGCATCCCCCAGCACTCAAGCTCGGCGCCGACGGATGCGCTGCCGTAAGGTGGGAACCCCGAAATACACGCAGTTTTGCCATGGAAGAAGCGATTGGGTACGAATGCTTTGTTACCTTGAGTCGAGGTTGCGATGGGCAGAAACACCGAAACTTGGAGCATTCGAGGCTCATCGGTACTCAAAACATTCAACCGAATTTCACCGTCACACTGTTGGACCAGGCTGGCACAAATGACTAGGCTCAAGATATTGACGTCTATATAGTCCAACGCTTCAAAGCCTTGTCGATAGCGTAACATGCTTTGAATGTCTTCCAGCAAACTGGCCTCTAGATCGGCGACAAAGCGCACACTGATATCGACGCCTTCTCTGTCCTGCGCCGCACCGCCCTTTAGGCTGACTTCTCCGCTCACGCCGGTATTGATGGCGAAGTTGGTGAGCTGTTTCAACAAGGTATTAACTTGTCGTACATTACCTACGACGCGCTCGGGCATGTCAGGCTTTAAAATATATGACAATTCTAGGCCGTGTTCATGCGCCAGGGGCCCAAGAGACTCCATCACGTTCTCAATCGTACGCGACAAGTTAAAAACCTTGTCATCCGCCGACAACATATTGCCTTTCACGCGCAAATAGGTATCAAAATCTTCCACCAGCTCGGCCAACGAATTGGCACTTTGAGAAGCCACTGTGACCAAGTTGTGTTCTTCTTGGCGCAGTTTTGCGGCCGATAGCAGGCTCAGCATGCCCAATACACCGTTCAGCGGCGTTTTAATGATGGAGATCAGATTGCTCATGAAGCGATCACTGTTGCCGACACGGGCAACCAGCTTGTGCTCTGAGGCGCTGACCCGAGACAACTCTTCTTCCAAGCGGTGTCGGTTTTCGGCCGAGTCCCAATACTGTTGAGACACCTGTTCGCTGGTAGAGCGCATAAACCAATAAAACAACAGCACCCCAACCCCTAAACTGGTAGCACTGACTGAAAACAGTACGATGCTGGCGACGGCAGGCGGAATCAGCATGATGCGCAAGTACCACTGGGACATGCTCGGATATGGCGCAAAAATATAGATGTGCGTGGCACAAACGGCTGCGGTGTAGATCCAGATAAAGGCTTCAGGCACTTCGTAGGTAGGCAACAGGATGGTCAGCGTCAGGAAACCCGACCACGCGGCAGCGCCAAACAGTGTCACAACACCATAACGTCGACGCCACCGTTGCGGACCCGCAGGATAAATACTCTCAAATTGCACAAGATGATACAGACGCACCACAGCAGCAAGCAGCAATGCCGTGCCGATGATATAGGTATGAAGTGGTTGCAAGGCTTGAAAGCCGGTCATCCATTCAACGTAGAGAAAGACCAGCAAGTGTCCAAAGACGCTCACCCGGCCCTGACGCGAGATACGCTCGTCGGCTTGACGTAACAAATCTCGGTTTTTTTGTATGCTGTTTTTCGGCGGAAGCCCCCAACGCATAGTGTTATCCTTACCCGCTATAAGCCGCAATGGTTATGGCGGGCAAGGATACTACGCTTTGCATGTCAGCGCAGCATTCCGCGTGATATTCACGTCGCGACGCTGCACTTCTAGCGCTTTACTACAATGACTTTTCCAGCTCGGGCACTGCTTCAAACAGGTCTGCTACCAAGCCGTAGTCTGCCACCTGAAAAATAGGTGCTTCTTCGTCTTTGTTGATAGCAACAATCACCTTGCTGTCTTTCATGCCTGCCAAGTGCTGAATCTGACCCGAGATACCGACGGCAATGTACAGTTCAGGTGCGACGATTTTACCCGTCTGACCGACCTGCATGTCATTGGGTACAAAGCCCGCGTCAACCGCTGCACGTGATGCACCAATGGCTGCACCCAGCTTGTCGGCAATGCCGTCGAGCAGTTTGAAGTTGTCACCGTTGCCCATACCGCGACCACCAGAGATGACCACGCGTGCTGCTGTCAGTTCTGGACGATCAGACGCCGCCAGCTCTTCGCTGCTAAACGCCGACACGGCAGAACCGGAAACAAACGCCACTGCTTCAATTGCGCACGCTGCTTGCTCGCCGACCGGGTCAAAGCCCGTGCTGCGCACCGTGATGATCTTCTTGGGTTCGTCCACCTGTACCGTCGCAATGGCGTTACCGGCGTAGATAGGACGCTTAAAAGTATCGGCTGACTCAACACCAATGATGTCGGAGATCTGCTCAACGTCTAATGCAGCAGCTACCCGCGGCATGAAGTTTTTGCCGGTGGTGTTGGCCAACGCCAGCACAGCGTCGTAACCAGAGGCTAGCTCAGTCACTAGCTCGGCCAACGGCTCTGCCAAGCTGTGCTCATATGCGGCGTTGTCCGCAACCAATACTTTGGCGACGCCTTCAACCTGTGCCGCTGCTTCAGCAATTCCGGCAACACTGTTGCCCGCAACTAAAACGTGAACGTCAGCGCCCAACTTGGCAGCCGCAGCTACTACGTTTTTGGTCGCCGCGTTAAATTGACCGTTATTGTGATCGGCAATTACCAGAGTGCTCATATTAAATCACCTTCGCTTCGTTTTTCAGCTTCTCGACCAGTTCGGCGACGTTTGCCACCTTACCACCGCCTTTGCGCTCGGCCGGTGCTTCCACTTTCAATACTTTAACGGTGGACTTCAGAGCAACGCCCAAATCAGCGATTTCTTTTTTGTCCAATGGCTTGCGCTTGGCTTTCATGATGTCTGGAAGCTTGGCGAAGCGAGGTTCGTTCAAACGCAGGTCGGTTGTTACAACCGCAGGCAAGTTCAAGCTTACGGTTTGCAGGCCACCGTCTACTTCACGGGTAACCAATGCTTTACCGTCTTTTACTTCTACAACGGAAGCAAACGTACCCTGCGCCATGCCAGACAACTGAGCGAGCATTTGGCCCGTTTGGTTGTTGTCTGAATCGATCGCTTGTTTACCGAGCAGTACCAGCTCAGGTTTTTCTTCTGCGATCACTGCGTTAAGAATTTTTGCGACATTCAGCGATGTCAGGTTCTCATCCGAGTTCACCAGAATGGCACGGTCTGCACCTAAGGCTAAGGCCTGACGCAACTGCTCTTCTGCTTTGGCTGGGCCTACTGAAACCACGACGATTTCGCTAGCGATGCCCTTTTCTTTCAGGCGTACCGCTTCTTCTACTGCGATCTCGCAGAACGGGTTAATCGCCATCTTGACGTTCGCCAGATCGACGTCAGAACCGTCCGCTTTAACACGAACCTTGACGTTGTAGTCGATCACGCGCTTTATCGCGACCAATACCTTCATTGCTTACCCTCTTGTTGTGTACCGCTGACAAAAAACGCTAAAAATACTCAGCGCCTTTTACATTGCGGCATTGAAATGAAACAGTATCACCTGATGGCGGTTATCTTGGAGCTTTAGCTCGATAATTTCAAACAGTTGTTTGAATTATTTACCGGACTCGGTATATTTCTACCCAAACCCTATCGGTTTGTTACGACAAATCGGCAAACCCGTCATTCGAACAACAATGTCTACAGAACAATTACGGAGTCCATTATGGAACGCGATTCAATGACCTTTGATGTGGTCATCGTCGGTGCCGGCCCGTCAGGCCTATCTGCCGCGATTAAACTCAAGCAACTGGCGCAACAAGACGACCGCGAAATTTCCGTGTGCGTTCTGGAAAAAGGCTCCGAAGTCGGTGCACATATTTTGTCCGGCGCCGTGTTTGAACCTCGCGCCTTGAACGAACTGTTTCCCGATTGGGCCAACATGGGCGCTCCGTTAGACACTCCGGTCAAGGGTGACGACATTCTGTACATGACCAGTGCCACCTCAGCCATCAAGGTGCCTAACCTGTTCGCCCCAAAGACCATGCACAACGACGGCAACTATATCATTTCCTTGGGCAATCTGTGTCGTTGGCTGGCCGAACAAGCTGAGTCATTGGGTGTAGAAATCTTTCCAGGCTTTGCCGCTCAACAGCCGATCATTGAAGATGGCCGTGTGGCCGGTGTGATCACCGGTGATATGGGGATCAGTCGCGAGAACGAGCAGAAAGACAGCTTTATGCCCGGCATGGAGTTACGCGCCAATGTCACGCTGTTTGCCGAAGGTGCACGCGGACACCTGGGTAAGCAATTGATTCGTGAATTTGAATTGGATAAAGACTCTGACCCGCAACACTACGGCATCGGTATCAAAGAATTGTGGGACATACCCGCAGAGCAACAAGAACCAGGCAAAGTGGTACACGCCACTGGCTGGCCATTAGCGGAAAACGGCGCGACCGGCGGTGCTTTCTTGTATCACTTACAGAATGGCCAAGTCGTGGTTGGCTTGATCACCGATTTGAACTACGAAAACCCTTTCTTGTCGCCGTTTGAAGAATTTCAGCGCATGAAGCACCACCCCGCTATCGCCAAGGTATTGAATGGTGGCAAGCGGGTTTCTTATGGCGCTCGGGCCATTGCCAAAGGTGGCATACAGTCCTTGCCTAAAATGGCCTTTCCCGGTGGTCTGTTGATCGGCTGCGATGCCGGCACGTTGAACTTTGCGAAAATCAAAGGCAGCCATACCGCGATGAAGTCCGGTATGGTCGCTGCTGAAGTGGTGTATGCCGAAGCGAAGAAAGATTGGAGCAGCAAAGGTGAATTACCTTTCGCCAGCGCCTTTACTGAATCGTGGGTTTGGACCGAATTGCATCAACAGCGCAATTTTGGCCCGGCTATGCACAAGTTTGGCAATCTGCTCGGCGGTGCGTATGCCTTCATCGACCTGAACATCTTCAACGGCAAACTGCCGTGGACATGGCGTAACACGCACGCCGACCATGACAGTCTGAAGCCTGCACGCACTCAGAAGAAGATTGCATACGCCAAGCCCGACAATAAGCTTAGCTTTGACCGATTGTCGTCGGTGTTCATTTCCAATACCAACCACGAGGAAGATCAGCCGGTTCACTTGAAGCTGGCTGACGTAACCATTCCTACAGGCAAGAATTGGGAAGAATACATGGAGCCCGCGCAACGGTATTGCCCTGCTGGCGTGTACGAAATTGTTGAAGAAGGTGATGAACGTCGCTTTCAGATCAACGCGCAGAACTGCGTGCACTGCAAAACCTGCGACATTAAGGACCCGGCGCAGAATATCACGTGGGTGGCGCCCGAAGGTGGTGGTGGCCCGAACTACCCCAACATGTAAACTGACACTTTGAATCCTCGGCGGATGACGCTGCGCTCTTCCGCCCTACGCAGATATTGGTCTCATAGGGCGGAAGAGCGCAGCGTCATCCGCCATTCTTCCTCCCTTACACCTCCCAGTTATGCTTTACCAAGAGGATAATCCCGACCTGCGAATTGCCAATACAGCACCCCGCTACGTTCTATACCTTCGGCCAATGCGCGATGCGCGAGATCATAATATATATTGCGCGACAACCGTGCCTGCAGTTCATCAAACACTTTAACTGTTGGTCGTAACTCCCCGTCATTATCGACTAATAATGCCCACGGCTGTAGGTCATCCAGTACTTCACCGACGTTGGTTACCGCGACGAGGCGATCGCCTTCTTCCCGCAATTCCGTGATCACAAACGGCAAGTCGGCGACCTGAATACGCATTTTCTCGACCGGCGTGGTTAGGTAGTAGTCATTGTTTTCGTGGCTCAAAATACTCGCGAGCAACCGCACTAACCCTTGTCGCCGAATAATGCCACCTTCGTGAAACCACTGCCCTAACCCGTCAATGTGAATGTCGATGTCACCACATCCTTCTGGATGCCATAGGTGCGTAGGCGCACGCTTAAAGACATCTTTGTTAGACGGTTCTCTACCCAGTACACTGAGATCAAGCATTGATAACTACCCATTGTGAAAATTGCTTGGCCAGAGATTGTGCAAACACCTGACGGCCAGAACAGAAGTCACGAAAGTCCGGTTCGTTGTATAAACGCAACCAACCTTCCAATGCGGTCCACACCATAGCGACCCGTTGCCGTGCTTCTTGTTCGTCTACACCATGCCGCTGCGCCGCCTGCACCATCAAGGACAGAAAGCGCCGACGCTGCCGCAGCCAATCACGGTAACGCGGCAAATCCGGGTTTTCTTGGCGTAGCGCCTGCTCCATTTTTTGCAAGACGACCAACTTCGCGGGATGCAACGTCAAACGATAGAAATAACCTTCCCATGCCTCACTATCCCCGCTCGCAACCAGAGCTTGAGCGTCTTCCGCCCGCTCGATATCTTCTTCCAGCAGGATCGCAGCCCAAATATCCAGCTTACTCGCGTAATATTGATACAGGCTTGCCTTACTCACTCCGGCGGCTTTTTGAATTTGTGTCATACTAATATGATCAGTCGACGTTCTGATGGCCAAGTTAATCGCGGCATTCAGAATGGTCAGCTCCATCGGAGCCAAACTGGGATTATGAAACACGGGAGTCAACATGCGCTATACAGCCAATGATTTCTGTGCCGATAACTTGTAACAAACAGGCTGACAATTCAAGTCGAATTCTACCTACAGGAAACGGAATCCATGGCACTGCTGCAACGCATCTTACATCGGGTTGAGCATTGGCTCACCAAAGAGCATGAAGATAAGAGCTTTCCGATGAGCGATTTCGAGCGCTTGCGGCATGAAATCAAGCCGGGAGACGTGTTGTTGGTAGAGGGTAAGTCGCGTGTAGCGGATGTTATTAAAACCATCACTCAAAGTCGTTGGTCGCACGCAGCGCTCTATATTGGGCGCTTGCACGACATTGAGGACCCGCGCATGCGGGAGCGTGTGCGCAGCTTTTTTGATGGTCAGCCGGATATTCAATTAATCGCAGAGAGCCAGTTGGGTTTGGGGACGGTGATTCGTCCACTCTACGTGTACGACAAACGCCACTTACGCATTTGTCGCCCGCGTGATCTGCGTTACAAAGACGGCCAGCAAGTCATCTCGTACGCAGTCGAGCGACTAGGATCCGAGTACAATGTGCGGCAGATCTTTGACCTGGCGCGCTTCTATCTGCCGTGGAGCATTCTGCCGCGCCGCCTGCAATCCAGTCTGTTCGAATGGCAACCCGGTGGGCACACCCGTACCGTTTGCTCGACCATGATTGCCGAGGCTTTTGCCTCGATCAACTACCCTATTTTGCCGTTGATTAAACGCGGCGACGGAAATCAGGTTCGCTTGTTCCAACGCAACCCGTTGCTTAACGTGCCCTCTGATTTCGACTACTCGCCCTACTTTGACATCATCAAGTACCCTTTCTTCGCTTTTTCAAACGAAGAACATCCCGCGTACCGCATGATGCCTTGGGACGGACAAGTCAGCTTATCGGATGAAGAAAAACACCTGTACGTTGATGTGGACTGGAAGGCCCACGAGAGGGCCCGGAAGGGGTCGTCGCGCCGACCCGAGAGTTAAAAGCCTGCGAATAAAGTGCTTAACGCGCTACTAAGAGATCGAAACTCTCTTGCAAATCAGCCGACGACTGAACACCGGTTACAGTGGTGACGTGTCGGCCATTACCGTCAAAGTACAACAACGTCGTTTGCCCACCGTTGTAACGCTGCGCAAACGCTTGGCCTGACGGTACATTCAAATTCACAATCCGGAACTGTAGGTCATCGTTATACCCACGCATGGCTGCTTTTGCATTTTTGTCCAACTGCCGACAAGTCACACAATTTTGGTCATACAGTTGCACCACCGTTGGCGTACCGTTTCCAATCACGCTGACATCTCGCATGTCGGCGTGCTGCGCTTGGTAAAACCAGGCCACCCCACCAATGGCGACTATAACCAACAAAGTAATACCAATGCCACGCAGGCGACGCAGCTGCTGCATCAGCGTACGTTTCTTGGGTGCCGTAGCCTGTTTCTTGTTTTTTGCTGCCGTATGCTTACGTTTACTGCTCATGGGAACTCGCTTTGTTCATCAGGATAGTCGGAGACACTCAGGGTAACTTAAAGAGTGCCATTAGTGATCATTTAGGGAAGTTCTTCCACCTCAAGTCGCCGCCACTCACCGGGGGCCAAGGTAACATCCAATACAACGTCGCCAATAGAAGAGCGGTGCAATGCCTGAACCGAGTTACGGAATCGGCCAAACATGCGCTTAATTTGATGATACTTGCCTTCCGTTAGAATGATATCGGCAGTGTACTCCGATGTCAGCACCAGCGTAGCGGGTGCCGTGGTTACATCTTCGTAGGCAAAGTAAAAACCTTCGGAGAACGCATTTACATAGTCCTCATTCAGCGGCTTTTCCACCACCACCTGGTATCGTTTTGGCACCTTAGAGTCTGGAGCCGTGAGGTAGCGCGACCATCGACTGTCGTTGGTCAGCAATACCAAGCCCGACGTGTTCAAGTCGAGCCGCCCGACGATGTGTAGCTCACGTTTGCGTGGGTGATCAATCAGCTCCAGGACCGTTTTATGATGTCGGTCTACGGTGGCACAGACAACACCCACGGGCTTATGCAGCATCAAATAGATAGGCGTTTGCTGTTGCAGCACCCGGCCTTCGCATTCAATACAGTCGAACTCATGGACGGATCGTTGGCCATCTCGTTCAATCACCCCGTTTACCTGCACCTGACCGCGGGCTAGCAATGGCTTGACCGACTTCAGAGGATACTGGCAGGCTTTAGCTATATAGCGGTCAAGGCGACCGCGTTTCGATTTCATGCGAGTGGCGGCAAAGTCGGCCATTGCTCGCTGATCTGCCCGTCGCGATACACCCAAATACAGGGGAAATGACTGATCAATGCTTCCGATTGCGTCGGTCGCAAGACCACATGACTCGGCGTCGTGGCACCGCGAGGCACGATAAATCCCTGTTGGTTTGACGATGGCCCATAGAACGGACTGTTTTTAAGGCCAACAGGCCAGATGGGCTCTGCCAGCCAGTTGCCGCCGTAGATGAAGGCAATTTCCGGAGCGATAATGTGCAGTCGGCGCAACCATTGAGACAGCCGGGGATAACCAGGTAGTCCGTGCGGGTGCACCTTCAATACGGGCGTTACAACAAATAAGGCAGGCTTCAACTCATGATTGCAGGATTGGTCAAAGTGCGACGGTTTAACCACGGCTGAACCTATGGTTAGGTCGTTACCTGCCCCAGCTTCAGGCAGCATCAACGCGGTCATAGAGCCACCGGTATTGATGATCTGCCGTGCGTCCTCAGGCAAATGGTCAACAAAGCGCTGTAATCGCGCCTGCGCATTACGCTGGGCACGTTCTCCACGCCCGAGAAGGCTTGGTAATGCATTGACGTGCGCCTCATACCCCATCACCCCCGTCACCGTCAGCGCGCCTTTGTTGGCCACCGCACGCGCCAGTGCAGAAGGATCCACAAACCCGCCACGCCCTAGACCGATATCGACTTCAAAAGCGACTCTTAGTGGCAGGCCATTTTCAGCAAGGGTGCGGTACTGGGCGAGTCGTTGTTCACTGTCTATCAACCAAATTACTTGAGACGCTTGCGGGCAGGCACTTAAAAACCGCTGTACTTCGCCAAAGGGCATTGGCTTGCCCATTAAGACTTCCAAGTGCGGAAAACGCGCCAGCACCTTTTGCGTCAGTGGCAAGTGAAAGGACATGGTTGCCTGAGCGTGCAAACCTGATAGTACATGATCCAGCAAATCCAACGACGGCAGCGACTTGTCGGCGATCCGCCGGTGATAGCCGGCGGGCAAATGGTCGTTCAGATACGTCAGATTGTGCTGAAAGGCTTGCCAGTCAAGCACCAAGGCCGGGCGTTCAATCCCAGCCTGCTGCAACGCAGCACCGAATGATTCGATGGTCATAAGTCGAGCAACCGTTTGATGTAGGGCGAATTAAAGACGCCTTCAGGGTCGAGCGCGCGACGCACGTCCATCGCCTCGTCAAACCGAGGGTACAGCGAGCGCAGTTCCGGTGCCGTCAAAGTATGTGCCTTACCCCAATGCGGGCGACCTTCGTAGCGCGCGAAGATAGGCTCAACCGCCGCTAACAACCCCGTAAAGGGTTTGCCGGCCTCGTGGTGCACTGCAATGGAGACCGAATCGCGTTGATAGAACGGCGACAAGAAAAGATCGTCGGCCTTCACTGTGCGTATTTCCAACGGGAAGTACACATTAGGGAAATAACGCTCCAGACAGTCAACAATATCCCGCAGGGCTTGCGGCGCCAATTCCGCGGGCACGTGATATTCGGTTTCCTCAAAACGAATACGATCCCGGTCGCTGGCAAACGCTTGAAACCAGTCAGCAACAAAATGTTCAGTCGTATGATCGCGCAATGCATACGCCAGTACCTTGCGCCGCAGTGCAGGAGCCCAACTCAACAGGCGTGACGCCCAGCGAAGCTGCGCCAAGCCATCTTGATCCGTATCCGGCGGGCGCACGGTTACCGGATCATCCGTGATGTCGCTGGCAAGCCCTAAACATTGACCGGAGTGCGTAATATAGAAAAACTCAACATGGCGCGCGGCGGACATTTGCCCTGCAAAATCGGCCAACAGATCGCTCAAACTGATCTGAAAACGACGTTTGGCCAGACGGTAGGTCGGTACCGTGCGTAGCACCACTTCGCTCAGTATGCCGCCAGTACCCAACCCGACGGCCATGGCTTTAAACTGAGTGTCGTCTTCAGAGCGTCTAATCACGCGCCGTTGTCCTAGCCCATCAATCAGCACCATCTCTTCCAGCATGGCCGAATAGCACGGCAAAGAACGGCCGGTGCCGTGTGTAGCCGTTGCCAGTGCGCCGGCTAAAGTCTGGGCATCTATGTCGCCCATGTTGTCGAGAGCCATACCCAAGGCATTTAACTGAGGTGTCAGGCTACGCAACTGCACCCCGGCTCCGATGCGCGCTAACAGCGGATCACGAGATTCTACATCGACCTTGCTCAAGTCGGTCAAATGCAGATGGGCCCCACCTTCAAGTTGCAATAGTGGCGAGAATGAGTGCCCTGCCCCACACACCCGAATCGGTCGAGGAGATTGCCGTACTGTATCAACGAGCTGTTGCTCATTGCGGATTTGGACGCTCTCAAATGGGTTGGCTTGAACACCACCGGACCAGTTTTGCCACAGAGTCATTCTGAGATCCTCAGTCAACCAGCTCGATGTTAATGCGTTTGTTCTGCTTACCTTTGCTCTTAATGCTGGGCACGCGCACCTGACCGACTTCGCTGATATTCTTCAGGTGAGTACCGCCGCATGGTTGATAATCCAAACCGTCGATACGCACCATGCGTATGTCGCCATGACCGCGAGGCGGCTGAACGCTCATGGTACGCACGAGATCAGGACGATCATCCAAGATGCTTTCCGGCAACCACTCTGTGGTTACGTCGGCTCCTTGTTGAATGATCGCATTAAGTTGATCTTCTAACTCTTGCTTATCCAACGGGCTGGTGAGATCAAACTCCGCCCGACTGAGTTCAGCGCCAACGTTGCCACCGGTTACCGGATCTTTGATGAGGTGACACAGCAGGTGAAGGCAGGTATGCATGCGCATGTGCCGATAGCGACGGGCCCAATTGAGGGTGATGGTGACTGGAGCGCCGACTGCCAACACCAGAGCATCTGCTAAGTGATGTTCAATCTGGCTTCGGTCTTTGGAATATCGTGTGTCGACGATTTCAACGGTTTGGCTGTTCACCGTGAGGTGGCCAGTATCGCCTGGTTGTCCACCGCCGTGGGGATAAAAAATCGTGTCTGAGAGCACTAAGCGGTTATCATCGACGCTGACAACGGTCGTGTCGAGCGTGGTTTGATAGGCGTCCTGATAGAACTGGTAGACTTGCATGCAGAGTTCCTTGAAAGGTTATTCGAGGCTTCACTCAGTGTAATGCCCCATCAAAACCCTGCAAGGAATTCTTTGCGGTAAGATTACATCGTATGCGTGGGTCGTTCGGAGTTCATGGCACCAGCCAAATAGGTTTCGATTTTGTCTTTCGCAAGTTCGCTTTTGCCATCAAACTGCACGCCGATACCGGTCGCGCGGTTACCTTGAGCGCCTTTTGGGGTTATCCAGACAACTTTGCCGGTAACAGGAATCTTCTCCGGCTCTTCCATCAGATTGAGCAGCAAAAACACATCGTCGCCGAGTTTGAACTGTTTGTTGGTGGCGATGAAGATGCCGCCACCTTTGACCCACGGCATATAAGCAGCGTAGAGCACCGCTTTGTCTTTCATGGTGACTTGCAGAATACCGCTACCCGGAACCATCACTGCTCTCCTACTGCTCAGTCATTTCTTTTAACGATGGCCGGAATCCTAAGCCAGAACGACTCTAACAGCAATTGCCAGTTCAGATTGTTGTCTCCTTGTGCGGACTGCATCACGTCCTGTACCGCGTCGTACAGACGTACCCACAGGCGCGCATCAGGAAATTGCTGCGCGAGCTCTGTCATGTCGTCACGGTAGTCGAGATTGATCACCCATTGAGCCGACCCGGTTTGCACCACACGGACCACGTCACCGATCCAAGAAGACCAAGCGCGCAATAACAAAGCACTGTCGGTGTTTAACAACGGTTCAATGCCGGCGGTGGAAATGCTGGGCGACCGTACCTGATGGCGCAATGCATCCAACCACGGGCGCCGAGCGGATAAATAGTCATCTTTGAAAGCTTGCAAGGCCGCACAGGGTTCGTCGCGGTGCAATGCCAGCAGCAGGCTGGCGTCGTTGTTTTCAACGCCCTGCCCAACCAGCCAAGCCAGTGCATCTTCTTGCGATGGAGGCTTGTACGCCAGTCGTTGTACTCGACTGCGAATAGTCGGCAACATACTGCTGGCGTCTTCCGCTTGTAAAAGAATGAGCGTACCTGCGGGTGGCTCTTCTAACACTTTCAACAAAGCATTGGCCGAAGCTGTATTCATGCGCTCTGCGGCTTCTAAGACGATGACTTTGCGCTTCCCAAGCTGGGCCGTACCCTGAGCAAAGAGCACCAACTGACGCACCGCGTCGACCTTTATTTGCATGGCTTTGCCTTCCGGCTGTAAGCGCAATTGGTCGGGATGGTTACCGGCTTTATGCAGAACGCAAGACTGGCAGGTACCGCAAGGTCTTTTCCCGGTGTGCGTGCAGAGCGCGTAGGCTTCAAACCAGCCCAGCAATTGCTCCATGCCAATCCCTGTGCCGCCAGCAACCAAAAGAGCATGGGGCAGCCGAGCCTGCGCATCAAGAGCACGTACGGTTTCAGCAGCGGGTCGTAACCACGGTAGCAATGCCATCAGATAAGACGCTCTAGGCCCGCGGCAATGTCTTGCTGCACGGCGTCTAGCGGCTGCGTTGCATCAACAATCAGATAATGTTCAGGACGTTCCGCCGCGCGGCTTAAATAGACTTCGCGCGCGCGTGTAAAGAAACTCAGGCGCTCCGACTCGAAGCGATCCAACTCGCCGCGCACCACAGCACGTTGCATACCGACTTCCGCTGGCGCATCCAGCAAGATAGTAAGATCGGGCTTTAAGCCTTGTTGCACCAATGCTTCAAGCTGGGCGATATGATCCAACGGTAAACCGCGTCCAGCACCTTGGTAGGCGAAGGTGGAATCCGTGAAGCGGTCGGTAACAACCCATAAACCGTCTTCCAAGCTGGGTCGGATCTTGGTGTTTACATGCTGTGCTCGCGCCGCAAACACCAGCAGCAGCTCACACATAGAATCAACCGGCTCAGGACGCTTCGCTAACAGCAGCTCTCGCACTTCTTCTGCTATGGGGGTGCCGCCTGGTTCGCGAGTGACAATATGAGAAATATTGCGTCGAAACATCCAGTCTGTGATGAATGCCAAATTGGTAGATTTACCTACCCCTTCCAACCCCTCAACGCATACAAACTTACCAGTACTCATTCCGTGGACTCCGGTGGTGCAGGTGGTTGTGTAGCTGGCGGTGCGGAACGATAGTCACTGCTGCGCCGAAACTGGTAACGGCGCACAGCCGCTCGATGGTCGTCGTAATTGTCTGAAAACTGGTGCGTGCCGTCGCCGCGTGCGACAAAAAACAAACTGGTACCTGGCTCTGGATTCAGGGCGGCCCTAATGGCGTCGGTACCAGGCATGGCAATCGGTGTTGGCGGGAATCCGCTTACCCGATAGGTATTATAAGGCGTTGTCGTGTTGAGATGACGACGAGTCAGATTGCCACGAAATTCATCCCCTAAGCCATAGATGACGGTTGGGTCGGTTTCCAGTCGCATACGGTTGTTAATACGACGGGTAAATACACCGGCAATTTCACCACGTTCCCAAGACGCACCGGTTTCTTTCTCGACGATGGAAGCCAGAATCAACGCTTCATAAGGGGTTTTCACAACGGCGGCTTCTGATCTGTTCTCCCATTCTTCAGCGACCACACGCGCCATTTTGTCACGCGCCTGACGCAAGATACTCAGATCGGTTGCGCCTCGTTGGTAAGAATAAGTATCTGGGTACAATAAGCCTTCTGGCAGGACATGATCCAACTCCAGAGCTTGGGCGACTTCTTCTTCACTGAGGTCGGTGATGGTATGCTCTATGTTGTCGAGTTGGCTCAGCGCGTCGCGCCAATCACGAAAACGCCATCCTTCAATAAAAGTAACCTGATACTGCAATGTACGGCCACTTTGCAACAAGGTCAGCAAGGCTGGCAGCGTAGTGCTTGGTGGTATTTCGTATTCCCCAGCGCGCAACGCAGTTTGCTGCGTCAAACGAGCGTAGGCATATAGGAAGTCAGCTTCAGCCCAGATATCTGCGCTCGCCAATTGATTGGCAACAGCGCGAACATGACTGCCTCGTTGCACTTCAAACACCACAGGCTCCGCATTCAAAGTCGGCGTCTTATAAATTGAATACAGCCACCCTGCCCCAGCAGCAACGCTGATGGTGATGAGTACGGTGACGATTGCGAACCAGCGCTTAAGAATTTTCATAAAAGAGATCAGTTACCACTTGTTCTAACTGCTTGATGATCGATAAGTCCATATTGTAGCGGGTTGGCCCGATAGCGTTAACCACCTGAATGCCAGTAACCGCATTACACAACCAAACGGCGTCGGCAGTGTGCAAGCTCTCTGGTCGGAAATCTCCGGTTACAACAGGCAGGCGGCGTTTGCGCCACTGCGCAATAAACCAAGCGCGAAAGGTGCCTTCAACGCCCCAGTGTGTGAGATCAGGTGAATACAACACCCCTTGACGAGAGAAAAAGAGATTGCTGCTGAGACCTTCACGCAGAAATCCATTGTGATCACAACGCAGGATAATTTGTCCTTGTGCTCGACCGGCCGCCAGCACTTGATCTAAACGACTGGAATACTTACCTGCGTAACCTGCATTAAACGGCATTGCCGCGGTATCGATTACCGCTTCTGGTACCACAGAAAATACCTCTGGAGCCGCCAGAGTAAGCTGCCATAAACTGGTCAGTTCACCGGGCTGGCTGATGTAGCCTCGGGCCTCTTGAGTGTGTGACAGTTGGTATCGAATAATGCGTTGGTCGCTGGTCAGCAAATCGGTAGTAACAGTTTCCAGTTCTTGAACGAACAGCGACTCTACACGATCAGCGTCGTAACCCAGCTCTTCGGCTCCCTGGCGCAAGCGTTTACGATGCCAAGGGAGTAAGGGAATACCGCCCTGCCAACGCATGGTCTCAAACAATCCTTGCCCCAGTAACTCTGCGCGCGTAACAGTACCGGTATTAACCGGTTTGCCGTCCACAAAGCGCAGAGTCTGGGGCATAGACGTTCTACTCATGAGCGTTGGTGAGCAAAGTGACTCACCTATACGCGGCTGAAGACCAGCGTGCCGTTCGTACCGCCAAACCCGAAAGAGTTGGACATGGCGTGGTCAATTTTCATTTCCCGAGCTCCGTCGGCGATGAAATCAACATCGCAGCCTTCATCCGGGTTTTCCAAATTAATGGTTGGCGGAGCTACCTGGTCGCGGATTGCCAGTACTGAGAAGATTGCTTCAACCGCACCCGCCGCACCGAGCAAGTGCCCGATCATAGACTTGGTGGAACTCATACGAATCTGCTTGTACTCGGAACCATACAAAGCCTTGGCCGCTGAACATTCAGCTTTATCACCCGCTGGCGTGGAGGTGCCGTGCGCATTGATGTAGTTAATATCCAAAGCCGTCAACTTGGCATCGTTAATGGCGTTGAGCATAGATGCTGCAGCACCCGCACCATTTTCTGGTGGAGAAGTCATATGATAGGCGTCGCCGCTCATACCAAAACCCGTCAGCTCAGCGTAGATTTTTGCTCCACGCGCCTTGGCGGCTTCGTACTCTTCCAATACGACAACACCGGCGCCGTCGGCCAACACAAAGCCATCGCGGTCACGATCCCACGGGCGACTGGCGCCTTGCGGATTGTCGTTACGTTGTGACAATGCACGAGCAGCGGAGAAGCCGCCAATACCTAAAGGCGTTGATGCGCACTCGGCACCGCCTGCGACCATCGCATCCGCATCGCCATAAGCAATAGTACGCGCCGCATAGCCAATGGAGTGGCTACCGGTAGTACAGGCGGTAGTAATAGCGATGTTAGGGCCTTTCATGCCGTAACGAATCGACAGGTTGCCGGAGATCATATTAATAATGGCCGCCGGAATGAAAAAAGGTGAGATACGACGTGGGCCACTGTTGTTCAACACATCGTGATTCTTTTCAATGGTTTCCAGACCACCGATGCCCGAGCCGATTGAACAACCAATACGGCCAGCGTTTTCTGGTGTGATTTCAATACCGGAATCTTCGACTGCTTGCACAGCAGCAGCGATGCCGTATTGAATGAACTTGTCCATCTTCTTCGCTTCTTTGGGATTTATGTACGCATCTACATCGAATCCCTGGACCGTACCACAGAACTTAGTGCCAAACGGTGTGGCATCAAAATGTTCGATGGGACGAATACCGCTTTTACCGGCCAATATACCGGCCCATGTGTCCTTTACGTTACCACCCAAAGGCGACAACATACCGATTCCTGTCACGACAACACGACGGCGAGACATAGCATTACTCCCCTTTTAGAAACAAGAAAAGCCGTATGTGCTGACACAGTACGGCTTTTATAAACCTATTCAGTAATTATCAAAAATTACGACAGGTGAGCATTGATGTAATCAATGGCATCCTGAACTGAGGCCAGTTTTTCTGCTTCTTCGTCAGGAATTTCAGTTTCGAATTCCTCTTCCAAAGCCATAACCAGTTCAACTGTGTCCAGTGAATCTGCGCCCAGGTCGTCAACGAAAGAAGCTTGTGGCGTCACATCTTCTTCTTTGGCGCCCAGCTGCTCGCAGACGATCTTCTTTACGCGCTCTTCAACAGTACTCATTGTAATGCTCCCTACAATTTATCAAGCAACCTGAGTTAAATCGGTTGCTAGTGTATTAAAAGGCCCGAACCTCCCGCAAGTAAAAAAACACTTGCGCGAAATTCACTATTAACCCATGTACATGCCGCCATTAACGTGCAGGGTTTCACCTGTCACGTAGGCTGCGTCATCACCGGCCAAGAAAGCCACCACTTTGGCCACTTCCTCTGCCTGCCCCAAGCGACCTAAAGGCACCTGAGCGAGGATTTTTTCTTTGTGTTCCGGCGGCAACTCATCCGTCATATCAGTTTGGATGAAACCTGGCGCCACTGCGTTCACGGTAATATTACGCGAAGCGATCTCTTTTGCCAAAGAACGGGTGAAACCTTCGATACCCGCCTTCGATGCGCCGTAGTTTACCTGACCTGCGTTGCCCATAGAACCAATTACTGAGCTGACACTGATAATGCGACCCCAACGAGCCTTCGTCATCGGTTTGATGCACGCCTTGGCAATGCGGAACACTGAACTCAAGTTGGTGTCGATCACGTCATCCCACTCGGATTCTTTCATGCGCAGGAACAGGTTGTCTTGGGTGATACCGGCATTATTAACCACCACCAGTGGATCACCCAGATCACTCTTTATCTGTGCCAAAGCCGCATTAATGCTGTCGCTGTCGGTGACGTTCATGTTGTAGCCTTGTCCGGCAACACCGGCTTCAGCCAAATACGCTGAAATGCGCTCTGCACCGCTGTCGGAAGTCGCTGTGCCGGCCACTTTATAGCCTCGCGCCGCCAATTCCAAGGCAATAGCTTTGCCGATACCACGACTGGCGCCAGTGACCAATGCAACTTTCTGCTCTTCACTCATAATAGATTCCTTCTTAACCCTGACTGTCCGTGAGCGCTTGTGCAAAGCCATCTGGCTGTTCAAGTGCACTCACTACGATGGATTTATCAATGCGCTTGACGAGACCTGACAATACTTTGCCTGGTCCGCACTCAGCGGCCCAAACGACCCCTTCTTGCGCTGCAAACTGTACCGACTTAACCCACTGAACAGGGCGGTACAGTTGTTCAACTAAATTGGTACGCAGCATTTCTACGTCGCTGTGCGCCAAGGCGTCGACGTTCTGAATGATTGGTCGCGATGGTGCTTGCCAGTCGATCATAGACAACTCAGTCGCCAACTGCTCAGCAGCAGGTCTCATCAATGCGCAGTGGCTTGGGGCGCTGACCGACAACGGCAAGGCACGCTTAGCGCCTTTTTCTTTTGCTGCGGCCATGGCTATGTCGACGCCTTTCGCCGTACCCGCGATAACCACCTGTCCCGGCGCGTTAAAATTTACCGCTTCGCACACTTCGCTGCCGCTCGCGGCACAAGCTGCGATGACGTCGGCGTCTTCCAAACCGATGATGGCGGCCATAGCGCCCTCACCCATCGGCACGGCAGATTGCATCAAGCGACCACGGGTCTCTACCAGTTTAACGGCATCTTTAAAGCTGATGACATTGGCGGCGACCAAGGCACTGTACTCACCTAGACTGTGTCCAGCGAAAAAATCTGGCATTGCACCCTGACGTTCTTGCCATAAGCGCCATAGGGCGACACTGGCAGCCAGAATGGCGGGCTGGGTCTTTTCAGTGCGATTAAGCTCTTCGTCGGGGCCGTTGGCAATCAAATCCAACAAGTCATAGCCAAGCACTTCTGAGGCTTCAAAGAAAGTGGACGATACCAGCGCTTCGTTGCCGATCATATCGCTTAACATGCCGACAGCTTGCGAACCTTGCCCGGGAAAGAAGAAGGCGCGTTTACCTTGACTCATAGTGATTCCAGATTTTCTTGTTAATTTTGGCGGCCATTATGTTGAGCGTTGAAGCAAATGCCAAGGGAAAGGCGGCAAAATACTTTTGCCCCGAAGCGAACAATCCGCCGCTCACTCGACCCACATACGCTCAGGCACCCCTAATCGCACGGCATGCCGAGCTTGTTGTAAAGCTTGACCGAAAGCTTCTGCATTAGCATTGCCGTGGCTTTTCACCACCCAGCCGTTGACGCCTAACAGCGGAGCTCCGTTATGTCTTTCGGCACTCACATTGGCGAAATCAGCGGCGAATAAGCGCGCTGTCAGCAGACCCAGCATGCGACCATACCAACGCTCGGTCAAGACATCGAATACCCGATGTTTAATATAGTCGGCCGTAGCCTCCATCGACTTCAGCATCACATTACCGGTAAATCCGTCGGTGATCACCATATCCACCTCATTGGCAAACACGGCTTTAGGCTCAACATAACCACGATAATCCAGATCTGCTCGCTGACCGAATAACTGGTGCGCTGCTGCTAGGCGCTGACTGGCTTTGTGTGCCTCATGCCCGATATTCAACAAACCAATGCGCGGTGCACGTTCGTATTGGTGCGCCTTGAGAAAGCGATGGCCCATCAGAGCCGACGCCAACATATCTTCGGCGTCGGCCACCACTGACGCGCCAACATCTAAGGCTAAAACAGGCCCGGTATAGCCTGGAATCCAAGCACCGAGTGCGGGTCGTTTAATGCCCAGCCGATAGCCCAAGCATTGCCGAGCACGAATCATTAGTACGCGGGTATCCGCGGCGGTAACCACGGCCGAACAAGCTTGATCGTCAGAGTTGCCAGCAGCACGCAACGCCATGGCCAATGCATCATCAGACTTGGGAGGGCGCAAAAGCTCGCGCAGAGAAGTATCGTGGTGTGGGTAGTGTTGGCCGTCGCGCCAAGTAATGCGCGCTTGGTGTTGTGCGAATGCCGGCAACCAAGAAGTCACTTGTTCGGTGTCACCAAACAGGCAAAGATGTATGTCAGAATAGTGCTCAAGGAAATTGAGCGCGGCAGAAAGAACAACGGCGGGACCGTGGTCACCGCCGTGCATGTCAACTGCGAGTCGTATCAAGTGACAACCTCAGAAGAGATTATTCGTCACCCTTGTCTACGACTTTACGACCACGGTAAAAACCGTCTGGAGTCACGTGGTGACGCAGGTGCTTTTCGCCTGTTACGCTGTCTTCAGACAGTGCTGCAGTACCCAGTGCGTCGTGCGAACGACGATCACCACGACGAGCACGGGTCTTTTTGTTCTGTTGAACGGCCATTGTACAATTACTCCTACTTTTTCTGACTGGCTTTTAAGTCAGCCAGGATGCTAAACGGATTAGGTTTCTCTGGTGCCAAACTTTCCGACGTTTCCACGTCATCATTCTCGACTCCGAAAGACATTTGTATCCGGCATTCCTCTGGCGGATGCTTTGGGAACACCGGTATTGCTAGAAGGATGGTGTCTTCTAACAAATCCGCAACCGATACCTCTGCACCAGGGGTAACCAGCCACGGGTCATATCGTTTGGGTAAAGACGGTACTTGCGACTCTTCAGCCACTAAAGCCATCTCAAACCCGGTATCCAGTGTAAAGGGCATATCGCCCATGCAACGTTCACACGTCAGTGTAACCTGACCTGCCACCGTTCCGGAAGCCACTCGATAACCATCTTGATCTCTACTGAATTCGACCGATAATGTCATCGATTCAGCAGCCACCACCGCTTCCTTCACACGAGGTAAAAGATCCACCGAAACCTGGCCATTAAAACTGGCTTGTCGATCTGCCAGACGGTAAGGTTCAAAAAAATTAGGAAGCGCTGAGTTTGTCATGGGCGCAGTATGATATTCTCCACCCCTGCTACTGTCAAAATGAAAATGAAAAATATGCAATTAATTCTAGCTTCAACCTCGCCATACCGTAAAGAATTGCTGTCGCGGCTGCATTTGCCCTTCGAAACGGCGCGTCCAGACGCTGACGAAACACCGCTAAATGGTGAAATGCCGGAAGAACTAGCCCTTCGCTTGGCGGTACTGAAGGCCGAAAGCCTTACTAAGCAGCACCCGAACAGTCTAATCATTGGCAGTGACCAAGTATCGACGCTCGACGATGTGGTGCCCGTGGGCAAACCCGGCACAGCAGAGCGCGCTGTTGAGCAACTGCGTGCCTCTAGCGGCAATACAGTGATTTTCTACACTGGCCTGTGCGTGTTGAACACCGCGACTGGCCAAAAAGAAACACTGGTAGACCGTTATGAAATCCAGTTTCGCGAACTGACCGACACCGAGATACGCCGCTACATTGAGTTGGAGAATCCTCTGGATTGCGCTGGCAGCTTTAAATCAGAAGGCCTTGGCAGTGCGTTATTTGCCCGTCATTTGGGCGCTGACCCGACCAGCTTGATCGGACTGCCATTGATCGCGCTATGTGGTGCATTACAGCGTCAAGGTATGCCTGCACTGTAAAAGCAAGCACTAAGGGAATACCTCAGAGCTTCACTAAGGCCTGATTAGCCAGGCCTTGTGTGCTTCAGCTATTTTAGCTGCAGTAAGTCACCGTCCACGCTCATCACTCGGTTAGCAATACCTTGACCGACCGATAGACCAAAATCATCCAGCAATTGGCGTAACGGATCTTTTGGTGGATCAAAATACAGCAATTCAGGCGCATCAATCTGCTCAGCGAGGCTGTGGACCGTCGCCAAGCCATCGATCAAACCCAAACCTTGCGACTGCGCGCCGGACCACATATAACCATTGAAGATACGTTCATCATCGACCAAACGATCGCCCCGCCCTGCCACGACAGCAGCGATAAACTGCTGATGCACATCACCGAGAACCGATTGCCAATGTGCCACCTCTTCCTCGCGTTCTGGCGAGAAGGAGTCCAGAAAGCCTTTATTGGTACCGGCCGTATACAGGCGCCGTTCAATACCCAAACGCTCCATCGCCTCATCAAAACCAAAGCCACCGGATACCACACCAATAGAGCCTACTATGCTTGAGCCACTGGCATAGATTTCGTCTGCGGCGGCGGCAACAAAGTACGCCCCGCTCGCACCGATTTCCCCGATGACCGCGTACAGTGGTATTTCAGGGTACTCCGCACGCAAATCCAACACGAGATCATAGATCATCTGCGACTGTACCGGGCTTCCACCCGGAGAGCTGATGTCGAGCACCACAGCTTGAGTGTCTGGGTGCGCGAAGGCTTGGCGCAGCGGGCGGCGCAGTTGTGCATAAGAGGCATCGGAACCGTCCGCTATCACCCCTTTCATCTGCACGACCGCCGTATGACCGCCCGTTGATACGGGCTTGTCAGAGCGCGGCATCATATTTTGATAGACCACAAACATAATGACAAACAGATAGGCGAAAGTCAGAGACTTGAACACGATTCCCCAGCGCCGACTCTTCTTGAGTTCTTCGCTGTGCGTCATCACCACTTTTTCTATCAGATGCCACTCACGACGGCTCTGGCGCTCATCTTCGGGACGTTCCATTCAATCAATCTCCTGTAGACTGCGTTTATTGCGTTAGACCCTGCATAACCGTACGAAAAGCTTCTGGCATTTCCGCTTCTATACGCAGCTCTTCCTGCGTAAACGGGTGCGGCAACCGCAGGCTAGCGGCGTGCAGCAACAAGCGTCGCACGCCCAACTGTTTCGCCTCGGCTAATTCTTCTTGCGTCGCGTATTTGTCGTCACCCATGATGACGTGCCCTTGCGACAGCGCATGCACCCTTATTTGGTGCGTGCGACCGGTTTTAGGGAAGGCCGCCATTAATGTGGCGACATCGCCAAATCGTTGTACGACACGAAAACGGGTATCGGATGGCTTGCCTTCGTCGACATCCACCTTGACCAAGCGCTCACCAGACTGCAGCACTTGCTTCTTTAGTGGCTCCTGCACCTTACGCACCTCGTCCGGCCAGGCTCCATGCACTAAACACAAATAACCTTTGTCCAATTTGCGCTGTCGGAGCATCTCATGCAGCACTTTAAGTGCGCTGCGCTTTTTGGCCACCATGACACAGCCAGAGGTATCGCGATCAAGGCGGTGTACAAGCTCCAAGAATCGATACTCAGGGAAAATCTGGCGCAGACTTTCTATCATGCCCAGGTGAATACCACTGCCGCCGTGCACCGCCAGCCCACTGGGTTTGTCGATGACCAGCAAGGCGTCATCGTCCCACAACACGCGGTCACGCAATGCATTGCTCAAGCCCTTGGAGGGCACTGCTGCCTCTCCGGGCTGAGTAAAGTCCATCGGCGGAACTCTAACTTCATCGCCTACGGACAGCTTATCAAGTGGCTTGCAGCGCTTTTTATTGACCCGTACTTCACCCTTACGAATGACCCGATATATCAGCGACTTGGGCACGCCACGACGCACCGCCAGTAAAAAATTATCCAACCGTTGTCCGGCATGCTTTTCGTCGATCACCAAGAACTGCACGGATTTTTCGGGTTTTTCTGTCATTTCAACATCTTATTAAGGAGGTGTCGGGCGGCGCGCTTTTGTGCCCGCAACCACTAGAAAAGTGCGATTCTATCATAGTGCCAGCCCAACGATACGCCAAAAATCTGACTCTATAACGCTCGTTAACGTTAATACCATTTGATGCCTTAGCATTTTCTGCTATATTGCCAGTGCGCTGCTGTAAAGGGTGCGGCCCCGAACACGCCGAACACCAAGCAGTGACTTAGTTTTGTCCGCCTCCCGTATTGTTGGAGGCCACAGAGGCATCGCGACAACATGCGCGATGATATTGAAGACGCCGCCGTCCAGCCCAGTTTTTCTGGCCATCAGTGACCCGGCAGTCAGGTGCGTAGCGATAAGCCCGCCGTTCACACTCAGTGGCTCTTCCTTTATGTGGCGACGGCATAGCGAGCAACAGAATTTAGGTTTGCTGAATGCTACCGTAAAGGTGCTCCACGGACCCTGCTCCTTGATCCAGATAGTACGTACAAACCGGATATTATCGTTTCACTCATATTGATGAGTTGGCTGACGTACTACAGAAAATAGCAGGTTAAACTGAGACTCCGTCTCTTTCCGTCGCTGCCCGTTTACCGATGAAATTTTCAGGTATCAGAGCGTGCTCTGGTACTGCCAAGATGCCTTACAGGCTGCGTATTCAGGCGCACTAAATGCTGTTGCTCTTTCCGTAAACCATGGATTAGAGTACAGATTCTACATGAAAAGAATGCTGATCAACGCAACCCAGTCCGAAGAGATTCGGGTTGCTCTTGTCGACGGCCAGTTCCTTTACGATCTCGATATTGAAACCGGCTCCCGCGAACAAAAGAAAGCTAACATCTACAAGGGTAAAATTACCCGCGTCGAACCCTCACTGGAAGCCGCATTTGTTGACTTCGGTTCCGACCGCCACGGCTTCTTGCCGCTGAAAGAAATTTCTCGCAGTTACTTCAGAGACCCCAACGTACAAGGCCGCATCAATATTAAAGATGTATTGGCTGAAGGTACTGAAGTCATTGTTCAGGTGGATAAAGAAGAGCGTGGCACCAAGGGTGCGGCACTGACCACCTTGATCAGTCTGGCTGGCCGTTACCTCGTACTGATGCCTAATAACCCGCGTGCGGGTGGCATTTCTCGCCGTATCGAAGGCGAAGAACGCGCGCAGTTGAAAGACGCCTTAAACGGCGTGAAGATTCCTGAAGGCATGGGCGTCATCGTACGCACTGCCGGCATTGGCCGCACTGCGGAAGAATTGCAGTGGGATCTGGACTACTTGTTGCAACTTTGGGAAACCATTGATGCCACAGCCAAGACACGCCCCTCCCCTTTCCTAATACTGCAAGAAAGCAACGTCATCATTCGTGCGATTCGTGACTACCTGCGTCAGGACATCGGTGAAGTGCTGATCGACGCACCGGCGGTGTACGAATACGCCTTGGACTTCGTACGCAAAGTCATGCCGACGTTTGAGCAGAAGATTAAGCTGTATCAAGACGCAGTGCCATTGTTCAGCCGTTATCAAATTGAAGCGCAAATCGAATCGGCGTTTCAACGCGAAGTGAAGCTGCCTTCTGGCGGTTCTATCGTGATCGATCCGACCGAAGCTTTGGTGTCTATCGACATCAACTCCTCGCGCGCCACCAAAGGTGTGGACATCGAAGAGACAGCGTTTAACACCAACTGTGAAGCAGCCGATGAAATTGCTCGCCAGTTGCGCTTGCGCGACATGGGTGGTTTGGTCGTTATCGACTTCATCGACATGTCACAGAGCCGCCATCAGCGCGAAGTCGAAAACCGGTTGAAAGCCGCTACTGATGCCGATCGTGCACGCATTCAAATTGGTCGCATCTCGCGCTTTGGTTTGTTGGAAATGTCACGCCAACGCCTGCGCCCATCACTGGGTGAAACCAGCGGTATCGTATGCCCACGCTGTGAAGGCCACGGCATCATTCGCGATGTAAAATCCCTCGCCTTGGCAATTTTGCGTTTGGTCGAAGAAGAGTCGTTCAAAGAGCGCACTGCGCAAGTACGCTGTATCGTACCGATGAGCGTTGCGACCTTCTTGCTGAACGAGAAGCGTGAAGCCCTTGCGAAGATCGAAAAAGAGCACAAGGTCCAGGTCTTGGTTATCCCCAACCCTGACATGGAAACCCCGCACTACGACGTATTGCGTGTGCGTGATGATGACGAAACTCTTGACGAAGCAGAACCGTCTTATGCGTTGAAATTGCCTGAAGTCCGCAACGAGCAGGAAGCCGTGCTTGAGCGCGCGGTAAAACCTGAAGAGGCGGCAATTTCCGGCATTATTGGACCTACCGGTCCAGCGCCGACACCAGCGGCTAAGCCAGCATCTAGAGCTACTAAACCCGCTAAAGAAAAAGGCCCAGGCTTATTTGCACGCATTGCTGCGCTGTTTACTGGTGGCAGTAGCAAGTCAGCCAATAACGGAGCGCGCAAAGGTGCACCGTCTTCTACTAACCAACAAGGCAATCGCAATCGTCGCCCTGACGGCAGTGGCGGCCGTGATCGTGGTGGTAATCGACGCAATCAAGGCACAGGCACCGGTGGTAGCAATCGCAACCAACGCAACAATCAAGGTGCATCAAATGCGCCAGTTGCAGAAGCGACAACAGATGACAACCGCTCATCGGGCAATAATCGTCGTCGCTCTGGTGGCAACCGCAACCGTAATGAGCGTAATGACGGTAGCCGTGAGCCACGCACAAATGACTCCAACCGTAATACTGACAATACTCGTGAGCCACGTACCAATGATAACAATCGCAGTGCTGATGCTAATCGTGAGCCACGTGCTCCGCGCAGTGAGAGCAAAGGTAATGGTCCAGCACGTCGACCACGCGATCAAGGTGCCAGCAAAGGCCAAAATCGTCGCGAGCGTAGCGATAACCGACCAGAAGAACTGAAGCAGCCTTTGCCAACAGATGATTCTCAGGTGACCGAGCAAGCGTCTCCCGTCGTCGCTGCACAAGAAAATACAACGTCGACAGAAGCTCAAGCGCCACAGCAGACGCCAGCTCCAGTGGCCAGCGTTGAAAAAACGGCAAGCCCTGAGAAGGCGGAAGAAAAGGTAACCCCGGAACCGGGTAATGCGGCACCTGCTGCTCCGACTGAAAGCGCGCCTAAAGAAGTGGACGGAAACGTCGCTCCCGCAGCAGACGTCGACGGTAACAAGTTGGATGATAAAGACAGCAAGCCTAAAAGCAGCCGTCCTCGCCGTACACGCACAAAAGCAGCCGGCGATAAGCCTGCTTCTGCGCGTCGCCCAGCGCGCTCAAAGAAAGCAGAAGCGTCCTCAGAAAGCGCAGACATGCCTGCTGTCGACAAGCCAGCAGCGGAAGCTCCTGCAGCACAGGCAGACGTTAAAGCTGCTGACCCGGCCCCGGTGGCGGAGAAGACTGAAACGAAGCCTGCTGCGCCTAAAGCCGCTCCGAAAGCGCCTGCAGTAGAGCCCAAAGCGGCACAAGAAGCTGCACCGGCAATTGATTCTGGCGATGCTGCGCCTAAGCGTGCGCCTAATGACCCGCGTGAAAAGCGCCGCCAAAAGCAGCGCGAAGCAGCGGCAGCGAAGCAAGAAACGTCGACGGACGGTGGCGCTGAGTAATCTCAGCCCTCTCCTTTCTGTCTTGAGCTAAGAACGCTCATAAAAAATCCGATGTCATCTCTGACATCGGATTTTTTTTGCTTAATGCATTTTCAACTCAAGGAAAAAAGCGCGGTTCCGGTGTAATGGCAATGCCAAACTTTGCGTGCACCGCGTCCGCTATTTCTTGTGCGCGGCTCATCACCAGTGACGCCGCCATACGTTGGGGATTGATCAACACCAATGCCTGCTTCTCATAAGGGCCGATACCCGTATCCGGTGCATAGGCTCCCCGTAACCCCGCCTGTTCTATTAACCAGCCGGCAGCAACTTTGGCGTGTTTACCGTCTGCTGTGGGATAGAGTGGGAGCGCTGGATAGTCTTGTTGCAGCGCCTGAGCTTGTTCCAACTGAATAATAGGGTTGGTGAAAAAACTGCCCGCATTAGGAATCAGCGCCGGGTTCGGTAACTTCGACTGCCGTACTTCGATGACGCTCTGAATAAGTTGCGCCGAGGTTTTGGGTTGCAAGGTAGCCAATGGCCCATAACTGAGATTCGGCTGAAAAAACCGTGATAGCCGTAAAGTGACTGCCGTAATAATCCAGCGCCCCGCATCTTTACCTTTAAAAACTGACGCTCGATAGCCAAATTGACAATCGGCCGAATTGAACGTGCGTCGCGTCCCAGTGTGAATATCCACTGCTTCCAACTGCAAAAAGACATCGCACAGTTCTACCCCATAAGCGCCTATGTTCTGTACTGGCGCTGCACCTACTGTGCCGGGAATCAAGGCCAGATTTTCTAAGCCGTACCAGCCTTGAGCACTGCAAAAAAGCACCAACCAATGCCAGGAGACACCCCCGGAGACGCGCACATCGATGTGCTCGTTCGTCTGCCCGACGAGACGCACACCCGATAGGCGATTGATCATGGTTAACCCGGGGACGTAGTCCAGCGGCACAATATTGCTACCTTCACCGATCACCTGCACGGCCATACCCTGCTCTTTCGCCCACGTGAGAGCAGAGTCCAAAACGCTGTCATCCGTTAACGTAACCGCGTACTCTGCGATGCTCGGACAGGCCAGTGTATGGAACGGTTGCAGGTCCACCTGAGTACGAATGCTGGACCGGCTCATAATGCGTGGCGCTCACGAATATCGCTGAGCAATGCGTCAGCGGCCTCTTCACATAATCGCAAGACCTCCTTAAAGCCATCCGCACCGCCATAATAGGGATCAGGCACTTCGTCCGGGCTTCCCGCTGCTTGCAGAAACGACAAAAACAGCTGTGGCGTGCAACGAGCAGAAGACTCTATCGACGCATGCAACACGCGTAACTCACTTAGGTTTTGGTGATCCATTGCCAATACATAGTCGAAGTCTGCAAAATCTTCGGCCGTAACTTGGCGGGCCCGCAGCGCACTCAAGTCGTAGCCCTGTTGCTGCGCAGCTCGTTGTGACCGTGCATCGGGCGCTTTACCAATGTGATAAGCCGCTGTGCCGGCCGAGTCTATCTCCACACGCGAGGCCAAACCGGCTGCTTGTACCTTTTTTAAAAATACCCCGTGTGCGGTAGGCGAACGACAAATATTGCCGAGGCAAACGAACAATACCTTAACGGTTGCAGACATCAGTTATCCTCCTGACCTGACAGCAAACGAATA
Organism: Natronospirillum sp.; assembly: GCA_049115955.1. Lineage (GTDB taxonomy): Bacteria > Pseudomonadota > Gammaproteobacteria > Pseudomonadales > Natronospirillaceae > Salinispirillum. The sequence continues at coordinate 88,597 of JAGDZJ010000006.1, forward strand.
ACGCGCGCCAAGTCTTCAGCGGTATCGACACCGGCAGGCGGCGCTATTTGGGCGGTAGCGACGGCGATTTGCACACCGTGTTCTAAAAACCGCAGTTGCTCTAACTTTTCTACGTGCTCCAAATGACCGGTTGGCCATTGCACAAACTGCTGTAAAGCTGAAACGCGATAGGCGTAAATACCTAAGTGCCGATAACCCGGCACAGCTAAGGTTTCTCCATCACGGTTCCAGGGTACCGGCGCGCGACTGAAATAGAGCGCCAAGCCTTGCTGATTCAGCACCACCTTGACCGCATTAGGGTTACGCATTTCTTCCGGATCTGAGATGGGGACACACAACGTGGCCACACCCGCTTCCGGGTGCGCGGCAAGCAGTTCACCGACTTGGTTAATTAACGCCGGGTTCATCGTTGGCTCATCACCCTGCACGTTGACTACGATGGTATCTGCAGTCCAACCTTCCAGTGCCGCCACCTCAGCCAAGCGATCTGTCCCTGAAACATGTTCCGCAGAAGTCATTAAGGTACGTCCGCCAAAGTGCTTCACGGCTGTCTCAACCCGCACATCGTCGGTCGCTATACACACACCCGTTGCGGCACTGCGCTGAGCGGCTTCATACACCCACTGCACCATGGGCTTACCCAATATGTCTGCCAGTGGTTTGCCGGGTAACCGCGTACTCTGGTAACGGGCTGGTATTACAACGTGAAACGAAGGAGTGCTCATCGTGGCCTCTGTATGCGATCTATAACTGTGTCCATAATTGTCCGTTCGTCATCTGCCGAAAAACTGACTTGTAAGGGAACTTCATACGCTTCAAACGGTAATGGCTGATGCTTCAGTTTTATGGCGTCTTTACTGGTCATCAAAACCGTCTTACCCTCTAAAGCGCGCAATTGCTGTCCACTCAGAGCTTGATGGTCGCGTAATGCCAATGGTGTGAACTGCCAGCCCTGCGCTCGCAAGGCCGCAAAGAACGATTCTGGCTGCCCTATACCGCACAGAGCATGCACTGCCTCAGCGGATGGGTCTAACGAGGCTCCTGTATTCAAATGACGAGGTTCGCCTAAGGTTAACTGCATTACCTTCGCCGTTTTTTTGGCAGGCAAGCCCAAGTTCTCGGCAGCACGCCCCTTACTGATGACCAAAGGCACGTTCTGCAAACGGCTCAAAGGTTCACGTAACGGCCCCGCCGGCAACACCGACGCATTTCCAGCGCCAACGCTACCATCAAACAGACAAATTTCCAGATCGCGTGGCAGGCTGAGATGTTGCAAGCCATCATCGCTGAGCACAACCGTGGTTTCAGGGTGATGCTGTAGCATTAGTTTCACGGCATCGACTCGCTGACGTCCAATGCAGACCGGCACGCCCGTTACTTGGGCTAAGAGCAGCGGTTCATCCCCTACTTCGTCGGCACGATGATTGGGAGTCAGTAACGTGGGTTGTTTCAGGTTTCCGCCATAACCCCGAGACACGATAGCCGGCCGCTGACCGTGCGCTTGAAGCTGTGTGACCAACCAGTGAATAAAAGGCGTTTTTCCGGTGCCACCAACGACGATATTACCCACCACTATTACAGGTACAGGTAATGGCTCACAACGTCGCAACTGGCGTTGCTGATGCTGTCGTGACGCCCACAGATACAACCAACTCAGGGGCGTCAGAAGATAGGATAGCGTGGTTTTACGCCGCCAGAATGTTGGCCAGCTCATAACACACTCATTCGGACTCCAGTTGAGCGGCAAAGGCAATACGGCTGTGCCCCAACTGCCCGACGGCGTCCATCACATGCATCAGTGATTGCGCTGGCGTCTGCTTGTCCGTGGTGATCACCACGACTTGCACATTCCCGGGCTGAATCACCGTCTCTAAAGCGCGTTTTAGAGTATCGAATTGGGTATTGATCAACAGTTGGTTGTTAATCTCAATGCCGCCTTGGGCATCAATGACAACATCAATCCGCTCATCATTACCCAATACATTTTCTGTCTGGACTTGCGGCAACTCGACTTCCAGCTGTGTTTCGCGCGTAAAAGTCGTCGTGACCATAAAAAAGATCAAAAGCAGAAACACCACATCAATCAGCGGCGTTAAGTTGACACTGATTTCTTCTTCGCGGGCGCGGCGGAAATTCATAGCAGTCTCCCGTGAGTTAGGCGTCTGGCTCGGCGCTCAGGGCATCCACCAGCTTCACGCAGTCCTGCTCCATGGTAACCAGTAAGGTATCAACACGACGCGTCAAGGCGCGATGAAAGATCATCGCGGGAATAGCAACCGACAAGCCCGCCGCCGTGGTGATCAAGGCCTGCGAGATACCACCGGCCAAAACGCCTGCGTTGCCGGTACCCTGCACCATGATGGCGGTAAACACCTGAATCATCCCCAATACCGTACCCAAAAGGCCCAGTAACGGTGATATCAACGCGATGGTTCCCAAACTGTTGAGGAAGCGCTCCATCTCATGGGCGACCTGGTCTGCTTGCTGCTGAATGCTGTCCTTCATGGCTTCACGGCCTAATCGAGACTGCTGCAATCCGGCGGCCAGTATGCTACCCAACCACGTCTCTTGCTTGATTGACTTTAAATACTCTGCTGAGAGCTTGTTTTCACGCAGACGACGCCAAACCGTCGGCAGCAAATCACGCGGTGCGACATTATCAACCCGCAAAACCCAGAAACGTTCGATGATGATGGCAATAGCCAGAACAGAGGAAATGATAATCGGTATCATCAACCAACCACCGGCTTTAACAATCTCGAACACTGAGTCTCTCCTTTAGAAAATATTTGAATTTTTTGACGGATGTAACAGCGTCGTTGAACTGCCGCTGTGTCATGCAACATTGAGGGCTAGATTCTAATCCATGGCAGCAGGCGATGACCATAGCGCTCGGTCACAATTCCCGACATCCGGAAACGGTATATCAAACTGCCCGCCCCGCAGGTGCAATGATTCTCTGCCCCGCTGTCAGCTATCCGTTGTTTCACATCCGGTGCCGGTATGGCGTGACGGCTATAACGGGCCGCGCTATGCACTACCCATGCAGGCTGTATCTGTTGCAGCAGTTCGGCACTGGTACTGGTGGCGCTGCCATGATGCCCACTGATAAGCAGGTCAACTCGACCCAACGGTGCCTGCTGCAGGATACCATATTCCACCCGTTTACTGGCATCACCCGTCAGCAATACACGCCCGTGATCACTTTCGACCAACAGTATACAGGAGGCGTCGTTATTATCCCTGGGTAGATAACCAACGTGGGGGCGTATAAAGCGAAACTGTACTCCGTTTAAGGCAAGTTCAACGCCGTGGTTGCAGAATTCTGCCGCGGGCCAATTGTTCGGCGCCGACAACGGTTGGCCGGCTAAAAATCGCTGCGGACGCAAACCAGCGGCAACGGACGCCATACCTCCCGCATGATCGCGGTCTTGATGAGAAACTACAACGGCAGACCAGTTTCGACGTGGCGACCACCAGTGCCAACGCAATGCTGGTTGATAGAGGTTGAGGCGTGCCGGATCACCGTTTCCGGTATCGAACATCACACGTCCATCACCGGTGTCTATAACCACCGCCTGCGCTTGGCCAACATCCAACACCCAAACATCAAACTCTCCGGCCTGTAACGGTGTCGGCTGGCTATTGTGCCAACTACTACCAAACAAGATCAGGATCCATGCTGCCCATGCCAACATTGGCAATCTCAAAACCACCAATAACCCGCTGCTGACTAACAGCAGAACCGACTGCGGCAACGACAACACCGGGAACCACACCCAAAACCGGTCAAACTGCACCAACAGGTAGTACCAGATGTCGACACCCCACATAAACAGCGTATCGGCCAGAGGCACATTCAAAGCGGCGAGAAAAGCAGTGGGTAGCACCCAGAAGGTAACCAGTGGTATCAATAAAATGTTCAGCGGAATAGCGAGTGGAAAAACCGGTAACTCCCAAAACGCATACAAGGGTACTAACAACAGAGACAGTATCACCTGCACCTGAATCGCGGTAATGTACCAAGGTCTTTGGCTACTGTTCCGGGCAACCAAGACCAGAACAAGCGTCGCCACCCAACTGAACCACCCACCCAAATCCAGCAGTAAGCGAGGGTCGACTAACACCATCACCGCCCCGATGAGCAGCAGCGCCTCGGCAACGCCCAGACGCAACCGAAGGAACCAAGCCAGCGTCGGTACCAGTAGCATGAAAAAAGCGCGCCAGAGGCTCACACCGGGCATGGCAATCACCAACAACGAGCCTGCGGCCAATAAAGCAGCGAGATACTGCCAGTCTTGGCGGATACCGATGGGGTACAGACGCCACAGCAACCCAGTAAGGCCATACGCCGCCAAGGCCAAGGTTCCGATGTGCAGGCCAGACAAAGCTAACAAATGTTGTGTCTGCGTACGCTCTACGCGTTGGCGCATATCAGCGTCTAACCCATTGCGATCGCCGAGGACCAACGCCTGATACACGCCGTGATAGAAGTCTGGAAGTACACGGCTTCTTATCTCGGCGCGCGATTGCTCTAATTTGTCCACCCCAAAACCACTCGGCAATACGGTGACATGATCCACCCGCCCTTGCGCCACCACATGATGACGCAGCAGCCAGACAGAAAATGGGGTGGCGCCCGGATTGCTTGGTACAGCCCATGGCGTTAGGCGTACATCAACGGTGGCGCGCATGCCTACAAATACAGGCTCGTCAGGTGGCCACGTAAGATACCAGCGAGCACCAGCTTCATTACGCAACAAACAGCGACTCGCCCATTGCCCTTCCCAACACCGCTCCACTTGAATCCACTGAGCTTGTAATGCTGTGGGTTCGGTTAACCGCGTGGTCGCAGAGGAATGCACCTGAATCGTTATAACAAACAACGCCAGGCAGCCGCCGAGCAAAACATCAAGCTGCCAATATCGCCAGAGAGTCCGTCCCATAACGAGTACAACCAGCAAGACCAGAAAGGTAATGAGAGGTGACCACAGCACACCGATGCCACAGAGTAAAAAAGCAGCTAGAAACGGCGTTGTGCGCCACGGTGCGAGCGGAAGAAAAAGTCGAGTAACGAGTCGAGATACGAATCGATAGAGCGACGCCGAGGCTCGGTCGCGCCCGGCGGCGAGGGTTAGCGTGAATCCTTTACGCATGTCCTAGTCCAAAAATACAGGGAGGATAGACCTCCCTTTTATCTAGTAACGAATGAGCTGTCCGTCTTGTAACCGATACCGGTTCGGCAGTGGCTCTGCCAATTCCGAATTGTGGGTGACCAAGACAAAGCTGCAGTTAGCTACTTCGTTAAGGCCCAGAATCACCCGTTGTACCTGTGCGGAGTTACTGGAATCAAGATTTCCCGTCGGCTCGTCCATCAACACCAAACGCGGTTTGTTCATCAAAGAACGGGCAATGGCTACACGCTGCCGCTCGCCACCGGACAACTCTGAAGGCTTGTGCTTCGCTCTGTGTGCCACCCCCACTTGATCCAGTAAGCTCATCGCGTAGTCATGGTCTTCTTGTGTGGGCTTACGTGAAATGCGGGCAGGCATCAACACGTTGTCTAGCGCAGTAAACTCGTGCAACAAATGGTGGAATTGGAACACAAAGCCCAAATATTCATTGCGTAACGCACTGCGTTCACGCTCGGTAATCGAGGCTAAGTCACGATCTTTAATCAAGACCCGGCCAGATGTTGGCAAGTCCAACCCGGCCATTAAATGCAACAAAGTGGACTTGCCGGAACCACTGGCCCCAACAATCGATACCATGTCGCCCGCGGCGATGGACAAAGCCAAGTCATCGAACACCCGGACTTTCTCTGGGCCTATCTGATATTCTTTGGTTAGGCCATCACACTGCAATACCACATCATTCATAGCGCAAGGCCTCCGCTGGTAACGTCTTGGCGGCACGATAGGCCGGATAGAGGGTAGACAGAAACGCTACGACGAGGGATGCACCACCGACTAACACGACGTCTTCGAAACGCAATTCAGACGGCATGTAATTGATAAAATACACGCCACTGTCGAGCACTTCAAAGCCAAAGAAACGCTCGATACCAGCGACTACGTCAGCCACTGTTAACGCGCCAATGACGCCAAACACAATGCCTAAAATCACCCCAATGGTGCCAACCAATCCACCTTGAACGACAAATATGCCCATGATCTGACCGGGTCGAGCCCCCATCGTCCGCAATATTGCGATGTCGGACTGTTTCTCTGTGACCAGCATAAACAGGCTGGAGATGATGTTAAACGCGGCGACCGCGATGATCATAAACAGCAACAGACCCACCATGCGCTTTTCCAGCTGAATGGCTTGGAACAGATTGCCTTGCGTGCGTGTCCAGTCGGAGAACTGATAGCGGCCCTGCAAACCGAAGGCGAGCTCACGAGTGACCGCCGGGGCTCGGAACAAATCATCAAAAGACAATTGAATACCCTGCACCATACCCGGCATGCGCTTCAACGTAGCTGCATCGGCGATGTGAATCAACGCGGTATCGGAATCCAATTGAGCGCCAACCTTAAACAAGGCAATAACAGTGAAGCGCTTAAAGCGTGGCTGCACCCCCATGATGTTGACGGACACTTCTGGCACCAACATGTTGATGCGGTCGCCCGGAACCACCCCCATTTGGCGTGCCAGTGACTCGCCTAGCACAATGTTCCAGTTGCCCGCTTGCAACGCGTCCATGGAGCCACTGACAATGTGATTTTCAATGATCGACACGTCGCTCAAGTAACGGGGGTCGACACCCGTCACCAAAGCACCACGGCTTTCACGGTCGGATATCAACATGGCCGTCTCTGCAATGTACGGTGACGCACCCCGCACATCTGGATGCGCCAACATACGCTCGCGCAGTGGCTCCCAATCTTCAATCGGGGCTTGGCCGCTGATGCTTCCATGTGGCACCATGCCTAGGATGCGTTCGCGCAGTTCACGCTCGAAACCGTTCATTACCGACAGGACAATGATCAATACGGCGACGCCAAGCGTCAGACCGATCATCGACACGCTGGAAATGAAAGAAATAAAATGACTACGTCGTTTGGCACCGATGTAGCGGCGTCCAATAAAAAACGAAAGATTGTGTAACATTCACCGGTTCACTTATATAGTAATCGGAAGAGTCGAAAGGCCGAATGGCCCACCATCGACAAGGTAGGTCCTTGCAGTCCTTTAGGACGGTGTATAGTACTTGCCCGTTTTTAGATATGTAAAGCTTAGGTAGGTAAATAAATGGAAGACGATCGCCGCTCTTATTTTCGTATAGATGACATGGCGTGGGTGTTGACTGCCGCATGGGATCCCGATCAGACCAGCGCGGTGGAATATTTCCCGGAGCTGCGTCAAGCCACCACATTTCAGGCGCTCGACGCTCTGGACACGGAAATGGCCAAGGTCGAAAAGCAAATGGACAACAAGCCCACGGCGCAGTATGCCCGCCTGCTTAATCAGAAGCTTGATGTCTTTCGCCAAGCGCTGTTGATCCAGCAACTGGGGCAACTGGATGCGCGCCCTATTCGCATTACCATCAGCGAAGGTGGGCTCGGCTTCACCTCCGATTTTGCCTATACCATTGGTTCGCATATAGCCATGGCGTTAGTGTTTTCACCCAGTTATATGGCCATTTTTCCACACGCCGAAGTGTTGGACTGTCGCCCCGTGGAAAACGGCTTTTATCTGCATGTCACCTTTGTTGATATGCCAGAAAGCATGCGGCAGCAACTGGCACGGCATCTGTTAACCCAGCAGACGCAGCAGCGTAACCAGAACAAATAAGAACGCTATTGGGCGCGTCTGAAAGGCGGCAACGCCTGAACGATCAAACTCCCATAACGCGCTGTGCGCACGCGCCCGTCGAGCAAGACCACACGGCCATAGTCCTGCTCATTACGTATCAGTCGCCCCACCGCCTGTGTTAAGCGGATAATGGCCTCTGGCAGCGTGAGCTGCATAAACGGGTTGCCACCGCGTTTCTCCGTCCATTCTGCCGCTGCTGACTGCAAAGGATCGTCGGGGACACTGAACGGCAGTTTTGCCACGATCACCTGCGTTAACGCATCACCGGGCAAGTCGACGCCCTCCGAAAAGCTCGCCAGGCCAAAGATCACACTGGCCGAACCGTCCGCTAACAAGCGTGCGTGTTCACGCAGTATATGTTCTTTACTGCTCACACCCTGCGCCTGAATGCGGTTCTGCCACTCAACGGGCAGCTTTTCATAGACTTCATTCATTTGCACGCGCGATGAAAACAAGACCAAGGTGGCTTGATGGTCTTGCAACAGGCCGGGCAACTTCGACACCACATATTGAGTGTGCGCAGCCTGTTGGCCGCCGCTGACCGCATCGTGCGGCACCAGCAATTCACCCTGTTCCGGGTAGTTGAAAGGGCTAGCGACCCGTAGGTAGAGTTCGTCATCGTAAACGCCAGCATGGGCTTTGAAGCGCGCGAAATCCCCACCCGCACTTAATGTCGCCGACGTCATGACCGCCGCATAAGCGCGTTGCCACAAATACCCGTTAAGCACGCCTCCCGCCAGAAAGGGACTCGCCATTAATGCCAACTCATTATCTTGTGGGCTGCGTTCCAGCCAATACGCCATCGGCGTATCCGCATCGGATTTTTGATATTGCTCGGACAGTGCTGTCGCAGTCGACACCAACTCCAAATCTTGCGCAATTTGCTGTGCCCAGGTTTGTAGCAGGTTCACGTCCGTTGGCGGGTGCTGCGACCGCAACTGGCTATTAACGTGCTTGTGCGCGTTATTGAGGAACGTTTGTATGGGCCGCAAGGTTTGCGTCAGCTCCAGCAGCGCCACTTTAAGCGTCTCTGGCACGCCGCCCAGCTCGAAACGATGCCATTGCATCCGGCTACCATCACGCACCTCTGTGGTCACCCATGCGTCGTCCAGCAGCATGGCGATGTGTTTCAGTTTTTGTTTGGCTTCCTTACCTTGGAATTCCATTTCGCCCAGTTCAGTACCCAGTTGGTCGTAGGCCGCCAGTTCACTCACCATTTTTGTGGCATGCCGTCCGATGCCATCGATGTACCGTTGAAATGCGGTCAACTCCAAGCGCAACGAGAAATGGTTCAATGCTTTATCCGGCAGATGATGTGCTTCGTCGAAAATAAAGATGACCTCTTTCGGGTCGGGCAGTACCACACCACCACCGAGCGCCATGTCGCTGAGCACTAAATCATGGTTAACGACCAGTACATCCGCTTCTTTTAAACGTTGTCGATTAGCGAAGTACGGGCAGTCATCGTAACGGCTGCACAACGCGCCTAGACACTCGGAGCCGGTTGCTGTGATGGCTTTACGCAAGGCAAAGTCCGGTTGCGTTTCCAGTGCATCGATATCGCCATTCCATTTGCCCGACTGAAAGCGTCGCATCAGAGTGTTTAAGGTATCCATGGCTTGCTCTGTCCGCGCACCGCCTTGCGTGAACAAGTTAGCTTCGGTAGCCAGTTCATTCTTGGCTTGCTCGGCGTTTACTTCGCAAAAGAATCGCCCACGCCCCTTTCCTAAGGCGTAGTCAAACTGCAAGGACGTAGACGCCAACACGTCGGGCAAGTCTTTCTCGATAAGCTGCGACTGCAACGCCACGGTTGCCGTCGACAGTACAATCTGTTTTTTCAGTGCCTGAGCTAAAACCAAAGCGGGTATCAAATAAGCCAGAGTCTTACCTGTACCGGTTCCTGCTTCGACCACGGCAATGCGTTGCGCGTCCGGCTGCAAAGTAGCAGAACCGACTTGCCGCGCAATATGCGCAATCATTTGGCGTTGCCCGGTACGCGGTTTAAGGTCACGCGCTTTGAGGTAGTCCCTGTACGCTTGCTGAATGTCGTTTTTCTGTTCTTCTGTTAACATAGGGCATCTGGGCTGTTCAACAGCTTCCTTGGGGCTCAACCCCGATAAACATTATTTTGACGGCCGTTTTAAGGACACGCTATGACAAAAACGATTCAGGTCGGCACCTTGCCGGTAGGCAACGACCAGCCTTTCACCCTCTTTGGCGGTATGAACGTGCTGGAAAGCCGGGATATGGCGCTGCGCGTTGCTGAACAGTACGTTGACGTCTGTCGGCAGCTTGATATTCCGTATGTATTCAAGGCCTCTTTTGATAAGGCGAATCGTTCGTCCATGCATTCGTTCCGTGGCCCGGGCCTCGACGAGGGCCTGCGCATTCTGGCCGATGTGAAAGCCCAGTTCGGTGTACCCATCATTACCGATGTACACGAACCGCACCAAGCGCAACCCGCCGCTGAGGTCGCCGATGTTATCCAGTTACCGGCGTTCTTAAGTCGTCAAACGGATCTGGTCGTCGCCATGGCCAGAACCGGCGCAGTGATCAACATCAAAAAAGCCCAGTTTCTCGCCCCGGAAGAGATGCGACACATTCTAAACAAATGTGAAGAAGCAGGAAACGACCAACTGATTCTTTGCGAGCGCGGCTCATCGTTTGGCTACAACAACCTCGTAGTCGATATGCTGGGTTTTGGGGTGATGAAGGCCATGCAATACCCCGTGATTTTTGATGTTACACATTCCCTACAACGGCCGGGTGGACGTTCGGATTCCGCCGATGGACGCCGTCAGCAGGTTACGGAGCTGGCACGCGCGGGGATGTCACAAAAGATTGCGGGCTTGTTCCTGGAATCGCATCCGGACCCGGACAACGCTAAGTGCGATGGCCCTTGCGCCCTGCCGCTGCGTCAGTTGAAGCCGTTTCTACAGCAAATGAAGGCGATTGACGAAGTAGTAAAAGGTATGCCGGACCTGGATACCTTCTAATAAGCTCTTTTTAAAAAGAAGTGCTTCTGTGGACGGATAAGCAGATGGTCTTGCTTATCCGTCCACAGGGAGCGTCTAAAAACTTCAGAGGCGAAAAGCTGGCTAGGCAAAAATGCCCGAGAAAGCGCAGTTTACTGTATGTAAATGAGCATTCGAGGGCATTTTTAACAACGCCAGCTTGAGAAAAGGAGGTTTTTAGATGCTCCCTACAGACGACGCGGATTATAGAAACTCTTCGTACGCCTTTTCCAACACCATCTGACGACGCAAAATATAGTCAATGGCCTCACGCACAGCCCCTTCACCACCATTCAGTCGCGTTTGATGCTTGGCAATCGATTTCACCATGGGTTGCGCATTCTGTACGGCGATAGGAAGCCCCACTTCACGCATAACTTTAATATCGATCACATCGTCGCCGACATAGGCTACATCATCGGTGTGCAGACGCAGAGTCTTCAGTAAGTCCTTAAATACGGTGTACTTATCCGATTGACCTAGGAACTGGTGCACGATCCCCAAGTCATTCAACCGTTTGCGCAACGGTTCAGAGTCTTTGGCGGAAATAACGGCCACCTCTACTCCGTTACTTCGGGCTACTTTTATGCCCAGACCGTCATGAACATGAAAGACTTTTTGCACCTCACCCTCTGCTCCATAAACCAACTGACCGTTGGTCAGCACGCCGTCCACATCGAGAATTAGTAAGCTGATCGCCATTTGCTACATCCTGTTGTCATTTTTCCAGACTTTTTCTGTCCGGTTCTACTTACGTTAGAATACCATATTAAAACGCCCGGAGCGTTTTAACGTGTAACCCGAAAGGGTGAGTCCCACGGACGGGACGAGCATTAAAACGCTCGGAGCGTTTTAACGTGTAACCCGAAAGGGTGAGTCCCACGGACGGGACGAACATTAAAACGCCCGGAGTGTTTTAACCTGTAACCCAAAAGGGTTAAAAATTAGCAGACTAAAAAACAAGTAAAGCCGCAGAAGCGGCTTTACTTGTTAGCGCACCGTTAGAATCAACGAATGCGAATAGATGCCTCATTGCGCAGATCGCTGATCAGATTATCCAATACAGAACCTGCTACAACGCGCTCTAAGTAGGCTGCAATCTCATTACGTTCGGCTTCATCCAACGTACCGTCTTCAGCGCTCAGAACACGACCTACCGCCCAATCACCACGCTCCAGACGCACGATGAATACGTCACGCCCTTCTTGGTCATTAGGTACAGCACGAAATGCTGCTTGGTTTACGTTCGCAGGGATTGTGGAGCCGAAGCGTGAGACGCCTTCTACACGATCCAGCGCAACATCAGATGATCCCGCTAGCAAGTCGTCACGCAAGGCATTAGCCTCAAACTCAGCCGCTTCAACCGCAGCGAGGAAGCGTAAATACTCATTGATGTCATCGGTTACATTCTCCAGCGGTTCGTAATCTGGCGCTTCATAATCCAGTTTACGAACGACGACTAAGCTGTTGTCAGGCAAAGCAATCACATCGCTGTTTAGCTCCTCATCCAATACCAGGCCACTAAAGGCTGCCGTTACTACCTGAGAATGAGTAGCTATACCAGACGCCGCACCATTTCGGCTGAACAGATCAGTGGTCTGAATCTCCAGATCAAAAATCTCTGCAGCTTCTGTCAAGTCGAGGCTGGTGAAGACCACATTCGCCAATTCTTCACGTACCTCTGCAACACGACTGGCCGTCTGACGTGTAATCAGTTCACTGCGCAGTTCTGCGGTCATCTCTTCTAGAGTAGGAACATCGCTGGTAGCGACATCCAGCAGCTTAATCAAGTGATAGCCAAACTCTGTCCGCACAGGGGCACTGACGTCACCCGCGTTTGACAATGCAGCAACAGCCTGTTCAAACTCCGGGTCGAAAACCCCTGACATGAAATAACCCAAGTCACCGCCGAAATCGGCGCTACCAGGGTCTTCAGAGTATTCTTGTGCCAAAGCTGCGAAGTCTTCTTCGTCAACACGCGCGGCGATCTCTTGAGCAAGTTCGCGTGCGTCTGCAGCAGAACGGTTGTCTGTAGTGATCAAGATGTGTGCGATTTGCTTCTCTGCACCACTGCTTTCTACGGCCACATAAGCCTCGTACGCCGCCAAAATTTCGGCCTCTGTAGGCTCCAGACCTTCCTCTAAACGATCAGCTGTGTATTGAATATATTCTACCGCTACACGCTCTGGCGTCAGAAACTCTTCCCGATTCTCATCGTAGAATTCTGCAATGGCAACGTCATCGACGGACACTTCATTGATCAGTTCTTCAATGCGGAAGACTTTATACTCGATATCACGCGTCTCGTTGCTCATGCGAGCGTAATTTTCGACTTCTGAGGGAATAGTGAACTCAGACTGTTCCAACCCTTGAATCCACTGATTCAAAGCTTGGCTTTCAGCAATGCGCTGGCGGAACTGGCGAGCGGACATACCTTGTTGGGCAGCAACCATCGAGAAGCGTGCCGAATCAAAAGATCCATCGGCCGCACGGAATGACTGCTCATTAAACAACAAACGATCCATTTCGCGGTCAGAGAATACAAAATTGGCGTTGGTAGCTGCTTGTGCGATCAGTTCTTCCTGAATCACACGTTCTACCACCTGCTGGCGCAGCAGGGTTTCATCGATCAATGACGGGTCGGCATTTTGCCCCATGCGCTGCAGCATGTTTTGACGTTCCGCATTAACACGGCTGTTTAACACCTGCGCGGAGATGCCTTCACCGTTGACCTTAACGGCCGCACGACCACTGAAGTCCATGGTTACGATGGAGGATGCACCAAAAAATGCAAAGGTACATACCAGCACTGTGATAATGATTTTACCGGTCGTACCGCGGAAACTATTGCGAAATTCTTCTAACATCGATCCTCCGGATCACTGACACCACAACGGGGTTCATCAGATGGGCACAAAAAAGAGCGCTAATCTTACCCTAACCCTGCGATCTAATACAAAAAATCCGCTAGGAGCGGATTCTATTCCATCGAATGCGGTATCGCTGCCCTATTTCGTAGGGTATGCCGCACGGATGGGTCGAAAAAAAATGGCGAGTCATTTACTCGCCATTTTTTGTGCTACCAAAAGACAATCAGTTGACGGCGTCTTTCAGTGCTTTACCAGGCTTGAAGCCAGGCACTTTAGCCGCAGCAATCTGGATAGGAGCACCGGTTTGTGGGTTACGGCCTGTGCGTGCTGCACGCTCTTTAACCGCAAAAGTTCCAAAACCAACCAGTACAACTTGGTCGCCATCTTTCAGCGCACCTGATACTGCGTCGATCATCGCATCCAAAGCACGACCTGCAGCCGCTTTTGGAATGTCAGCAGAAGCTGCTACGGCATCAATTAATTCAGACTTGTTCACGCTATTCCCCTTTTTCAACAGTATGCCGGCCCAGTCCAATCTGAAAGTGCGTCTTAAATGACCATTTCTTGAGAAGACGTCCATGACCGACGATTATTAGTATTATTTGCCTGGCAAGTACTAGTGCTGAGTTTTATACCAGCACTAGGAAAACACTGTCAAGCAATGTTCTAGGGAGTCTCCGAATAATTCTTCAGCAAATTAGGCAGACACTCACTAGTGTGTACTGGGTCTTTCGCCACCCGTAGGACGTACTTCAACTCGTGGTTTAAGATCTTCCGCCAGCTCATCGTCGGTTAATGGCTTGGGGACGCCCTCGAGCGCAATCTCCAAAACCTCATCAATCCACTTAACCGGCTTGATGACGATGTCGGCTAAAATGTTGGCTGGGATCTCTTTCAGATCGCGCTCGTTTTCTTCCGGGATTACGACGGTTTTTATGCCACCTCGATGCGCCGCCAGCAGCTTCTCTTTTAGTCCACCGATAGCCAGTACTTGACCGCGCAAGGTAATCTCGCCTGTCATAGCAACGTCCGCACGCACAGGCAGCTTTGCCAACGCCGACACCAACGCCGTGCACATACCAATACCGGCACTTGGGCCATCTTTTGGTGTAGCACCTTCAGGCACATGGATATGAATATCCTGATTCTCAAAGGAGCTGGGAAGAATGCCTAAACGTTGACTGCGGCTTCGAACGACCGTAAGGGCCGCCTGAATCGATTCCTGCATGACATCGCCTAACTTACCTGTCCGTATCATACGCCCCTTACCGGGCGTTACAGCGGCTTCTAGCGTCAATAACTCACCGCCTACTGAAGTCCATGCCAAACCAGTGACCTGACCGATCTGGTTATCTTCCTCGGCACGACCAAAGCGGAACTTGGCGACGCCCAAATAGTCTTCGAGGTCTTTCGCTTCAACTTTAAGACTGGGCTTTTTGTCGTCCATTTCCAGAATACGGCGTACCGCCTTGCGACAGACCTTAGCTACTTCACGTTCCAAGCCACGCACACCCGCTTCACGCGTGTATACACGGACGATTTCGCGCAGTGCTTCGTCGGTGATTTCCAGCTCACCCACCTTAAGCCCGTTCGATTTCAGTTGCTTCGGCAGCAAGTATTTATGCGCGATACTGACCTTTTCCGCCTCGGTGTAACCGGGTAAGCGAATCACTTCCATCCGGTCAAGCAATGGGCCGGGAATGTTCATGGAATTCGACGTACAGATAAACATAACGTCGGAAAGATCATAATCCAGTTCCAGATAATGATCGTTGAACGTGCTGTTCTGTTCCGGATCGAGTACTTCTAACAGCGCCGATGCCGGGTCGCCGCGATGATCCATACCCATCTTATCGATTTCATCAAGCAGGAATAGCGGATTGCGCACCCCTACCTTGGCCATCTTTTGCACAACTTTACCCGGCAAAGAGCCAATGTAAGTACGGCGATGTCCACGAATCTCTGCTTCGTCGCGCACGCCGCCCAAGGCCATGCGCACGTATTCACGATTCACTGCGCGAGCAACCGACTTACCCAGCGAGGTTTTACCCACACCTGGAGGGCCAACCAAGCACAAAATCGGGCCTTTGAGCTTCTTGACGCGCTTTTGCACCGCCAGATACTCAAGAATACGTTCTTTGACCTCTTCGAGCCCGTAATGGTCTTCATCAAGGATTTTGAGCGCTTTTTTCAAATCAATGGTAGAGCGTGTGCGCTTTTTCCACGGCAGTGCCAGCAGCCAGTCTATGTAGCTGCGTACCACCGACGCTTCTGCTGACATGGGCGACATCATTTTCAGCTTACGCAGTTCTTGATTGGCCTTGTCTTCCGCTTCTTTGGTCATGCCAGCTGCATCGATTTTCTTCTGCAGACCTTCGACTTCGTTATGACCTTCGTCGATGTCGCCCAGCTCTTTCTGAATGGCCTTCATCTGCTCATTCAAATAGTACTCACGCTGGCTTTTTTCCATCTGCTTTTTCACGCGGCCACGAATGCGCTTTTCTACCTGCAGCAGGTCAATCTCGGTTTCCAGCATGGCCAATACCTGCTCAATACGATCACGTATGGCAGGGGTTTCAAGAATTTGCTGCTTTTCGTCGAGTTTCAACGACATATGCGCCGCAATGGTATCCACTAGGCGACCGGAGTCTTCGATATTCTCCAAAGACGTCAGTACCTCACTGGGCACTTTTTTGCTCAGTTGCACATAACGCTCGAACTGATTGTTCAAGGTACGCAGCAGAGCCTCTTCTTCGCGCTCCGACAACTCGCCTTCGGGCAAATCAGCGCACGCGGTAATGATGTAAGGCTCGTGAGCGAAATCGGGATCCAGCAAGGATACGCGGCTGATACCTTCTACCAGCACCTTAACCGTACCATCAGGCAATTTAAGCAACTGCAGGATAGTTGCGAGCGTACCCACACTGAAAATATCGGCCAGCGTCGGCTCGTCTTCAGAGGCGTGCTTTTGTGCTACCAAGATGACTTTTTTATCGCCATCCATCGCAGCCTGCAACGCACTGATCGATTTTTCGCGGCCAACAAATAAGGGAATAACCATGTGCGGGTACACCACTACATCACGCAGCGGCAATACCGGAAAACTTAATGGGGAGTCAGTCATGAAATACCAGCTTATTAGGGGGCGACGTAAGGGCTACGAGAGCCCTTTGGCGTTGGAGCGACTATTGAAGCTCAGTCACGCCCTGCCGCGCTTTTGTTTTGTTCACCCTGATGACCATAGATCAACAGAGGTTCGGAGTCGCCAGCGATCACTTTGTCGTCGATAACGACTTTCTCAACATCTTTTTCTGATGGAATTACATACATGGTGTTTAAAAGCACACTTTCAAGGATAGAACGTAATCCACGTGCTCCTGTTTTACGCTCCATGGCTTTTTTGGCCACAGCACGCAAGGCAGAATCACGGAAATCGAGCTCTACCGATTCCATCTCAAACAACTTGCTGTATTGTTTGATTAAAGCGTTCTTCGGCTCACTGAGAATCTGGATCAGTGCTTCTTCATCCAGCTCTTCCAGTGTTGCCACCACAGGCAAACGACCGATGAATTCTGGAATCAAACCGTACTTCACCAAATCTTCCGGCTCTACGTTGGTCAGCAACTGACCGATCTTACCGGATACGTCTTTGGAGCGAACGTTGGCCGAAAAGCCAATACTGCTTTTTTCGCTGCGATCACGAATGATGTTGTCCAGCCCAGCAAAAGCGCCACCACAGATAAACAGCATGTTGCTGGTATCCACTTGCAGAAACTCTTGCTGCGGATGCTTACGACCACCCTGTGGCGGTACAGACGCAACCGTACCTTCAATCAGTTTCAACAATGCCTGCTGTACACCTTCACCGCTGACATCGCGTGTGATAGAGGGGTTGTCCGACTTACGACTGATCTTGTCGATCTCATCGATGTAGACAATACCTCGTTGCGCCCGCTCGACGTCGTAGTCGCACTTCTGCAGTAGCTTTTGAATGATATTCTCTACGTCTTCACCCACGTAACCTGCTTCGGTCAACGTCGTCGCATCGGCGATGGTAAAGGGGACATTCAGCATACGTGCCAGAGTTTCAGCCAGTAATGTCTTACCGGAACCCGTTGGGCCGATGAGCAAAATATTACTCTTGCTCAACTCAATCTCGCCACTGCTGTTGCCTTCACCATGACGCAAGCGTTTATAGTGATTGTATACCGCTACGGACAGCACCATTTTGG
Organism: Natronospirillum sp.; assembly: GCA_049115955.1. Taxonomy (GTDB): domain Bacteria; phylum Pseudomonadota; class Gammaproteobacteria; order Pseudomonadales; family Natronospirillaceae; genus Salinispirillum. The sequence continues at coordinate 106,531 of JAGDZJ010000006.1, forward strand.
CTTTTTGCTGACCAATGACGTATTCATCCAGCGTAGATTTAATCTCCGTGGGTGTTGGCAGATGCTCGTGCTCTGCTTCTAACTCGGTGTCCTGCAATTCTTCACGAATGATGTCATTACACAAATCTACGCACTCATCGCAGATGAACACGGACGGACCGGCAATCAGTTTGCGGACTTCGTGCTGACTTTTACCGCAAAATGAACAGTACAATAATTTGCCGTCGTCTTTTTTACTGGTGTCATCGGCCATTGATTCACTCCGAATAGCGCTTTTCTTATAAAGATGCGTCGCCGAGCTTCGATTTGCAAGCGCCCGCCACGTATCTTTAACAACTGGTAATTAATAATAGCAAAAACCGGTGCGTCATCATGGCTTTTTAGCGCCGACGCACCAGCATTTTACTTTGGGTTAGCTGCGATGCGTCATGACTTGGTCAATCAACCCGTACGCCAACGCCGTTTCAGGATCCATGAAATTGTCACGATCTGTGTCTTTCTCTAATTCTTCCAGTGACTTGCCAGTATGATGCGCCAGCAACTCATTCAACGTCTTCTTAATCTTCAGAATCTCTTTGGCGTGGATTTCAATATCCGACGCCTGACCCTGGAAGCCACCCAGCGGCTGGTGAATCATGACGCGTGAATTTGGCAACGCAAAGCGCTTACCTTTAGCACCGCCAGCCAACAAGAAAGCACCCATACTGGCCGCTTGACCAATCACCATAGTGCTCACATCAGGCTTGATAAACTGCATGGTGTCGTAGATCGACATACCCGCTGTCACCGAACCGCCGGGCGAATTAATGTACAGATGAATATCTTTATCGGGGTTTTCCGACTCAAGAAACAGCATCTGAGCCACAATGAGGTTAGCCATGTGGTCTTCAACCGGGCCAATCAAGAAAATGACTCGTTCTTTAAGCAAGCGTGAATAAATGTCGAAAGCACGTTCGCCGCGTGAGGTTTGCTCAACCACCATGGGCACCAAGCCGCCCGCTGCTTGAATCTCTGAATGCATGGTTATTCCGTATCCTGTCTTATCGATGGTTTCCCGAGACGCCCGCCATTACTAAAACAGCGCGGCTCCGGCTATGAATTCTGACACAACTAGAGGGTATAGGTCACGCCCGTCCTTCTGGATCAGTGCTCGGCCGCTAAAAGTCGATGGCATAAAAAAAGCGGCCTCCCTGATAATAGGGTCGACCGCTTCTTTTTCAAGGGGCTGATCAGTCTTCGCGTTTAACTGCAGCGTAGTAATCAACCGTGGTGTTAGTCACCTTGGCATCTTTCAACACCACTTCAACGACAGACTCTTCCATAACCGCAGCTTGAACTTGGTTCAACTGCTCACGGTTATTGTAGTAGTAGTCAATGACGGATTGTGGGTCTTGGTAGACACCTGCAATCTCTTCAATGTACTTACGTACCGCTGCGTCTTCCGCTTTCAGCTCATGCTGCTCAGCCACTTTAGAGAAGATCAAACCTGTCTTCACGCGACGCGTGGCTTGGTCTTGGAACAACTCCTTTGGCAACTGGCTTGGGTCAATTTTGGCTTGACCACCAAACTGCTGTACCGCTTCCTGGCGCAGACGCTGAACTTCTTGGTCGATCATAGACGCTGGTACATCAAAACTTACCAACTCTAACAACTGATCGATCACTTCATTCTTCGTTTTGCCACGCAGAGCTTGGCGCGCTTCACGCTCCATGTTCTCTTTCACTTCAGCACGGAACGCTTCAACGGTGGTTTCACGAGCGCCCAATTCTTTGATGAACTCTTCGTTCAGCTCCGGCAGCTCCGGCTTCAGCACTTCGTGTACAGTAATGTCGAAGGTCGCAGCTTTACCGGCCAAATCGTTGTTACCGTACTTCTCGGGGAAAGTGACCTCAATGGTCTTCTCTTCACCCGCCTTCATGCCAATGATGCCTTCTTCAAAGCCTGGAATCATTGAGCCGCTGCCCAACACCAACTCTTGGTCAGTGGCAGAACCGCCTTCGAACACTTCGCCGTCGACTTTACCGACGAAATCAATCTTCAATTTGTCTTCTTTAACACTTTTACGCTTAACGGATTTATATTCAGCACGCTGTTTGCGCAGAGTGTCGATCATTTGATCAATGTTTTCATCGCTGACGGCCACATCGGCTACGTCAACGCTTACCTTGCTCAAGTCACCCAGCTCTACTTCTGGAAACACTTCGAACACGGCAGTAAATTCGATATTGCCACCCTCTTCGTCTTTCACGTCTTCAAAACGTGGGTAGCCGGCGGGTGTAATGGACTCTTTGTCCAATGCGGCAACGTATGAGTCACGCACCACATCTTGCAATACTTCTGCACGAATGCCCTGACCAAAACGCTGACGCACCACACTTACAGGCACTTTACCTGGACGAAAACCATCCAGGCGAACCCGACGTGCGGTATCTTTCACGCGCTTATCAACTTCAGAATTGACTTTGTCGGCGGGAACATTGATTACCATCCGACGCTCTAAGCCAGACGTCGTCTCAACGGTCACTTGCATGGAAAATCCTCGCTATATTGCTGTCTGTACGTGCCAAAGGCAGGAACTGTAAGGGTGTCGATAAAAATAATCAACTAGCTTTAACTACAATGCTGATATACAGGCGCAGAAGAAGTACGCAGAGAAAAGAAGTAGAAGATGGTGCGGATGGTGAGACTCGAACTCACACGCCTTGCGGCACTGGAACCTAAATCCAGCGTGTATACCAATTTCACCACATCCGCATAACAGGAGAATGGGGTGGACGATGGGACTTGAACCCACGACCACCGGAGTCACAATCCGGGGCTCTACCAACTG
>JAGDZJ010000007.1:0-70402 GCA_049115955.1 Natronospirillum sp.
GTCGGAACGGGCTTTCGGGGTATGCCGCCAGCGCTCAACGGCAGGCCGGGAATGCGCGCTTTGCGGCATACGCCCTGCGCCCTGCCTCGGCAAATTCTCTTCCGCCCTATGCAATGATTAATCATCCTTTGCTTCAAAATGACGACCAAAACAAAAAACCCGATCAACATTACTGTTGATCGGGCTTCGGTATTGGTGGAGCTAAGCGGGATCGAACCGCTGACCTCCTGNNNNGCTCTCCCAGCTGAGCTATAGCCCCGTAAACTTGGGATGGCGCGTATATTAGGGTGGGGGCCGCTGTCTGTCAACAACTTTTTCTTGTTAATTCAACAGCTTGCGCCAATCCAATCACCACGCCAGCTTGAGAAAAAGAGGTTTTTAGTTGTTCCCTACAGCTTCCAGCTTTGTACCGTGTCCAGACCATACTCACTGATCCAGTTATCCAACTCACGCGGGTTACGCTTGATCTTCTCAACCGTTTCACCTGAATGCGGGTTGCGGTATGAGCCGACTTCCAGTTTAGGACCGGTAGACTTCGCAGCTGGCTTCTTGGTGGTATTACCTTCACGTGCAATAACGCGAGCAAAATAGCTCTTCAGGTCATTGTATACGTCTGGGCGGTTGTTCAACTTGCTCAGTGATTTAACCCACTCCAGCAATTCGTCACCCTTAGACAAATACAATTCTTCGCGGCTAACGCCGAAGTCTGAACTGACTTTTTTGATCGCTGCTTCGAAAGCATCAAAGCCTTCAATTTTCTTAGCTTGAGCCTTACGCTCACCTTCCAACGCCTCAATACGCGCTTTATAGTCTTCGATTTGCTTGTCGATATCTTGGACGAACATAGTATTCTCCCTTGGGATTAAAGATCTGTAAAAATGATTCATAGCGCCCTTAATACAAGGGCTGTAAATGCTTAAATACTGCTAATGACCTGTATACTGAATCAACAATGTCAATAAAACAACATACTTACATAATAATTAATTTAAATTTGAGGACTGATACAAAAAAGCCTCTAATGTTGATTGCATTAAAGGCTTTCTACTAATAGCCAGATCATTGCAGACTATTGCGGCTTCATATGTGGGAACAAAATAACGTCTTTAATTGACGCTGAGTCGGTAAAGAACATCACCAGGCGGTCGATACCAATGCCTTCTCCGGCCGTGGGCGGCAGGCCGTATTCCAGCGCCCGGACGTAATCAGCATCATAAAACATGGCTTCGTCATCGCCAGATTCTTTTTCCGCCACCTGATCACGGAAACGCTCTGCTTGATCAACCGGGTCATTAAGCTCCGAGAAACCATTGGCGACCTCACGCCCTCCTAGGAAGAACTCGAAACGATCAGTCACTTCCGGATTATGGTCGTTGCGACGGGCCAGCGGCGATACTTCAGCCGGGTATTCGGTGATGAACACAGGGCCACGCAGTTTTTCTTCTACGGTTGCCTCGAACACTTCCGTCAACAGCTTACCAGCACCCCAGTTGGGCTTAACGTCTATGTGCAGAGACTTCGCCAAAGCCGTGATTGCTTCAAGAGAGTCAAGCTGTTCAGGGCTGATATCGGCATTGTATTTCAATACCGAATCACGCATCGACAGACGCTCAAAGGGCTGACTGAGGTCATAAGCCTCGCCCTGATAACTCAATTCTGTTGAGCCTAATACTTCAATGGCCAGCGTGCGCAGCAAATCTTCGGTCAGGTCCATCAGGTCATTATAGTCCGCATAGGCCTGATAAAATTCCAGCATGGTGAATTCAGGGTTATGGCGCGTCGACACCCCTTCATTACGGAAGTTGCGATTGATTTCAAATACCCGTTCAAAACCGCCAACCACCAAGCGCTTCAAATAGAGCTCTGGGGCAATACGCAAATACATATCGATGTCCATTGCGTTGTGGTGCGTGGTAAATGGACGCGCTGAAGCACCACCAGGAATAACCTGCAGCATCGGCGTTTCTGCTTCAATAAACCGACGCTCACCCAAATACCGACGAATAACTTCGATCATTTTAGCGCGGATAGCAAAGGTACGACGCGTGTCTTCATTGACGATCAGGTCAACGTAACGCTGACGATACTTCATTTCCTGATCGGCCAAGCCTTTGTGTTTTTCCGGCAATGGCTGCATTGTTTTATTCAGTAAACGTGGGGACTGCATGTCCACATACAGGTCGCCCTTGCCGGACTTCTGCAGGGTACCATGGGCACCAACGATATCGCCCATATCCCACTTCTTAAGTCCGTCCAGCACTTCTGGCGCCAGTTCTTTGCGGTTCACGTACAACTGAATGCGGCCCGTCATGTCCTGCATGACCATAAAGGCGCCACGATTCAACATAATACGACCGGCTACCGATACTTCGATATTCAATTCAGCCAGCTCTTCTTTGGTCTTTTCGCCATACTGCGCCTGCAAGTCCGCGGCGTATTGCTCACGACGAAAGTCACTCGGGTACGCATTACCCTGGGCTTTTAGGACGTTAAGCTTCTCAAGGCGCTGCGTAACAATACGATTGTGTTCCGCGTGCAGCTCTTCGGTGGTCTCTTGGGTGTCGTTTAACTGGTCTGTCATTACGAATTCCTACTTACAGCCCTTTCTTCAGGGATGCTTGGATAAATGGATTCAAGCCACCATCGAGTACGGCTTGTGTATTTCGAGTTTCAACGCCAGTGCGCAAATCTTTGATGCGCGCGTCGTCCAATACGTATGAACGAATCTGGCTGCCCCAACCGATGTCGGATTTAGAGTCCTCCAGTTGCTGGGCCGCTTCGTTGCGCTTCTTCAGCTCCAGTTCATAGAGCTTGGCCTTCAGCATCTTCATTGCCACATCTTTGTTCTTGTGCTGCGAGCGGTCGTTCTGACACTGCGTCACCACGTTGGTGGGCAAGTGAGTAATACGCACAGCCGATTCCGTACGGTTTACGTGCTGACCACCTGCACCGGACGCGCGGTACACGTCGATACGCAGGTCGGCCGGATTGATTTCGATATCAATGTCATCGTCAACTTCAGGTGATACGAACACCGACGAGAAGGACGTATGGCGGCGATTACCGGAGTCGAACGGCGATTTACGCACCAGACGGTGCACGCCCGTTTCCGTGCGCAACCAACCAAAGGCGTAGTCACCTTGAACGTGAATAGTAGCGCTCTTGATACCGGCTACTTCGCCAGCCGATACTTCGATCAAATCCGCTTTAAAGCCGTTCGCTTCGCTCCAACGGAGGTACATACGCAACAGCATTTCTGCCCAATCCTGCGCTTCGGTACCACCACTGCCCGCTTGGATGTCCAAGTAGGCGTTGTTCATGTCCATTTCGCCGCTGAACATGCGACGGAATTCGAGGTCTTCCAGTGCTTTGATCAGCTTTTCAACGTCGTTCTCGACTTCCGTCAAGGTGTCTTGGTCGTCTTCTTCCACGGCCAGTTCTAGGAGGTCCTGGACATCCGCAACGCCTTGGTCGAGTTGGTCTATGGTGCCAACGGTGTGTTCCAGAGCACTGCGCTCTTGGCCGAGCTTTTGGGCGTATTCTGGTTTGTCCCAGATTTTGGCATCACCCAGTTCCAGCTCTACTTCTTGTAAACGCTCTTTCTTTTCAGCGTAGTCAAAGATACCCCCTGAGCACGTCAGTACGTACTCGGATATCCTTGAGAGATTCTTTAATCGCGTTGACTTCCACCGGCCAAACTCCTAACTCAACAAATTATCGGACGCCCACAAGAGCGGGCGCGAATTCTAACAAATTACGCCACAGAGAGCACATTTAATAACCGAAGTTTCGGGGGCTCGCAATGTGAGTGCTGGCTGCCGGTGATGCCTCGAAGGGGGAGTCCGCAGCAGGATAGCTGCGGCCTAGGCTCCATGGATGGATTTACGCCGACCCAGTAGAGGCATCACCGGCAGCCAGCACGTAGCATAGCGGTTTGATAGACCCCGAAACTTGATTAAAAAGCAGACTCGAAAACGGACGGCGTCAGCTCGGTACGCACCATCAACTGCAGAGAACGTGCGCCGCGAAATTCGTTAACCGCCAACTCATACGCCAGAATGATCTGCTGACTGGGTAGGGTATCTGCCGGTAACGGACAGAAAAACCAGATGGCGTCGACGGGGTCAGACCCGGACTCGAGTTGCACCTGCAACTTGAGATGCTTACCACCCAACCAACGGTGATTGATGACCTGAAAGCGATTGACGAACAGAGGCACGGGGCACCCCTGCCCCCAAGGCCCGAGGGTGCTGAGTTCCTCGGCGCGCGCTAAGGTCATGTCAGATACCGCTAATTCACCGTCAACCACCAATTCTGGTACCAGAACGTCGGGATCGACCAAAGCCTGCATGGCTTCTTGGAGGGCGCTGCGTAAGGCGTCGAGCTGATGGCTGTGCACAGTCAGACCCGCCGCCATGGCGTGCCCACCAAAACGCACGATCATGCCGGGATAGCGCGCATCAACCCAGGCGAGCACATCCCGAATGTGTACGCCAGGAATGGATCGAGCACTGCCTTTAAAAACTTCTACACCGGCCTCTTCACTGCTACCTGGACAGAGAGCCAATACGGGCCTGTGCCACCGTTCTTTCAAACGTCCAGCAACCAATCCCACAACGCCCTCGTGCCATGCGGTATCCCACAGCACCAATGCGTCCTGATCACCGAGTTCGTTTGCAAGTGCTTCACTGCTGTGCAACACCTGTTCGGTCGCCTGCTCAACCATGCGGCTTTGCACATGCTTACGCCGTTGATTGTGGTCTTCTAAAATGGCCGCCAGCTCTGCCGCTTCGTCGGGCTCCGTGGCCAGTAAGCAGGCTACGCCCACGGTCATATCGTCCATTCGCCCGGCGGCGTTCAGCCGAGGCCCAATGACGAAACCGAAATCCTGACTGGTGATCTGACGGTAATCTCGCCCGGCGCCTTGCAGCAGCGCCAGAATGCCTGGCCGCGCATAACCTGATCGAACCCGGCGCAACCCCTGTTCTACCAAAATGCGATTATTGCCATCCAATGGCACTACATCGGCGACGGTGGCCAGGGCGACCAAGTCGAGATAGTCGCCCATACGCACTGCGGTCCAACCTTGCTCGGCTACCCAGTCTGCCGCGACGCGGCGCAACACAGTCAACAAGTAAAACGCGACGGTGCAGCCACAGGCGGACTTACTCGGAAAGTCGCACTCTTCTTGGTTAGGGTTCACCACGGCATCGGCAGGACAGCCTTGTGTTCCAGGCAGGTGATGATCGGTCACCAGCACGCGCATCCCCAAGGCTTGCGCCGCCAAGATGCCGTCCGCACTGGCAATGCCGTTGTCGACGGTAATCAATAACGCGGGCAGTTCATCGGGCTGGGCTGCAATGTCGCGCACAATAGCGGTCGACAAACCATAGCCATGGACAAACCGATTGGGGATAAAGTAGTCAACATCAGCACCGTAGTGGCGCCGCAGACAGTCCACCATCAAGGCGGTGGCGGTTGCCCCATCCACGTCGTAGTCACCAACGATGAGGATACGCCCGCCAGACTTTAGCGTTTCGAACAACAGATCAGCAGCGGCGTGCACGCCTTTGAGCGCATCGGGAGGTATCAGATTGTCCAGCGTCAGGGTCGAAGCGGGGCCGCTCAGCCCACGTGCAGAAAGCACGCGTTGGGCCAGCAAAGAAAGGCCGTCATGAACGGCGCTAACATCAAAACCAGAGCGGGTTTCACGCTGACGCAAGCGCTGAATCAACATCAGCATGAAACTCCCTATGTCTGCGAAGGCTTACTGAAAGACTTCCTTCACCATGAAGTCATGTACCGTCTTGCGGTCGTTGGCCAACACGGTGTAACGCTCTTTGCGCTGCATCAGGTCGCTCAAGTGCAATGGCAACTCAGGCGATGCCAGACCTGCTTTGCTGACGGCCTCAGCAAACTTCACCGGATGCGCCGTACCCAAGGTTACCATGGGCACGTTAGCATGACGGCGAGTTGCACGGGCGGCTTTAACACCGATGGCGGTGTGTGGATCCAGAAGGTATCCCGTATCGGCGTGTACGTCGCGAATGGTCGCGCAGGTTTCTTCGTCACTCGCACAGTCACTATCAAACACCGCGCGGGCCTTGTCCAGTTTCGACGCATCAACCGTTGCACTGCCGGTGCTCATGGCGGCCATCAAATCAGCAATCGCCTGGCCATCGCGATCGTACAGGTCGAACAACAAACGCTCGAAGTTGGACGATACGACGATATCCATACTCGGAGACAAGGTGTGCTCTAACGGCAGGGCTTCGTATTTGTTTTGGCTCATCAAACGGTGCAGTACGTCGTTCTTGTTGGTAGCAATCACCAACTGATCGATCGGCAGACCCATTTGCATGGCCAAATAGCCAGCAAAGATATCGCCAAAGTTACCTGTAGGCACTGAGAACGCGATCTTGCGATCCGGGCCACCCAGATTCAAAGCGGCATAAAAGTAGTAGACGATCTGCGCCATGATGCGCGCCCAGTTGATCGAGTTGACCGCGACCAAACGGCGCTCGCCGCGCAGGAAGCTCTGATCAGAAAAACTCTCTTTCACCATGCGCTGGCAGTCATCGAAATTGCCTTCAATGGCAATGTTATGAATGTTGTCACCCAGTACCGTCGTCATTTGACGGCGCTGCACTTCCGACACCCGGTTGTGCGGATGCAAAATAAAGATGTCGATGTTCTCGCAGCGGCGACAGCCTTCAATAGCCGCAGAACCGGTATCACCTGAGGTCGCACCCATGATCACGGCTTTCTCGCCACGCTTTTGCAATGAATGGTCAAGCAGGCGCCCTAACAACTGCAAAGCAAAGTCTTTAAACGCCAGAGTCGGTCCGTGAAACAACTCCATCACATATTCGTTGTGATCGATCTGCTGCAATGGAACAACGGCTTTATGAGCAAACGCGGCATAGGTATCGCTCAACATGGCGCGCAGTTCGTCACCGTCAATGAAGTCGGACACGAAGGGCTGAATGATCTTATAAGCGAGTTGATCGTAAGGCAGTTCGCGCCAGCTACGAATCTCATCTAATGAATAGGTGGGTAATTTTTCCGGCACGTACAAACCGCCATCGGTGGCCAGGCCGGTCAGAAGTACTTCTTCAAACCCCAATACCGGAGCCTTTCCACGGGTGCTGATGTATTTCACGATGAGCTCTCTTAGCTAAAATCTGATGGATGCATCTTTAATTATTTGGGGCGGCATTATAAGCAATGCCGCCCCAAGCATACTAGCCGTCGAGTTGTTCGACGCGAATGCGCGTGACCTGACCAATCACCGCGGTCTGCTCTTCCAACTGACCAATAGCACGGTTCATTTCTTGCTCTTTCACACGCTGCGTCAACAGGATCAAAGGTACCGTATCGTCACCGGGTTGTGGCTCTTTTTGAATAATGGCTTCGATGTTGATGCCGTTATCACTCAAAATATTGGCAATGCGCGCCATGACGCCCACTTCGTCGGTAACCTGCATGCGCAGATAATAACTGGTCACCACCTCAGACATCGGCACCACGTTTACGCCGTCTGCCCAGCGGTGATACCCAAGGTGCGGGACGGGGTGCGCCAAATCAACTTCGCGCGCCACATCAACGATGTCCGCAATAACCGAACTGGCGGTGGCTTCAGAACCGGCACCCGGGCCGTAGTACATAGTGGGTCCTACCGCATCACCGTGCACCAGAATCGCGTTCAATACACCGTTGACGTTAGCCAGCAGGCGCTGCTCAGGCACCAGTGTTGGGTGCACACGCATTTCAACGCCGTCTTTACCACGCTTGGCGATACCCAAGTGCTTAATGCGGTAGCCTAATTCTTCGGCGTATTGCACGTCTTCTTGAGTGATCTGCGTGATGCCTTCAGTGAACACGCTCTCGAACTGCAAGGGCACGCCATAGGCAATAGAGGCAAGAATGGTCAGTTTGTGTGCTGCGTCGATGCCTTCAACATCGAATGTCGGATCGGCTTCGGCGTAACCCAACTCTTGCGCTTCGGCAAGCACGTCATAAAAATTACGGCCTTTTTCGCGCATCTCGGTCAGGATGAAATTGCCCGTACCGTTGATGATACCGGCCAACCAATCGACCTCGTTGGCCACCAAGCCTTCACGCAGCGCTTTGATGATCGGAATACCGCCCGCGACGGCGGCTTCAAAGGCGACGGTTACGCCCTTGGCTTCAGCAGCCTGAAAAATTTCATTGCCGTGCAGCGCGATCAAAGCCTTGTTGGCGGTCACCACGTGCTTGCCAGCCGCAATGGCTTCGAGCACCAAGTCTTTAGCGACTGTCGTACCACCAATCAGCTCAACAACAATTTGGACTTCAGGATCACGCACCACCTCAAAGATATCACGCGACACTTTGTAACCAGCGGTGTGGCTGGCAGGATTGTCGCGACGCGTTCCAATATGGGTAATCTGAATATCACGGCCCGCACGGCGACTAATCGTCTCCTGATTGCGAGTTAATACATTGAATGTACCGCTGCCAACAGTACCCAGACCGCATATTCCGATATTAACGCGTTTCAAGGGAGAGAATCCTCTTACTGTGAGTGTGCTTTGATGTCAAAGCATGAGACAAAAAATCGAGCCGAAAACATACGTGTTTAGGGGCTTGGTGTCAATCTGAGTGGACATGCAATGTGGCGACCGTCGCAGGGCCGCCAGAGAATTGGGTTGTGCCTCCGGCGCTCCACGGCAGGCCGAAAGGGACCGAAAATAATGCTTAGGCATTATTCCCGCCCTGCGGGCGCCTAGCGGCGGTCTTAATTGCTGTCGCAATTGATCGCGCCTTGAGGCACAACCCAATTCCCCAGCCCGCCGATCAGCAAACTAGGAATACCCCCGAAAGTCCGAATCATGCCGACCACACGGGATAATGCATACCCCGAGAGCCCGAAGAGGCTACTTGCCCATAAAAAAAGGCGACCGAAGTCGCCTTTTGAGGAAAGAGGATTAATGAATTAACCCAACTTTTCCTTGATGCGCGCGCTCTTACCAGAACGCTCACGCAGATAGTACAGCTTCGCTTTACGCACATCACCGCGACGAATAACCTGGATGCTATCAACAACCGGGCTGTAAGTCTGGAATGAACGCTCAACGCCAACACCGTGAGAGATTTTACGAACGGTGAAAGCAGAGTTCAGGCCGCGATTACGCTTGCCAATAACTACACCTTCATACGCCTGCAAACGCTCACGCGTGCCTTCAACTACTTTTACCTGTACGACAACGGTATCACCCGTGCCGAAAGCGGGAATTTCTTTACTCATCTGTTCAGCTTCGATCTGCTGAATGATCAAATTTTTGTTGCTCATCTTTAATGGCTCCTATGGCTTGGTGACGTTCTCGGCGTGTTCACGCTGGAACTCACCCAACAAGGTTGTTTCTTCCGGAGTTAAAGGTCTGGCCTCTAACAAGTCCGGACGTTTTAACCAAGTTCTACCGAGCGCTTCTTTGAGTCGCCAGCGTCGAATCAACTCGTGATTCCCACTCAACAACACCTCCGGCACTCGAATTCCATCGATCTCTTCAGGACGCGTAAAATGAGGGCAGTCCAACAAACCCTGTGCAAAGGAATCTTCCACCGCTGACAACTCGTGCCCAAGAGCTCCGGGAACCAAACGGATCACCGAATCAATCATGGCCATGGCTGCCAGTTCGCCACCACTCAACACAAAGTCTCCCACCGACCACTCTTCGTCAACTTCAGACTGAATGATCCGTTCGTCGATCCCCTCATATCGGCCACAGACCAATATCAGCTTCTCGCGTTGTGCCAACGATTCCACACCTGACTGAGTCAGTGGCCGGCCTTGAGGAGACAGATAGATGGTGGTAACACCCTCTCCTGCTGCCTGCTTAGCGGCCTGTATGGCATCGCGCAGTGGCTGGAATTTCATCAACATACCAGGGCCACCGCCAAAAGGTCGGTCGTCTACGGTACGATGTCGGTCCGTTGTGTAATCACGCGGGTCCCAGAAATCCAGTGCTATCAGTTCTTTCTTAACCGCCCTGCCGGTTACACCGTGCTCGGTGATGGCGCGGAACATTTCGGGAAAAAGACTGACTATTCCTATCCACTTCATGGACCCGGTTAAAACTCCGGATCCCAGTCAACCGTGATCAACTCACGGTCAAGGTCTATCGACTTCACAACTTCATCCCAAATATAAGGAAGCAGTCGTTCTTGCTGGCTATCGTCTGGCCGTTCGCTATGAACCACCATGACGTCGTTGGCTTTGCCAGCGCTCATCATATGATGCACACGACCCAGATTCACCCCATCCACTGTTTCCACAGTGAGCCCTTCCAACTGCCACCAGTAATAATCGCCGTCTTCCAGCTCTGGTAACATGCCACGTTCAATTTTGATCTCGAACCCGGCTAAGGCTTCGGCGCCTTCACGATCATCCACACCTTGTATGTGAGCAATCATGCCTTTGCCATGGGATTTACCCCGATCTACATTCACCCAACGCTTTTCGCCATCTCGCTCAATAAACCAGCGCTCGTAATCGAGAATCTGATCCATTGGATCGGTATGAGAAAAGATCTTCACCCATCCGCGCACACCGTAAACCGATGTTATTTTGCCCAGAGTAATGAGGTCTGTTGGTTTATGTTGCATCACTTACTACGCCCCGCATTCAGCAGATCATGCGGATTTTTTGAACTCTTTTATGAGTTGACTAACACGCTCAGTCGGCTGAGCGCCTTTACCTACCCAATAGTCGACGCGATCTAGGGCGATGCGCAAGCGCTCTTCCTGGCCACGGGCGATTGGGTTGAAGAAACCAATTTGCTCGATATGACGTCCATCACGTGGACGACGGCTATCTGCAACGGTCAAGTGGTAAAATGGGCGCTTTTTAGAACCGCCTCGTGCTAAACGTATAACTACCATCGCGTCCTCCTATCAGGGGTAGGTTTTGAAATCACCTACCGTTCTAGCTGCCGGGGTTAAGATACCCGAACCCTAAAACCGGATTATAAAAACACTGCACATCCAATCATCAAATGACGGGGTACAGCACGGGAGCGGCGATTATACGGTTTCAGCAGGGGAAATCAAGACGCTGGAGCAGCACTGTGCTTTTGAGTGGGCTCGGGGGTGTAGGCAGCGAGGAATTTGATCAACTCATTTAATGGCATCGGCCGCGCGAGCATATAGCCCTGCAACTCATGACAAGCATGATCAAGCAAAAAGGTAGCCTGCTGCTCTGTTTCTACTCCTTCTGCTACCACCCGCAAGCCCAACGCATTGGCCATGGCAATAATAGTTCGCACGATCATCTTGTCGCTGTTGTTATCAGGAATATCACTGATAAAGGACTGATCAATTTTCAACTCTTGCACGGGCAAGCTGCGTAACATGCTTAACGACGAATAGCCGGTACCAAAGTCATCCACGGAAAGCTGAAACCCCAGTTCGCGCAGCCCTTGCAGACAAGCTAACGAACTTTCCAAGTTGTCCATCACAGAGGTTTCTGTAATCTCCAACTGGACCCATTCAGGGCGCACCCCATACTCTGCAAACAAGCCGGCAAAACGGCTTACCGATGACTCCCCCACTACGTCGCTCGTCGAAAGGTTCAACGACACCCTAGGTATCAAACCTCCCAGCAGCTCCGACCCCATCAACTCTTGCGCCGCTCGACGGCAAACAAATTGCGTGACCTCACCGATGATGCCCTGCTGCTCAGCCAGTGGGATAAACACATCCGGCCCCACCGTTTGCCCATCATCTCTACGCCAGCGCACCAACACTTCCACACCTGACAGACGACGCGTCCGAGCATGAAATTGTGGTTGATAAACCACACTCAGTTTGTCGGCGGCCAAAGCTTCTTTGAAATCCAGCATGAGTTGCAGTCTTGAATGCACATCATCGCCATAGTCTTGATTGTACAGACGAAATTGACCCGCGCCCGATTGTTTAGCTTCATCAAGTGCCAGAGCAGCGGCCGCCATAAGAGACTTACTGTTTAAGCCATCAATGGGAAAATGTGCGGCACCGACACTGGCGCTTAATCCGAGCGCTGGGTGGTCCGGTAAGCGTATACGCCTGATAGCAGAAACCAACTCGGCAATAAGTGGCACCAACTCAGTTTCCCAATTGACATCGCGCAGTGAAACCGAAAACTCGTCGCCGGCGATGCGACCAATCACCGCTCGGGTTTCAAATTGCTCACGCAGGGTCTCAGCCATATGCCGCAAAACGTCATCGCCGACGGCATGCCCCGAGGAATTATTGATTTGCCGAAAACCATCCAGATTGATGTGCAATAAAGCGAGGTGTTCGCCGCCTTGAACGGCAAGTTTCAGCTCATTGTCGAGTTCACGCCGAAACATGTGACGATTAAGCAGTTGCGTTAATGTATCCCGCTCCGAAAGCGACCGCTCGCGCAACAAGGCTTGTTTAGCCAGCCAAAAGAAAAATACGCCGGTGACCAAGACAAAAAACCATCCCTTGTACGTTTGCAGCCGCGACAATGCATCTGCGTTATCGACCACCCGCTCCAGCGCCTGATCAGAGAATAAGATCCAAAGCACACCGAAGAAAATGTAAACCAGAGCCAAACGAAACGCGGCGTAGGATGCAGACTGCATAATGACCCATGTGTTAGAAGAAATTTCCCTATGCTTACAAGGTAGCAAACAATACGAACACAGGCATACCTTAGACATAAAAAAACCTCCGTGCCGAGTGGCGACGGAGGTTTTTTCTATCCGTTTCTATCAGTCCATGAACTGGCCGATTGCGGCGAATTCGTCTTCCAACACTTTCAGCTCTTTCTTGCTGTAGGCTTCAAATAACGACAGCGCATGACGTAACCGTGCGCGAACCATGTCAGGGCCAAGAATCACCATGGCGTCGAGCACAGACACGGAGCGCGGCGACCCTGTGATGGCAACAAAGAACGGGAACAATACATCCTTCAGCTTAACGCCCAGATGCTCACCAATGCCTTTTACATCGGCCATAATGTGCTCTTTGTCCCAATGGCGCTCGGTTTCAAGCTTCCACAGGCTGAGCTGCAGTATCTTACGCGTCAGCTCTGAGTCGATCTTCTTGTGCTCGAAGTCAGCGGCCGTAATGGTTGGCATACCGGCGAAGAAGAATGACGCCAAAGGCGCGACATCACTCAGGCGCTCAACACGTTCACGCACCAGAGGCAGGAACTGCATGATGTAGTCTTGGTTATAAGCCCACTCCATCAAGCGTTGAGCAAACTGCTCATCACTCAGGCTCTCACGCAGATAGCGCCCGTTCAGCCAGTCGAGTTTTTCGGTATCAAACACCGGACCACCCAAGGACACGCGGCTGATGTCAAAGTTCTTGATCATCTCGTCGAGGGTGAACTTCTCTTCACCGTCCGGCATGGTCCAGCCCATCATGCCCAAATAGTTCAGCAGTG
Source organism: Natronospirillum sp. (assembly GCA_049115955.1). Lineage (GTDB taxonomy): Bacteria > Pseudomonadota > Gammaproteobacteria > Pseudomonadales > Natronospirillaceae > Salinispirillum. The sequence goes on from JAGDZJ010000007.1 coordinate 13,439, forward strand.
CTTCGGGCAAAATACCGAGACGACGGTAATAGTCGATTGACGTCGGGTTCTTGCGCTTAGACAATTTAGACTTATCGGCGTTACGCAGCAATGGCATGTGGAAGAACTGCGGCGCTTCCCAGCCAAAGTATTGGTACAACAAAATGTGTTTCGGCGTTGAGGAAATCCATTCTTCACCACGAATGACGTGGGTGATTTCCATCAAGTGGTCGTCCACCACGTTCGCCAAGTGATAGCTTGGCAGTCCGTCTGACTTCAGCAACACCTGCATGTCGACCTGTTTCCATTCGATCTCGATGGGGTCACGCAGCATATCGCGCACTTCGCAGGTGCCTTCGCGCGGTACGTCCATACGGACCACCGATTTTTCGCCAGCCGCATGGCGCTCGGCCACTTGGTCTTTAGTCAAACCCTTGCAGCGTCCATCGTAACCCGGTGGCTGACCGTTCAGGCGCTGTTCGCGGCGCATGGCATCCAATCGTTCAGAAGTACAGAAACAATGGAAAGCATGCCCTTCGTCCACCAACTGATCGGCGTACTTGCGATAGATTTCCGACCGATCACTCTGGCGATACGGGCCGTGTGGGCCACCTTTGTCCGGACCTTCGTCCCAGCTCAAACCCATCCAGTTCAGGGCGTTCAATATCGCCTGTTCTGATTCTGGCGTGCTGCGTTGCTGATCGGTGTCTTCGATGCGCAAGATGAACTCGCCGCCTTGGCTTTTCGCAAAGGCACGATTGAACAGCGCAATGTAAGCGGTGCCGACATGGGGGTCACCGGTGGGTGACGGCGCGACGCGGGTGCGGACTTTAGCCATGAATCCTCTTTACTCCGATCAGGTTGAGCAACCACTGCCGCAAAGGCAATGGTTACGAGTGTAATTTAAGACCGGGCATTATAAGGAAGGCGCAACGTTAAAGCGAGGGCTACGCGGTATACAACACCACTGCCTGCTCGCCCAACAAAACCTGCTCAGCAGCGGATTCAGGAACCACGCCAGATAACAAGGTACGACTGAGTGGCTGATCAGTTCGGTTGTAAACTACCCAAGCCTGCTGATCGTCCAACACGCGAGTCGCCACCAACACATCGTCATTCAATGCGGACAAAGCAGCGCGGCCATGGCGCAGAATCGGCCACTGATGACGGGCCTGACACAGTTGCGTGAGCTGCGCCTGCATGGCGGTATCGATTTGCTCGGGCTGGTGCCATGGGAAGGCTTCGCGACAGTCGGGATCCGTCCCGCCACTCATGCCGACTTCTGTACCGTAGTAAATGCACGGCGCACCTGGCATGGTCAAAATGAAGGCCAAAGCCTGCATCAGCGCTTGTTTGTTGTCCTGTACTAACCAGAGCGCACGAGGCATGTCGTGACTGTCGAGCATATTGAGTTGCACTTGGGTCACCGACCAGTCGTACCACTCCAACACCGCCGATGCCCGTTTTGCCATGGAGGAAGCCGTTTCCGGGGTGTAATCCAAATGGTTCTGTTTGTAATCAAGACGCAACGAGTCAGCGCCAAAAAATGACAGTGCGGCAGTGCCGAGCGGGTAATTCATGACGGCGTCGTACTGGTCACCTTGCAACCAATGATCGGCTTTGTCCCAAATCTCGCCGACAATGTAGGCTTCAGGGTTGATTGCTTTAACGCGCTTTCGAAACTCACGCCAGAAGCTATCGTCTTCAATCTCGTGTGGCACATCGAGCCGCCAGCCATCTATGCCCTGCCGGATCCAGTATTCAGCTACTTCGAACAGATAGGCGCGCACGCCAGGATTGTCGGTATTGAACTTCGGCAAGGCGGGTAAATTCCACCAACCATGATAATTGAGCTCCTCTTCGCCGTGGCGCGGATAAGGGTTAAGCGGCCAGTCTTTGATATGGAACCAATCGACGTAGGGTGAATCCGGCCCGTTTTCCAAAATGTGATGAAAGGCCCAGAAACCGCGACTGGCGTGGTTGAACACACCGTCCAACACCACTTTGATGTCGCGCTGATGGGCTTCTTTCAGCAGTTCTTGGAACGCTTCATCACCGCCTAAAAGCGGGTCCACCTGAAAGTAGTCGAAGGTATGATAACGATGATTACTGGCTGAGCTGAAAATGGGGTTGAGGTACAGCGCATTGATGCCCAGTGCTTTCAGGTAGTCGAGCTGATCGATGATGCCGTAGAGGTCACCGCCCTGGTACCCTTGTTCAGACGCCGGAGTGCCCCAAGGCTTGAATTGAATGCCGGGCGGTGTTGGTGCTCGCTCACTGCGGGCAAAACGATCCGGGAATATCTGATAAAAGATGGCGTCTTTTACCCATTCTGGCGTGGTGATTGAATCGGCTGCGTGCGGTGTCTTAGGCATTTCATCCTCCCCTCTTTTAACCCGGAGTCTGCCAGCGGCAAGCGCACAAAAGGAGTTGGAATGCGGAAGGGGTTGGACTTGGACGCCTAACACCAACGAAAAACTAGCCGGCCAGTTCGATGCGCGACCGTCCGTTTTCTTTCGCCTCATATAAGGCACCGTCCGCGCGCACGGACAATTCAGACACCGACTCGCCATGGCGCCACTGAGCAATGCCCACACTGAAGCTGCAGTTAATATCGCCCTCTCCCACCGGGTGCCGAACTTCCAAAAAAGCTTGCAGCATATCCTGCATCACGGTAACCGCATCGCCACCCGGTGTTTCCGGCATGATAACCACAAACTCTTCACCGCCGTAACGCCCGATGACGTCGGTTTTCCGCAACCGTTGACGCAACAGCAGCGACAAGTTTTTCAGCACTCGGTCCCCCACCGGGTGACCATAGGTATCGTTCACCGTTTTGAATTTATCCAAGTCAATCATCGCAAAGGAAATAGGCATTTTCTGCCGTTCGGCCTTCTGCACCTCAACCTGCAAACGTTGCAGTATATGACTGTGATCATAAAGTCCGGTCAGGCTGTCGCGCTCCATCCATTTGCGAATGGTTCTATTGCGCTTGCAGCGATGCTGTACGGTGGCCACAAGGATTTCCGGGCGTACCGGCTTGGTCAGAAAATCGTCGCCACCTTCGGCTAGCGCGGCCATTTGCTTTGCGACGTCTTCTTCAGCCGACAAAAATATGATGGGCAGGCGATCGTATTGCGGCTGCTGGCGCAATACCGTAGCCAATTCAACACCGTTGCATTGCGGCATGTACATGTCCATCAGGATCATGTCCGGGCGGAACTCATCGATGCTCTCAAACAACGTCAAAGGGTCCAGAACAGACTGCGTAATGATCCCGACTGCATTCAACGTTTGCGCGGCATGCATTGACTGAGTTTTGGAGTCATCCACGATCAATACACGATACGGTTCTGGCACCATGGTGTGCGCATCCCGCTCCAAGCGCTCGACGACACGCATTAGAGAAAGATCGTTGTTGATAAAGCCTTTACCACCGACACGCATGGACAGTAGACGTTGCGATATAGAGGGCTCATCTTGATGATAGAAAATAATGGGGATCTTATGCGCTTGGTCGTGCTGTAACTCACGAATTAAATTAAAGCCGCCGTCTGTGCCATGAAAGTTCATATCGATCAAAATTGCTAGAGGGCGGCGATAAGCGCGGGCTTTCTGCAGACTTTCAGGGTCGGGTGTCAATTCTGCCTGAATCCCAAAGGATAAAAGCTGTTGCACGATGGTTTGCGCCATCTCCTCTTGTTCAATGGCCACATAAACATCTTGCCGAATAAACGCGGCCTTTCCGGGAGCTTTGTTATCACCGTGCCGTGCCGCCAACTGAGTTAATTGGCTGATGTGGTCTGCCAACTCGGCAATCACACCACTTTGCGGTGCTCGATGCGCTGAGCAATCATCAACTAAAGCACGAATAGACGCCGCTACTTCAGCAATGTCTGACTGGTCATAACGCTGCGCCGATTTTTCCAAGCGCAGCAAGCGACTGCTGAAGGCTGAAAACCATTCTTCCTGCCATTGCTGTGTACGTAAACCATACCATTGATCGACCAAACCACGCGCATCACTGATCACTCGTCGACCAAAATGCCGCTGCAACTCTTTAACGGTTTCTTTGTCATGGCGTGACTCTGTCATCTTCGTGTGATTCGCTCTAAATTCTGCAATTGTTGCCGCGCTGATCGATATAGCTGCGGGTCACTAGCGTCTCTACCATAAACCAAGGGTAAGTACGCTGCCGCGAATGAACTCAAGGCAGCTGATAAATCCGGATCTCGCTCTTTTAGACGCTCCGCCCAGCCATTTAACCCTTCGAAATCTGCTAAGTCTGGAGCGCGGCGACGACAATATTTTCGGGCTCGATACTCCAATCCACGCACACCCCACTTATACTTATTTTTGGCAATCTGTAACACAATATACCAACTTCCGAACAGCGATAGGAAGGCAAAAGATGTGAATACTACAACCGACTTCACACTCTCAGACAAAAGCCACTGCTGCCAAATACGAGCTTGATCCTGTTCGGAAAAATTCAGCACCCAGCGCTGCCAATTGTATTGCACACCATCCCATTGCCAATAAAGCCTTTGCAACCACACCGGACCACCTTCACCCAGCCACTCGTTACGCGGTAGCGCGCTCGCATCCACTACCCTATCATCCAGCTGAAATTCAAGCCGATTGGGAGCAACCATGGACGTGGGGTCGAAACGCAACCAAGCGTCGTTTAACCAGACTTCCGCCCAAGCATGTGCCTCACGTTGCCGCACGCGCAGATAACGGCCATCGGCGCTGCGTTGTCCACCCAGATAACCCACCACTACCCGCGCCGGCACACCAGCGGCACGCATCATATAGACGAAGGCTTCAGCATAGTGCGCACAAAAGCCAGCCTGATGCGTGAACAAAAACTCGTCGATGCTGTCGCGACCGGTCATGGTGCCCGGCTGCAAGGTGTAACTAAATTCATCGGCAGCAAACAAGCGCATGACACGCCACGCAAATTCTTCATCATTGGCGCTGGCTTGTCGCAGTTCGTCTGCTAACGCCCTAGTCCTTTGGTTGCCGGTGCTTGGCAGGCGCAAGGCGCTACGCTGCTGCTCTTGATTCCGCCACACCACCGTGCTGGCGGCCTGCGCCGTCAAGCGGTCGGCTCTATTCAACGCCGAACGCCATACCAAACGTTGGTCTGCGGTACGCACCGCGTTGGCGCCGTACCCTGCAATCAAGTGTTCCAATGTAGGCACCCATCGCTGGCCGGTCGGGGCAAGTGTCAGTTCATACGCCCAACGCTCAGTCCCTGTCTCGGCGACCAGCGGTTCTGAAGGCTGCAAGTTCTGCCTGCCCGGTAAGTTGCCGCGTTCCGCTGACTGGTACCAGCGTTCTCCGTTGTAATAGTCCAAGGTCATGACTCGCCAATACAAGTCTTCCGGGTTCGGCATTTCACCCTCAAACTGCGCACGAAACACCAACTCATCCGATTGCACCAACTGTGCGATATCGCCTGGCGCCATGGTACTGGAGATCCCCGTGCGGGCGACGTCCGACGTTAGAGGCATGCGCCATAGGGGATCCAAACGCGGGAACAGCATAAACAGGGCAATCATGAAAGGGGCTGTCACTAACGAAGCTCGTACCGCTATGCGCCAACCGTCCACGAACTTAAGTCCGATGGGCGCGTGCAGGGCTGCCAGAGCAACTAAGCAAATCGTTGAACCGATGGTCGCGTACACCGCATAGGCTATGCCTTGGTTCAGCAGAAAAAAGCATGCCAGCAGAAATAGCGCCATTAACACGACCAGCAACGCGTCGCGATAAGTCCGCATTTCCAGCAACTTTAATGCACCGCCGATGTAGGCCAGAGCCACGTAAAACTCCAGCGACGTAGGATGAAAACCCGCCAACACCAACAATGTGGGTAAAGCCAATAGCACCGCGAGCTTGGGCCACACCGACCAAGTGCGCAACCTGCCCTGCAGTACGCCCCACTGCCATGCGCCGCTGATTAAGGGAACGATCACCACCCAAAACGGCAATAATAAGAAGGCGGGTATGGCCAGCATCAATTGCACGCCCTGTAGGAGCATTAAAACGCGCTGCCATTGCGGCGTGGTTAATTGCACAGTGCCTGATAGGCTCGCGTGCCTTGGCTTCGTGCTGTTTCGACCCTTATTGAGCTGAACGGTTGCGGCGCTAGACATCGTCTTGGTCACCCATTAATGCCAGTCGGGAGAGGCAATGCTGGAAGTGTTCAATACCACAAGATAACGGTATAAATTCATCGCCAAGATCAAGTGCCCACGCTTGCTCCGCCTCAAACGCCTCGGCCATCCAACAACTTAATTGCTCAAGGCCCTGCTCTAACGCCAAATGCTCAACTTGATGCAAGGAAAACGTCTGCGTGAGCAAACCATCCGGAGGCGGTGTTTTTACCAGCAGCACGCCGCGCCGCGCGTATTGCCGCCAAAGTACACGCCGAGGTGTATCGCCGGACTGATAAGGGCGCGCTTGATCTAAATCGGATTGACTCTGCCGACGCTGCTGAAGGGTTTCAAGACGCCCTTCTACATCGGTATTCGGAATGGCTTGGTGGTCAAGCGGCAACGGCCAGACAATGGCGTACTGGTCTGGCTGGAACCAAGTCCATGCCGTTACCCAACCAAATGGGAAGCGCGTTTCAACACGTAAGCGTGGTGCCGGTTGTCGGCCGCGATGGGTATAAACCACTTCGGTCGTTATTTCTCCTATAGCCGTCGGTCCGACCTTTTCGAGAAAGATCACCTCATCTTGGGTCAGCACCCGTAAACCGTAGTGCTCGCGCTTTCCTTCAATATGCCAATGGTGCGGTATCGGTTGACCTATAAAATCCCGTCCGCTGGCGCCGGCGCGCAATTCGATCCCCGAGAGGTTTTGGAAGGTCAAAAGAATGGAGAAAACAAAGATCGCCACCAACCAAAACGCGAAGCCCAACATCAAATTGTTTTGGTAATTAGTGCCTAAGACAAAGATCAACAGCACTAGGGCCAGAAAACTCATGCCATAGCGGTTGGGCAAAATGAATATCTGCCGCTGACCCAATTTAACATGACGCGAAGCGGGCGTACGGCGTTGCATCCACGCCTGAAAATGCTGTTGAAAAGCTACACTGAACGCCATAACTACAGCGGTGTTTCAGCAAGAATGCTGGTCGCTAGGCGCTCACCATTGTTGCCTTGGCGTGCTTGCAGACGGTGGCGTGCAACGCTGACGAAAATGGCTTGTACGTCATCCGGTTGCACATAGTCGCGATCATCCAGCAACGCCCAAGCCTGAGCGCATCGCACTAAACCCAATGCCGCGCGAGGTGATAAGCCGAGCGTAATATCCGCATGATGCCGTGTTGCCGCTATGAGGCGTTGTACGTAATCCAGTAAAGGTTCACTCAGATGCACAGTACTGACTTGCTGTTGCAAAGCCTCTAGGCGTTCGGGATTAAGCACAGCACGCACGTCACGCCACACGACCTGACTGGCCTGACCAGACAGCAAGCTGCGTTCGACATCGGGATCAGGGTAGCCCAGCCGAGTGGATACGAGGAAACGATCGAGTTGGGATTCCGGTAGCACTTGCGTGCCCGCCATATCGAGCGGGTTTTGTGTCGCGATAACGACAAAGGGTTGTGGCAAAGGAAAGGTTTCACCTTCCAAGCTGACCTGCCCTTCTTCCATGGCCTCCAGCAATGCCGACTGAGCCTTAGGCGAGGCCCGGTTCAATTCATCGGCCAACAGCACATGGGTGAACACGGGGCCTTTAATGACACTGAAGGTCTGGGTGTCAGGACGAAAGACAGCACCACCGAGGATATCAGCCGGCACCAGATCGGAAGTAAATTGAATACGATGAAAACTCAGGCCAAGCACACCCGCGAGCGCATGACTCAAGGTGGTTTTACCCACCCCGGGTACGTCTTCGATTAAGAGATGTCCACGAGCCAATACGGTGGCAAGCGCGAGGCGAATTTGCTGGGGCTTACCGCGCACCACACGCGCGACTTCATTCAGGGTTTCCTGCAACAGAGACAATCTAAACTCCTACAGCGCATTGGGTGTATCGAGGCAGTCGACACCACGGGCGCTGTCGGAGCTGTTTAGATCAGTGCATCCAACCCGCGTGCCAAATCCGCCTTGATATCGTTGATATCTTCCAGACCAACGGACACTCGGATCAGACCGGGGACGATACCTGCCCTCGCCTTCTCTTCGTCACTCACACGCGCGTGCGTGGTCGTTGCTGGATGCGTAATGGTACTCTTAGCATCGCCCAGATTGGCGGTTATAGACAGGAACTCGGTCGCATTGATGACTTGCCATGCGTTTTCTTTACCTTTATCGCCGCCTTTAACCACAAAAGCCAACACGCCACCAAACCCGCGTTGTTGTTTTTGCGCCAATGCGTGACCGGGATGCGAGGGCAAGCCGCAATAGTGCACTTTCTCAACAGCCGGATGGGCTTCAAGCCATTCCGCCAACTGTTGCGCACTTTCACAGTGCGCCTTCATGCGCAAATTGAGTGTCTCTAGACCTTTCAGAAATATCCACGCATTGAACGGACTCATCGATGGCCCGGCAGAGCGCAGAAAACCAATGATCTCGTCGATTAGGTCTTGCGGTCCACACACGGCGCCGCCCAAGGCCCGACCCTGACCGTCGATGTATTTGGTCGTAGTATGAATGACCAAATCAGCGCCTAAGGCCGCCGGATTTTGCAACGCTGGAGAACAAAAGCAGTTGTCGATTGCTAGCCACGCGCCGTGTTGACGTGCCAAATCGGCCAGTGCGGCGATATCTGCCACATCGTTCAGCGGATTAGAGGGGGTTTCGGCGAAGAACAGCCGTGTATTCGGGCGCACAGCCTGTTGCCAATCGGCTAGGTCGGTCAAGGCGACGTAGGTGATTTCAACACCAAATTTGGCCATGTACTTATTGAACAGCACTGTCGTAGAGCCAAAAATGCTGCGCGAGGCAACAATATGATCACCGGACTTCAGCAAACCCATGCACACCGACAATATAGCCGCCATGCCAGATGCCGTGCCCACCGCGGCGTCCGTGCCTTCCATTGCGGCTAAACGCTCTTCAAACATCGCCACGGTGGGGTTGGTGTAACGGCTGTAGACGTTGCCTTCGGCTTCACCGGCAAAGCAGTCGGCCGCATGTTCAGCAGAATCAAAGAGGAAACTGGCGGTCATATACAGCGCCTCGGAGTGCTCGCGCTCCGCTGAACGGCGTTGCCCGGCACGCACCGCTTGTGTGGCCTGCCCTTTCGTTGACCAATCCATCGCTATTACCCCTTCTTGCCTAATTGAGCACCTGCCGCAACGGCTACGTGGCGCCAGTGCTTATTCTTCGTTATCGTCGTTATGTAAATCTATCAGTGCACTGTCATCAGTGCCATCAGATTTCGTCGTTTTGGCTGAATCGTTACGGCGCTGCTGCAGCGCTTGCAGGTATTCCGGCGTAATGTTCCCCGTGACGTATTCGCCGTTGAACACCGAGCATTCAAAATCAACCACATCGGACTTGCGCGTCCGAGTCGCCAAGATCAGGTCTTCCAAGTCTTGGTAAATCAGTTTGTCAGCGCCTATTTCCTGCTGAATTTCTTCCAAGGAGCGTCCATGAGCGATCAGCTCAGATGTCGCTGGCATGTCGATACCATACACATTGGGGAACCGAATGGCAGGCGCTGCCGAGGCGAAATAGACTTTTGCTGCACCCGCGTCACGCGCCATCTCTATGATCTGCTCACAGGTCGTGCCGCGCACGATGGAGTCGTCTACCAACAATACGTTCTTACCTTTGAATTCCAAGCCAATAGGGTTCAATTTCTGCTTCACTGATTTCCGGCGCTGCTGCTGGCCGGGCATGATAAAGGTACGGCCTATGTAGCGGTTCTTGATAAAGCCTTCGCGGAATTTAACGCCAAGCTGATGAGCCAATTGCAGTGCAGACGTGCGGCTGGTATCAGGAATCGGAATCACCACGTCAATGTCATGGTCGGGCCATTCACGTTGTATTTTCCCAGCCAACGTTTCGCCCATACGCAGACGAGATTTATAAACAGAAATGCCGTCGATAATCGAGTCTGGGCGGGCAAAATAAACATGTTCGAAGATACAGGGTGTAAAGCGCTCCACCGCATGGCACTGATGCTGATGCAAAACGCCGTTGGCATCCACGTATACCGCCTCACCCGGCTTGATGTCAGCGATCAACTCAAAGCCCTGAGCATCCAGAGCGACACTTTCGGAAGCGATCATGTATTCGATACGCCCATCAGCCAGTACGCGCTTACCATACACCGCAGGACGAATACCGTGCGGGTCACGAAAGGCCAGCATGCCATGCCCGGAAATCATGGCAACCGCAGCATAAGCTCCTTCACAACGCGTCATCACGCCGGTTACCGATGCAAAGATGTCTTCTGGCGTCGGTGTCAATTTGCCACGCTGTTGCAACTCGTGCGCCAAGGCGTTCAACAGCACTTCCGAGTCGGAGGTGGTGTTGATGTGGCGCAAATCACTTTTGTAGAGACCGGGGGTTAATTCGTCGGCGTTGGTCAGGTTGCCGTTGTGCGCTAACACGATACCGTAAGGGGAATTGACATAGAACGGCTGACTTTCTGATGAGCTGGACGAGCCTGCGGTGGGGTAACGCACATGGCCGATACCTTGGGTACCGACAAGGCGCTGCATGTGCCGGGTACGGAACACGTCGCGCACCATGCCATTGCTCTTGCGCAGAAAGAATTTACCACCCTGCTCCGTCACTATACCTGCGGCATCCTGTCCCCGATGTTGCAGCACCGTCAATGCATCATACAAAGACTGGTTAACGGGCGAGTACCCGTAAATACCTACTATACCGCACATATTTCTATCTCACTTTCGAATTATCGGCTGAGTTCAATCACTTTTTCGGACGCACTCTGTACGTACTGTCCGGTCCAACTGATTAAGGGTTCAATCCAGGGAACAAATAATGAGGTATGCCAGAGTGTATCCAGCGCAAACAACTTAGCGACGGCAAGCAATGCCACCACGATAAGAAAACCACGCAACAAGCCGAATACGATACCCAGCGTGCGGTCCAAACCAGACAGTCCGGTCATCCGCACCAGTTCACCGACCAAGTGATTGACCATGGCACCTACAATGAGGGTAACAATGAACAAGATGGCAAATGCGGCCGCGAGGCGCCAACTGTCGGTTGCGATCATGCCGGTCATCAAGCCCGCCAGACGCTCGCTGAACAAGCTGGCGACAATCAGAGCGGCGGCCCAGGACAGCAGGCTGAGCAGTTCTTTTACAAACCCACGCTTGAGGCTGACTAATGCCGAAACCACGACGATAACTACAATGATCCAGTCAATGACCGCCATGATGACTCCTGTTAAGGCTGGAACCGAACGACCAAGGTCGGAAGATTAAATTCTTCCGCCAGAATATCTTTCTTCTGGCGGACGCGATCGTGATCTGGGTCGGGACCCACCATGACTTGCGTCAGCAAGCTCCCATCCGACAATACGGTCTCCTTGGTATAGGCTTCATAACCGGCGGCGCGTAATTCGTTCAATAGTCGGCGTGCGTTGTCCGTTTGCCGAAAGCTACCCATTTGCACCGACCACGCACTGATTTCACCTGTACTGTCTTGTGTGTAGGCCAGTGGCCGCGCCGGAGTTTCTGTTTGCGCTGGCGTCTGTGACGGGGCGGGTGGCGGCGCTTCCGCTCGTTGTTCGGGTGCAGGATCAGCATCCAGCATTTGATCAACTCGCTGCGTCAAATCGTTAAGGGCTGCGGCGGTATCGCGATTGGAATCACTGGGTGAGGTCACCAGCAGTTCTGGTGGAGCTGGAATATCGGTAATACGGGCTTCGGGCAAGCGGCCCTGCCCCGTAAAGAGCACAGGCAAGGCAAGTAACAGGAAAACACTCAATACCAGAGCGCCGACCAGTCGTTTTTTTTGCGTATTATCCATGCTGATTGTTTGGCATATGATTCAGTGCATCGGCTACGGTATGAAAGGAACCGCACACCAGTACAGGTTGCTGTCGATTCGGTTCTAAGGCGTCTAGTGCGGCGGCTACATCAGGGTGGCAAACAGCGTCCGTTAAACCTGTCCGTTCGGCCAGCTCAGTCGCTGTTTGACCGCGGTTTCCTGACAAGGTCACTAAGTACCACTCCGGCTGTAAACGCGCGAGCAATTGTACTACACCGCTGGCGTCTTTGTCCTTCAGCATTCCCAAAATTATTGTCCAGCGCGGTGCAATACGTTCTAACTGGCTTGCAACATACTGCGCCGCATGTGGATTATGTGCCACATCAAGCCATATCTCATTACCGCGCCATTGCACGCACTGCAATCGACCGGGCATGCCAGTATTCTGCAACACCGCGACGACCAGCTCATGCTGCAGCGCAATGCCCATCAACTCCAATACGCGCAGTGCCAACAAGGCGCTAGGGTAAGGCAGAATCGGCCATGGTAAATCCACCAAGCGCTGCTGTGTACCTATGAAGCGCCAATCGCCTTGCTCAAGCGGTAGACGTGTATCGACAAACGACAACTCACACCCAGTGATCAACGCATGCTGCACGAACGCTTCCGGGCATTCCGTACGCCCAACCAATAGCGGTTTTCCCGGCCGTACTATGCCGGCCTTTTCGCGCGCAATGCTGACCAAGTCTTTGCCCAGCCAGTCGGTGTGATCCAGCCCGATGGAGGTCACCACCGCGCAGTCGGTATCCAATGCATTAACGGCATCTAACCGACCGCCTAAACCGACCTCCAACACCATGAAATCCAAATCCGCCTGCGCAAACAACCAAAAAGCAGCCAAGGTGGTGAATTCGAAATAAGTCAGAGAAGTTTCACCGCGTGCCGCTTCAACTGCCGACAGCGCCGCTACCATAGCGTCTTCGCTGACCGACACGCCCTGAATAGCAACACGCTCGGTAAAATGAAGAAAATGTGGAGAGGTGTACAGACCGACGCGATATCCGTGCGCTTGCAACAGGTGCGCGGTCAGCGTTGACGTTGAGCCCTTGCCATTGGTGCCCGCAACCGTGATGATTTTGCAGCGTTCCAGATCAATCGACATGCGCTGCTGCACCGCCAATTGTCGATCAAGGCCGAGATCTATTTCAGTTGGGTGAAGGCTCTCCAGCCAGGAGAGCCATTCCGCGAGACTGCTGTGCGGATCAGGCATGATCAAGCAGCGGCGAGGTGCATCATCTTGCGTATCTGGCGCGCGATCACTGGACGTAAGTCTTTGCGAGCGACAACCATATCCAGCGCGCCGTGCTCCATCAGGAACTCACTGCGCTGAAAGCCTTCTGGAAGCTTCTCGCGCACCGTCTGCTCTATAACACGTGGCCCGGCAAAGCCGATACGCGCACCGGGTTCACCGATGTTCAAATCGCCCAACATAGCCAAGCTGGCTGAGACGCCACCGTAGCAAGGATCAACCAATACAGAGATGTACGGCAGACCCGCTTGCTTCATCTTCTCGATGGCAGCTGACGTTTTAGCCATCTGCATCAATGAAAACAGCGCTTCTTGCATGCGCGCGCCACCCGACGTTGGGAAGCAAATCAACGGCAGTTTGTTTTCCAGGCAGACGTTTACCGCTCGGACGAATTTTTCGCCTACCACGGAACCCATCGAGCCACCCAGAAAGGTAAAATCGAACGCAGCCACAACAACGGGAACGTCTTCTACTTTGCCTTTGTAAACCACGAGCGCGTCGCGATTACCTGTGGCTTTCTGTGCCGCCAGCAGGCGGTCTTTGTATTTTTTGGAGTCTTTAAACTTCAGGCGATCGACCGGCTCTACGTCAGCCGCTATTTCTACTTGCCCATCTTGATCAAGGAAGGTAGCGATACGGCGGTCACCCGACAGAATCATGTGATGGTCACATTTCGGGCAGACGTTCAGGTTTTTTTCCAACTCCGGGCGATACAGAACAGCCTGACAGCTAGGACATTTTTCCCACAACCCTTCAGGCACATTTGCCTTGTCGCGACTGTCGGAACGGATAATGGACGGTACAAGTTTGTCCAACCAGCTACTCATTGCATACTCCTGATCTGTTGGGTACCGCTAAAAAAGCCAAGCCACGGCTACGCGAGAGTTTACTTCGCCGTCGCCATTGCCGTCGTTTTTAGCCGCACCCTGTTGTCGATGCCCGGTCATAACAGCCCTTGTAGTGACCTAAACGTGCTCACCATCATAGCGGCTGTTGCCCCTAAAACCAATGGTGTTGCGCCTCACCGGGTTCAAGAGAGGTTTATAGTAACCCCCAATAATGCCGAAATTATGCGTGATCCATCGCCTGTCTCATATCGGCAATTATGGCAGACACTTGTGATGAAATTTCAACAGCTCCCGCTGTTTGCAAGTCTCCCACCACAGATACCAACGCAGAACCGACAATCACACCTTCTGCCACTCGGCTGACCGCAGCAGCGTCCGCGGGCGTTTTTATGCCAAAACCAACCGCTAGAGGCAAATCAGTGAACTGACGTAAACGCTGTAGTTGCTGCGCGACGTGATCGACATCCAGTGTGCTCGCACCCGTCACGCCCTTAATCGACACATAATAAATGTAGCCGGAGCTTTGGGCACAGATAGACGCCGCACGCTGATCGGAGGTCGTAGGCGTCAGCAAGAAAATAGTATCAAGCTCTTTCGCGTGCAACTTTTCCGTTAGGTCCTGGCACTCTTCTGGCGGCATGTCCACCACCAGCACACCGTCCACGCCAACCTCTGCTGCGGTGTCGACGAAGTGGTCGTAGCCCATGAATTCGACCGGGTTCATGTAACCCATCAACACCACCGGTGTGGCCGTGTCGGTTTCACGGAAGCGGCCAACGAGCGCCAATACATCGTTCAGCCCAACGCCTTGGCGCAGAGCACGCTCGTACGCCAATTGAATCGTCGGACCATCTGCCATTGGGTCAGAGAAAGGAACGCCCAGCTCGATGATGTCCGCACCCTTTGCCACCAACTCATGCATTAACATGAGCGTGGTGTCCAGATCCGGATCTCCGGCGGTGATGTAAGGAATCAATGCTTTACGGCCTGCGGTTTTCAAGTCCGCAAATACTTGTTGAATACGACTCATGTTCGACTCTCCTTTAAACCTGCATGCCATCAAGGGCCGCGACGGTGTGCACGTCTTTATCGCCGCGCCCAGAAAGGTTGACGATGATCCGCTTCCCTTTTCCCATTTCCTTCGCGAGTTTCTTGGCGTACGCAATGGCGTGCGCCGACTCCAGCGCAGGCATTATACCTTCAACACGCGTCAGCTCATGAAAAGCGGCTAAGGCTTCTGTATCGGTAACTGATACATAGCTAGCGCGGCCTTCGTCTTTCAACCAACTGTGTTCCGGGCCGACGCCAGGGTAGTCCAAACCCGCCGAAACAGAATGCGTGCCTAGAATCTGACCATTTTCATCGGCCATGATGTAGGTGCGGTTGCCATGCAAAATGCCGGGACGCCCCGCCGTCAACGGTGCCGCATGACGACCGGTCTCGACACCGTCACCACCCGCTTCTACGCCATAAATGGCGACGCTTTCATCGTTCAAGAACTCATGGAACAGGCCAATCGCGTTGGAGCCACCTCCGACACAGGCCACCAAGGCATCCGGCAGACAACCCGCTTGCTCTTGCAATTGACGCTTCGCTTCCCGACCAATGATGGCGTGGAAGTCCCGCACCAGCATGGGGTACGGGTGCGGACCTGCCACTGTGCCAATGATGTAATAGGTGTCGTCAACATTGGTCACCCAGTCACGCATGGCTTCGTTCAGAGCGTCTTTCAGGGTGCGCGTACCGGAGGCTACCGGCACCACCGTAGCGCCCAGCAAACGCATACGGTACACGTTGAGCTTTTGTCGCTCGACGTCATCTACCCCCATGTAAACAACGCATTCGAGACCCAGACGTGCCGCAACCGTAGCCGTAGCCACACCGTGCTGACCAGCGCCGGTTTCGGCGATAACCCGTTTTTTGCCTACGTGCTTAGCCAGCAAGGCTTGGCCAATGGCGTTGTTGATTTTGTGTGAACCCGTGTGGTTCAAATCTTCACGCTTCAGGTACACATCGGCGCCACCCCATTCGCGACTAAGGCGTTCCGCCAAATAGAGCGGCGACGGGCGACCGACATAATGCGCGAGGTCGCGGTCAAAATCGGCCTGAAAGGCGGGATCATTCTTTAGCTGGTTATATATACGCTCAAGATCATCCAGCGCAGCCATTAGGGTTTCAGAAGCGAAACGCCCCCCATGCACGCCGAAATGTCCTCGGGCGTCTGGCATCTGGAAATAGTCTTTACGTTCAGTCATGGCGTAGTTCCTCTTGTCTGACGGCGGCAACAAATGCCTGAATTCGTTGTGTACTTTTAATACCTTTACTGACTTCTACCCCGCCACTGACATCTAAGGCATACGGGTGAAGTGTCCGGATAGCCGTCGCCACATTGTCGGGCGTTAGGCCTCCGGCCAAAATGATGCGACTTCGCCAGCGCTCGGGAATGCGTGACCAGTCAAACTGCTCTCCAGTACCCCCGGGCAGTTCAGGGTGCCACGCATCGAGCAATAGCCCACGTGCACTGGGCCATTGTGCCAAGGTCGCTTCTACATCAAGATCGGGAGCCATGCGCACGGCTTTGATGAATGGACGACCGAACTGGCGACAAAAAGCATCGTCTTCATCACCATGAAACTGCAACAAGTCGATATTGCATTGCTGCAGGACTTCTTGTACCAACGCTGCGTCTGGATTCACCAGCAAGCCGACACTGGTCACGAACGGCGGCATGGCGGTAATCAACTCCGCAGCCTGCCCCGTTGAAACAGCGCGCGGACTGGGCGGATAAAACACAAAGCCTAGAGCGTCCGCACCGGCCTGCACAGCAGCTTGCACATGCTCATGCTCACGCAGACCACAAATTTTAACGCGCGTACGCCGAGATACCGCTTGTTTTAGCGTGGCATGCTCTACTGTATTGTGATCTACCATAGGTGCTCTCCCAGAAATGCCGGCCCCACTGAGGGCTCCGGCAGCTCAAATTCTTTGGCGTATTCTGCCCGAACGAAATACAAGCCATCGGGGCGTGCCGTTACTCCACCATCTTGACGGGACCGCCCCGCCAATACTTCTCCTGCCCATTCCACAGCGGCCTCACCGCTGCCAATGCTCAATAGAACACCGGCGATATTCCTGACCATATGGTGCAAGAACGCATTCGCGCGCACATCAATGATCACCAAGCGACCCTGCCGGATCACACGGCAATGATAGATCGTCTTTACAGGGCTATGTGCCTGACAGGCTGCCGCCCGAAAGGACGTAAAATCATGTTCACCGACAAAACTGTTCGCCGCCGCTTGCATACGCGTGACCGACAGAGGGCGTTTTTCCCACGTCATCCCATTGCGCAAGACGGCAGATGGAATGGGATGGTTGTAGATCACATAGCGATAGCGCCTTGCCTGCGCCATAAACCGCGCATGAAACGTTTGCGGCATGGGCTTAATCCACTGCACACTGATGTCGTTCGGCAGATTCGAATTGGCCCCCAGCGTCCAGCCGTAAGGCGAACGATCTGCCGAGGTATCAAAGTGCGCTACCTGACCGGTAGCGTGCACACCAGCATCGGTTCTACCTGCGCAAAACAAGCGAACCGGGTGAGCCGCCACCTTAGACAGGGCAGCCTCCAAGGTATCTTGGACCGTACGAGCACTGCCCGACTGCGACTGCCAACCGGAGTACTGAGTGCCCATGTATTCAACCCCCAGAGCAATGCGCTGATGATGATCTGCATGATCCGGGGCAAAGACTTCCGTCAGGTGTTCTGACATAGATACCTCTCACTGCGATGACTCAAAGTTAACACAATCGTTTAGTTTGATGCAATACGGTGTCGCATGAAAACTGCACCGCTGAAACGTAAAAAGCCGACTCAGCTTCCCTGCTCTCGCAAGGTCGCCCAAGTCGGCTTTTACAACGGTACTGCTATTGGTGCATCAGAGCTTCCGAATCAAGGCTTCTGCCGAGGCTTTCTGCTCAGCGTTACCTTCTTCCATCACCTCAGTCAATATATCACGCGCACCTTCGGCATCGTCCATATCGATATAAGCGCGTGCCAAATCAAGCTTGGTCGACACTTCATCAGAGCCCGCCAGGAAATCAAAGTCATCGTCCCAGTCGTCACCCTGCTCGGTATCTGCGTTAGCTGGTTCCGTAAAACTCTCATCGTCTGCGGAAAAAGCGAGATCGTCGGACAGGTCAAAATCT
Source organism: Natronospirillum sp. (assembly GCA_049115955.1). Lineage (GTDB taxonomy): Bacteria > Pseudomonadota > Gammaproteobacteria > Pseudomonadales > Natronospirillaceae > Salinispirillum. The sequence goes on from JAGDZJ010000007.1 coordinate 31,717, forward strand.
TCTAAACCACCATCGGTCAGTGCTGTATCACCGGTGGTACGATCAAAGTCGCCCAAATCAGACAAATCCCCTAGGTCGGCAAAATCTTCAGCTTCTAAGGATACATCCTCATCTTCATCGGATAACTGATCCAGTGTATCGGACAGTGACCGGGTAAAATCGTCGTCCAAACCGAGTTCAGATTCTGCTTCGTCGGCTTCTTCATCGTCTGACAAGTCTAAAGTGGATAAATCCAAAGGAGGCAATTCGTCAAAATCCATATCCAAGCTTAGGTCTTCCGCCTCACGAGTCGCTGCATCACCCGAAGCTGACTCCTCTGGCACCGCCCAGTCGCCCAAATCAAAATCCATGCTGTTGTCGTCTTTCTCCGAGACGGTCGGCGCCTCGTCAGATAAGTCGGCTTCATCGCTGAGCTCAGGCAGATCAACATCCAGGCTCAGTTCGTCTTCCAAGCCGACATCCAGCTCCGGCAAACTATCCGAGCCAAGAGTATCTTTCCGTTCGGTTTCGGAAATAAAATCCAATGACAGATCGTCATCCATGCTATCCAGAGAAGGAGAAGAATCCCACTCATCGTCCAAATCAAGATCGAGATCCAAGTCAGCAAATTCATCTTCAGAATCAGCAGCAAGACCAGACATACTGGCAGCTACCACTGGAGCCGTTGCAGCCAATTGAGCACGCAGACGCGCAACAGTATCTCTGTCGCTGCCCACTTTCGCCGCTAACGCTTCAAATTCTTCAGACTGCCCATTTTCAGCATAGAGCTCCAGCATTTTAAGCTGCAGTGCCGTGTTGCCTGGCTCGTCACTTAACGCCTGTTTGAGCACGGATTCGGCTTCGTCAAAGCGCTGAAAGGCAATGTACAACTCTGCGTTTTCTATCGCTTCTGCACTTGCCGCGCTGCCCTGTTCAGAACTAGTAGGCGCATAGCTTTGCTGTTCGGGATCGTCGTCGCCAGCCAAATCCAAATCATCATCGAAGCCGTCAAAATCGCTGCTGTCTTGCTCACCTTCCACCTCAGAGGTGAAGTCCTCTTCTTCTTGCCGGCGGCGCCGGGCGATAGACGCCACAGCCAGTACAACAAACAACGCCAGAGCTGAGATTGCGGCATTAATCGGTTGCGATACCCACTGAATGAAACGATCCAGCCAAACCATGGCTTGATCCATCAACGTCGGCGCTGGAGCCATAGGCTCAAGCACGACAGAAGGCGGGGTCGTTTCCGGTGTTGCAGACATACCTGGTTGGTCACCTGCGTTTGGTGCAGCCGCTTGATCTTCCTCGACTTCATCCGCTAAAGCACGCGCCGCAGCTTGCAGATCCGCCGCCGATGCGCTTTGCAATTCCATCATTTGTGACAGTAACGCTACTTGTTCTTCCAACTCCGTTAAGCGCGACAGCTGGTCTTGATTCTGCCGACGCAATTCATCATTGAGTTCCTGCTGAATCGCCAAATCATTTTGCAGGCGTGCCACTTCAGCACTGCTCGCCTCACCTTCCGCTCCGCCAGTATCCGAGTCGCTTGGCGTACCGACCAGCTCTAAGAACCCGTCAGGATCACGTTGCGCCGTCGTACCCGTCGCTGAAGCCGCGTCACCCGTCGCCGATATTTGACTCTGCCCACTCGGTGGTAATCCGCGCAGGGCTCGATTCTGGTTATCTACCTCGGTCACAGCCTGCGCGCGGCTGCGCACGGCGACTTGTTCTCCGTTCGGCAAGGTCAACAAGCTACCGGCTTTAACACGGTTGATGTTGCCGTTAATGAAGGCATCAGGATTTAGGTCCTGAATGGCAAGCATGATCTGCTGCGGTGTCTGATTAGGGTTTTGGCGAGTTCGTAGCGCAATTTCCCAAAGAGTATCGTTGTTCTCAACACGGTATTGATTGTCAGCCAGTTGCTCTTGTCGTGGCGTTACAGGCGCAGGGCGAGATGGTGTCGGTGTGGGCCGAGCAGTAACCGGAGGAGTGACGGGTGCAGTCTGCTGAAAAGACGGCTCTTGCGCCGGAAACACCTGAATCTGACTTGCATCGCCATCCGCAAAAACGGGTGGATCCAATAACAGCGTGTATTCACGCAACAAACGGCCACCGGGCCACGTCAACTCCACCAAGAAGTCGAGAAAGGGCTCTTCGACCGCTTCTGCTGTGGTCAATACCGCCGATATCGTGTTGCCAACTTGGCGCAACGTAAAGTCAATCTGAGTAAGGAAAAAAGGTCTTTCGATGCCCGCTCGGCTAAAGTCTGCCGGAGTGGCCAGGCGCACATTAAGGTCCTGCGCCGAGAAGTCGCCGGGACTAGTGATTCGAATTTCTGCTTCCAAGGGCTCGGTTAAAGCAGACCGGAGCGTAATCTCTCCCAATCCAACCGCTGAAGCAAACCCGGCAACACAAAACAATGTGATTGCACTGACTACCGCAAACAAGCGCGTCATATACCCTTTTCCTTTAACAACTGTACGACTATGTCTTCGCGCTAATGTACCCAAAGACGCTACCTAACAGTACCGCTTTTGTCTTAAAAAGCGGTACTTTTCACATTTCCGTACAGATATTCATCTTGTTAATGACATAACCGATATTGATATCCCGCCAAGTATTGAATATATGACGGCCTTGCGCAAGCTACCTGCAACCCGCGTGCCATCAAATTGCGCCAGTATTCTGACGTTATGATTAGCACATTGACGCAAATATCGATCATAACGGCACAAAATATTGCAGCACTACCGTAGGCAAAAATGCTTCGTACGACACTACTTTGACACTCGTAGGTTTCATTTCCCATGCGAAAATAAAAAAGGGATGGCGATTAAGCCATCCCTTTTTAACGAACAATTACCTCAAGGCAACGTTCAGCTTTGCAATATCGTCAGCATACGACGCAATGGCTCGGCCGCGCCCCACAGCAATTGGTCGCCTACGGTAAACGCAGAAATATATTCCGGCCCCATATTCAGCTTACGAATACGACCAACCGGAACAGTTAACGTACCGTTCACCTTCGCAGGCGACAATTCAGCAATGCTCAACTCACGGTCATTGGGTACCACTTTAACCCAATCATTGTGCGTCGCCAGAATCTGCTCGATCTCACCGACCGACAAGTCTTTCTTCAACTTGATGGTCAACGCCTGGCTGTGGCAGCGCATGGCACCGATCCGCACACAAATACCATCGATGGGTACTTGGCGGTCTGAACGACCCAATATCTTGTTGGTTTCTACTTGAGCCTTCCATTCTTCTTTGCTTTGTCCGGTTTCCATAGCCTTGTCGATCCATGGAATCAGGCTGCCCGCCAACGGCGCGCCAAAGTTTTTCGTCGGGAAATCATCAGAACGCATGGTTTCCGCCACTTGGCGATCTACTTCCAGAATGGCCGATGCAGGATCATTAACCTGCTCGGCAACGGCGTCATTGATGACACCCATCTGCTGAATCAGCTCTTTCATGTTCTGCGCGCCAGCACCCGAAGCCGCCTGATACGTCATGGGGCTCACCCATTCAATCAGGTCTTTTTCGAACAAGCCACCCAAAGCGATCAGCATCAAGGATACAGTGCAATTACCGCCAACAAAGGTTTTAGTGCCATCGGCCAGAGCTTGGTCGATAACGCCACGATTCACAGGATCAAGAATCAACACCGCATCATCTTTCATGCGCAACGTAGACGCAGCGTCAATCCAGTAGCCTTTCCAGCCTGCATCGCGCAACGGTTGATAGACTTCGGTTGTGTAGTCACCACCCTGACATGTAATGATGACGTCCATGGCTTGCAGTGCGCTGATGTCACGCGCATCCTGCAACAAGGGAATCTCTTTGCCTACATCAGGGCCTGCGATACCAACCTGTGACGTACTGAAAAACACCGGGTCGATATTGGCAAAGTCGTTTTCGGCGCGCATGCGATCCATCAATACGGAACCAACCATTCCGCGCCATCCTACAAATCCTACTTTTAACATGATATTCCTCACTCGTTGAGTGCTTTCAGGACTGCTTGTCCCATTTCTGCCGTGGTGACCTTACGTGCTCCTTCGCTCATGATGTCGGCGGTACGCAATCCGGCATCCAGTACGCGGCTTACGGCCGCTTCAATAGCGTCTGCCGCCTCAGTGGCGTGCAGGGAGTAACGCAACATCATGGCGACCGACAAAATGGTCGCCAGTGGGTTTGCAATGCCCTGTCCGGCGATATCAGGTGCACTGCCGTGAATCGGTTCGTACATGCCCTGCTGCTGGTCATTCAATGACGCAGAGGGCAACATGCCAATTGAGCCGGTTAGCATGGCGGCGCAGTCGGACAGGATGTCGCCGAACATGTTGCCGGTGACCATGACGTCAAACTGCTTCGGTGCCCGCACAAGCTGCATCGCGGCGTTGTCGACGTACATGTGGCTGAGTTCCACTTCAGGGTATTCAGCACTGATACGGGTCATGACTTCGCGCCACAGCACGGTCACTTCCAGTACGTTGGCTTTGTCTACGGAGCAGACGCGCTTGTCACGTTTCATGGCAGACTGAAAAGCCACGTGTGCGATGCGTTCAATCTCTGGCTCGCTGTAGATGTAGGTATTATACCCTTCTCGCACGCCGTTCGCATTGGTGCGGATGCCGCGCGGTTCGCCGAAGTAAATGCCACCGGTCAATTCGCGCACGATAAGGATGTCCAGACCCGATACAATTTCGGGGCGCAAGCTGGATGCTGCGGCCAGTTGCGGATACAGAATAGCCGGACGCAAGTTGGCGAACAGGTTGAGGTTAGAACGCAAACCCAGCAGGCCTTTTTCGGGCCGCAGTGCCATTTCGAGCTTGTCCCATTTGGGGCCACCGACGGCACCCAACAGGATGGCGTCGGAGTTTTTCGCGGCATTCAGCGTTGACTCAGGCAGTGGACCGCCCGTTGCGTCAATGGCGGCGCCGCCGACCAAGCCTTCATTCAATTCAATACCCAACTGATACCGTTCGCTTGCCCACTCCAGCACACCAACCGCTTCGGTGACAATTTCCGGCCCGATACCATCACCCGGCAATACCAATACGTTTCTGCTCACTGACTTTCTCCTAATACTGTTCTGACTTACCCAGCCATTAAATTTTACCGGGCCGAGAGCTGGGGGATGTGTGTTGCATGGACGCCGTAAACCGATTATCAGACACATCCATGTGTCTGACCCTTCGGGCTCCCTACGGTCGTGCAAATTCGTTCCTGACGAATTTGTCCATGCAGGCTCGTTGCGGACGCCCTGTCCGCAAACGCCATTAAATACCCTATAGAGCCCCTAAAACCGAACATCCGAACCAAGTAAAAATTTGATTCGCCCAGCACCCAACAACATGCTGCCCAATTATTAACTTCACTTTCTGACCAGCTACCGCACTTCAGAGGGTAGGTATGGGATTCGCGGGGCGTCTGCCGCCATGGATGGCGGCAGCGAGCCAGCAGGGATGCTTTTACGGCGTCCCCAAGAATCCCATACTTACCTGACGAAGTGAGTCGAGGTCGGTCTTTGATTCTCTATTGGAACAACCATGGCGCTTCCGCCTTGCGCTTTTCTTCGTACGCGCGAATCGTATCCGCGCGCTCCAGCGTCAAGCCGATGTCATCGAGCCCGTTGACCAAGCAATGCTTGCGGAAGCTGTCGATATCAAAAGACCATGACTGACCCGTCGATGTGCGCACTTCTTGCGCTGGCAAATCGACGGTTAACTCAAAACCCGGCTCGGCGTACATCGCCGCAAACAACTGCGCCACCGCCGACTCTGGCAGGATGACGGGCAGAACCCCGTTCTTGAAACAGTTATTGTAGAAAATATCCGCATAACTGGGCGCAATGATGACACGGAAACCGAAGTCTTCGAGCGCCCACGGTGCGTGCTCACGGCTTGAACCACAACCGAAGTTCTCCCGCGCCAACAGAATGCTCGCACCCTGATAACGCTCCTGATTCAGCGGGAAGTCAAGGTTCAATGGCCGCTGACTGTTGTCCATGCCCGGCTCACCTTCGTCGAGGTAACGCAACTCATCGAACAGGTTCGGGCCAAATCCACTGCGCTTGATAGATTTCAGGAACTGCTTCGGAATGATCATGTCGGTATCGACATTGGCACGGTCCATCGGTGCGACCAAGCCTTGGTGTACAGTTAATGCTTTCATGCTTGGGCACTCCATTCTCTGACGTCAACAAAGTGGCCAGCCACCGCTGCGGCAGCGGCCATCGCAGGGCTAACCAAGTGTGTACGCCCACCGAAGCCCTGACGGCCTTCAAAGTTGCGGTTGGAGGTCGAGGCGCAATGTTCACCGGCACCCAGTTTGTCGGCATTCATTGCCAAACACATAGAACATCCGGGCTCACGCCACTCAAAACCAGCCGCGGTGAATATCTGATCCAAGCCTTCGGCTTCCGCCTGCTTCTTAACCAAGCCGGAGCCGGGTACGACCAAGGCTTGTTTCAAGCTGCTGGCCACGCGCTTACCTTTAACCACGGCGGCGGCGGCGCGCAAATCTTCAATACGCGAATTGGTGCACGAACCGATAAAGACGCGGTCCAGTTTGATGTCGGTAATGGCTTGGCCTTCTTGCAAGCCCATGTATTCCAGCGCACGCGCTAATCCAGTGCGGCGGCTGTCGCTGTTCATATCGGCCATGGTTGGCACTTTGCTGGTTACGCTCGCTACCATTTCCGGTGAGGTGCCCCAGGTTACCTGTGGTTCGATGTCTTTGGCGTCAATGACGACGACCTTGTCAAAATGTGCATCGTCATCGCTGACCAGTTCGCGCCAGTTGGCGACGGCTTTTTCCCACAAGTCACCTTTGGGCGCAAAGGGACGGCCTTTAAAATAGTCGATGGTGGTTTGATCCACCGCCACCATGCCAGCGCGAGCGCCCGCTTCGATGGCCATGTTACAGACCGTCATGCGACCTTCCATCGACAGGCTCTGAATGGCAGTGCCGCCAAATTCAATGGCGCAGCCATTGCCGCCAGCGGTGCCTATCACGCCAATGATGTGCAATACGACGTCTTTGGCGGTAACACCCGCACCCAGTTCGCCATCAACACGCACCAGCATGTTCTGCATTTTCTGCTGAATCAAACACTGTGTAGCCAGTACGTGTTCGACTTCGGACGTGCCGATGCCATGCGCGAGTGCGCCGAATGCGCCGTGCGTGGAGGTATGGGAGTCACCACAGACGATGGTCATGCCGGGCAAGGTTGCGCCCTGCTCTGGCCCCATGACATGGACGATGCCTTGGCGTTCGTCGCCCATGTCAAATTTGAGGATGCCGAGTTCGCTGCAGTTGTCGTCTAATGTTTGTACCTGAATGCGTGAGATAGGATCCACAATGCCGGCAATGCCCGACTTCCGCTCTTCTACGGTAGTGGGTACGTTGTGATCTGGCGTGGCAATGTTAGCATCCAGTCGCCACGGCTTCCGCGCTGCAAGGCGCAAACCCTCAAAGGCCTGTGGCGAGGTCACTTCATGCAGTAACTGTCGATCAATATAGATGAGACAGCTACCATCATCGCGGGCCTCTACGAGGTGTGCGTCCCACAACTTGTCATACAATGTTTTACCAGCCACGCTGACACTCCTACTCTCATTATTTTTCTCGGACCCGACAGTGTGCAAGGTGCACCGGCTGACTCTTAGGCCTCTTTCAGGGACGCCGTAAACCCATCCATGGGGGCTCGTTGCGGACTTCCTGTCCGCAAACGCCCTTAAAGAGGCCTAAGAGCCCACCGTCACACCGCTAGCCCTTCAGCACGCCCAAACCATTGAAAAACACATGATGGGTGGCTGTAGAGGCTAGGCACTGGCGCAGGCCCTGCCTGCAAGGTGCGTGTGCCGCCATGGATGGCGGCAACGAGCCTACAGGGACGTATTTACGGCGTCACCTGAAAGGCAGGGCCTGCACCAGTGCCGGGTTATTCTGGTATTTCTTTAATGGAAGGAATTTTAACGCTTGCATAAAAATAAAACAAATTCATAATTTTTATGCAATTGATAACCAGTAGGAATGTGAATGGACATCCAAGGCTTGCAAGCGTTTCTGGCGGTCAGTGCTTACGGCAGCTTTTCTGAGGCAGCGCTGCGCCTGCACCTCACACAACCGGCGATCAGCAAACGTATTCAAAATCTTGAACACCAACTGGGCACCGCCTTGTTTGACCGCATCGGGCGTAAGATCCACCTGACAGACGCAGGCAAAGCCCTGATCCCCGCCGCACAGCGCATTATACAGGAAATGGACAACGCCACGCGCACCATGCAGAACTTAGCCAACTTAGTCGCCGGGAAACTGTCTTTCGCCACCAGCCACCACATTGGCTTGCATCGCTTACCCGCATTGTTGCAACGCTTCAATGAAAGCCACCCGCAGGTTGAATTGGATATTCACTTTCTTGAATCCGAATTGGCCTACCAAGCGGTGGAAAAGCGTGAAGTTGAGCTGGCATTCGTGACGATGACAGGCCAACAAAGCCGTCTCTTGCAGCAAGACAAGCTGTGGCACGATGAACTCACGTTTGTGGCATCGCCACGGCATTTTTTGGCACGCAAGATGGATCTGCAACTGAACGAGTTGTGCTACACACCCGCCATTTTGCCTTATGAGACGTCGGCGACCTATCAGGTGATTCGCCAACAATTTGAGAAGCGCAAACTGCCGATCAAAACGTCTCTACCCGTGAACTATTTGGAAACCATCAAGATGATGGTCTCCGTTGGTTTGGGCTGGAGTGTGCTGCCGACCATCATGGTGGATGAGCAATTGACGGAGCTGTCGGTGGCCAGTGAGCCATTGAGCCGTTCGCTTGGGGTTATCTGGCTGAAAGACCGGACATTATCGAATGCGGCGCAGGCTTTCTTGGCGCAAACCAAGGCGGCGCAGGTGCGGAAATAACCAAGCAGACAACGCCACTAACGTACCAATTATCGCTCCTATCATAGCCCCATAGGCATGCGCTTCGGTCAATACCGTGCCTTCCAGATTGCCGAGATAAATCGGTGTAGAGGAACTGTGGCCTACCCATTGCTCCCAGCCCACCTTGCCCACGATGAGCAACACCATGAACCACTTCCATAACGGACGAAATTGCGGGCTTAATATCACCGCCAACAGCACCCAGCCGTGGAGTGTGCCAGAAAGTCCGCGATAAACAGCCACATCCGGTTCGACGACGTAGATAGCAACACCCAGCAAAAAATTCATAACAAGCAATAGAGGCAAACCCGGCCAACGATTCATCCACACCGGAGCGAGCAAAGTCGCCAGCAGCAAGCCCAGGCTATTCATCACTGTATGGGCGACATTGCCGTGAGCGAAATGACCGCTAATCAACCCCCACCATTGACCCTGCTCTACCGCCACACGGGAATACTGCCAAACATCGACCCACACCAGCCCTAGCAAACAGAGTAAAACGACGATCAGCGGCGTTATGAAGTGAATTAAAAAAGATGGGATGAGATTGCGCATGCCGCAAGCATAGCAGAGCATGACCGCTAAAAAACTACTTCCTGTTTGCCCTTTGCGCGGAAATTCGCTACAAAGCCTGTTCGATTTTTTGCAGGACATTTTTACTGTGTGGTTTAAAAACGCCTTCGTTTATCAAATACGTGACACCGAATTTCTCCAACGCCTGGGTAAGGGCGCGAACTTGGAGCAGCATGCGTTCCATCACTGCCTGCCAACACAACCTGTCAGCCTGGGTCTGATACCACCACACGGCGAGATGACCGAACTCCAGCTTTCGACACAAAACTTTCTGGTCTGGCAGTTACGCCGCGAAGAACGCTTGTTGCCCAGTGCCGTGGTCAATGAAGTATTGGCGGACAAGATCAGCGAACTACAGCGCAAAGAAGACCGTCGCGTCGGGCGCAACGAAAAGATGGATCTCAAAGACGAGGTTACTTTGGAGTTGTTGCCGCGCGCCTTTACGCGCAGTCAGCACCATATGGTGATTGCTGATTTTAAATCAGGCTGGCTGTATGTGCAGTGCGGCAGCGAAGCCCGTGCCGACGACATCACTGCGTACTTGCGTGACGCCTTTGGTGAACTGCCGGTGCTACCATTGGGCTCGCTGTGCCAGCCGGAGCCGGTGATCGCCAACTGGCTGATCAGTGGTGAATTCCCTGAAGGCATCGCTGTGATGGACGAGTTAGCGCTGCGCCATGGTACCGAAGACGGCACCATTAAAGTTCGCCAGTTGCCGTGGGACAGTGAAGAAGTGCAAAACTTGTTGAACGCTGGCTATCGCCCCAGCGAAGTATTGTTGAACTGGAACGAGCAAGTGACTGTGCTGTTGAACGACAAATGCGTTTTCAAGCGCCTGAAGTACGCCGACGATATGCTAGAGCAAGCAGCGCAGGAAGGCGGCGATTCAGCATTGGCCGAATGGGAAGCTGGCCTGCACATTATGACGGCCGCGTTACGCAGCCTAGCGGACCAAACACTGCTCTGGTTTCGCCAAGAGCCTGCTTAACGCTGGCTTTGTGAGCGCGCTGCCCCTACGGTTTTAAAGGCATAGGTTTCCAACACGCGAGCAGAGGCTAACAGGTCTACTTTGTGCTTTTGCTCGTGTTGCTCGCGCTCATAGTCTTGACGTTTACGCTCTGTCGGACTCAGGGCTTTGCGCGCGTCATGCGTCGCCATGTCCTTCACCGCTTCGTAAAGCGTATCGAACACCGAAAACTGCTCCCGTTCCTGAACATCCAATTCCAAACCATCCATCAGATGCTTGATCCGAATCGCGCCTTCAGAGGGATTCAGGTCTTCGTGCACCAGGTTTTTCGCGATGATCTGAATGCTGTCTTGCAAAAAGGCTTCATGCGCCTGCTTCTGGCGCTCGAACTCGGCGTCATGCAGAGCTTGCTTCTGGCGATGCTGATACAAGCGATAGTGCAACCAACCGGCGTACACTGCCAACGCCAGTACTATGACGACGCCTAATGAAACCCACAGCATCATAGCAGCACTCTACCCTTGACCAGTTCATCGAAATCAGTGCGGCGAAACAATCGGCAGCTCTGCGCGGCGCCGTCAAACACCAACACCCAGTCGCCGTGCGCTAGGCCGGCTTTCACATTTTCCATTTGCGCATTGATGTCGAAACTCTCCACCGTGTGATCGGCCAGTTCACTGATCAAATGCGCTTGAATGACACCGTCTAACGCCTCTTCAGACAGCTCGCCCCAAGGAATTTGGACGATGTCATCGGCCGTCGTGTCGTCATTGTTTGAATAATCCAAGTTCATGCTCCCATTCGCATTGTATCCGCATGTCTTTGCTGCCTGGTGCGTGAAAGTCCGCCTGACTTTCCCAGGAAAATACATGCTTACCGCTCAGTTCGGTTTCCAGGTAGACCGTAGCAGAGCGCCAATACATGTCCAGTAATAAGCGTTCAAATTTGGCTAGCCAGCGCTCCCATTCGTATTCAACGGCGCGGTACGAGCCAGCAAACTGAATCAGCGGTGTAAGGTAGGTACCCTGTTCTTCATGGATACCCGGTAAGTGAAACATGTCAGCGGTCAAAAAAGGAAAATCATCAGACTGCCCTAGGGCCAATACGGCGTTACGGTTAGTTTGCCGATAATGCAAACTTTGAAACCGGTCGTGGGAGGATACGGAACGTATAACCCCGTAGACCAATGTTTCTTGATCCATCAGTCGGCTCCCAGTAACGTGCGCCGCCGCTCCAGCCACTCTGCTTCGTCCAGCACGGGCACACCTAGCGATTCTGCTTTCGCAAGCTTGCTACCCGCACCCGGCCCCGCAATGAGGCAGGTCGTTTGCGCACTGACGCTGCCCGCCACCTTGGCACCCAAGGCTTGTAAATCGGCTTTTACTTCGTCACGCGTTGCCGTTTCCAGTTTACCGGTTACGACCCACGTTTCCCCCGCTAAAGGTTGAGTTTCGACAGACGGAGCTTCGATGGCTGGCCACTGCACACCCTGCCCGATCAGACTGCGAATTTCATCCACATTGTGCTCTTGCTCAAAAAACTGCCGAATGTGTTTCGCCATGATAGGGCCCACGTCGCTCACTGCCGTCAGCTCGTCTTCACCGGCGCGCATCAGCGCATCCAGATTACCGAAGTGCAGCGCCAAATTGCGAGCGGTGGTTTCGCCTACTTCACGGATGCCCAGCGCAAACAAAAAACGTGGCAGCGTGGTGTCCTTGCTCTGCGTGAGCGCATCAATGGTGTTCTGAGCGGATTTCTCGCCCATGCGCTCCAGTGACATTAACTGGTCACGGGTTAGGCGATAGAGATCAGAAAACTGCATTACCCATTGTTTATCGATCAGTGTCTCCAACAGCTTTTCGCCCACGCCATCAATGTCCATGGCTTTGCGCGACACGAAATGCTTCAACGCTTCCAGGCGCTGCGCGCCACAGGTGACACCGCCGGTGCAGCGTGCAATCACTTCTCCGTCTAGGCGCTCAATGGGTGAGTTGCACACGGGGCAATGGTCAGGCAATGGCACTTTGCGGGCGTTGCTCGGCCGACGTTCTGGCACGGCACGCAATACCTTAGGTATGACGTCACCCGCCCGATGAATAATGACGGTATCGCCTTCGTGCAAATCCAGCCGCGCAATCTCATCCATATTGTGCAAGGTAGCATTGCTGACCATTACGCCGCCGACGAGGACGGGTTGCAGGCGGGCAACCGGTGTGACCGCTCCGGTGCGACCGATTTGGAAATCAATGCGTTCCAGTACGGTCAATTCTTCTTGCGCGGGAAATTTGTACGCAATGGCCCAACGCGGTGCGCGCGACACCATGCCGAGACGGTCTTGCAATGTTATTGCATCAACCTTGAACACCACGCCGTCAATGTCATACGGTAAGGTATCGCGCTTGGCGGCGATGCCGTTGTAATAGGTTTGCAGGGCGTCTACGCCTTTAATGCGCTGCATTTCCGGATTGATTCGAAAGCCCCACTCATGAAAAAGACGCAGCCGTTCATACTGGCTGTCTGGTAACTCGCTGCCTTCAATCTCACCATAGCCGTAACAGCAAAACTCCAGCGGGCGTTTTGCTGTAACCGCCGGATCAATTTGCCGCAGGCTACCAGAAGCGGCATTACGCGGGTTCATGTAGGTTTTCTCGCCCGCCGCAAGCGCCTGCTCATTGAGTTGCTGAAACCCACTGCGCGGCATGTAGATTTCACCGCGCACTTCAAGCAATGCAGGAAAGTCAGTACCGTGTAAACGCAGCGGCACCGAAGGAATTGTGCGCACATTGGCGGTGATGTTTTCACCCGTTGTGCCGTCGCCGCGCGTTGCCGCTTGCATCAACACGCCCTGCTCATAGCGCAGACTGACGGCGATGCCATCCAGTTTGGGTTCGCAGCAAAAGACCAACTCGTTGCTGATTCCTTCCTTCTCCAAGCGTTCACGCAGGCGACGACAGAATGCCGCCAGGTCCTCTCCGGAAAATGCGTTGTCGAGCGACAACATAGGTAAAGCATGAGTAACGGGAGTGAATCCGCCAACAAGAACGGCTCCAACGCGTTGCGTCGGCGAATCGGCGGTGACAAGTTCAGGGTGCTGTTCTTCTAATGCCTTCAGTTCGTGAAACAAGCGGTCGTACTCGGCATCAGGTACTGTGGGCTCATCCAAGACGTAGTAAGCGTAGTTGTGCTGCTGCAACTGCTGACGCAGGACGGCTATTTGCTGTTCGATCGCTTTCATAGTCGCTCTACTCAGACCCTTTTAACCAACTGGGTACGCTGAAAATCGCGGATGCGCTCGCGGTAATGTTCCAGCGTCTGGGCGGTCATCATGCTGCGACTGTCGTCAAGGAGATCTCCGCGCAAGTGCTCACCCAGAGTATGCGCTGTGTGATACATAGCATCAAAGGCCTCTAAAGGTTTCGCCTGACAGGGCAGTTGTAAGAAGAAGGTGACGCCACGAGTCGCGAAATGCTCAACATTGTCGATATCAAAAGTACCCGGGTTAAACGCATTCGCGGCACTGTATTGCAGCAAGCCCTGTTCGTCCGTGGCATGGAAGATGTTCATATTGCCAAAGCGCATGCCACAGGCCAGTAGTATTTCCAACAGCGCAGCGCCAGAAAACTCATAGTCGTCGCGCGCCAGCACGGTAATGACGATCACCGCTTCTGGTTCAGCCAACATCTGCTCCCCCGGTTCGTCAGCAATCATGACATCTTCTGCCCATGGCGGCTCCGTTTGATTCATCACCGAATCCGTGGTGGCTTTGGCAACGGTTCGATCATAGAGGTCATCCACCCAAGCGTCGTTCATCTGTTCGGTAAAATGAGGAGATTCAGCCGCGTGCTCTGCTTCCGGCTGATCGTCGACAAACCGACTGTCTTCGCTGTGCGTCAAGTCATCATCCGAGACATAGTCCATTGGCGCCTCAGAGGGTGAAATTTCGGAGTCGTCATTGTCATCGGTATAGAAAGACCGCTCGTCGCGCTCAAATTCTGAGTGTTCAGTTTCCGGTTGTTGGACAGGGGGCTGTAAATCAAAGGCATACTGACCCTCTTCCTGTTCTTCATCATCTAAATCAGGCTCAGGATCAGATGCGACCGAGTCTACCAGCATGGGCACTCGCTCAGTCAATTGCAGTTTACGTGTGCGCTCCTCTATGGCCACCGACCGTTCGTCGCGCGCCGCGACTCGCTTCACTTGAATATCGGTCTCTGGCTCGCGTTGTTTTACCGGCGCCCGATAATTACCCCGGTACTTCTGCTGTCGCTTCACGCGACGCCAGGCATCCGCTGCCAATACAACCATCATGATGATGGCTAATACGATGATCCACTCTCGCACGTCCATTGAATCGATACTCTGCTGTAAAGTTGGTCACTCGCACCTAAGAAGCACAAGCAACAATGAATTCTTTTAAAATGGCGTTCTTTAACGAATTATTGTTAACAATGTTCGTTAAGACGCGACCATCTCAACCGCCTCGTCGAGGTTAACCGATACCAAGCGCGAAACCCCTGGCTCGTTCATGGTAACACCCATTAGCTGATGTGCAATTTCCATGGCGACCTTGTTGTGCGTAATGTAGATGAATTCTACCTGCTCGGACATGGCTTCGACCAGTCGTGAGAAGCGTGCCACGTTCGCATCGTCGAGCGGGGCATCCACCTCATCTAGCATACAAAACGGTGCTGGATTCAAACGGAAGATAGAGAACACCAAGGCAATTGCCGTCAGGGCTTTCTCGCCACCCGACAACAAGTGAATCGTAGCGTTTTTCTTGCCGGGTGGGCGCGCCATAATGGCCACCCCGGTGTCCAATAGGTCTTCGCCGGTCATCTCCAAATAGGCATGGCCACCGCCAAAAACCTTCGGGAAAAGTTCCTGTAAACCCTGATTCACCTGATCAAATGTGGTCTTGAACCGGGTACGGGTTTCCTTATCAATCTTCCTAATCGCACCTTCCAACGTTTCCAGCGCGCGCTCCAGGTCTTCGTTTTGCTGGTCTAAATACTGTTTCCGTTCATTTTGCACCGCGTACTCGTCAATGGCGGCTAGGTTGATCGGCCCCAAGCGTTGAATGCGCTGATTCAACTGCTCGATCATTTGTTCGCACTGCGCAATGGTCAGGTCGTCCGGCAAGTTCAGCAACAAGGTATTCAAGTGATACTGCTGCTCTTGCAACTGTTCTTCGACCGTGGCTTTGCGAGTTTCCAAGCGCTCTAGATCCATTTGTTGTTGCTGCACGCGTTGCTGCTGCAAGGCAATGGCCTGTTCCAAACGCAAGCGATGCTGCTCGAAACCACGCATCTGCTCGTGGTAGCGTTCAGTCTCGGCGCGTGCTTGTTCAAGCTGTTCGGCCAGATCGAGCTGCTTGGCAACCTTCTCCTCCAGCTCTTCGCGCAGGCTATCATCAGGATCAATCAAGCCTTGAATATCCAGATGCAGTTCTTCCGCACGCTCGTCCATTTGCTTCTGTTGCAAGTCCGCACGCCCCAAACCGGTACGTAAGGATTCGGACTGACTCTGTAAGCCATGCACCTTCAATTCTAAACTGTGACGCTGCTGTTCGGCCTCACGTTGACGGGCGCGCAGATCTTCCAACACCTGACGGGCATCGTCGCGCCGCTCGCGCAAATGCTCTTTGTCTTCCGCAGTGTCATCGTTCTGCTGAGCAACCGCCAGTTGCTCGCGAGCCTCCTGCAGTGCTTCAAATTCGCGTTCGTATTCGAGTTCGGTATCCTTCAGTTCACCGCGATAACGTTGCAATGACTGCTGCATGGCTTGGTTGGAGGCGCTCAGCGCCGACACCCGGGTTTCGACTTCGTGTACGCGCCGCCGCGCCTCGTCTAATTGCGCCCGATGTTGTTGCCATTGCTGTTCGCTGGTGTCGATGGTGAGCTGCATGGCTTCGAGATTCAGTTCGGCGTCTTCAACTTCGAACTCCATTTCATCGACCGCCGCTTCCAGCTCTTCCAGTTTTTGCTGCTGGGCCAACAAGCCTTCGCGGTCGGCTGTACTGCGAAAGACACGCACCCAGCCAGGCCCCATCCAGACGCCATCCCGAGTAATGACACTGCTCTTCGCGTCTAACTGAGCGACTTTTACACGAGCTTCGGCAACAGAGTCCGCGACCATCACAGCGTTTAACTGGGCAATCAGCGCCGCGGGTCCGCGTACACCCTCTGCCAGCGACCCAGCAACCACGGACGGCATAGACTGGCCATCGTCCAACCAATTCAATCGCGCCTCAGGCAAGTGTTCCCAAGCCAATTCGGGCAAGCCGTTGGCGGGCAGCACATGACTCTGTAGCCAGTGGCCCAACACCCACTCCACCGCCTGCGCCCATGGTCCCGTCACTTCTAGGCGTTCCATGACCTGCGGACTGCGCTGCAATTGCCAGCGGTTCAGCCAGTCTTTTACCTGCACCGTATCACCGGCCTGCGCTTGCAATACGGCTTTAAGACGAGTGATTTCTTGTTGCTGCTGACTGAGCTGCTGGCGCAACGATTGCACTTGGTCGCGTCGCTGTTGCTGTTGTTCGCGCTGCGTCTGCAGAGCCTCTTCACTGGTTAAAGCCTGCTCTTCCGCATCTGAAAGGCGGACCTGCGCCGATTCGCGCTCCATTTCGAGCTGCATAAGCTGTTCAGTTGCCGGGTCGTCCTCCAGTTTGGCCAGCTCCATTTGCAGCCGCTCACGACGCTGCGTCAACTGCTGCAATTGCTTCTCTGCCTGCTCTATACGCGAGCGCAAACGCTCCGACTGACGCGCTGCTTCTGCGGAACCGAGACTGTACTCCAACCACTGCTCTTCGTACTGACGAAACAGTAACTCTTGCTCCTGCGTCTTTTCTGCCGCTATGGCGGCTTCTTCCTGCCAATGCTCCAGCTCCGGGCGCAACATGGAGAGCTGCTCTTCCATCTCCTCCAGTTGTGCTTTATCGGCTTCATGATGCTGGCGCAATTCATGACGATCGCGCTCTATGCGGCGAATTTGTTCTTGCAACTGCTGTACTTTTTCGCGCTGATGAGCCGACTGCTGCTCCAACCGCGCGATGTCGTTGCCCATTTCATAGTAGGCTTTTTGTACCGTCTGAAAGCGGTCGTTGGCGTCTTCATTGGCCAACCGAATTTCTTCCGTTTCGGCCTCACGCTCGCGCAGCTCCGCAGTCTGTGCTTCACGATCACGTTCGGCCTCGGCCAATTGCTGGCGAATACCTTGTGCTTCCTGGTCCAAATCACGCCAGCGCAGCGCGCTCAATTGTGCTCGCTGCTGCTTTTCATCGGCCTTGTACTGTCGGTATTTTTCGGCAGCCTGGGCTTGCCTTTCCAGGTGCGCAAGCTGACGCTGCAATTCGTCGCGAATGTCGGTCAAACGCTCCAGATTTTCCGCCGTCCGACGCATACGGTTTTCTGTTTCTCGACGCCGATCTTTGTACTTGGAGATACCAGCCGCTTCTTCAAGAAACACCCGCAACTCTTCCGGTTTGGATTCAATCAACCGTGAGATCATGCCCTGTTCTATGATGGCGTAGCTACGCGGGCCCAAGCCGGTGCCTGCAAAGAGGTCGGTGATGTCACGGCGGCGACATTTGCTGCCGTTCAGGTAGTAGGTAGACTGGCCGTCACGCGTGACTTTGCGCTTAATGGAAATTTCGTTGTATTGCGCATAGGGCCCGGACAGTGTGTGGTCACTGTTGTCAAAAATCAGCTCAACGGTGCATTGCGCGACCGGTTTCCGCCGCGTGGACCCGTTAAAAATAACGTCTGTCATGGCTTCGCCACGCAGATTTTTAGCCGACGACTCCCCCATTACCCAACGTACGGCATCGATGGTATTCGATTTACCGCAACCATTAGGCCCAACTATCGCAGTCAGGTTATTGGGAAAAGGGATATGGGTAGGGTCAACAAACGATTTGAACCCCGCCATCTTGATGCTTTTTAGTCGCATAGAAAATGCATGCCTTGCGCCAACTTATTGTTATCCATTCAACGCATTGTAGAGTGTTTTCTTCATCAGCAAAACACACTTGCACGCTCGTCAAAGCAACGACACTTTGCGTACGTTGCCTCAACGAGCTGCATTAGATTTGTCTAGATGCTTCCCTAACGACTAATTGGAGTGAAACTCAAAAGGATGGATGTATCTTCACCTTCCGTAGCCACACGAATCATCGGTGCTTCATGCGTCGCCTGACCCAAGTCCGCAGTACCTCCGGGCGACACGAATGCCGTGACTTCAACTTCATCGTAGTCCGATAGACGAGCTGCATCGGACATCCGGTCACGATCCGTGAGCTCAATACGGCTCGGCATCTGCGTGACCGGGTAGCGTTGTACCGCAATGGGCATACCACCGCCCACCGGCCGGGCCAAAACGAAGATAACAGACTGCAGATTGACATCCGCTGGCAGCGGCGTGAATACAATTTCTACGCGATGCGGTGTGCGTTCTGCCAATTCAAAATCGGGTTCTTGGCCTAAGCGTTCTTGGGCCGCACGTATACCGCCAATCACCGTTTCTCGGCCCCCGCCTTCGGGTACTAAATCAGCAAACATTTGCCATACATCAATGGCTTGCTGGTATTCACCGCTGGCGAAATAAGCAACGCCGAGTGTACCCAACGCTTGCGTATTTTCAGGATTCAGTCGAATAGCCTCGCGAAAATCACGCTCGACATCCTCGGACCACTGCTGCCCGGCCAAAAAGAAATGCAGTTGCCCACGGCTGGTCAGAATAATGGACAGGTCATCGGGATCAAACTCACCGCGCGCCCGATATCTTTCCTCTACACGGTTATAGGCCTCTATCGCCTCGGGGAATCGACCAGCTTGGGTGTAGGAGTCCGCCAACATGTACCAATCTTCAGCCGTCGGTGACGATTTACCTAATACAAAAGATTCATAAGCCCCCACGAACGCCATAAAATCGGCTTCGCTGCGATCCCTTACTTGGGCTTTTTCATACAACGCCATCTCCTGCTGCGCACCTAAAGGCACGTACAACGCTGCCGCTGCTGCGGCCACCAGCAGCGTTGCCGCCAGTGACCACTTCCAATTCAGACGGCCGCGTGCCTTGAGCGTCTCCGTGGCGATCTCTGTCTCCGACAATAATTGCTTGTCGAGTTCTAATGACAAACTATCGAACTGCGCTTGGTCAATAACCCCAGCGTTGAGCTCCTCGGCCAACTCATTGCGACGCACCTCATAGGCTTGTACGCGATCAGCGTTGCGCGCCAGAGTAATTTCCCGTGAGGCACCATACAGTGCGGGGTAGCCTAGGACGACGGCTAAAAGCGCAGTCAACACCAGCAACATTGCTAACATAATCATAAATCTTTGCCTACCTGACGTCGTAGTTCAGCCAATCTCGCGTGCTCTTCTGCTGTCAATTCAGAGTGCTCGGATGCCTCAGTCGCTGCGCCTCCCGTTGCGTGTGCCCGGCGTACACCCCATAGCGCGCCTATCAGACCCATCACGGACACAGCGATCAGCACCAATATCCACACCATATGATTACCCAATCGCGGCCGATAGGTCACAAAGTCACCCCAACGATCGATCATAAAATCTACAATTTCTTCATCGCTATAACCGGCTTCAAGCAATTGCGCCGTACGATCGCGCATGTCTAAGGCAATCGGCGCATCAGAATCAGCGATACTCTGGTTTTGACAGCGCGGGCAGCGCAGTTCATGTGTCAGGGTATGGAACCGACCTTCAAAGCTGGGGTCGGAGAAGTCGCGAATGGAGGGGGAAGTGGCGCGCTCAGCGGTTGTTTCCGCCATGAGCGGAATGGCCAACATGGTAACTGCCACTATTACGCTAACGCGAAACAAGTGAATAAGGTGTCTGGAAAACATCATAGGTTCCGATACACCTCTGCAAGGGAAGAGTCCCAGACACGTTGATCAATAACACCGACGTGCCGGTGCCGCACAATCCCCTCAGCATCCACAAAGAACGTTTCCGGCGCACCGGTGATACCCAGATCGAAACCCAGCATACCGAGCGGATCAAACACATTCATAGCGTAAGGGTTTTTTAACCGCTCCAGCCAATCCAAACCACCCTCACGGGTGTCGCGGTAGTTGAGCCCGACAATACGTACCCCGTCTGCTGCTAAGTCATTCAGCACCGGATGCTCAATACGGCAACTTGGGCACCAAGAACCCCAGACGTTAAACAGAAACGGTTCGCCAATAATGTCTGCATTGGTAAGCGTTTCATTCTCGTCATACAAGGACTGCAATTCAAAGGCCGGCAGCGAGCGGCCAATCAAGGTCGACGGCAAGGTTTCGAAATCTTGATCCGTCGACAAGATGTAGCCAAAAATAGTGCCCGCAATCAACACGATGAAAAAGGGTATAAACAGTGCCCAACGCATCAGTTCGCTCCTAGTTTGATTCTTCTGTAGCGCTTGTCTGAAACCGCCAAGGCGGCGCCCAGAGACATAATGATCGCCCCGAGCCAGATCCAACGTACATAAGGTTTGACCTGTAAGCGCACCGCCCAGTCGCCACTGTTACCCAATTGCTCGGCCAGGGAAACATAGAGATCACGTGGTAAACGCCCCATAATACCGGCTTCGGTCATCAGCTGACCTGCCGCGGTGTAAAACCGCTTCTCTGCAACTAGGCTACCCGTTTGGCGCGCTCCGTTGTACAGATCAAAATGGCCCATTTGAGTAATGAAATTTGGCCCCTCAGCAACTTCAAAACGCGTAAACTCGAAGGTCCAATCACCCAATGTGTGTCGATCACCAGGCCCCATCCGGACATCCGTTTGCATCTCAAACTGGGTCACCATGGTCACACCGACAACCAATACGCCCAAGCCCAAGTGGCCCAGTATCATGCCATAGTAACTGCGGCTTAACTTGCGCAGGCCAGCCCACAACGAAGATGCATTACGGGTACTGTCGTACAGCGCCTTACCCAGACCAAGCACCAACCACCAAGCAAGAGAAAGACCCAGTACCACGCGCCAATTGAGGTCACCAGCATAGAGCCAATTACAGAAGGCTCCGAGCGCAATGGCGAGCGCTATATTGTAACCGGCCCAAGTCAGAACGGGTTTGACCTCGTGACGTTTCCAACGCACCCACTGGCCTACACCCAGCAACAGTATCAACAGAGGTGCAAGTGCTAAGGTGAGATCATTAAACCACGGCGGGCCGATGGAAATTTTACGCAACCCCAACAGGTCATTAGCAACGGGTGCAAACGTCAAAATGATGATCAGCACAGTAAACAAAGTCAGCATCAGGTTGTTACCCAATAAGAACATTTCGCGCGACATCCACTCGAACCGCGTGGTGCTTTTCAGGGTAGGCAGACGAATGGCGTACAGCAGTAAAGCACCGGCGGTGAATACCACAAAGATGCCCAGAATAAACATGCCTCGCTGTGGGTCATTGGCAAACGAATGCACTGACGTCAGCACACCAGAGCGCACCAAGAAAGTACCCAGTAAGGTCATACAGAACGTAGTGATGGCCAACAACACCGTCCAGCTTTTATACACCCCACGTTTGTCAGTGGCTGCTAAAGAATGCATGAGTGCGGTGCCCACCAGCCAAGGTATCAAGGATGCGTTTTCTACCGGATCCCAGAACCACCAGCTGCCCCAGCCTAATTCGTAGTAAGCCCACCAAGAGCCCAAGGCGATACCCAGCGTCATAAAGGCCCAAGCGACCGTCGTCCACGGCCGTGACCAACGTGCCCAAGCGCTGTCTAAGCGGCCAATCAGCAGTGCTGCGATGGCGAATGAGAAAGCCACCGAGAAGCCCACGTAACCCATGTACAGTAGGGGTGGGTGGAAGATCAGCCCAATATCCTGCAATAAGGGATTCAGGTCAGCGCCGTCTAACGGTGGGAAAGGCAGTACGCGAGCAAACGGGTTCGAGGTGAAAATCAGGAACGCATTAAACGCCGCCAGTATCAGACCCATCACGGCCAATACCACCGCGACCATATCTAATGGCAAACGGCGACTAAAAGCCGCTACGGCAACAGCCCAGAAACTCAGTATCATGACCCACAACAGCATGGACCCTTCGTGACCGCCCCAAACAGCACTGATCTTGTAATAGATCGGCAATGCGCTGTTGGAATGATTCGCCACATAGCTGACGGTGAAGTCATCTTGCAAGAAATTTCGTGTCAGTATAATAAAGGCAATAAACAGAAACGCAGCGCTGCCCAGTGCCATGGGGCGGGCCAAGCGCAGCAAACCAGCGTGCTGGCGGTAATAGCCCACGAGAGGAAACACGCCCTGCCCGAGACTCAAGAAGAACGCAAAGATCAGAGCCAATAAGCCAAATTCAGCAGTCATCCATTACTCCTAGTAGTCTGCAGGACGAGTAGGAAGTTGATGACCAGCCGCTTCAAGCGCTGCGGCTACTTCCGGTGGCATGTAGTTTTCATCGTGGCGTGCCAACACCTCTGTAGCGCGGAAGACGCCGTCAGCATCGACGCTGCCCATGGCCACCACGCCCTGCCCTTCACGAAACAGATCGGGCAAGATTCCTACGTAAGACATGGTGATTTCGGACAGGAAGTCTGTTACTTGAAAATTCACCGCCAGCGTTTCAGTATCGCGGCGCACACTGTCTACCACAACCATGCCACCGGCGCGTATCGGTTGGTCCACCGGCGCTAACCCTTCAGCGATTTCGGTTGGCGAGAAGAACAGGTTCACCTGATGCCGATTCGCGAACAACAGTAGAATAACGGCAACACTGAACAGACTGACCGCGATAAGGATCAGTGTCAGCTTCTGGCGACGCGCTGGATTCATAATACTCCCCGTTTTTTCATTTTCCGGAACTCTTGAATTACACGCCGTTTCTGCACAGCCAGACTGACTAAGTGACTTACAATGATGACCACTGCAATGCCATAGACGGACCAGACGTATACACCATGACGGCCCATGCGGATGAACTCTGCGAACGTTTCAAAGTAGCCCATATTATGCCTTCTCCCACCCTGCTAGCTCATCCCGCACCCAGCGTGTTTTGCGCTCCCTATACAAAATTTCCAGCCGCGTTCGATAGATAACCAACGTCGCAACGCACAAGTAAGTGGCCGCCATACTGAGCAGCAATGGAATCAACATATCCATCGCCATGGTCGTCTCTCGAGTAATTCGAATAGTCGCTGGCTGGTGCAGGGTATTCCACCATTCTACCGAGTACTTAATGATGGGTAGATTGACGACCCCAACCAAAACAATGATGGCAGCGGCTTTGTCGGCCAGCTTTTGTTCTTCAATCGCGTTATGGATGGCCCACAGTCCGACAAACAAGAAAAACTGAATGAGCATGGAGGTCAGACGCGCGTCCCAAACCCAGTAGGTACCCCAAGTAGGCTTACCCCATATTGCACCGGACACCAGTGCTAGCGCCGTTAAAGACATCCCAATGGTCACGCATTGCCGAGCCACCATGTCGGCCAACTTGATGCGCCACACCAAGCTCACCACAGCCATAACCGCCATGCTCAAATACACCGCCATCGAGGCACTGGCCGCTGGCACATGGACAAAAATGATGCGATAGCTGTTGCCTTGCAAGTAGTCCTCTGGTGCGAACGCCAAACCCCAGACCCAAGCGACCAACAAGCCACTGCCGCCCAGTACACCTAATATACGCGCCCAGATCAAACTCACGCCGTAAAACTTCTGCGGCGAACTCCACTGGTGAACCCATTGCCAACTCAGCCAACCAAACATTCTGGCCTCTCTAATCGTTAAGTGATAATCGGAGTGCTCCGGCGGCCACCCAAGGGGATAACGCCAAAGCAAAAAAAGTGATGGCACCGGTGAGCGCCAACGGGGCCAGGTAATTCATACCCGCCGTAGCAGAGCCAATGGTTCCGGTACCAAAAATTAAAACAGGAATATACAAAGGCAGCACCAACAATGACAGCAACAAGCCACCACGGCGCAACCCTACGACCAGCGCAGCACCGATCGAACCAATGCAGCTAAACGTCAACGTCCCAAGAGCCAGCGTCAGCATGGTTACCGGCATCACCGCAGCAGGCAAACCCAGCATCATGCCCAACAAAGGCGACATCAAGGTCAACGCCAGACCGGTAAAACACCAGTGACAAAGAATCTTCGCCATGACTGCCGCCGCTAACGACGTATCACGCGTCGCCAGTTGTTCCAGTCCACCATCCGCGTAGTCATAGCGAAATAAGGTATCCAACGACAACAAAGTCGCCAGCAACGCCGCCACCCACAGAATGCCCGGGGCAAGCAAGGTAAGCCGGGCGAGGTCTGGCGTAACGGCCAGGGGAAACAAAGCCACCACCATCACATTGAACGCCAATGGATTCATCAATTCGGCCCGGCGACGCATGGCCAGCAACAGTTCTCGGCGTACCAGATAGCTCAACGCGGCTCTCCCATAGGCTTCTCATGCAAATGGATCTCGGTAAACCGCAGATGCTGTGGCTCATGGTGCGTGGTAAACAATAAAGCTCCGCCACGCTCACAGTGCTGCTGCATATGATGCTCCAACTCAGCCACTCCGCTTTTATCCAAAGCAGCAAAGGGCTCGTCCAGCACCCAGCAACTCGGCATGCCCGATACATAGAGTTGCGCTAAAGCTACTCGGCGTTGCTGTCCGGCCGACAATTCACTGCCCAGACTGTCATCGTACCCCCGCAACGCAACCGCTCGCAGGGCGTCGTCTACAGCGGATTCATTTAAGGTCACACCGGATAAGCGCGCTAAAAAGTAGAGATTCTCAGCCACCGTCAAGTAAGGCGACACACCCGTTTTGTGACCGACGTAAATAAACGGTTGATGCCCGTCGGCGCGACTGGCCCACGTGAACTGACCTTCTAAGTAATGGTTCAAGCCGACAAGGCCGCGCAGCAAGGTTGTCTTGCCCGCACCATTAGGCCCCACGAAACGCATCGCCTGCCCCGCTTGCACTGTCAACGAAAGACCCGTAAACAACACGCGATCGTCACGCTCACACGCCAATTGCTCGACGCTCAAAACAGGATTGATAGGGGGCTCAGGTGGCAAGTTGTACCTCAGAAAGTCGGAACCAGTGAGTAGACCGATACAACAGGACCTCGTCCTGAAGGGCGCGATAATATAGCATTTTCAGACAGAGATTTGCACCACTAGGGAAGCTCTGAAGTATTCCCTAGCGCTGTTGCATCTCTTGTACGTCCAGTTCGCGGGTCAACAACACTTCCAGCTCGCGCAATTGCGCATTGCCGGGGTATTTCTTACGCAGCGATTCAATCAGCATCAAGGCTCGGGCGTACTGACGCTGGCGATACAGCGTGCGAATCTCAACAATTGCGCGCTGCAACAACAACCGATCGGCTTCATTTCTTTGCTGCCTTGCGCCACCCAGGCGCAGGTAACGGTACAACGTAAAGACGGATAAAATCGTCACGGCCAGCCCAACAACGCTGTACAGCAAACGCAGAATCGTTCCCGCGACACCAAAGTCGCCCACACATAGGCCGTTGGACAGTTGACACAACAACCATTCTCGACCACTCACCCCGTCGATCACCATGGTAATACCCAACGCCATAATGGCCGCGTAAATCACACCCGGCAGAGCACGCATGAAACGTTGCGTCAACGTGCTCAATAGCCTAACTCCATGTTCACAATGTTTCTGAGCGCTGCACCATCAAGATACCTCTGCAGATTATCCAACACGATAGGCAACACCCATTGCGGCTGACTTTGGGCCGCAACGTGCGGCGTCACCACCACCTGAGCGTGCTGCCAGTATGGATGTTCTACCGGCAAAGGCTCTTGGCGAAAAACGTCCAGCACGGCCCGACGCTCGGGCTGAGCGTCTAACGCGGCCAGCAACGCATCGTCTTGCACCGTAGCGCCCCGCCCTACATTGATAAAAATTGCATCATTCGCTAAGCCGTTAAAAAAAGCGTCATCCAAGAGTCCATCGGTATCGGGCGTATAGGGCAAGGTATTGATGACAATACGGTACTGAGCCAGTATTGGATGGGCTTGTTCCCACTGATGAACGCTATCGAACGCCGCCAACGGTCGCCCGGACCGACTGACGCCGTCTACGCGTTTTGTCCAAGGCGCGAGACGCTGCGCAACGATTTGACCAATAGCGCCGGTG
Source organism: Natronospirillum sp. (assembly GCA_049115955.1). Lineage (GTDB taxonomy): Bacteria > Pseudomonadota > Gammaproteobacteria > Pseudomonadales > Natronospirillaceae > Salinispirillum. Next base: position 58,322 of record JAGDZJ010000007.1, read on the forward strand.
CCCAACACCAAGGCAGCATCTTCTTCTATGGTGCGGTAGTCCATCCACTGCCATGCCTTCTGTTCTTGCAACTGCTGGTAATGTCCAATTTGGCGCGTCAGATTCAGCACTTGGCCCAGTACGTATTCAGCAATGTGCGGACCCGCGATATCGCGCGAATTGGTTACGAGTAGATTCTTTGGCAGCTGCGCGCGTAACGGCAGCAAGGCATCGACACCTGAGAAAAACGTGTGATACCACTCTATATTGGGTAGCTGCGGTAGCCATTTCGCGCCTTCCGGTGTATCACCCCAAAGAACGGTGCACTGCTGCGCCTTGTTAAGGAAGTCATCTTCATCATCAAAAATCACTTGAATGGGTAATTCCGTCTGTTGTGCCAGCAACGCACGCCATTGAGCGGTGCGTTGACTTACCAATGCAACGTTTAATCGTTGTTCCACATCCACCTCAAAATCATAACTTTGAGGCCATTCTATGCCGTGGCAAGCAGACCCGACAACATTGCCCTAAAGGATTTCCGGAATAATCGCTGCAAGTCTTGTTTTTCCTCAAAAAACTGCCCAACATAGCAACGTCCCATAAACTCTAATAACAACAGAGAGAAAAGCATGAATAAAAACATACTAATCGCTGCCGCCGTTGTGGTGATAGCTGCTATTGGTGTAGGCGTTTGGATGCAGTCCGGCGCTGACGAAGGCGACGTGAAAATCGGTTTCTTGGGTGGTTTTACTGGTCCTATTGAAAGCTTGTCACCGGCTATTTTTGACGGTGCTCAACTGGCAGTAGCCCAAGTAAACGAGCAAGGCGGAATCCTCAATAACCGTACCGTGGTTATGCCTTCTGCAGATACTACTTGTGTTGACGCCTCTGCGGCTTCTAACTCGGCAGACCGCTTGGTTAACTCCGAGAACGTAACGGCCATCGTCGGCGCGCTGTGTACTGGTGCTACGATTGCTGCGGCGAACAACGCGGGTATCCCTGGCGGTGTTGTGATGGTGTCACCAGCGTCAACTGCACCTGCAGTGACTACGCTGAATGACAACGATCTGGTATTCCGTACTGTTCCTTCAGACGCCTTCCAAGGTGCTGCATTGGCTCGCTTGCTGCTGTCCAAAGGCATCGATACCGTTGCTGTTACCTATGTGAACAACGACTACGGTCGCGGCTTGGCTGACGCTTTCACCGGTGAGTTCCAGAACGGTGGCACAGTAGCCGCTAACTTGGCACACGAAGACGGTCGTGCTGATTACCGCTCTGAGCTGGGTAACTTGGCATCAACTGGCGCGCAGACTCTGGTCGTTCTGGCCTATGCCGACGGTTCTGGTCAGACTATCCTGCGTCAAGCGCATGAAAGCGGCAACTTCACTCAGTACGTAGGTGCTGACGGCATGGTCGGTGATACACTGGTCAATGCAGTAGGCGCAAGCGTACTGGAAGGCATGATCGCAACACGTCCTGGTACGCCTGACATTCCAGGTGCTGAAATCTTCGCTGCGATGGCTACCGCTTCTGGTTTAGATCCTAACGCGGTATTTGCTGCACAGTCTTACGACGCTGCTTTCTTGTTGGCACTGGCAATTGAGAAAAACGGCTCCTCGGATCGTGCTGGTCTGTCTGCTGCTCTGCGTGATGTGAGCTCTGCTCCTGGCGAGATCATCTTGCCCGGCGAGTGGGAAAAAGCTAAGCGTCTGATCGCTGCTGGCACTGCCATCAACTACGAAGGTGCTTCAGGCAGCCACGAGTTCGACGAGAACGGTGACGTACCTGGCGTTGTGGTAGAAATGGTTGTACGTGGTGGAACCTTTGAAACCTTGGGCTTCATCGAGTAAGTAGTAGTTGCACATATAAGGCGGAAGAGCGCAGCGTCATCCGCCTGAGACACAAACCCAACGAGTATAACGTAGGGCAAAAAAAAACCGAATCAGTTACCTGATTCGGTTTTTTTATGGGCGTCTTTAACACACCCTAGTAACGCTGTCATACAACTCTGTGTCTGCGCTACCCGAGTATCTCACATCACCTGAATTGATTGGATAAGTGCAACACTGCAACCAGATCAGGTAGATAGTCCAGACACAGTGTCGAGAACTACCTACTCCTTACCTGTTCACTCTACCCACCCACTCTTCTCAGCAAAGAATCAATTGTGGTGCGGCACCTTCTCCGGCAACAAGCCCTTAGGCGCGTAACGCAAGACCAGTGCAATCAACAACCCGATTGAAAATACCCGAGCCTGCAGAGCGCGACTGGACAGATTCGACGGCGCATCCCAGTCAAATACAGAGGAGCCGATAGAAGTAAACACTTCCAGCAACCACAGCGCCAATGGCTCAGACATGATCCAGATGATGTACACCACCAAGGTACCGATGATAGTACCCAAGTTGTTACCCGGCCCACCTAGAATCACCATCACCAAAACAAGGAACGTGTGGTTCAACGGAATGTACCCCTGCGGATCAAAGATGCCGTTAAAGCTTCCCAGTGCAGCACCACCCAAGCCCATCAAGAAGCAACCCAAAACAAAGATCTCTAAGTTGCGTTTATTAACGTTCTTGCCCATGGCAGACGCCGACACTTCGTTGTCACGTATGGCACGAATCATCCGGCCCCAAGGCGCGTGATAGGCGCGGTGCAACAGAAAGAAGATCACCACGATCATTACCGCCGTCACCGACAAATACAGTGCCCGCGCCATCACAAAGCCCACATCAATGGGTTGCGGTACTGGCCAAGGCAGCGGCGACACAGTGGCCGTACCCCGGGTCAGCCAGTCCTCGTTCTTCAGCACGGCTTTGATGATCTCGGCCACACCCAAGGTCGCTATGGCCAAATAGTCACTGCGCAGGCCGAGACAAATGTGACCAATGAAATAACCGACAAACCCTGCCAGCACAGCACCCGCCAACCAGCCCATCCAGACAGGCATGGCCAAACCACCAATATATCCGGCCTGCTCTTCAATGGCAGCCGCTACCGGCATGAAGTTTACTTTAATGGTGAAGTACACAATGATGGCAACCGCTATCGTCAAAGCCGTTCGCAGCTTTTTCGATAAGCCAAGACGGTACGACTGTGACGCTGCAACGACCAGCGCAATACCAAACAGCACCTTCAAGAATACACCGCCTAACTGCGCGGGCAATCCGGAATCCCAGAAGGCCGGATTGGTCGGCATACTGAACAGCATGGCACAGAAGCCGCCCAAGGCCACGAACCCCATAACACCAGCATTGAACTGCCCGGCGTAGCCCCATTGGATGGTTAAGCCTAAGGCGATGATCGCGTAACACGCGGCCTCCACCAGCATACGAGTACCGTACGCTGAGCCAAAAGACATAAAGATAAACAGCACCGCCACTGATACGATGGCGATCAGCGTGGTTTCACGCACAGGGAGATTTAAAGGCATGTTAGACATTAGATGATCTTCCCTTTAAATATACCGGTAGGACGCCATACCAAGATGGCAATAAGGATAAAGAACGGCACGACGATCTTGTATTCTGTGCCCACGAAGGAAAGATTCGCCGGCAACTCAAACAAGTCGGGGAACACCCGGTGTAATGGACGCAGAACCACCGCCCAATTGAACACCGCCAGTGTTTCGGCAAAGCCGACCACAAATCCGCCCGCAATAGCCCCATAAGGATGGCCGACGCCGCCCACAATGGCCGCCGCAAAGATTGGCAGCAACAGGAAGAAGCTAAGGTCAGGTTTCAAGGTAACGTCAAGAGACAACAGTGTACCCGCTGCTGCGGCCAATGAACCGGCAATGATCCAAGTCACCATGATGACCGTGTTGGTGTTGATACCTGACACACGCGCCAGATCAGGGTTGTCCGACATCGCCCGCATGGCTTTACCCAGACGCGAACGACTGAGAAATAAATGCAGGGATACGACAGCCACCAAGGTGACGATGAACAACAGGATCTGCGGCTCTGTCACTACAATCGTGCTGTCAGAAAACGGGAAGTCGATACGGAATATCTGTTTCGTGTCTTCAATATAGAGATTACGCGAGCTGGTGCCCGCAAACAGGCGGATGACACCTTGCAGCATCAAAGTAACGCCCAGCGAGCCTATTACGATCACGATGGGTTTCACATTGTGTTCACGCAGCGGTTTATAGAAAGCCTTATCGATACCTACCGCGGCAACGGCCGTGACCGCCATAGCAATGGGCAACATAACAAACGCCGTGGGCAGGCCAATAGCAGCGCCGACACCGGGAAACAAGGCGGTCAGCATAAATACCACAAAGGCACCTAGGGTCATCATGTCAGCGTGGGCAAAGTGCGCAAAGCGCATGATGCTGAACACCAAGGTAATGCCAATGGCCCCCATCGCGTAGATGGACCCCGCCACGGCACCGGAAATCAGCACGTTATTAATAAAGAATACTAACTCGTTCAAAACGGTTTCTCCTTAATGATTAACCGCCCAAGAAGGTCTTGGCGACCTCGGGGTCATTGATCAGGTTCTCACCCGTGTCGGTAAAGCGGTTCTGACCCGCCGCCAATACAAAGCCTTTGTGCGCGATACGTAGCGCCTGCTTAGCGTGCTGTTCAACCATCAGGATACCCACGCCCGCTTTGTTGATTGTAATGATCCGATCAAATATCTCGTTCATGTACAAAGGCGAAAGCCCCGCTGTGGGTTCATCCAACAGCAATAAGCTGGGTTCGACCATCAAGGCGCGGCCCATGGCCACCATTTGACGCTGCCCGCCCGACAGTTCTCCAGCTGGCTGGTTGCGCTTCTCTTTCAACGGTGGAAAAAATTCATAGACTTGGTCAAGCATATGGGCATAGCTGTCTTTGCGGATGTAGGCACCCATTTCCAGATTTTCCTGCACCGTCAGGCTTTGGAAGATATTCTTTTCCTGCGGCACAAACGCCATGCCCTTACTCACCAACAGCGTTGGGTCTGCGTTGGTGATGTCCTCACCTCGCAATGACACACTGCCTTCATTGACGTGCAACAAGCCAAAGATCGCCTTCAACATCGTTGATTTACCGGCGCCGTTTGGCCCCACAATCACCCCGATATCGCCCTGCTCTATCGACATGTTCACCCCGTTCAGGATGTTCATGCCGCCATAGCCACCGTGCACATTGGTCGCTTCAAGTAATGCCATTCAATGCTGCTCCTGTACTCAGTGGACTTCAGGGCCGAAATAGGCTTCGACCACCTCAGTATTGTTCTGAATTTCTTCAATGGCGCCTTCCATCATCACCGCACCCTGCGCCAACACGATCACTGGATTGCACAGGCGCGCAATCATGTCCATGTCGTGTTCGATCACTAAAAAGGTGTAACCCAATTCTTTATTCAGGCGCAAAATGTTGGCGATCAAGTCTTGCAGCAGAGTACGGTTTACACCGGCAGCAATCTCATCGAGCAAGACAATGCGGGGATTGGCCATCATAGTCCGGCCTAATTCCAAGAGTTTCTTCTGTCCACCGGACAAATTACCCGCCAACTCATTTTTTACATGGCCGAGCGACAGGAAGTCGATGACGTCCATCGCACGCTGGCGCACTTGCAGCTCTTCCGACTTAACCAAACTCGGCTTGAACCAAGTGTTAAAGATGCTTTCACCGGACTGACTACCGGGCACCATCATGAGATTTTCCAGCGCCGTCATGGAGGAGAATTCATGCGCAATCTGGAACGTACGCAACAACCCCTTATGAAAGAGTTGATCGGCGGGTGTGTTGGTGATGTCTTCACCGGCGAAATGAATACTGCCCTCATCGGCAGCAAGATTACCGGCAATGATGTTGAACAGCGTGGACTTACCTGCGCCGTTCGGGCCAATCAGGCCCGTTATGGAGCCTTCTTTAACCTGAATGGAACAGTCATTGATGACTTTCAGGTGCCCAAAGGACTTGGATACATTTTTGACGTCAATAATAGAACTCATTGACCCTCCCGTAATGTGTATGACTCTGGTTGCCAGTGGCTGACTGGCACCTGCACCGAGTCGATTATTATAATTCGAATACGGAGCCAACCGCTGACGATGCAGCACCGGCCGGTAAAATCGATATATCCGCGCGATTCTACCGACACCCCCAGTAAAATCAAAAGCTATATAGGTATTCTGCTGTAAACCGTGATGGCAGGCTGTAAAGTCTTCGCCACGTCGCACGCATCACGAGCACCACCATGAGAAGAGAACCTAAAATCACAGGCATAAAAAAACCCGAAACAACCAAGCTGTAACAAGGTCATTTCGGGTTTTCTAGAGCGGTCGGCTTAACGCCAACCTAGCAGTCTGCTATCAGGCAGCCAAAGCTTTCTTAGCGCGCTCTGCCAAAGCAGTGAACGCTGCCGCTTCAAATACAGCGATATCAGCCAGTACCTTACGGTCGATTTCCACGTTTGCACGCTTCAGACCGTTGATGAAACGGCTGTATGACAGGCCGTTCTGACGTGATGCTGCATTGATACGAGCAATCCACAAAGCACGGAACTGACGCTTACGCTGACGACGGTCGCGGTACGCGTACTGGCCGGCTTTGATAACGGCTTGTTTGGCTACACGGAATACACGGCTACGTGCACCGTAATAACCTTTGGCTTGCTTAAGAACTTTTTTGTGACGCTGGCGTGCGGTGACGCCACGTTTTACGCGAGGCATAGTATAAACCCTTTTCGTTAACTAAATTCGTGAAGACTTAGATGTAAGGCAGCATCCGACGGATCAGCGCTTTGTCAGAAGGAGCGATCTGCTGCATGTTACGCAGTTGACGCTTACGCTTCTGTGGCTTCTTGGTCAGGATGTGACTACGAAAAGATTGCTTATGCTTAAAGCCATTCGCAGTTTTCTTAAAGCGCTTGGCGGCGCCTGATACGGATTTCATTTTAGGCATTTTATTACTCCAAATGATTAACGGCCAGAACACTGGCCATTAGATTACACCCACCGCTTCACACTCATTGCTGCATTCAGCTGCAAGGGGTACATCTAAAAGACCCAGCAAAGCTGTAGTCCTTAGAAGCACCTATAAGGCTGGCGGTTGCCCGGGTGCGCATATGATAAGCCTAAGCTTATCGGTTACTTCTTCTTGATTGGCGCCATCACCATGATCATTTGACGACCTTCCAGTTTCGGGCGCTGTTCAACCACCGCCTGCTCTTTCAGATCCTCTTCGATACGCTGCATCAGCTTCATACCGAGATCTTGGTGTGCCATTTCTCGTCCGCGAAAACGCAGCGATATTTTAGCTTTGTCGCCATCTTCAAGAAATCGCACTACATTACGTAGTTTGATTTTGTAGTCGCCGTCATCAGTATTCGGGCGAAACTTCATTTCTTTAATCTGGGTTTGCTTCTGCTTCTTCTTCGCAGCGGCTTTGGCTTTCTTCTCTTCGAAAACCTTTTTACCGTAATCCATGATCTTACAGACAATAGGGTCTGCATCGGCGATCTGAACCAGATCAAGACTGACCGACTGTGCGCGAGCCAATGCATCGGCCAACGGCACTATACCTACTTGCTCACCATTTTCATCAATCAGGCGACATTCTGTGGCTTCGATCTCATCATTGATCGGACTACGGTTACCTTTGCGCGGCTTAGCGTTCTTAATAATTATATCTCCCCAGTTAATTCATTGGTCGCACGGTGTCGCCTAAACAACAGGGACACCATGACTTTTAAGACCAGTCTATTGCTGCTTTCTACCCAGCAGCGCAGCTTGGGCCGACAACGTCGCAACGAAGTCACTCAGAGGCATTGCCCCGAGGTCTTCCCCTTGCCGTGTGCGCACCGCAACCTGCTCAGATGCCATCTCTTTATCGCCAATCACGACGATGTATGGCACCTTCTGTAAAGTGTGCTCGCGGATTTTAAAGCCGATCTTCTCGTTTCTCAAGTCCGCATGTGCTCGGAAGCCCAGAGCTTTTAACTCTTTCTCGACTTTTTTGCAATAGTCAGCCTGATTATCGGTGATATTACAGACCACCACCTGCTCCGGCGACAGCCACAGCGGCAAGGCTCCAGCGTACTCTTCAATCAGAATACCAATGAAGCGCTCCAGCGAACCCAGGATGGCACGGTGAATCATCACCGGCTCCTTACGGGCGCCGTCTTCATCGACAAATTGTGCCCCTAAACGACCGGGCATGGAGAAGTCGAGCTGTATAGTACCGCACTGCCATGCGCGACCCAAGGAGTCATACAGCGTAAACTCGATTTTTGGCCCGTAAAATGCGCCTTCGCCGGGCTGATATTCAAATTTCAGTCCGTTGGCGGTCAGTGCTTCGGCCAAGGCCTGTTCCGACTTATCCCAAACGTCATCGCTGCCAATGCGCTTTTCAGGGCGCGTCGACAATTTTACATCAATGCTGTCGGCGAAACCGAAGTCGGCGTACACGTCATACACCATTTTGATGCACGCGCTTACTTCTTGCAGAATCTGGCTTTCAGTACAGAATACGTGCGCGTCATCCTGCGTAAAGGAACGCACACGCATCAGGCCATGCAACGAACCGGACGGCTCGTTGCGGTGCACTATGCCGAATTCAGCCAAGCGATACGGCAGGTCACGGTAGCTTTTCAGGCCTTGGTTGAAGATCTGAATGTGGCCGGGGCAGTTCATCGGCTTAACAGCGTACGTGCGCTTTTCCGACTCGGTGGCAAAGATGTTGTCGTGGTACTTGTCCCAGTGACCCGACTTCTCCCACATGGAGACGTCCATCACCATGGGTGCACGCACTTCTTCGTATTCGTATTCTTCCAGCTTGTCGCGCACGTACTGCTCGACCACTTGATAAATGGTCCAGCCTTTTTTGTGCCAGAACACCATGCCGGGCGCTTCTTCCTGCCAATGGAACAAGTCCAGCTGCTTACCCAAGCGGCGGTGATCCCTCTTTTCAGCTTCTTCCAAACGCAACAGGTAGGCAGCCAACTGCTTTTTGTCGGCCCACGCCGTACCGTATACACGCTGCAACATTTTATTTTCTGAGTTGCCACGCCAGTAAGCGCCCGACACCTTCATCAATTTAAAGTGATGGCAAAAGCGCATATTGGGCACGTGCGGGCCACGGCACATATCGATGTATTCTTCATGATGATACAGACCTGGCTGATCATCTTTGGCAATGTCTTCTTCTAGGATCGTTTGCTTGTACATCTCGCCGCGCTGGGCAAATGTATCGTACGCTTCCTGCCAACTGACCTTCTTCTTAACGACATCGTAGTTGGTCTTGGCCAGTTCGAGCATGCGCTTTTCGAGGGCTACGATGTCCTCATCGGTGAGCTTGTGCTCCATATCGATGTCGTAGTAAAAGCCGTTGTCGATAACGGGGCCAATGGCCATTTTTACATCAGGGTACAGTTGCTTGATGGCGTGTCCGAGCAAGTGCGCAGTCGAGTGGCGAATGATGTCCAATCCGGCGTCGTCTTTGGCAGTAATAATGCTCAGATCGGCGTCTTCAGTGATCAGATCGCTGGCGTCTTTCTCTACGCCATTCACTTTACCGGCAATGGTCGCTTTGGCTAAACCGGGGCCAATATCTTCGGCGACTTGCAGGATGGTAACGGGATTAGCAAACTCGCGTTTGCTGCCATCAGGAAGAGTAATTACAGGCATAACAGATCTCCAGTGGTGACCCATACCAAGGGCCACTTGTATTGTGCTCAGGACACACTGCTGTGCGCCAAGAACCGTGATATTTGGACCATTCTGTACGACCAGAACACAAACAAAAAAGGCACAGTCTGGTTAACTGCGCCTTCTTCGTGAATTCTGGTAGGCACGATTGGATTCGAACCAACGACCCCCACCATGTCAAGGTGGTGCTCTAACCAACTGAGCTACGTGCCTAGAATGTGCTGCGCATTTTATCCGGTCTCGGTAAGATGTCAACTGAAAGTAGCTAACAAATTGATTTTCAAAGGGAATCGAGACCGTGAAACATCTCCGTTACATCGCCACAGCGATATCCGCTCCCAGTCGCGCATTGTTCAATACCAACTGAATATTGGCGTCCAATGAACTGCCACCGGTCAGTTCCGCTACACGCGCCAACAAGAATGGCGTTGAGGCTTTGCCGCCGACGCCCTGCTCTTCCAATTCCTGCAAGGCCTGCGCTATGGCGCTATCAATTACCGACTTAGGCATGGCGTATTCAGCCGGAATGGGGTTGGCAACCACTACGCCACCTTCCAGTCCCATTTGCCACTTGGTTCGTAAGGCCGCGGCTATCTCTTCAGCACTGTCTAAGCGATAGTCGACCGCGTAGCCAGACTCACGGGTATAAAACGCTGGTAGGTCGTTCGTACCGAAACCCACCACAGGTACACCTTGCGTTTCCAAGTACTCGCGAGTCAGGCCAATATCCAATATCGACTTCGCCCCGGCGCACACGACCGCCACCGACGTGCGAGACAGCTCTTGCAAGTCAGCAGAAATATCAAAGCTCGTTTCCGCACCGCGATGCACCCCACCGATGCCGCCGGTTGCAAATACGCGAATGCCCGCCAGTGCGGCCATGATCATGGTGCCCGCAACCGTGGTCGCGCCCATCTTTCCAGCCGCCAGTACAAAAGGCATGTCACGACGACTGCATTTGATCACGTCTTGCCCGGCCTTACCCAGCCGGGTAATTTCCGCTTCGGTCAACCCCACCTTTAACTTGCCATCCATGATCGCCATGGTAGCGGGAATAGCCCCGCGCTGACGAATTTCGGCTTCGACTTTCAGCGCTGTTTCGACGTTCTGCGGAAAGGGCATGCCGTGCGAAATGATGGTGGATTCCAGCGCGACAACGGGTTTTCTCGCAGCGATCGCCGCCGCAATTTCAGGGTGAATATCAAGGTAGTTTTGCATCTGAAGCCTCCAACAACTGCAATATGGCAGTTTCTGATAAATGGGGATGTATGGTGTGGGCGCTGGTGGTTGCCAGTGCAGCAGCGGCCATGGCGAAACGGGCGCAGGGCTCGGCATCCCAGTCTTGCAAGGTAGCGTATGTGATGGCCGCGAGAGCCGCATCACCAGCGCCGGTCACGTTAACCACCTGTACTGGCAAGGCGTCGAGCCAGAGCGAGCGGCCATTCGCACTGTACAATGCACCCTGCCCGCCCAGTGTTAAAAATACCCGCTCTACTCCCTTATCGTGCAACACGGTGACAGCCTGTTTAGCACTGGCTGTATCCTGCACCACAACCCCGGTCAGCACTTCAGCTTCCAAGGCATTGGGCTTCAGGGTATGAATACGGTCAAGATAGGGGATTAGGCGCCCTACTTTGGCAGCGGAGACGGTATCGACGATCACTCGTTGGTGGGCACGCCGCTGAAACAACCAATGCAGCGTTTCTTCCGATAAGTTGGCGTCCAATACCCACAACGGGGCACGATCCAGAAAACCCGCACGCTTTTCCAGAGCAGCAGCGTCCAAGTGTTTCAAAGCCGCCATATCATTCAACGCGAGTTTCATTTCACCATCGGCGTCCAGCACTGACAGGTAAACCGACGTGCTGACATCGGCAGGCCGCAATACGTGGTCTACACCGACGCCCGCACTTCGGCACGCCGCCAACAATTGGTCGCCCCAAGCGTCCTGCCCGACCACACTAAAAAACTGCACAACCGAGCCCAAGCGTGCCAAGTTTTCGGCAATATTGCGCCCAACACCGCCAGGACTCACGGACAAAGAGCCGGGATTCGAATCACCCATGCGCAGTGCCGCGGCGCTACGGCCAGACAAGTCGATATTGGCACCGCCCACCACGGCGACGTAGCTCTGCTCAGCCAGAATGTAGCCCTTGCCCGCCACGTAGCCTTTTTGCATCAAGTGCATGATGTGCACAGCAACGGCACTGCGACTGATGTTCAGTCGGTCAGCCAAGGCTTGCTGTGAGATCATGGGATCAGCTCGCAGGCATTCGAGAATGACCTGCTCGCGCTCGGTAATAGCCATATGTTTATATGCCAAACATTTGTTTATTCAGCAATAATAGCAATGAGCGGATAATAGAACAAGGGATGCAAAGGACGGGCATGAGTGCGGCGGGCATTAGCTGAGGCAGGGGCGCAGGCGGTATGCCGCAAAGCGCGCATTCCCG